>NZ_JADYVF010000006.1:0-432697 GCF_020193625.1 Bradyrhizobium sp. IC3123 | reverse complement strand
CTCCCGGAACTGCACCCCCGCCCCCGCCGTTATGGCTCGGGCGGCCGCCCGGCCGCGTCAATGTTGCAGGCGAGATGCTCGCCTCCGCCAGCCACTTTCCGCTAAAATGCCCGAAAACCGCGCCGATGCATGAGGTCAGCCATGAGCTTCCGCCGCGACACCATCACAAAGCCGATCTTCTCATGGGCGCGCGGCGTGCTGCCGGCGATGTCCGACACCGAGCGCGAGGCGCTGGAGGCGGGGGACGTCTGGTGGGATGCCGATCTCTTCACCGGCAACCCCGACTGGTCGAAGCTGCTGAAGGTCCCGCAGGCGACGCTGACGGACGAGGAGCGGGCCTTCCTCAATGGCCCCGTCGACGAGCTCTGCGCCATGCTCGATGAGTGGAAGATCTTTTGGGAATCGCGCGACCTGCCGCCGGACGTCTGGCACTTCGTCAAGCGCGAGAAATTCTTCGGCATGATCATTCCGAAGGAGTACGGCGGCCTCGGCTTCTCGCCCTACGCGCATTCGGAAGTGGTGCGCAAGATCTCGACCCGCTCGATCGCGGCCGCGGTCACCGTGATGGTGCCGAACTCGCTCGGCCCCGGCGAGCTCCTGATGCGCTTCGGCACCATTGAGCAGCAGCAGCGCTGGCTGCCGCGCCTCGCCGACGGTCGCGAGATTCCCTGCTTCGGCCTCACCAGCCCGGAAGCCGGCTCCGACGCCGCCTCGATGGTCGACACCGGCATCATCTGCAAGGGCGAATTCGAGGGTCGCGAGGTCGTCGGCCTCCGCCTCAACTGGCACAAGCGCTACATCACGCTCGGTCCGGTCGCGACGCTGCTCGGTCTCGCCTTCAAGGCCTATGATCCCGATCATCTCGTGGGGAGCCAGGAAGAGCTCGGCATCACCGTGGCGCTGATCCCGACGAACCTGCCCGGCGTCGAGATCGGGCAGCGTCATCTGCCCTCGATGCAGGTCTTTCAGAACGGCCCGAATTGGGGCCGGGACGTCTTCATCCCGCTCGACTACGTCATCGGCGGCAAGGAGCGGCTGGGGCAGGGCTGGAAGATGCTGATGACGGCGCTCGCCGCCGGCCGCGGCATCTCGCTGCCGTCGCTGTCGGCCGCCGGGGCCGCCTATGCCGCGCGCACCACCGGCGCCTATGCGCGCATCCGCGAGCAGTTCGGCATCTCGATCTCCAAGTTCGAAGGCGTCGAGGAGCCGCTCGCCCGCATCGTCGCGACCGCCTACCAGCTCGACGCCGCGCGCCGGCTCACCTGCGCGGCACTGAACGCCGGCATCCATCCCGCCGTCATCTCCGGCATCATGAAGCTGCACGCGACTGAGCGGATGCGCACCGCGGTCGACGACGCCATGGACATCCATGGCGGCAAGGCCGTGATCGACGGTCCGCAAAACTATCTCGGCAATCTCCACCGCGCCGTGCCGGTCGGCATCACCGTCGAAGGCGCCAACATCCTGACCCGCAATCTCATCGTGTTCGGACAAGGAGCCATCCGCGCCCATCCTTACCTGCTCGACGAGATGAACGCGCTCGCCGATAGCGATCGCGAGCGCGGCCTCGGCGCGTTCGACAAGGCGTTCTGGAAGCATGTCGGCCACAGCTTCAGGACACTCTTCCGCGCCATGGGTCGCAGCTGGACCTTTGGCGCATTCGCCCCAGTGCCCGATGCGGGCGATGCCACGCCCTTCTATCGCCAGCTCTCGCGCTACTCGGCGGCCTTTGCGCTCTGCGCCGACATGGCGCTGCTGACGCTCGGCGGCGCGCTCAAGCGCAAGGAAATGCTGTCGGCCCGCTTCGGCGACATCCTGTCCGAGCTCTATCTGCTCTCGGCCGCGCTGAAGCGCTGGCAGGACGAGGGGCGGCAGAAGGAGGATTTTGCCGCGCTGGAATGGTGCATGGCGACCGGGTTCAAAACCATCGAGAACCGGCTCGCCGAAATCCTGGCCAATCTGCCGAACCGCTTCGTCGCCGGCTTCCTCAGGCTCGTGGTGCAGCCGTTCGGCGCCCGCGTGCTCGGCCCGTCCGACCGCATCGTGCACCAATGCGCTGCCATCGTGCTGGAGCCGTCGGCGGCACGCGCGCGCCTCACGCCGGATCTGGCCCATGTCGACGACGACGGCGGCTTTGCCCGGCTGGAGCGCGCGTTCAAGCTGGTCGCGGCGACGGATGCGATCGCCAGGCGCATGCGTGCTGCGCATATCCGCGACTGGAAGGAGGCGGTGACGAAGGGCGTAATCACGCAAGCCGAGGGCGAGCAACTCGCCGCTGCCCGCGAAGCCGTCACAAAAGTGATAGAGGTCGACGATTTTGCGCCGGAGGCGCTGTCGCCGATTTACAAGAAAACCGTCAATGTGCATCAGTTCTTCCAGGAACTCGGTGAGCAGAGGGCGGCGAGCTGATGGCACGACCGGTATTCATCGTCGACGGCAGCCGGACGCCGTTCCTGAAGGCGCGTTCGGGGCCAGGGCCGTTCACGCCGGTCGATCTCGCCGTGCAATGCGGCCGACCGCTGCTGGCGCGCCAGCCGTTCTCGCCCGATAGCTTCGACCAGGTCATCCTCGGCTGCGTCAACGTGATCGCGGACGAGATGAACCCGGCCCGCGTCGCCGCGCTCCGGCTCGGCATGGGCGAGGACATGGTCGCCTTCACCGTGCAGATCAATTGCGGCTCGGGCATGCAGTCGATCGACACCGCCTACCGCTATATCCGCGAAGGCCATGCCGACATGGTTTTGGCCGGCGGCACCGAGGCGCTCAGCCACGCGCCGCTGGTCTGGCCGAATTCCGGCGTGCGCTGGTTCGCCGGCCTTGCCACCGCAAAGGGCATGGCCGCGAAGCTCGCCTCGGCGTTCAAGCTGAGGCCGCGCGATCTCAAGCCGATCATCGGCCTCGAGCGCGGCCTGACCGATCCCGTCACCGAGCTGAACATGGGCCAGACAGCCGAGGTCGTCGGCCATCTCTTCGGCATCACGCGCGCGCAGTCGGATGCCTATGCGGCCGAGAGCCATCGCCGGCTCGCGCATGCGCAAAGCGAGGGTTATCTGAAAGGCGAGGTCGAGACCGCGTTTTCCCGCGACGGCAAGTTCTTCGACCACGACGATGGCGTGCGCCCGGACTCGACGGCCGAGACGCTTGCAAAGCTCCGGCCGGTGTTCGAGCGGCCCTGGGGCCAGGTCACCGCCGGCAATTCCTCGCAGATCACCGACGGTGCCTCCTGGGTGATCCTCGCCTCTGACGCTGCCGTTGCAAAGCACAAGCTGACGCCGAAAGCTGCGATCGTCGACAGCCATTGGGCCGCGCTCGACCCCAGCATCATGGGGCTCGGTCCGGTGATGTCGGTGACGCCGCTGCTGAAGCGCAACGACCTCACCCTCAAGGACGTCGAGACCTGGGAGCTGAACGAGGCCTTCGCAACGCAGGTGCTCGGCTGTCTCGCCGCCTGGAACGACGACAAGTTCTGCCGCGAAATATTGCGGCTCGACGGCGCGGCCGGCGAGATCGACCGCGAGCGGCTGAACGTCGACGGCGGTGCGATTTCGCTGGGCCACCCCGTCGGCACCTCCGGCAACCGCATCGTGCTGCATCTCGTCAACGCGATGAAGCGGCTCGGCACGCGGCGCGGAATTGCCACCGAATGCATCGGCGGCGGGATCGGCGGCGCCATGCTGATCGAGGCGGTATGACCATGGATTCCAAGATCATGACCGTGCTCGCCGACCGCGTGCTGGAGCTCGGGTCGCGCCCTGCGCCGGATGGTCCCTACAAGCACTTCAAGCTGACGCGAGATGAAGACGGCGTCGCCTGGCTGCTGTTCGACCGCGCTGATGCCAGCGCCAACACCCTGTCCTCCGACGTGATGGAGGAGTTCGACGCCGTGCTCGCGGCGATCGAGACCGAGCGCCCCGCCGGTCTCGTCATCCGCTCGGCAAAGCCGTCCGGCTTCATTGCCGGCGCCGACGTCAATGAATTCCGTGGTGCCAACGATCCCGGCATGGTGGAGACGCGCATCCGCGCCGCGCATGCGGTGGTCGACCATCTGGAAGCCTTGAGGCTGCCGACGGTCGCGGTCATCCACGGTTTCTGCCTCGGCGGCGGGCTCGAGGTGGCGCTGGCCTGCCAGGCGCGCATCGCCATCGATGGGGCGCGTTTCGGCTTCCCGGAGGTGATGCTCGGCCTGCATCCCGGCCTTGGCGGCACCGCGCGTTTCACTGCGCTCGTCAATCCGACGCAGTCGATGGCGCTGATGCTGACCGGGCGCACCATCGATGCGCGCCGAGCCAGATCGCTCGGCCTCGTCGACACCGTGACGCAGGAGCGGCATGTCCAGGGCGCGGTGAAGGATGCGCTGTTCGGCCGTCTGAAGCGGGCCAAGCCTGGTCTGCTGATGCGTGCCGCCAATCTCGGGCCGGTGCGCGGCCTGCTGGCCAAGCGCATGCGAGCGGAGGCCGCGAAGGCCGCATCGCGCGAGCATTATCCGGCGCCCTATGCGCTGATCGATCTCTGGGAAGCGCATGGCGGCAGCAAATCCGCGATGCTGAAGGCGGAACAGGCCTCGTTCGCCAAGCTGATGGTGACGCCGACCGCGCAGAATCTGATCCGGGTCTTCTTCCTGCGGGAGCAGATGAAGAAGGCGGCAGGCGCCGGCAGCACGGTGAAGCATGTTCACGTCATCGGCGCCGGCGCGATGGGCGGCGACATCGCGGCCTGGTGTGCGGGGCAGGGCGTTCGCGTGTCGCTCGCCGACATGAAGCCGGAGCCGATCGCAGGCGCGGTCAAACGCGCGGCCGACCTCTACGGCAAGATCATCCGCAAGCCCACCGACGAGCGCGACGCGCTCGACCGCCTCATTCCCGACATGGACGGCGAGGGCGTCCGCAACGCCGATCTCATCATCGAGGCGGTGCCGGAGAAGTTGGAGCTGAAACAGAAGGTCTATGCCGGACTCGAGCCGCGGATGAAGCCCGGAGCCATCCTTGCGACGAACACGTCCAGCATCCCGCTGCAGGATCTGCGCACCACGCTGGCGCGGCCGGAGCGGCTGGTCGGCCTGCATTTCTTCAACCCGGTGTCGCGGCTGCAATTGGTCGAGGTTGTCAGCCATGACGGCAACGATGCACACGTGCTGAAAGAGGCGCTCGCCTTTGTCGGAGCGATCGACCGCCTGCCATTGCCTGTGAAGAGCTCGCCCGGCTTCCTCGTCAACCGCGCGCTGACGCCTTACATGCTGGAAGCGATGGTGATGCTGGACGAGAAGATCGACCAGCGCCTGATCGATGAAGCGGCCGTGCAGTTCGGCATGCCGATGGGTCCGATCGAGCTGGCCGATCAGGTCGGGCTCGACATCTGCCTCGACGTCGGCGACATGCTGCGCACCAAGTTCGGCGATCTCCTGCCGCCGACGCCGGCCTGGCTGCGCGAGAAGGTCGCCAAGGGCGAGCTCGGCCGCAAGACCGGCAAGGGCTTTTACACCTGGAAGGACGGCAAGGCGGAGAAAGCAGCGTTGCCGGAGACCGGACCGCGGGTCACCGACCAGATGATCGACCGCCTGGTGTTGCCGATGTCCAATGTCTGCGTCGCGGCGCTTCGCGAGGGCATTGTCGACGATGCCGACGCGGTCGATGGCGCCATGATCTTCGGCACCGGTTATGCACCCTTCCGCGGTGGCCCGCTGAATTACGCGCGCACGCGCGGCGTGGAGAACATCGTATCCACTCTGCGCGCGCTGGCGGAACGATTCGGCGCGCGCTTCGCGCCCGATCCGGGCTGGGACAATTTCAAGTGAGAGCCATATGAGCGAACAAGCGGCCGGACCGAGCGGGGATCTCTGCATCCGCACGCTGGCGATGCCGGCCGACACCAACGCCAATGGTGACATCTTCGGCGGCTGGCTGCTCAGCCAGATGGACGTCGGCGGCGGCGTGTTCGCCTCGAAGGTCGCGCGGTCGCGCACCGTGACGGTCGCGATCGAGGCGATGAATTTTCGCAAAGCGGTCTATGTCGGCGATCTCGTCTCGGTCTACGCCAATCTCGTGCGCGTCGGGCGCACCTCGCTGACCGTGCATCTCGAGGCCTGGGCATTGCGGCGCAAGGAGTTGCATCCGTTCCTCGTCACCGACGGTCATTTCACCTACGTCTCGATCGACGACCACGGCCGTCCCCAGGCGATCCAGCGAAACGATCCGCCGATCGCGACGTAATCGCGCGCGACGCACTGTCCCATATTGCGAGGCCTTGCAGCGCCGCAGAACGCGGCACGAGCAAGTCACATCGTCGCGGCTTCGCCAAGAACCAGTCAAGAACCAGTCATAAAACGGATGAGGTCCCGGCGTACTCAATTGCGTGTCGATTCGGGGTGGAAACGCCGCAATGCCCTTGGGAACCTTTGGGCGGGAGCGCCGTTGTTTGCCCGCACTGAGGAAGCCACGGACTATGCCGGACAGCTACATCATCGAAGTCGATTCGCAGACCGCAGGTATCGTCGTTCGTTCTTCTGGAGGCTACTGCTTCTTCGCCTCATCGCACCGCTTCAACCGTCTCGAAGGCCAGCTATTCCGCAACGCCCGCGAAGCCGAGCGCGCCGCGCGCAGGCTGGTGAATGGCGAGGTGAAGGAGGCGGCGTAACTGTCATTCCGGCCCGCGAGGCGTGGTCGGAATTTTTTGCCGCCCTTGATGTTGCTGCCTTCTTCCTTCTCCCCTCATGTCCGCCGAAGCCTTGGCGAAGGCGGATGCGGGAGAAGGTGGCGCGAAGCGCCGGATAAGGGGTTGGCTCCGCGAATTCAATAGAGAGTTAGATCCGCGGATAGATACCCCTCACCCGACTTCGCTTTGCGAAGCCACCCTCTCCCGCAAGGGGAGAGGGGAAAGACGTGATCACAACTTCGTCGCCGCCCGCGACAACAGCTTCCACTCGTCGCCTTGCTTCTGCCAGTTCATCAGGATGTGAAGGTTGGTCGATACTTTTTTCCCATCGGCCGCCATCTCCTGCTCGCCCAGCCAGTGGAAACGCACGATCGCTGCGGGGCCGACGACCTTGATGGTGGGATCCTTGTATTCGATGGACAGAAACTTCGATTTGCCGTCGGTGGCGTTGGCGATGAACGCCGCCTTGTCTTCGACCTTGCCGCTGGAATGGCTGTAGCTCAGTTCCTCCGCGCAGAGCGCGCCGAGCGCCTTGGGATCGGCCGCGATCTGGGCGAGGCGGAAGGCCTCGACCCTCTTCGCCACGGCGTCCTCATCTGCCGAAGCGGCGAGCGCCGGCGTGGCGAACGCAAGCGCGGACACGGCGAGCGTCGAGAGAGCCAGATCCCGTCGGTTGATCGTCATCGTTTCCTCCTTTTTGATCTTGCAATCAGTGTTGCAGTCGCACGCGACTTTGTCGAGTGTCACCTGCCTCATGTGGATGCGTCATTGCGCGATCGAGGCCGTATTGATACGCCTTCCGCATCGATGCGCCGCGCATTTGGGAAAGTACGGAAATGATCGAGACCAAACACGATGGAATGGGCCGGGCGCTGTTGTTCGACATCGACGGCACGCTCGCCGACACCGATCCGTTGCACTTGAAGGCTTTCAACCAGGTGCTCGGCCCGCACGGACACGTCTTCGATCACGCACGTTTCTCCCTCGAGCTGCAGGGCTTCGCCAATGTCGCCATCGGCGATCGCTTTCTGCCCCACGAGGCGCCGGAGCGGCGCGCCCTCATCCTCGAAGAGAAGGAGGAGGTCTTCCGCACGCTGGTGGCCGGGCAGATCGCGCCGCTGCCGGGCCTGATGGCGCTACTCGACCGCGCCGATGGCGCCGGCATCCCCATGGTCGCCGTGACCAACGCGCCGCGTCTCAACGCCGAGCTGCTGCTCTCAGGACTCGGCATCACGCATCGTTTCAAGGCGCTGGTGATCGGCGCCGAGCTGCCGCACGGCAAGCCGCATCCGCTGCCCTATCAGGAGGGGCTGCGTTTCGTCGGCGCGAGCCCGCGAGCCTCGATCGCATTCGAGGACTCCCGCACCGGCGTGCAGTCCGCAACGGCCGCCGGCATTCCGACTGTCGGCATCCGCACCAGCCTCAGCCATGCTGACCTGGTTGGAGCAGGCGCGGTCGCCTCCGCCAGCGCGTTCGACGACCCGACGCTGCTCGCACGTCTTGCAAGTGCCATGGGGTGGTAAGAAATGGCATGGTGAGGACCTTCATCCGTCAACCGTGATCGGCGTCCGCATTGACCGCAGGCGCGAACCGCCGCACCATGCATCATTCTGATTTGAGGCCTTTGCCGTGACCGGATTGACCCATCGCCAAGCCGAAATCCTCAACATCGCGCGCGCCTCCGGCCGCGTCATGGTCGAGGAGCTGGCGCGCCGCTTCGAGGTGTCGGCGCAGACCATCCGCAAGGATCTCAACGATCTCTGTGAGCGGCGTTCGCTGACCCGCATCCATGGCGGCGCCATCATCGCCTCGGGCGTGGAAAACCTCGCCTATGAGGCGCGCCGCTTCGTCGCCGCCGACGAGAAGAAGGCGATTGGCGCTGCCGCCGCCTCGCTGATCCCGAACGGCTGCTCGCTCTTCATCAACATCGGCACCACGACGGAGGAGGTGGCGAGCGCGCTGACCTCGCATGAGGATCTGCTCGTCATCACCAACAACCTCAATGTCGCCATGCTGCTCTACCGCCATCCGCGCATCGAGGTGGTGGTCGCCGGCGGCACGGTGCGGCGCGCCGATGGCGCCGTGGTCGGCTCGACCGCGACGCAGCTGATCGGACAGTTCAAGGTCGACTATGCCATCATCGGCGCCTCGGCGATCGACGAGGAGGGCGCGCTGCTCGACTTCGACTACCGCGAGGTGCAGGTGGCGCAGGCCATCATCGCCAATGCCCGCAGCGTCATGCTGGTCGCCGATTCCACAAAACTTCGCCGCAGCGCGCCGGTGCGCATCGCCCACATCACCCAGATCCAGACCTTCGTCACCGACCAGGAGCTGCCCGAGCGCCTCGCCACCATCTGCCACAGCAAGGGCATCGAGGTGGTCGAGGCGATGCCGAAGGGCGCGGAGGTCGACGATGCGTCGGCCGAGGTGCAGGATGCCGCACCGGAAGCCGCACCAGTGGTGCGGCTGAGATAGAGGCTAAGCGTCGTCCCAGGGGTTGAGCAGCGGAACGCCGAAGGCCGCAAAATCCTTCACGTTGCGTGTGACGAGTGTGAGATCGTTGACCAGCGCAGTCGCCGCAAAGAAGCCGTCCATGACGGACAATGCGACGCCGCTCTTGCGGCTCTGCGCCATGAGGTCACCCGAACGCTCGGCCACTGTTTGGTCGATCGGCAGGACGCGCTCGGCAAACCGCGCAGGCAAATCGTGGGCAAGCCAGACGGCCAGCGCGGTGCGTCGGCGACCATCCTCAAGCAATGCGATGCCACGGCGAAGCTCGGCGATCGAGGCGACGCTGATGAACGCACGGTCCTCATCGATCCTATCCAGCCATGCCACAACTTTTGGCGAAGGCGCGGGCCGCTGAACTTCCGAAAGCACGTTGGTATCCAGCAAAAGGTTCATGGCACTTCGTCGCGTGGCGTGTCGTGCAGCCGGTCGAGTTCAAGGTCAACGCCGCGTAATGGCGAGGCCAGCAGGAATTCGGCCAGGGTGCCCTTGCGCGCTGTCTTGCGCGCCCATTCCTCGACGGAAACGATGACGGCATTCGGCTTGCCGTGACGGGTGATGACCTGCGGGCCAGCCTGGGCGCGATCGATCACCTCGGACAGTCGCGCCTTGGCATTGGCCAACGTCCAGCTGTCATTCGTTGGAAGCGGGTCGGGTTCAACGTTACGATTGACCATAGGGATAAACCATTTTGACTAGTATGACTATAGTCGCTCGACGCTGACCAATCAAGGTGCTGGTGCCTCCCAAATCGCCGTGGCGCTGCCCAACATGAACTCCTCTTGCTCACCAAGAAACTTCCGCTTTCGCTTCCTTTCGCCTCTCTTTCATCTTGCTTTCGTTTTTCGGTATGATCTAATCAAAAGCGAAAGTAGCCGCTCGATGGAACGGGCGGTCGCCGGGGGATGCGTCTGTTGGAGCGTATTTTCGATCTCGCCATCATCGGAGGCGGTGTTAACGGCTGCGGCATCGCGCGCGACGCGGTGGGCCGCGGCAATACCGTTTTCCTGTGCGAAATGAACGATCTGGCGAGCGGGACATCGTCGTGGTCGACCAAGCTCGTGCATGGCGGCCTGCGCTATCTCGAATATTACGAGTTTCGGCTGGTCCGCGAGGCCCTGATCGAGCGCGAGATCCTCTGGGGCATAGCGCCCCACATCATCCGGCCCCTGCGATTCGTTCTGCCGCATCACGCCGGCCTGCGCCCGGCCTGGCTGCTGCGCCTCGGCCTCTTCCTCTATGATCACATCGGCGGCCGTCACCTGTTGCCGGCGACCCGCTCGGTCGATCTCAAGCGCGATGAGGTCGGCAAGCCGCTGATCCCGAACCGCTACAGCCGCGCCTTCGAATATTCGGACTGTTTCGTCGACGACGCCCGCCTCGTCGTGCTCAATGCGCGCGATGCCGCCGACAAGGGCGCCGAGATCCGCACCCGAACCCGCGCCACCGAGATTCGCCAGTCGGACGGCGTCTGGACCGTCAGCATGGTCGATACGCTGACCGGCGCGCGCTCGCAGATCCAGGCCAAGGCGCTGATCAATGCCGGCGGGCCCTGGGTCGAGGACGTGCTCGGCCGCGGCGCCGGCGTGAATGCGAAAGCCAAGGTGCGCCTGGTGCAGGGCTCGCACATCGTCGTGAAGAAGCTCTACGACCACGACCGCGCCTACATGTTCCAGAATGCCGATGGCCGCATCATATTCGTGATCCCGTACCAGGACGACTTCACGCTGATCGGCACCACCGACCGCGACTATGACGGCGATCCCGCCAAGGTGAAGGCGACGACTGAAGAGATCGAGTATCTCTGCAAGGCGGCCAGCGAATATCTGGCCAAGCCCGTCGCGCCCACCGACGTGGTCTGGACCTATTCCGGCGTGCGTCCGCTCTATGACGACGGCGCCAGCGAGGCCAAGGCCGCGACGCGCGACTACGTGTTCGAGCTCGACACGCCCGGCGGCGTGCCGCTGCTGTCGATCTATGGCGGCAAGATCACGACCTATCGCAGGCTCGCCGAAGAGGCCTTGGAGCGCCTTGCGCCTTACTTGCGCAGTGCGAAAGCGCGCGAAGGCTGGACCGGCAAATGGCCGCTGCCGGGCGGTGACATGAACGTATCCGACATCGACGGCCTGATCGCCGAGCTGCAGCGCGGCTATCCCTTCCTCAGCCATGAGCATGCGCGGCGCCTGGCGCGCGCCTATGGCACCCGTGCCATCAAGCTGCTCGGCGATGCAAAATCGGCTGCGGATCTCGGCCAGGCCTTTGGCGCCACGCTAACCGAGCGCGAGGTCCGCTATCTCATGGCCAACGAATGGGCCGTCACCGCCGACGACGTGGTCTGGCGCCGTTCCAAGCTCGGCCTGCGACTATCTGCCGACGAGATCGCGACCCTCGACGACTGGATCAGGAGCCATGCCGTGGAGCAAAGTCCCCTGCTGGAAACGGGAGGACGCTCATGACCGTGACACTCGATCACGTGACCCGGACCGTGGAAGGCGTGCCGCACATCCGTGACGTCTCGCTGACGCTCGAGAGCGGTACGCTCAACGTGCTGCTCGGGCCGACGCTGTCAGGCAAGACCTCGATCATGCGGTTGCTCGCCGGCCTCGACAAGCCGACCACGGGCAAGGTGTTCGTCAACGGCAAGGACGTCACCGGCGCCGACGTGCGCCAGCGCTCGGTCGCGATGGTGTACCAGCAGTTCATCAACTACCCCTCGCTCACGGTCTACGAGAACATCGCCTCGCCCCTGCGCGTGCAGGGCAAGCCGCGCGACGAGATCGAGGCGCGCGTCGCCGAGGCCGCAAAGCTGCTGCGGCTCGAGCCGTTCCTGAAGCGCACGCCGCTCCAGCTCTCCGGCGGCCAGCAGCAGCGCACCGCGATCGCACGCGCGCTGGTCAAGGGCGCCGACCTCGTGCTGCTCGACGAGCCGCTCGCCAATCTCGACTACAAGCTGCGCGAGGAGCTGCGGGCGGAGCTGCCGCGCATCTTCGAGGCCTCCGGCGCGATCTTCGTCTATGCCACAACCGAGCCGACCGAGGCGCTGCTGCTCGGCGGCAACACGGTGTGCATGTGGGAGGGCCAGGCGCTGCAGATGGGTGAGACCACCAATGTCTATCGCCGGCCGCAGACCTTGCGCGTTGCGCAGGTGTTTTCGGATCCGCCGCTGAATCTCGTGGGCCTCGAGAAGGGGAACGGCATGGTCCAATATGCGGGCGGGAGTGCAGCGCCCGCGTCCGGGCTTTATGCCGGTCTGCCCGACGGCTTCTATCGCGTCGGCTTTCGTGCCCATCAGCTCGGGCTTGCCAATGGCGAGGCCGACCGTCACGCCTTCCACGCCACTGTCACGGTGACCGAGATCACGGGTTCGGAGAGCTTCGTGCATCTGACCCGCGACGGATCGAATTGGGTGGCGGTGCTGCACGGCGTGCACGAGTTCGAGCCGGGCCAGATGCTCGATGCCGTGCTCGATCCCAATGATGTCTTCGTCTTCGATGCTGCCGACCGTCTGGTCGCGGCACCGGGCTCTTAGGAGGGAGATGCGCCATGGCCCGCATTGACCTCGTCGATCTCGCCCATTCCTACGGCGGCAACGATGCGCCGCAGGAGAGCTTTGCGCTCAAGCCTGTCACCATGACCTGGCGGCAGGGCGGCGCCTATGCGCTGCTCGGCCCCTCCGGCTGCGGCAAGACCACGCTGCTGAACGTCATCTCCGGCATCATCACGCCGTCGCGGGGGAAGATCCTGTTCGACGGCAAGGACATCACACCGCTGTCAACCCAGAAGCGCAACATCGCGCAGGTGTTCCAGTTTCCGGTGATCTACGACACCATGACGGTGGGGGAGAACCTGGCGTTTCCGCTGAAGAATCGCGGCGTGCCGAAGGCCGACATTGACAGGCGCGTCGCCGAGATCGGTCGCCTGCTCGATCTCGAGCCCTATCTGAACCGCAAGGCCACGCGCCTGACCGCCGACGCCAAGCAGAAGATCTCGCTCGGCCGCGGTCTCGTGCGCAACGACGTTGCCGCCGTGCTGTTCGACGAGCCGCTGACGGTGATCGATCCCGAGCTGAAATGGCAGCTCCGCTCCAAGCTGAAGGCGCTGCATCGCGAGCTCGACCTCACGATGATCTATGTCACCCATGACCAGACCGAGGCGCTGACCTTCGCCGACACCGTCGTGGTCATGCATGACGGTCGCGTCGTGCAGAGCGGCACGCCGGCCGAGCTGTTCGACAAGCCGGCGCATACGTTCGTCGGCTATTTCATCGGTTCGCCCGGCATGAACATCCTGCCGGCCGAGGTGAGGGGGCGCGAGGCCAGGATCGACGGCCACGTCATCGCGCTGAACCGCAGCTACGACAACCTGCCTGCAGGGGCGAAGATCGAGATCGGCGTCCGTCCCGAATTCGTCGAGGTGGTCGCGCCCGCACCTGGCCTGCTCACCGCCAGGATCGAGCGCATCGACGATCTCGGCCGCATCCGCTTCGCGCGCGTGCGCGTCGTCGACGCCAAGCTCGCGGCGCGCGCTCCTGGCGGCTTCACCAGCGCGGACGGTACCGCCGGGCTGAAATTCGATCCGTCGCACGTCCACGTCTATGCCGACAGCCTTCTGGTGGAGGGAGCCGCCTGATGGACAAGACCGTCAACCAAAAAGCCTGGTTCCTGGTGCTGCCGGTGTTCCTGGTCGTCGCCTTCTCGGCGGTGCTGCCGCTGATGACGGTGGTGAACTATTCGATGCAGGACACCTTCGGCAACAACCAGTTCTTCTGGAACGGCGTGGGCTGGTTCAAGGAGCTGCTCGATCCCTCCACCGACCTCGGCGGCCGCTTCCTCGCCTCGCTCGGCCGCAACCTGTTCTTCTCGCTCGTCATCCTGGCCATCGAGGTGCCGCTCGGCATCGTCGTCGCGTTGTCGATGCCGCGCGAGGGCTGGACCGTCGCGGCCTGCCTCGTCATTCTCGCGCTGCCGCTGCTGATCCCCTGGAACGTGGTCGGCACCATCTGGCAGATCTTCGGGCGTCCCGACATCGGCCTGCTCGGCTACGTCCTCAATGCCATGGGCTTCGATTACAATTACGTCTCCAACGACATCGATGCCTGGTTCACGGTCATCGTGATGGACGTCTGGCACTGGACCAGCCTCGTCGCGCTGCTGTGCTATGCCGGCCTGAAGTCGATTCCCGAAGCCTATTACCAGGCCGCGCAGATCGACGGCGCCTCGCGCTGGGCCGTGTTCAAGGCGATCCAGCTGCCGAAGATGAACCGCGTGCTCTTGATCGCGGTGCTGCTGCGCTTCATGGACAGCTTCATGATCTACACCGAGCCGTTCGTCGTCACCGGTGGCGGGCCCGGCAATTCCACCACCTTCGTGTCGATCGAGCTGGTCAAGATTGCGCTCGGCCAGTTCGACCTCGGCAAGGCCGCGGCGCTGTCGCTGGTCTACAACCTCATCATCCTGATCGTCTGCTGGATCTTCTACACCGTCATGACCAATGCCGGTGTCGAACGCAAAGTCCAGGCTTCAAGCGAGCCGGCGGCGGAGCCCAAGCCCGCGGCCGCGCTCAAGCCCGTGCCCGCACTCGAGCCAAGGGAAGGAGTGGCCTGATGCATTCGATCCCCGGCCGTCGCCTCATCATGGGGCTGTTCCTGATCTTCCTGCTGCTGCCGATCTACTGGCTCGTCAACATGAGCTTCAAGACCAACAGCGAGATCGTCTCGACGATGACGCTGTGGCCGCACACTCCGACGCTGCAGCACTACAAGCGCATCTTCACCGACGAGAGCTGGTATTCGGGCTACATCAATTCGCTCGAATACGTCGTCCTCAACACCATCATCTCGATCGCCGTGGCGCTGCCGGCGGCTTACGCCTTCTCGCGCTACCGTTTCCTCGGTGACAAGCATTTATTCTTCTGGCTGTTGTCGAACCGCATGGCGCCGGCGGCGGTCTATGCGCTGCCGTTCTTCAATCTCTATTCGGCGATCGGCCTGTTCGACACCCCCTGGGCCGTCGCGCTCGCGCACTGCATCTTCAACGTGCCGCTCGCGGTGTGGATCCTCGAAGGCTTCGTCTCCGGCGTGCCGCGCGAGATCGACGAGACCGCGTTCCTCGACGGCTATTCCTTCCCGCGCTTCTTCATCAAGATCCTGGTGCCGCTGATCGCGAGCGGCATCGGCGTCGCCGCCTTCTTCTGCTTCATGTTCTCCTGGGTCGAGCTCTTGCTCGCGCGCACGCTGACGTCGGTGCATGCCAAGCCGATCGCAGCGATCATGACGCGTACGGTGTCGGCGGCCGGCATGGATTGGGGCCTGCTCGCCGCCGCCGGGGTGCTCACCATTATTCCGGGCGCGCTGGTGATCTGGTTCGTCCGCAACTACATCGCGCGCGGTTTCGCGCTCGGCCGCGTCTGAGGAGGCATCAATGGAATCCATCGCATGGATGGCCTGGACGCTGCCGACCGCGATCTTCTTCGCCGCGCTCGCCTGCACGCTTCTCGTGATGACCTGGCTCGCCGCGGTCTATCCCGAGGCCGAGCGTGTCGGCGTGCTGCGCATCCCGACGACGCGCGGCGACCGCCTGTTCATCTCGCTGATTGCGGCCGCCGTCATCCACCTCGCGTGGATCGGCCTCGTTGGCACCGACGCGATTGCCACGCTGCCTATCGGCGAGGAGGGGTTTGAAATCTCGAGCCTGTGGCTCGCATCAGGAATTTCGCTGGTCACGGCCGCGCTCATTTTCCGCACGGTCTGAAGCTTGCGAAGGGACGGCCAGATCCGGGACCAACCCGGGCCTGTATAAAAGTTTGTCGCTGCAACGGAGGAACAACATGCGACAGTTTAGGAGAAGGAAAGGTCCATTGACCAAGAATAGTTTTCTGACCATGTCCAGCGCCGCTGCGATCATCGCGGTGTCGTTCGCCGTCTCGGCGCCGGTTCGCGCCGCCGACGAGGCCGTGATCCAGAAATGGATCGCGGAATTCACGCCTTCGACGTTGTCGAAGGAGGACCAGAAGAAGGAGCTGGAGTGGTTCGCCAAGGCCGCCGAGCCGTTCAAGGGCATGGAGATCAACGTCGTCTCCGAGACGATCACGACTCATGAATACGAGGCGCAGACGCTCGCCAAGGCATTCTCCGAGCTGACCGGCATCAAGCTCAAGCACGATCTCATCCAGGAAGGTGACGTCGTCGAGAAGCTCCAGACCCAGATGCAGTCGGGCAAGAACGTCTATGACGGCTGGATCAACGACTCCGACCTGATCGGCACGCATTTCCGCTACGGCCAGACCATTGCGCTGTCGGACTACATGACCGGCGAGGGCAAGGACGTCACCAACCCCATGCTCGACGTCAACGACTTCATCGGCAAGTCGTTCGGCACCGGGCCGGACGGCAAGCTCTACCAGCTGCCCGACCAGCAGTTCGCGAACCTCTACTGGTTCCGCTACGACTGGTTCACCAATGCCGACTACAAGGCCAAGTTCAAGGCCAAGTATGGCTACGAGCTCGGCGTGCCCGTGAACTGGTCGGCTTATGAAGACATCGCCGAGTTCTTCACCAATGACATCAAGGAGATCAACGGCGTCAAGGTCTACGGCCATATGGACTATGGCAAGAAGGACCCCTCGCTCGGATGGCGCTTCACCGACGCCTGGCTGTCGATGGCCGGCAATGGTGACAAGGGCATTCCGAACGGTCTGCCGGTCGACGAATGGGGCATCCGAATGGAGGGCTGCCGCCCGGTCGGCTCTTCGGTGGAGCGTGGCGGCGACACCAATGGTCCGGCCGCAGTCTACTCGATCACGAAGTATCTCGACTGGATGAAGAAGTACGCCCCGCCGCAGGCGCAGGGCATGACCTTCTCCGAGTCCGGCCCCGTGCCGTCGCAGGGCAACATCGCCCAGCAGATGTTCTGGTACACCGCCTTCACTGCCGACATGGTGAAGCCGGGTCTGCCGGTGGTGAATGCGGACGGTACGCCGAAGTGGCGTATGGCTCCGTCGCCGCACGGCTCCTATTGGAAGGAAGGCATGAAGCTCGGCTACCAGGACGCTGGCTCCGCCACGCTGCTGAAGTCGACTCCGCCGGATCGCCGCAAGGCAGCCTGGCTCTATCTCCAGTTCATCGTCTCCAAGTCGGTGAGCCTGAAGAAGAGCCATGTCGGTCTCACCTTCATCCGTGAATCCGACATCTGGGACAAGTCGTTCACCGAGCGTGCGCCGAAGCTCGGCGGCCTGATCGAGTTCTACCGCTCGCCCGCGCGCGTGCAGTGGACCCCGACCGGCAACAACGTGCCCGACTATCCGAAGCTCGCGCAGCTGTGGTGGCAGAACATCGGCGATGCGTCGTCCGGTGCGAAGACGCCGCAGCAGGCGATGGATGCTCTCGCGGCGGCCCAGGACTCCGTGCTGGAGCGTCTGGAGAAGTCCGGCGTGCAGGGCGCCTGCGGTCCGAAGCTGCACAAGAAGGAGTCGGCCGAGTACTGGTTCGCCAAGGCCCAGAAGGACGGCACCATCGCGCCACAGCGCAAGCTCGCCAACGAGAAGCCGAAGGGCGAGACGGTGGACTACGACACCCTGATCAAGTCGTGGCCCGCCACTCCGCCCAAGCGCGCGGAAGTGAAGTAAGCGGCGCTTAGAGCGATATCAAACACGAAAGGCCGGGAGCGATCCCGGCCTTTTTCTTTTGTCGTTGTGGTGCGAGGGTTTTTCACACCCTCGATGTCATTGCCCGCCTAGTGCCCAATTGCGCACAGGGGCGGGCAATCCAGTATTCCAGAGACGGTCGTGGTTGAACCGAGAAGCCGCGGCGTACTGGATGCCCCGCCTTCGCGGGGCATGACAGCGTCATGTGTGGAGAAGAACCTACTCCGCCGGCTCGGCCGCCAGCGTCGGGTAATCCGTGTAGCCCTTCGCACCACCGCCGTAGAACGTGTTCTTGTCCCAATCGTTCAGCGCCGCTCCCTGCTTCAGCCGCTCGACGAGGTCGGGATTGGAGATGAACGGCTTGCCGAAGGCGATGAGGTCGGCGGCGTTCGCCTCCAGCACCTTGCTGGCCAACTCGAAATCGTAGCCGTTGTTGGCGACGTAGGCGCCCGAGAAGCGGTTGCGCAACGATGCATAGTCGAACGGCGCGATGTCGCGCGGCCCGCCGGTGGCGCCTTCGACCACGTGGAGATAGACCAGCTTCAACGCGCTGAGGCCGTCGACGATGTGATCGTACAGGGCCTGCGGGTTGGAATCCGAGACGTCGTTGGCCGGCGTCACCGGCGAGATGCGGATGCCGGTGCGCCCGGCGCCGGCCTCGGCGACGACGGCCTTGGAGACCTCCAGCATCAGCTTCGCGCGGTTCTCGATCGAGCCGCCATAGGCATCAGTGCGCTTGTTGGCGCCGTCCTTGGCGAACTGCTCGAGCAGATAGCCGTTGGCGCCGTGGATTTCGACGCCGTCGAAGCCGGCTTCCAGCGCGTTCTTCGTGGCGCGCTTGAAGTCGTCGATGATCCCGGGAATCTCGGAGAGCTCGAGCGCGCGCGGCTCGGAGACGTCGGCGAAGCCGCCGTTGACGAAGGTCTTGCCCTTGGCTCGGATCGCGCTCGGTGCCACCGGGGCTGCGCCATTCGCCTGCAGATCGACATGCGAGATGCGGCCGACATGCCAGAGCTGGATGAAGATCTTGCCGCCGCGTTCATGCACCTTGTCGGTGACCTTGCGCCAGCCGGCGACCTGCTCCTTGCTATAGATGCCGGGCGTGTCCTGATAGCCCTGACCTTGTTGCGAGACCTGGCTCGCCTCGGTGATCAGCAGGCCCGCGGATGCACGCTGGGCGTAATATTCGGCGGCGAGCGGACCGGGCACGAAGGTGCCGGGTACGGCACGGTTGCGCGTCAGCGGCGCCATGACCAGGCGGTTGGCCAGCGTGATCGGGCCGAGCTTGTAGGTCTCAAACAATTTGGTCGAACGGCTCATGGGAATGCTTCCAGGCGGTGAGAGGTCTCGAACAATTGTGCATCGCGACATCGGGCGCAAGGGATGAGCCATACGCAAAGTGCAGGCGAGCTACGCGGCAGGGCGCGCGTAGCATAATTCGTGTGCAATGTCGGCTGCGACAGCGAAATCCCACTGTCGCGGTCGTGCGATTTCACAAATCAGTTCGCGCCGAGGAAATCGCGCTTGCCGATCTCGACGCCGTTGTGACGCAAGATGCCGTGGGCGATCGCGGCGTGGAAATAGAGGTTCGGCAGCGAGAACGAGCTCAGGAATTGCTGTCCCGTCATGGTGATGGTCTTGCCGGGGCCGATCGGAAAGGTGACGTCCTTGGCGTCGGCGCCCTCAAACTGCTCGGGCTTGAAGGATTTGACATAGTCGATCGTTTTCGCCAGCCGCTGCTTCAACTCCGCAAAGCTGGTTTCGGTGTCGGGCGTCGAGGGGACCTCGCTATGCGTCAGCCGCGCACAGCCTCTGGTCGGATAGTCGCTGACCAGCTGGATCTGCCGCGACAGCGGCAGCATGTCCGGGAAGAGGCGCGAGCCGAGCAGGACGCTGGGATCGATCTTCCTGGCCGCGCAATGCGCCTCAGCTTTGGTGAGCAGCCCGGTCACGCTGTTCAGCATCTGCAAATAGGCGGGGACGACGGCGTCGTAGAAGGACATGTGATGCTCGCTTCAAATGGTGGGAAATCTCAGGAGAAAACCTGAGCCACTCACATGGGAGCCTCATGGAAAATTGCAATCGCGGAAAGAGACTTGTGCGATGCGAAAATTCTACCGCACCGTCGTCTGGGGCAGGACCTGCGCCGTGCCGCCGCGCATGCGCGCGAGCAGCTCGGCGGTCGGCCAGGAATCCGCCGGCAGGCCGTACTTGATCTGCGTCGCCTTCACCGCGGCGCGGCTCTGCTGCCCCAGCACACCGTCGACCTTGCCGACGTTGAAGCCGGCGCGCACCAAGAGCTGCTGCAATTCCTTGAGCTCGTTGAACGGCAATTGCGCGACCGGCGCCGCCGGCTTGCGCATCGGCGCGGCCCCGGCGATGCGCGAGGCGAGATAGCCCGCGGTGGTCGCGTAGATCAGCGAGTTGTTCCACTCGGTGTAGGCCGCGAAATTCGGATAGGCCATGAAGGCCGGCCCGAAGCGTCCCATCGGCAGCAGCACGGAGGCTGCGAGATTGTCGTTCGGCAAGGGCCGGCCGTCGGGATAGGTGACGCCCAGTTGCGCCCATGTCGAGCGCGGCTCGCGTACCGTGAGATCGGTCTTCTCCCACGGCAGGTTCGGCGGCACCTTGATCTCCTCGAGCCACGGCTCGCCGCGCCGCCACTTCAATCCGTTTGCGATGTAGTTCGCGGTCGAGCCGATCACGTCGGCCGGCGAGCGCAACAGGTCGCGCCGTCCGTCGCCGTCAAAGTCGACCGCGTAGTTGACGTAGTGCACGGGCAGGAATTGGGTCTGGCCGAGCTCGCCGGCCCAGGAGCCGATCATCTCGTCGGGATGCAGATCGCCGCGGTCGATGATCTTCAGCGCCGCGATGGTCTCGTTCACGAACATCTCCGAACGGCGGCAATCATAGGCGAGCGACACCAGCGATTTCAGCGTCGGCAAATTGCCCATGTTGGCACCGAAATCGCTCTCGAGGCCCCAGAACGCGGCGATCACCGCGGGCGGCACGCCGTATTCCTTTTCCGCGCGCGCAAACGCCGCGGCGTATTGCTTGATGTGCTGCTGCCCGTTCTGCATGCGATAGGCCGCGGCCATGCGGCCGGCGAATTCGGTGAAGAGCTGTCCGAACACGCGCTGGCCGCGGTCGCGGTTGACGATGCCCTGGTCGTAGACGAGATAGGGCGATGCCTCCGCGATCGTGCGCTGCGACACGCCGGCGGCCACCGCCTGTTGCTTCACCTCGGTCAGGAAGCGATCGAAGCTCGCGCCATTGTGGCACGAGGCCCCGCGCGGCGAGGGGGCCTTCGGCACTGCGGGCTTGGCAGGAGGCGGAAGCATTTGGGCGGATGCCGTGGCCGTGCATGCGATAAGCGCGAGGGCCGCGATCGGAAATCGGGTCTGGACCATGGGGGTTCCGGCGGGGAAGGGCAGGCGTGGATTCGGCCGAAGTTTAGGGGAAGCGGCCGCCCCAGGCCATCCCCACCCTGCACCTGATCTAGAGGACGATAGGTCGCCCGCCTTGGTGCGCAGGGGCATGTATTCAGAAATCAAGCCATCGGCTCGGTTGGATCAATCCCGCCGAATCGGGGTTGACCTGTCGAAACCGTTACGGAAAGGCTCGATCTGTGGCCGAGTTGCCTCCGGCGTCGACGCAACGAACACCGGCCGTGCGAGCCGCAACCTCGCCCATGCTCACGGCCGGCGGCATCGTCCTAGCCATCGGAGCCCTCTATCTCGGCCGGGAAATCTTCGTTCCTTTTGCCCTTGCGATCCTGCTGAGCTTCGTTCTCACGCCCTTGGTCAATTGGCTGAGACGTTGGAAAGTGCCCCGCATTGCAGCGGTGCTAATTGCCGTTTCCATTGCCTTCATCGTCGTCGCAGGGGTCGCCTTGGTCGTTGGGCGCCAACTGGTCCAACTCGCCAGCAACCTTCCCAATTATCAGACCACCATCACCGAGAAGATCCGCTCGTTGCAAAGCTCCGCGCCGGGCGGCGGGG
This sequence comes from Bradyrhizobium sp. IC3123, assembly GCF_020193625.1. Taxonomy (NCBI): domain Bacteria; kingdom Pseudomonadati; phylum Pseudomonadota; class Alphaproteobacteria; order Hyphomicrobiales; family Nitrobacteraceae; genus Bradyrhizobium; species Bradyrhizobium sp. IC3123. The sequence continues at coordinate 410,900 of NZ_JADYVF010000006.1, read as the reverse complement.
TCGTCGACGCCGTTACCACGACGATGCAGGATCTCGGCAGAGAGATCTCGGGAGATGAGAAAAAGTCGGCGGCAGCATCCTCCCGGCTTGGCACCGGTAGTGAGAGTCGGGAGCCTGTCACCGTGCGGGTGGAGCCGCCACAGCCGAGACCGCTGGAGCTCATTCGATCGGTCATAGGTCCATTGCTGGCACCGCTTGCGACTTCCGGGCTGGTCGTCATTTTCGTGATCTTCGTGCTGCTCGAGCGCGAAGACCTGCGCGACCGATTCATCAAGTTAGCCGGAGCCGGTGACCTTCAGAAGAGTACTCAGGCCATCAACGATGCTGCCTCGCGGGTCAGCCGCTATCTGCTGATGCAGCTTGTTGTCAATCTGACTTACGGCGTGCCGATCGGTGTTGCACTCTACTTTGTTGGCGTGCCGAACGCGATTCTTTGGGGCTTGCTCGCAGCGGTACTTCGATTCATTCCCTACCTCGGTCCTTTCCTGGCTGCTATATTTCCCGTTGCCCTGGCCATCGCCGTCGATCCAGGCTGGACGATGCTGTTCTGGGTCGTCGGTTTGTTCGTTACGGCTGAACTCGTCAGCAACAATGTTGTCGAGCCTTGGCTCTACGGATCCAGCACCGGGCTGTCGTCCCTCGCAATTATCATCGCCGCGATCTTCTGGACGATGCTCTGGGGACCCGTCGGGCTGTTTCTGGCGACGCCTTTGACCGTCTGCCTCGTCGTCATGGGGCGCTACGTCCCGCAGTTGGAGTTCTTGGGCGTTCTGCTCGGCAGCGACCCTGTGCTCGCGCCGGAGGAGCAACTCTACCAGCGGTTATTGGCTGGCAACCTGGAGGAGGCGGTTGAGTTCGCCGAGAACTATGTCGACGAGTGTTCCTCACGCGAGCTGTACGACAACGTCGGAATTCCGGCGCTGCGCCTGGCGGAGAATGATCGTCAGCGCAGCGGCATCGACACCAATTACCGGCGTCTCGTTGCGGATACGGCTATCTCGGTTGTCCGGGAGGTTGATGACCATATCCGCGAAAAAGCGAATGCAGTGGACGAGGGAAATCACACTGCGCAGCGACCATGCGTCCTCTGTCTCGCTGGACGCACGGAGCTCGATCATGCAGCGGCGGAGATGCTCGCGCAGGTGCTCGAGGAGCGCACCATCGGCGCCAAGGTCTTGCCGCCGATCGCGGTCAGTCGGGGAGCATTGGAGCAACTCGATCTCCAGGGGGTCGACGTGGTGTGCCTGTCCTACTTTCACCCGCAGCCGCAGGTCTACGCCCGCTATGTCTTTCGTCGCCTGCGCCGTCGGGCTCCACAGGTGAAGCTTGCCGCCTGCTGCTGGAATTTGATCGCCGGAACGGAACAGACGGGAGAGCTCAAGACCCAGATGGCGGCCGACGCGGCATTCGCCTCTCTCCAAACATGCGTCGAGCAGGTTGAAGCATGGGTCGGTCGCGCGGCAGCTCTCGGCGATACGCCCCAGCTCACGGCCGACGCCGAACGTGCGCAGCTCGCCGCGCTGCGCGGACTTGGCTTGGACGCCTCGAAACGCCAGGACCTGGATGAGGCCTCCAGAAAGGTCGCGCAAGCGTTCAACGTTCCGATCGCGCTGGTGACATTGGTCGATCATATTCAGCTAACCGCCGTTGAAGCCCGCGCCCAAGAAGTTCAAGCAGGTCTGCCGAGCAATCACGAGGGCTCCCTCGACGCGCATGTGATCGCTGCAGGCGATATGCTGGTTTCGGAGGATGTGACCGAAGACCCGCGCTTCGCCGACGATCCGCATGTGCTGGAGCGAGGCATTCGCTTCTACGCGGGGGTCCCGCTCCGGACTTCATCCGGTCATGTTGTAGGCTGCCTTTGTGTCATCGATACTCAGCCGCGTGAGTTCACCGACCGGGATCGTGACCGCCTGCAGGAGATGGCGAAGCAATTGATGATCGATATCCAGAGCGCTCGAGTGGCCACAGGCGTCGAGTCGGATAGCTCGAGAGAGGTGCATCCCGCCCCCTAGCGGCGAGGAAGCCGACCTTGCCGCCAACAGTGCGTGGCGCTAGCCGAACAGCCGCATCAGCAGCGCCTTACCGACCGGGAGCGCCCTGACGCCCCGATAGGCCCGAACATATTCGCCGGCATAGAACGCCCTGATTGCATGCACGCGCGTGTCCATGCCTTCCGCGAACCGCACGGCAAATCCATCAATGGTCCGCCGCACCACGATGGCCGCGATCGAGCGGCCGTAGATTTGGCACTCGATGGTGCTCCCAGGCGCCGGCGGATCGGGATCGATTAGCCGCGCACCGGTGATGGAGATATCGGCGAGCCGCGCCAGATGCGACCTGCCGTCCTGGCGCAGCAGCACCGGCTCGTTGCGATTGAAGCGCTCCGCCTTGCGCTTGCGCGGCTGCTCGATGCAGACGAAGCAGACCACGGTGAGAATGAACGCGTTGTAGAAGCTCCAGGCCAGCGCCAGTCCGCCATAGGCGATGTTCTCGCCGCGCTGCTGCAGGATGAAGGCATAGGCGATGGATGCGAGCGTGATGAAAAGTGCACAGCCGTAGATGCGCAGCAGCGGCCATTCGACGAAGCGTCGGTCGCGGTCGCCGCCTTTCGCGGTGACCTTGAACTTGTGTCCCTTCGGCTTCAACAGGCCGGTCGCCACCGCCTTGAGCACGGCAGGCGCGGCAATCAGTTGGGAGACATCAGTCATCATTGCGAGCGAGCGGCCGCGCGAAAGCCAGGCCATGCTGAGGCCGTTCCAGACATAGAAGGGCAGAAAGACCCGCAACAGCTCGCTCAGATCGGCCCGCACCGCCTGGATGCCGAACAGCAGGAACAGCCAGGGCACCACAAGGCCCGCCACTTTCGAGGTGTAGACCGCCGACCAACTCATGAAGGCGTCGGCCAGCGAGAGGCGGTCGATGAAGGGCAGCTTCGAGTCCCGCGAGAGCGGTCCGCTGCGGCCGCGCACGATCTGCATCAAGCCGAGGCACCAGCGGGCGCGCTGGGTGATGTATTCCTTCAGCCCTTCCGGCGCGAGCCCGATCGTCAGGCGCTCGTTGAGATAGATCGTATTGAGTCCGCGCTCCTTGAGGCGCAGCGTGACGAGATAGTCCTCCGTCACCGAATCGGTCGGAAAGCCGCCGATCCGCATCAGTCCGGAATAGCGGATGAGGGAGGAGGTGCCGCAGCAGAACGCGACGCCCCAGGCGTCCTTGGCCGGCAGCAGGATGTCGAAGAAGAAGCGCTGCTCGTCGGGCCAGACGTCGGTCGCGGCGAGGTTGGTCTGGATCGGGTCGGGATTGATGAAGTGCTGCGGGGTCTGGACCACGCCGACCGACGCATCGTCCATGAGCGAGACGGTGCGCGCAAGGAAATCGGGCCGCGGCACGAAGTCCGCATCGAGAATGGCGACGAACTGCGGCCGCTCCGGCAGCGCCCCGACATGCCTCAGTGCGTGATTGATGTTGCCTGCTTTGGCGTGCTGGTTGTCGGGCCGCGTCAGATAGTGGCAGCCGAGCTCGCCGGACAGCCGCCGCAGCCAGGGCCGTCTTCCGTCGTCGAGCACCCAGACGCGGTAATTGCCGTAGTCCATGCCCGTCGCGCCGATGATCGTACGCTCGAGGATCCCTCGTTCCTCATTGTAGGTGCAGATGAAGACGTCGATCAGCGGTGCGCCCGGATCGGTGGTGCGGCCGTCGACCTTCGCTGCGCCGGTGCGGTCGCGCGTCCGGCTCAGGAACAGCAGCGACAACGCGACCGCGACGAGCGAGGCCGCCTCCAGCAGCATGAAGGGGTAGCCGATCACGGCATCGACGGTCAGGCGCGGCGGCGGAAGCGTCGACATGATCCGCCAATAGAGATAGCGCAGCAGCAAGGTCACCGAGACAATGGCCAGGAACGAGCGTGCCATCGTGCTGTCGCGCCTCAGCAGGGGTACGATCGCCATGAAGGCGCCGAGCGCGATCAGGCCGGGCGTCAGCGCCGCCGTCACGGTGCGGTCTCGTGCCGCGCAAACACCACGCGGCCGGTGCGGCCGACCGTGCAGGCGCGAGCTGCGGCATCGCGCGAGGCCACGGTCACACGATAGGGCTCCTTGCTCAGCGCATCCGGATTGATGGCGAGATTGGCCGGCGCACCGGCAGCGCCGGTCAGGTTGACCACGGTGCCGGAGATCGGCTCGCCGCCGTCATTGGGCTCGAACGTCGCGTGGTCGCCGAGCTGCAGGCGGTTGTAGACGTTCTCGGTGACATTGGCGGTGATCACGGCGCCGCTGCAATCGAGCACTTTGAGCAACGGCTGGCCAGCCTGCACGTCCTCGCCCGGCGATGTCATCATTTCCCAGACGCGGCCTGCGACGGGTGTCGTAATGTTGGCTTCGGTGAGATCCGCGAACCGAACCTCCTCGACGATGATCTCGTTGGCGAGCCAGGCGATCTCCGTGTCGGTGCGCGCGAGATCGGCCTCGAGGTCGCCGGCACGCTGGCGCATCTCTTCCTCGCGCTGAACCGAGCTTGGCCGGTCGTTGTAGCTGTCGCCGAGGAAGGATCCGTTCCGTGCCGCGGCGAGCTCGACCTTGGCCGCGTCCAGCCGCTTGCGCGCACCGAGCTCGGTCTGTTGCGACACGGAGAGCTCGCGCGTCAGACGTGCCAGTTCGACGGTCGAGACATTGCCCGATTTTGCCAGCGAGGAGGCGCGCTCGACGGCGGCACTGGCCTCGTCCCGCCGCGCCGCCGCCGCCTCGATCGAGGTCTGGATCTCCGCGATGCGGGCCTCGAGCTGGAGCACGCGTCCGTCGCGAAACAGCGCGGCCTGCCGCGCCAGATCCTTTTGTGCCGCCTGCGCCGAAGCGAGCTTCGCCGCAAGGCTCGGCCGTTCGTTCTCCAGGCGCGATTTCTGCCGCCGGAGATCGTCGAGCCGGGTGCGATCGCCGCGCGAGTTGAAGACGCGCAGGACGACGGTCCCGGCTTCGAGCTTGGCTTGGTCAGTGACGCGCTGGGCGGCCGCGACGCGGCCACCGATCGGGGTGCGCAAGGTGACGAGGCGGGAATTTAGCACGGCTTCGACGCTCGAATTTTCCCAGATCGCGCGCAGCGGCAGCCAGCCGAACACGGCGACGATGGCGAGCCCGATCGCGACCTTGGCACCGCGCCGCAGATACGGCCAGCGGCGTCCCGATTCTTGCCCGCTCTGCGTCGTGGAAGCATGGTCGGACTCGTCATTGGTGAAGAGGTGCTCGTGCAGGGAGTCCTGCAAACCCTTCGCATCAGTTCTGGCGTCGTGAGGGGAGGGGGCGGATGAGGGGGCGACGGAGGCGGCGCTCGAGCGGTCTACCATGGCGGTCACCTTGCTGACGGGAGGCCAACGGGAACCCGGTCAATGCACAAGGCCAATGCCGCGTGCCCGGTTACCGCGAGTTATGCGGAAATTGCGCTTTCCAGGTTGCTAAGCCTCTGCGTGTGTTTTTGCGCAAATCCCGGTCAAGCTTTAGTGGCGGCGGAAAGGCTGGCTGGCGCCGCTGGCGTCTGCGGCTCCACGACGCACGAACCTTGCAGCCGGCGGCCGCATTCATACTTCGAAGGTGCCGGCCAGAGGTTCGCCCGCGGCCGCCCCAGGAGACGGCCATGAACTATTTTCGTACCGCAATGCTGCTCGCTGGCCTGACCGCCCTGTTCATGGGCGTCGGCTATCTGATCGGAGGCGCCTCGGGCGCCATGATCGCGCTCGTCATTGCCGCCGCAACCAACCTCTTCACCTACTGGAACTCCGACCGCATGGTGCTGTCGATGTACGGCGCCCATGAGGTCGATCGTTCGACCGCGCCGGAGCTGGTCGGCCTCGTCGCCGAGCTTGCGGGCCGTGCCGGCCTGCCGATGCCGCGCGTGTTCGTGATGGATGAGATCCAGCCCAACGCGTTCGCCACCGGCCGCAATCCGGAAAACGCCGCGGTCGCCGTCACCACCGGTCTGATGAACCAGCTCAGCCGCGAGGAGCTCGCCGGTGTGATTGCGCACGAGCTCGCGCACATCAAGCATCACGACACGCTGCTGATGACGATCACCGCGACCATCGCCGGTGCGATCTCGATGCTGGCGCAGTTCGGCATGTTCTTTGGCGGCAATCGCGACAACAACAGCGGTCCGGGCATCATCGGCTCGATCCTGTTGATGATCCTCGCTCCGCTCGGTGCCATGCTGGTGCAGATGGCGATCAGCCGGACCCGCGAATATGCCGCCGACAATCTCGGTGCGCGCATCGTGGGACAGCCGATGTGGCTGGCCTCTGCGCTGGTGAAGATCGAGGGCGCTGCGCACCAGGTCCCGAACTACGAGGCCGAGCGAAACCCTGCGACCGCGCACATGTTCATCATCAATCCGCTGTCGGGCCATGGGGTGGACAACCTGTTCGCCACCCACCCCTCGACGCAGAACCGCGTCGCCGCGCTCCAGCAACTGGCGGCCGAGCTCGGCGCGCGCGCGGCGCCGTCGGTCGGCGCCAACGAGAACTATCCACCGCGCGGGCCGTGGGGCCGCTCCTCCTCACGTCGTAGTCCCTGGGGCTGACGGAGCCGGCAAGGATTGCGTCTGGCTTTGTGATCTGGCGCACACAGGGGGGTCCCCAACCAGTGTTAACTCCTCGGCGTGACCATTCCTTCGAAAGGGGATGGGTGGCTGGCGCGCTGCCGGCCACCGTCGAAGATGACCAGAATTGCCGTACCATTGCTGATCGTCCTTTGCGTGCTCGTCGGCTTGTCCACGCACATGGTCGTCAATTGCGGCGACGAGGATGATCCCGACATCTGCTCGGCCGTGATCGGCTTCTCGCCGCTGCGCGGCTCGCTGATCGCCTTCGCCTATGCGGGACGTGGACGGATCGCGCTGCGTCACGGCGACTTCAAGCGGGCGATCGCCGATTTCGACGAGGCCATCCACCTCAATCCCAACCGCGCTTCGCTCTATCGCGACCGGGCGCTGGCGCGCCGGCAGAACGGCGACTTCGAGCTTGCCATTGCGGATTACGACGAGGCGATCGCGCACGATCCCAAGCGCGCGGCACCTTATCACCAGCGCGGTCTCGCGCTCGCCGCAATGGGCGATCTCGACCGCGCCATCCTGAGCTACAGCACGGCGGTCCGCCTCGACCCCACCGATGCGCAGGCCCGTCTCGACCGCGGCCTTGCATTCCTCGCCCGCGGCCAGACGGACGACGCCCGCGCCGATTTCGAGGCCGCGCTGGCGCTGCCCGCCGGCAAGGACGGTCGCGCGCGAGAGGCCGCGCGCGCCAAGCTCGCGGAACTCGCCAGCGCCGAGCCGACACTGGTGGCCGCGCCGCGAAGATGAGGATCTGGCGCGGCATTTGCGGCGGCACCCTCTCACGTCTTTAGGACAGGTGGCTTGCCGCATAGCGGCGAGATCGGTGAGAGATGCGGAAAGCGAGACTGTCGCGGCTGTCTGCTGCGCGTATGAACCAATTCAACTAGTATTGAGTTGGATCAATACTGGCAGGGTCCAGAGTGCATCCATGTCGTGCGCCCCTGGAGGAGCTTCCAATGTGCAAATGGGCTTTGACGATTCTGACCCTGAGTATCGCTCTGACAGCGGGGCAGGCTCGAGCCCAAAAATATGACCCGGATTATCCCGTTTGCTTGAACGTCATTTCTCGCGGAATGACGCCATACTACCGATGCAGCTTCACGACGATGGACCAATGCAGGGCGTCGGCAAACGGCCAGATGTGCGTCCTCAATCCCTACTACGCCGGTCCTCCGGCGAGAGGAAACGCTCGGCGGCATCATCGCCAGACCTACGCGCCACCGAGGCCGCCGGTCCAGTACCGGGCGGTACCCTATAATCACTTCAATGAACCCTATTATGGGGCATCCCAAGGTTACGCGCCTGGCGAGAAAGAGCGCTTTCTCCAAAGTGTGAGGCAATACATGTGAGGGATGTCGCTCGACTGTTCGACCAGCCCATGCCTGGGGCGGAGGAATCGTTGAGGTCGCGGCCGGCCCGATTGCGGCGGCCGCTAGGGAGCGCGTCGCAAACGCGCAACGCGGCGATCCGATCAAGCCGGAGATAATTGGGAGACAGGCCGGCGAGCCTCCAGATCGCCAATCCCGTGGCGGCGATCAGGAACGTGCAACGACTACGTCTTCTTTTTCGCTTTGGCTTTCTTTGCGGCCTTCTTCGCCGGCTTCTCGTCCTTTGCCTTCTTCTCCGCTTTCACCGTAACAGGCGTGCTGGCGGCGAGGCGCATCGACCGCGCGTAGCTGTCGGCGACGTTATCGGCGGACATCTGCAGGCGCTTGGCGGCCGCAGTCGCCTGCTCCATGGTGGCCTTGGCCATCATCTTGAAGCGCTCGCCGGTCTCCTTGCCCTTGGCCTTGGCCGCAAGGCTGTTGAAGCGATCCCGCCGCTCCTTGGCACGGGTCATCAGGCCCGCATGCAGCTGTCTGGCCAGTTGCCGGATCACGACATCCAGGTCGGCTTCCGCCATGGTCTCTCATCCCCTTCGAAACGGTATCGATGCGGGCGGGACTATGCAGATCGGACCCCGGCTTGGCAATTCCCGGCTGTGCGTCATCCGCAGCTTACCGAGCGTGCGAAACAAAAAAGCCGCGCTGTTCGCGCGGCTCTTTGGCTTGGCTTGGCGCCGTCCGCTCATTTCAGCGAGGCGACCGGGCCGTTCGAGGCCGCCGGCTCGGGGTCGAAGCCGAACACGCCGACCAGATATTTGTAATAGTCCGGCATCTTCTCCTTGAGCGCCTCGCGCGACTTCGGATCGTGGAATTCGCTCTTGCCGGCCAGGAAGATGCTGGCGGTCACCGCAAAGAACTCCATGGGATTCTTCATCGCATAGGATTCCTTGGGCAAGAGGTCTTTGGACTTGGCGAGGGCGTAGTAGGTGATCACGCCCTTGTTGGCGTAGCCGTCCGGCAGCAGCCGCGCGTGGAAGGCGTGCAGCATCTCGTGCAGCAGCACGGCCTCCTTCTCGTAGCGCATCATGTCCGGCCGCAGCATGATCACGCCGAGGCCCGAATCGACCGCGAGGTCGACGGCATTGGGATTGGTCCAGCGCTGCTTGGCGGGGTCCCAGACCGTCAGGGTCCGGGGCGCGGTGCGCTGCATGTCCGGCGTGACCCGGCCGTAGCAGGCGGTGGCGGCGCCTTCGTCGAGGCAGGCGAGTTCGCTCGCGACGATCGGAACAGTGTGGAAGAAGCGCAGCACGCGCGGGGAGAGGCCGACGCCTTCGACGACGTCGATCTGGCTCTTCAGGTTCTCGGTGAGCTTGTCGACATCCTTGCGGTCGCGGTTCTCGGAGATGTCGAACATGTAGCCGCGGTAGCTCTGGAAGCCCGGCGGCAGCGGCTGCGCCGCGCCGGCATCGAGCGACCCGGCGATGGTTGGACTGGCGAATAGCGCGCCGACAATGGCCGCGGTCAGCAGCAACGCAATGCGCATGGTGAACCCCCTGATGTCACTTCGCCCAGCAGATTAAGCCGCCCTTGTTTGCGAAAAGTGAGTGCGGCGAGACTAAGGCACTGATGTTGAGGCGTGCTTAACCGTTGGTTGCAGATCGCGCGGGCGGATTAGGGTCGGGTTAACCAAGCGTGGATCGGCTGCGCGCTTCGGCGTAACATCCGCCCGGGCTCGAGGCCCTCACATCATAGCCGGAAGGGGAGGATGCCATGTATGCCGCCATCCGTCAGGCCAAGGCGAAAAGCGGGAGCGCGGAAGAGCTGACGCGCCGCATCAAGGACGGCGCCGTTCCCATCATCAGCGACGTCGACGGTTTCCGCGCCTATTACGTCGTCTATGGCGGCGACGACACGGTCACCGCGATCTCGATCTTCGACAAGTTCGAGCAGGCGGAGGAAGCCAACAAGCGCGCCATCGCCTGGATCGAGAAGGATCTCGGCCCGCTGCTCGCCGGCGACGCCCGCGCCGTGGCGGGACCGGTGATCGTGCATACGCTGGCGTGAGGGCGCGCGCTATTGATGACCGGAGCGGCGACCACACACTTGGTCGGCATGCCCGGGCTTGACCCTGGCATCCACGTCTTTCTGCGTACGCGGAAGCGCGTGGATGGCCGGGTCAACCGCGGCCATGACGGAAGAGAGAGTGTGTGCCTCACAACTCCCTTGCATTCGAGAACGCAAAGCTCGACACCCGCCGCGTCGTCTCGTCCAGGATCAACGTGCGCGTGATCGGCGGCTCGGCGCGCTGGGCGCAGTTCTCGCGCTCGCAGAGGCGACAGTTGACGCCGATCGGGGTGCCCTCGGCCTTCTCCAGGTCCATGCCGGTGGCGTAGGTCAGGCGGGCGGCGTGGCGGATCTCGCAGCCGAGGCCGATGGCAAAGCGCGGCTGCGGCAGCGGATGCGGCGCCACGGGGCGGCGCACCATCTGCGCGATCGAGAAATAGCGCGTGCCGTCGGGCAGCTCGATCACCTGCTTGAGCAGGCGATCCGGCGTGTCGAAGGTCGAATGCACATTCCAGAGCGGACACGTGCCGCCGAATTTCGAGAACGGGAAGGTGCCGGAGGAGAAACGCTTGGAGACGTTGCCGGCATTGTCGACGCGCAAGAGGAAGAACGGAATGCCGCGCGCATTCGGTCGCTGCAGCGTGGTGAGGCGGTGGCAGACCTGCTCGAAGCCGGAATTGAAGCGCTGTGCCAGCACGTGGATGTCGTAGTTCAGCGCTTCGGCGGCCGCGAGGAACGCCGGGTAGGGCATCATCACGGCGGCCGCGAAGTAATTGCCGAGCGTGATCCGGAACAGCCGCCGCGGCGCATCGTCCAGCGGGCCGGCCCGGCCGATGATGGTCTCCAGCGCCTGCGCGCATTCCGCCAGGCCCAGCTGGAAGGCGAGCTGGAATGCGCGGCCGGGCGGATCGACCAGCTCCGAGATCAGCAGCTGCCGGCGGTGGCGGTCGAATCGGCGGAGCGTCTCGCGCATCACGTCGACCGGCATGATGCGGGTCTGGATCGAGTGCTTCTCGCGCAAGCGCGTTATTAGCGCGGCATACAGCCCTTCGGCGGGCTCGTTCAACTCGTCGCGCAGATTTTCCGCCGCCTGCTCCAGCTCCGGAAAATAGTTGCGGTTGGCCTCGATCAGCTCACGCACGCGCTCGACCGGATTGGCTTCAAAGCGCGTGCCGACGTCGCGGTCGGCCATCTGCGCCGCGGCCAGGGTCTCGCCCTGACGCGCCTCGGTATAGGCCGCGTAGAGCCGCTGCAGCGCATGGGTGACGCCGGGGCAGAGCTCGGCGAGGTCGCGCAGCTCCTGCTTGGGCACGTCGATCTGCCGGAACAGGGGATCGGAGAAGATCTCGTTCAGCTCGGCGAAGAAGCGGTCCTCGTCCGCGGTGGCGAGATCGCGCAGGTCAAGGTCATAGGTCTCGGCCAGCCGCAGCAGGATCTGCGCCGTGACCGGGCGCTGGTTGCGCTCGATCAGGTTGACATAGCTGGGCGAGATCCCGAGCCCCTCGGCGATCTGGGTCTGCGACAGCCCCAATTGCTGCCGGATTCGCCGGAAGCGCGGGCCGACGAAGAGTTTCTTGCCGGAATCGGCGGGCATGTCTCAGGCCTCCAGACTCAATCAAGGTCAGAACAGTTGACCTATTATTTACAAATTTTACAAAGTGACATGTATTACGCGTTCAGATGTTACATGACATCACCAATAAAAAACAAGCCATCTGTACGAACTTTTCCTTTTCGCGTTTAGCTTCTGACACGCATCTCGCAATGCATTGTCAAGAATGTCGATGGCTGCGTCGCCATCGTCAGCGAAAGGATCAGGCACATGAATTACCAGCCCCGCGGTATCAGCACCCTCCAGGGTCCGTCCTCGTATCAGGACGAAGTCAAGGCGGCTCAGGCGCTCCTCGAGACCCAGCCGACCTGGAACGGCGTGTCGGCCGAGGCCGTCGCGCGCATGCGCCTGCAGAACCGTTTCAAGACCGGCCTCGACATCGCCCGCTACACCGCGGCCGTGATGCGCGCCGACATGGCCGCCTATGACAAGGATCCCACCAAGTACACCCAGTCGCTGGGCTGCTGGCACGGCTTCATCGCCCAGCAGAAGCTGATCTCGGTCAAGAAGCATTTCGGCGGCAAGACCGACCGCACCTACCTCTATCTCTCCGGCTGGATGATCGCGGCGCTGCGCTCCGAATTCGGTCCGCTGCCCGACCAGTCCATGCACGAGAAGACCGCGGTGCCGGCGCTGATCGAGGAGCTCTACACCTTCCTGCGTCAGGCCGATTCGCGCGAGCTCAACGACATCTTCCGTCTGCTCGACAAGGCGCGCAAGGAAGGCGACAAGACTCGCGAGAAGGAGCTGATCGAGAAGATCGACAACTTCCAGACCCATGTCGTCCCCGTCATCGCCGACATCGATGCCGGCTTCGGCAACGCGGAGGCGACCTATCTGCTCGCCAAGAAGATGATCGAGGCGGGCGCCTGCGCGCTTCAGATCGAGAACCAGGTCTCCGACGAGAAGCAGTGCGGCCACCAGGACGGCAAGGTCACGGTGCCGCATGACGTCTTCCTGGCGAAGATCCGCGCCTGCCGCCACGCCTTCCTCGAGCTCGGCGTCGAAGACGGCATCGTCGTGACCCGCACCGACTCGCTCGGCGCCGGCCTGACGCAGCAGATCGCGGTCAGCCACAAGCCCGGCGACATCGGCGACCAGTACAACAGCTTCCTCGATTGCGAGGAAATCACCGCGGAGAACGCCAAGAACGGCGACGTCATCATCAACCGCAACGGCAAGCTGATGCGTCCGAAGCGGCTGCCCTCCAACCTCTACCAGTTCCGCCCCGGCACCGGTGCAGACCGCTGCGTGCTCGATTGCATCACCTCGCTGCAGAACGGCGCCGACCTGCTCTGGATCGAGACCGAGAAGCCGCATATCGAGCAGATCGCCAGCATGGTCGACCGCATCCGCAAGGTGGTGCCGAACGCCAAGCTCGCCTACAACAACTCGCCGTCGTTCAACTGGACCCTCAACTTCCGTTGGCAGGTCTACGACGCGATGAAGGAAGCGGGCCAGGACGTCAGCAAGTACAACCGTGCCGAGCTGATGAAGGCGGAGTACGACGACACGCCGCTGGCGAAGGAAGCCGACGAGCGCATCCGTACCTTCCAGGCGGATTCGGCCAAGCGCGCCGGCATCTTCCACCACCTGATCACGCTGCCGACCTATCACACGGCCGCGCTCTCGACCGACAATCTCGCCCGCGAGTATTTCGGCGAGCAGGGCATGCTGGGCTACGTCAAGAACGTCCAGCGCGCCGAGATCCGTCAGGGCATCGCCTGCGTGAAGCACCAGAACATGGCCGGCTCCGACATCGGCGACGACCACAAGGAGTACTTCGCGGGCGAAGCTGCGCTGAAGGCGGGCGGCGTCCACAACACGATGAACCAGTTCGGCTAACGGCGGATCGGACCGGTCTGGAAGCCAGGTTGGAGTCCAGGCCGGTCACGCACCTCAACAGGAGACTGACAATGACCAAAGGCAGCAATTTCTGGGTGATCGGCGGCGAGTTCGGTTCGATGAACTTCCACAAGCTCGTGGAAGGCTCGGCCCAGGTCAAAGGTCCGTTCAAGACCCGCAAGGAAGCCGAAGAGTGCTGGAAGGAAGTCTCGGAAGAAAGCCGTCACAAGGCCGGCGTCCGCTTCTCGATCGTGGAAGAGCCCTCGCGGGTCTCGGCCTGATCGCCCCGACTTAAGAAGACGTCCAAGGACGGATGGTCCCATCCAGGCCCTGCCTGGGTGGGATCGTCTGTTTTTGGCACAGGTGAACCAGCTGTGGGCGCCGTAAGTCTCTGGAATTGTAGGCCTTTGCGGAGGGTTTGGTTGCTGATAGGTTAATGGGCATAAGTCGAGGACGAGGCCGACAATGTCAGAGCCCGAGACCAGCGGGACCCATCCCGGCCAGCCGGGCCCGGTGCGGCTGCGCGATGCGCTGCTGCGCGCGCGGATCGAGGCGGCCGACCGCACCGGCGTCGTCGTCGATTTGCGCGACGCCGAGGTGGCACGGCTCGAGATCCTCAACGACGCGCTCGATCCCCTGTTCGCGCAGGTGCCTGATCAGATCGACCTGTTCGACCGCGGCATCAGCCAGGGCGATACGCCGCGGCTGTGGATCGACGTCGTCGCCCATATCGTGATGGGCCGCGACAAGCGGATGTACCGCTTCGTCCAGGACACCCGCTTCGGCCGCATCGTGCTCGCCGAATCGCACGACACCGCCGTGATCGTCGAGGCCGTCACCGACTATGTCGCGCGCCGCATGGTCGAGCGCGAGCGTGCGATGGTGGTCGCGCCCGAACCGCAGGCCCCGGCCGCCGCGCCGCCGCGCCGCTCGCGCCTGTGGCCATTCGTGTTCGGCTTCGTGCTCGGCGCTGCCGCGTTGTTCGGGGTGGCAGTGCTGGCGGTCTTGCGGAACTGGTGAGGCTCTCTCCTTCGTCATTGCGAGGAGCCCTTGCGACGAAGCAATCCAGACTGCCTCCGCGGAGATTCCTGGATTGCTTCGCTGCGCTCGCAATGACGACCGGGGTCTAGATCAACCGCACATGCTTGATCTGCCCGACCTGAAACCCCGCCCCGAGGCTTCGCACCGTCTGCTCGCAGCGCCAGCCGGCATTGTCCTTCTCGATGGTGAACAGATTGTACGCCGCCGCCGGATAACGTCCGTGCGCCAGCGCGGAGGCCGACGGCACGCCGAGCGCGGGAATGTTGCCGTTCGGACCCTCGAACCACATCGTCGAATGAATGTGGTCGTGCCCGTGCAGGACCAGCTCGACGCCGTGGCGCTTCAACAGTCCCAGCAATTCCGGCGCGTCCGTCATCCGCTTCGCCCGCGCGCTGGACTTCAGCGGATGATGCACCAGCAGCACGCGGAAGACGTCTTCCGCGGCGAGCCGCTCGAGCACCTCCGCAAGCGCGGCGAGCTGATCGCGCCCGAGCGTGCCGGTCGCCATCAGCGGCAGGGTCGGCACCGCCGTGGACAGGCTGATCAGGACCAGCGGCCCGCGCCGGCGCACCGCAGGGAAGGCTGCGCCGCCGGGTGTGTCCGCGGCGATGTAGTGCAGGAACGTCTCGCCGAAGCGATGACGCGTCGCGCTGACATAGGCGTCGTGATTGCCGGGGATCGCGGTCACGCGGTCGGGCGGGCCGACGCTTTCGAGCCAGGCCAGCGCCGGTGCGAACTCCGCCTCAAGCGCCAGGTTGACGAGATCGCCCGTCACTGCGATGTGGTCGGGCGCCTGCGCCTTCATGTCGGCGACGAGCGCGTCGAGCACCTCGCGACGCTGGTACTTGTGGCGGTTGCGCGTCCAGTTGACATAGCCGAACGCGCGCTTGCCCGCGAGCTCGATCAGCCGCGGCTTCGGCAAAGGCGCCAGATGCGGATCGGAAAGGTGGGCGAGCGTGAAGGGAGCCAGCGTGGAGGGAGTCATGGCGCGCGAATGCCTCGCTATTGCTCCGCTGTAATGGCAAGGTCGCGCGCCCCGCGCAAGCAGGGCCTGAAACAGGGGGCGTCAAGGAGCCTGATGGGAGAACGTCTGAACCGAGCCCGACGGAAAGTCGAGCCGCTGCTGCGGCGGTTCTTGCACGGCTATTTCCTGCTCGTCCGCGGCATGACGCTCGGCGTCCGTGCCGTGGTGCTGGATGCCGACAATCGTGTCTTCCTGGTCAGGCATAGCTACGTCAGCGGCTGGTATTTGCCTGGCGGCGGCGTCGATTTCGGCGAGACCATGGAAGAGGCGTTGCGGCGCGAGCTCAAGGAGGAGGGCGACATCGATCTGACCGGCGAGGCGATCCTGCACGGCGTCTTCCTCAACAGCCACGTCTCCCGCCGCGACCACGTCGCGGTCTACGTGGTCAGGCAGTTCAGGCAGGACCGCGTCCCTGAGCCCAACCGCGAGATCGTCGAATGCGGGTTCTTCGACAATGCCGCATTGCCCGAGGGCACCACGCCCGGCACGCGGCTGCGAATCGCCGAAGTGCTCGATGGCAGGCCCGTGATTGCGACGTGGCGCTGAGGGCGGCTTGTGCTAGTAACCCGCTCGACGCGCACGGCAGGCCACGCCGCTCGGGCGCGAGCCGACAAGCCTCGGAGTGCTGCCTGATGACCACAACGCAACTTCGTATCGCGGTGCTGGTGCCCTGCTACAACGAGGAGGCCGCGGTCGCGACCGTCGTTGCCGATTTCCGCAAGGCGCTGCCCGCGGCGGAGATCTACGTCTACGACAACAATTCGCGCGACCGGACCGCCGCGGTCGCGCGCGAAGCCGGTGCGATCGTGCGCAGCGAGCGCCGGCAGGGCAAGGGCCACGTCGTGCGCCGCATGTTCGCGGACGTCGAGGCCGACGTCTATGTGCTGGTCGATGGCGATGCCACCTATGATGCGCCGAGCGCACCCATCATGATCGACAAGCTGCTCGACGAGCATCTCGACATGGTGGTCGGGCTTCGCGTCGATCAGGTCCAGGCTGCCTACCGGCTCGGCCACCGCACCGGCAACCGCATGCTGACCGGCTTCCTGTCCGACACCTTCGGCCACGCTTTCAAGGACCTCCTGTCCGGCTACCGGGTGTTCTCGCGCCGCTTCGTCAAATCCTTTCCCGTCCTCTCCGACGGCTTCGAGATCGAGACCGAGCTTGCGGTCTATGCGCTGGAATTGTCGCTGCCGGTTGCCGAGGTCGAGACGCCCTATTATGCGCGCCCCGAAGGCTCGTTCTCCAAGCTCAACACCTGGCGCGACGGCTTTCGCATCCTCGGCACCATGCTGAAGCTCTATCGCAGCGAGCGGCCGTTGCGCTTCTTCACGGTGATCGGAATCCTGCTGGCGCTGGCGTCGATCATCTTCGCGATTCCGATCGTGATCACCTTCATCGAAACCGGCCTCGTGCCGCGCCTGCCCACTGCCGTGCTGTCGATGGGCCTGATGATCATGGCCTTGCTGTCGGTGTCGTCAGGGCTCGTGCTCGATACGGTGACGCGAGGGCGGCGGGAGATGAAGATGCTGGCCTATCTGTCCCAGCCGGCGTCGAAACGGAACGCAGGTTGAGCCAGGCTTGCACTTCGCCCGCCGGGAGGTAAACGGGGCACCGCCGCCGCCCATGGACCTTCGCAGGCGCAAGTGCTACTCCGCGAATTGACATGAACGATCTCTCACTGACCATTCTTCCCGAAGCCGCCGGCGACGCTCAGGCCATCGAGCGGCTGCACGAACGCACCTTCGGCCCCGGCCGCTTCGTGCTGAGCGCCTACCGGATCCGCGAGCACGTCGACCATCTGCTCGAACTGTCCTTCACGGCCCGTATCGGCACGCTCCTGGTCGGCTCCGTCAGGCAATTGCCGATTCTGATCGGCCAAACGCCGGCGCTGCTGCTCGGGCCGCTCACCGTCGAGCCGCCGTTCCGCGATCGCGGCATCGGCCGTCAGTTGATGGAGCGCGCGCTGAAGGACGCCAGGGAAAAAGGCCACCGCCTCGTGCTGCTGGTCGGCGACGAGCCCTATTACGGCCGCGTCGGCTTCAAGCAGGTCGCCAAGGGCCGCGTCACCATGCCCGGCCCGGTCGATGCCGCGCGCATCCTGGTGTTCGAGCTCGTCGACGGCGCCTTCGAGGGCGTGTCGGGCGCGGTCGGCCCCGACTGGAGCAAAGCGCGGACATAGGAGCGGCGCGCGTCGTTGGAAACGCCGTAGCCCGGATGGAGCGCAGCGCAATCCGGGAAGGTCTTCCGCAACGAGAGAACCCCGGATTACGCTACGCTCCATCCGGGCTACGACACTGCTCGTATCTCATCCGGCTAAGAGACCGTCGAGAAGACGCGCGGCTGCGCGCGTCATACTCCGTCATTGCGAGCGCAGCGAAGCAATCCAGAGTCTTTCCGCGGAGGCGGTCTGGATTGCTTCGTCGCAAGGGCTCCTCGCAATGACGGCGCGTGTCGTTACCTAGAACTTGAAGTTCGCGAACACCCTGACGCCGATGCCGGGCAACAGCACCTGGTCCTTATTGAAGGAGACGGCATTGCGGATATTCTCGTTGAGCAGGTTGTTGCCGACGAGCCCGACATGCATCTCGCGCGCGCCGAACCAACGTTGATCGAGCTGCGTTTTGTAGCTGACCTCGGCCCTTAGCAGGTTGTAGCCGGGCGTCGGCGTCTCCGCGATCGGTGCGATGTCGTTTTGCGCGAACGCGTGCAGCAGGTTGATCCGGGCAAACCATTCGGCGTCGCGATAGTACACACCACCGCCCAGCCGCTGGGGCGGAATGCGTGGCACGTTGGTGCCGTCGTCGAAGGTCGCGCGCACGATGTCGTATTGACCCTCGATGCCCCAGATCCCGTTCCAGACCGGCATCACGTCGTACTGGAACTGGAATTCGCCGCCCCGGAATGTCGCGTCGCGCTGCGAATAGACCGCCTGATTCAGTTCGAGGCCAGCGCCAAGCTGGCAAACGCCGTCCTCACACGTGTTGCCGGTCAGGCGCCGGTAGATGAAACCGTTGAACTTGGTGTAGTAGCCGGTGATTTCGAAGCGAAGCGGTCCTACCGCTCGTCGCAGTCCCGCCTCGACCGACTTGGCGGTCTCGATGCCGAGATTGGGATTGCCTATGTCGAAAGTGGTGGTGGCATCGTGGCCGCCGCGCGAAAACAATTCCGCCGGTTTCGGCGCGCGTTCGACATATTGGCCGGTGATGCTGGCGACCAGATCCCAAGGAAGGCTGTGGATCAGGCCGATGCTCCCGCTCAGCGGCGTGAAGTTGCGGTTGACCGCCGTTGCGGGGCCGATCGCGGCCGGATCGACGGCGAGGTCGAACACATCGGGGACGAAGGCCGGCGCCGTGCCGCTCAACCTTGCACTCTCGACGCGCCCGGCGATCTGAGCCTTGGTGGCTTCGCTGAACTTGAACTCGTTGAAGATGTACCCGGCGACCTTTGTATTCTTGTTCGGATCGAACAGTCCGTTGACCGGGCTGCCTGGATCGTCCGGACTCGGCGCGGTCAACTTCTGGTGCGACGCCTGAACGCCCACAGCAGTGGTCAGCGCAGCAAAGCGGACGTCGAACGGCGCAAGCTGCACCTCGACGCGGCCTTCCTGTTCCTTGTTGGTGAAGGTTTGTCTCACGCCGAGGGAGCCGAGGTCAGCGGAGTCGGCGAGCCCGACCTCATCGTGCTTATAGTCGGTGGCGCTGGCCCAGAACCGGATCGCATCGATCGCCGCCGCGTCCGGCCGATACTCGCCTTTTGTCGTGAACTTCGTTTGTCGTCCGTCGATCCGCGTCAGGAACTCGCTGCCCTCGATACCGGGTATGTGATAGAGCGCGTTGTGCTGCGTGATCGCCGCGCCCACGTAGCCGCCGTCGAAGATGTAGGAGCCGCCGACAGATCCGCCGTAGGCCTGCGATGCCGAATTCGGCTGGCGTCCGTTGAACGGCAGCGTCGGGTCGGTCAAGAACGGATAGCTCGGGATGTTGTAGTCGCCGGCCTTGCGGCCAAAGGCATCGGCGTGGAAGGCAAAGTTGCCGCCGCCGGCATCGAGCAGCACGGCACCTTCGGTCCCGCGATCGACCGAAGTTACGGCCGTCCGCGTTTCCGCGGTGATGCAGCCCGGCGATCCCACGTTTGCCAGCGGCGCCTTGGTCGGGAGTCCGTAAGTCGGAAAGGGCGCCGTGCAGGACGGCAAGGCATCCGGAATTCGATTGTTGGTTGCGCTGACCACGCCGCCGATCGCGGTGGAGCCGTAGCGCAGCGTCGCCGGTCCGCGGATGACCTCGACCTGGGTAGCTGCCAGCGGATCAATCGGCACGAAGTGATCCTCGCCGAGATCGGACGCGCCGTTGCTGCCCGTTCCGTTCTCGATAATGCCGACCCGGTTGGTGTCGAGCCCGCGAATGATCGGGCGGCTGGATGCGCCGGGTGCGTATTCAGAGCCGGTGATGCCGGGCTTGGAGAACAGGAGATCGCCGAGCGTGCCGCCGCCGTTGCGCCGAATCTCCTCGTTCGGCACCACGGTGACGGTCGCGAATTGATCGGTCACAACAGGCAGCACGCCTTGCTGGGGCGCGGCGGACACGGGAGCTGCCGGTGCCGCTTCAGCCGCCTGCTCGCGGCTGCGCACCCGCGCGGTCCGCGTGCCGCGGCCTGCGTTGCGGGTCGGCACCACTGCTCTGCGTACGATCGGGCTCGGCGCCGTTACGGTGATAGCGGGGAGTTCGGTCGACGATTTGTCTTGTGCCGGCTGTTGTGCCGGTCGTTGTGCCGAGTCCTGGGCGAACGCGGATGTAGCGGCGGCGCCGAGCAGGAGCAGGCTTGCTCCGCCAAGGCGCTGCGCGCGTCGCAATTGAAATGACATGGTCCTGATTCCACTCAGGCGCCGTCCGGATGATGCTCTGCTGATCGGAGGCGGCCTGCCGTCGCGACGCGACGGAATTCGACTTCAACTTCTCCCAGGCACTTGCCGATGTGCGGCGAGGCTGGGTGTGATCAAGCGTTGGAGTCAGGACGCAGGAGGGGCGCGCGGCTGGAACGCCGTGCGGGCCGATGTCAGATGAGCGAACTCGGCGTCGAGGCTGCGCCGGAGCAGCTCGATCGCCTGCGGCAGCAACAGCACGGGCGGCGTCGCCGACACGATCGTGCCCGCCATCGCAATGATGGCGCAGATGGCGCAACTCTCGTCGCGCGAATGCTCGCGGTCGGGACTTGAGGGCGATTGCTTCTCGACGGCGGCGCCGTCGGTTGCTGCAACGTCCTTGGCGCCGCCTTCGATGTGCTGGACCGATGATTGAGCAAAAGGCGCGGCCTGCGCGAACCAATGGCTGTGGCCGAACGTCAGCGCGAGCTGCACCAGCATCGCGAACAACGCGAGCCGGGCGCCGTGCCTGCTATTCGACCGGAACCACTTCATCTGGAAAACGCCACCCCCACACCGAGGCGTCAATCCCAGGACGCCGCGATGTTATAGTATAACATCGCCCGACCGGTTCACCGATGTCAACGGCGGGGGGATCGGCGCATGCAAGCCGCCAAGCCGATGTGTCGTTCGGGCAACTACCGCCCCTCGCGCACCCAGGTCGCCGCAAATGCGCCGAGCAGCAGCAGCAGGCCGATCAGGCCGGAGAAGATCGGCAGCACGCCGACGCCCTTGACCACGCTGGCATCGCGCATCCGCACGCCCATCCAGCCGTCGCCGTGGAACATGCCGACCGAGCGCACCGGCAGGATGCGCGGCAGCTCGACGCTCGAGCTAGTAGCCACACGCACGGCATCGCCGCCGGTCGCCTGTGTCAGCGGCTTCAACGTATCGACCGTGGAGGTGACTTCCGAAAATTCCTTCGGGTTGGTCGGGCCGACATTGATCAGCGCCTTCAGCGTGCCGTCGGTGGCCTGCCACAGGCCGAGCTCACTCGCCGGCAGGCTGGCGCGCCACTCGCCGGGATCGCCGGCGCTCAGCGTCAGATCCTGCGACACGCCCGACGGCGATGTCACGCTGACGGGCTGGACGCTGTCCGCCATGGTCTGACGCACCACGACGAGGTCCTTGCCCTGCACCTGGAGGCGCAACGCCTCCTCGTCGAGATCAGGCTGCTTCATCAGCCAGTGCGACATCCGCCGCAGCAGGTCGAGATGCGGACCGCCGCCCTCATAGCCGCGCGCCCACAGCCAGATGTGGTCGGACAGCAGGAGCGCGACGCGGCCCTCGCCGAAGCGCGACAGGAACAGCAGCGGCTTGCCGTCGACGCCGGTCATGACGGGCGGGTTGACCGCATTGCGGGTATCGACGGTGCGGAAGAACCGGCTCCAGCGCGGCGGCTCGCTGGCGGAGCCTTCCAGCCCGCGCGTGACGGGATGGCGTTTGCCGAGGTCGGACAGATGCGCATAGAACGGCTTCTCGGTGACGCCGACCGGTTCGGCCGGCAGCACCGAATCGAGCGGCGTGCGCCAGATGCTACTGTTCGAGGCATAGTCGGGACCGGCCGAGACCAGCACGGCGCCGCCTGCACGCACGTAACGCGCCATGTTCTCGAAATAGGGGATCGGCAGCACGCCCTGGCGGGCATAGCGGTCGAAGATGATCAACTGGAATTCGTTGATCTTCTGCTGGAACAGCTCGCGGGTCGGAAACGCGATCAGCGACAATTCGTTGATCGGCGTGCCGTCCTGCTTCTCCGGCGGGCGCAGAATGGTGAAATGCACGAGGTCGACGCTGGCGTCGGACTTGAGCAGGTTGCGCCAGGTGCGCTCGCCCGAATGCGGCTCGCCCGAGACCAGCAACACGCGCAGCTTGTCGCGCACGCCGTCGATGGCGACGACGGCGCGATTGTTCACCGGCGTCAATTCGCGTTCGAGCGGCGAGGCCTCGATCTCGACGATGTTCGGCCCGGCATGCTTGATGTCGACGTCGACGCTCGCGGCCTGGCCGCTGGAGAGCGTGCGCTCGTTGATGACCTCGCCGTCGCGGCGGACGATGACCCTGGCGCGCTCGCCGGTGACACCCTGGTCGTCGAGGCGATAGGAGATGGTCTGGCTCTGCCCGACGATACCGAAGCGCGGCGCGGCGGTGATCGCGATGCGGCGGTCGCGCTCGTCCTTCTGGCCCGTGACCAGCGCGTGCACCGGCGCCTGGAAGCCGAGCGCGGCGGCGTTCGCGGGAATGTCGTGGACGCGGCCGTCGGTGATCAGGAACGCGCCGGCGACGCGGTCGACCGGGACGTCCGCCAAGGCCGAGGCCAGCGCGCCGAACAGCTTGGTGCCGTCGGTCTCGCCGTCGGCCTGTCCGGCTTCGACGACACGGACCTCGAGGCCCTTGATCTTCTTCAGGCTGTCGACCAGCGCCTCCTGCGCTTGCGCAGCTTCGCGATTGCGGTTGCCGAAGTTCTGGCTCGGGCTCTTGTCGATGACAACAGCGGCGACCGAGGTGAGGGGATCGCGGTCCTCGCGGGTGAAGGAGGGATTGGAAAGCGCCAGCAGGAACAGCGCCAGCGCGGCCACGCGCACCGCGGCGCCGCGCGCGCGCGCCAGCAGCAGCACGAGCGCGACAATGACGATCGCGGCGAGCGCGAGCCACAGCACGATGGTAGGAACAAGCGGTGTGAACGCGATCCCGTAACTCATGAGGTCACTCTCTCGGCATCGTCATGGCCGGGCTTGTCCCGGCCATCCACGACTTGCCGCGCGGCACGAAGAACGTGGATGCCCGGCACAAGGCCGGGCATGACGGCCTCCGTTGGGTCCAAATTTAACACCCGCATCATTGCCCCAGCCGTTCGATCAGCGCCGGAGCGTGCACCTGGTCGGCTTTGTAGTTGCCGGTCAGCGTGTACATCACGATGTTGGCGCCGGCGCGGTAGGCGAATTCGCGCTGGCGGGGGTCGCCGCCGGTCACCGGCAGCATGGCCTGTCCGTCGGGCCGCACCGCCCAGGCGCCGGCCAGGTCGTTCGAGGTGATGATGATTGGGGAGACGCCGTCGCCGCCGCGTGCCGGCCGCTGCGCGCTCTCATCGTCGTCTTCGCGCGGCAAGGTCTCGACCCAGGTCTGGCCGGCAGTGAAGCGGCCGGGGAAGTCGCGCAGCAGATAGAAGGTCTTGGTCAGCACATGCTCGCGCGGCACCGGCTCGAGCTCGGGCACGTCGAGCGAGGACAGGATCTCGCGCAGCGTCTGCATCGCTGGGGTCTGCGCCGCGCCGTTGGCGCCGGGCGGCGCCTCGATCGCGTCGCGGGTGTCGAACAGCACGGTGCCGCCCTGCTTCATGTAGACGTCGATCTTGTTGATGGCGTCCTGCGGCGGCTTCGGCGCGCCCGGCACGATCGGCCAGTAGATCAGCGGGAAGAACGCGAGCTCGTCGCGCGCGGGATCGACGCCGACGGGATCACCGGCCTCGAGCGCCGTGCGCTGGGCCAGGAACAGCGTCAGCCCGTTCATTCCCGCCTTGACGATGGAATCGACATCCGCATTGCCCGTGACGACATAGGCGAGGCGGGTCTGCGACACCGACTTCATCGCGAACTCGTCCGTGACGCCGTCGGCGCGCGACGGCGCCGGCGAGAGCGCCGCGAATCCCGCGAGCAGGGCGAGCACGATCATCGCGGGCGCGGCGCGGCGGCGCAGCAGCGCGGCAATGCCGCCGCCGAGCACCGCGATGATGATGGCGTCGATCAGGAACAGCGCGAGCGCCGTCGACAGCAGCCAGCCGCGCAAATCGCGCGGCTCGGCATTGGTGTAGGTGGCGTGCCGGGCGCGCAGGCTCGCGGTGTTCAGGGCGGCGATGCGGTCGGCGCTGGCAAGCGTGTTCACGGCGAGCGGTCCTTCTGCCGGGCCGTAGAAGCCGGGCGGATGATCTGATGTGGCGCGGTCGCGGTAATCCGCAGGAAGCGGCTTGGCCGTCGCGGGCGGCGGACCAAACGCGCCAAATCCGTCGAGGATGTGCAGCGGCGCCACGGTCTCAGTGGTCGCTTCGCCGGCAACGCCAGCGCCGGGCTTCGCGGTGTAGCCGGACATGTCGACCACCCGTCGCAGCATTTCGACGAAGGTGCCCGACATCGGTAAGTCAGACCAGCGCATGTCGGCGCTGACGTGGAACAGGCTGACGAGGCCCTTGCCGCGATGCTCGCCGGTGACGAGCGGGGTGCCGTCTTCCAGCGAGGCCCAGCTCTTGGTGGCGAGCACGGCGTCGGGCTCGGCCAGCACCTGCCGGCTCACGGTGACGTCCTTCGGCACTGCGACCCCGGCGAACGGACCGTCGACGTCGAAGGAGGCGAGATGCTGCGGCTTCTCCCAGGTCAGGCTGCCGCCGAGCGTGCGGCCGCCCTTGCGCAGCTTGACCGGCACGAGGTCGTCCTCCGCCTGTGCCAGCCGGGGCCCAGCGAACCGCACCAGCACGCCGCCCTGGTCGACCCAGGCATTGAGGCGTTCGCGCAACTCGGGGGCGATGGTGCCGACATCGGCGAGGATGATCATCGGTAGCTTCTGGTCGAGGAACTGCGTGATGCCCTGCTGAGGCGAGCCTTTGTCGGCGAGCCGGACGTCGGCGAACGGCGCCAGCGCGCGGGTGAGATAGAAGGTCGGCGCCAGCAGTGGCTGCGCGGTCTCGCTGGTCGCGCCCGAGATGATGCCGATGGCGCGGCGGCGCCAGCGCTTGTCGAGCAGCTGCACCGCGCCGGCCGAGCGCTCGCCGGAGATTTCCAGCCGCGTGATGTCGTTGCGCAGCTCGACCGGCAGGTCGAACGCCGCCTCGGTTTCCTTGTCCTGCGGGCCGAACGAATAGCGCGCTTCGCCGATCGGCGAGGCCTTCTGGTCCAGCGCGCGTACCGTGCCGACCGCAATCCCGCCGTCGGTGCGCAGCACCTTCACCGTCATCTTCGCTGCGGCATTCTCGGCGGCGACCAGGGCCGACGGCGAGGAGGTGCCGCCTTGGAACACGGTCAGGCTGCGATCGCCGATGGTCTTGCCGAGGCCGGCCACGAAGTCCTCGCCGCGGCCGGTGTCGACGCCGTCCGAGAGCCAGGCGATCTCGCAGTCGCCGGTGACCTTGAGGAAACGGTCGACCGCGGCCAGCGTCTCGACGCGATCGATCGAATAGGGCTTTGGCGCCAGCTGCCGCAGCGCGACGCGCGCCGCACCCGCCGGCATCAGGGTGATGTCGCGGTTCGGCTCGGACAGCGGCACCAGCGCGATGCCGCGGCCGTCATTGTCGGCATTGGCGATAAGCTCGTCGGCGGTCCTGATCCTGACGTCCCAGTGCGATGCGGCGCTCCAGCCGTCGTCGAACATGATCATCAGCGGCGCCTTGCTGCCGGCGATGCCCGTTTGCGGATTCCAGATCGGGCCGGCGGCGGCGAAGATCACCAGCGCGGCGGCGAGCAGGCGAAGCGCGGTCAGCCACCACGGCGTCCGTGAGGGCGTCTCTTCGCGCGGCGTGATGTCGAACAACAGCCGCGTCGGCGGAAACTCGATGCGGCGCGGCCGCGGCGGCATCACGCGCAGGAGCCACCACAGCACGGGCAGGCTGAGGAGGCCGATCAGGAGCAGCGGTTGCGTGAAGGCGAGCGGCAATCCCATCATGCGGCCGGCCCCGCCTTGATCGTCGTGGTGCGTGCGCCGGACTTGCTCACCTGCATGCCCGCATGCAGGAACAGCAAGAGCTCGGCGGCGGAGCGGTCGGTCGCGTGCGTCGTGAACAGCCAGTCGAGCTTGTTGGTCTCGGCGCGGATCTGGTCGCGGTGCAGCGCGAGCCGCGCGGTGTAATCCTGCGCCCAGCTCTCGGCGCGGCCGGCGGTGATCACGCCAAAGCCTTCGGGCTCGACGAACTCGACGCGGCCGGAATAGGGGAACGATTCCTCGGCAGGATCGACCACCTGCACCATCGTGCCATGCGCGCCGGAGCTGGACAGCCCGGCGAGCGTCGTCCTGATCTCGGCGATCGGCGACCAGAAATCCGACAGCACGATGATCTCGGCCAGCGCGGCCGGAACGAAGGATGGCGGCAGGCTCAGTCGGTCTGCATCGTCATGCAGCATCGCCTGCGCCATCCTGTCGATGACGCTGCGGCTTGCGGTCGGCGCCATCAGCCCGGGAATGCCGACGCGCTCGCCGCCCGCGACGAGCAGCTCGGCCAGTGCGAAGGCGACGATCAGTGTCCGCTCGAGCTTGGACTCGCGCGCGGTCTTCGAGGCGAACGCCATCGAGGGCGAGCGGTCCGGCCAGATCCAGACCGTGTGCGAGGCTTCCCATTCCAGCTCGCGCACGTACAGATGGTCGTCGCGCGCCGAGCGGCGCCAGTCGACGTTCTGCGACGGTTCGCCCGAGACGAAGCGGCGGTACTGCCAGAAGTTTTCGCCCGAGCCGGCGCGGCGCCGTCCATGCAGGCCGTGGATGACGTTGGCGGCGATGCGGCGGGCCTCGAGCACCAAGCGCGGCAACGAAGCGGCGAGCGTGCGGCTTTCGCCATCTGCACGTCGGATCGCCAATATCTCCTTCGCTGCCCGCCCGTTCTCCGCTGCCATCAACCGATCCGTGTCTTCAATTGCCGGATCACGTCCGGAATCGTGCGGCCTTCGGCGCGCGCCTGGAACGTCAACGCCATGCGGTGCTTCAGCACGGGCTCGGCAAGGTCGAGCACGTCGTCGATCGAGGGTGCGAGGCGGCCGTCGATCAGCGCACGCGCGCGCACCGCCAGCATCAGGGATTGGCTGGCGCGCGGGCCGGGGCCCCAGGCAATGAACTTGCCGGCTTCGCCGGCGTCCGGACCCGGGCGGGCCGAGCGCACCAGCGAGAGAATTGCTTCCACCACGGAATCGCCGACCGGCAGGCGCCGGATCAGGCGCTGCGCGGTGATCAGCGCATCGGGCGTCATCGCGCCCTTAGCCAGAGTCTCCTCCGCGCCCGTGGTTTCAAACAGGATGCGGCGCTCGGCATCGCGGTCGGGATAGTCGACGTCGATCTCCATCAGGAAGCGGTCGAGCTGGGCTTCGGGCAGCGGATAGGTGCCTTCCTGCTCCAGCGGGTTCTGCGTCGCGAGCACGTGGAAGGGTTTCGGCAGATCGTGACGCGCGCCGGCGACGGTGATGTGCTGCTCCTGCATCGCTTGCAACAACGCCGATTGCGTGCGCGGGCTGGCGCGGTTGATCTCGTCGGCCATCAGGAGCTGCGCGAACACGGGACCGGCAATGAAGCGGAAGGCGCGCCTTCCCGCGGTGCTCTCGTCCAGCACTTCGGCGCCGAGAATGTCGGAAGGCATCAAATCGGGCGTGAACTGGATGCGCTTGGCGTCGAGACCGAGCGTGACGCCGAGCGTCTCGACCAGCTTGGTCTTGGCAAGGCCCGGCACGCCGATCAGGAGCGCATGGCCGCCGGAGAGAATGGTGACCAGCGTGTTCTCGATCACGCGATCCTGGCCGAAGATGACCGAGGCGATCGCGTCCTTGGCCGCGCGAACCTGGCTCGACACCTGCTCGGCCGAACGGACGATCCCGTCCTCGAGTTTCTCGACACTCTCCGCCATTCGCTTGCTCCTTCAGCCTGTGCAACGCGGCTTGCTTGCATCGTCAGCCTGTCACGTCAGGTCATCACGCCAGATCATGGGCCCCATGCTAGACTTGCAGGAAGGCCATGTATTCGTTGAATTAACCTATCCCCACCTTATCGGCTTCGGGGTATGTACGGCATCACGAAGTGGCGACCTCCACACCGGGCTATTCCGGATGGAACCGCGCACCTAAGTACAACGTAGACCTGCACCAATCGTGCCAATCACAAAGTCAGGGCAAACCATGGCGAACCAAGGGCAGAGCGCCGATCGGGGTCTCGAGGGACTGACTGCCGCCGCCAAAAGCGCTGCCAATGCCGAAGGCGCCAAGAAAGGCCTGCCTCCGGTGCATCTGTGGAATCCGCCGTTTTGCGGCGATCTCGACATCCGAATCGCCTCCGATGGTACTTGGTTCTACATGGGGACGCCAATCGGGCGTGCCGCCCTGGTGCGGCTGTTTTCGACCATTCTCAAGCGCGATGGCGACAAGCATTTCCTGGTCACGCCGGTGGAGAAGGTCGGTATCCGCGTCGACGATGCGCCGTTCATGGCGGTCGAGATGCAGAAGGACGGCGAGGGCAGCCATCGCGTGCTGCACTTCCGCACCAACGTCGACGACTGGGTCACCTGCGACGCGGCGCACCGGCTGCGCTTCGAGCAGGCGGAGGATGGCGGGCTGACGCCCTATCTGCACGTCCGTGCCGACCTCTGGGCCAAGGTGACGCGCGCGCTCTATTACGATCTGGTTGACATGGGCGAGGAGCGGATGGTCGATGGCCAGCCGATGTTCGGTGTCGAGTCGGCCGGCGAGTTCTTCGCCATGGCCGATGCGGAGCAGGTGAGGGCGGCGCTTTGAATTTGAACAACCCTATCCTGACGAACGAGCCGGTCGCGCTTGGCGCTGCGGATTTCTTCGCCCGCTCCAGGGCGCGGCTCGGCTTCGACGTGCCGCCCGGCCTCTATGATCCCAACATCATCCCCGCCTCGGGCGATCCCGGCACCGACAAGATGCTCGAGATCATCGCGCGCGAGCAGCCGGTGCGTCCCGCAGCGGTCCTAATCGCGGTGGTCGACCATCCCGAGCCCACCATCCTGCTGACGCAGCGCTCGGCGCATCTCAACGACCATGCCGGCCAGATCGCCTTTCCCGGCGGCAAGATCGACGCGATCGATGCCTCGCCGCTCGATGCGGCGCTGCGCGAGGCCGAGGAAGAGGTCGGGCTGTCACGCGACTTCGTCGAGCCGCTCGGCTATCTCGATCTCTACGGCACCGCTTTCGGCTTCCGCATCCTGCCGACGGTTGCCAGGGTCAGGCCGGGCTTTTCGCTCAGCATCAACCATTCCGAGGTTGATGATGCCTTCGAGGTGCCGCTATCCTTCCTGATGAATCCGGTGAACCACCAGGTGCACAGCAAGGAATTCCGCGGCACGCCGCGGTCCTACTACGCGATGCCGTTCGCGGAACGCTACATCTGGGGGGCGACGGCGGGCATGCTGCGTGTGCTGTATGAGCGGATCTATTCGTCATGATCCGGACGGTTCTGACCGAGATCGGAATCTTCCTCATCCCCTTTGCCGTCTATGCGCTGTTCCTGGCGGCGACGCGGTCGGGTGTGTTCGCACGCTCCTCATGGCCGGTCGCGATCGTCGCGCGTCTTGCGCTGGTGGCGATCGTGCTGGTCATCGCCGGCCTCATCGGCTTGGCGGAGTTCTCCGGCGCGCCGCCGGATTCGACCTACGTCCCCGCCCATATCGAGGACGGCAAGCTCGTGCCGGGCACGGAAAAGTAGGGGCGGGTCCATGAGCGCGGAGCCTTTACTCGCCGATGCGCCCTGGCTGACCGCAGGCGGCACCGCGCGCGTCCTGGCGCTGCTCGGCACCGATGGCGAGGAGGCGCGTGTGGTCGGCGGCGCCGTGCGCAACGCGCTGCTCGGCCTTGCGCCGGGTGACATCGACATCGCGACCACGGCGCTGCCCGACGAGGTGATACGGCGGGCCAAGGCTGCCGGCATCAAGAGCGTGCCGACCGGCATCGACCACGGCACCGTTACGCTGGTGATCGATGCCCACCCCTATGAAGTCACGACGCTGCGCGAGGATACCGAAACCTTCGGCCGCAAGGCCAAGGTCTCGTTCGGCCGCGACTGGATGAAGGATGCCGAGCGGCGCGACTTCACCATGAACGGCCTGTCGGTCGATGCGCGCGGCGTGGTCTACGATTATGTCGGCGGCATCGCCGACGCCAAAGCGCGGCGCGTGCGCTTCATCGGCGATCCCGACCAGCGCATCGCCGAGGATTACTTACGCATCCTGCGCTTCTTCCGCATCCATGCCGCCTTCGGCGCCGGCGATCCCGACCCGGACGGCTATCTCGCCTGCATCCGCCGACGCGCGGGCCTGGCCAGCCTGTCGGCCGAGCGGGTGCGCATGGAGATGCTCAAGCTGCTGGTCGCCGGTGGTGCGGCTGCGGCCGTGCGAGCCATGGCCGAGGGCGGATTGCTGCAGGCGTTGACTGGCGGCGTCGTCTATACGGGTCCCCTGGACACGATGATCGCGATCGAGCGCGAGCTCGGCCTCAGCCCCAGCAGCACGCGGCGCCTGGCCGCGCTCTCGGTCGCCGTCACCGAAGACGCCAAGCGCCTCGCCGTGCGCCTGCGGCTCTCCAATGCCGAGGCCAAGGCGCTGGATTCGATGGGGCACCGCTGGTGGCGCCTCGCCACCAAGGACGAAGCCAATGCACGGCGCTTGCTGTACCGGCTCGGGCCCGAGAGCTATCACGATCGCGTATTGCTTGGCTGGGCACGCGCCGCCGCTGACGTGCATTCGCCGCGCTGGCGCGCGCTCGCCGAGCTGCCGCAGCGCTGGACCGCGCCGAAATTTCCGCTGAAGGCCGCCGATTTCATCGCCCGCGGTCTCGCCGAAGGACCTGCGCTCGGCCATGTGTTGGCGCTCGCCGAAGACGCTTGGCTCGCGGCGGATTTCCCGCTGGAAGAAGCCGCGCTCGCTACGCTCGCCGATCAAGCCGTGGCCCGCATCAGAGGCGACCAGAAAGATTGACCATCGTCTCGGGCTTCGCCGATATCTCGCTTCTGCAGCTTCTACTTCGGTATGGCCGTGCCCGGCGTTCTTCGCCAAGGCCTTCGTCGATGCCGGTGCACATCCGCACCGCGATCCTCGATGCCGCCGTGATCACCGGCGGGCTGGTGATGATCTCGGCAGCGGCGAGGCAGCTCGTGGTCTAACGACGCCGGCTGAAATGGCGTTCTTGGCGTCTGAGGAGCATCTGATGTCGCGAAAATCTGGCGGCGTCGCGTCAGGCGAACTTCGCGCGCACAAACCGTGTTCCGCAGTTCCACGCTGTGTCGCCGACGCTACAGCAATATTGCGAGACCACCTCTATACCTTGGCTTAAGCGGTGCCGCCTTGTCACGCGCACAGCGTTCGAGGGAAGTCATGAAATCCATTGTCTCCAAATCCATCGTCTCTGCTGCCCTTCTGGCCTCGGCTGTGTGTCTCTCCCACGCCGCCTCCGCGGCCGATCTTGCCAGGGCCTACACCAAGGCGCCGCCCGCGCCGGTCGCATTCAGCTGGACCGGTTTTTACGCCGGCGTGCATGGCGGTTATGGCTGGAGCGATCCGACGGCGACCTTCGATCCCGGCGCGCTCGCAACCGGGACGGTGCCCGGCTATGTCGTCACGGGTGGCACTGGGCCGTTCACCTTGGATGTGAGCCCCAAGGGCGGATTCGGCGGCGGCCAAATCGGCTATAACTGGCAGTCCGGCACGTTCGTGTATGGTCTGGAAGCGGATGTCAGCGGCGCTGCCATCAGTGAAACGGCGAGCCGCCCCTTCAGCGTCACCGGAACGATCGGCGGCGACAATGGCGCCTTCACCGGCGTGTTCAATCTCAAGCAGGAAATCGATGTCTTCGGCACGATCCGCGGACGTCTCGGATACGCGGCGAACAATGTGCTGATCTACGGTACCGGTGGCTTCGCCTGGGGCCACGTCAAGAACAGCATCTTCACCTCCAATCTCGCCACGCCGAATATCGCCAATTTCAACGGCTTCTTCCCGGCCCTGACGCGAAGCGCGTCATCGTCCGACGTCCAGGTCGGCTTCTCCGCGGGTGGCGGCATTGAATGGGCTTTCGACCCGCGCTGGACGTTCAAGGCCGAGTACATCTACATCAATCTCGGAAAGTCGAACGGCAATGCTCTTGCATTCCCCGGAGCGTCCTTCACGGACACCGAGGTTCAGCTTCATACAGCCAAGGGCGGCATCAACTATCGGTTCTGATCCGATCGGCATCAGCTCGTAGGGATGGGTTTCGCCGTTGCGAAACCCATCCTTGTGCCACTCCCGGCGTCGCAGCAGTCTCGTATTGTGATTCAGCTCGTGCTAACCGGCGCAGCTCGTCTTGCAAACGCGGACCAGACTGCTGCTTGTCCAGGGAGACGCCATGAAAGCCCCCGCCAATCTCGCCGAGAAGCTCGCAACGTTTACCGATCGCTTCTCCCCGCGCACGGTGGCGACCTATAACGACAACGACATCATGGTGGCCAAGCTCGAGGGGCCGTTTCATTGGCACAAGCACGAGGACACGGACGACTTTTTTCTCGTGCTCAGCGGGACGCTGGACATCGAGCTGCGGGACCGCACGGTCACCCTCAACCCCGGCGAGGTTTTTGTCGTGCCGAAGGGCGTCGAGCACCGGCCGGTGGCGCGTGGGGAAGTGCACATCCTCTTGATCGAACCGACGGGGACGCCGAATTCCGGAGACAGGGCCACGGCGGCGCCTCGTATCCTCGTCTGATCAACCCGCGCCCGTCATCGGGGCCGCGGTGAGGCCCTCGACGCACAGCGCCTTCACCGTCGAGCCATTGGCGGCGAGCTTCGCTTGCGAAATCCATCGCTTGCGCTTCTGCGACATCCAGCGATGTCCGCTATCGCCCTGTGGTTGACAGGGAAGCGGACATCGGGCGCGCCGGAGCCGAACTCGGCTCGCACGAGAAATGCAGTCCGAGAAGTGCCTACTCCTCGTCATCATCTTCGTCTTCGTCGTCCTCGTCGTCTTCTTCCACCTGCACGAGCACGGCGAGCGGCAGCGTCTCGCGGAACAGGTCGCCTTCCATGCCCATCCACAGGCACAGCGCCTCGTTCTCCTTCACCTCCGCGACGGTCAGCGGCTGACCGCCGGATTTCAGCATCACGACATCGCCGGCCTTCAGATCCATGGATTGTCCTTTCGGGTTGATCGACACGGCCGACGCTAACAGGCCGTCATGACAGGCCGATCACGCCGGCTGCCGGCGCCGGAAGGTGTCTCCGCGGTACGACTCAGCTGCGCTCGCTCGTGACCGGCTGGTTCGGCAGGCACTGGTTGCTGAAATAGCCGATGGCATCGCGCGCGAGCGGAACATGGCAGAAGAAGCCGGTGGGGCGGTATCGCACCCTGATGCGATCCAGCTGCGCCATGGTCAGCGTCATGAACGCGTCCAGCCGGCGGGCCTGAAGCTGCAGCCTGTGCTCATTGCTGTCGCGTGGTTTGTCGAGCTTGCGATCGTTCGGCACGTCGTTGCCGGAGGCCGGAGCTTGCAACGCATTCGGCCCGCCGCGGAGCACCTCGAAGCAATGGTGCATCACCAGGACGTGGTGCTTGGCGCTCCACCAGTTGATGGTCACGACCTTCTGCAACGCATCGATCTCGCCATCCGCCCGCCTGGCACAGAGGTTGACGTAGGATTTGAGCCCATTGGCCGTCGGGTCGTTGCACAATTCGTCGCTGGGGCGTCCCGGATCGGCGCCATTGAAGATCGCACCCTTGAACTGCGGAAGGTTGGCGTCGGAATCGCAATCGAAATTGTACTTGGTGAGCAGCGTTGCCGTCAGGGGATCCTGGTCGAGCGTGTGCTCTGCGGCCGGATCGCGCCCGAGGTCGCTGGGCCAGTCGATGTAGATCTCCGCCTTGCGCGCGAAGATGGCGCCGTTCCGCCGCAGCGACGTGCGCGCCTTCCAATAGTCCGAGAACGAGCCGAATGTCTTGGAGTCCACCGGAATGAAAGCGGGGCTTGCCTGCGCCTTCAGCGAGCCGAACTGCTCGCGCAGCATGGTCTCCTGCTGGATCTGCACGTCGGCGAAGGCGTCCGAGATCTCGAGGAAGGTGTCGGTCGCCTTCTGCATGTCCGCCTTGGCCTGCTCGCCGACCTTCTGTTCATAGGAATTCAGGTACTGGAAATATCCGCCCAGGAAGCCGGTCAGCAGGGTCACGGCCGTCAGTCCCTTGGTGACCGAGAGGCGGCTGTCCCAGGATTGAATTCTCTGCCAGATACCCGCCGCCTTCACCGGGGATCGCGTGCGCGCTGCCTGCTTCGGAAGGTCCTGCTCCATTGTCGCCTCCAACTCGCCACGCCCCATGGCACGAGGCTACCGCAATCCCGGATTGCGGCTTGTGAAGCATTTCACTTCAAGTAAGGCAGGCGGGCTGCCGGATGTCGGGCGGCGGCAGCTCCTCGATCGAACGGGGAGGGTGTCTGGACCACCTCCCACGCGATGCGAACGTCGCCTTGAATTCGCGGTCGGCATCGCCTAGTTTTTCGGCGTGCCGCACGGTGTCCGCCACCATCTTCGTCAACTCGCCAGAACGGCCATGTTCGTGGCGATATCCGCGTTTGTGCTTCAGGCGGCCCTGATCTCGGTCTCGCAGGTGAAGGCGGCTGTTGGCGCCATGCCGATGCCGTCCGTCACGCTCAGCGGTTCCCTGCATTTCCACGATCAATTGGCCGGCCACGTGCATTCCCACGCCGGCGACGACGCGGAAGGCCACGTCCATGACGGGCCGGATCACGATGAGGACGGCACTCCCGGCGTGGCCTGGGACATGTTTGGCACCTCGATCGCCTCAGCGCAGGTCGTTCACCTGCTCAGCGTCTTCGAAGTGCTCGGCGCCATGGACCTGCCGCTCGCGCGGGCCATTGTCGGGGTGCGCCCCGACGGACTCGTCCGGCCACCAAGTACCTTCAGCATCGCGTAGTCCCGGCGGCGCTTCGGTCGCCGCCTTTTCGCATGTCTGAAGGATCTTTCGATGTTGATGAATCAGCGCTGCCCGAAAGGGCGGCTCGCAGCTCTTGGGCTGGCTGGCGCTTTTTGGTTGGCGAGCCTGGTCTTTGGCTTGTCGGGCGCCTTTGGCCATGAGGGGCACGATCACGGCGACGCCGAAAAGACGGCGGTCGTGTCCTCAGCCTATCCGAGGATTGCCGCGCGCTCCGAGCTCTACGAAGTCGTCGGCATCCTGAAGGACGGCAGGCTGTCCGTCTTCATCGATGATGCCGCGACGAACGAGCCGGTCTCGGACGCCGCCTTGCAGGTCACGATCGGCGATTCTGCCCCGATCGAGGCATCGAGCCAGGAGGACGGCGTCTACACCGCCGCGATTCCGAACGGCACGCCGTCTGGATCGGTCGAGGTGATCTTCTCGATCAGCGCTAGCAGGGGAAATGATCTGCTGGTCGACTCGTTCGTACCGCGTGCAGAGGCCCGGCCCGCGGAGCACAAGCACGAGCCCGGCTGGCTTCTATCGAACCGAGCCGCCATCGCCGCGTCCGCGCTCGCCGCCTTGGGCTTCGGCGGTCTCTTCGCCTATTGGAGGCGTCGTGGCCGCTTCATGGCGGCCTCGACGTCCGCCGTGATGGCGGGGGCTTTGGTCATTCTCGCCGCCATCATGTTCGGCGAGGGCCGGACTAATGCAACGCAACCAAGTCCGCCGGATGTTCCCGCGCTGAGCGATGCCCCGCGCCGTCTGCAAGACGGCACCGTCTTCGCGGCCAAGCCGACGCAGCGTCTGCTCGAGGTACGAACCGCTGCAGCCGAGCCGCAGACGATTCATCCCGCCGTCACCCTGATCGGCCGTGTCATGGCCGACCCCAACCGCAGCAGCATCGTGCAGAGCATCTACGGCGGCCGCGTGGTTCCCGGCGATGACGGCATCCCCCGCATCGGGCAAACCGTCCGCAAGGGCGATCTGCTCATCCGGATCGAGCCGCATCTGCCAATCGCCGACCGCACGACGATCCTCGAGAAGGTCGGCGAGATCGAACAGCTGATGGCGATCACGGACAACAAGCTGCGGCGTCTCCGGCCGCTGGCCGAACGCGGCGCGGTGCCGCAAGGGCAGGTCAACGACCTCGAAAGCGAATTGGAGGGTCTGCGGGCGCGCCGCGAGACCGTTCGCAATTCCCGCACCGGCTTCGAGGAACTGCGGGCATCGACCGATGGCATCATCACCTCAGCCAAGGTCGCGCCGGGCCAGGTCATACAGCCCCAAGACGTCCTGTTTCAGATCGCGGACCCAAGCAGTCTTTGGGTCGAGGCGCTCGCCTATGACGAAATCGGCTTGAAGCAGCCTGAAGCCGCAACGGCAATGGCTCCGAACGGGCAGCAGATTGCGCTGAGCTTCGTCGGGACGAGCCGGGCGCTGCGCCAGCATGCGTCCGTGGTTCAGTTCGCCATTCCGGAGCCACCAGCAGGTCTCAACATCGGTCAGCCGTTGAATGTGATGGTCCAGGCCGGAGCGCCCGTGTCTGGCCTGGTCGTGCCGCGCAATGCCGTCGTTCGAAGCGGCAACGGTGAGAATATCGTTTGGCTGCACACAGAGCCCGAGCGCTTCGAGCCGAGGCCGGTTCGCGTGGTGCAGGTAGACGCAGCCCGCGTGATTGTGGCCGCCGGTGTCAACGAAGGCGAACATATCGTCGTGCGCGGCACCGACCTCATCAACCAGATCCGGTAGCCGACCATGTTCAAGCTCATCGTCCAGACAAGCTTGCGCAATCGCCTATTCGTGCTGGCAGTCGCCGCCGTCCTGGTCGGCTACGGCCTGTTCGTCCTGCCGAGCGTTTCGGTCGACGTCCTGCCTGACATCAACCGCCCGACCGTCAACATCCTGACCGAGGCAGAGGGGCTGGCGCCCCAGGAGGTCGAACAGCTGGTGACGTTCCCGATCGAGACGTCGATGAACGGCATGCCCGGCGTCATTCGCGTGCGCTCGGTCTCGGGCGTTGGTCTGTCGGTCGTCTATGTCGAGTTCGACTGGGGCGTCGAAATCTACCGCGCCCGGCAATTCGTCTCCGAGCGGCTGGCGCTGATCCGCGAGCAATTGCCGTCCGCGGTCAATCCCCAGATGGGCCCGGTGACCTCGATCATGGGCGAGATCATGCTGATCGCGCTGACGAGCGATGGCACGGCTTCACCCATGGACGTGCGCGAGATCGCCGACTTCGTCGTCCGACCGCAACTCCTCGCCATTCCCGGCGTCGCCCAGGTGATACCCATCGGCGGCGAGGTCCGCCAATATCGCGTGACGCCGAACGTCGCCACCATGCAGGCACTCGGCGTCACCCATGATCAGATCGAGCAGGCGGTCGCAAGGTTCGGCACCAACAGCGGCGGCGGCTTCGTCGACCAGCATGGCCGCGAATATCTGATCCGCAATGTCGGTCTCACCAGGCGTATCGAGGACCTCCGCAACACCGTCGTCGTCAACCGCGGAGAGCAGCCGATCCTGCTGAAGCAGATTGCCTCTGTGGATTTTGCCGCGCGGACCAAGCGCGGTGACGCAGGATATAACGGCAAGCCCGCCGTCATCGTCAGCGTCATGAAGCAACCGGCTGCGGATACCGTAGCACTGACGCGCAATGTTGAATCAACGCTGCGGGAGCTGCAACGCACTATGCGCGGGGGCATCAGCGTCACCAACGTGCAGTTCCGGCAGGCCACCTTCATCGAGACCTCGATCGGCAATGTCGAGCGCGTCCTGATCGAGGCCGCGATCGTCGTCGCAATAGTCCTGTTCGTCTTCCTGATGAACGGTCGCGCCGCGTTCGTGTCGCTGACGGCCATTCCAATATCGATCCTGGTGACGGTCCTGGTGTTTCGCGCCTTCGGCCTCACGATCAACACCATGACGCTGGGCGGCCTCGCCATCGCGATCGGTGAGCTGGTCGACGATGCCGTCGTGGACGTCGAAAACATCCTGCGGCGCCTGCGGGAGAACGCTGCGTCGAGCACCCCGCGCCCTGTTCTCGACGTGATCTCCGGCGCGAGCCAGGAGGTTCGTTCCAGCATCGTCTATGCAACGATGATCATCGTTCTCGTCTTTGTGCCGCTGTTCGCCCTTCCGGGAATCGAAGGGCGGCTGTTCACGCCGCTTGGCGTGGCCTATGTGGTCTCGATCCTGGCTTCGCTGCTGACCTCGATCACGGTGACGCCGGTGCTGTCCTACTATCTGCTTTCGGGACGAGCTCATTCAGGTGACCGCGAGAGCTTTGTCGTCACGAAGCTGAAGCAGGCCAATCGGCGGGTGCTCGGCTGGGCCTTCCAGCGGCAGGGTTTGGTGCTGGTCTTCGTCGCCGCTGCGGTCGCGGTGGCAGGCTATGCCGCGAGCCAGATGCCCCGCAGCTTTCTTCCTCCTTTCAACGAGGGGACGCTGGTCCTGTCGCTGCAGTACAATCCAGGCATTTCGCTCGCGGAATCCAACCGTCTTGGCCTATTGGCGGAGCAGTTGCTCGCAAAGGTGCCCGAGGTGAAATCGCTCGGACGGCGCACCGGCCGCGCCGAACTGGATGAACACGCCGAAGGCGTGCACTACAGCGAGGTCGATGTCGATCTCACACCGTCCAAGCGCCAGAAGGCGGACATCTATGCGAGCATCCGGGAAGCCCTGTCCGCGCTGCCGGCGTCGGTGGCCATCGGACAGCCGATCAGCCACCGCCTCGATCATCTCCAGTCCGGTATTCGTGCCCAGATCGTGCTCAAGATCTTCGGCCAGGACATCGAGATGTTGCGGCGGCTGTCCGAAACGGTGCGCCAGCGTCTATCGACGATCGCGGGTCTGGTCGATCTCCAGGTCGAGAAGCAGGTGCTGATTCCGCAAGTGCGGGTTCAAATCGACCATGCTCGCGCCGCGCTTCACGGCCTGACGCCGGCTGCGGTCACCCAGGCACTCGACGCGCTGTCCAATGGCCGGAAGGTCTCCCAGATCGTCGACGGCAATCGCCGTTTCGACGTCGTGATGCGCCTGTCGGAGCAAGACCGGTCGACGACGGGACTGCACAATTTGCTCATCCCGACCGGCTCGGAGTTCGTCCCGCTGAGCGCTTTGGCCGACATCGTCGAGACAGACGGGCCGAACCAGATTCAGCGGGAGGGGACCCAGCGCAGGATCGTCGTGTACGGCAACGGGGACGGACGCCGCGACATCGCCGATATCGCGGCCGACATTCAGAGGTCGGTTCGCGAGCTCGATTTCCCGCAAGGCTACACGACCAGCCTCGAAGGCGCGTTCCAGGCCCAGCAGGAGGCGATCTGGCGCATCGGCATTCTGTCGCTGGCCTCGATGACGATGATCTTCGTCGTCCTCTACAGCCGCTACCGGTCGATCGCACTGGCGCTGATCATCATGGGAGGTATTCCGCTCGCCCTGATCGGCAGCGTCGCCGCGCTGAAGATCTCCGGGCAGCCCTTGTCGGTGGCATCGATGATCGGCTTCATCACGCTGGCCGGCATCTCGGCGCGCAACGGGATCTTGAAGATCTCGCACTATATCAATCTCGCCATCCACGAAGGCGAGCGTTTCGGGGCCGGGCTGGTCATTCGCGGCAGCATGGAGCGCCTCAGTCCGGTGCTGATGACGGCGCTTTGCGCAGGACTAGCGCTCACGCCGCTCTTGATCGGCGCGGACGAGCCGGGCCGGGAAATCCTGCACCCGGTGGCCGTGACGATCTTCGGCGGCCTGCTCAGCGCCACGGTCCTCGACACAATCGTGACCCCGATTCTGTTTCTGAAGTTCGGCCACCGGCCGCTGCAGCGGCTGGTGGCCGGGCACGCCGCAACGTTCACCCCCGCGGAAGCCTATTGATGCGCGCGGACAACCACCGAGGAGCCTGCAATGAGAACTTATATCGGCCTCGCCATGACGGCTGCGATGATCGCGACGCTGGATGTTGCCGCGGCGCAGACGAAGGGCAGCAACGGCGGCCCCGTCGTCAAGTCGCAGGGGCATCCGATCGAATTCGTCAGCAAGGGGACGGACATCATCTTTTACGTTGGCGACGACGATGGATCGCCGCTGTCGACGAAGGATATGCGGGGACGCGCAACGATTCAGGATGGCGGCAAGACAGTCACCGTTCCGCTTGCGCCGGCCAATCCCAACATGATGACGGGAAAGCTGCAGGCCGAGCTGTCGCCAAAGGCGATCGTGGTGTTCTCCGGTAGCTTGCACGGTCATTCGTTGACCGCGAGATACGCTGCGCAATGATTGGGGCGTGAAAGACCGCGTTTGCGCCCGCAACGCGGCGGAGCTCGCGACCTACATCGCCGAGAAAGGCAAGCCGCTGCTGACGCTCAAGGTGAAGCGTGGGAGCTGAGATAACGCGTAGGCAAAACTCGACAGCGCTTGGAAGAGCGAAGCGCCACCCCTCGGCAGGTTTGCACATCGGCGATTTCACCGCGACAAAGCGCCCGTGATAAATAGTGGATCAATCAATACAATCTGAGCATCAATCGGGATGGCATGAGCACGTAAAATAGGCCCTCAGAAAAATGTCGCAACGGAGGATCGACAATGGGCAATGCTACTTTTTTATCGAAGATTCGATTTGGCGCAGCTGGCATCCTGCTTCTTGCCGCAACCTCGATGGCATACGCGGCCTGGCCGGAAAGGAATATCACCTTCATCGTCCCATTCCCGGCGGGAGGCTCGTCCGACATGGTCGCGCGAGCAATCGGACAGAAGGTCTCCGATACGTTGGGGCAGCCGGTGGTCGTCGAAAACCGGTCCGGCGCAACGGGCGCTCTTGGAGCAACGGCGGTTGCCCGGGCGCCAGCGGACGGATACACCATTCTCGTCGGCTCGATCGGTGTCTATGCGACGAATCCATTTCTTCAGCCTAATCTGAAGTATGATCCTCTGAAGGACTTCGACCTTTTGACGGTCGCTGTGCGCGCACCGAACGTCCTGGTCGCCAACTTGAACTTTCCGGCAAACACCGTCGCCGAGTTGGTGGAGCAACTGAAGAAGGCCCCCGGCAAGATCACTTTTGCAAGCTCGGGTGCGGGTTCGTCCGATCATCTCACGGCGGCGCTGTTCTGGCAGCGCACTGGGACGACCGGTCTCCACGTGCCGTATCGCGGCGGGGCGCCTGCCGTGAGTGATCTCCTCGCGGGGCATGTCAACGTATCGTTTCAAAACATCAACGCCGTCATCGGGCAAATTCAATCCAAGCAGCTCAAGGTTCTCGCCATCACCGGCGATGCCAGATCCCCTCTTTTGCCCGAAGTGCCTACCTTGAAGGAACTTGGGATTGAAGGTGTCGACGTCTTTTCGTGGCAGGCGGTGGCTGCTCCGAAGGGCCTTCCTGCCGACGTGAAAGCAAAATTGCATGGCGAGATCGTCGCGGCGCTGAAGGCACCGGACGTACGCAAACGAATGGAGGATATCGGCCTCGAAATCGTGGCCAACACCCCGGAGCAATTCCAGGAGTTTCTGGTCTCTGAGTTGGCCCGCTGGAAGCGGGTCATCGAGGCCGGCAATATCACCGTGGAATAGGTTGCCTTGGGCGTGCTCGCGGGAGCGCGACTAGAGCATGATCCGGAAAAGTGCGTAGCGGTTTTCCGAAAAGATCATGCTCAAACATAAGCTAAAGCGCGATGACGATTCATCCTGATGCCATCGCGCTCCAGGCTCGATCGCAACCCTCGCGACGATGCCACAATACCCCTGTTTTGCCCGACGGGTCAGAAATTTTTCGTAAAATCCGTAAGTCCTTGATTTTACAGCAGCGCGCTACTGTGCATGGGGTTGTTTTCGAGGTTTTGTTTTGGGCCCTCGATCATGCCCGGTCGGGCAGCAGCTCGCCGAGCGAGCGGATGATGCGGTCGGGCCTGACCGTCGAGCCCTCGGGCAGGCCCTCGCCATGCACGTCCATCCAGATCGCATAGATGCCGAGGCGCTGCGGCGTCACCACTTCCCATTCCAGATTGTCGCCGATCATCCAGGTGTCCTCAGCGGTGACGCCGAGCGCCTGCATCGCGTGCAGATAGGCGCGCTCCTCGGGCTTGCCGAAGCCGTGCTCGCCCTCGATCTGGATGTGGTCGAAGCGGTGCGCCAGCTCGAAGCGTTCGACCTTGGCGCGCTGCATGTCGGCGGCGCCGTTGGTGACCAGCGCGAGCTTGATGCCGAGCGCCTTGAACTGGTCGATCGCCTCGTGCGCGCCGGGAAAGACGAACATCTCCTCCTCGCGATAGGCGGTGAAGCGGTCGGCGAGGCGAATGGCGAGGTCATCGGGCAGGGCGCGGTGGCCTGCGGCCGCGAGCGCGGCGAAGCCGCCCTTCACGGTCAGGTGCCGCGCCTCGGCGAGCTTCATCCGCCACGCCGGTTCGGCATTGGCCCAGAAGTTTCGCGCGAAGGCCAGCACTGCGGTCGCGACCATCGGCGGTGGCAGCGGGGCGAGCTCCTCGGCGAATTCGGCCGTGATCGTGTTCCAGGCGATCTCGGGCCGGCCATAGGCCGACAGGATGGTGTCGTCCATGTCGATCAGCATGGCGCGCGGGAGCGGTCTTGCAGCGGGCTTCATCGTCGTCATGGCCATTTCACCTCCGGCGGCAGCGACGACAGGATGGAGTCCACATTGCCGCCTGTCTTCAGCCCGAAGATGGTGCCGCGGTCGTAGAGCAGGTTGAACTCGACGTAGCGGCCGCGGCGGATCAGTTGCTCCTCGCGATCCGCAGCGGTCCAGGCGCTCGCAAAATTGCGCCGCACGATCTCGGGATAGATCTTCAGGAAGGCGCGGCCGACGTCCTGGGTAAAGGCGAGGTCGGCGTCCCAGTCGCCGCTGTCGTGCCAGTCGTAGAAGATGCCGCCGATGCCGCGCGCCTCTTTCCGGTGCGGCAGGTAGAAATACTCGTCGCACCACTTCTTGTACTTGTCGTAGTCGGCGACGCCGTTCGGCTGCGCGCAGGCCTGTTTCATCGCGGCATGGAAGGCGATGCTGTCGGGATCGTCCTGCGTCCGCCTTCGCTCCAGCACCGGCGTCAGGTCGGCGCCGCCGCCGAACCAGGCTTTCGTGGTGACGACGAAGCGCGTGTTCATGTGCACGGCAGGGACATTCGGATTGCGCATATGCGCGATCAGCGAGATGCCGGAGGCCCAGAATTTTGGATCCTCCGCCGCGCCGGGGATCTGGGCCCGAAACTCGGGTGCGAACTCGCCGTGCACCGTCGAACAGTGCACGCCGACCTTCTCGAACAGCCGGCCATGCATCATCGACATCACGCCGCCGCCGCCGGCCGCGCCGGAATGGTCGGTGCGCTGCCAAAGCGTGCGCTTGAAGCGGCCGACCTCGCCCGGATAGAGGCTTTGCGGCGCGTCGTCCTCGAGCCGCTCGAAGCTCGCGCAGATGTCGTCGCGCAAGCGCTCGAACCAGGCGCGGGCGCGGGCCTTGCGGTGTTCGATCGTCGTGACGTCCATCTGCATTCGCGGGTCGCGTCCTATCTGATGCCGAGCGATTTGTGGGTCTGCACGCTGAGCCGCCATTGCGGATGGTGCAGGCAATAATCGATCGCGCGCGCGGTGTTCTCGATGACCTCAGGCCCGTCCATCGGCTGCAGCGAGAAGCGCTCGAAGGCGAGATCCTCAAATGCTTCGGGCATCGCCAAGGCCTGGGGATAGACCAGCTTCAGCTCGTGGCCCTGGCGCAGGACCAGCTCGCTGCCGCCCTTGGGGCTAACGCAGATCCAGTCGAGCCCATCAGGAGCTGCGATCGTGCCGTTGGTCTCGACGCCGATCTCGAAGCCTCTTTCGTGCAGCGCCTCGATCAGCGCGGCGTCGACCTGGAGCAGCGGC
Organism: Bradyrhizobium sp. IC3123; assembly: GCF_020193625.1. Taxonomy (NCBI): domain Bacteria; kingdom Pseudomonadati; phylum Pseudomonadota; class Alphaproteobacteria; order Hyphomicrobiales; family Nitrobacteraceae; genus Bradyrhizobium; species Bradyrhizobium sp. IC3123. The sequence continues at coordinate 366,964 of NZ_JADYVF010000006.1, read as the reverse complement.
TCCCCGCCGGTCAGCACCACATAGCGGTTGGCGGCCGCCGCCGTCCATTGCGCGGCGATGGTATCGGCGAGTTCCGCAGCCGAGCCATAGCGCCCGCCGAGCGTGCCGTCGGTGCCGACGAAATCCGTGTCGCAGAACTTGCAGGTCGCATCCGCGCGGTCAGCCTCCCGCCCGCTCCAAAGGTTGCAGCCGGCAAAGCGGCAGAACACCGACGCGCGCCCGGCATGGGCGCCTTCGCCTTGCAGGGTCAGGAAGATCTCCTTGACCGCGTAACTCAAGCCTCTCTCCTCAACCTGTCAAACCTTGCGAGTTCCGGATCTGCCGCAGCGCCTCGCCGGCGGCCATGGCTACGCTCATGGCCACATTGAGCGACCGCAGCCCCGCCTTGATCGGGATCACCAGACGCGCATCGGCCGCCTCGACCACTGCGTCGGTGACGCCGGCGCTCTCGCGCCCGAATAGCAGGATGTCCGAGCTCTGGTAATGAAAATCGAGGTAGTCGGTGGCGGCCTTGGTGGTGAACAGCAGCAGCCGGTGGCCCTGGCTTGCACGCCAGTCCTCGAATGTCGCCCAGGAGACGTGGCGGGCCAGCCTGACATGGTCGAGGTAGTCCATTCCCGCCCGGCGGAACAGGCGGTCCGAGATGGGGAAGCCCGCCGGTTCGATGATATGGGCATCGAGCCCCAGGCAGGCGCAGAGGCGAAGAATCGTGCCGGTGTTCTGGGGGATGTCGGGCTGGAAAAGTGCGATCTGCATGGGCGGCGGCGAGTTGGCTTGCGGGCGCAAAATGTCTCAATAAAACATCGCCCGCCCGGGAATTCGTGCATTGCACGCTCTCACGCCGTTAGCGGGCTTGCGCTCGCCCGGCAAGGGTGCCAATAGAACGATTCTGGACTGCTGTTTCACCCGTTTAGAGGTGAACAAGCCAAGTTCTGCCGCCGCGGGGGGCCGCGGGTGCCGGCAGCCTTTCCGGGGACCTCTTGGGCGCCCCTCGGAGCGGTTCCACCGGTAGCGCAAGAAGAAAGGGTTGGAATCGTGACGACAGCGTCTTCGGCGGACCATCCGACACGCCGTGATTTCTTATTCGTTGCAACAGGGGCATTTGCAGCAGTAGGGGGCGCGGCTGCGCTCTGGCCCTTCATCTCCCAAATGAATCCGGATGCCTCGACCATCGCCGCCGGTGCGCCGATCGAGGTCGATCTCAGCCCGATCGCGGAAGGCCAGGACATCAAGGTGTTCTGGCGCGGCAAGCCGATCTACATCAGCCACCGCACCAAGAAGCAGATCGACGAGGCGCGCGCCGTCAACGTGGCGAGCCTGCCGGATCCGCAGACCGACGAGGCCCGGGTCAAGTCGGGCCACGAGCAGTGGCTGGTCGTGATCGGCATCTGCACCCATCTCGGCTGTATCCCGATCGCTCATGAAGGCAGCTACGACGGGTTCTTCTGCCCCTGCCATGGTTCGGTCTACGATACGTCCGGCCGCATCCGCCAGGGCCCAGCGCCCACGAACCTGGCCGTGCCGCCGTACCAGTTCGTTTCCGACACCAAAATCCAGATCGGCTGAGCTTCGGACTCAAGTCCGAAGCTTCGCGCCGTCTCGTCGTACTATTTCCTCAGGATCGCATCATGAGCGGACCATCCGACTACCAGCCGAGCAATCCGGCCCTGCAATGGATCGAGCGGCGCCTGCCGATTTTTGGTCTCATCCATTCCTCCTTCGTCGCCTATCCCACCCCGCGCAACCTGAACTATTGGTGGACCTTCGGCGCCATTCTTTCCTTCATGCTCGGAATGCAGATCCTGACCGGCGTGATCCTGGCGATGCACTACACGCCAAACGCCGATCTCGCCTTCAAGTCGGTCGAGCTGATCGTCCGTGACGTGAACTACGGCTGGCTGCTGCGCAACATGCACGCGGTCGGCGCCTCGATGTTCTTCGTCGCCGTCTACGTCCACATGTTCCGCGGTCTGTACTACGGGTCGTACAAGGAGCCGCGTGAGGTGCTGTGGATCCTCGGCGTCATCATCTACCTCCTGATGATGGCGACCGGCTTCATGGGCTACGTGCTGCCCTGGGGCCAAATGAGCTTCTGGGGCGCCACCGTCATCACCAATTTGTTCTCGGCCGTTCCCTATGTCGGCGAGAGCATCGTGACGCTGCTCTGGGGCGGCTATGCAGTCGGCAACCCGACGCTGAACCGCTTCTTCTCGCTGCACTATCTCTTGCCGTTCGTGATTGCAGGCGTCGTCGTGCTCCACGTCTGGGCGCTGCACGTCGCTGGCCAGAACAACCCTGATGGCGTCGAGCCGAAGACGGAAAAGGACACGGTGCCGTTCACGCCGCATGCGACCATCAAGGACATGTTCGGCGTCGCCTGCTTCCTGCTGCTGTACGCTTGGTTCATCTTCTACATGCCGAACTATCTTGGCGACGCCGACAACTACATTCCCGCGAACCCGGGCGTGACGCCGCCGCACATCGTGCCGGAATGGTATTACCTGCCGTTCTACGCGATCCTGCGCTCGATTCCAGACAAGCTCGCGGGCGTCATCGCGATGTTCGGGGCGATCATCATCCTGTGCTTCCTGCCCTGGCTCGACACCGCCAAGACCAGGTCCTCGAAGTACCGTCCGCTCGCCAAGCAGTTCTTCTGGATCTTCGTCGCGGTCTGCATCCTGCTCGGCTATCTCGGCGCACAGCCGCCGGAAGGCATCTACGTCATCGCCGGCCGCATCCTGACGTTCTGCTATTTCGCCTACTTCCTGATCGTGCTGCCGCTGCTCGCGCGCATCGAGAAGCCGCGGCCGGTGCCGAACTCGATCTCGGATGCCGTGCTGGCCAAGACCGGCAGCCGGTCGACGCCCATGGTCTCGACCGCGATCGTGCTGGCGCTCGCCGGCTCGCTGTTCGCGGGCTCGATCGACAGCGCGAAAGCAGCCGAAGGTAGCGATAAGCCGCCAGGCAACACATGGTCGTTCTCGGGCCCTTTCGGTAAGTTCGATCGCGGCGCGCTGCAGCGCGGCCTCAAGGTCTACAAGGAGGTCTGCGCCAGTTGCCACGGCCTGTCCTTCGTCGCCTTCCGTAACCTCGCCGAGCCCGGCGGGCCCGGCTATTCGGTGGCGCAAGCCGCGGCGTTTGCATCCGAGTACAAGGTCAAGGACGGCCCGAACGATGCGGGGGACATGTTCGAGCGTCCGGGCCGGCCGGCGGACTATTTCCCGTCGCCGTTCGCGAACGAGCAGGCCGCGCGTGCCGCGAACGGCGGTGCGGCGCCGCCGGACCTGTCCCTGATCACCAAGGCGCGCTCCTACAAGCGCGGCTTCCCCTGGTTCATCTTCGACGTCTTCACCCAGTACCAGGAGCAGGGGCCTGACTACGTCGCCGCATTGCTCCAAGGCTATGAGGACAAGGTGCCGGAGGGCGTCACCCTCCCGGAGGGCTCGTACTACAACAAGTACTTCCCGGGCCACGCCATCAAGATGCCGAAGCCGATCAGCGACGGCCAGGTGACCTATGACGACGGCTCGCCGACTACCGTCGCGCAGTACTCCAAGGACGTCACCACCTTCCTGATGTGGACCGCCGAGCCGCACATGGAAGCGCGCAAGCGCCTCGGCTTCCAGGTCTTCGTGTTCCTGATCGTCTTCGCGGGCCTGATGTACTTCACCAAGAAGAAGGTCTGGGCCGACTCGCACTGAGCGGCGAAAGACGAGAAATGCAAAAGCCCCCGTACGGGGGCTTTTTTGTTGGTCCCGTGTCCCGGACGCGCGAAGCGCGCGAGCCGGGACACTGGATGCGTGGGGCTGGGCCCCGGATCAGCAATGCATCGCCGCACTGGACGATGCTGCGCATCGCCAGGGGCGCGCTGCATTTCATCCGGGCACGAGAGTGTGTTGCTCGGCACGATTGCCTATCGCCCCCCCACCGGCCAAAATGCCGCCAACCGATCCCCCAGAAACTCACCGGAGGACACCATGGGAACCAGCATCACCTTCAAGCGCCCGGACGGTAAGGACGCCTCGGGCTATCTCGCCAATGCCGGGCGCGGCAATGCGCCGGGCGTCGTCGTGATCCAGGAATGGTGGGGCCTGTCCGATCAGATCAAGGGCCTGTGCGACCGCTTCGCGCTGGCCGGCTTCGACGCGCTGGCGCCCGATCTCTACAAGGGCAAGGTGGTGCCGTATCACGACACGGACAGCGCCAACAAGGAGATGAACTCGCTCGACTTCATGGACGCCACCACACAGACCGTGCGCGGCGCCACGCAATATCTGTCGCGCAACGGTGCCAAGGTCGGGCTGACCGGCTTCTGCCTCGGCGGCGCCGTGACCATCATCGGCGCGACCAAGATCCCGGAGCTCGCGGCGGGCGTCGTGTTCTACGGCATCCCGCCCGAGCAGGCGGCCAAGCCTGCCGACGTCAAGATCCCGCTGCAGGCCCATTTCGCCAACAAGGACGATTGGTGCACGCCGGAGCTGGTCAACGGTTTCGAGAAGGCCATGAAGGCCGCCGGCAAGTCGCTGGAGCTGTTCCGCTATGACGCCGAGCACGCCTTCGTCAACGAGCAGCGCCAGGCCGTGCACGACCGCGAAGCCGCCGAGCTCGCTTGGGGCCGAGCGACGGAGTTTTTCAGGAAGCATCTGGGGTAGGAGCGTGAAGGACAAATCTGAAGCCGATGCGCAGTCGAAGCGTGAGGCCTTCAAGGTCCCGGAGGACCATCGCGCTGCCGTTCTTGAGGGGCTCCGCGAGGCCGATCGAGCCGAGTACGCGACCGATGCAGACATGGCCGCGCTTTGGAAGCGGTGCGGCCTCTAGTCCGTAGCCCGGATGGAGCGAAGCGGAATCCGGGGACTTTCCGATTGTGGACGAACCCCGGATTGCGCTGCGCTCCATCCGGGCTACCGCCTTGCCGCACCCTTGACGCCGCCCCCGCGCCATGGTGAGTATCCGCCCATGAGCACCGCCGTCCGCCCAGCCCGTCGTTGGTGGCGCACCTCCTAAAGAGGTGGCCGGTGCGATTTCATTTCTCAAAATCGTCTGAGGTCGCCACGCAGTGCGGCGGCCTGATCGTTTGTCCTGTGTGGCGTTTCCTCGACAAGTTTCGTAAGAGGACGACATGAACAGGACAGTCTTTGCCCTCCCGGCTCGAAGCGACTACGTGACCCGCGCGGGTCTTGCGATCACGCGCGTGGCCGAGCAGTTCACCGGCGGCGCCAACCGGCTCGACGACCTGATCAACCTGCTCGACCGCCGCCGCGGCGTGGTGCTGTCCTCGGGCACGACCGTGCCCGGCCGCTACGAGAGCTTCGATCTCGGCTTCTCCGACCCGCCGCTCAAGCTCGAGACAGTTGGCGTCAATTTCAAGCTGGAAGCGCTGAACGCGCGCGGAGAGGTGCTGATCGCCTTCCTCGGCGATGTCCTGCGCGAACCCTGTGTCGTCATCTCCGAGAGAACGGCGAGCCGCCTTGCCGGCCACATCATCCGCGGTGATGCGCCGGTCGAGGAGGACCAGCGCACGCGGCGTGCCAGCGTGATGTCGCTGGTGCGCGATCTCGTCGCTGCCTTCTCCGCCAGTGACGACGGCCTGCTCGGCCTGTTCGGCGCTTTCGCCTACGACCTCGTGTTCCAGATCGAGGACCTCGTGCAGAAGCGCCCGCGCGAGGCCGACCAGCGCGATATCGTGCTCTATATTCCCGATCGCCTGCTCGCCTACGACCGTGCCACCGGCCGCGGCGTGGTGCTCTCTTACGATTTCGCCTGGAAGGGCAAGTCGACCGAAGGCCTGCCGCGCGAGACCGCCGACAGCCCCTATCTGAAGACGCCGCGCCAGGGCTTTGCCGATCACGCGCCGGGCGAATATCAGGCCACGGTCGAGACAGCGCGCGCCGCCTTTGCCCGTGGCGATCTGTTCGAGGCCGTGCCGGGCCAGCTGTTCGCCGAGCCCTGCGACCGCTCGCCGGCCGAAGTGTTCCAGCGCCTCTGCGTCATCAACCCGTCGCCCTATGGTGCGCTGATGAATCTCGGCGAGGGCGAGTTTCTCGTCTCGGCTTCGCCCGAAATGTTCGTGCGCTCGGACGGCCGCCGCGTCGAGACCTGCCCAATCTCGGGCACGATCGCGCGCGGCCTTGATGCGATCGGCGATGCCGAGCAGATCCGCCAGCTCCTGAACTCGGAGAAGGACGAGTTCGAGCTCAACATGTGCACCGACGTCGACCGCAACGACAAGGCGCGCGTCTGCGTGCCCGGCACGATCAAGGTCCTGGCGCGCCGCCAGATCGAGACTTACTCAAAGCTGTTCCACACCGTTGATCACGTCGAGGGCATGTTGCGCCCCGGCTTCGATGCGCTCGATGCCTTCCTCACCCACGCCTGGGCTGTCACCGTCACCGGTGCGCCGAAGCTCTGGGCCATGCAATTCGTCGAGGATCACGAGCGCTCGCCGCGGCGCTGGTATGCCGGCGCGATCGGCGCGGTGAATTTCGACGGCAGCATTAACACCGGCCTCACCATCCGCACCATCCGCATGAAGGATGGCCTCGCCGAAGTGCGCGTCGGCGCCACCTGCCTGTTCGATTCAGACCCCGCCGCAGAAGACCGCGAGTGCCAGGTCAAGGCGGCCGCGCTGTTCCAGGCGCTGCGCGGCGATCCGCCGAAGCCGCTCTCGACCTTTGCGCCTGATGCCACCGGTTCGGGCAAGCAGGTGCTGCTGATCGACCACGACGACAGCTTCGTGCACATGCTCGCCGATTATTTCCGCCAGGTCGGCGCCAGCGTCACCGTGGTCCGCTATGTGCATGCGCTCGACATGCTCAAGCAGAAGAGGTGGGACTTGCTGGTGCTGTCGCCCGGCCCCGGGCGCCCTGAGGATTTCGGGATCAAGACGACGATCGATGCGGCGCTGGAGAAGAAGCTGCCGGTGTTCGGCGTCTGCCTCGGCGTGCAGGCGATCGGCGAATATTTCGGCGGCGAGCTCGGCCAGCTCACCCATCCCGCCCACGGCCGGCCCTCGCGGGTGCAGGTGCGCGGCGGACGGCTGATGCGCAATTTGCCGAACGAGATCGTCATCGGCCGCTATCACTCGCTCTATGTCGAGCGCGACAGCATGCCGGAGGTGCTCAGCGTCACCGCCAGCACCGAGGACGGCGTCGCCATGGCGCTGGAGCACAAGACCCTGCCGGTCGCCGGCGTGCAATTCCATCCGGAATCGCTGATGTCGCTCGGCGGCGAGGTGGGGCTACGTATTGTCGAAAACGCGTTCCGGCTGGATGCGCCGGTCAATTGAGAGGCACGAATGACTTTTGACCACGACATCAAGGCGAGCGTCCGCACCATCCCGGATTATCCCAAGCCCGGCATCATGTTCCGCGACATCACCACCTTGCTCGCGGATGCGCGCGCGTTCCGCCGAGCCGTGGACGAGCTCGTCAACCCCTGGGCCGGCAACAAGATCGACAAGGTCGCCGGCATGGAGGCGCGCGGCTTCATCATCGGCGGCGCGGTGGCGCATCAGCTCTCGGCGGGCTTCGTGCCGATCCGCAAGAAGGGCAAGCTGCCGCATACCACGGTGCGCATCGCCTATTCGCTCGAATACGGCATCGACGAGATGGAGATGCATGTCGACGCGGTCGCACCCGGCGAGCGCGTGATCCTGGTCGACGACCTCATCGCCACCGGCGGCACCGCGGAAGGCGCGGTCAAGCTGCTGCGCCAGATCGGCGCCAACGTGATTGCCGCTTGCTTCATCGTCGACCTGCCCGAGCTCGGCGGCGCCGCCAAGCTGCGCGCCATGGACGTGCCCGTGCGCACGCTGATGTCGTTCGAGGGGCACTGAGCGTCAACGAGGCAGAACAAGCTTCGGGGGCGGTGTGTGGGCCAAGGACGCGGTTCACCTCTCCCATAGGGAGAGGTCGGATCGCATCGATGAGGCGATCCGGGTGAGGGGTTCTGGTCTCACTGAACGCTGCGGCCCCTCACCCGGATTGCTCTGGACGATGCTTCGCATCGCCAAGCGCAATCCGACCTCTCCCCGCTGGGGAGAGGTGAACACCGAGCTCCCGATCGGATGCTTCACGACCGCTGCAGGATCAGGCTGAGCTCCAGCTCCCGGAACGCGATGTAATTCCGCCGCGTCCATTGGTGCAGCTCGGTCGAGGAGTCCTTCTCCTGGCGCAGGTAGCCAGTGAAGGAGAAGTTCAGTCGGTCGATATAGGTCTTGAGGAAACCGGGCAGCGCGGGAAGGCGGAACAGCCGGCCGCCTCCCATTGCCGGCGGCAGCTCGCCGCGGACGACATATTCGTTGTCCACCGTGACCAGGTTCATCCGCGGGATCCGCCCACGGAGCATCTCGTGGGCGCGGGCCGAGACGCGGTCGGTGTCGGCGACGAACAGGATCATCGGCGCAACGTGGCGCCGCGCCGCCTCCTTCAGCAGGCCGATCTCGTCGGTCATCTTGAAGAACTCGTCGAAGGCGTGGAAGCCGAGGTCGATCACCTTGGCAAGTCCGTCATCGACGATGACGCGGTCCATCAGCTGCATCTTGCCGAAGGTGTCGATCACGTCGGCGGTCTCGGTCACCTTCGGTAGGTAATCGAGCAGCGACGGCTCCTTCAGGTTGACGTCGAAGGCCGCGACGTTGCCGTTCTTGAGCAGCAGGAATTCGCTCAAAAGCCGCGCCAGCAAGGTCTTGCCGACCTGCGGGCGGGGCGAGCAGATGATGTAGACGGGTGTCGCGGGCATCGCCAGCTATATCAGGCCAACTCACCGCCCAATCCAGCCGTATCAGCCCGGTTTGCGCAACTATTTTTCGCTGTTGCGGCTGGCGGATTTCGACCCGACGATGTCAGTCAGGCGGATGCGGTCGTATTCGCTCCAGACATTGGCCAACCAGTGCCGGACATAACCGCGCAGCACGAAGGAATAGTTCGCGGCCTCGTCGCTGATGCCCTTGTTGGCCACGAATTTCAGGAACGGGACCGAGGAGACCTCGACCTGCTCATAGGCCATCTCGTTGAGCTTGGGGATGGTCAGCTCGGTCGCGTCCTTGATGCGGTGGAAGTAGGAATTATAGGTCGCCTGGTCCCACTGGAAGAACTGGGTGTCGTTGATGAAGTTCTTCACCAGGAAATATTTCGCGCCCCCCATGAAGCCTGCGGTCTCCGCGATCTCCTCCAGCGAGGCGATCGAGGGTCCGAGGATGTGGAACACGGCGAAGGTGATCTGGCCGGCCTTGGCGGCGTCGAGGAAGCCGATGTCGCGCAGCGAGGCCAGCGCCGGCGAAAGCAGGCCGGCGCGGACGTCGATCACGGTGACCGAAGGGCTGACAGCGTTGAGCGTGTCGAAGATCTTCATCTGATCGGCCGTCGTCGTCATGTCGACGATCTCGGTGATGTCGGGGTGGAAGCGCTTCAGGGTTCCGCGCGGCGACTCCGTGTCGAACGCCCGCGTCGGCACGTTGTTGGCCGAGAAATAATCGAGCAGGGTGCGCGATACCGTGGTCTTGCCGACCCCGCCCTTGTCCGCGCCCACCACAACCACTGCCGGCTTTGCCATTGCTGTCCCCTAACGCGCGCCCCCGATCGCGAGGTCGCAATCGGCCGGGCCCCAAATCGATGTCCCGAAAGACGTCCCGAGTCTGCTGTTGGGCGCGAACATGGCAGAAACAAGGGAGAATTCAATTCCTCGCGCTCCACTTACGGCAATTCCCGAGGATTTTCCCGATTGCCGGGAAACCCGGCGCATGAAGCGGCAAATCACGCCGTCAGTGACGGCCCCACGGTCCCATCGGATTGGCTGCCGGGGCTCCAGAGGGACTGGGCGCGGGAACGGGCGGCGGGCTGGCGGGACCGGCCGCATCGCTCCACGGCCCCTGCGAGAGCGGCGGCGGCCCGTCCTGCGCCTCGGCATGTTCGGTCTCGAGTTGTTCCGTCTCTTCGGCGGGGTCCGGCAGCGGTCCCGGATCGCGCCCGCCGGCGAACTTGACCAGCGCGTCGATCCGGGACTGCACGGAAGGATGGGTCGCGAACAGGTCGGCAAAGCCCTCGCGCGGATTGTCGACGCAGAGCTCCATCACGGCCGAGGTCGCGCCGGGCAGCTCGCCGCGGCCGTCGATCTTGCGCAGCGCCGAGATCATCGCGTCGGGGTCTTTCGTCAGCTCGACCGAACCGGCGTCGGCGAGATATTCGCGTGACCGCGACAGTGCGAGCTTCACCACCTGCGACAGCAGCCAGGCCAGCACGATCAGCACGATGGCGATGATGATGACGATGATCGCGCCGCCGCCGGAGCTCTTGCTGTCGCTCGACGACGAGGACGACCGCGACGACGAGGACGAGCCCGAGGAGCCGCCCGAGCTCCAGTTCAGATTCGTGAACAGGCGGAAGAACAATTCGCCGAAGAAGCCGACCACGCCGGCGATGATGACGGCGACCACCATCAGTTGCACATCGCCGTTCTTGATGTGGGTCAGCTCGTGGCCGAGCACCGCCTCGATCTCCTTGTCGTTGAGCGCATCGAGGAGACCCGTGGTGACCGTGATGGAATATTGCCGCGGATTGAGGCCGGTCGCGAACGCGTTCAGCGCCGGGCTCTCCATGATCTTCAGCTTCGGCATGGTGAGGCCGCGCGAGATGCAGAGGTTCTCGAGCAGATTGTAGAGCCGCGGCTGTTCCTGCCGGGTGACGCTGTGGCCGCCGGTCACGGCATCGATCATCGACTGGTGAAAGAAATAGGCGATCACGATCCAGACCGCCGCCACGACCGTTGCAATCGGCGCGGCCTTGAGCAGGTCCGAGAAGGCGTGTCTCAGATAGTACGCGGCGGTCTCACTGTCGTCGATGAACACCTCGGCCACCAGCGCGCCGGCATAGACCAGCACATAGACCAGCGCGAACAGGCCGGCGAGCAGCAGCATCGAACGAAGCTTGTTCGAGGCGATGTGCGTGTAGAGACCATACGCGGCCATGACGCGATGCCCTGCCGGCCTATCGGCTCAAATCAGAACTTCACCTGCGGCACGGTCTCGACCTCGGTGCGGCTGGCGCCGAGATCGAAGAAGTCCTTTTTGGTGAAGCCGAACATGCCGGCGAACAAGGCGGCGGGCAGCTGCTGGATGCCGGTATTGTATTCCTGCACCGCGTTGTTGAAGAAGCGACGACTCGCCGCGATCTTATTTTCGAGGTCGGAGAGCTCGGACGCGAGCTGCTGGAAATTGGCGTTGGCCTTGAGGTCGGGATAGGCCTCCGACAGCGCGATCAGCCGGCCGAGCGCGCCGGAGAGCTGGTTCTCGGCCGCGGACACCTGCGCCGGACCCTGTGCCGACATCGCCGAATTGCGCGCCTTGATGACGTCGTCGAGCGTGCCGCGCTCGTGCGAGGCGTAGCCCTTCACCGTCTCGACCAGGTTCGGGATCAGGTCGTGACGCTGCTTGAGCTGCACGTCGATGTCGGCAAAGGCCTGGCCGACACGCTGGCTCAGCGCCACCAGGCGGTTGTAGGCGCTGAAAGCGATCAGCGCGAGGACGACGATGACGCCGAGAACGATCCAGCCGGTCGACATGGAGAACTCCTGAAGAGGGAAGAAGGCGGGCGCTAGGGTAGACGAAATTAACGCAGGATGAGAGCCCGGCGCGGAGGGAAGGTAAGACTTGGTCGGATCAGGAACGGCCCGAGTTCAAGGTAGGCACGGCCAGCGAAATTAACTTTCGGACATGACGGCATCGCCCCAGCGCCAGCGCCGGGCCTCGGCATAGGCCGCCTTGTCCCGCCGCGGGACGTTTGCCGGCGCAACCCCAGCCTCCGTGCAAAGCTTGGCCGCGATCTCGGCCTTGCCGATGTCCGGCGGTGCCAGCACGCGCGCGGCGCGGTTCGCGGGCGGGGTGCGGGTCAGGGCGACGTAGATGAAGCGCTCGTCCTCGAACGGCACCTCGGCGCCCTTGATCTGCCGGTGCGCCTGCGAGCGCGGCAGGCGCTGGCTGAAATGGCACCAGTCGGGCGCGATGAGCGGGCACGGCCTTTCGTGCGGGCAGGGCGCGGTGACGAAGGCGCCAGCTGCGATCAGCTGCTGGCGCAGGGCGAGGATGCGGGCATAGCCAGCGGGCGTGCCGGGCTCGATCACCACCAGCGCGTGGCGCGCCTTGGCCCACATCGCCTCGGTCAGCTTGCGCTGATCGGCCTCGCTGAGCTCGCCGATGATGTAGCTGGCGATGACGAAATCGGCCTGTGAGACCTCGGCGAGGTTGCCGCCGGCATCGCCGGGCAGATAACGGCACTCCGCCAATCGCGAGCTGCCGTGTGCCAGTTCGAGCGCGAGCCGGCTCAGCGTGGCGTTGGCATCGAGCAGGGTAAAATCCTGTAGCGACGGAAAGGCTTCCGCGGCGGCCCAGCTGGCGGTGCCCGGACCGGCGCCGACGTCGAGCAATGTTTCGGGGGCGAGATCAGGCGCGATCTCGGTGAGCGCATTGAGGCTCGCCGCCACCGCCGCGTAGGTCGCGGGCATGCGCGCCAGCGCATACGCGAGCGCATCTGCGTCCGACTTGATCGTGCCGGAGGTGCCGCCGGCGCGATATGTAGTCGAGATCTTCTGCGAGCGCCGGGCCGCGTCGCTGCGAGAGAAGCCCTGCAGCTTGCCGTCGAGGGCGGCTTTCAGTTCGGCGGGAAGGGTGGGGGAGATCATCAGCAACCCCACGTCATTCCGGGGCTCGCGAAGCGAGAACCCGGAATCCATTTATCTGCAGCGTCGGTCGCACCATGGATTCCGGGTTCGATGCTGCGCATCGCCCCGGAATGACGGTCCAAGATCACGCCACGTTCTGGTCGAGAATGTCCACGGCCTCGGCGAGGCTCACCGACACCAGCTGCGACACGCCGCGCTCGGCCATGGTGACGCCGAACAGGCGGTTCATCCGCGCCATCGTGATCGGGTTGTGCGTGATGATGATAAAGCGCGTGTCGGTCGAGCCAGTCATCTCGTGCAGGAGGTTGCAGTAGCGCTCGACGTTGTGGTCGTCGAGCGGCGCGTCGACTTCGTCCAGCACGCAGATCGGCGAGGGGTTGGTCAGGAACACCGCGAAGATCAGCGCCATCGCGGTCAGCGCCTGCTCGCCTCCCGAGAGCAGCGAGAGCGTCTGCGGCTTCTTGCCCGGCGGCTTGGCGATGATTTCGAGGCCGGCTTCCAGGGGGTCGTCGCTCTCGATCAGGTGCAGCGCGGCTTCGCCGCCGCCGAACAGCTCGACGAACAGGCGCTTGAAGTGCTCGTTGACGACGTCGAACGAGGTCAGCAGCCGCTCGCGGGCTTCCTTGTTGAGGCTCTGGATGCCCTGGCGCAGCCGCTTGATGGCCTCGACCAGGTCGTCGCGCTCGGTGACGAGGCCGGTGTGCTGGGTCTCGACCTCGCGCAGCTCTTCCTCGGCGCGCAGATTGACGGCGCCGAGGCGCTCGCGGTCCCGGCGCATCTTCTCGAGGTCCTCCTCGATCTCGTGCAGCGGCGGCAGTTCGGCGCCGGGCTCGAGCTCGGCAAGGCCGGCGACGGCCTGCGGCTCGACCTCGAGCATGTCGCGGATCTCGCGCTCGATGTCTTCCAGACGGCGGCGGGCGCCTTCCATGCGCTCCTCGGCGCGGGCGGTGGCCTCGCGGGCGCTGGAGAGCGCCTCGAGCGTCAGCTTGGCGACACGGTCGGTCTCGGCCATCGCGGTCTCCGCGGTGGCGAGCGCGTCGGCGGCCATGCGGCGGTCGTTCTCGGCGTATTCGATCTCGGTGATCAGCGCGCTGCGCTTCTCGGCGAAAACGGCCGGGGCGTTTTCAAGCTCGCTGCGCTCGATCGTGAGCTCGGCGATACGGGCCTGGATGGTGTCGATGTGGGAGGCCGCGCTCTCCTTGCGGTTCTGCCACTCGGTCCGCTCGGCGAGGATCGCCTGCACGCGGCGGTCAGCGAGCTCGGCTTCGCGTGCCAGCGCCTGCGCCTCGGCGCGGACCTGGGCGGCCATGCGGCGGCGGCCTTCGATGTCGCTGCGGACGGCGGCGAGCTGGGTTTCGGTGTCTTCGCTCGACGGCAGCTCGCCGATGCCGGCCTGGGCGTATTCGTAGGCGGCCTCGGCTTCGGCGCGGTCGGCGGCGAGGCGGCTGTGCGCTTCCGACAGCGTCGCCTTGCGCGCGGCATGGCGGCTGATCTCGCGCTCGGCATTGGCATGGCGCTCGCGCGCGACGTTGAGCTCGCGCTGCGCGCCGCGCCAGGCTTCGCGGCTGGCGCCTTCGGTGCTCGCCGCCATCTGCAGCTCGGACTCGGCATTCTCCAGCGCCTGGCGCTTGATCTGCGCGTCGATGCGGGCCTGCTCCAGCTCGTTCTCGATGTCGACGAGGCGGGCGCGTTCGGCCAGGCGCCGCGCGGCGCCGGTCGGCGCGTGAGCCGCGGCGACAAAACCGTCCCAGCGCCAGACGTCGCCCTCGGGCGAGACCAGCCGCTGGCCGGTCTTGAGCTGCGACACCAGCTCGGCGCCGCGCTCGCGCGGGACGACACCGATCTGCGCGAGGCGACGCGCCAGCTCGGCCGGCGCCTGCACATGGTTGGAGAGCGGAACGGCGCCTTCGGGCAGCTCCGGATCGCCCTCGGTGTGTCCGACATTGGTCCAGCGCATCGGCGCCGACGGATCGATCGGGGCGTCGAGATCGTCGCCGAGCGCGGCGCCGATCGCCTTTTCAAAGCCCTTGTCGACGGTGATGCCGTCGATGATCGGCGGCCACAAATTCTTGGTCTCGCCGTTGACGATCTTGGAGATCGTGCGCGCCTCGGTCTCGAGCCGCTGCACGCGCTTGTCGGCCTCGACCAGCGGCGAGCGTGAGGATTCCAGCGTCTGGCGTGCCGCGACATGCGCCGCTTCGCTGGCCTGCGCCGCAGCTTCGGAGGCGGCCAGCGTCCCTTCCGCCGTCTCGACCAGCGCGGTCAGCTCGTCGAGATCGCCGAAGCCGCCGGTTGCTTCGGTGAGCTTCTGCTCTTCTGCCGTGACGTTCGCGATCTCCTGATCGAGCCGGGCGAGCTTGTCGCGATGGGTGCGGACGTTGGCCTCGAGCTGGTTGCGCTTCGCGGTGAGGTCGGCGAGCGCGGTTGTGAGCTCGGCGAAGCGCTGCTCGGTTTCGGTCAGTACCGCCTCGGCCTCGGCGACGCGCTCGTCGACGCCGGAGCGCTTCTCGACGCGCGACTTGATCTCTTCCTTCAGCTCGGCATCTTCGGCGTCGAGCCGCTGCAGCGCGACGTCGGCGTCCATGGTCTGCTGCTGGGCGCGGGAGATGTCGCCCTCGAACTGGGCGAGGCGGCGCTCGAGCTCGGCGACGCGCTCCTTGGCGCGCTCTTCCTCACGGTCGAGCTGCTCGCGGGCATTGGTCAGGCGCTGCAGGCCGGCCGCGGCGCGCGCTTCGGCATCGCGCAGCGCCGGCATCTCGGCGGCGCGGATCGCCTGGATGCGGGCGGCTTCGGCCTGGTGCTGGGTGCGCTCGGCCATCTCGCGCACGGCGAGATCGTGGGTCTGGCCGGATTCGTTGACGTCGGCATGGGCACCGACCCAGCGCAGGTGGAACAGCGTGGCTTCGGCCTTGCGGACCTTGGCGGCGACCTCGCGATAGCGCACGGCCTGGCGAGCCTGCTTCTTCAGGCCTTCCATCTGGCCGGAGAGCTGGCCGATCACATCCTCGACGCGGGTGAGGTTGGTTTCGGCCGCCTTCAGCCGCAGCTCGGCCTCGTGACGGCGGGCGTGCAGGCCGGCAACGCCCGCGGCGTCTTCCAGCACGCGGCGGCGCTGCTCGGGCTTGGCCTGGATGATCTCGCCGATCTTGCCCTGGTGGACGAGGGCGGGCGAACGCGCACCGGTGGCGGCGTCCGCGAACAGGATCTGCACGTCGCGGGCCCGCACGTCGCGGCCGTTGATGCGGTAGACCGAGCCCGCCTCGCGCTCGATGCGGCGGGAGATTTCCAGGATCTGGCTGTCGTTCATCGCCGCCGGCGCGGTGCGATCGGCATTGTCGATCGTCATCGTCACTTCGGCATGGTTGCGCGCCGGACGATTGCCGGAGCCGGCGAAGATCACCGCATCCATGTCGGCCGCGCGCAGCGACTTGTAGGAGGTCTCGCCCATCGCCCAGCGCAGCGCCTCGACGAGATTGGACTTGCCGCAGCCGTTGGGGCCGACCACGCCGGTCAGGCCGGGCTCGATGACGAAGTCCGTGGGCTCAACGAAGGACTTGAAACCGTGAAGGCGCAGGCGGGTGATTTTCATAAGCACGCATCTCTGTTGGCAGGCGCGAATCCCCCTGCCGGGACAATACCATGGAAGGCAATGTCGCTGTCTGGGTGAGTCGCGCGAGGCGCCTCATGCGGCTGGACAATGGCCGCGGTGCGCCGCGAGGGCAACCGGCGAAAGCCGCTTTTCCCAAGGGATTTATGCCGGGAAAGATACGGCTTTCGAGATGCGAATCAGGATCTTGACGCGCGAATCAGCTCTTCAGCAGCGGGTTGATCTTCTTGGCGAACTCCTCGAACGAGGTGTCGCCCTTGATCTTCTCGCCGTTGATGAAGAAGGTCGGCGTCGAATCCACCTTGAGCACGTCGCTGGCATATTTCTGGTCGGCGGCAATCTTGTCGAGCAGCGCCTGGTCCTTCAGGCAGGCCTCGACCTGCTGCTGGGTGAGGCCGGCCTGCTTGCCGATCCGCGTCAGGGTCTCGGTGGTGTTCTTCATCACCCAGTCATTCTGCTGGCGGAACAGCATGTCGGTGACCGCGAAGTATTTCGGCGCATCGTCCTTGGCGATGCAGCGCGACAGCATCGAGCCGGCGGCGGCTTTGATGTCGAGCGGGAACTCGCGGAAGATGTAACGCACCTTGCCGGTGTCGATGTATTCCGTCTTGATCTTCGGGAACACCTGCTCGTTGAAGGCGGCGCAGTGCGGGCACGTCATCGAGGCGTATTCGGTGATGGTGACGGCGGCATCCTTCGGGCCGAGCGCCATGTCGGGCAGCGACACCGGCTTGGCGACGTCGGCGGCCGACTGCGCCATTGCTTCAGGGATCATGGCGTCCGAGATGAACCGCAGCGGCGAGAGCCCGGCGAACGCGGCAAGCCCGGTCAGCGACAGCATCGTGGTGAAGGCGCGGCGGGTGATGATCAAGGTCGGCTCCCGGGATTGGCAAGGTTCGCCCAAAGGACGGGTCAAGGTTTCCTGCTCGGACGGCCTGTCGCTAGCTTGAAACGTCGTTTGAGGCAATGGCGGGCGCTACGGACAGGTCCAGTTTGGCCGCGGAATGAGGCTCAATTTCGCTTGATGGCGGCCCCGAGGCGCGCCAGCGCGGTCTTCAGTTCTTCATCTTCGATCTCGGTCAGGTTCTCCGCCACCTTGGCGACAGCCTTGGGGTCGGGTGGGCCGGGCCGCTTCCGGGCCCGCGGCCGCGACAGGGGCGCCTGGCGGAAGGCCAGCTTGCCGACCGCGCTCCAGCCGAAGAAGCGGTTGACCCGCTCCAGGATCACGTCGGCCGAATGCTGAATCTCCAGCGCCATCGGCCCCTCGACCCGTAGCACCAGGGTTGCCGGCTCCTGCGGCTGACCCTCGACCGGCCGCGGCCATTGCATCTTGAGCGGCTCGGCATGGGCCGCGATCTCCGGCCCCGCGATCTGTGCCCACCGCGTCACCAGCTCGCGCGCCGCAAAGCCCTGCTTGGCATAGGCCTCGGCAAAGACGTCGTTGAGCAGGATCCCGAGCGGTTTGGCGCTGACCGGGCCGGGCTTGAAGATGGGGCCGGATTTGGACATGAGCCGTCCGTTATGCCGCGGCGCGAGGCCGGATGGCCTTGAGGTCGCGATCGATCTCGCGCCGTCGTTGCATCAGATCATAGTCCATCTGCAGACCCAGGAAAAAGCCCTCCGACAGACCGAAATAGCGGGCGAGCCGCAGGTCAGTGTCGGCGGTGATGTCGCGCTTGCCGAGGACGATCTCGTTGATCCGCCGCGGCGGGACGTGAACGGCCCGCGCCAGCGCGTTCTGGCTCAGCTCCATCGGCTTCAAAAACTCCTCCAGCAGGATCTCGCCGGGATGGGGATTGCGGAGGAACCCGTTCCTGGTGGTAGTCGACGATTTCGACATCTCTCGGTCCTCCTTCATCCCACACAAAACAGATGCGCCACTGATCGTTGATCCGGATCGAGTGCTGACCTTCGCGGTTGGCTTTCAGGGCTTCCAGCCGATTGCCCGGCGGAACCTTGAGATCCGCCAACACCCGCGCCTGGTTTAGCAAGCGCAGCTTTCGCAAAGCCACATTCTGAATGTCGGACGGCAGTTTTCGACTTCGCCGACCGGACCAGATCAACTCTGTCTCGGAGTTGGCGAAGCTCTGGATCATGTCTGTGTATAACGCAAGGCGTTATAGCGCGCAACGGTCCGGTCGCGCTGGCCACAGGCGGAATCCTCCTCTAGTAAAGGTGCATGCTCTCCACGACTGCGCGCAAGAAGGAACAGAGTACGGCGTCGTCGGTTCGCCCGCTCGCGCTCCTGCAATGGTACGACCGCCACCGCCGCCGATTGCCGTGGCGCGCCGCGCCGGGCGAGGCATCCGATCCCTATCGCGTCTGGCTCTCCGAGATCATGCTCCAGCAGACCACCGTGAAGGCGGTCGGCCCCTATTTCGAAAAGTTCGTCGCGCGCTGGCCTGATGTCACGGCGCTGGGGCGAGCCTCGCAGGACGACGTGCTGCGGATGTGGGCGGGGCTCGGCTACTATTCGCGCGCACGCAACCTCCACGCCTGCGCGGTCGCGGTGACGCGCGAACTTGGCGGCGTGTTTCCGGATACCGAGGAGGGCCTGCGCGCGCTGCCGGGGATCGGGCCCTACACGGCGGCGGCGATTGCGGCGATCGCGTTCGACCGCCGCACCATGCCGGTCGACGGCAATATCGAGCGCGTGGTGTCGCGGCTGTTCGCGGTCGAGGAGGAGCTGCCGCAAGCCAAGCCGCTCATCCAGCAACTGGCCGCGACGCTGCTGGCGGAGTCTCGCGCCGGCGACAGCGCGCAGGCGCTGATGGATCTCGGCGCCTCGATCTGCACGCCGAAGAAGCCGGCCTGCTCGCTGTGTCCGCTGAACGAGGACTGCGCGGCACGCGCGCAGGGCACCCAGGAGACGTTCCCGCGCAAGGCACCGAAGAAGAGCGGGACGCTCAGGCGCGGTGCCGCCTTCGTGGTCACGCGCGGCGACGAGCTGCTCGTCCGCTCGAGGCCCGAAAAGGGGTTGCTCGGCGGCATGACGGAGGTGCCGTGCTCGGACTGGCTCGCCGGCCAGGACGATGCAACGGCGAAGCAGCAGGCGCCGCAGCTGAAGGGGCTGTCGCGCTGGCAGCGCAAGGTGGGCGCCGTCACCCACGTCTTCACGCATTTTCCGCTCGAGCTAGTGGTCTACACGGCCAAGGCCGAGGCCCGGGTCCGCGCGCCCGAGGGCATGCGTTGGGTGCCGATCGCGACTCTGGCAGATGAGGCGCTGCCCAACGTCATGCGCAAGGTCATCGCGCATGGATTGGATCTCTAGCATCCATCCTGCTGACAGCAGGCTGTCAGCAGGCTTGCGCTAACAGGGGGCAAAGGAGATCTCGCATGGTCAAGACCGCGCTCGATAACTTCCCAAGGCCCCCATGCGCCGAGCTGCTCGGCTGGCGCCTGCTCGATGCCCGTCCGGAGGAGGGCTGGATCAAGCTCGGCTTCGACGGCAAGCCGGAGTTCTGCAACCCCGCGGGCTTCATCCAGGGCGGCATGCTCTCGGCGATGCTCGACGACACCATGGGTCCGGCGGTGCTGGTGATGAGCGAGGGCCGGCTCTACACCACCACGATCAGCATGACCGTGAATTTTTTGGCACCCGCAAAGCCCGGTCCGATCACCGGCGAAGCCAAGGTCACGCAGCTCGGCAAGACCATCGCCTTCGTCGAAGCCAAGCTGATGGCAGAGGACGGCACGGTGCTGGCGACGGCAAGCGCCAGCGAGCGATTGTTGGAGGCGGCGAGGGTGGTGGGAAAATAGTTCGGCGGTGCGCACTGCTCTTCCTTCTCCCCTTGCGGGAGAAGGTGGCGCGAAGCGCCGGATGAGGGGTTGCCTCAGCGAATTCTACGGCAAAAGATTTACCTGCGGACAGAACCCCTCACCCAAGTGAGTCCGCTTCTACCTGCGTCGCTGCCCTCTCCCGCAAGGGGAGAGGGCGTATTCGCGCACATCTCGCCTTGAGCAAAGAACTCACCCCTTCGCCCGCGCGTCCTTGCTCACGATCGGCGGCTTCGCATTCAGCGCCTCGACCTGAAATCCCGCAACGCGCTTGTAGTTGGCGGCGATGTCCTCCAGCTCCTTTTGCGACAGCACGTCGGTGACGACCTTGTACCCGTCAGGCGCGCGCTCCTCGACCAGCTGCATCACCTGCTCGGGACCGTTCTTGCGGTTGAGCAGGACGAGGTCGGTGGTTGCGGGCCGTCGCTCGGCCTCATAGGCGAGCAGTGCCGCCTGCGTCGGGCCGTGCGCCAGGATCTCGCGCGTGATGACGCGCGCGTCGAGGATCGCCTGCGAGGCGCCGTTCGAGCCGATCGGGTACATCGGATGCGCGGCATCGCCCATCAGCGTGACGCGGCCGAAGGTCCATTGCGACACCGGATCGCGATCGACCAGCGGATATTCGTAGGCGTGCGGGCAGTTCCTGATCAGGGCGGGCACATCGAGCCAGTCGAACTGCCAGCTCTCGAACCAGGGCAGGAACTCCTCGAGCCGCGCCGTGCGGTTATAGTCCTCGCGACGCCACTGATAGGTCGGCGGCATGTGGCGCTCCGCGACCCAGTTGATGAGGTGGTTGCCGTCGGCGTCCGCTTCTTTCGAGATCGGATAGCAGACGAATTTCAGGATCTCGTGACCGGCCATGATCATGCTGCGGCCGGTGAGGAAGGCTTTGGCCGGCGTGACGCCGCGCCAGAGGATGCGGCCGTTCCAGATCGGCGGGCCTTCGTTCGGATAGAGCTTCTCTCGCGCGGCGGAATGGATGCCGTCGGCGGCGATCAGGATCGCGCCCTCGTAGGTGCCGGCGGCCTTGCCGGTCGCCCTGTCGACGAAGTCGGCGCGCACGCCGCCCGCCGTCTCGGTCCAGCCGGTCAGATGATGGCTGGTGAGGATGTTGTCGCGGCCGAGCCGCTCGAGCGCGGTGTCGAGCAGGATCTGCTGCAGCGTGCCGCGATGGATCGAGAATTGCGGCCATTTGTAGCCGGCCTCAAGGCCGCGCGGCTCGCTCCAGATCGGCTTGCCGTGCTTGGAGAAATATGCGAGCTCGCGCGTCCGCACACCGCTGGCGTCCAGCTTGTCCAGCAGGCCGAGCTCGATCAGCTCGCGCACCGCATGCGGCAGCACGTTGATGCCGACCCCGAGCGGCTTCAGTTCCGCGACACTCTCGAACACTTTCACGGGAACGCCGATTTGATGCAGGCTGAGCGCAAGCGTCAGCCCGCCGATGCCGCCACCGGCGATGAGTACCGTCATGAGAAAACCCCTCCGATGGAGGCGTCTTGGCACAGCCGGGCGGCCGTGGGCAACTGCGAACAGGCCGCCTATGGACGGCGCGGCGGAGGACCGTTAACCTCCGGTTTTCCCCATGAGGTCCGACATGCTCAAGCTCTACTACGCCACCGGCACCTGCGCGCTCGCCACCTACATCACCCTGGAAGAGGCCGGCGCCGACTACACCGCTGAGCGGCTGAGCTTCAAGGATAACCAGCAGAACAGCCCGGACTATCTCGCCATCAACCCGAAGGGCCGGGTGCCGGCGCTGGTCACCGACCGCGGCGTCCTGACCGAGACGCCGGCGATGCTGGCCTATCTCGCGCAGACCTTCCCCAAGGCGAAGCTCGCGCCGCTCGACGATCCCTTCGACTTCGCCCAGGTGCAGTCGTTCAACTCCTATCTCTGCTCGACCGTGCACATCAACCACGCCCACAAGATGCGCGGCGCGCGCTGGGCGACCGAGGAGAGCTCGTTCGCCGACATGAAGGCGATGGTGCCGAAGACCATGGGCGCCTGCTTCAAGCTGATCGAGCAGAAGATGTTTCGGGGACCCTGGGTGATGGGCGATCAGTACACGATCTGCGATCCCTATCTCTATACGCTCTCGACCTGGCTCGAAGGCGACAGCGTCGACATCAATGCGACGCCGAAGATCGCCGATCACTTCAAGCGCATGTCCGATCGCCCCGCGGTGAGCAAGGTGATGGCGGCGCAGAAGGCGTAGGAGCGCAGCTGTTGTGGGGTGGGTTAGCGCAGCGTAACCCACCTCTTCTGTCGCTGCGGAAGCCAAAGTGGTGGGTTACGCCTTCGGCTAACCCACCCTACGAGAGTTGCTACGGGAGTTTCCGCCTGGCTTGCTCCAGCTGCCGCCCCGTCTCCAGCATCAGCCTTCTCAGCCAGATCGAACCGGGGTCCATCTGCGCGCGCGTCGGGTGGAACATGAACTGCTCGTCGATCCCTGGATCGAGCGGCGGCGTCACCGTGACGAGGCCGAGCTGCTGCGACAGCGCGGCGATCAGCCGGCGCGGCACGAAGGCGACGAGATCGGTGCGCGCGGCAACGTGCAAGGCTTCGAGATAGCCCGGCACGACCAGCGAGATATGTCGCTCGACGCCTTTGCTGTGCAGCCAGGTGTCGATGAGATCCTCGGCATTGCCGCGGATGATCACGCCGACATGGCGGGCGGCCAGGAACGCCTCGCGTCGCTTCAGCCTCGCTCCGACGGGATGGCCGCGCCGCACCGCCAGCGCGTCGCTGTCGGTGTAGAGCAACTGGCGATGAAACCCCTTGAAGGCGTTGCCGATCGAGATCACGAGATCGATGGTGCGGGCGAACTCGGCGTGGAAGATCGCAGGTCCCCGCCACGGCACCACGTCGATGCGGACGTTGGGGGCAAGGCGCGTCACTTTCGCCATCAAGGGCGGCATCAACAGCTCGACCGCGAGATCCGGCATCATCAGGCGGAACTGCCGCTCGCTGCGCGCGGCATCGAAGTCATCGGGCAAGAACAGCCCGCGGACCTGGTCGAGCGCCTGCGCCAGCGGCGCACGCAGGGCGAGCGCCCGCGGCGTCAGCTCCATCCGTACGCCCGTGCGCACCAGCAGCGGGTCACCGAAGATGTCGCGCAGGCGCTGCAAGGCGTGGCTCGTGGCCGGCTGTGACAGGCCAATCCTCAGGGCCGCGCGGCTGACATTGGCCTCGCGGAGCAATGCGTCGAGCGCGGTCAATAGGTTGAGGTCGAGCGTTTTCAAATTCATGAGGTGAATAGATATCATATTTCATATCGATTTGAAGAATGACGTTGGCCCGGCGATGATCTCGGCGTTGTCACCACGAGGAGATGCCGCCATGAACGCGAGCGCCAACAAGAAACTGCTGCAGGATATCTTTGCCGCGGCCGCCAATCCCGATCCCGCCGCGCGCGACCGCGCCCTGTTCAGCGCAAGTCTCGCCGACGACGCCAAATGGGTCGTCACCGGGCAATATTCCTGGTCGCGCACCTTTGCCGGCAAGGAGGCGATCCTCAAGGATCTGCACGGTTATGTCCGCACGCGCTTGCGCGACCGCACGCGTACCGTCGCCCATCGCTTCATCGCCGATGGCGACATCGTGGTGGTCGAAGCCAAGGGCGATAACGTCACGCCCGAGGGCGTGCGTTACGACAACGATTATTGCCTCGTGTTTCGTCTGGAGGACGGCAGGATCAAGGAGATTCGCGAGTACTGCGACTCCGTGCTGACCGAGAAGGCGCTCGGCCCGTTTCCGCAAGCTCCCGCCAGGGCAGCGAGCTGACCAGATTGGATCAGGTCGCGTCCACCGGCCGCTCCTGTTCGTCACGGCCCGCGATGTTTGTGCGGGCCTGCCGGGCGCTGCTGGAACTCATGCAGGCCCGGCGCGAACGGTCTCGGGTCCGCTGCCAGCTCGCGGCCGTGACCGAACGCGAGCTTCAGGATTTGGGGATGTCCCGGAGCGAGATCGAGCACGAGCTCAGAAAGCCGGTTCGGCGGAAATGAACGGAGTGGACCCCCGATGTCCCGCCTCTCGCAGTGCCAAGGCCGGCGGAACTATTGCGTGCCGCCGGCGTTCCCTCGGTTGCCGGGCGCGCCGCGCCCGCGGCAACCTGCGTTCTCGGGAATTTCATGCTGGCTGGGGCTTCGGACGTTTCAACGCAGGGAGGCCGCAGCTTCTCCGGACTCCGCGAACGACTAAGAGACGCAACGTCGGCCGCGCACCGCGACCTCGACGCGCAGCTGTCGGCGTTCGAGCTGGCCGAGCTCTCCGGCTATCGGCGCTTTCTGCAAGCCAGTGCCGGCGCCCTGCTGCCGCTCGAGACGGCACTCGTCGAGGCCGGCGTCAGCAGCGCTTTCCCGGACTGGCCGGAGCGGTCGCGAAGCGCGGCAATTCTGGCTGATCTCGAGCGCCTCGGCAGCGCGGTGCCGCAGCTGGTGTCCGTGTCCCCACTGACGCGCAGCGGCGTTGTGGGCACGATGTATGTGCTCGAAGGCTCCCGTCTCGGGGCAAAATTCCTGCTGAAGATGGTCGCGGATTCCGCCAATCCGCGCATCTGCGAAGCTGTCGCCTATCTCAGTCACGGCACCGGCAGGCGGTTTTGGCAAACTTTCCTGGCGAAGCTTGCAACCGACGAGCGCTGGGACGAAGACGAGGCGATCGCGGCGGCCCGCATCGCCTTCGCCGCATTCGAGCAGGCGGCGGACCGGGCATGAACCAGGCCGTCAATCTCACCAACTGCGATCGCGAGCCGATCCACATTCCCGGCAGCGTGCAGCCGTTTGGCTTCCTGCTGGCCGTGCTCTCGGATTTCACGATCTGCATGGCGTCGGACAACGTCGGGAGCTTTCTTGGAACGGATGTTGCCGACCTGCTGCAGCGGCCGCTGTCGGGCGTGATCTCCGAGGCGGCGGTCGAAACGATCCGCAGCCGGGTCGATCATCTCGGCGGTCCGGATGCGACCGAGCGCCTGTTCGGCGTCGAGCTGCAGCCCGGCAAGCCACCCTTTGATCTTTCGATCCATCTCTCCGGCGTCTATCTGATCGTCGAGGCGGAGCCGAGCGTCCACGAGCCCGGCGTCAATTCCGGCGAGCTCGTGCGCTTGATGCTCGAACGGATCCGCAAGACGCGCGGAATGGCCGATCTTGCGCGCGAGGCGGCGCGTCAGCTTAAGGTGCTGACCGGCTTCGACCGCGTCATGGTCTATCAGTTTCACCCGGACGGGTCTGGCGAGGTGATCGCCGAGACGGCGGAGTCTGGGCTCGAATCCTTTTTCGGTCTGCGTTACCCCGCCTCCGACATCCCAAGGCAGGCGCGCGCGCTCTATCAGCGCAACTGGCTGCGCATCATCGCCGACGTCGACGCGCGGCCTGCCGCGCTGATGTCCACGGCCACGCATAATGCGGGACTGCTCGACCTGTCGATGAGCGTGCTGCGCTCGGTGTCGCCGATCCACATCGAATATCTGCGCAACATGGGCGTTGCCGCCTCCATGTCGGTGTCGATCCTGCGCGACGGCAAGCTGTGGGGTCTGTTTGCCTGCCACCATTATTCGCCGCGTTACATTTCGTTCGACAAGCGCACGGCCTCCGAGCTGTTCGGTCAGATGTTCTCGTGGATCGTGGAAGGCCGCGAGCGCGAGGGCGACGTCGCCTATGAGGCCCGCGCGCATCAGGTCCAGGAGCGATTGATCGAGATCGCGGCCTCGCACGACCACAGCCGGCGGGCGATCGTCGATTTCCTGGGCGACTACCGCAAGATGATCGAGTGCGACGGCGTCGCAGTCTGGTCCGATAACAATATCGCGCTCGAGGGCGAGACCCCCACCGAAGACGAGGTGAAGGATCTCGTCGCCTTCATCAACCGGACTTCGCCGGGCCGGATCTTCGCCAGCGCCGAGATCGCCCAGGTCTACGCCGCCGGTCAGGCCTTCCGTGACCGCGCGGCGGGCTTTCTCGCCATCCCGATCTCGCGGACCCCGCGCGATTGCCTGATCTTCTTCCGCCGCGAAGTCACGCGATCGGTGAAATGGGCCGCCGATCCCAACAAGGTCTACGACGAAGGGCCGCACGGGCCGCGCCTCACCCCGCGCAAGAGCTTCGAGCTATGGCAGGAAACGGTGGCGGGGCAGTCGAAGCCGTGGTCGGCGGCCGATATCCGCATCGCCGAGAGCCTGCGCGTCACGCTGCTGGAGGTGATCCTGCAACTGTCCGACCTCGCCGCGCGCGAGCGCCGCGGGGCGCAGGAGCGGCAGGAGCTGATGATCGCCGAGCTCAATCATCGCGTCCGCAACATCCTGAGCCTCGTGCGCGCCCTGGTGGCGCAGAGCAAGGAGACTGCGACCGGCATCGAGGAGTTCGCCAGCGTGCTCGGCGGCCGCATCCAGGCCCTCGCGCGCGCCCACGACCAGATCACGAACCTGAACTGGGCACCCGTCGCGCTCCGCACCCTGGTCGAGTCCGAGGCCGGCGCCTATCTCGGTGCGCGCGCAGACCGGGTGAAGATGGGCGGTCCGGACGTCGCGCTCGATCCAAAGGCGTTCGCGACGCTGGCGCTCGTCGTTCATGAGATGATGACCAATTCCGCCAAGTACGGCGCGCTTGCCGATTCCACCGGCAGTGTCGAGGTGGTCTGGCGCCTCGACCCGTCTTCCAGCCTCGTCATCGAGTGGAAGGAGAGCGGCGGTCCGCCCGTGCAGCCGCCGTCGCGGCGCGGCTTCGGCACCACCATCATCGAGCGGTCGGTGCCGTTCGATCTCAAGGGCGATGCCGAGATCCGTTTCGACCTCCTGGGCGTCCAGGCGAAGTTCGTCATTCCACCCAACTTCGTCCAGCTCGTCCCATCCATCGCGGGAGCCGCCATGCGTATCGAGGAGCAGCAATCTGCCCGTCCACGGATTTCCGACACGGCCCTGATCGTGGAGGACAACCTGATCATCGCGATGGCCGCGGAGGTCATCCTGCTCGACCTCGGCGCCCGCCACGTCGACACCGCCGCAACCGTCGACCAGGCACTGCGCTCGATCGAGCGTTCGCGGCCGAGCTTTGCCCTGCTCGATCTCAATCTCGGCAGCGAGAGCAGCATCAAGGTGGCGCAGAAGCTAAAGGAGATCGGGGTGCCCTTCATCTTCGCGACCGGCTATGGCGAGCGCGCGCCGATCCCCGAGCCATTGGCCTCCGCGCCGGTGGTCCAGAAGCCCTACACGCTGGAAGTGGTCGAAAATGCACTCGGCAAATTGCAGCAGGCCGGCGCCCAATAGGCATCCCCTGACGAACAGCATGCATCGGCGTGCATGGCACAGCGGATTCGCATGCGGCTTTGCATAGCTGCCGCCAAAATCGGCAGATTTGGTGCGGGTCGAGATCGGGCGCGCGAGGAATTTGAAGGTTCAATTAAGAAGTGTCCCCCATTGTGTCGCGGTGCAGCGTAGGCCGCCAGGGCGCGGCGTGCGGCTGCCGGAGTGGCCGTGACGATCGCCGGAGTCGTTCGGCCCCTCGAATTCACATGCATCTGGGTGGACAGTGGGAATGCCGAAATTTCGTTTGCGGATCAGGGGACGCCTGTACGCAGGCTTCATGGCCCTGGTGGCGGTGGGTGTCGTGATGGCGGTGGTTGCCGTCTGGAATTTGCGGGATGTGCAGGATCAGGTCGCAAGACAATCCGCCCTCTCGGACAGCACGGCGCGGGTGCTGGAAATATCGGCCCATCTGCAGGCGATTCAGCGGGCCAATTTGCGCTACGTCTACGACGGCAACGAGTCCGCAATGAAGGAAGCGCAAGAGCGCGAGACCGCGGCGAGCGAGCTGCTCCGGGTCGGCGCTCAGGGGGCGCTCTCCGAGGAGCGGCGCGCGCTCTACAACGGCCTGATCGACGAGATCGCGAAAATGCGACGCCTGCGTGACAATCTCGGCGACGCCGTCAACGAGACGAGAACGGGCAAGGCGACGCTGCTGCCGAGTGGCGAGGACCTGGCCACCAAGACGAACAAGCTCGTCGACGTGGCGCGCGCCGCGGTCGATGAAGATACCGCTTCCCTCGTCGCCGATCTCGAATCCCGAATCCTGCTCGTGAGGATCGTAAATTGGCGTTTTCTGGCCCTTCGCGATGCGCAGGGCCCTGCGACCTTCAGGGCGAGCATCGACAGGGCATTACAACGGCTCGGGGCACTCGAAAAGAGCCCGCAGGCGGCGGCGTTGCGCGCCACGCTGGCGCCGGTGAAGACCTCGCTTGAAACCTACAAGACGGCGTTCGAGACGACCTCCGCTGCGATGCTTAAAGCGGACGAGATCTACCACAAGAGCCTCGCGCCCCTCATCGTCGACAGCATCGGCAAGCTCAAGGTGGCGGAAACGACGCTGAAGGAGGACTACCAGGTATCGCGCACCACCGCCGAGGCCGTGATCGCGGGAACGACGACCGTGCAGGAGATCGCCGGCGGCCTCGCCATCCTGTTCGGAGGCATCGTCGCCTTCCTCATCGCCCGCAGCATCGTCGGTCCGCTGACCTCGATCACGCAGGCGATGGGGCGGCTTGCCGGCGGCAATCTCGAGGTCGAGATTCCCGGCCGCGGCAGGGCCGACGAGATCGGCGACATGGCCAAGGCGATCCAGGTCTTCAAGGACAACATGATCGAGACCGAGAGCATGCGCGCCGAGCAGGCCGAACTCGAGGCGCGGCAGGCCGAGAACCGCAGGAAAGACATGGCCAGGCTCGCCGATCAGTTCGAGCAGGCCGTCGGCGAGATCGTCAACACGGTGTCGTCGGCATCGGGCGAGCTCGAAGCCTCCGCCGGCACGTTGACGACGACTGCCGCGCGCGCCCAGGACCTCTCGACGGAGGTCGCCAGCGCTTCGCAGGAGGCCTCGGCCAATGTGCAGGCGGTCGCCTCTGCGACCGAGGAGCTCTCCTCCTCGGTCTCCGAGATCGCCCGCCAGGTGCAGGAATCCGCCCGCATCGCCACCGAGGCTGTCGGTCAGGCGAGCCGGACCAACGAGCGCGTCGGCGCGCTCTCCAAGGCCGCCGCGCGGATCGGCGACGTGGTCGAGCTGATCAGCACCATTGCCGGCCAGACCAACCTCTTGGCGCTGAACGCCACGATCGAGGCGGCGCGCGCGGGCGAAGCCGGCCGCGGCTTTGCCGTGGTCGCTACCGAGGTCAAGGCGCTCGCCGAGCAGACGGCAAGGGCCACCGGCGAGATCGCCCAGCAGGTCTCCGGCATCCAGGCCGCGACCGAGGAGTCGGTCGGCTCGATCCGGGAGATCAGCGGCACCATCGAGCGGCTGTCGGAGATCGCCTCGACGGTCGCCGCGGCCGTGGAGCAGCAGGGCGCGGCGACGCAGGAGATCTCCCGCAACGTCCAGCAGGCGGCCCAGGGCACGCAGCTCGTCTCGTCCAACATCGGCGACGTGCAGCGCGGCGCCTCCGAGACGGGCTCGGCCTCCTCGCAGGTTTTGTCGGCGGCGCGCTCGCTGTCGGCCGACAGCAACCGGTTGAAGCAGGAAGTCGCCAAGTTCCTGAGCTCGGTCCACGCTGCCTGACGTCTTGAAAGCAAGAGGCCACGCGGATGCGCGTGGCCTCGAACAGCGGCGCGATCAAGCCACCTTGGTGGTCATGTGCTTGAACATGTTGGCTCGCGCTTCGTCGTCCATCTCGGCCTTGAAGGTGAACTTGTCCTTCAGGGCGATGGCGCGCGCCGCCGCCGGGCGCGCCGAGATCTCGTCGACCAGCCGCTTCACGTTCGGGTATCGCGCAAAGGCGTCGTCGCCGAGCTTGAACGGCACCATCCGCGCCCAGCCCCACAGCGCCATGTCGACAATCGAATAGCTGTCGCCGACCATGTAGCGGCGGTCCTTCAGGTGAGCGTCGAGGATCTTGTAGTGGCGGTCGGTCTCGTACTGATAGCGGTTGTTGGCGTAGTCGTGGTTCTGGTCCTTCGGTGCGAAATGCTTGAAGTGCACGGCCTGACCGGAAAAGGGCCCGACGCCGCTCGCGACGAACATCAGCCAGGACAAGAGCTCGGCGCGGTTGGTCGGGAGGAATTTGCCGGTCTTCTCGGCGAGATAGAGCAGGATGGCGTTCGAATCGAACACGATGGTGCCCCCATCGTCGATCGCCGGCACCTTGCCGTTCGGATTGATCTTGAGGAATTCCGGCGTGAACTGCTCGCCTTTGCGGGTGTCGATCTTCACCGGCTCGAACGGCAGGCCGGATTCTTCGAGATAGAGCGCGACCTTGGTCGGGTTCGGTGATCCATTGAAATAGAACTTGAGCATCAAGCATCTCCCCGGTGTCTATATTGCCGCGCGCGGCCGCGGCGTCGTTGGGCGAGCCTGTCTTGCCTGAACCTCGCCCGAGAGAGCAACCGGCGAGTTTGCCGGGCGGTGTCTGCGCGGTACGCAGATCAGGCGGCGTAATAGAGGCCGATTGCCGCCGCAACGACCATGGCCGCGCCCACGGCTTCCAGCCGCAGGCCGAGCCGCGCGGCGAGATGCATGTCCGAGGCCCGCGCCGCGCGCTCCGACCCGCGCGCATAGCCGTGAACGATGACGTCGTGGTTGAAAGTATCGTGCGCCTCGTTGCTGCTGG
The DNA here is from genome assembly GCF_020193625.1 of Bradyrhizobium sp. IC3123. Classification (NCBI taxonomy): domain Bacteria; kingdom Pseudomonadati; phylum Pseudomonadota; class Alphaproteobacteria; order Hyphomicrobiales; family Nitrobacteraceae; genus Bradyrhizobium; species Bradyrhizobium sp. IC3123. The sequence continues at coordinate 336,324 of NZ_JADYVF010000006.1, read as the reverse complement.
CGAGCCCGACGCAGATCACGAGCACACCGAACAGCGCCAGGCCGAAGAATCCGAGCAGCGCGATCAGGAACATCGGAAACATGCCGATCAGGAAGATCGGCAGCAGCGGCACCAGCAGTAATGTCTCGGACTGTCGTCGCATGGCAGCCCAACCGATCAGGAGGGGGCTAGTCGGGCGAATCTAGTCCTGGTTGGCGCGGCTTTCAACTCACGCCGCTGTCATTCCGGGGCGCGCCTCTTGGCGCGAGCCCGGAATCCATTGGGCGGCATGGGACGTGGCTCGATGGATTCCGGGTTCTCGCTTCGCGAGCCCCGGAATGACGGTGGGAAAGCTACTCCGCCGCCATTCCCGCGCGGATCTCGGCGCGCAGCTCGTCGATCAGCTTGAGGCCCTTCCTGGTCTCGACGTGCCAGAAGGTCCAGCCGTTGCAGGCCTGCGCGCCTTGCGCCACCGCGCCGATCCGGTGGATCGAGCCGACCTTGTCGCCAAGCATGATGGCGCCGTCGGCGCGCACCAGCGCCCCTAACTTCTTCTTGGCGTCGAACAGCTTGGTGCCGGGCATGATCATGCCGCGCTCGATCAGCTCGGAGAACGCAACGCGCGGCGCCTCGCGCGCGGTCATGAACGGGGCAAGGCTTTCTTCCGGCAACGGTTCGACCTTGGCGATGCGCGCCTCGGCCGCCTTGGCGTAGGTCTTGTCGCGCTCGAAGCCGACATAGGAGCGGCCGAGGCGCTTGGCGACCGCGCCGGTGGTGCCGGTGCCGTTGAACGGGTCGATGACGAGATCGCCGGGCTTGGACGAGGACAGCAGCACGCGCGCCAGCAGGCCTTCCGGCTTCTGCGTCGGATGCACTTTCTTGCCGTCGGCGCCCTTGAGGCGCTCCTCGCCGGTGCAGAGCGGGATCAGCCAGTCGGACCGCGCCTGCACGTCCTCGTTGGCCGCTTTCAGCGCCTCGTAGTTGAACGTGTAGCCCTTGGCTTTTTCGTCACGCGCGGCCCAGATCATGGTTTCGTGCGCGTTGGTGAAGCGGCGGCCGCGGAAATTCGGCATCGGATTGGTCTTGCGCCAGACGATGTCGTTCAGCAGCCAGAAGCCGAGGTCCTGCATGATGGCGCCGACGCGGAAGATGTTGTGATAGGAGCCGATCACCCAGATCGTCGCCGACGGCTTCATGGCGCGGCGTGCGGCGAGCAGCCAGGCGCGGGTGAAGTCGTCGTAGGCGGCAAACGAATCGAACTTGTCCCAGTCGTCGTTGACGGCATCGACATGGGATTCGTCGGGACGCTTGAGGTCGCCCTTGAGCTGCAGATTGTAGGGCGGATCGGCGAACACCAGGTCGACGCTGCCTGCCTGCAGCTTCGACATCTCGGCGACGCAATCACCGACGATGATGCGATGCGAAGGGGACTCAAAATTTGTGCGGGGCGCCCTTGCAGACGCCCCGCGACGCGACTCTACCATGACTCAAGAACTCTGACTCAGGCGACGCTGTCGGCGACGCGGGACCAAACAACCGACTGCCCGTTACATTGAAGGGGCAAAGTAAAAATCGACTTAACCCGCCGCTTTCGTGAGCACTCCCCGCATGATCGTTCGCGCACAAATTGTTGCGCGCATTCGCCTTGTTTTACAGTGTATTTCGCGATTGCGCGGCTCGCGGGATCGATCGTGGCGGGAAAAAGGCTGTAAATTTCTCTCGGAAAAAACTGCTCGGCCCTCGGAAAAATTTGCTGGCATCGACAGGCTGTCGCACTAGGCAATTTTTGCCGGCCACGATATTGATAAAAGCAACGGAAATTTTACGTATGTGGCGCGTTGAGCTTTCGCGTTTCTGTGCGCCGTCGAAACTTAAATCAGGGACCCCAGAGGAAAGGCCGCCATGCGCTACGATGACTTCCGCCGCAGCGACGACATCGAGGATCGTCGCGACGAAGGTGGTGGCTTTGGCGGAGGCGGAGGCGGCGGGTTCGGCCTGCCGATGGGCGGTGGCGGGCTTGGCATCGGCACCATCATCATCCTCGGCCTGGTCGGCTACGCCTTCGGCATCGATCCCCGCATCCTGATCGGCGGCGCCGAGATCCTCTCCGGCGGCGGCCATGCGCCGACCTATCAGACCGATCGTCAGGCCTCCTCCGGCAAGCGCGGCGCGCCGACCGACGAGATGGGCAGCATGATCTCCGGCATCCTCGGCGAGCTCGACGATCGCTGGAGCGAGATCTTCCAGGCCAACGGCCAGTCGTACACCGGTCCGAAGATCGTGCTGTTCCGCAACGCCACCAATGGCGGCCGCTGCGGCATGGCGCAGTCGGCCATGGGGCCGTTCTATTGTCCGCCCGATCGGACCATCTTCCTCGACACCGCCTTCTTCCGCGAGGTCGAGACCCGCTTTCGCGGCTGCTCCGGCAAGTCGGCGTGCAATTTCACCACCGCCTACATCATCGCGCACGAGGTCGGCCATCACATCCAGAACCTGCTCGGCATCATTCCGCGCGTGACGCGGCTGCAGCAGCAGGTCGGCTCGAAGGCCGAGGCCAATGCGCTCCAGGTCAAGGTGGAGTTGCAGGCCGATTGTCTGTCCGGCGTCTGGGTCAACCGTGAGGCGAAGAAGCGTCCGAACTTCCTCGAGCCCGGCGACATCGAGGCCGCGCTGACCACGGCAAGCGCGATCGGCGACGACACGCTGCAACGCCAGGCCACCGGCCGTGTGGTACCCGACTCCTTCACCCACGGCTCGGCGGCGCAGCGCAAGCAATGGTTCATGATCGGGTACCAGCAGGGCACGGTCCAGGCCTGCAACACGTTCGGTGCGGGGGCGTTGTAACGCGTCAGCCCCGGAACGACGAGCGAGGGTGAAGAATGGCCTCCATCGACGAATCCAAACAATTCATCCCGCTCAACATTGCGGTGCTCACGGTGTCCGACACGCGCGCGCTTGCGGACGACAAGTCCGGTCAGACCCTCGCCGATCGTCTCACCGCTGCGGGTCATCATCTCGCCGCGCGCGAGATCGTCACCGATGATGTCGAGGCGATCCGCGCCGTGATCCGCCGCTGGATCGCCGATAGCGGCATCGACGTCGTCATCACCACCGGCGGCACCGGCTTTACCGGGCGCGACGTCACGCCCGAGGCGATCGAGCCGCTGTTCGAGAAGCGCATGGACGGCTTTTCGATCGCCTTCCACATGCTGAGCCACGCCAAGATCGGGGCGTCGACGATCCAGAGTCGCGCCACCGCGGGCGTCGCGGGCGCAACCTACATCTTCTGCCTGCCGGGCTCGCCCGGCGCCTGCCGCGACGGCTGGGACGGCATCCTCGCAGCTCAGCTCGACTACCGCACGCGCCCCTGCAACTTTGTCGAGATCATGCCGCGGCTGGACGAGCATCTGCGCCGGCCAAAGGCGCAAGGCGCGACGGTGTGAGTTCTTGCTTTTCTTCCCTTCTCCCCTTGTGGGAGAAGGTGGCGCGAAGCGCCGGATGAGGGGTTCTCTCCGCGCGCACCAATGCTTGTGGAGACATACCCCTCACCCAAGCGAGCTTGCGTTTGCTAGTTGACATGCCCTCTCCCGCAAGGGGAGAGGGCGCAGCAACGCGCATCTCGCTCGCTGCGAGATCAGAGATCCAGCTCCCACGTCTCGCCGACCAGGTCGGCACCGAAGCTGTGATGCGGCTCCGTCGCGACCAGCTTGAATCCCGCGCTTTGATAAATCCCGCGCGCAGCCACCAAAATGCTCTGCGTCCACAGCGTCATCTTGCCGTAGCCGCGCTCGCGGGCGCCCTGGATGCATTGCTCGACGAGGGCGCGGCCGACGCCGAGGCCCCGTGCTTTCTTCTCCACCTGCAACAGGCGCAGTTTGGCGATCTCGTCCGTGGCCTTGACCAGGAACACCGAGCCGACCGGCTCGCCACCGACCTCCGCGATCCAGCAGTGCTCGCGCGCGGCGTCGTAATTCCTGATGAACTGTGCGCAGATCTCGGCGACCAGCGCCTCGTAACTGATGTCCCAATTGTAGTCCGCAGCATAGGCGGCGCCCTGTCGGGAGATCACCCAGCCCATGTCGCCGACGCGATGGCTGCGCAGCATGAAAGAAGCGGGCGGGCTTCGGCGTTGCTCCAGCACGGCCTCGATCGTGGCCATCGCCTGCGTGAGCCGGGTCGCATCGCCAGGCGAAAGCTGAGCCAGCATCGCGGCGACCTCGTTTTGCGAGTTCAGGTTCAGCTTGGCGAAAGCCTGCCGGCCTTTGGCGGTCAGGCTGAGCTGGTACTGCCTGCGGTCCAGGGGCAGCGGCTTTCGCGTGATCAGCCCCTTCTCGTCGAAGCTCTGGACGATGCGGCTGAGATAGCCGGGATCGAGACCGAGCTCGTGTCCGATCTCTTTTGCGGCAAGGTCGTCGCGATGGGCGAGCTCGTAGAGCACCCGCGCCTCGCTGAGCGAGAATGGACTCTTGCCGAGGTGCTGGTCGAGCACACCGAGCTTGCGGGTGTAGAAGCGGTTGAAGGCGCGAACCGCTGCGACGTGGTCGTCGGCAGCCTGTTCGGCCACGGCGCTTGACGGCAAAGCTTTCGATAGCATGGGATCACCTCGATATTTGCCATTGTCAATTAATTATTTGACATTGGCAAGTATCTCGGCGCTTCAGCCGACCATGACAATCCGGCTGCGCAGCATGGTCCGGGACGACCGGCCGAGCCGGCGGAGCAGCCGTGCCTCGGAATGCCGGGCGTGGGGCGGGTAGCCGCCGATCCGGTCGTAATGATCGCGCGCGATCAGCAGCCCTTGATCGCCGAGAGGACCGACGAGCCTGCGCGCCACCGCCCAGAGGACGTCGCGCACTGCGGTATTTGCGTAAGGCGAACGGGCATAGCGGAACACCGCGGCACGATCCCGGCCGCTGGTGGCGACGGCCTGGATGAACTGGGTGGTTTCCTCGATCCAGCCGGTTTCCAGCACAGCGCCGGCAGGCAGGAACATCAGCCAGGGCGATCGGGCCTGGCGCGCGCCGGCAGCGAGCGCAGCGCCTTGCGAATGCCCTTCGAAGCCGATGAAACGGCAGCCCGCGACGTCGGCAACGCGCTCGATAACGCCGTTGCGCGTGCCGTCGACCAGAAGCACTTCCCGGATTACGCCGGCTGTGGCGCCGGGCACCAGCGCGGCCAGGGTTGCGACCGCCGTCTGCTCGACACCTTCGGTCGGAATGATGACGCTCAGCATGATTGAGGCTTCAGTTTCCGCACTTCGGGAGAAGCGTAGCGTTGCATGATGTTGTCATAAACCCGTCGCGCTGCCGAGTGCAACTTTCGGAAGGGGCTTCGGCGTGCGATGGTAAACTGCCGCGAGTTCATCGCGGCCAGATGTGCCAGGCGCGGCTGGTAATATTGCCGAATGTTTCGGCACAAGCCGATCCTGACGGTATTAACCCCGAATGCTTCGTGGCGACGTTTCGCTGCCCGGGAGAGACCTTGCATGAACGCCGATCACCTCGCCGTTGGCACCGCGCCAACATCGCCGAAGCAGGAGGCCGCGCCGACCTTGCGGATCCGGGCGCTGATGCTGGGCGACCGCATCAACGCGTCTGGCCTCGAGATCGGCACGCTGGTGTCCTCGACGCCGGCCGCCTTCCGCGTTCATGCCGGCCTTGCCGTGATCTTTCGCTACGGCGTCGTCGTGCTGATCGGGCTGTTGCCGTCGGAGGAGAAGGTCCTCGTCGACAACCTGAGATCGCGCGTGACCGGAGAGTTCAGCCCCTACGAGGAGGAGATCGCGCAGGCGCAGCTCTGCAACGAGGAAGCCGGCGAGACGATCCAGCCGGGCGGGCCGATCTGCCTCGCCAAGTTCTCCGACGACCGGCTGCTGCTGGTTGCGGACGCACTCGCCAAGAGCACGTCGCTGGCGCGCGACGAGCGGCGCGTCGCCGCGGTGTTCGACGTCATCGAGCCGTTTGCACGGGAGCTCGCCGAGCGCGGTCGCACGCCGCAACGGCGCAAGGGTATCCTGCAATTGATCGGCAACGCGCTGCTGGTGCAGCAGCGGGTCGCCGGCCGCGTCGCCGTCGCCGAGAAGCCCGACGTGCTCTGGGAGAAGCCCGAGCTCGACCGGCTCTATTCGCGCCTGGAGGACGAATACGAACTGAAGGAGCGCCTCGACACGCTCGAGCGCAAGCTTGCCGCGGTGTCGGAGACCGCCAACGCGCTGACCGATATCATCGACACCCAGCGCTCGCTCCGCCTGGAGATCGCCGTCGTGGTGCTGATCCTGATCGAGGTCGCGATGGGGACTTTTCAGCTCCTGACCGGCCGCGGTCACTAAGCATGATGAGATCAGGTTTGATTGCTATAACGTAAGTGCACTCCCTCTCCAGCTTGCGGAGAGGGTGTTTTCGCAACGGGATAACGCCCTAGATCAGAGCCGCGCAATGGCGCGCGATCATCATCTCTTCGTTGGTGGGAATGACGAAGACCTCGACCATGCTGCCGCTGCCGTTGATGCGCTCGCGCGCGGCATCGTTGCGTGCTGCGTCGATGCGCACGCCCATCCAGGAGAGACGCTCGCCGATCGCGCCGCGGATCTCCTTGGCATGCTCGCCGATGCCGCCGGTGAAGATCAGGCAGTCCAGGCCGCCGAGCGTGGCCGCCATCATCGCGACCTGCTGCGCCGCACGGAAGGTGAAGAGATCCACGGCTTCACGCGCCGCGGCCTCGCGGCTCGCCAGCAGCGTGCGCATGTCCGCAGACAAGCCGGAGACGCCGAAGAGGCCTGACTCGTGATAGAGCAGGTGCTGGACATCCTCGATCGACATGTTCTCGTGCTGTTGCAGATAGAGCAGCACGCCCGGATCGATCGCACCGCAACGCGTGCCCATCACGAGGCCGTCGAGCGGCGTCAGCCCCATCGTGGTGTCGATGCTGTGGCCATCGCGCAGGGCGCAGAGGCTGGCGCCATTGCCGAGATGCGCGATGACAGTGCGCTTGGCCACGAGCTCCGGCGCGATCTCGGCCAGGCGTCCCGCGACATATTCGAACGAGAGGCCGTGAAAGCCGTACCGCCTGACGCCACGCGCCTCGAATCGCCGGGGAATGGCGAAGCGGCTCGCCGGCGGCGCGAGGCCGTGATGGAAGGCGGTGTCGAAACACGCGATCTGCGTCAGCCCGGGCCGGATCGCCGCCAGTGTGCGCACCGGCGCGAGGCAGCGCGGCTGGTGCAGCGGCGCCAGCGGCGTCAAGGCCTCCAGTTTCGCAATGATGTCGTCTGTCAGGACCTCCGGGCCTGAATAATCCGGCCCGCCGTGGACGATGCGATGGCCGATGGCCCGCAGGCTGCGTCCACCGAACCGGTCCTCGATGAAGGTGAGCACGTCCGCGAACAGATGGCCGCGGGCTCCGTCAGGCGCCTGATTGCTTGTCTCGAACAAGTCTTCGCCCGTGGGGCCCTTCACCACGAGCCGGGGTTTGGCCTCGTGCTCGTCGAGCAGGCCCTTGCAGAGCAGGGCAGGCTCGGCCGCCGCGACATCGAACAGGCCGAACTTGATGCTCGACGATCCCGCGTTGAGGACGAGGACCGTGTCCGACATCGCTAATCGCCGGCCTCGGCCGGCGTGTTGCCGCCGGCGCTGTTTTGCCAGACCCAGTCACGAATCTCAGGCATGTCTTCACCGTGCTCGCGGACATAACGGGAGTGTTCGATCAGCCTGTCGCGGAATTGCTGCTTCACCTGAGCGGCCTTGGTCGCCAGTCCCGGCACCCGTTCGATCGCCTCGATCGCGAGGTGGTAGCGGTCGAGTTCGTTGAGCACGACCATGTCGAAGGGCGTCGTCGTGGTGCCCTCCTCGGCAAAGCCGCGTACATGCATGCCGGCATGGTTGGTGCGATTATAGGTCAGCCGGTGAATGAGATAGGGATAGCCGTGATAGGCAAAGATCACAGGCTTGTCGCGCGTGAACAGGCTGTCGAAGTCGCGGTCGGACAGGCCGTGCGGATGCTGCTCCCTCGGCTGCAGCGTCATGAGGTCGACGACGTTGACGACGCGGATCTTCAAGTCCGGCAGCGCCTTGCGTAGGAGGTCGACGGCAGCGAGCGTCTCCAGCGTCGGCACGTCGCCGGCGCAGGCCATGACGACGTCGGGCTCGCCCTTTCCGTCCTCCGTGCCCGCCCAGGTCCAGATGCCGATGCCGGCATCGCAATGCGTCGCCGCGTCCTGCATCGACAGCCATTGCGGCGCCGGCTGCTTGCCGGCGACGATTACGTTGATGCGGTTATAGGTGCGCAGGCAGTGGTCGGCGATCCAGAGCAGCGTGTTGGCATCCGGCGGGAAGTAGATGCGGACGATGTCGGCCTTCTTGTTGGCGACGAGATCGACGAAACCGGGGTCCTGATGGCTGAAGCCGTTATGGTCCTGGCGCCAGACATGCGAGGTCAGCAGATAATTGAGCGAGGCGATCGGACGCCGCCACGGCAGCTCCCGCGTCACCTTCAGCCATTTGGCGTGTTGGTTGAACATGGAATCCACGATGTGGATGAAGGCCTCGTAGCAGGAGAAGAAGCCGTGCCGTCCGGTGAGCAGGTAGCCCTCCAGCCAGCCTTGGCAGAGATGCTCGCTCAGCACCTCCATCACGCGGCCGTCCTGGGCGAGGTGCACGTCGTAAGGCTCGGTCGGCTCCATCCAGACGCGTTCGGTGGCCTCGAACACGGCATCTAGCCGGTTCGATGCCGTCTCGTCCGGGCCCATGATGCGGAAGTTGCGCTCCTTCGCGTTGAGGCGGATGACATCGCGCAGGAATTTGCCGAGCTCGCGCGTCGCTTCCGCAACGACTTCGCCGGGCTGCGTCACCTCGATCGCGAAGCTGCGGAAGTCGGGCAGCTTCAGCTCCTTCTTCAGCACGCCGCCATTGGCATGCGGATTGGCGCCCATGCGCCTGACGCCTTCGGGCGCAAGCGCCTGAAGCTCGGCAACGAGCGCGCCGTTGCCATCGAACAGCTTTTCCGGCTCGTAACTGCGCATCCAGTCTTCGAGCACCTTGAGATGCTCCGGGTTCTCGCGGCAGCCTGCGACTGGCACCTGATGCGCGCGCCAGAAGCCCTCCACCTTCTTGCCGTCGACCTCCTTCGGGCCGGTCCAGCCCTTGGGGCTGCGCAGCACGATCATCGGCCAGCGCGGCCGCTCGACGGTTGTGCGGCCGTCGCGGGCATGCTGCTGGATCGAGCGGATGCTGGCGAATGCAACGTCGAGCGCATCGGCCATGGCCTGGTGCATCAATTTGGGATCGTCGCCGCTGACGAACAGCGGCTCATGGCCGAACCCGCGGAAGAGGTCGCGGATCTCCGCGTCCTGCATCCGCCCGAGCACGGTGGGGCCCGCGATCTTGTAGCCGTTGAGATGCAGGATCGGCAGCACTGCGCCGTCATGGGCGGGGTTCAGGAACTTGTTGGAGTGCCAGGACGCAGCGAGCGGGCCGGTCTCGGCCTCGCCGTCGCCGACCACGCAGGCGACAATCAAATCCGGGTTGTCGAATGCGGCGCCATAGGCGTGCACCAGCGCATAGCCGAGCTCGCCGCCCTCGTGGATCGAGCCCGGCGTTTCCGGCGCCGCGTGGCTCGGGATGCCGCCGGGGAAGGAGAACTGCCGAAACAGCTTGCGCAATCCGTCCGCGTCGCGCGCAATATCGGGATAGATCTCGCTGTAGCTGCCTTCGAGATAGGTGTTGGCGACCATGCCCGGACCGCCATGGCCGGGACCGCAGACATAGATCACGCTGACATCGAGCGCGCGGATGACGCGGTTGAGATGGGCATAGATGAAGTTCAGCCCCGGCGTCGTGCCCCAATGTCCGAGCAGACGCGGCTTGATGTGCTCGGGCCGCAGCGGCTCGCGCAGCAGCGGATTGTCGAGCAGGTAGATTTGCCCGACCGAGAGGTAGTTGGCGGCGCGCCAATAGCGATCTAGCAGATCGAGGTCGCTGCTCGCTTCGGCCGTTTTTTGTTGGATTGTCATGTTCCTGCCGACCTTCACTTCGCGATCGTCACCAACCCGGTTCCGGGGCGATCGATCCGTCGGGCATGAAACGGGATGGTCGTGACGGCCGTGTTGCGTGAGGTCAAAGGCAGGCGCGCGAAGTTTGGGCAGCTCTACTGTGCATGGGGTTGTTTTCACGTTTTTGGTTTGTGTTCTTGATTTGTTCCTATGTCGTGCTATCTTGGCTGCATGAGTCCAGCATCCTCTCATGCTCTCAAGCACCCGCCGGTCACGGCGCCCTCCGAGCCGGCGGGTGCGCCTTCAGATTTCCCCGAGCTTGGCGTCGCCATCGACCGCGCGCGACGGCGAGGGCGGGGCGCGCAGTCCAACGCCAGCGGCCGTTACGAGGCCGAGGCGCGGGTCGCTTTCGACGACGGCTGGCAGAGCCTGGACGAGCTGCCGCCGTTCAAGACGAGTGTCGCCGTCGACACCTCGCGCAAGGTGATCACACGCAACGATTCCCCCGACATCGGTTTCGACCGCTCGATCAATCCCTATCGCGGCTGCGAGCACGGCTGCGTCTATTGCTTCGCGCGGCCGACCCACGCCTATCTCGGTCTGTCGCCGGGGCTCGACTTCGAGTCAAAACTGTTCGTGAAGCCCGAGGCGCCTTCGCTGCTCGAGAAGGAGCTTGCGGCTCCCGGCTACGAGCCGCGGATGATCGCGATCGGCACCAACACCGATCCCTACCAGCCGATCGAGCGCGAGCGCAAAATCATGCGCGGCATTTTGGAAGTGCTGGAGCGCGCAGGGCATCCCGTCGGCATCGTCACCAAGTCGGCGCTGGTGCTGCGCGACATCGACATTCTCCAGCGGATGGCCAAGCGCAACCTCGCCAAGGTCGCGATCTCGGTCACCTCGCTCGATCCGAAGCTGGCGCGCACGATGGAGCCGCGGGCCTCGACGCCGCCGAAACGGCTGGAGGCGCTGAAGCAGCTCTCGGACGCCGGCATTCCCACCACGGTGATGGTCGCGCCCGTGATCCCTGCGCTGAACGATTCCGAGATCGAGCGCATCCTCGACGCCGCCGCCCATGCCGGGGTCAAGGAGGCTGCCTATGTGCTGCTGCGGCTGCCACTGGAGGTGCGCGATCTCTTCCGCGAATGGCTGATGGCGAACTATCCGGACCGCTATCGTCACGTCTTCACCCTGATCCGAGACATGCGCGGCGGGCGCGACTACGACGCCAAATGGGGCGAGCGGATGAAGGGCACCGGACCGATGGCCTGGACCATCGGCCGCCGCTTCGAGATCGCCTGCGAGAGGCTCGGCCTCAACAAGCGGCGCTCCAAGCTGACCATTGATCACTTTGCGCGGCCGAAGCGGAACGGTGATCAGCTCAGCCTGTTTTGAGCGGACACGTGCAAGAGGTGTCGCATGCTCAAGGAACTCACCGTGCCGGTGCCGCGGCTGACCGTCATCACGCTCGGTGTGAACGACATCCGCGCCAGCATCGCCTTCTACGACGCGCTCGGTTTCTCGCGCCGGCTGAAGGAGACCGGCGAGGCGGTTGCGTTCTACGACACCGGCGGTCCGGTGCTCGCGCTTTATCACTGGGATCGGCTCGCCGCAGACGCGTCCTTGGAGGACCAGCCGAGGCCCACGACCTTTCGCGGCATGACGCTCGCCTGGAATTGCGCGACCCGCGAGGAGGTCGACGAGGTGCTGGCCTTCGCCGTGGAGAAGGGGGCCACCTTGCTGAAGGCGGCGCACGCGACCGATTACGGCGGCTATTGCGGCTATTTTGCCGATCCCGATGCACATGTCTGGGAAGTCGTGGTCGCACCCGGCATCGAGGTGGGCGAGGACCGGCGGGTGCATCTGGCGGAGTAGGGCGGCTGGCCTGAATAACGGGAATATCCTGGGTTCCCGGTTGCGCTGGCGAAGCCCCCTGGCGCACGATCCCGGCCATGATTCGGGACCCCTCCGCCAAGACCCCAGCCAAAGCCGCGCCGAAGAAAAAGGCCGCGCCGAAGGCTGTGCCCGCCAAGGCGGCAAAGATCTCTGCGGCCGATGCGGCGAAGGTTCCTGCCGGCAAGAAGGGCATCATCGCCGTTGCTCCCCCGAGCTTCCGCCGCGAGCGCGCGCTGATCAAGCGCGGCGTCTGGCCGGTCGCGGGCTGCGACGAGGCTGGCCGCGGCCCGCTCGCAGGCCCCGTGGTGGCCGCCGCGGTGATTCTCGATCCCGACCGGATTCCCCGCGGCATCGACGATTCCAAGCGCCTGACCGCCGAGGAGCGCGAAAAGCTGTTCGACAAGATCTGCGCCACCGCGCAGGTCTCGGTCGCCGTCGCCTCGCCGGCGCGAATCGACCGCGACAACATCCTGCGCGCCTCGCTGTGGGCGCTGAAGCGCGCCGTGGTGGCCCTGCCCGAGGCGCCCAGGCACGTCTTCGTCGACGGCCGCGACCGGCTCGACACCGCATGCGACTGCGAGGCCGTGATCGGCGGCGACGGTATCGTGCTCTCGATCGCCGCGGCCTCCATCGTCGCCAAGGTCACCCGGGATCGGTTGATGTGCGCACTGGCGCAGGACTGCCCGGGCTACGGCTTCGAGCAGCACAAGGGCTATGCCGTCCCCGAGCATCTCGACGCGCTTGATCGCCTCGGCCCTTCCATCCACCACCGCAGCTTCTTCGCTCCCGTCGCCGCCGCCCGCGCCAAGCACATGCCCTGGACCGTCGAGCCGGTGCAGGACCTGTTCTCGGTGACTGACGTCGAGGTGCAGGTGGAGGCGAGCGTCGAGATCGACGCTTCCGTAAATCTCTAGCGATCCTCCTACAGCTTTCCCATCCGTCATGGCCGGGCTTGACCCGGCCACCCACGTCTTACCAGCGGCACGAAGAACGTGGATGCCCGGGCCTTCGCCGCGCCGAAGCGGCTTCGGCCGCGCAGGCGGGACAAGCCCGGGCATGACGAACTGCGGCGGTTGCCACAACCCGTGACGCCCTTTATCAAAACAGACGTGAGCGAATAGGGCCGGCTGGACGGGTTGGCTGCACCTTCGGACGTTGCATGCGGTTTACCTCCCTGGTCATCGAGCTCATTCGCGCCCGGCCGCGGCTGATCGTTTGGATTGCGGTGCTGCTGCAGGCCGCGATGTGGCTGTTCGTGGCGCTGGTGTTCTACCGCAGCCCGCCCGGCAATCTCGCGACCCTTCTGGCCTTCGGCAGGGAATACCAGGTCGGCACCGATCTCGGCCCACCGCTTGCCATCTGGCTCGCCGACATCGCCTATCGCGCCGCCGGCGGCCACATGCTCGGCGTCTATGTGCTCGCCCAGCTCTGCGAGATCGCGACCTTCGTCGCGCTCTATCATCTTTCCCGTGCCGTGGTCGGCTCGCAGCAGGCGGTGCTCGCCGTGCTCCTGACCATGACGGTGCTGGCCTTCTCCTCGTCCGCGCTGGACTTCGGTCCGCTGATCCTGGCACGGCCGCTCTGGGCGCTCTTGCTGCTGCACTCCTGGCAGATCATCGGCCAGCGCCGCGGTAATGCCTGGTTCGCCTGGTCGATCGAAGCCGGCCTCCTGCTGCTGACGACGCCCGCCGCGGTCTTCCTGCTGCTGCTGATCGTCGTCTTCGCGGTTACGACCGCCGGCGGCCGCCGGACGCTGCGCGGGCTCGATCCGCTGTTCGCGCTGATCGTCGTCGCCGTGCTGGCGCTGCCCTATGCGGTCTTTCTGATGCGGGCCGAGACGCTGGCGCTGCCGGACTTGCCGCCAGTCGCCGAGCTCAACGCCCGCGCGCTGCATGCGGCCTGGCTGCTCGGTGGCCTCGTGCTGGGGGCGGCTGCGATCCCGGCGCTGACCTTTCTCAACACCGGAATGTTCGCCGGCAAGGGCGAGGAGCCACCGATCATCTACCGCCCGCCGGTCGAGCCGCTCGCGCGCAACTTCGTCTATTTCTTCGCGTTCGCTCTGCCGCTCGGCGCAGTGCTGATCTCCGGCCTGCTGGGGCTCGATTCCGTCGTCGGCGGCCCCGGCGTCGTGTTGATCATGTCGGGGCTTGCCGTGGTCGTCGCGGCCGGCGATCTCATCGCGATGCGCCGCGCGCGCATGCTCCGCATGGTCTGGGCCGCCGCCGTTGCCGCGCCCGCCGCCGGCGTGGTGCTTGCCGTCCTGTTCCTGCCCTGGACGGGCACTAGCGAAATTGCGACCTCGATGCCGGCGCGCGCGATCTCGGACTTCTTCGACGAGAGCTTCGCCCGCCGCACCAACCATCGCCTGCGCGCCGTCGCCGGCGAGACCCAGCTCGCTAGCCTGATCGCGCTGCATTCCGGCCGGCCGCATTTGTTCATCGACGCCGCCCCCGCGCGGACGCCGTGGATGAGCCAGACCAAGTTCAGCGAGACCGGCGGCGTCGTGGTCTGGCGCGCCTCCGATACCGCGGGCACGCCGCCGCCGGAGATCCTCAAGCGCTTTCCCGGCATCGTGCCGGAAGTCCCGCGCGCCTTCGAATGGCTGGTGACCGGCCGCCAGCAGCTGTTGCGCATCGGCTGGGCCATCGTGCGGCCGAAGGGGACGTAGGTCGGTGTCATTCCGGGGCGCGGCGAAGCCGCGAGCCCGGAATCCATTCATCCACCAACTCTGCCGCTCGATGGATTCCGGGCTCTCGCTTCGCGAGCCCCGGAATGACGGCGTGGGCGTCGTTACACGGCGCCCTGCGCCAGCGCCTTCGCAATCGCCCGCAGATCCTGCCAGGCCAGCCGCTTGTAGGCCGGCGAGCGCAAGAGATAGGCCGGGTGAAACGTCGGCAGCGCGCGGATCACGCGCTGGCCGGTGTCGTAGTCGAACCAGCGCCCGCGCGTGCGCATGATGCCTTCGCGCGTCGACAGCAGCGTCTGCGTCGAAGGATTGCCGAGCGTCACCAGCACGTCGGGGTTCACCAGCTCGATCTGGCGCTGGATGAAGGGCAGGCAGATTTGCGTCTCCTGCGGCGTCGGCGTGCGGTTGCCGGGCGGCCGCCAGGGAATGACGTTGGCGATGTAGGCGGTGGTGCGGTTGAGGCCGATGGCCCCTAACATCAGATCGAGCAGCTTGCCGCTGCGCCCGACGAAGGGCAGTCCCTCGATGTCCTCGTCGCGGCCCGGCGCCTCGCCGACGAACATGATGCGCGCCTGCGGGTTGCCGTCGGCGAACACGAGTCGCGTCGCGGTGTGCTTCAACGCGCAGCCCTCGAAATTTTGCATCAGCTCGCGCAGCGCCTCCAGGGTCGGCGCGGTGCGTGCGGCTTCGCGTGCCGAGGCGATGGCGACGTCCGGTGCAGGCGCGGCTTCGCCGCGCATGACCGCGGGCGCGGCGACCGGCCGCGGCGCTTCGGCTGGCGGGGCCGCGCGCGGGCTGGGTGGCGGCGCATCGATTTCCGCCAGGCGGTCTATCGGTTCCTCCGCGAGCGTGCAGTCGACACCGGCCTCCAGATAGAAGGCGAGCAGCTCTCGGACGGTGGGTGCGGGTTCGGGGATCATGGCAAAGTCTGACTTTTATATCACCTTGGGCGGCCTTGCATCCCGGCGGAACGCGATTCCGAGGTTGTCCTACCCGGAAAAATCGGAAACAAGAGGGCGCAAACGACCAAGGACCGTCTCAAGGGCTGAGATCAGATGAGCACCGAAGAACTTCCCCCGCGCGAATCCATGGAATTCGACGTCGTCATCGTCGGCGCCGGCCCGTCGGGTCTGTCGGCCGCGATCCGGCTCAAGCAGCTCAACGCCGAGCTCAACGTCGTCGTGGTGGAGAAGGGCTCCGAGGTTGGTGCGCACATCCTCTCGGGCGCCGTGATCGATCCCGCGGGCCTCGACAAGCTGATCCCGGACTGGCGCGAGGATGCCGACTGCCCGCTGAAGACGCAGGTCAAGGACGACCGCTTCTACTGGATGACCGGCGGCGGCGCGATCAAGCTGCCGAATTTCATGATGCCGCCGCTGATGAACAATCATCACTGCTACATCGGCTCGCTCGGCAATGTCTGCCGCTGGCTGGCGCGCAAGGCCGAGGCGCTTGGCGTCGAGATCTATCCGGGCTTTGCGGCGGCCGAGGTGCTCTATGACGAGGAGGGCAAGGTCAAGGGCATCGCCACCGGCGACATGGGCATCGGCCGCGACGGCAAGCCGAAGGATTCCTTCACCCGCGGCATGGAATTGCTCGGCAAGTACACGCTGTTCGCCGAAGGCGCCCGCGGCAGCCTGACCAAGCAGCTCATCAACAAGTTCGCGCTCGACGCCAAGAGCGAGCCGCCGAAGTTCGGCATCGGCCTCAAGGAGGTCTGGCAGATCGATCCCGCCAAGCACCAGAAGGGCTTGATCCAGCATTCATTCGGCTGGCCGCTTGACCTCAAGACCGGTGGCGGCTCGTTCCTTTATCACTACGACGACAATCTCGTCGCCGTCGGCTTCGTCGTGCATCTGAACTACGACGATCCCTATCTGTCCCCATTCGACGAATTCCAGCGCTTCAAGACCCATCCCTCGATCCGCGGCACCTTCGAAGGCGCCAAGCGGCTCGCCTACGGCGCGCGCGCGATCACCGAGGGTGGCTATCAGTCGGTGCCGAAGCTGAGCTTCCCCGGCGGCGCGCTGATCGGCTGCGCGGCCGGCTTCGTCAACGTGCCGCGCATCAAGGGCGTGCACAATGCGATGGGCACCGGCATGCTGGCTGCCGAACATGTTGCGGCCGCGCTCGCCGCCGACCGCGCCAATGACGAGCTCGTCGAATACGAGAACGCCTGGCGTTCCTCATCGGTCGGCAAGGACCTGTTCCTGGTCCGCAACGTCAAGCCATTGTGGTCGAAGTTCGGCACCGTGCTCGGCGTCGCGCTGGGCGGCTTCGACATGTGGTGCAATACGCTGTTCGGCGCCTCACTGTTTGGCACGCAGTCGCACGTCAAGCCCGACCGCGCCACGCTCGATTCGGCCAAGAGCCACGCGCCCAGGAACTACCCGAAGCCCGACGGCAAGATCACGTTCGACAAGCTGTCCTCGGTGTTTTTGTCCAACACCAATCACGAGGAGGACCAGCCGATCCATCTGAAGGTCACGGACATGAACCTCCAGAAGACGTCCGAGCACGACGTCTATGCCGGCCCCTCGAACCGCTATTGCCCGGCTGGCGTCTATGAATGGATCGAGGAGGGCTCCGGCCCGCGCTTCCAGATCAACGCCCAGAACTGCGTCCACTGCAAGACCTGCGACGTGAAGGATCCCAACGGTAACATCACCTGGGTTCCCCCGGAGGGCGGCGGCGGCCCGAACTACGAGGCGATGTGAGGACATCGCAGGTGACCAGGCGCACGTTCCCGTGAGGACGGGGCTGCGGCGACCCGCCGCGGCCACGATAAGGCCATAGTGGCGGCGTCTTGGGGCGCTGGCGCGGTTTCAATGGGCCGGTTTGGGCGTGCGGAGGGGATCTTCCCGGGTCCGAATCCTTGCGGCGAAGCGCCAAAAGCGGCATTGTCGGCCTGACGGTTCCGGGCCCGGATGTCACCGGCCGCGTTCGCTTGCGATACGGTCTTCTGCTGCAAACCCAGGCACCACCCAACTCAAGGCGAGCCCTGATGTTTTCAAATCGTTTCAACCGCTGGACTGCTGCCGCCATCGCCCTCATGGGCACCGCGATCGCGACGGTCCCCAGCGCGGTCCTGGCGCAGACGCCGGATCATCCGGAAAACACGGCGGCGCAATTTCCGACGCGAAACGATCTGAAGTCGCTCACCGGCGCCGGCAGCTATCTCGCCGCCCGCCATGCTAGCGTTGAGCGCGACGCGACCTCGGCCGCCGCATTCTACCGTTCGGCGCTCCGCACCGATCCCAAGAACAACGAGCTGCTCGACCGTGCCTTCATCTCGTCGGTCGCCGACGGCGACATCGAGGAGGCGGTCAAGCTCGCCGAGCGCATCCTCACCATCGACAAGACCAACCGCGTCGCACGTCTCGTCGTCGGCGTGCACGATCTCAAGCTGAAGAAGTACGTCGCGGCGCAGACCAACATCAACCAGTCGATCCGTGGTCCGATCACCGATCTCGTCGCCACGCTGCTGTCGGGCTGGGCCGCCTATGGTGCGGGCGATGCCAAGGGTGGTGTCGCCACCATCGACAAGCTGACAGGTCCGGAATGGTATCCGCTGTTCAAGGATCTCCACACCGGCATGATCCTGGAGCTCTCCGGCAAGGAGAAGGACGCCGGCACGCGCTTCGAGCGCGCCTACAAGCTCGACGATTCCATGCTGCGCGTGACCGAGGCCTATGCGCGCTGGCTGTCGCGCAACAAGGATTCCGCCGCGGCGACCAATATCTACCAGGCCTTTGACAAGAAGCTGGCACGCCATCCGCTGATCCAGGAAGGCCTGCGCGAAACCAAGGCCGGCAAGAAGATGCCGCCGCTGGTCGATTCCGCGCAGGCCGGCGCCGCCGAAGCGCTCTACGGCATCGGCGCGACGCTGACCCGCCGCGGTGGCGAGGATCTGGCGCTGGTCTATCTCCAGCTCTCGCTCTACCTGCAGCCGACGCATCCGCTGGCACTGCTGTCGCTCGCCGATCTCTACGAATCGGTCAAGCGGCCGAAGATGGCGATCAAGGTCTACGAGCGCGTGCCCGCCAACTCGCCGCTCAAGCGCAACGCGCAAATTCAGCTCGCCATCGATCTCGATTCCGCCGACCGCACCGACGAGGCGATCAAGATCCTCAAGGGCGTCACCTCGGAGGATCCCAAGGACCTCGAAGCCATCATGGCGCTCGGCAACATCGAGCGCGGCCGCAAGCGGTTCGGCGATTGCGGCGCGACCTATTCACGAGGCATCGAGGTGCTGCCGCCCGGCAACGACAAGGCCAACAGCGTCTGGTACTATTATCGCGGCATCTGCCAGGAGCGCTCCAAGCAATGGGCCAAGGCCGAGGCCGACATGAAGAAGGCGCTGGAGCTGCAGCCCGATCAGCCGCACGTCCTCAACTATCTCGGCTATTCCTGGATCGACCAGGGCGTGAATCTCGACGAAGGCATGAAGATGATCAAGCGGGCCGTCGAGCAGCGTCCCGACGACGGCTACATCGTCGATTCCCTCGGCTGGGCCTATTACCGCATCGGCAATTTCGAGGAGGCAGTGAAGAACCTCGAACGCGCGATCGATCTCAAGCCCGAGGATCCGACCATCAACGACCACCTCGGCGACGCCTATTGGCGCGTCGGCCGCACGCTGGAGGCAAAATTCCAGTGGTCGCATGCGCGCGATCTCAAGCCCGAGCCGGAAGAGCTGCCGAAGATCGAGGCCAAGATCGCCAACGGCCTTCCCGACGACAATTCGAACTCTTCTGCGGCGCAGGCCGAAAAGAAGAAGGACGACGGCAAGGGCGGCTAAGCTAGGCGCATGATCCGGAAAAGTGTGGAGCGGTTTTCCGATCAGATCATGCGCAAACAAGTGAGTCTCGGGGGCTGATCGCCAATGTCGGCGTTGATTGAAGAGGGACGGGCGAAGGTCAATTTGAGCCTTCGCGTCGTCGGCCGTCGTGCCGATGGTTATCATGATCTCGAAAGCGTGGTCGCGTTTGCCGACTGCGCCGACCGGCTCACCTTGGAGCCGGGCGGGGAGCTGAAGCTCACCACGACTGGGCCGCTGGCTGCCGCCTGCGGCGACACAGCCGACAATCTCGTGCTCAAGGCCGCCAAGCTCCTTGCCGAGGCGATCCCTGGCCTGCAGCTGGGCGCCTTCGCGCTCGACAAGGTGCTCCCCGTTGCAGCCGGCATCGGCGGCGGCTCGGCGGATGCCGCGGCCGCGCTGCGGCTCCTGGCGCGTCTCAACGATCTGTCGCTCGATGATCCCCGCATTCAGAAGGTCGCGCTCGCAACCGGCGCCGACGTGCCGGTGTGCCTCCTCTCGCGCGCCTGCGACATGACCGGCGTCGGCGAGCAGCTGCTGCCGCTCGCGATGCCGAGCATGCCTTGCGTCATGGTCAATCCGCGCATGCCTGTTGCCACCAAGGACGTGTTCCAGGCGCTGGGCCTGCGCAACGGCGAGCTCCTGGTCGGCGTCACCGACGTCATCCGCGCACCGGCCTGGCCCGGCGAAGGCGCCTCGATTTCCGATTGGGTCGAGGTTCTCGAGACCGTCGCCAACGATCTCGAAGCGCCCGCGCTGCGGATCGAGCCTGTGATCGGCGAGGTGCTGGACGCCTTGCGCGATTCCGCCGGCGTCAAGCTCGCCCGCATGTCCGGCTCGGGCGCGACGTGCTTTGCGATCTACGGCGCATCTGAGGAGGCACATGCCGCGGCCGAAACGATCCGGCGCGATCACCCCGGCTGGTGGGTGCATGCGGGCACGTTGAGCTAGCCTTCGTCCTCGTTGAGCTCGAGAAACCGCCGGATCTCACCCAACACCTCCTGCGGCTTGTCGTGCTGCAGCCAGTGTCCCGCCCCGGCAATAGTCTTAACGCGCGCGTTCTGGAAGTATCGCTCCAGGCCGGCGGAGCGAGCGCCCGCTAGAAAGCTTTCGCCGGCATTGAGCAGCAGCGTCGGGCACGTGATCCGCGACCACAGCTCGATGTGATCGTCGGGCCAGAGCCGATGTGGCGCGGAGGCGCGCTGATAGGGATCGAATTTCCAGCTGTAGCTGCCGTCCTCGTTCTGCCGCGCGCCATGCCTGGCGAGATGCAGCGCGAGGTCCCGTGACAGGCGCTTGTTGTGAAGCACCATCTGCGCGGCCGCGTCCTCGAGGCTCGGATAGCGGCGCGGGGTGCGGTCGTGGAGCTTGTCGAGCTGGCCGACCCATCTGCCGATGCGCTCATGCGCCGGCGGCTTCGGTACGTCCGGCAACATGGTCACGCCGTCGAGGACGACGAGCCTCGTGACCTGTTCGGGGAATGCGCCCGAAAAGATCAGGCTCACCATGCCACCCATGGAATGGCCGATCAGGGTGACCTGAGACGTGGCTAAGGTGCGAACCAGCTGCGCGACATCGTAGACATATTCGGTGAGTGCGTAGCTGCCGCCTTTCGTCCAGTCGGAATCGCCGTGACCACGGAGATCGGGCGCAACGACGCGAAAATGCGGTTGCAGCGAGCGCGCGATGTGATCCCAGCTGCGGCAATGATCGCGGCCGCCGTGCACCAGGATGGCGGTGGGTGCGCCCTCGTTGCCCCAGTCGGCGTAGTGCAGCCGCAGGCCGTGCGATTCATAGAAGCGGCTTTGCGGGGCGCTAGCCATTGGCCGGCCGCCGCGCCAGGGCGAGCGAGAGGCCGAGGCCCGCGATGAAGACGCCGGAGCCCTGCGTGAGGCGACGCATCAGAAGCGGCCGTCCGGTCAGCTGCGCGCGCGTCGCGGAGGCCATCAGCACCACCACGACATCGGCGAGCGTGTTCAGGGCCACGGAGATCGCACCGAGCAGGATGAATTGCAGCGTCGGGTTCGAGTCCGACGGATCGAGAAACTGTGGAATGAAGGCGAGGAAGAATGCCGCGGTCTTCGGATTGAGCGCTTCGACCAGCACGCCGTCGTGAAACGCGCGCTTGTCGCCGATCGGCTCGCTCCCGAGCGACAGGTTGTTGCCGGCGCTGCGAAACGTCTTGATGCCGAGCCAGACCAGATAGAGCGCGCCGACGAATTTCACGGCGGCAAACAACTCCGCGCTGGCCAGGATGATGGCGGAGATGCCGAGGCTGCCCGCGACCACATGAACCAGTCCGCCCAGCGCCGTGCCCGCGGTCGAGGCGAAGCCGCTGCCACGCCCCTCCGACAAGGTTCGCGCCGCGACGTAAAAAATGCCAGGGCCGGGAACGGCGGCAATGAGGAGAGCTGCGGCCAGGAGCAGCCAGAAATTCGTTTCGATCATGCCGTTTTCGTAGCGAAGCCGGCGGCGATTGCAAGACCTCTTGCTTAGCCCAGCCGGCGCAAGATCACGCTGGCATTGACCCCGCCGAAGCCGAACCCGTTGGAGATGGCATGCTGCATCGGCATCGGCCGCGCGCTACCTGCGACAATATCGATGCCTTCAGCGCCCGCATCGGGGTTTTCGAGATTGAGCGTGGGCGGCGCGATCTGGTCGCGCAACGCGAGCACGGTGAAAACCGCTTCCAGCCCGCCGGCGGCGCCGAGCAGGTGACCCGTGGCCGATTTGGTCGCGCTCACGGCAATGCCGCAGTTGCGGCCGAACAGCGCGCCGATGGCGCCTAGCTCGCTTTCGTCGCCGGCCGGTGTCGAGGTCGCGTGCGCGTTCAGGTGCTGCACATCCGCGGGCGCAAGCTTGGCCTGCCGAAGCGCGATCTCCATGGCGCGGCGGGCACCATCGCCATCCGGCGGCCCCGAGGTCATGTGATAGGCGTCCGCGGTCGTGCCGTAGCCGACAATCTCGGCGATCGGCGTCGCGCCGCGCGCCTGCGCATGCTCCAGCGCCTCGATCACCAGGATGCCGGCGCCTTCGCCCATCACGAAACCGTCGCGGTTGCGATCGAACGGACGCGAGGCGCGCGCGGGCTCGTCGTTGAAGCCGCTCGACAGCGCGCGCGCGGCCGCAAAGCCGCCGAGGCTGACGATATCGATGCAGGCCTCCGCGCCGCCGCAGATCGCAACGTCAGCTTCGCCTGATCGGATCATGCGCGCGGCATCGCCGATCGCCTGCACGCCGGCGGCGCAGGCCGTGACCGGCGCGCCCAGCGCGCCCTTGTAGCCGTACTTGATCGAGACGTGGCCGGCGGCGAGATTGGCGAGGAACGAGGGGATCGTGAACGGCGACAGCCGGCGCGCGCCGCGTTGCGCGGTGATGCGCACCGCCTCCGCCATGGCGGGAAAGCCGCCGACGCCAGAGGCGATGATCGTCGCGGTGCGCTCGAGCGCGCCAGCATCCTGCGGTGTCCATTTGGCTTGCGCGACGGCTTCTGCCGTCGCGAGCAGCGCGAACAGGATGAAGCGGTCCATCTTGCGCTGATCCTTGGGCGCGGCAGCCTGCGCCGGATCAAAACCGCCTTCGGCATCATCGGCCTTGTCGGGCACGAGACCTGCGATGCGCGCCGGCAGCGCCTCTGCCCATTCCGGCAACGGGCGCAGCCCGCTTTGCCCGGCGAGCAGCCGCCGCCACGTCAATTCGACGCCGCAGCCAAGCGGCGACACCGCGCCCATTCCCGTCACGACGATACGACGCATGTCAGTCTCCAGCCGGCGCGACGGCCGGGTTCATGGCCTTGAGCGAAGCGAGCCGTGCGCGCATGCCGCGGCTGGCGCGGGGACCTGCGACGACGACCGCATTGGCCAGCGTGATCGGGCGCTTATCGGCGGCATCGACCACAATCGGCTCGAGCGGGCGGACCTCGCTCCGGCTCGCCAGCAGGATGGATTCGCCTTTCGGCGCCAGATGCTTGTTGCCCCAGGCGAGCAGCGTAGCGATCACGGGGAAGAAATCCTGCGCCTTGTCCGTCAGCACATATTCGTAGCGCGGCGGGCGCTCCTGATAGCGGCGACGCACGAACATGCCGCTTTCGGTGAGATGCGAGAGCCGCCGCGACAGGATGTTCGGCGCAATGCCGAGGCCTTGCGAGAACTCGTCGAACTTCGTCGCCCCCTGAAACGCATCGCGCAGAATCAGGATGCTCCACCATTCGCCGACCGTCTCCACGGCGCGGCCGACGGGGCATTCGAGGATGGATGGGGATTTGGGTTGCATGGCGGCAAGGTAGGTCAGTCACTTTCAAAATGCAAGTAACTGACCCGGGGAGGCATGCGGAGCGAGGGAGGTTGGGTTCTGCTGGTGAGATGAAGCGCGCTCTCGTGCCCCGGACGCAGCGCAGCGCCCCCTAGCGGTGCGCTGCAGAGCCGGGACCCATATTGATCATGATTGCGGATGTCGCATGGGTCCCGGCTCTGCGCAGCAGCGTTTCACGCTGCAGCGCGTCCGGGACACGAGAGCAAGCGGTGCCGTCGCGGCGTACTCCGTCATTGCGAACGCAGCGAGGCAATCCAGACTGCTTCCGCGGCGGGATTCTGGATTGCTTCGCTACGCTCGCAATGACGGGTGCAGGGAGCGCGCAAAGCGTGAGCGTCAGTCGCCTAATGCGACCTTGCCAAGCAGAACGCCACGACCTGCTCCAGCGCGCTCTTCATCGGCGAGGGCGGGAACAGCGCCAGCGCATCCACGGCCATGGCGCCGTAGTGCTGGGCGCGGATCAGCGTGTCCTCGAGCGCGCGGTGCTTGTTCATCAGGCCGATGGCGTGATCGAGATCGGAATCGCCGATCTCGCCGCGCTCGAGCGCCCGGATCCAGAAGGCGCGCTCGGTGTCGTTGCCGCGGCGGAAGGCGAGCACGACGGGCAGCGTGATCTTGCCTTCGCGGAAATCGTCGCCGGTGTTCTTGCCGAGCTTGGCGCTCTTGCCGCCGTAGTCGAGCACGTCGTCGACGAGCTGGAAGGCGATGCCGAGATTCATGCCGACCGAGCGGCAGGCAGTCTGCTCCGCCTTCGGGCGGTTCGCGATCACGGGGCCGACCTCGCAGGCGGCGGCGAACAATTCGGCGGTCTTGCCGCGGATCACGGCGAGATATTCGTCCTCGGTGGTCGCGGTGTTCTTGGCGGCGGCGAGCTGCATCACCTCGCCCTCGGCGATGGTGGCGGCCGCCGCGGAGAGGATGTCGAGCGCGCGCAGCGAGCCGACCTCGACCATCATGCGGAAGGCCTGGCCGAGCAGGAAGTCGCCAACCAGCACGCTTGCCTCGTTGCCCCAGAGCATGCGCGCCGACAGCTTGCCGCGGCGCATCTCGCTCTCGTCGACCACGTCGTCGTGGAGCAGGGTGGCGGTGTGCATGAACTCGACGCTGGCAGCTAACTTGATGTGGCCGTCACCGGTGTAGCCGGCGAGGTTGGCCATGGCGAGCGTCAGCATCGGGCGCAGGCGCTTGCCGCCCGAGGAGATCAAGTGGTTGGCCACTTCAGGGATCATGGTCACGTCGGAGCCGGTCCGCGACAGGATCGTGGCATTGACGCGCTCCATGTCGGGAGCGACAAGGGCAACCAGCTCTTCGATCGACGCGCCGGGGGTTTCGAAAGGTACGATGACGGCCACGCCGGTCTCCAATATTTGCCCCGGAAGGGCTATTCTGATGGAAATACAATAGAAACTGGCGGCGAATGCGGCAAGGGCCGCGGAACCATTGACATTTGCCGCGTTAGCCACTTTCAGGCAGGAGACCTCCGTTTTGCGTGAACTGGTTCGGACCAACGATATGGTGCTGGTGTCGGCGATTGGCGCGCTGCTCGACGGCGCCAACATCCATCATCTGGTGCTGGACCAGAACATGAGCATCATCGAGGGGTCTCTCGGCATTCTGCCGCGGCGGATCCTTGTTCATGAGGACGACGCCGAGGAAGCCAGGGCGCTCCTCACCGAGGCAGGCCTCAGCCACGAACTGCGCGGCGATGATTGAGGCCGCGGATATTACCGAGGACGCGTTTCTCGGCGGGCAGTTGCGCTTGATGCAGAAGCGGTCAGGCCATCGCGCCGGGCACGACGCCGTCCTGCTGGCAGCAGCGACCGACGCTCGGGCGGGTGACCGCGTGGTCGAGCTTGGCGCCGGCGTCGGCACGGCGGGGCTCGCGCTGGCGCGTCGCGTCGCGGGGATCAGGCTCAGCCTGGTCGAGATCGATCCGGAACTGGCAGAGCTCGCGCGGGCGAACGCCGCCGCGAACGCGATTCCCGCCGAGGTCATCGTGCTCGACGTCACCGCCGACGCGCAGGCGTTTGCAGCGAACGGACTTCTGCCCGACAGTTCCGACGCCGTATTGATGAACCCGCCCTTCAACGACCCCGCACGCCATCGCGGCTCGCCGGATCAGGCGCGCCACACCGCGCATGTGGCGAGGGAGGAGACGCTGCATGCGTGGGTGCATGCAGCCCGGCGCATTCTCCGATCGAGCGGCGTGCTGACCCTGATCTGGCGCGCGGACGGAATTGGCGACGTCGTGGCAGCGCTGTCACGCGGCTTCGGCAGCCTCGCGATCCTGCCGGTTCATGGCGAAGCGGGAAAGCCTGCCATCCGGGTGCTGGTGCGCGCAGTCAAAGGCGGCCGGGCACCGACGCAATTGCTGCCGGGCCTCATGCTCAACGAGGAGTCAAATGTGCCGAAGAAAGAGGTGAAGGATATTCTGGAGGGGAGGGCGGCGTTGCCGCTGGCGAGGCCGTGACGACTTATTGCGGAAGCGATTCCGTCTGTTGCTCTTGCGGCGACGTAAAGTGAAGCGCCGTGAAAAGCGCACCGATCAGCAGCAACAGCAGATAGATCTTCATGGCGTTTCCTTCCGCTGCCTATTGCAGCTTCCCAACGCGGATTCTGCAAAACACGTTCCTGGCACTTTCAATGACACTCGCGTGATAAGAAATGGTTAATCAGAGGTAAGGCCATGGCCGAACAATTGAACGATCGTGAGAGTTCCGGCCTGGCTGACAAGCTCATGCAATATCTGCCGGCGCGCTTTCGTCCCGGCACGGCGGTCGTGCCGGTGGTGCGGCTGTCCGGTGTGATCGGTGCGGTGACGCCGCTGCGTCCGGGCCTGACGCTTGCCGGCGTCGCGCGGGTGCTCGAGCGCGCGTTTTCCTATCGGCACGCCAAGGCAGTGGCGCTGGTGATCAACTCGCCCGGCGGCTCGCCGGTGCAGTCGCGCCAGATCTACTTGCGCATCAAGCAGCTCGCCGCGGAGAAGAAGCTGCCGGTGCTCGTGTTCGTCGAGGACGTTGCGGCCTCCGGTGGTTACATGATCGCCTGCGCGGGCAACGAGATCATCTGCGATCCCTCCTCGATCCTCGGCTCGATCGGCGTGGTCGGCGGCAGTTTCGGTTTTCAGGAGGCGATCAGGCGGCTCGGCATCGAGCGGCGCCTCTACACCTCGGGCGAGCACAAGGCGATGCTCGACCCGTTTCTTCCGGAAAACCCGGATGACGTCATGAGGCTGAAGGCGATCCAGCGCGAGATCCACCAGATCTTCATCGCGCTGGTCAAGGAAAGCCGCGGCGCCCGGCTGAAGGGAGCGGACGACACGCTGTTCACGGGCGAATACTGGGCGGGGGACAGCGCGATCGCGCTGGGGCTCGCCGACAGCATCGGCGATCTCCGCTCAACTCTTCGTGCCCGTTATGGTGAGAAGGTTCTCACCCCCGTGATTGCGCAGCCGACCGGGCTGCTCTCCGGCCTTTTGGGCCGGAAATTGCCCGGCGCGGGGCAGCTTTCGGCCTTGGAATCAATGGCCGGGCTGCCGGACGAGCTGATCTCGGCGGTCGAGACGCGGGCGATTTGGGCGAAATTCGGGTTCTAGGTCTCGCGCTCCCGCGCCATTTCGCCCGGGCGGCGCCAATTGCGGCGCAGGTCCATCTGCGCAACAATGCGTGTGGGGGCTGAGCATGAGACGAGGATCGACCGATGCCGCCGTTCGTCGCTTTCGCGGGCGTCCTGGGCGGGCTTGCCGTGGTCCGCTGGGCCTACAAGACCGCCATCCGGATCAACCAGGAGCTTGAGGAGATGCGCCTGTCGCGCGTCGCCGAGGCCGCCCGTATGGGGGATATCCAGACGCTGAAGCGTGACCCCGTGACCGGAGCTTACCGGCCGGGTTAGGGCACACCTCCACGCGTTCGTCATTCCGGAGGCTCGCGAAGCGAGAACCCGGAATCCATCCGAACCACGGAGTGAGCGGCGCAATGGATTCCGGGCTCGCCCTGCGGGCGCCCCGGAATGACGCCCGAATCCAACCCCTTCGCCTTGATTCCCATCCCCGCCGTCGATACGGTCCCGCGCGATTCAAAACCCCCCGCGAGAGCCCGATCTGACGATGGACGCCTCATTGCCCGCCCATATGCACCCGGAACGCTCGTTCCAGGGCTTCATCCTCGCGCTCCAGCGGTTCTGGGCCGAGCAGGGCTGCGTGATCCTGCAGCCCTACGACATGGAAATGGGCGCGGGCACCTTCCATCCGGCGACCACGCTGCGGGCGCTCGGGCCAAAGCCCTGGAACGCCGCCTATGTACAGCCGTCGCGCCGGCCCAAGGACGGCCGTTACGGCGAGAACCCGAACCGGATGCAGCACTATTACCAGTTCCAGGTGATCATGAAGCCGTCGCCGCCGAACCTTCAGGAGCTGTACCTGAAATCGCTCGCCGCGATCGGCATCGATTCCGCCGTGCACGACATCCGCTTCGTCGAGGACGATTGGGAGAGCCCGACACTGGGCGCCTGGGGTTTGGGGTGGGAATGCTGGTGCGACGGCATGGAAGTCAGCCAGTTCACTTACTTCCAGCAGGTCGCCGGCTTCGAATGCGCCCCGGTTGCGGGCGAGCTCACCTACGGGCTCGAGCGCCTCGCGATGTATGTGCAGGGCGTCGACCGCGTCTACGACCTCAATTTCAATGGGCGCGACGGTGATCAGAAGGTCACCTATGGCGACGTGTTCCTGCAGGCGGAGCAGGAATATTCGCGGCACAATTTCGAGTATGCGGACACCGCGATGCTGTTCGAGCAGTTCAAGATGGCGGAAGCGGCCTGCAGAAAGTACCTCGACGCCGGTTGGCGCGACGGCGGCAACCGGAAACAGCATCTGATGGCGCTGCCGGCCTACGACCAGTGCATCAAGGCGAGCCACGTCTTCAACCTGCTCGATGCCCGCGGCGTGATCTCCGTGACCGAGCGGCAGAGCTACATCTTACGCGTGCGCGAGCTGGCAAAAGCTTGCGGCGAGGCCTGGATCCACACTGAAGCGGGCGGAGCGGCCTGATGCCCGATCTTTTGCTTGAACTGTTCTCGGAAGAAATCCCCGCGCGCATGCAAGGAAAGGCGGCCGACGATCTGCGCCGCATGGTCACCGACAAGCTGGTTGCCGAAGGCCTGGTCTATGAGGGCGCGAAGGCGTTTGCGACGCCGCGCCGCCTTGCGCTCACCGTGCACGGCATCCCTGCGCGCCAGCCTGATCTGAAGACCGAGCGCCGCGGACCCAAGGTCGGCGCGCCCGATGCGGCCGTGCAGGGCTTCCTCAAGGCAACCGGTTTGAAGTCGCTGGACGAAGCCAAAATTCAGCGCGACCCCAAGGGTGATTTCTACATCGGCTTGATCGAGAAGCCCGGCCGCGACGCGATCGACGTGCTCGCGGAAATCCTGCCCGTCATCATCCGCACCTTCCCCTGGCCGAAATCGATGCGCTGGGGCTCGCGCTCGGGCAAGCCCGGCTCGCTGAACTGGGTGCGTCCGCTGCACGCGATCACCGCGACCTTCGGCCTCGAGACCGAAGAGCCCGATGTCGTGACGTTCGAGGTCGACGGCATCGAGAGCGGCCAGACCACCTACGGCCACCGCTTCCTCGCGCCGGCGCCGATCTCCGTGCGCCGCTTCGAGGACTACGAGGCAAAGCTTCTTGCCGCGAAAGTGGTGCTCGACCCCGAGCGCCGCAAAGACGCCATCCTCACTGACGCCAAACAACTGGCCTTTGCGCAAGGCTTTGAACTGGTCGAGGACCAGAACCTGCTCGACGAGGTCGCCGGCCTGGTCGAATGGCCGGTCGTGCTGATGGGCTCGTTCGAGCCGGAGTTCTTGAAGACTCCCGACGAAGTCATCCGCGCCACCATCCGCAACAACCAAAAGTGTTTTGTGGTGCGCGACCCCAAGACCGGCAAGCTCGCCAGCAAGTTCATCCTGGTCGCCAATATCGAGGCCACCGATGGTGGCAAAACCATCATCGCCGGCAACGAGCGCGTCATCCGCGCGCGGCTGTCGGATGCAAAGTTTTTCTACGAGACGGACCTCAAGACCAAGCTTGAAGACCGGCTGCCGAAGTTCGAGCAGATCGTGTTTCATGAGAAGCTCGGCACGCAGGCTGCGCGGATCGAGCGGCTCGAGCTGCTGGCGGCCTATATCGCCGAGCAAGTTGATGCGAATATCGACCAAGCGAAGCGCGCGGCACGTCTGGCGAAAGCGGATTTGCTCACGGAGGTCGTGGGCGAGTTTCCTGAAGTGCAAGGCCTGATGGGCAAATACTACGCGGTTGCTCAGGGTGAGAATCCGATAGTCGCTGCAGCCTGCGAGGAACATTATAAGCCGCAAGGGCCGGCAGATCGGGTCCCCACTAATCCCATAAGCGTTGCGGTCGCGCTAGCTGATAAGATCGATACATTGGTCGGGTTTTGGGCCATCGACGAGAAGCCTACAGGAAGCAAAGACCCCTACGCGTTAAGACGCGCCGGTCTGGGAATCATAAGAATTATTGTAGAGAACGAACTGAACGTCGCGCTTGGAACAATATTGGCTTACGCACTTGGCACGTTGTGGAGAGACTTGTTCCAGCAGCGATCTCAGCCCGTGCTTGACTTGGCTAAGGCTGCTCAAATTCACATCAAGAGCAAAGCAGTAGACAAGATCATCAAGAGTTATTCCAAAGGACTTGAGAAAGGTTTCAGCGAAGCCTTCGAGAAGCGAGCTCTCTTCTTGATAGGCGACCTCCTGGCGTTTTTTGCTGATCGGCTGAAAGTTCAGTTGCGTGAACAGGGCGCACGGCATGACCTCGCTGATGCGGTATTCTCCCTTGATGCAGATGAAGACAACCTCCTGATGATCGTCCGCCGCGTCGAGGCGCTCGGAAAATTCCTCGACTCTGACGACGGCAAGAACCTGCTCGCCGGCACCAAGCGCGCCAGCAACATCCTCAGCATCGAGGAGAAGAAGGACAAGCGCAGCTTCGACGGCGCGCCGGATGCTGCGCTCTACAGCCTCGCTGAGGAGAAGGCGCTGGCCAAGGCGATCGGTGAGGTCAAGGCGGAAGCCAGCGCTGCGGTGGCCAAGGAAGACTTCGCCGCCGCGATGAGTGCGATGGCAAAGCTGCGTCCGCCGGTCGATGCCTTCTTCGACAAGGTGCGCGTCAATGACGACGATCCCAAGGTACGCGAGAACCGCCTGAAGCTCCTCAACGAGATCCGCAGCGCCACGCGCGCGGTAGCGGATTTCTCGAAGATCCAGGATTGAGGCGCGGTTTGCGGCAAACACCGCTGTCATTCCGGGGCGCGCGTAGCGCGAGCCCGGAATCCATAACCACGATCGTGAGTATGGATTCTCAGGTGCGCAATTGCGCACCATAGCCCACGCCTCCGGCGTGTCCCGGAATGACGGCTGCTGATGTGGCTTGCCCAAAGAAGCCCCGCCCGGCGGGGGGAGGACCGGGCGGGGCCTGATGTCCGATTTAACACTGCTCGCGCCAGCCTGATGTGACGCGCCGGACATCGAATGGAGCGGCTGCGTCTTTAGTCCAGCACCTCGACGATGCGGCGCGAGCGCGGCTCGACCAGCACGGTTTCGCCGTTCACGACGGTGTAGCGATAGGTCGTGGCGCCGAAACGTTGCGGTACGTCATAATAGGTGACGCCTGCCTCGGGTAAGGTGGTGCCGACCACCACGCGATCCGGAATGCGGAAGGGCGGCACACGTTGTTCAACGACATATTCGCGGAAGGCGGGCCGTTGTTCGACGGCAATCGTCGGCGCGCCGTCGACCATGGCGGGCGCGCGTCCAATCGTGACATCGCTTTGCGCCTGCGCCGCAAGGGGCGCGCCGGTTGCGGCCGCGAGCGCTGCGAGAGCAAAAATCCTGTTCCGCATGGACAACTCCTTCGACGTGATTCTGCGGGCGCGCGAGCGGCGCGACCGGTTGCCAATGCGTGCCTCAAGCCAATGTTCCGGGAAAAGGCATGCCGCATTCGCGGCAATTTCGGGCAGTTTTCGTGAGGCCGGAACTCGCAGCAGCCCTTGCGCATCTCTACTCCCGGAACCCATCCGGTTATGATCCGCGCGCGATTCGCCTCACCTCACAGAAAGATAGTTCATGCACATCACCGTCGCCCACATTTCGCCGATCCTGTCGTTGATTGCGGGCGTGCTCATCCTGATCATGCCGCGGCTTCTCAACCTCATCGTCGCGATCTTCCTCATCGTCAACGGCGCGATCGGGCTCGGGCTCCTGAAGTGGCTCCGCTTCTAGGCGTTCACTTTTCGGAACTGTCCGTCTTGCGCGGGCCCGCCCAAAGTGGTGTAAGGCCCGCGATTTCCCATTCCTCTCGCAGGTTGTGTGCAAGCTATGGCCAAAGCCGCCTCGAAGCCTTCTAAAACTGCAGCGAAATCAAAGCCCTCCGCCAAGGCGAAGGCCGCGCCGGCGGCCCGCAAGGCGCTGGCCAAGAGCGCGCCGAAGCCGGTCGCCAAACCCACTGCAAAGCCGGTGGCAAAGGCAATGACCAAGGCGGCTTCGCCGAAGGTTGCCGCGAAGCCTGCGCCGAAGAAGGTTGTGCCTGCCAAGGCGGCGCCGGCAGCGGCGAAGGCCGGCAAATGGGTCTACACGTTCGGTGACGGCAAGGCCGAGGGCCGGACGGAAATGCGCGACCTGCTCGGCGGCAAGGGCGCCAACCTCGCTGAGATGGCCAATCTCGGCCTGCCGGTGCCTCCGGGCTTCACCATCCCGACCTCGGTCTGCACCTATTTCTACGAGCACGACAAGACCTACCCGAAGGAACTGAAGCCGCAGGTTGAGAAGGCGCTCGACTATGTCGGCAAGTTGACCGGCAAGGTGTTCGGCGACACCAGGAACCCGCTGCTCGTCTCGGTGCGCTCCGGCGCGCGCGCCTCGATGCCGGGCATGATGGACACCGTGCTCAATCTCGGCCTCAACGACCAGACCGTGGAAGCGCTGGCCGAGCTGTCGGGCGACCGCCGTTTCGCCTATGACAGCTATCGCCGCTTCATCACGATGTATTCCGACGTGGTGCTCGGCTTCGAGCATCATCACTTCGAGGAGATCCTCGACACCTTCAAGGACAGCCAGGGCTACACGCTCGACACCGATCTGTCCGCCGAGGACTGGGTCGAGCTGGTCGGCAAGTACAAGGACGCGGTCGCACGCGAGACCGGCAAGGAATTCCCGCAGGATCCGCACGACCAGCTCTGGGGCGCGATCGGCGCGGTCTTCTCATCCTGGATGAACGCGCGCGCGGTGACCTACCGCAAGCTGCACGACATTCCGGAATCCTGGGGCACCGCGGTCAACGTGCAGGCCATGGTGTTCGGCAACATGGGCGAGACCTCGGCCACGGGCGTTGCCTTCACCCGCAACCCCTCGACCGGCGAGAGCAAGCTCTACGGCGAGTTCCTGATCAACGCGCAGGGCGAGGACGTGGTCGCGGGCATCCGCACGCCGCAGGACATCACCGAGGAGGCGCGGAAGGAGTCGGGCTCCGACAAGGCGTCGATGGAAGCGGCGATGCCGGAAGCCTTCAAGGAGCTGACGCGGATCTACACGCTGCTCGAGAAGCACTACCGCGACATGCAGGACATGGAGTTCACCGTCGAGCAGGGTAAGCTCTGGATGCTCCAAACCCGCGGCGGCAAGCGCACCGCCAAGGCCGCGCTGCGTATCGCGGTCGAGCTCGCCAATGAGGGCCTGATCTCGAAGAAGGAAGCGGTGACGCGGATCGATCCGGCCTCGCTCGACCAGCTCCTGCATCCAACCATCGATCCCAACGCCAAGCGCGACGTGATCGCAACCGGCCTGCCGGCTTCGCCGGGTGCGGCCTCCGGCGAGATCGTGTTCTCTTCGGACGAGGCGGCCAAGCTTCAGGGCGACGGACGCAAGGTGATTTTGGTCCGCATCGAGACCAGCCCGGAAGACATCCACGGCATGCACGCCGCCGAAGGCATCCTGACCACGCGCGGCGGCATGACCTCGCACGCGGCGGTGGTCGCGCGCGGCATGGGCAAGCCCTGCGTCTCCGGCTGCGGCACAATCCGCGTCGATTACGGCCGCGGCACCATGAGCATCGGCTCGCGCACCTTCAAGACCGGTGATGTCATCACCATCGACGGCTCGCTCGGCCAGGTGCTCGCCGGCCGCATGCCGATGATCGAGCCGGAGCTGTCCGGCGAGTTCGGCACGCTGATGAATTGGGCCGACCAGGTCCGCAAGATCGGCGTCCGGGTCAACGGCGACACGCCGGACGACGCGCGCACCGCGATCAAGTTCGGCGCGGAAGGCATCGGCCTCTGCCGCACCGAGCACATGTTCTTCGAGGAGACGCGCATCCGCACGGTGCGCGAGATGATCCTCTCCGAGGATGAGCAGTCGCGCCGCGCCGCGCTGGCAAAACTGCTGCCGATGCAGCGCGCCGACTTCGTCGAGCTGTTCGAGATCATGAAGGGCCTGCCCGTCACGATCCGGCTTCTGGATCCTCCCCTTCATGAATTCCTGCCGCACACCCATGCCGAGGTCGAGGAAGTGGCGCGCGCCATGAACACCGACCCGCGGCGCCTCGCCGACCGCGCCCGGGAGCTCTCGGAGTTCAACCCGATGCTCGGCTTCCGCGGCTGCCGCATCGCCATCGCCTACCCCGAGATCGCCGAGATGCAGGCCCGCGCGATCTTCGAGGCCGCGGTCGAGGCGCAGAAGCGCACCGGCAAGGCCGTCGGCCTCGAGGTGATGGTGCCACTGATCGCGACCAAGGCCGAGCTCGACCTGGTCAAGGCACGGATCGATGCCACCGCACAGGCCGTGATGCGCGAGACCAACACCAAGCTGGCCTATCAGGTCGGCACCATGATCGAGCTGCCGCGCGCCTGCCTGCTCGCGGGCGAGATCGCGCAGTCGGCCGAGTTCTTCTCGTTCGGCACCAACGACCTGACGCAGACGACCTACGGCATCAGCCGCGACGACGCGGCGAGCTTCCTCGGTCCCTATGTGGCGAAGGGCATCCTCACGGTCGATCCCTTCATCTCGCTCGATCAGGAAGGCGTCGGCGAGCTGGTCAAGATCGGCGTCGCCCGCGGCCGCAAGACCCGCACTTCGCTCAAGGTCGGCATCTGCGGCGAGCACGGCGGCGATCCCGCCTCCGTCGCTTTCTGCCACCATATCGGTCTCGACTACGTCTCCTGCTCGCCCTACCGCGTGCCGATCGCGCGGCTTGCAGCGGCGCAGGCCGCGCTCGGCAAGGCGATCGCGAGCCAGGCGTAAGCCGAAACACAGACTTGAATTGAGAGAGGCGGGGCCCAGCCCCGCCTCTCATTTTTGGCACTGCTCTCTCCGCGTCGTCATTGCGAGCCACCGGGTCCGCGCAAAGCGCGGCCCGATGACAGGCTCCACGAAGCAATCCAGAATCGTTCCGCAGAAGGACTCTACTCGGCGCCCCTCACATCATCCCCGTCTCATCCTCCTCGGCCTGCCCGATCAGCGCCTCGCTCGCTACCGCCTCGCGGCGGGGCACGACGAACATCATCACGCAGGCGCAAAGGATCGAGATCGCGAGGACCGCTGAGGTCAGCGGCAGCGTCGTTGCGGAGTGGCCGCCGAGATAGGCGCCGAACTGCGACATCAGCGCGCCAATGCCTTGCTGCAGGAAGCCCATCGCGCCCGAGGCGGTGCCGGCCGCTTCGGGACGGATGCTGATGGCGCCGGCGGCGGAATTCGCCATCACGAAGGCATTGCCGGCCATCACGATCATATGGGTGCCGAACAGCCAGGCGGGCGCCTCGTTCCAGCCGACGAAGCTCCAGATTAGGTTTGCAAGGCTGCCGCAGAGTTGCAGGGCGAGCCCGAACCAGATCAGCTTCTCCAGTGAGTGGCGCGGCGCAAAGCGCACGCAGAGCAGGTTGCCGACCAGAAACGCAAAGCCCGTTGTTGCGAACCAGGCGCCGTATTCGGCGCTGCTGCGGCCCATCTGCGTCACCACGATGTAGGGCCCGCCGCCGGCGAAGGTGAAGATGATCTGGGACGCCAGCACCTGGCACATCACATAGCCGACGAAGGCGCGGTTGCGGATGAGCATGCCAATATCGCCGCGGAAGCCGCTGCCGGCGGCGCGGCTGCGGCGGGTCTCAGGCAGCGCCAAGGCGATCCCGACGGCAACGACGATGGCGGCGATGGTGATGGCATAAAAGATCGCGCGCCATCCCAACGCGGTCTCGATCAGGCCGCCGGTGAGCGGCGAGACCATCTGCCCGATCATCAGCGCCGCGACCACGAGGCTGATCATCGAGGCGACGCGGTCGCGCTCGTAGATGTCGCGGATGATGGCCCGGCTGATCACCATGCCGGATGCGCCGCCGAGCGCCTGGAAGAAGCGTGCGGCGATCAATTGCGGCAGGGTCTCGGCGAAAATGCAGGCGACGCTGGCCGCCACCATCAGTGCAAGTCCTCCGAGCAGCACCGGACGCCGCCCGAACCGGTCCGACAGCGGGCCCATGATCAGCTGCGACAGCGCGATGCCGACCATGTAGAGCGACACCGTCATCTGCGCGATCGAGATGTCGCTGCCGAAATCCGTCGCCAGCACCGGCAGCGCCGGAACCAGGATGTAGAGCGAGATCGGTGCGACCCCGGTCATCACCACCAGCAGCAGCAACACCAGACGCGAGGTCGCGAGGTTGCCGGCCGCTTCGGGCGGCTTGCTGATGATGCCGTGCATCGCCGGACACTAGCCGCATCGCGTTGCGAGCGAATACGCTCATTTCGGCATACGGCTATGCGCGAGGCGTCAAGGCGCTGGGCCTGTAGGGTGGGCAAAGACGCGCTCTTTGCGCGGCGTGCCCACCATTGCTGCCGTCACCCGGAGATGGATGGTGGGCACGCATCCGCCTCCGCTCTTCGAGCGGCAGCGGATGCTTTGCCCACCCTACGCAGGCAGTCTTATGACGGAGTTAGAGCTTCAGCTCCGCCGTGGCCTGATCGAGCCAGATCTTCGTCGCCTCGTCCAGCGCCGGCCGCACGTCGTCCCTGACGCGCGCATGGTACGCGTTCAGCCAATCGAGCTCGTCGCGGCTCAGCATCGCGACATCGATCAGACGGCGGTCGATCGGCGCCAGGGTCAGCGTCTCGAACGCGTTCATCGGCTTCTCGGCACCCTTGATGTCGGCGGCGACGACCAGCTCGAGATTCTCGATGCGGATGCCGAAGCCATCGGTCTTGTAGTAGCCGGGCTCGTTCGACAGGATCATGCCGCGCTTCAACGGCGTGGTGCCGAGCTTCGAAATTCGTGCCGGTCCTTCGTGCACCGAGAGATAGCTGCCGACGCCGTGGCCGGTGCCGTGCTCGAAATCGAGCCCGACGGCCCAGAGATATTGCCGCGCCAGCGTGTCGAGTTGCGCGCCCGTGGTGCCGTCCGGAAAGACGGCGCGCGCGATCGCGATGTGGCCGCGCAGCACGCGGGTGAAGCGGTCGCGCATCTCATCCGTCGGCTCGCCGACCGCCATGGTGCGCGTGACGTCGGTGGTGCCGTCTTCATATTGCGCGCCGGAATCGATCAGCAGGAGATCGCCGGGCGCGATCCGCCGGTTGCTCTTGCGGGTGACGCGGTAATGCACGATGGCGCCGTTCGGGCCGGTGCCGGAGATGGTCGGGAACGAGACGTCCCTGAGCGCGCCGGTGTCGCGGCGGAAGGTTTCCAGCGCCTCGACCGCGTCGATCTCGGTGAGCTTGCCGCTTGGCGCCTCGCGATCGATCCATGCGAGGAAGCGCGCCAGCGCCACGGCGTCGCGCAAATGAGCCGTCTTGGTGCCCTTGATCTCGGTCGCGTTCTTGACCGCCTTGAGCAGTGCAACCGGATCGCTGCCGCGCACCGGCTTGCCGCCGGCCCCGCTGATCAGGCGGCTGAGTGCGTCGGCCGCTGTGGCATTGTCGAGCGCAATGGCCGCACCGCTCTTGGCCAGCGCCATCAACGTCGGCGCCATGGCGTCCGGTTCGCGCACGTCAGCGGACTGCTCGAGATGGTCGCGTGTGAGGTTGGACAGCTTGCGGTGGTCGATGAAGATGGTGGGACGGCCGTCCTTCGGCACCAGCGCGTAGGACAGTGGCAGCGGCGTATGGGCGACGTCGGCGCCGCGGATGTTGAAGGTCCAGGCCACCGCGTGACTGTCCGACAGCACCAAGGCATCGGTGCCGAGCTTGGCGATCTCGGCCCTGATCTGGGTCAGCTTCTCCGCTTCAGTGATACCGGCGTGCTGAAGGCTGTGCACCGCGACGGGGGCGAGCGGCGGCTGCGGCCGGTCCTGCCAGATCGCGTCGATCGGATTGCTGTCGACCGCGACCAGCTCGGCCCCGGCCTTGGCGCAGGCGGCGGACAGCCGTTCTGCTGCCGAAAAAGTGTGCAGCCACGGATCAAATCCGAGGCGGTCGCCGGCTTTCAGATGCGCCGCCACCCAGCTCTCCGGCGGCGGGTCGATCAGCGATTCCACTACCCATGCCTTGGCATCGACCTGCTTGGCCGCCTGCAGCGTGTAGCGGCCGTCGACGAACAGCGCAGCCTCCTGCGGCAGAACCACTGCTAGTCCCGCCGAGCCGGTAAAGCCGGTCAGCCAGGCGAGCCGCTCTTCCGATGGCGGCACATATTCGTTCTGCTGCTGATCGGCACGTGGCACGACGAAGCCGGTCAACTTGCGACGGGCAAGTTCTTCGCGAAGTGCGGCCAGTCGTGCCGCCAACGCGACGCCGGCCTCCGGCTCCTCGAATGTCTGGAAGTGCGCTTCGAACATGGTGGATCACTTTAGGATCATGGAGATCAGTCCGCAATGTAGACGCATTTGCGTCGCATCTGGCATGGACTGTGCTTGAAATAGTTCCATTCGAATCGAGTGGAGTAAAGGATGCGGCAGTTGCGCTTCGTCCGGATAACAGGGAAATTCGAGCGGGTGGTTCATCTCAACGGCGAGGGGACACACAATGCCAGCGTTCACCTTTGAGAAGATTTCGCCGCCGGCGCGCCGCGCTCCGACAGCGGCAGTAACAAAGAAGCCGCGCGGCCTCATCAGCCAGATGATCGACCGTTTCGCCGAGCGCCGCGCCAAGCGCGCCTTGCGGGGCAAGCGCGCGTCACGCCGCGACGAGAAGCCGGCCGAGTAGCGCGGCGAGGGAGCGCACCGCCGTCGCGACGCGGTTAGTTCATCCCATCTTCCTCAGCAGCAGACTGCTCCACCCCTCGATGTGCAGATGCTTCACCGGCACGAGGCCGCGGGCGCGGTAGGCGGCGATCACGGCGGGCGCCTGGTGCGTCAAGAGGCCGGAGAGGATGACGCGGGCGCCAGGCGCAAGGTGCCGCGTCATCGGGCTCGCCAATTGCCGCAACGGATTGGCAAGGATATTGGCGAGCACCAGGTCGAACGGGCCTGCACGCGCAAAATCTGGCGCGGCAAAGCCGGTCGCGCGGATCACCCGCACATGGTTGCCAACTTCGTTCAGCGTGGCGTTCTCGGCGGCCACCCGGACCGATGGCGGATCGATGTCGGAAGCGAGCACCGCGCGATGCAGCGCCTTCGCCGCCGCGACCGCCAGCACGCCCGTGCCGGTGCCGAGATCGAGCAGGCTCCTTGGGCGGGAGCTCTTCAGGACATGGTCAAGCAGAAGTAAACAGCCGCGCGTCGTGCCATGGTGACCGGTGCCGAAGGCGAGCGCCGCCTCGATCTCGATGGCAAGCTTGTTCGGCGCCACACGGTCGCGATCGTGGCTGCCGTGCACGACGAAGCGGCCGGCCGGCACCGGGACGAGATCTTCAAGGCTGGCTTTGACCCAGTCCTTGGCTTCGACAGTGTCGAAGACGAGCGTCGCCGCGATCTCATTTCCTGCTGAAGTTGCAACGAGTTCGCGCAGCAATGCCTGATCGGGCGCTGCGGCGAAATGCAACGTGACGTCCCAGCGT
The DNA here is from genome assembly GCF_020193625.1 of Bradyrhizobium sp. IC3123. Classification (NCBI taxonomy): domain Bacteria; kingdom Pseudomonadati; phylum Pseudomonadota; class Alphaproteobacteria; order Hyphomicrobiales; family Nitrobacteraceae; genus Bradyrhizobium; species Bradyrhizobium sp. IC3123. Next base: position 296,678 of record NZ_JADYVF010000006.1, on the reverse strand, counting down.
CCGTCAGGCCGTTCGAACGCGGCGACCGCCGCATCGCCGTCGAAAAAGATCTCGGTGAGCATGTCGACGACGCGCTTGGCGTCGGCTTCGCTGCCGATCGAAAAGCTGGCGCGATAGGTCGGGGAAGGCTGCATTCAGGGTTCCGTCGCGTTCAATTTTTGGAACTTTTGCTGCCCAGTTTTCGGACAAGTTGAGGTTCCCATATTAACGCGCCTGCAGTGTGTGGCCCGTATATTTTCGGATGTAGAAGCAAGTCCACGCAGCTTTGAATTGAAACGGAGGCGAGTCTTGAAGCGCATGATTCAGAAGTTCTGGTCGGATGAGTCCGGTGCAACCGCGATCGAATACGGCCTGATCGCCGCGGGTATCGCCCTGGCGATCATTACCGTGGTGAACGGCCTGGGCACCACCATGAACGAGAAGTTCACTTCGATTAGCACCTCCTTGAAGTAATTTCCGCCGCCATTCTCCAGCGGGGGCTATTTTCTTCAAAGGCTGTTCCTGATCACCGCCCGCTAGGGGTTTCCCCTGGCGGGCGAGGTCGTTTTTGCCGCCCGACTTCACAGCTTATCCGCCTGCTTGTCCGGACTTTATCCACCACTTTTCCCCTGATCGCCTCGCCGATTTCCCACCGGCTTTCCCCAGGATCGCTCCTGGCCGTATCCGCCCAGGCCTCCTCTGGCCGCTCACAGGCCTTTCGACAGCCTGTCCACAACCAATCCACAGCCCTATCCACGGCTCCCGAACAGGGCGCGGTGATCCCGCAGGATGGCCTGCGCGGCGTTATGGCCGGGCGCGCCGGTGACGCCGCCGCCTGGATGGGCGCCGGATCCGCAATGGTAGAGGCCTCTCAGCGGCCCGCGATAGTCGGCGTGGCCCAGCATCGGCCGCGCCGAGAACAGCTGGTTCAATGTCAGCGCGCCGTGGAAGATGTCGCCGCCAAGCAGCCCGAACTGCCGCTCGAGATCGAGCGGAGACAGGATCTGACGGCCGAGCACGCTTGCCGCAAATCCCGGCGCGTACTTATCCACCGTCGCGATCATGAGATCGGCGACCTCGTGGCGATGGTCATCCCACGACTTTCCATCGGGAAGCCCTGGTGCGACATGCTGGCAGAACAGGCTCGCGACATGCTTGCCGGCCGGGGCCAGCGTGTCGTCGAGCGTCGAGGGGATCAGCATTTCCACGACAGGCTCGCGGCTCCAGCCCTGCGCGCGCGCGTCGAGCCAGGCGCGATCCATATAGCCCAGACTCGGCGCCAGGATGATGCCGGAGGTGAGGTGATCGCCCTCGCCTGAGAGCGCCGTGAAGGAGGGCAGGCGGTCCAGCGCCACATTCATCCGGAAGGTGCCGGAGCCGTTCTTCCAATGCCGCATGCGGGCGAGGAAGTCCGCAGGCAGAGCATCGGCCGCGATCAGGCGCGTGTAGAGCAGCTTTGGATTGACATTGGCCGCGACATATTTCGCGCGGATCGCAGAGCCGTTCTCCAGCACGATTCCGACGGCGCGGTCGCGCTCGACGATGACCTCGCGCACACCGGCATCCGTGTCGATCACGACGCCACGGTCGCGTGCCGCGCGCGCCATCGCCTGCGTGATCGCGCCCATGCCGCCGATGGCGTGGCCCCACACGCCCTTCTTGCCGTTCACCTCCCCGAACGCGTGATGCAGCATCACATAGGCCGAGCCGGCGGCGTAGGGGCTGGCATAATTGCCGACGATGGCGTCGAAGCCGAACAGCGCCTTGACCAGATCGTGCTCGAAACGTTCGTCCAGCATCTCGCCGGCCGAGCGCGTGAACAGATCGAGCAGGCTGCGGCTTTGTTCCAGCGTCAGGCCGCGCAGAATGTTGGCGCTCTGCAAAGCGTTCACGGCCTCGCGGACCGCGTTGGTGCCAAAACCGTCGAGCAGGTTCGGCGGCGCGCGGAGCACGAACCGCCTGAGCACGTCGGCAATGTCTTCCAGCTCGCGCGCGAAGCCGTCGAGCGCTTCCGCATCATGCGCGCTGAGCCGCGCCACCGAGGCTTTCGTTCGCCCCTCGCCGGTGAGGAGATAGCTGCCGTCTGGCGCGGGCAGAAAATTCTGCGCACGCCGCTCGACGATGCGCAGGCCCTGCTCGGCAAGCTTGAGGTCACGGATCACCTGCGGATTGAGCAGGCTCACGGTGTAGGCGGCGACAGAATTGCGAAAGCCGGGGTGAAACTCCTCCGTCACCGCGGCACCGCCGACCACCTTGCGCCGCTCGACCACGCGCACGCGCAGGCCCGCCATCGCCAGATAGGTCGCGCAGGTGAGGCCGTTATGTCCCGCGCCGATGATGATGACGTCCGTATCGGTCATGACTTCCTTGGCATAATTCCGGGGCTACTCGGCAGAGCCGAACTATGATGCGGGCTCCGCACCGGAGAATCTGGAGGTTCCGGGTTCGATGTCGCGCGTCGCATCGGAACGACATCTCTATATCAGGCATTCCTTGCTGCAACATCACGCCACACTTTATTGCCCGTCCAGGCGCCTTGTGCTCCATTGCGCGCGATCCGGCGCCCGCCGGGGTTTGAGCCGGAGCATTCATGGATTCGATCGTGCAACCCGCCGCCACGGAGCAGCCGTCGTCGTCGCGCAACCGGCTGCTGCTGACGGTCTACACCGCTGCGATCTTCGTCAGCGCGCTGCTGCTGTTCTCGGTGCAGCCGCTGTTCACCAAGATGGTGCTGCCGCGGCTCGGCGGCTCGCCGGCGGTGTGGTCGGTGGCCATGGTGTTCTTCCAGTCGCTGCTGCTGGCCGGCTATGCCTATGCGCATCTGCTGATGCAGGCGCGGAACCGGATCGTCCCCGTCGCGGTACATCTGGTGCTGCTGTTTGCCGCCTTCGCCACGCTGCCGCTCGGCATCGCCTCCGCCTATGGCGAGCCGCCGGCTTCGGGCTACGCAGTCTGGCTGCTCGCCCTGTTCGCAGTCTCGATCGGGCTGCCGTTCTTTGCGCTCGCCGCGAACAATCCGCTGCTGCAGGCCTGGTTCGTCCGCACCGGCCATCCGGCCGGGCACGATCCCTATTTCCTCTACGCCTCCTCCAATATCGGCAGCTTCCTCGCGCTGTTGTCCTATCCGTTCCTGCTGGAGCCGATGTTCACGCTGCAGATGCAGAACCGGATCTGGACCGGTGGCTATGGCCTGCTGATCCTCCTCATCGGCGCCTGCGGCGTGCTGTTGTTGCGTTCGCCGAAGTTGGCGCTGACCGACACGCGGGCCGAGGACGTGAATGCACCCGCGCCCGGCCTCTTGACGCGGCTGCGCTGGATCTTCCTCGCCGCCGTGCCATCGGGCCTGCTCATCGCCGTCACCGCGCACATCTCGACCGACGTCGCGGCGGCGCCGCTTTTGTGGGTGCTGCCGCTGTCGCTTTACCTCTTGACCTGGGTCGTCGTGTTCCAGTCGCGGCCGCTGCTGCCGCACAAATGGATGCTGATGCTCCAGCCGGTCGCGATTGCGGGCGTCGTCGTCCTGCTGGCTTTCGGCGGCGAGCAGAACCTGCTGCTGACCCTCGGCGGACATCAACTCTGCTTCTTCGTCATCGCCATGGCCTGCCACGGCGAGCTGGCGCGGACGCGGCCTGCCGCCAAATATCTCACCGGCTTCTATGTCGCGTTGTCGTTCGGTGGCATGGTCGGCGGCTTGTTCGCGGGGCTCGTTGCGCCCTTCACCTTCTCGTGGATCGCCGAATATCCGATCCTGATCGCGCTTGCCGCGCTGTGCCGTCCGTCCGGGAATGAGCGGCTGGCCGCAATCGTCAAATGGTACTGGCTGGCGCTCGCCGCGCTCGCGGTGGCGCTCATCGCGCCGTCATATACGACCGGTGGCCTCTCGACCTGGTTCGAGGATCATCGTGTCTGGGTCGCCGGCGCCGTCGGCGTGCTCGCCGCGCTGCTCGCGCTGATCCTCAATGCCGGGCGCTGGAAGATCTTTGCCACCGTCGTGCTGGCGCTGGCGTTGATCCGCGTCTATCCCGCGGACGAGGGCCGCGTCACGACCGTGCGCAGCTTCTTCGGCGTGCACAAGATCGTGGTGACGCCGGGCGGTTATTTCCACGTGCTGATGCACGGCACCACCATTCATGGCGCCGAGCGTTTCCGCAACAATGACGGCACGCCTGTTGCCGGCCGGCCCGAGCCGATCACCTATTACCACAAGGACGGCGGCATCGGTCAGGCGGTCAGCGCGATCCGCGAGCGCAAGGGCGCGCCGCTGAAGGTCGCCGCGATCGGCGTCGGCTCCGGCACGCTCGCCTGCGCCGCCGAGCGGGGGGAGGACTGGACCTTTTTCGAGATCGATCAGTCCATGGTCGACGCGGCGCGCGACCCGAGGAATTTCCGCTACATCTCGAGCTGCATGCCCGACATGAAGCCCGTCATCGGCGATGCGCGCCTCACCTTCGCCAAGGAGCCCGACGGCGCCTATGATCTCGTCATCGTCGACGCCTATTCGTCCGACGCGATCCCGATCCATCTTGCGACCGAAGAGGCGATGAAGATCTACAAGGACAAGCTCGCGCCGCACGGTGCCGTGGTGATGCACGTCTCCAACCGGCATCTGGACCTCGAAACCGTCGTCGTCGGTATCGCGGACGCCAATGATCTCAAGAGCTGGGTCTTCAACGAGGATTCCGGGCGCGATGGTGACTACATCTTCTCCACCGACGTCGTCATCTCCGCGCGCGAGGAGGCCGACATCGGCAGGCTCGCGTCCTCCAAGCAATGGGAACAGACCGAAGCCGACGACAGGGTGCGGGTCTGGACCGATGACTATTCGAACATCCTGGGCGCGCTGTATCGGCGTTGGAAGGACGGCGAGTAGGGCTCTCTTCGTAGCCCGGATGGAGCGAAGCGCAATCCGGGGGCGCTCCCGGCGTGGTACTGTCCCGGATTTCGCTGCGCTCCATCCGGGCTACGAGGCATCGCAACTACGGCGCCACGGGCGTCCCCACCGGCAGCGCAATTCCCTTAGCGCCGGCCACCTCTCGTAATAGATCCGGCCTGTCCGAGATGATGCCGTCGACGCCGAGGTCGATCATGCGCGTCATGTCCTCGCGCCTGTTCACCGTCCACACCACGACGCGCAGTCCGAGCGCGTGGGCCTCGGAGACCAGAGGCGCGGTCACGTCGCCGAAATAGGGCGACCAGATCGCGCCGCCCGCAGCCTTGATCGTGCGCGGCAGCGAGCCGGCGTGATCGGCCGGGTTGAACCCCGCCGTCCAATTTGTCGCCTTGTCGAGCGCTACCGTCGGAGCCAGGCTGCGCTGGATCGTCAGGTACGCGGTCGGGATGTTCGGCGCCTGCTGCTGGACGCGACGCAAGGTTCGCCAGTCGAACGACTGGATCATGACGCGATCGGAGACTCCCTCGGTCTCGATCACCCCGAGCAGCTTCGCGACGAATTCTTGCGGATCAAGCGTTTCATCGGGACGGTTCGGATCGATCTTGGTCTCGATGTTGAAGCGCACTTGCCTGTTGCCGGACTTGCGCACCAGCGCGAACAGCTCGCGCAAGGTGGGAATGCGAGTCCCCGGGACGGCACGCTGGCCCGGAAATTGTTTCGCATAGGCACTGTCCGGCCGAATCTGGCCGACGTCATAGGTCCTGATCTCGTCGAGCCGCAATTTCACGAACGGCGTGCCGGGCGGAGCGATGTAGGCGCCATCGGGCCGCCGTGCGAGATCGGGATTGAGCCCGCGCTCATGCGCGACGATCACTTCGCCGTCGGCGGTGACGCCGACGTCGAGCTCCAGCGTGTCCACGCCCATCGTCAGCGAATGGGCGAAGGCGGGCAGGGTGTTTTCCGGCAGCAGCGCCCGCCCGCCGCGATGCGCCTCGAGGTCGAAGGCCAAATCAGATCCCATGGCTTGTCCGGCAGTGAGCAGCGAGAGCAGCACCGGGATTGTCGTGGCACGTGATGGCATGGTGCCTCGACGGTCAAGGGCGGTTGATGGTCGCCGGGTCAGTTCTGATAGTAGTAGCCGCGCGGCTGATAAACCTGCCGCGGCTGCGGCTGATAGTAATAGCCCTGCTGGCCGTAGCCCTGGTCGTAATAAGGCCGCGGCTGCTGCTGATAGACCTGCGCGTCGTAGAGCGGGCGGGTGGCCGAGCGCGGCGCCGGATAGCGCGCGCCGGTGTCGCTGCCGTCGGCCGGGTAGATGTAATTGTCGTCCTGCGGCATGTAGCGCCGCGCGGGCTGCGCCGGCGGGGTCAGGTCCACGGGGGCGCCGGTGGTGGCGTATTGGTCTTCGGCCGGCTGCGGGGCGCGGGCCACCGCAGTGTTGTTGCGGCCGCGCGGATTGCGCGCCAGCGCCACCTGTGCCGAGCCGGTCAGCGTCACCGTGGTGTTGAGCACGCCCTGCTGCTGCACCAGCGCATAGAGCGTCGAGGCATTCTGGCGCGACAGGCGCACGCAGCCATGGGATGCCGGCGAGCCGAGCCGGCCGACCGAGTCCGTGCCGTGGATGGCGTGCCCGACCTTGGTGAAGAAGATCGCGTGCGGCATCGGCGCGTCGTCGAATTCCTTGGAGTAGTGATCCTCTTCCATGCGGAAGGCCCGGAAGGCGCCGTTCGGCGTCTCGCGCGAGGGGAGGCCGGTCGACACCGGCCAGCGGTAGCGCGCGACCCCGTCGACGGCGACGGTCATCTGCTGATTGTCCTTGTCGACGGTGATCTCGACCTTGGCCTGCGCGGTGCCCGCGCTCAAAAGCATCAGGGATGTGAGAGCAATAAAAACCGAACGCATCTGACTTCTGGCCTCCGGCCTGTTCATGCTTAGCGCCGCGGCTCTCCGTCCCCCGGCGTGCATTATGCCTGCAGCCCGGCGTTGGTTCCAGCGGCCAGCCTGTCCATCGTTAACGTGATGGCAGGCGTAAGCAAGGCCGCTTTGTGCCGCGCCGGCCGGCGGCGCTGACATTTTCGCGAGCGCCGCGTGGTCAGTTCTTGAGCCGGTATCCGGTTCGGAAAATCCACCAGATCACGACCAGGCAGATCACCAGGAAGGCCAACGTCATGCCGATGCTGACGGACACGCTGACGTCGGCGATCTCGTAAAAGCTCCAGCGGAAGCCGGAGATCAGATAGACGACCGGGTTGAGCAGCGCGACCGTGCGCCATGTCGGCGGCAGCATGTCGATGGAATAGAAGCTGCCGCCGAGGAAGGTGAGCGGCGTCACCACCAGCATCGGAATCATCTGCAGCTTCTCGAATCCGTCGGCCCAGATGCCGATGATGAAGCCGAACAGGCTGAACGTCACCGCCGTCAGCACCAGGAAGGCCAGCATCCAGACCGGATGCTGGATATGCAATGGAACGAAGAGCCCGGCGGTCGCCAGGATGATCAGGCCCAGGATGATCGACTTGGTGGCGGCGGCGCCGACATAGCCGAGCACGATCTCGAAATAGGAGATCGGCGCCGACAGGATCTCGTAGATCGTGCCGGTGAATTTCGGGAAGTAGATGCCGAACGAGGCGTTGGCGATGCTCTGCGTCAGCACCGAAAGCATGATCAGGCCCGGCACGATGAAGGTGCCGTAGCTGACGCCCTCGACCTCGCTGATGCGCGAGCCGATCGCAGCGCCGAACACCACGAAATAGAGCGAGGTCGAGACCACCGGCGAGACGATGCTTTGCAGCAGGGTCCGCCAGGTACGCGCCATTTCGAACAGGTAGATGGCGCGGATGGCGCGGTGGTTCATGACGTCCTCACGAGGTCGACGAAAATGTCCTCGAGCGACGATTGCGTCGTGTCGAGGTCGTTGAAGCGGATGCCGGCGGTGCGGAGGTCGCCGAGCAGGCTGGTGATGCCGGTGCGCTCGCCCTGGGTGTCGTAATCGTACACCAGCGTCGCGCCGCCGTCGCAGAGCTCGAGCTCGTAATGGCTGAGGCTTTCCGGCAACGCCGTCACCTTGTTCTGCAGGTGCAGCGTCAGCCGCTTCTTGCCGAGCTTCTGCATCAAAGTGGTCTTGTCCTCGACCAGCACGATCTCGCCCTTGTTGATGACGCCGATGCGGTCGGCCATCTCCTCGGCTTCCTCGATGTAATGCGTGGTGAGGATGATGGTGACGCCGGATTGCTGAAGCCCGCGTACCACCTCCCACATGCCCTTGCGCAGCTCGACGTCGACGCCGGCGGTCGGCTCGTCCAGGAACAGGATCTGCGGCTCGTGCGACAATGCCTTGGCGATCATCACGCGGCGCTTCATGCCGCCGGAGAGCGTGATGATCTTGTTGTCCTTCTTGTCCCACAGCGAGAGGGCCTTCAGCACCTTCTCGATGTGATCGGGGTTCTTCGGCTTGCCGAACAGGCCGCGGGAGAAGCTCACGGTCGCCCACACGCTCTCGAAGGCGTCGGTGTGCAATTCCTGCGGCACGAGGCCGATCAGCGAGCGCGCCTTGCGGTAGGAGGTCTGGATGTCCTCGCCGCCGACCAGGACGCGGCCTTCGCTCGGATTGGCGATGCCGCAAATGATCGAGATCAGCGTGGTCTTGCCGGCGCCGTTGGGGCCGAGCAGCGCAAAAATCTCGCCGCGCTTGATGTCGAGATTGACGTTCTTGAGCGCCTTGAAGCCGGACCCATAGGTCTTCGACAGATTGGCGACGGAGATGATGGAAGACATGATGGCCGCGAGGCTGAGGAGCAAAGGCTGGGGAGGGGGCCGGACCATCCAGGAGGACAGGTCGGCGGAGCCCTGAAATAGGAACGCCATTGTCCCTCCGCAATTCCCCGGAGAAAAATGGTCTCAAAACAGGCGCTTTAGTGGCATGTTTCGGGCAAGTGTTGCGCGATGGTCACGGCTTGCTGCTAAGATTGGCGCTCACGCGCCTCTTTGTTGCGTCTGCGAGCGCGCCGTGGCTACGATTCCGGCCAATCGCGAAGCGTATTGTCTCCAGGGAAAAGATCGATGAGACCGAACGGCCGTCACACCGCCGGCGCCAGCCAATTGTCCGCCCTCCGTGTTTGGGCGATGGGCCTGCTCCTGCTGTCAGCTGTTGCCATCAGCCCGACCACCGCCAAGGCCGCCCCGAGCCAGGCCGCGGTGGCGACCACGCATGTCTATCTGCTACGCGGCGTGCTCAACATCTTCTCGCTCGGCCTCGACACGATCGGCGCCCGCCTCCAGGCGCAGGGCATCCCGGTGACCGTCGCCAATTTCGTGTCCTGGTCCTCGCTCGCCGATGAAGCGGCGGCTGCCTACAAGGCCGGTCGGCTCAAGACCATCATCCTGGTCGGCCATTCCTCGGGTGCGACCGCGCTGCCCGACATGATCGCCAAGCTCAACCAGCTCGGCGTGCCCGTGAAGCTCGCGATCGGCCTCGACTCCGTGTTCAAGACCAAGCTCTCGACCGGCGCGGAACGCTACATCAACATCTATATCGGCGATGGCCCCGGCGAGCCGGTGCGGGCCGCGGCCGGGTTCCGCGGCAAGCTCGACAATGTCGACATCCGCGGCAGTGGCGTCGGCCACATCTCGATCGACAAGAACGAGGCGATCCAGCGCCGCGTCATCGTTGAGATCGACGCCGCCATCATGCGCTCGCGCGCCCCGGCTGCGCGAGTCGCCGAACCCGCTGCGCCGCGGCCCGCACGCGCGGCGGCGGCAACGGATCCGGCGAGGAATTGAGCCGTCGCGCATCCTGCCGCGTGATGCCCGCCTAAGCTGGCGTTACGCGAACCGGCATGCTCTCCAGCCCGCGCAGGGAATTGTTGAGCCTGCGCTTCGGCTCCGCCGCGAGCTCGATCGTCTTCACGCGCCTTGCGAGCTCGCCGAAGATCAATTCGCCCTCCAGACGCGCGATCATCTGGCCGACGCAGGCGTGTATGCCTGCGCCGAAGCCGACATGGCCGGTCGCAACCCGCTCCACGTCGAAACGGGCCGGCTTGTCCCAGCGCGCGGGATCGCGATTGGCGGAGGCCATGAACAGCAGCACCTTGCGGTGCGCCGGGATCATGCCGCCGCCGATCTCGGCATCGCGCGAGGTGGTACGAAAGAACGTCTGCACCGGTGAATCGTAGCGAAGGCCTTCCTCGAAGGCGTTGCGTGCCAGCTCTGGTTTCTCGTGCAGCTTGCGATATTCGTCCGGATGGGTGGCGAGCGCGAGCAGGGTATTGCCGATGCCATTGACGGTGGTGTCGATCCCGGCCGTGAGGAACGGCCGCACCAGATGCGTCGCCTCGTGCTCGGTGATCTCGCCCTCATCGGCCGCCTGGTAGATCATCATGCCGAGGCTGTCGGGCCGTAGCGCATCGCGCGCACAACATTCCATGATCCAGCTCTGCGCCGCGAGGCCGTCCTTCCGCGACGCCGCGAGGATCTCGTTCTCCGGGCCGAAGCTGTTGAATACGAACGTGCTCCAGGCGAGCAGCTTCTCGCGCCCATCGGGGCGGATGCCGATCGCGTCCGGAAACACCTTCATCGGATAGGCTTCCGCAAGATCGGTCACGGCATCGAACGTGCCTTTGTCGATCAGCTCCGAGACCTTCCTCTCTGCTTCGCGCTGGAACGTCTCGCGCAGCTTCCTTGCGACGCCCGGAGACAGCGTGCGGCCGAGCACGCGGCGGCCCTTGTCGTGGTCGGGCGGATCGATCTGCAGGGTCAGCGGCTTTGGCAGCGCCGGGTTCATCCCGTTCAGCCCGACGCCCTCGCCACTGATGAACGTTTTCCAGTCCTTCAGGGCCGCTTCGACCTCGGCATTGCGCGCCATGGCCCACACGCCGTAGCGCTCCACCTCGAACACCGGCCCGATTGCGCGCAGCGCCTCATAGGCGGGATAGGGATCCGTCAGAAAGCCGGGCGCGAACGGATCGACCGGACTGGATGCAATGCCGCTCATGGTCAGCTCCGAACCGCTACTGCTTTGCGAGCGGGCACTGACCGTCACTCTCGGACCGGAACGCGTCCTCGCCCTTGATCGTGGCAACGACCTTCAGCAGATCCCAGGACGAATTCGATTCCTCGGGAGCCTTGACCTGCAACAGGTAGAGCGGATGGATCTTGCGGCCGTCCTTGCGGATGTAGCCCTTGCCGAACAACTGATCGTCGGTCGGCATCTGCTTCATCGTCGCGACCACGGCCTTGCCGTCCTTGGCGCCGCCGGCCTTGTCGACCGCCTTGAGGTAGTGGATGACCGAGGCATAGACGCCGGCCTGCATGTCGTTCGGATAGGCCTTCGAGGGAATGCGTTCGGCGAAGCGCTTCGCGAAAGCACGCGTGCCGTCGGTCAGATCCCAGTAGAACGGATTCATGATCTGCGCGCCCTGCGCAAACTTGAGCCCAAGCGCGGGAAGGCCGTTCATGCCGAGGATCAATCCGACCAGCTTGTGATCCTTCGTCAGCCCGAACTCGGCGGCCTGCTTCATCGAGGTGATGGTATCGTCCCCCGCATTGGCGAATGCGATGACGCTCGCGCCCGACGCCTGGGCCTGGAGCAGGAATGAGGCGTAATCAGCCGTGCCCAACGGATGCCGCACGCTGCCGAGCACCTCACCGCCGGACGCTTTCACGGCTTCCGCGGCCTGCTTTTCCAGATCATGGCCGAACGCGTAATCCGCGGTGATGAAGAACCATTTCTTGCCGCCCTGCTGCACGATGGCCTTGCCGAGGCCGCGCCCGTAGGAATAGGTGTCGTAGGTCCAGTGCACGGTGTTTGGCGTGCACTTCTCCCCGGTCAGAAGCACCGTGCCGGCGCCCGAGCCCACGAAGACCTTGTTCTTCTCGGCGCTCATGCCGGCCACGGCGAGCGCAATCGACGAGTTCGGAATGTCGAAGATCGCATCGACGCTCTCGTTCTCGTACCAGCGCCGGGCGATGCCGATGCCGATGTCCGTCTTGTTCTGATGGTCCGCCGCAACGACTTCCACCGGCTTGCCGGCGGCCTTTCCGCCATAGTCCTCGACGGCCATCTTGGCGGCGACGACCGAGCCGATGCCCTGATAGCTCGCGAACGGCCCCGATTGATCGTTCAGGATGCCGATCTTCACGACGTCCTGGGCCAAGGCCGGTGCGGCGGTCAGCACCGCGGCCACCATGCACAGTTTATGCAGGAATTTGCTGTTCATTGTGTCCCTCCCATGGGCGGTCTTGGTGCCGCTCTATAATAGTTATATTTTATAGCTATTTTTGAGAGTGTCAATTCGGCCGACTTGTGGCCGCCGGATCCAGGATCATGAGCCCGAAAGCAGTCAGACCCGGAGCGAAGCCCCCTCAACCGTCGGAGACGTCACTGGACTTGCGCGCGCTGCAGCGCACGCCCGGCTTCATGCTGCGGCTCGCGCAGCTGAAGTTCTTCGAAGGCTTCTACGAGGAGTTCGCCGCACTGGGCCTGACGCCGGCGACCTACGCGATCTTCGTCGTCATTCGCGACAATCCGGGCGTTCCCCCCAGCAGCCTTGCCAGCCTGCTCCGCCTGCGCCTGCCGAACCTGATCAAGATCCTGAACGAGTTGGAATCGTCCGGCTTCATCAAGCGTAACCGCTCGAAATCCGACCGCCGCGCCGTCGAGTTGATGCTTACGCCGAAGGGCGCCAAGCTCATTCAGGACGGGGCAAGCCTGACGGGGCTCTATAACCGGAAGATGCTGGCCCCGCTCACCGAGGCGGAGCAACGCACCCTGCTCGAATTGCTCAACCGGCTGCTGCCGCTTTAGCCCGGGAGAGGCCCGCCTGAGCCCGACGGTCGCAGCCACGTCCCGCGGAGGGGCAGCCGGAGAGGGCGCCGGACGAGAGATGGTCGGTTCCGTGCCCCAAAATCCACCCAATCGATGGTCACTAAGCCGGTCAGGGGAGGCCCCTGCCTCCCGTGGTGGGACTGCTGGACTGATGATTCATTCGAGGCGACTCCTCGCGCTGGCAGCGGTGGTGCTGCTCGCCTTGAGCAGTGGCATGGCCGCTGCTACTCCCCCCAAGTCCAAGACCAACGCGACCGCCCCCGCCGCGCCGCCGCCGCCTCCGCCGTTCGAGCCGTTGCCGCCGCCAAAAATCTACCTGTTCCGCGGCGCCATGGGCCCGATCTTCTCGACCGGCATGGATCGGCTCGAAGAGAAGCTAACGAAGGCCGGCTTCTCGGCCAACGTCTACGAATTCACCATCTGCCGGTGGATCGGCGATCGCGCCATCTCCAGCTATAAGGAATCGCCGGCGCCGATCGTGCTGATGGGCCATTCCATGGGCGGGCTGTGCTCGATCGTCATCTCCGAGATGGCGGCCAAGGAGAACATCCCGATCAGCCTCGTCATCGCCATCGATCCCGCGCAAGCGACCGGCGATGTCCCCCTCAACGTCGAGCGCTTCATCAACATCTTCCTGTCCGACAGCGTGCTCGGCGGCGGCGACGTCGTGGCTGTTCCCGGCTTTCGCGGCCATTACGCCAGCTATGACCTCAAGCGGAACGCGCGCGTCACCCACATCAACATCGAGAAGTCCGACGATATCCATCGTCAGATCGTCGAGATGGTGACGCAGCTGCCGCGCATTCCGCCGCAAACGCAGGCCGATGCCGTGCCGCTGCGCTATCTCGTGCCGGCGGATACGCTGGTCGAATTGTGGGACAGTGGCGTGCGGGTGCCGGTGCGCCGCGGCGACACCATGGAGAGCATCGCCGCAGCCAACCGCGTGCCGCTGTGGACGCTGGCGCAGAGCAACTCGCTGCCCGAGAACGCGCAGCTGACGCCGGGCCAGACCATCATCGTCCCCCGCCATCTGACACCGCCTGAGCCGGCCGCCGCGATGGCCACGCCGCCGGCGTCACCGGCGGCGCGGAGGTAGGGGCCGTTATCTTGCCGCAGAAGGCGGTTCGCTCCCTCTCCCGCTTGCGGGGGAGGGTTGGGGAGGGGGTCTCTCCTCGATCGAGGACCCCAGAGAAGAGAGCCCCCACCCGCCGCGCTCTGGCGCGCAATTGCGCTGCCGAGCGCGTCGCCCTCCCCGCAAGTGGGAGAGGTGCAGCGAGTCCTTGGCGACACTCGATCCGATAAGACTAAACATTCGATCCGTGGATCGCATCGATCACGGCGTCCGTGACCTCCTTCGTGGTCGCCTTGCCTCCGACATCCGGCGTCAGCACGCCCGCGGCGCAGACACGCTCGACGGCGGCCATCAGCCGTAAGGCGGCATCCTTCTCGCCGAGATGCTCGAGCATCTGCGCGCCGGTCCAGAACGTCGCGACCGGGTTGGCGATGCCCTTGCCGGTGATGTCGAACGCCGAGCCGTGGATCGGCTCGAACATCGAGGGGAAGCGGCGCTGCGGATCGATGTTTCCGGTCGGGGCGACGCCGAGGCTTCCAGCCAGCGCGCCGGCGAGATCGGAGAGGATGTCGGCGTGGAGATTGGTTGCGACGATGGTGTCGAGGCTCTTCGGATGCAGCGTCATGCGCACCGTCATGGCGTCGACCAGCATCTTGTCCCAGGTCACGTCAGGGAATTCGCCGGCGACCTCGGCCGCGATCTCGTCCCACATCACCATGCCGTGGCGCTGCGCGTTCGACTTGGTCACGACGGTCAGCAGCTTGCGCGGGCGCGACCGCGCGAGCTGGAACGCATAGCGCATGATCCGCGTGACGCCGACGCGGGTGAAGACGGCGACTTCGGTGCCGACCTCTTCCGGCAGGCCCTTGTGGGCGCGGCCGCCCATGCCGGCATATTCGCCTTCCGAGTTCTCGCGCACGATCACCCAGTCGAGATCGCCGACGCCGACATTGCGCAGCGGCGAGGCGACGCCCGGCAGGATCTTGGTCGGCCGCACATTGGCGTATTGGTCAAAACCCTGGCAGATCGGCAGGCGCAGGCCCCACAGCGTGATGTGGTCGGGCACGTCTGGGGCGCCGACCGCGCCGAAATAGATCGCGTCGAACTTCTTCAGCTCGCTGAGGCCGTCCGCCGGCATCATCACGCCGTGCTTCTTGTAATAATCCGAGCCCCAGTCGAACGTCTTGACGTTGAAGGCGAGATCGCCGCTGCGTTTTGCGAGAGCCTCCAGCACGCGGACGCCGGCCGAGATCACCTCGGGGCCGATGCCGTCGGCGGGGATGGCTGCGATCGAATGGGTGCGCATGGGAAGGCTCCGTTTGAGAGACCGCGCCGGCATATCCGGCCGTCGGCGTCGCTGGCGAATCTAGACGGGAGTGCCGGGCAAACTCAATCGGCGCTGGTTTATACAAAAAAATGATATAATCATCGGGAGGTCGCCACGGCGTCATGGCCGGGCTTGACCCGGCCATCCACGCCTTTCCCCGCGGCCCAAGAACGTGGATGCCCAGGACAAGCCCGGGCATGACGACCTCGCGCAAGTCTCAAGCGCGGTCGGGCGAGGCGAGAGGACGGCGAATGGAATTGCATCAGCTCCGATGCTTCGTGGCGACGGCCGAGCAGCTGCATTTCGGCCGCGCGGCGCAGCAGCTTCAGATGCTGCCCTCCGCGCTCGGCCGGCAGATCCGGCTGCTGGAGGAAGACCTGGGCACTCGGCTGTTCGCGCGGACCACGCGCGCGGTGTCGCTCACCGTGGACGGCACGACGCTGCTGCGCGATGCCCGCACCATCCTTGCCAAGGTCGAGGCGGTCGAGAGCAACCTGCGCAATCGCTCGCGCGCGGGGACCGCGCGGCGGCTGCGGGTCGGTGCTATCGACAGCGCGGCGGCCGGACTGTTGCCGCCGCTCCTGCGCGATTTCCGCGTCAGGCATCCTGACATCGCGGTGCAGCTCCTCGAAGACAAGACTGTCCGGCTGCTGCCGAAGATTTTGACCGGCGCGCTCGATCTCGCCTTCGTCCGTCCGCCTGACCGGCCGGACAAGCGGCTCGAATTCCGCGGCCTGCTCCAGGAGAGCGCGATCGTTGCGTTCCCGCGGCGGCACGCGCTGGCCGGGCGCAAAGCGATCACGCTGACGGATATCGCCGACGAGGCTATGCTGGTGCCGGACCGGCGCTCGCGGCCGCACAGCCACGACCTCACCATAAAGCTGTTCGAACAGGCCGG
Source organism: Bradyrhizobium sp. IC3123 (assembly GCF_020193625.1). Taxonomy (NCBI): domain Bacteria; kingdom Pseudomonadati; phylum Pseudomonadota; class Alphaproteobacteria; order Hyphomicrobiales; family Nitrobacteraceae; genus Bradyrhizobium; species Bradyrhizobium sp. IC3123. Next base: position 280,689 of record NZ_JADYVF010000006.1, on the reverse strand, counting down.
CCTGACGCCGCGCATCGTTCAGGTCGCCGACGAGAAGCAGACCATCATCAACCTCGTGGCAACGAAGCTCGGGGTCGCCATCGTGCCGCGCTGGACCGCACGGATGGCGGTGACCGGTGTGCGGTTCGTGCCGCTTCGACTGAGGCAGAGCGGGCCGGTCGGACGGCTGCCGCTTGCCGCAGCTTGGCTGCGCGGCTCGCGCGATCCGGCCCGCGATGCCATGCTGGCCGTTCTGGAAGCCCGCCTGCGCAGCTATGCGCGGGAGGCGTGAGCGGCTATGACATCGGCCAAGACAGAGGCCAGGACAGAGGGATGGTGATGACGGATCAGACGGCTTCAGGCGAATTGCGGGTGGCCATTGCCGGGCTGGGCTCGATCGGCACCAAGATCGCGACCGCGCTCGATCAGGGCATCGAGGGCCTGTCGCTCGCGGCCGTGGCCGTACGGGATCCCGCCAAGCATCAAGCCTTCATCGACGGCTTGCGTCGCCCACCGACAATCCTGCCGCTCGACCAGCTCGGCAAGGCCGCCGACATCGTCGTCGAATGCGCGCCGAGCAGCCAGCTGCGTGCGATCGTCGAGCCTGCGGTGAAGCGCGGCAAGGCCGCGGTCGTAGTCAGCGTCGGCGGCTTGCTCGACAATTTCGATCTGGTCGATCTCGCCCGCGCCAATGGCGGCCGTATCCTGGTGCCGACCGGCGCGCTGATCGGCCTCGATGCCGTCAACGCCGCCGCAATCGGCACCATCCATTCCGTGAAGATGGTGACCCGCAAGCCGATCGACGGCTTGAAGGGCGCGCCGTTCATCGTTCAGAACAACATCGACATCGACAATCTGCGCGAACCGCTGAAGCTGTTCGAGGGCAGCGCGCGCGAAGCGGCAAAGGGCTTTCCGGCCAACGTCAATGTCGCGGTTGCGTTGTCGCTCGCGGGCATCGGGCCCGATCGCACCGAGATCCAGGTTTGGGCCGACCCGACCGTGACGCGCAACGTTCACCGCATCGAGGTCGAGGCGGACTCAGCGCGCTTCTCGATGGGCATCGAGAACATCCCGTCCGAGAATCCCAAGACCGGCCTGATCACCGCGTTGTCGGTGATCGCGCTGCTCCGCAAGCAGCGCGCCACGCTGTGCGTGGGGACGTGAGCTCCTACGCCCCCGTCACGCGCCAGATCACGTTGCCGACGTCGTCGGCCATCAGTAGCGATTTCCTGTCGGGACCGATCGCGACGCCGACCGGGCGGCCGTAGGATTCCTTCTCGTCCGGCGACAGGAAGCCCGACAGGATGTCGCGACCGGGGCCGGACGGCTTGCCGTTCGCGAACGGGATGAACACCAGCTTGTAGCCGGACAGCTTGCTGCGATTCCACGAGCCGTGCTGGCCGATCACCATGCCGTCGCCGAAGCCGGGCAGGGTGCCTGCGGGCATCCAGCACAGGCCGAGCGAAGCCGTGTGGCCACCGAGCGCATAGTCCGGTTGAATTGCCTTGGCAACCATCGCCGGATCCTGCGGCACGCGGTCGTCCACCGTCTTGCCCCAGTAGCAATAGGGCCAGCCGTAGAAGCCGCCGTCGCGCACGGAGGTGAGATAGTCGGGCGGCGTCTCGTCGCCGAGGCCGTCGCGCTCGTTGACGACGGTCCAAAGCACGCCGGTCGTCGGCTCCCAGGCAAGGCCCACGGGATTGCGCAGGCCGGCCGCAAAGATGCGATGCGTGCCGGCGACGAGATCGAGCTCGTAGACCGCGGCGCGACCTTGCTCGACCTCCATGCCCATCTCGGCGATGTTGCTGAGCGAGCCGACGCCGGCATAGAGCTTCTTGCCGTCGGGACTGGCGAGCAGGCTGCGCGTCCAGTGGCCGGCGGGCTTGAATGTCGTCAGCCGCTTGCCCGGTGCTGTGATGCGGTCGGCGTCGGCAATGTAAGGAAAAGCCATCACGCCGTCGGTGTTGCCGACGTAGAAAGTGTCGCCGACCAGTGCCATGCCGAACGGCTGGCTGAGGTTCTCCATGAACGCGCCGCGAATCTCCGCAACGCCGTCGCAGTCCTTGTCGCGCAACAGCGTGATGCGGTTGGCGGAGACGCCGAGCGCGGCGGCGCGCCGCATCGTCGCCTGCATCGCATAGTGGAACACGCTGCGCGGGGCGCCCGCGATCTGCGTTGCCTCCGCGATCAGCACGTCGCCATTGGGCAGCACCTCGATCCAGCGCGGATGGTCGAGACCGGTCGCGAACGCATCGACCTTGAGCCCGGGTGCAGCGATCGGCTTCTGTCCGTCGCGCCAGCCGCGTGCGGTCGGCATCTTCAAGGTGGGGATCGCGCCTTGCGGTTTCGCTTCGGGAATGGCGGGCTTCTCGCCCCAGGCCGGCGCGGGGTCGGTGCCCGTCATCTTGCGCCATTGCAGCGCGATGCCGCCGATGAAGGCGACGAACTGCGCGAAGATGCTGGAAAACGTCATGACAAGCCCCCGGTTGCGCGCGCATCCAACTGGCTGACGGGGCCGACGTCAACCTGTGCGGAGCTCAGCACGGGCCTATTCCCGTGGAATGGCAGCCGATCGAATTTGCATGGGACAGGTCGCGGCGTCGGCCCGGAGATCAACGGCCGATCTGCCGCTCCAGCCGTCGTGCCGCGCGAAAATCATCCAAGTGACGGATGTTCGGCGCCAGCGCCGCTTCCCTGGAGAGCAGATGATAGACCCGCGCCACCGTGCGCTGCTTCTGCTTCGTACGCCCGGGGGGCAGCGCCCGCGCCTTGCGGACGGCGGCGATCGCGTGGGCGCGAAAATAATCGTAGGCGTCCGACATGGCTCGATGCTCTGCGGCCGTTGACAGATGTCGAGGGCTAACGGACCAGCAGAGGTGTGGTTCCTTGGCGAGTCGGATCGTGCACTCGTGCCCCGGACGCAGCGCAGCGCGTCCGGACAGGAGAGTGACGCCCTCACCGCGGCGACGTGAACGGAATGATCATCGGAACGCGACGGCAATAGGCTCCATAGGCGTCCTCGCCGAGCTCCTTCGAGAGGAACACCTCTTCCATCCGGCCCTTCTGCCACATACCGAGCGAGATCAGGATCGCGCCGAGGATCGTCGTCACCAAGCCGATCGCAACGCCGGTCACCAGCATGCCGAAGATTAGGCCGGTGTAGATCGGGTGGCGGACGATACCGTAAGGGCCGGTGTCAATGACGCGGTGGTCTTCCTTCTGGGTGATGGTGTTGGACCAGAATTTTCCGAGATGCAGCCGCCCCCACCATGCGAAAGCGATGCCGGCGACGGAGAGGACCGCAGCGATGATGATGCCGGTGTTGCCGAGCACCCAAAGCGGCTTCCAGCCCATGGCTTCCGCAATGAACGGCGTGTACAGGATGCCGCCGACCAGGATCGGCAGGCGATAGCGCTGCGACTCCAGCGTCATGACCTGCTTCTTGGTCTGCCCCTGCCAGAACGAGGCGCCGACCCAGCTGACCAGAAAAGCGAGCCAGATCAGGGCGAGCAGTTGCGTCGGCCAGGTCGTGGTCCAGCCACCCCAGGCGACAGAGAGAAGCTTGCTGAAATCGAAAGACATGAAGGTTCTTTGCGTTTGAAGCGGCGTCAGCTCGCGCGCGAGGACAGCGCGTGATGCTTGAGGGCGCCGGAGGGCTGCTGGCCGTTGCGGGCGAGCAGGTGGGTGATGGTTTCGCGCAAGACGGGCTCGATCGGACGCGGCGAATAGCCGAGCTCGGTACGGGCTTTGCCGATCGAAAGATCGCTCGCGGCGAGCGCGATCCGCACGCCCTCGGCGGTGCCGTTGGGCGGCCGGCGCGTAATGTGGTCGGCGATGCATTCGAGCATGATCGCGGAGAGCTCGGCGATCTTGCCGGGTACGACGACGGGAAATTGCCGGCGTCCGCTCATCGCCGACATCATGCGCAGGATGTCGCCGAGCGGGACGCAGTCGCCGCCGAGGATGTAGCGCTGCCCGAGGCGGCCGCGTTCCATGGTCAGGACCAGGCCCATGGCGACGTCGCGGACGTCGACCAGATTGACCAGGAAGTTGAGGTGCGGCTGCACCTTCTTCTGCAGGAAGTACCAGAGCATCGCGGTCGGCGGTGTCAGATGTTGGTCGGCGGCGCCGATCGGCATGGTCGGCGTGCCGATCACCAGCGGGAAGCCCGCTTCTGCCGCTTTGGCGGCATGATGCTCGGCGAGCGATTTCGACCGGGTGTAGGCGCCGGGCATCGCCTCGGCCGGCTGCAGCGCCTCTTCGGCGGGAACGCCCTTGAGGTCGGAATAGGGGAACAGGATCGATTCGGTCGAGCAATGCAGGAAGCGCGAGACGCCGCGCTTCATCGCCGCCGCCAGCACGATCTCGGTGCCGCGGCAATTGACCTCGTGAAAGTCCTGCTTGTTGGCGACCCACATGCCGGGCAGGCCGGCGAGGTGATAGACCTGATGGCAGCCGGCGATCGCCGCATCGACCGCGGCACAGTCCAGCACCGAGCCGTGGACGTGCTCGACATCCGCGTTCGCCGCGCTCGGCACACGGACATCGAGAACGCGGACCCGCTGCCCACGGGCGCGGAGCGCTTCTACGAGGTGATGTCCGATGAAGCCACTGCCACCGGTAACCAGGACGAGAGCCATGCAGTAGGTTGCTGTTTCGCTTCGAGCGTTATCGGGTTGAAAGGGAATTGGCCGGAAGAGGCGCCAGAATCGCGGCAAGGTCGCGACGGAAACCCAGTGCAATGAATAATTTTGCCATGACGAACATCGGTCCAAGCAAAAGATGCGAGGGGAACGTGAACAACGAGGCCTCGCGCCCCTCAAAAACCTTGTGGCCGATGGCCTGTGCGGCGAGGCCGAGCACCACCAGCGTGGCGAAAATCGCCCACATCGTCGCGGTGCCGACTTGCGCCGCGATGGTCGTCGCAACCGAAAACAGCACGACGGAGACGGCCAGAATGCCGAGCCCGAGCGCCGCGTCGAGCAGCAGCCAATAAATCAAGACCGGAACAGCCAGGACCACCGCCAGGCTGACGTTGAATCCGAACAGCGGAAGCTTGACCAGCGTCAGCGGCAGCACGGCGCCGGTGAACAGCAGCAGGATGCCGACCACATGCATCGCCGTGTTGCGGGGATCGCGATGGTACTCGACATAAACGGCAAGTTGGCGCTGGAAAAAGCCACCCATTTCGGTCTCATGCAGCACGGGGTCGGGAAGGGCGAATAGAGGCTATAGCACTGGACCGAGCGGTGCACAAACCGGCACTTTTGTCGCGTGAAACCGTGCGCGCGCGCCCGGGACAGGCTGCAAAATAATCCGCACTTCAAGGGGTTCCGTCAGCCGCGGAGCCGCCTTCGCTTAGCGCTTCTTGGCGGGCTTTTTCGCCGCAGGCGCTGGCGTCGCAGCCGGACGCGTCTCTTCCGGCAGCTTGGCATAAGTCAGGATCTGCAACTGGCCGTTGACGGCGGAGGTCGGCTTGGCCCGATCGAGAAACTGCTCCTCGCCGAGGCCGATCGGATGCAGCCGCTTGGTCGAGATCTTGAAGGTGTTCACCAGGACGTCACGGATCGCATCGGCCCGGCGCTGACTCAGGATCGCATTGGCCTCGCGCGTCTTCGAATTGGATTCGACGTGGCCGACGATCAGGAAAGTGTAGGGCAGCAGCGAGGAATGAACCAGCGCGTCCGCAATGCGGCCAACGGTCTGGTAGGACGCCGGCTGGATGATCGGCGTGTCGGCGTCGAACTGGATCTGCGCATTGAAGGCGGGCAGCTTGGCGAGCTCCGGCGCGATCAGCGGCCGGTTCACCGGCCCCGGATCGTTCTTGATCCTGGTCTTGGCGCGCTCCATCACCTGCTGCTTCAGCGCGGGCAGGTCAACCTCGGCGGCCTCTTCGAAATGGTTCAGCTTCGCGACAATGTCGTCGCGGGTCGGCGCCGCCGTCTGCGCGCCGGCGGGGCCCGCGAGCAAAGCGAGCCCCAGCGCCAAGCCCAGTCCTGCGGTAGCGAGCCCGTTCGCGCGCATCAGCGATACCCCGCGTCGTCAACGGCCTTCAGGCAGTTGTTGCTGATGCCCTTGGGCGTCGAGACCAGGCACGGGATCGACTTGCTGGTCTCCTTGGTCGAGCCGCCGCAGACTTTGACGATCTCGCGCTGGCAGGCGTTCGCTACCGTCACGCGCGCGGCGACGCGCTTCTGGATGGCGTCGAACACGCCGAGATAGTCGCTCGTGCATTGCGGCGAGAGCACGTCGCGATTGCGCGACAGGCATTCCTTCAGCCGGTTCGAATCCGGGTTGACGCCGCGGCAATTGGCGACGATTTCCGCCCCGCAGCTCGCCGCCAGCTTGCCGATCGAATCGCCAAAGCTCATGGTCTCCGCCGCCGCAAGCGACGGCATCCCCAATGCAAGCACGATCAATGTGATGGAGCCCCGGACCATGGGTTGCATCTGATACGGGGAAGTTCGCGGCGGTCAAGGGGCGTTCGGGCGAGAACTGTCGAGAGTTGCGCAGTGCGGCGAACAGTCCTCACTCGGCCTCAGCGAGGGGCGGCCAGTCGACCAGGGCGACGGTATGGTTCCTGAGGTCCTCGGCAACCTCGGGGTCGGCCTTGAGCTCGTCCAGCGTCCGCGGCGGGGGCAGCTGGCGCCCGTCCGCGGTCAGCTCCTGCGCATAGAATGCAAGCGCCTCGGGCGCATTCTCCAGGGCCTCCTCGACGTCGTCGCCGCCGGAGATGCAACCGGGCAGGTCCGGAAACCACAAGCTCACGGTTTCGTCCGGGTCGGCGTCCTCGATGATGGCAACGTACTGAGCCATATCGGGTCTCACGCCCGCTGCACGAAACTGTCCACGACCTTCTTCTCGCCGGCCTTGTCGAAGGCGATGGTGAGCTTGTTGCCGTCGATCTTGGTGACGCGGCCATAGCCGAATTTCTGGTGGAAGACGCGGTCTTCCAGCGAGAATTCGGACGTCGTGCCGGTCGATTTGGCGACCAGCTCGCCTTCGATCGTCAGGGGCCCGCGCCGGCGCGAGGCGAAGCTGCCGAAATCGGGGCCGGATGACGAGGAGGTCGAGAACGTCGCGGCCTCTTCCTCGAAGCCGCCGCTTCGGCCGCCGCCGCGATTCCGGTTGGCCTGGGCGCGCTGCCAGCCCGGCGTCGAATAGCTGGAGCCGAACGCCTCCATGTCGTCGAAGCGCGAGGCGCCGTAGCCGCCGCTGCCGCCCCATCCGGAGCCGCCTTTGGATTCCGTGATCTCGACATTGGCCGCCGGCAATTCGTCGAGGAAGCGCGACGGGATCGTGGTCGACCAGGTGCCATGAATCCGGCGATTGGTCGCGAAATAGATCTTTGCGCGGCGGCGGGCGCGGGTCAGACCGACATGGCCGAGCCGGCGCTCTTCTTCCAGGCCCGCGCGGCCCTGTTCGTCCAAGGTGCGCTGGCTCGGGAACAGGCCTTCCTCCCAGCCGGGCAGGAACACGTTGTCGAATTCGAGCCCCTTGGCCGAATGCAGCGTCATCAGCGACACCGCGTCGTCCTCGGCGCCACCCTCGCGGTCCATCACCAGCGAGATGTGCTCCAGGAACCCTTGCAGGTTCTCGAACTCCTCCATCGAGCGCACCAGCTCTTTCAGATTCTCCAGCCGGCCCGCGGCGTCCGCCGAGCGGTCCTTCTGCCACATCTCGGTATAGCCGCTCTCGTCGAGCACGATCTGGGCGAGATCGGTGTGCGCGGTGACCTCGCGCTGGGCACGCCAGCGGTCGAACTGCACGATGAGATCGCGAAGCGAGCCGCGCGCCTTCGGCTTCAGCTCGTCGGTCTCGACCACGGCGCGCGCCGCCTCGAACAGGGGAATGCGGCGCTTGCGGGCGTGGTCGTGCAGCATCTGCACGGTGGCGTCGCCGAGCCCGCGCTTGGGCGTATTGACGATACGCTCGAAGGCGAGATCGTCGGCCGGCGAATTGATGACGCGCAAATAGGCCAGCGCGTCACGGATTTCGGCGCGCTCGTAGAAGCGCGGGCCGCCGATGACGCGGTAGGGCAGGCCGAGCGTGACGAAGCGGTCTTCGAACTCGCGCATCTGGTAGGAGGCGCGCACGAGAATGGCGATCTCGTTGAGCTTCTCGCCCTGGCGCTGCAGCTGCTCGATCTCCTCGCCGATGCCGCGAGCTTCCTCTTCCGAATCCCATGAGCCCGTGACGGTGACCTTCTCGCCGTCCTGGTCCTCGGTGCGCAGCGTCTTGCCGAGCCGGCCTTCATTGTGCGCGATCAGGTGCGAGGCGGCGGCGAGGATGTGACCCGTCGAGCGATAGTTGCGCTCCAGGCGAATGACCTTGGCGCCGGGGAAATCGTGCTCGAAACGCAGGATGTTGTCGACCTCGGCGCCGCGCCAGCCATAGATCGACTGGTCGTCGTCACCGACGCAGCAGATGTTTTTGGTCTTCTCCTTCTCCCCGCTTGCGGGGAGAAGGCCGGGATGAGGGGGAGTCTCCACGAGCTCGGTGCTTGGAGAGGCCCCCTCACCCGCATCGCTTCGCGATGCCACCTCTCCCCGCAAGCGGGGAGAGGTGGAAGAAGGCGCCTGCGACAGCAGCCGCAGCCACAGATATTGTGCGACGTTCGTATCCTGGTACTCGTCGACCAGGATGAACTTGAAGCGCTGCTGGTACTGCCTGAGGATATCCGGGTGCTCGCGGAAGATGCGGATGTTCTCCAGCAGGAGATCGCCGAAGTCGGCCGCGTTCAGGATCTTCAGCCGTTCCTGGTAGCTCGCATAGAGTTTGCCGCCCTTACCATTGGCGAATATCGCGGCCTCACCCGACGGCACCTGCGCTGGGCTCAGGCCGCGGTTTTTCCAGCCGTCGATCAGGCCGGCCAGCATCCGCGCCGGCCAGCGTTTCTCGTCAATGTTCTCGGCCTGCAGCAGCTGCTTGAGCAGCCGGACCTGGTCGTCGACGTCGAGCACGGTGAAGTTCGACTTGAGCTGCGCCAGCTCGGCATGGATGCGCAGGATGCGGCCGCCGATGGAGTGGAAGGTGCCGAGCCATGGCATGCCTTCGACGGCGTGGCCGAGCATTTGGCCGAGCCGGTGCTTCATCTCGCGCGCGGCCTTATTGGTGAAGGTCACCGACAGGATCTCGGCCGGGCGGGCGCGGCCCTGGCTCAAGATGTGCGCGATGCGCGTGGTCAGGACGCGGGTCTTGCCGGTGCCGGCGCCGGCCAGCACCAGGACCGGGCCATCCAGCGTCTCCACTGCCTCGCGCTGCTCCGGATTGAGCCCGGCGAGGTATTTCGGGCCCACCGAGGCGCGCGCACGCGCGGCGATGCCGCCGGCTGCGGGCTGGTGGTCGGGTACGGCTGTGATCTTGCTCGGCTCGGTCATGCGAATCATCGGCCCCACGATGGCACCGCGGGGTGGTGGAAGGGAGCCTTCTTAACAGGGATTGGTGCCTATATGGGGCGCCGGGCCGGGTTTTCCACGTGCGCGGCAGGCCGATTTGTTCCAGCTGAGCCAGCGAATTTCGCTCCCGCCGGGACCGGAACTATCGTTCCCGCGTCGAGATTGTCAGGACAGGTGGCGCGGCCAGCCGCGTCGATCGCAGACAACATCAAGACGAGGGTTTGACCATGCTAGGCTGGGTTGTGACGTTTCTGGTTATCGCACTGATCGCCGGCATCCTGGGCTTCGGCGGCGTCGCCGGCGCTTCGATCGAGATCGCCAAGATCATCTTCTTCATCGCAGTCGTTCTGTTCCTGGTCTCGGCCGTCGTCGGCCTCGCCCGCGGCCGCAACAGAATATAGCTGCGATGTCACCTCTCTCCGACGGGGAGAGGTGAACCACAGGCGGCAGACGGCGCCTGAGCCACTAACGCTTCGAGGGCATCGCCACGCTCCGGCCGATGCCCTCGGGTCGCGTCAAGGCGCTGTGGGACTTGGCAACTCCAGCAATGCGCTGCTGGATGTCGGTCGGAAAAGGCGCAACGCGCCGCGCATTCATGTCCATGTGCAGTGACATGTTCTCGGACGTCGCCGACAGCCAGCCCTCGGTGCCGTGCCGCATCTCCTCGAATGTGTGCAGCCGCTTGTCATCGGCGTCGAGCAGCCAGACTAAGATCTGCACGGGATCGCCGAGATGGATCTCGCGCAAATAGCGCACGTGGCATTCGGCGGTGAAGGTCGAGCCGTGGCGCTCTGTCTTGTAGACCGGGCCAATCCCGAGCTCGAGCCAGAACTCGTCGATCGCCCGATCGAACATCACGTTGTAATAGGCCATGTTGAGATGGCCGTTATAGTCGATCCATTGCGGCTCGACCTGCATGATCGAGGAGCGAAACGGCTCTGCGTTCGGCGCTGTGGCGGCGGTCTCCGGCATGTGTCCTTCCCAAGCTATGCGTCCGGTCCCTTGACTTGACCGGTTATATGTCCTTTGCCACGGTCTCTTCTCGTCGGGAGGAATTCCGTGGGTACGACCATCACCAATAATCCGCCGCGGCCGGAGCCGAAAGCCCTCGCAAGCGCGCTGGAGCAGCTTGCCGCGCGCTTCGGCAACCGCCTCATCACCTCGCAGGCCGTGCGCGAGCAGCACGGCCATACCACCACCTGGATCCCCAACCAGCCGCCCGACGGCGTGGTGATGGCGCAGGAGACCGCCGACATCCAGGACGTGGTGCGGATCTGCGCCAGACATCGCGTGCCCGTCATTCCCTTCGGCACCGGCACCTCGCTCGAAGGCCAGGTCAACGCGCCCGCGGGCGGCATCTCGATCGACCTGCGCGACATGAACAAGGTGCTCGCGGTGCATGCCGAGGACCTCGACTGCGTGATCCAGCCCGGCGTCACCCGCAAGGCGCTCAACGAGCATCTGCGCGACCAGGGCCTGTTCTTCCCGATCGATCCCGGCGCGGATGCCTCGCTCGGCGGCATGGCCTCGACCCGCGCCTCCGGCACCAATGCGGTGCGCTACGGCACCATGCGCGACAGCGTGCTGGCGCTGAAAGTGGTGCGCGGCGACGGCGAGATCATCACCACGGGCACGCGCGCCAAGAAATCGTCCGCCGGCTACGACCTGACGCATCTGTTCGTCGGCGCCGAAGGCACGCTCGGCATCATCTCCGAGCTGACCATTCGCCTGCGCGGCATCCCCGAGACGATCGCAGCCGGTGCGGTGTCGTTCGTGACCGTGCACGGCGCCTGCCAGGCCGTGATCCTGGCGATCCAGACCGGTATTCCCGTCGCGCGCATCGAGTTGCTCAATGCCGCGCAGGTCAAGGCCTGCAACGCCTATTCCAAGCTGACGCTGCCGGAGACGCCGCTGCTGCTGATGGAATTTCACGGCAGCGAGATCGAGGTCGCCGAGCAATCCAAGGCGTTCGGCGAGATCGCGAGGGACTGCGGCGGCGGCGATTTCTCCTGGACCACCAAGCCGGAGGACCGCACCAAGCTGTGGCAGGCGCGGCACGATGCTTATTGGTCGGTGAAGGCGCTGCGGCCCGGCGACAGCATCGGCGTGGTCGCGACCGACGTCTGCGTGCCGATCTCGCGGCTCGCCGATTGCGTCAGCGAGACCGAGGAGGATCTCAAGCGCCTCAATTTGCTGTCGCCGATCGTCGGCCATGTCGGTGACGGCAATTTCCACTGCTCGCTGGTGTGCGACACCAACGACGCCGACGAGATGGCGCGCGGCGAGGAGTTCATGCATCGTCTGGTCGAGCGTGCGCAGGCCATGGACGGCACCTGCACCGGCGAACACGGCATCGGCCAAGGCAAGCAGAAATATCTCGAGGCCGAGCTCGGCCCCGAGGCGCTCGATGCGATGCGGGCGCTGAAGCAGGCACTCGATCCGCTCAACATTTTCAACCCCGGCAAGATCGTGCCGGAGGCATAAGGCGGCGCTCTCCGGAACCGGGAACTTTCGGCAATCCTGCCGGTTCCAATTCCCGCCAATTTCCGATGCTCAATGGCAGGGCTTTGCGCGGGAGGGTGCGATGGTGCGACCGGTCATGGGAATTGCCGCGGTGGCCTTTGCCTGCATGCTTGCGGGGGCCGCGTTCGCGAAGGGCGGACACGGCGGCGGCCATGGAGGTGGCCATGGCGGCGGGCGCGGCGGCGGTCACCACGGCGGCCATGTCCGCGGCCACGGCGGCGGCATGCGCATGGCGGGCATCATCGCGGGATGCGGTTCACAACCGGCGCCCGGCGTGGCGGCCCGAACTTCGGTCAGATCCGCAATGCCGCGATACGGCCGACGAACTTCCGCAACGCCTGGAACGCCAGCGCCTTCCGCAATGGCCGGCTGATCAGCAATCCGGCGGCCCGCGCGCAGATTGCCGCGGCGGCGGCACTCGCCGGCTGGAGCGGTGCAAGCAGCGGATGGTGGCAACATCCCGGCGGCGGCTACGGCTGGGTCGGGCCGCTGTTCTGGCCGTTCGCCTATAACGATCTCTACGATTACACAATCTGGGGCGACGGGCTCGGCTTCTGGGGCTACGGGTATCCGGACATCTATGCCGGCATTTTCGGCCCCTATGGCTATGATCGGCTGTCGGCTTATCTGCCGCAGCAGCCGCAGGGACGGCGGCGAGCGCGCAGCGCGCCGCTCGATCAGCTCTGCGGCAGCGATCGGCGCGCCATCGTCGGCCTGCCGATCGATCAGATCGCAGCCGCGGTGCAGCCGACGAACGCGCAAGGCGCTGCTCTCGATGCGCTCGGCAACGCCTCGGTCGACGCGGCAGCGCTGATCCGCACCTCCTGTCCGACGCAGGCCGCGGCGACGGCGCCCGGCCGGCTCGCCGCCATGCAGCAGCGGGTCGAGGCGATGCAGAAGGCCGTCGATCTGGTCCAGCCTGCGCTGGACCAGTTCTATGGTTCGCTCAACGACGAGCAGAAGGCGCGCTTCAATGCGCTTGCCGACGATCAACGTCGTGCCGCGGCATCGAACAATGCGGGCGGATCGTCGGTGCAGACTTGCAGCCCGTCCGCCGCGTTCGATTGGCCCGGCGCCACGATCGAAGAACGGCTTCGTCCGAACGACACTCAGCGCGCGGCACTCCAGGTGCTCCAGGACACCAGCGCCAAAGTTAGCACGTCGCTCAAGGCGTCCTGCGAGCCCAATGAGGTGATGACGCCTCCGGCCCGCATGGCCGCGATCCGCAAGCGTCTCGATGTCATGCTGGACGGAATCAAGTCGGTCCGGGCGGCGCTCGATGATTTCTACGCCACGCTCAACGACGAGCAGAAGGCGCAGTTCGAGGCGATCGGCCCGCGCCGCATGTCCTGAACGCCGTGAGCAATTGAAGACCATTGGTGGGGCAATGAAGTGGTTCGCGAGGCGAGAGCCGGCAGACGTCTGGGACGAGCCGATCGGGGGGCCGCTCGGCGACATCGACGCAGCCGACCGGATTCGCAACATCTGCCAGGCTGCGCGGGCGATCGCCGAAGCCGCCGGCGCTTCGGCGCCGACCAGCACGCGCGAGCGCTATGAGCGCGCAGCCCGCGCTGCCATGGAGATCGCGATGAAGATCTCCGACGATCTGATGCGCGACGACGCCGTGCGCCGCATCGTGGATCTCTGCATGAAGGCTGAGGACATCAAGACGGCGCAGATCTTGTCGCGTGCGATCCAGGCAGGCTGGATTCGAGAAGCCGTGCTCCGGGACCATCCGGCCCTGTCGCAATGAGTTCGGCTCGCGCGATTGGCGCGAGCCGAATGTTGCTGGTGACGGACCGGCTCAGTATCTGCGGTAGCCACCGCTGTTATGGTCGCCGCCGCGGCCGCCCATTCCCATGCCGAGGCCGATCCCCACGCCGATGCCGATGCCCTGCATCACGGCCTCCGGCGGCGGGCCGCGATCCGGCGGCGGCGCGCGCTCGTAGACCACTTGCTCGGACGGCGGCCGTCGCTTGGGCGGCGTCTCGACCACCTTGCGCTTCGGCGGGGTCTCGTCGACGCGCTTCTTGATCACGGGCGGGACCGGCGTTGCCGGGGTCGCGGGCGTCGAGCACGGGCAGGTCGGCGCCATCGCGACCGCGACGGGCGTCGCCGCGGCGGCCACGGGCACGGTGTAGTTGCGGTTCTGCACGCGCAGCAGCAGCCGGCGCGCGGTTGCCGCGAGATCGCTGTTGTCCCAGTTCGCGAGGTATGCCTCGAACGAGGCGCGGGTGTTGATCGCGGTGGCACGCTCCCACGCCAGCATCTGGCGACGCCGCTCCAGCACGGTGCGAAGGCGCGGCGTGCGGGTGTCCTGGGCATACAGCTCGATATAGGCCTGATACGCCTCCACGGTGTCCTCGGTGATCACGAGCTCATAGGCGACCATGACCGGCTTGCCCTGCAATGTCTTGCGCCAGTCCGCGACGTTGCGCGTGCCGCCTGCGAGCGCCATGGCGGATGCGCCGGGAAGAGCGGGCGTGCTGCCGCCGCTCTCGCCGAAGAACCTGAAATCGGTGGTCAGCGAGGAGCTTTCCCAGGGAATCTGCCGGCCGTCGGTCGACTGCGCCACCGCGACACGGATGCGCTTGAACATCTCCTCGATCGGCAGGTTCGGCTGCTTGGCGACCGTCAGCACGGCCGTCGTGTAGGGGCTGTCGAGGCCGTTGCCGTCCTCGGCCTCGGCGCCGGGCGAGGTCGAATAGGAGATGAATGAGCCGGGCGCGCCGGCCTTGGTATCGACGATCGCAAGGCCGTGGCCGGCGCCGCTGAGCGCGGGGAACGGGTTGTTGCGGCAGGCATCGAGCATGAAGATGCGCGCCCGCGTCGGCAGCGCGCCGAGCGTGTTGAGCATGTCGTTCAGCCGCACGCCCTGCAGCGGGATGTCGGCCTCGCGCTTGGGATCGAGATCGACAGGCACCAGATAGTTCTCGCCGTCTATCTGAAGGCCGTGGCCGGCATAGAACACCAGCGCGACGGTGTCGGGGCCGCTGGCACTGACCTTGCCGGCGAAGTCCGAGATCGCCGCGCGCATCTCGGTCTGCGCCAGATTGGCCGCCGTGGTGACGGTGAAGCCCGCGCTGCCGAGCAGCTCCGTCATGCCCTTGGCGTCGTTGGCGGCGTTCGGCAGCTCCGGCACGGTGCGATAGGCCGATTGGCCGATCACCAGCGCAAGGCGCGCTTCGGCGGCCGCGTCCGTGGGCGTCACCAACTGGGTGAGTGCGAGAAGACCGGACGCAAGAAGCAAATTCGAAAAGACTGGACGGCGCATGATGTCACCTCCAACGGCAATGCGCACGATGATGTCACTATTTCTAAGTCCGCGCCATGAGGGCGTCTGTGCGCTGGATCACTCAAGGGCCGCGGCAAAATGGGGCAGGGTATCTGCCGCAGCCGTCCCTGTGCTAGACCTTTCGACCGCGCTGCCGCGGGCATTCTGCCAGTGAGGGAGGCTTGTCGTGAAGGTCCTGCTCGCGCACACCCCGGAGATGCGGCGCAATTATTACGGCGATCGCAGCCTGAACGGCCTGCGGACGGCCGCCGAGGTGATCCTGCACGAGAAGGATGAGCCGCTGGACGCAGCCAGCCTGGTACGCGCTGCGAAGGATGCCGACATCATCGTCGCCGACCGCATGACTGAAGGGCGCGGCGAGATCTTCGCGCAATTGCCGCATCTGCGGGCCTTCGTCCGCTGCGCCGTCGACATCCGCAACGTCGACGTGGATGCGGCCTCGCGAGTCGGCGTGCTCGTGACCCGCGCCGGACCCGGCTTCGTGCAGGCCGTGGCCGAGCTCGCGCTCGGCTTCATGGTCGATCTCTCCCGCGGCGTGTCGCGGACCACCGCAGACTACCAGGCAGGCCGCAAGCCGGAAGCACGGATGGGCCGCCAGCTCGCCGGCAGCCGGATCGGCATCATCGGCTACGGCAGCATCGGGCGCTACCTCGCCGAGATCGCAAGAGTGCTGCGCATGGAGGTATTAGTCTCCGATCCCTTCGTAACCGTCAGCGATGCCGAGATCCGGCAGGTCGGTCTCGACGAGCTCCTCGCCGCATCGGACTATGTCGTCTGCCTCGCCGTCGCCAATGCGCAGACCGAGACTCTGATCGGGGCCGCAGCCCTGGCGCGCATGCAGAAGCATGCCGTCTTCATCAATCTCTCGCGCGGCAATCTCGTCGACGAGTCGGCGCTGGCACGCGCGCTGCGTGAAGGCCGCATCGCCGGCGCCGCCATGGATGTCGGCCGCGCACCGGACCAGATGCCGACGCCCGATATTGCCAAGCTGCCGAATGTCATCGCGACGCCCCATGTCGGCGGGCTGACGCCGCAGGCCATCGAATACCAGTCGCTGGAGACCGTGCGACAGGTCGAGGCCATCGCGAGGGGAGAAATCCCGCAAGGCGCCGTTAACGCCGATCGCTGGACGCGGCGGCCGTGAAAGGTCTCAAAGCCGGTCCACCGCCTTGAACGTCCCGTCCTTCTGAATCACGGTCAGGAACACCTTCGGCGGCATGTCGAGCATGCGTGTGCCGACGGTGACGATGCTGCCGCTGATGTCGAAACGGCCGGTATCGTTGATGGCGCGCAGCAGGCTGGCGCGGGTCGGATTGGGGCCGGCCTTTTCCAGCGCCGCGGCCGCGAGGCGGCCGGACAGATAGCCTTCCAGCGACACGAAGTCCGGCGTCAGCGCCGGGTCGTACGCCTTTAGCGCCGCCTGATAGTCGGCGACGAGCTTGAGCGAGCGGTCCCAGGGAAACGGCACCACCTGCGAGACGATGACGCCTTCGCCCTCCGGGCCGAGCTCCGCGGCGAGCGCGACGGCGCCGACGAAGGAGATGTTGACGAAGGTTGGACGAGCGCCGCTGCGGCGGGCGAGCTTGATGAACTCCGCGCACGGACCATAGGTCCCGACCATGACGATGGCTTCGGGGTCGGCGCGCTTGATCATGCGCCAGGCCTGGCCGACCGCGCGGGTGTTGCGCTCGTAAGTGCCCTCGGCGGCGAGCTCGAGCCCGCGCTTGGCGAGCGCCCGCTTCACGCCGACAAGCCCGTCGCGGCCGAAGGAATCGTCCTGGTAGAAGATGCCGATGCGGGTGAACTTGCGATCCTCGGTGAGATGCTTGATCCAGGCTTCCGCCTCCGCGCCGTAGCTGGCGCGGATATTGACGACGTTCGGAAGCTCGAGATCGCGCAGGAACTCGGCGCCGGTGAACGGGCCGATGAAGGGCACGTTCCTGGAGCTGGTGATCGGTATCGTCGCCATCGCGGTCGGCGTGCCGACCGCACCGATCAGCGCGAACACCTTGTCGTCGTCGATCAGACGCAGCGTCTGCGCCACCGAACGGTCGGGATCGTAGCCGTCGTCGCGGCTGATGAGCTGGAGCTTGCGGCCATGAACGCCGCCCTTGGCATTGGCCTCGGTGAATGCGGCGACGATGCCTTGCCGCATGCGCTGTCCCAGCGCGGAGGACGGGCCTTCCAGCGCCGCGGCCTGGCCGAACAGGATTGCATCCTCGCTGATGCCGGCCTCGTTGCCCCTCGCAACCAGCGTGGTCGCGGCCAGAAGCGCGATGGTCAGAACGACGGATCTCGCTGATCGAATTCGATGCATCGGGAGGCTTGACGGATCCTTGAAAGAAGCCTTGCGCAACATAGCCTTGCGAGGCTGAATAGCTCGCTAAGCGCCACGGCGCAGAGAGGCCGTATTACACCGGGGAAAACCGGCAACTTATGTCGAGAAAGCCGGGATCGCTCGTGCACTTCGTTAACTAATTTCCGCATTGCGGTACGACTGGTTTCCGAAATTGTGCACTTCTTAACCGCCGTCTTGTTCCGATAGCGGCACCGGCACCTCAACCAGAGGTTCGGTTCGTCGCGGACAGGGGACGGCGGCTTCAAGATGGGCGGTCGCGATCAGAACGATCAGGATCGGAGACGTAGAGGCGGATGGTGGCGTGCCGCGCCGCTGCTCGGGCTCTATCGTCCTGCGCTCGTCGCGGTTGGCGTTGGCCTGCTGTTCTCGATCGTGGGCGCTGCCGCCGTCGCGCGGTGGGAAGATCGCGTCAACAGGATCGAGTTCGAGAACGCAGCCGAGACCCAGGCGATCGTCCTGCAGAACGGCATGAACGAGTACATATCGAGACTTCTCGCGCTGCGCACGTTGTTCGAATCGACCAACGAAGAAGTCACCCGCAGCGAATTCGAGACCTTCAGCGCCCGCCTGTTCGAGCGTCACCCCGGCATGCTGCGCATCTCCTGGTTGCCGCGGATCAACCGCAAGGAGCGCGCGGATTACGAGGCCGCGGCGATCCGGGACGGTGTGTCGAGCTATCACATCAAGGCGCTGCAGGGCGAGAGCTTCGTCATCGCGCCGCAGAGTGACGAATATTTTCCGGTGTTCTACTCGACGCAGCCGAAGACCTCGTCGGTTTACGGCATGGACTACACGACCGTTCCGGAGCGACGGGCGGTGCTGGAGCGCGCGCGCGACAACGATCGCGTCGCAGCCATGCGCACGCGCCTGTTCGGGCCGAAGGACAGCGACCGGCCGTCCTATGTCCTCGTCGTCGTTCCCGTCTACGCCAAGGGAACCTCGCGCGAGGAGATCGCGGACCGGCGCCGCAATATCGCCGGCGTCGTGGTCGGCGTCTTCGACCTGCCGCTGCTGATCCAGTCTATCCGCGTGACCACCGGAGCCAGCCCCGCGGTCAGCATGACGGTCTTCCCGCCGTACACGGCGCAGATCGTCAGCCTCGAGCAGATGCTGCCGGATTATGCGTCGGCCGCCTCGGCGCTGCGGTCGATGCGGGACATCGCGCGGACCCTGCACTGGTCGGGCAGTCTCAAGATCGGCGACACCGATTGGCAGGTGCGGGCGGTTCCGACCGCCGGTGGTCCGCTGGCGACGACTTACGACCGCGCGGTTGCGGTCCTCGTCGTCGGCATGCTGCTGACGCTGTCGCTGTCGACCTATCTGATGCTCGCCAGCCGCAATTCGCGGCGGCTGTCGCTGGCGAACCGGCGCGTGCTCGAGCTTGCCCAGACCGACATCCTCACGGGATTGCCGAACCGCGCCTTTTTCCTCACCCGGCTCGACGAGATGAACGGCAAGTTGAGCGTGAGGGGCGAGCCCTTCGCGATCCTGATGCTCGACCTCGATCGCTTCAAGAACGTCAACGATTCCCTCGGCCACGCGGCCGGCGATGCGCTGCTGCGCCAGGTGGCGCAGCGGCTGAAATCCGCGCTGCGCGCCAACGACGTGCTGGCGCGGCTCGGCGGCGACGAATTTGCCATCATCCAGCAAGCCGGCGAGGACCAGCGCGCCTGCTCGACCGATCTGGCGGCGCGGATCGCCAAGCTCGTGAGCGAGCCGTTCCTGCTGCCCGGACACCGCGTCGAGATCGGCACCAGCATCGGCATCGCAATTGCACCGGATCATGGCAGCGATCAGGAGCAGCTCCTGAAGAAAGCGGATCTCGCGCTCTATCGCTCGAAATCGGCCGGCCGCAACTGCTTCACTGTTTATGATGAGGCGATGTCGGCCGAGCTGGAGGCCCGCAACACGCTGGAAGGAGATCTGCGCGACGCCATCGCGCGCTGCCAGCTGGAGGTGCACTATCAGCCGTTCGTCGACGCCCTCAGCGGCGAACGACGCGGCTTCGAGGCGCTGGTGCGCTGGCGGCATCCGACGCGCGGCCTGATCCCTCCGGACCAGTTCATTGCGCTTGCGGAGGAGACCGGGCTGATCGTGCCGCTCGGCGAATTCGTGCTGCGGCGCGCCTGCGCGGACGCAGCCGGCTGGCCTGCCGATCTCATGATCGCCGTCAATCTTTCGCCGATCCAGTTCAAGGAAGCCGAGCTGTTCGACATGATCTGCGCGGCGCTCGCCGATTCCGGCCTGCCGCCGCAGCGGCTCGAGATCGAGATCACGGAATCCGTGCTGCTGGAGCGCGGCAGCGAGAATCATGCCTTCATGGAGCGGCTGAAGCAGCTCGGGGTCGAGCTCGCGCTCGATGATTTCGGCACCGGCTATTCCTCGCTCAGCTACCTGACCGCGTTCCCGTTCGACAAGATCAAGATCGACAAGTCGTTCATTCGCAATCTGACGCAGCAGCCGCGCTCTTCCGCCATCATCTCCTCGATCGTGACGCTGGCGCGCGGACTGGACATGTCGGTCACGGCCGAAGGCGTCGAGACGCGCGAGGAGTTCGACCGGCTGAAGGCGCTCGGCGTCAATTTCGCGCAAGGCTATCTGTTCGGCCGGCCGCATCCGATCGAGCGGATCCTGTTCGACGCGCCGGTCAAATCATCACGGCTCGACGCCGCCTGAGCGCGCCGCTCAAGCAGTATTTAGGTCGTCATGCCCGGGCATAGCCGTCCGAAGGACGGCGTCGCTTCCGCTCGCCTATGTCCCGGGCATCCACGTTCTCCGTCCTGCGTCGCAAGACGTGGATGGCCGGGACAAGCCCGGCCATGACGTTGCGGGAGCGTCTGCGCCCCGCTCAAGAGGCATGCGCGAAAAGCGCTTGACCCGGACATCCCCGGATGGTCCGAAGAACCGTCTAGGGATGAAACAAGCACACAACATGCGGCTTCCGTTCTTCTACGGCTGGATCGTGGTCGCCGTGACCTTCGTCACCATGGCGATCGGCGTCAACGCGCGCACCGCCTTTTCGCTGTTCTTTCCACCCATCATCTCCGAGTTCGGCTGGGAGCGCGGCGTCACGGCGGGCGCCTTCTCCTTCGGCTTCGTTGTGTCGGGCGTGGTCAGCCCGCTGATCGGCCGCCTGATGGACCGCGCGGGTCCGCGGGCGGTGATGGAGCTCGGGGTCGTGCTGATGGGCGGCGGCCTTTTGCTGGCGCCGCTGACCAGCGCGCCGTGGCACCTCTATGTCACCATCGGTGTCATGGTCGGTGCCGGCAGCGTCTGTCTCGGCTATTCCGGCCAGTCGCTGTTCCTGCCGAACTGGTTCATCCGCAAGCGCGGCTTCGCCATCGGCATCGCTTTCGCCGGCGTCGGTATCGGCTCGGTGACGCTGCTGCCATGGGTGCAGCACATGATCGAGCAGACCGGCTGGCGCACCGCCTGCACCGCGATGGGCCTGCTCGTCCTGATCGCGCTGGCGCCGATCAACCTGCTGCTGCACAAGCGCCCGGAGGACATCGGGCTCCAGCCGGACGGCGATGCCGCCCCCGCCGCAGGCGCGGCAAGCCCGGTCTCCAACGTCGTCGATCACGTCTGGGTCAACACCGACTGGACGCTGCGGCGCGCCGTCGCGACCGCGCGGTTCTGGTGGATCGGGCTCGGCTATTTCTGCGGCCTGTACATCTGGTATGCGGTGCAGGTGCACCAGACCAAATTCCTGCTCGATGTCGGCTTCAGCCCCGGCGTTGCGGTGTGGGCGCTCGGAATGGTCAGCCTGCTCGGCATTCCCGGCCAGATCGTGCTGGGGCACGTCTCCGACCGCATCGGCAGGGAGTGGGTGTGGGCGATCAGTTGTGCGGGTTTCGTCATCTGCTTCGCCGCGCTGATCGCGCTGAAATATCAAGCTTCGCTCTGGCTGGTTTATCTGATGGTGTTCACGCAAGGCGCGCTCGGCTACGGTCTCACCTCGATCATGGGCGCGGTGGTGTTCGAGATATTCCAGGGCAGGCACCAGGGCAGCATCTTCGGCACGATCATGCTCGCGGCGCTGGCGGGCGGTGCGGCCGGACCGTGGCTGACCGGTGTCCTCTATGATCGCGCCGGCGACTACACGCTCGCTTTCGCCCTCGCCATGGTCGTGAGCGGGGTGTCGGCGCTTGCGATCTGGCGGGCGGCGCCGGGCAAGGTGAGGGCCGTGGCCGGCCGGCTGCACAAGCTCAAAACGGCATCCGAATAGGTCCAGTACGCTTCAAGATACCTTCGGCGTTTTCGCGAAGCGTTAATCATGCCGCCTCTTGGCGCAGCGCGCCGGAATTGCAAAAACGTCTTGGACACCATCGGAGCGTTAACCTCTCGCCGATTGCCGCATTTCCCGATGCCGCTGGTCCAGACGATGCCCGCCTCCGATCACCTTGCGACTGAAATTCCTGACGTGCTGCGCGCCGCGCTCGAACGCGCCGACGATGGCATCGTCATCGTCGATGAGGCGCATCGCATCACCCACTTCAACCCCGCCGCGGAACGGATCTGGAAGCTCGCCGCCGCCGAGGTGCTCGGCCGCGATGCCGCCGTCCTCACCCTCAAATGCCTAAGCGCCGGTGCGACCGCGGATTTCCGCGAGGAGATCAGCCTCGTGCGGCACGACGGCAGCCGTATCAAGGCGCAGGTCGCGATGTCCTCGGCGATGGTCGACGGCGCGGCCCATCACATCGTGTTCGCGCGCGACGTCAGCCTCGATGCCGAACGCCGCGCCAGGATCGCACTTCTCCACGCGGTCTCCGACCAGACCAACCGCGTGGTGATCATCACCGACGTCGAGCAGAACATCGTCTACGTCAATTCCGCGTTCACGGCGCTGTTCGGCTATACCAGCGAGGAGGCCGAAGGCCGCCGCGCCGGAGAGCTCATTGCCGGCCGCCACACCGAGCGCAAGGCGATTGCGAAGCTCGTCAAGCGGCTGATGCATGGCGGTCAGCGCGACGAGGCCGAGGTGCTCGTCTACGACAAGGATGGTGAGGAGATCTGGGTCTCTGCCCGGATCGACGCCTTCCGCGACAAGAAAGGCCGGGTCAAGCACATCTTTGCGCTGCTCGAGGACATCACCGAATCCCGGCAGCTGCGCTCGCTGCAGCAACTGATCATGGCGGCGCTCGCCGACGAGGCGCCGATCACCGAGATTGCCGATCGGCTGTGCCGCCGCGTCGAGCAGATCGCGCCCGGCGTCGTCTGCTCGCTGCTGCACGTCGATGCCGCCGGCTTGCTCCATCCGCTGGGCGGCCCGAGCTTGCCCGAGGACTATTCCCGTTCGCTCGACGGCATCGCGATCGGTCCCGAGGTCGGCACGTGCGGAACCGGAGCCTTCTACGGCATTCCGGTTCTGGTCGCCGACATCGATGCCGATCCGCGCTGGCAGCCCTACAAGGCGCGGCCGCTCGAAGTGGGCTTGCGCGCCTGCTGGTCGACGCCGATCAAGGCCAAGGACGGCCGGGTCATCGGCACCTTCGGTTTCTATTATCGCGAACCGCGGGCGCCGAGCCGATGGCACCGCCAGATCGTCGATGCCTGCGTCAACCTCGGCGCGTTCGCGATCGAGCGCAAGGAGGCGCGCGCCGAAATCGCGCGGCTCGCCTATCACGACATGCTCACCGGTCTGCCGAACCGCGCGCAGCTGCGCCACCTGATCACGACCGCGATCAATGCCTGTCCGACCGGAGGCCATGTCGCGCTCGCCTTCCTTGACGTCGATCATTTCAAGGACGTCAACGACACGCTCGGCCACGCCGCCGGCGACGAGCTCTTGATCCTGCTCGCGCAGCGCCTGCGCGAGCAGATCGGTCCCGACGACATGCTGGGACGGCTCGGCGGCGACGAGTTCGTCATCCTGCTGCCGCAACGCAATGCCGAGGCCGCTGAGCGCATCGCGGCCGGGATCACCGAGGCCCTGTCCGCACCGTTGCGGCTCGGATCGAAGCTGATGCCGATGTCCGCCAGCATCGGAATCAGCCTCTATCCCGATCACGCCACCGACATCGACACATTGATGCAGCAGGCGGACGCCGCCATGTACATGGCCAAGCAGGCCGGACGCTCGACGCATCGCCTCTTCAGTGCCGAGATGAACGTGCTCGCGGAGCAGCGGCTGGCGCTGATCGCGGCGTTGCGCCGCGCGGTCGCGGAAGGTGTGCTGAGCCTCAGCTATCAGCCGCAGATTCGCAGCTGCGACGGCGCGATCCACGGCGTCGAGGCGCTCGCGCGCTGGCGCGATGCCGTGCTCGGCGACGTCTCGCCGGCAAAGTTCATCCCGCTCGCCGAGGAATGCGGGCTGATCGAGCAGATCGGTATGTGGTCCGTGCGCGAGGCCTGCCGTCAGATGGCGAGCTGGCGCCGCGCCGGGCTCAACATCCCCTGCGTCTCGGTCAATCTGTCGCCGATCAATTTCCGCAACGTCACGCTGGCCGCGCGGCTCAAGGACATCCTGGCCGAGCACGATCTGCCGCCGGATGCGCTGATGCTGGAGATCACCGAAGGCGCGTTCATGCAGGACGGCGCCGCGGCGCTGGAGACGATGAACGCGATCCGCGAGCTCGGCGTCGGCCTCTCGGTGGACGATTTCGGCACCGGCTATTCCAGCCTCAGCCGGCTAGCGCATCTGCCGATCCGCGAGCTCAAGATCGACCGCAGTTTCATGCGCGACATCGAGCAGGACGCGGGCGCGCTCGCGATCGCCACCGCCGTGGTCCGCGTCGGCCAGGGCCTCGGCATGAGCGTGGTCGCCGAGGGGGTCGAGACCGAGGGGCAGCGCAAGACGCTGGCTGAGCTCGGCTGCGACATCGTCCAGGGCTTCCTCTACGCGCCGCCCCTGCCGCCGGTCGCCTTCGAGCGCTGGCTGATCGAGCATTGCGCCGAGCAGGCGAGGGCGATGCTGGGGCGGCTTGACCTTGTGGCGGACAAGGTTGCCGTGAAGCAGTCGGCGTAGCCGCCTTTGAGCGGCAGGAACGCATCAGCGACCGGCGGCAGAACGGGCTTCGCTAGAGCATCGAAAGCACGACAATGCCTTCCTCGAGCTCTCCTGAAGCCAGGCGCGCCCGCGCCATGCGCTCGAACTCCGTGCGATGCTTCTGTAGATAGCTGAAGGCCTGCTTCTGCGTGTTGAATGTCGTTGCAAGCCGGCACATCTGCCGATTTGCGCCGGACGCGAGAAAGAATGTGATGGTTCCGTGATCTGGCTTTATGCGAGGCACGATCTGCACTCTCCGGCATGGGATCGGCACTTCAGATTTCGCAGGCGGCGTTGAAGACGGCTATCGCGCCAACTTCCTTGTCCGCTTCTTGAGCTTAGGCACCGGCAAAGTCGATCGAAGAGCTTCATCGGCCGCTTCCCTCGCCTGGCGCGCCTCTCGAAGCCGCGCCATGTTCTTGCGAACCTCGATGGCTTGCCTTTCCACGTCCGCCAATGCCCGCGCGCCCTCTTCGGCGGCCAGGCGCTTGCGATCGGAACGTGTAATGCTTTCGGGTGACGGCTCTGCCGGCTTCTTGCTGCTCATCGTTCACCCGGATCCGCAAAGACTAAACCCGCTCAATCCAGGGATTGAGCGGGCAAAGCGACCGTTTCAGTACATCCGTGAAACGGCGCAACGATCTCAAGCCAGCGAGAGGTTCTCGGCGCTGACTTTGCCTCGCATCTTGTCGGTCTTGATCTCGAAGTTGACCTGTTGGCCTTCGCCGAGACCGGCAAGCCCAGCCCTTTCAACGGCGCTGATGTGAACGAACACGTCGTTGCCACCGTCGTTTGGCTGGATGAAACCGAAGCCCTTTTGGCCGTTAAACCACTTGACCGTACCTGTCGTCATTTTCTTCTCCAAAGCGCGCGAGCGCATCCCGCGCGACAATCGCGCGGTTACCTTCAACTTCGTCGATGTCTTTGGAAAAGGAGCCCGCGGGCGCATTCAACAAGGCACAGCGGCTAATCGAACGACTTCAATATATACGACTTTCATGCATTTGCAAGGAGCGAAGCCAGTTTGTTTGCTGCGAGGCCATTCTTCTGTTCCGATCGCGGCGCTTTGCGTGTGTCGATCGATCTGCGAGCAAGGCGTCATCGATTGACCGAACAGGTCTGCTGACGATCAGCATATCGGCGCGGCTGCGCCGCCCGCGCCGCTAGGCTGACGCCAATCCCGTCCTCCGCCGCAAATCCGTGATCGCGCGCAGAAAGCTGTCGGCGGGTGTCGTCTCGGGGTCGATCAGCCGGTGCAGGCGAAAGCCGTCTTCCAGCGCGAGCACGACGGAGGCGATCCAGGGCGGGTTCAGATTGACGTTGCGCCCGTTGCTCTTCGATGTCGCTTCGATGATGTCGGCGACCAGCCTGCGCCGCGCGCGCAGGCGTTTGGCAAGTTCCGGGCGGCGCTTTTCGGCCCGCGCCACGAACAGGATCATCTCCATGTGCAGCAGGGGCGAGCGGCCGAGCGGATCCTGGCGGCTGCGGTCCATCGTCTTCAACGCCGCGATGAAGTCGTCGAGATTGTCGTGCTGCGCCAGGATGTCCATGTTGCGCCGGATCGACTGCGCGACATGGTCCTCGAGCATGGCGATGATCAATTCGTCCTTGCTCTTGAAGTTCGAATAGAACGCGCCGCGGGTGAAGCCCGCCGCCGCCGCGATCGCCTCGATGCTGGCGCCGCCGATGCCGTCCGCCTCGAACACGCGCGCGGCCGCCTCGAACAGCGCCTCGCGTGTGTCGTCCCTGGTCGGCCTGGTTCTCACCCTTGACATCGGCGCAGCTTAGGGCAGAATGCAACTCGATACAACAATGTATCGAGTTGATAATTTACAGGGATGGTTACGCCGGGCGGTGGGCAGCCTTGCGTATGCGTGTCGTGCGGCAATCGATCCGAGGTCACCATGAACGAGCAAGTGCAACCCGCTGGCGGACCGCTGTTCAACCCGCTCTCGCCGGATTTCATCCGCGATCCCTATCCGCACTATGAACGGCTGCGCACGGTCGATCCGATCCACGTGACGCCTTTCGGCCAGTACGTCGCCAGCCGGCACGCCGAGGTCAGTCTCGTGCTGCGTGACAAGCGCTTCGGCAAGGATTTCGTCGAGCGGACCACGCGCCGCTACGGCCCGGAGATCATGAAGGAGCCGGTGTTTCGCAGCATGAGCTACTGGATGCTGCAAGCCGATCCGCCGGACCACACCCGCCTGCGCGGCCTGGTCGTGAAGGCCTTCACCGCCCGCCGCGTCGAGGACATGCGACCGCGGATCCAGGAGATCGTCGACCAGGCGATCGATGCCGTGATCGAGCGCGGCCACATGGACCTGATCGAGGATTTCGCCTTCCGCCTGCCCGTCACCATCATCTGCGACATGCTCGGCATCCCCGAGGAGCATCGCGAAGTGTTCTACAAGAGCTCGCGCGACGGCGGACGGCTGCTCGACCCCGTGCCGCTCTCGCCGGAGGAGATCCGCCAGGGCAACGCCGCCAACCTGATGGCGCAGATGTATTTCCAGCAGCTGTTCGAGCTGCGCCGCAAGAATCCCGGCGACGACCTCATCACCCAGCTGGTGCAGGCCGAGGAGGACGGCAACAAGCTCACCAACGAGGAGCTGACCGCCAACATCATCCTGCTGTTCGGCGCAGGCCACGAGACCACGGTCAACCTGATCGGCAACGGCCTGCTCGCGCTCCACCGCAACCCGGATCAGCTTGCGCTCCTGAAAGCGAAACCGGAGCTGATGACGAACGCGATCGAGGAGTTCCTGCGCTATGATTCCTCGGTGCAGATGACCGGGCGCGTCACGCTGGAGGAGATCGAGGACCTCGGCGGCGTGACGATCCCCAAGGGCGAGACCGTGCTGTGCCTGCTCGGCTCGGCCAACCGCGATGGCGCGGTCTACCCCGACAGGCCCGACCGGCTGGACGTCACCCGGGCGAACGTCAAGCCGCTGTCGTTCGGCGGCGGCATCCATTTCTGCCTGGGGGCCCAATTGGCGCGGATCGAGGCCGAGATCGCCATCGCCACGCTGCTGCGGCGGCTGCCGGATTTGCGCATCGACGACATTGAGACCCCGGAATGGCGGCCGACCTTCGTGCTGCGCGGGCTGAGGCGGCTGCCGGCGAGCTGGTGAGGGGGCTTGCGCGTTAACCTCCGCGCGCAACAGTCGCTGTGACTTCGCCATACTTCCCCCTATATAAGGGGCTGTTCCGGCGCGCCTGAGGCTCTCAGCTTCGGCCCAGGCCGGTTTGGCCGAGGGGAGACCCGTGCAGACGACGCTGCTCGGATTGGCGATTGCCTTCATCATTGCGCTGCTGGCCGCGCTGATCGGGCCTTACTACATCGACTGGAACCAGTTCAGGCCCCAGTTCGAGGCGGAGGCCGGCAAGATCATCGGCGTGCCGGTGCGGGTGGCGGGCGAGCTCGATGCGCGGCTGTTGCCGGCGCCGACGCTGCGGCTGCGCGGCGTCACCTTCGGCGGCAACAACGATCTCGGCCGCCTGCGCGCCGACAAGCTCGATGTCGAGTTCAGCCTCGGCTCCCTGATGCGCGGCGAATGGCGCGCCACCGAGCTTTCGGTCGGCGGCATGGCGGTCGATCTTGGTCTGGACGCGCGCGGACGGGTCGATTTGCCCTCCACCGCGAGCGGCACCTTCAACCTGGCCTCCCTCGCCATCGAGCGGCTGAACCTCACCGGCCGCATCGCCTTGCACGATGCCGCCAGCCGCTCGACGCTGGAATTGAACGATATCGCCTTCTCCGGCGATGTGCGCTCGCTCGCAGGCTCGGTGCGGGGCGACGGCAGCTTCACCGCGCGCGGCGTGCGCTACCCGTTCCGCGTCTCCTCCGGCCCCAGCGCCGACGGCAGCGCCACCCGTCTCCACCTCAACATCGATCCCGGCGAGCGCGCCATCCTCGCCGATCTTGAGGGCGTGCTCGCCTTCGATAATCGCCAGCCGAAATTCGAGGGCGCGCTGACCCTCGCCGTGCCCGCGGCCAGGAAGGCGGGCGAGGCGGGACCGACGCCCTGGAAGCTTGCGACCAGGCTCAAGGCCGATCCGGCCGGCGCGAAATTCGAGCAGATCGACGCGAGCTTCGGCCCGGAGGACACCGCGCTGAAGCTCGGCGGCGTCGGCGATCTCAGGTTTGGCGCATCGCCCTTGCTGCGCGCGGTGCTGTCGGCGCGGCAGGTCGATGCCGACAGGCTGACCGCCAAGGATGATGCCGATCCGCAGCGCGTCCTGCCGGCGCTGCGCGCAGGGCTGGCGGCGATCCCGCAGGTGCCGATCCCTGCCCAGATCGAGTTCAATGCCGATCAGATCATGCTCGGCGGCCGTCCGCTCCAGAACATCGCGACCGAGCTTGCGACCGACGGCCGGTCCTGGACCTTTCGGCGGCTGGAGCTGCGCGCGCCCGGCATGACGCAGGTCTCGCTCAATGGCGCGGCTCCCGGCGCCGACAGTTTCAGCGGCCGGCTCAGCGTTGAATCCCCGGATCCCGACACGCTGGTGGCCTGGCTGCAGGGCCGCAGCGAGATCACCCGCCGCAGCACGCGGCCGCTGCGTCTCGCCGGCGACGTCACCATCGCAGCCAATCATCTCGCCATCGACAGGCTGAAGGCCGACATCGATGGCGGCGCGATCGAAGGCCGCATCGTCTTCGTGCAGACAGGCGCGAGCAACGGCTCGCGGATCGATGCGGACCTCAGGGCCGACCGGCTCGACCTCGATGCCGCCACGAGCTTCGTGCGCGCGCTGGCGGGGCGGCAAGGCGAATGGCCGGAAGAGGCAAAGCTCTCGCTCGATATTGGCCGCGCGATCTCCGCCGGCCAGGAGCTGCGGCCGTTCGCAGCCAGGCTCGCCTACAGCCCGGCGTCGCTGTCGCTGGAGCAGCTGCGCTTCGGCCAGGGCGGCGGCGTGACCTCGGAGGCGAGCGGCAGCTTCGACCGCACCAAGACGACCGGCAAGCTCGCGCTGAAATCCTCGGCCAATTCGCTGCGCGAGCTCACCGCGCTGGTCGAGCCGTTCGCGCCCGCGCTGCGCGCGCGCCTCGATGCGCTCCCGTCCTTGCCCGGCGCGACCCGTCTCAAGCTCGATCTCAGCCTCGACAAGAACGCCGAGCATGCCGATCGCAGCAATGCCCGCTTCGTGCTCGACCTCGACGCACCGCAGCTCAAGACGACGGCGACCCTGGCCGCGCAGACGCCGGCGGCCGCCATCGGCGGTATCGACCTCGAACGCCTGCGCAACAGCGACTTCACGCTGGACGCGAAAGCGGCGGCGCCGCAAGCCGGCGCCTTGTTGGCACTGCTGGGGCTCGACCGCATCGTGGCCGCGGGCGAGGGCGCCTCGCAATTCGAAGGACGGTTGAGCGGAGCCTGGCGCCGTCCCTCGCAATTGAACGCAAAGCTCAGCGGCGGCGGGCTCGATGCCGACGCGCAAGGCAGCGTCGAATGGTCGGAGTCCAAACCGTCCGAACCCAAATCGTTCGAGCCCAAATCGTTCGAACCGAAGGCGAGCGTGAACCTGCGCGTGCGCAACGCCAATCTGGCGCCGCTGCTCGGGACCAGCCCGGCCGGCAAGTCGGCGCAGAACGTCAGCCTGTCCTCCCGCCTCACGCTCTCCGGCAATCGCCTGACCTTCGGCGATCTCGACGGCAATGCCGCGGGCTCGCATCTGCGCGGCCATGTTTCGGTGACGCTCGATCAGGACAAGAGCATCGACGGCGAGGTCGGTCTCGACTCGCTCGATCTGGCGCCGGCGCTCGCAATCGCCGTCGGCGCAGCCGGTCGTGAGTCCGGCGAGCCTCTCAGCGCAGGATTGGTCAGCGGCTGGCGCGGCCGCATCGCCTTCCAGGCCTTACGCGGAACGTTGCCCGGCGGCATCGAGCTGCGCCCCTTCGGCGGCACGATCCGGAGCGACGGCCAGTCGCTCGCATTCGATGCGCTCAAGGGCGGCGTCGGCGGCGGCGACATGTCCGCAAGCCTGGACGCGCGCAATGGCGCGGGTGGGCTTGCGCTGAACGCGCGCATCGAGCTCAGCAACGTCGATGCGGCGGCGCTGCGCTATCGCGACCTCGCCCTGCCCAAGGGGCGCGCCTCGGTGCAGATGGCGCTGACCAGCCAGGGCCGCAGCGTCGCGGCCTTGACCGGTGCGCTCGCCGGGAACGGCACGGTGACGCTCGAATCCGCCGAGATCGCCGGCCTCAATCCGCGTGCGTTCGAGATCGCCATCCGCGCCAGCGACGGCGGCCAGGTCAATGACGACAACCGGCTGCGGCAGCTCGTCGAGCCCGCGCTGTCGGCGGGGCGCATCGCGGTGCCTTCGGCGCAGATTCCGTTCACGATCCGCGACGGCCGCCTGCGCATCGGCGCAACGCCGCTGGAAGCGAAGAACGCCCGCGCCATCGTCTCCGGCGGCTACGACATTCCGGCGGACCAGGCCGACATCCGCGCCAGCCTGACGCCGATCATGACCGGGCTTTCCGGCGCCCCGCCCGAGATCCAGCTGTTTGCGGCAGGCCCGCCCGACAGGCTGAGCCGTACCATCGACCTCGCACCGCTGTCGTCATGGCTTGCGGTGCGCACGATCGATCGCGAGACGCGGCGGCTCGACGCCATCGAGCGCGGCGAGCCGCCGCCGGCCACCGCTGCGCTGCCGACGCTGGTGTCCCCGGAGATAGCGACCGAGCAGGCGCCACCCAACGTGCCGCTGCCGGGCCAGGACCCGCGCCGCGCGCCGGCAAAGCCCAGGGTGGCGCCGACCCCGAAAGCTCCGCAGGCCGCGCCCGCCGCGCCAAGCCCCTCACTGACAAGCCCTTCACTGACGAGCCCGCCGCTCGCGAGCCAGCAGCTCGCGCCGCTCCCTCCGGCCATCGACGTGAAGCCCGCCCCGGGCCCGCCGCCCGCCAAGCCCAGGCCGAAGCCGCCGCTTGTGCTGACGCCGCAGAATCCGTAGACGGCGCTAACTAAAGCGCTCCGTTGCCGATGCTCGTCATGCCCGGGCTTGTCCCGGGCATCCACGTTCTTTGTGCCATGCGGCAAGGCGTGGATGGCCGGGACAAGCCCGGCCATGACGCGGAGAGGTTTCAGTGCCCAAAGCTTCTCGGCTCTTGCACAACAGTAAGTCCATTCCCTCGCATTTGACGGAATTTTCGTCGGCAAAACTGATTTGCCGACTTTACTGAATTCTCGCGTTTCATCTCTAGCGTGGGTTCCCAGAGGAATTCGGCGTCGCGCCGCGAGCGGCGGGACGGCTCGCCAACGGGCTGCCATGAACTGGGGTGATCGAGATGAACGGGGCGAAATCGCTTCTGCAGGATCTGGACGACGCGATCGCGCGCGGCACCGACGAAAGCCGGTCACGCGCATTGTGGCATGCGACCGACATCCTGATCACCGGCCGCTACAGCGACGACGAGATCAGCATGTTCGGCGAGGTGATCGGCCGGCTTGCCGACGAGATCGAGGTGGCAGCGCGCGCGCAGCTCTCCGAAGTGATGTCGGCCTGCGATCACGCCCCGCTCAACGTCATCGAAAGGCTCGCCCTCGACGACGAGATCGCGGTTGCCGGTCCCGTGCTGCGCGATTCCAACCGCATCGACGAGAAGATGCTGGTTCAGAGCGCCATGACCAAGGGCCAGGCGCATCTGCTGGCGATCTCGCAGCGCCAGTCGATCGGCGAAGCCGTGACCGACGTGCTGGTCAAGCGCGGCAACCAGGAGGTCGTGACCTCGGTCGCCAGGAACGAGGGCGCGCGGTTCTCCGGCTCGGGCCTCTTGCACATGGTCCGCCGCGCCGAGGGCGATTCGATCCTTGCCGAGCAGCTCGGCCTGCGCAAGGACGTGCCGCGCCACATCTTCCAGCAGCTGATCGCGAAAGCCTCCGAAGACGTCCGCCGCCGGCTCGAGACCGAGCGGCCCGAGATGATGTCGCAGATCCAGAGCTCGGTCACCGAGGTCACCGGCGATCTTCAGTCCAAGTTCGGCCCGTCCTCGCGCAGCTATTTCGTCGCCAAGCGCGTGGTCACGACGCAGTATCGCCAGGGCAATCTCAACCAGGACTCGATCTCGAACTATGCCCGCCAGCATCGCTTCGACGAGGTGCAGATCGGCCTGTCGCTGCTGTCGGCGCTGCCGGTCGACGTGATCGAGCGCGCGCTGATGGACCGCAACCGCGAGATGATCCTGGTGCTGTGCAAGGCGCTCGACTTCTCCTGGGACACGACGATGTCGCTGTTGTTCCTCGGCGCCAAGGATCATCTGATCACGGCGCGCGAGCTCCAGGACAACGAGCGCGAGTACGGCCGGCTCAAGATCGAGACGTCGCGCAGCATTCTGAAGTTCTACCAGTCGCGCAAGACCGGCGCGGGTGCCGATGCGGGCCGTCAGCCCGAACTTCAAGTCCACTGACAGGTCCACTGAGGAGAGGGGAGTACCTGCAATGTTACCTCAATTCGGCACCGCCGTTCGCAAGAAGAATCTCGCCAATGCCGGCGCCACCGATCTCGGCGGCGCAGCTCCGGACAAGGCCTCGGTGGACGCCGCCTGGCTCGTGCTGGAAGCCGCCAACGACCTCGGCGACCACGCCGCGGTGGACGCCTGCCGCCGCGTCATCGACGCCGAGCTGAACGGCACGGCGGCCCGCAGCGCGGATGTCGATCTCGTGCTGGGATATTTTCGGTAAGGCTCCGGGGATCGCGCGCAGACTGGCGCGCAGCGTAATCCACGATTGCTCTCAGCAGGAGTTCGAGCGTTTGGAGCCTGCATCGCGCCGAAGACCTGACTTCGCCGCGGCCAGGGCTGCGGCGAGCTCGTCGATGTGATAGGGCTTGGGCAGGATCTCGATACCCGCGCTCTCCGCTTCATGGACCGAGGCTTCGGCATATCCGCTGGTCAGCAATATCGGTATGTCGCTTCGTCTCTTCCTGACCTCGCGCGCAAGCTCGACCCCGTTCATGCCGCCCGGCATCATGATGTCGGAGAAGATCAGATCGATGGGACGGCCGTCCGCCAGGGCACCGAGCGCTGCTGCGGCACTGGAAGCGCGTGTGACCTCGTAGCCGAGCTGACCGAGCATCTCGCTGACCAGCGCGGCAACCTCGTTATCGTCCTCCACCAGCAGGATCTGCCCCTGATTGCTCTTTTTCGGGCGCACCCTGGTGAGGTCGATGAGGTGTCGCTCGTCGGAGGGAGTCTCGAAGGATCGCGGCAGGTACAGCTCGATGCTCGTGCCTCGGCCGACCTTCGATTGAATTCGCACCGTGCCCCGCGACTGCGTCGCAAATCCATGGACCTGTGCGAGCCCCAGTCCAGACCCCTTGCCGACGTCTTTGGTCGTGAAGAACGGCTCGAACACCCGCGACATGATCTCCGGGGGCATCCCGACACCGGTGTCGACGACGGACAAGCGGACATAGTCGCCGGCGATCTCCCCATCGTTCAGGTCGGGTAGATTTTCGCCGCGCACGATGATCGTGCCGCCATTGGGCATGGCGTCGCGGGCGTTGACGGCCAGGTTGAGAATGACCAGCTCGAGCTCGCCGGGATCGACCTCCACCGGCCAAAGCTGCTCCGGAAAGTCGAATTCGACATGGACGTCGCCCCTGAGACTGCGATCGAGCAGTTCACGCATGCCGCCGATCTGCGCGGCGACGTCGACAGGCTCCGGCCGGAGTTTCTGCCGCCGTGAGAATGCCAGAAGCTGCTTGGTCAGGCTCGCTCCGCGCTGCGCCGCCTGGATCATCCCGTCCATCAGGCGGCGGCGCCGGGTCGGATCGGTCTGGCGTTCGAGCATGTCGAGGCCGCCGGAAATCACCATCAAGAGATTGTTGAAGTCATGCGCGACGCCGCCGGTGAGCTGGCCGATGGCCTCGATCTTCTGAGCCTGCCGAAGCGTTTCCTCCACGCGTGCTCGCTCTTCGATCTCGAGGCGAAGCTGCGTGTTGGCTTCCTCCAGCGCCTTCGTCCGCTCGATCACCAGCTTCTCGAGCTCCTGGGCCGTCTGCTCGCGCGCCTCGAGCAGAGCCCGGATCTCGTATTGACGCCGCCGAGCCCGCAGTGCGGATTGGATGGTGCTGGTCAGCGTGATCGGTTGAACCGGCCGTTCGAGCAGCGAAACGTTGCGCAGAAGCTCGACGATACTGCGTCGCCAGGCGATGACCGAGGGCTGCTCCCGGTGGCTGGTGAGAACGACGAAAGGCAGATCGGACCACGGCGGCTGACCGGCGATCCATTGTGCCAGCGCCGCGGTGTCCTTGCCGAACAATCCTTCCTCGGCAAGAAATACGGTGCCGACGCCTGCCGCCATTTCGGTGACGAGTTCGGCCAAGTCCCGGCAACTGATCGCCTCGAGGTTCGCGTTGCGCAAAAGTTCGGCCGATGCCGGCCCGTCGCGGCCCACCGGGGCGAAGACGAGAACGCGGTGATCGCGCTGCGCGCTCATTCGAGCGGCCCTTCCGGGAGGGCCGTGCCGGTATAGCGCGGATTGCCGGAAAAGATGCCGCTGAACTCATGAAGCGGCGGGCCCAGCTTGATCCCGCTGCTGCCGAGCCGGAATTCGCGGATGCCGTGCTCGTGGCCGCCGCTGCGCTTCTTGACGACCGACAAGGCGCGTCGAACCGTTCCGGCGAACTCGAAATAGCGCAGCATCACGACTGCATCGCTCAAATAGCTGAGGTCGAGCGGCGTATCCATGGGACCGACAAGCCCATGCTGGGCGAGGATGAGGATGGTGAGCACGCCCTGCTGGGCCAGGTAGCTGAGCAGTTCGTGCATCTGCAGGACGAGGAAACGTTCATCCGGCATCGCGTTCAGATAACCGTTCAAGCTGTCGATGACGATGATGCGGGCATTGTCGACCTCGACGCTCCGGCGGAGCGTTGCCGCGAACTCACCCGGCGACAATTCGGCCGGATCGATCTGCTGAAACCGGATCTTTCCGGAGGCGAGATGTTTGTCCAGCGGCAGCCCGAGCGCTCTGGCGCGGGCCTCCACCGTTCCGCGCCCTTCATCGAAGGCGAAGAATACGGCGTGCTCGCCGCGTTCCGCCGCCGCGATGGCGTAGGTTAGCGCAACTGACGACTTGCCGACGCCGGCCGCGCCGAGGAGAAGAGCGTTGGTGCCGCGCTCGAGCCCGCCTCCGAGGAGCTGGTCGAGCTCGGGGTTGCCGCTGGACACCATGTCGCCATCGAATGATCTGTGATGCTCGGCCGCGACGAGCCGCGGAAAGATGCGCAGGCCGCCTTGCGCGATCGTAAAATCGTGGAAGCCGCCGCGAAAACGGATGCCGCGCATCTTGATCACGCGAAGCCGCCGCCGCTCGGCACCGTAGTCGATGGCCAGCTGCTCGAGCATCACCACGCCGTGCGCGATCGAATGCAGTTGCAGATCATCCTGGGAGGACGACAGATCGTCGAGCAGAACCACGGTGCAGTTGCGATTGGTGAAGAAGTGCTTGAGGGCCAGAACCTGTCGCCTGTAGCGGAGCGGGTTCTGCGCCAGCAGGCGCAATTCGGACAGGCTGTCGAGCACCACGCGGGTAGGGTTGATCCGTTCGACCTCCTTGAAGATCAGACCCGTGGTCTCGCTCAGCTCCATTTCTGCGGGATGAAAGACCGTGAGCTCTCGATCCGGATCGAGTGTCGTTTCCGGCGGCACCAGCTCGAAGATGTCGACGCCGTCCAGCGACCAGCCGTGTCGCTGCGCGACCAGGGTGAGCTCGCGCTTGGTCTCGGAAAGCGAGATGTAGAGCACGCGTTCGCCGTCCCGGACCCCGCGGAGCAGAAACTGGAGCGCAATCGTGGTCTTGCCGGTGCCGGGTCGTCCCTCATAGAGATACATTCGGTTGGGGTCCAAGCCACCGCCGAGGATGTCATCCAGCCCTTCGCTGCCGGTCGAAACTCTCGGCAAATCCTTGAGGTCGCTGCCTGGAGCAGCCGCGGATTGACCGGTCATGAACCCCCCTTACGCGTATCTTCCCAAAGCTCTCCATGCGCTCCCAGCGCACGCCGGGAGCCGGATGACTGAAAAGGTCCGTCTAAGGAACTCCGATGCCCGGGCCTGAGTTCCCGCCCGACTGGCGGTCCGGCGACCGGTTCGTTGCCGCTCAGACTGTGCCGACCCGTGGATGGTGTCGGTTCAAAAATGAACACAAACGGTCCGCTCGCGGTCCATCCCGTTGCTGCCCTCACTGCCGGATGCGGTAGATCACGACGTCCTCGCCGTGACGGTTCGTGCTTCGCTCGAGCTGGTAGTTCGACTTCTCCAGCACGCGCCGCGATGCGCCGTTCCCGACATACACAATGCCGATGAGAGACGGCAGTGCGAGCTGTGACAGCCCGATGTCCGTCAGCGCGGTCGCGATCTCGCTGGCAAATCCTTGGCCCCAGAATTCGCGCTTGAACGCGTAGGCGATTTCGACCTCGTCGACATCGTCCACGAGAATGTGCCGAATGCCCGCCCGTCCGGCGAAGGCCCCGTCCTTCGTTCGCAGCGTCCAGAGTCCGAAGCCGTGCTGGTCCCAATGGGCCATGTTGGTTGCGAGATAAGCCCTCGTGACCTCGGGCGTCCGCACCCCGCCGAGATAGCGGGAGACCTCGGCGTCGCGATGCAGCGCGACGAGGTCGGCGAGGTGATCCTCGCGCAACCGTTCGGCGGTCAGGCGGTCGGTGGTGAAATGGTCCACGGCGACAGATCGCCGCTTCCGAGGCGTGTCGTAGTTCATGCTGCTATCGCTGCGGGCTGATCGTGACATCATGCCCCTGTTTTGCCCGACGGGTCAACGGGCGACGGCCGGATCGTTGCCTTGCGCGTAACTCATTGATTTCACGACCCCCGGTCTACTGTGCATGGGGTTGTTTTCGCAGTTTCGTTTTGGAAGGGCTACCCCGCCCCCAGCGCGACGGCGACGTTGTACGTCACGAGGCTCGCCGCATAGGCCAGCACCAGCATGTAGGCGAAGGTGGCGCCCATCCAGGCCCAGCTGCCGGTCTCGCGCCGGATCACGGCGAGCGTGGAGGCGCATTGCGGGGCGAAGATGTACCAGGCTAGCATCGACAGCGCGGTGGCGAGCGACCATTTTGTCGCCAGCACCTGGCCGATCTGCTCGACCGCTTCGTTGCCGCCCTCGATCGCATAGACGGTGCCGAGCGCCGCGACCGCGACCTCGCGCGCCGCCATGCCCGGGATCAACGCCACCGCGATCTGCCAGTTGAAGCCGACGGGGGCGAGCAGGGGCTCGAGCGCCTTGCCGATCATCGCCGCCAGGCTGAACTCGATGGCCGGCCCGGTCGCGCCCGCGGGCGGCTGCGGGAAGGAGGCCAGGAACCAGATCAGCACCATCATCGAGAAGATCGTGGTGCCGGCGCGCTGCAAGAACATCTTGGCGCGGGTGTAGATGCCGATCACGATGGATTTCAGCCGCGGCATCTTGTAGTCCGGCAGCTCCAACATGAACGGCGCCGGCACAAAGTCGCGCAGCATGAAGAACTTGATCACGAACGAGACCAACAGCGCGCTGATGATGCCGGCGGCATAGAGGCCGAACATCACGAGGCCCTGCAGGTTGATGAAGCCCCAGACGTCTCTGGCCGGGATGAAGGCGGAGATGATCAGCGTATAGACCGGAATGCGCGCCGAGCAGGTCATCAGCGGCGCGATCAGGATCGTGGTCAGCCGGTCGCGCTTGTTGTCGATGACGCGCGTCGCCATGATGCCGGGAATGGCGCAGGCAAAGCTCGACAACAGCGGAATGAAGGCGCGGCCGTGCAGGCCGGCGCCGCCCATGATGCGGTCCATCAGGAACGCCGCGCGCGCCATGTAGCCGAAATCTTCCAGGAGCAGGATGAACAGGAAGATGAGGATGATCTGCGGCAGGAACACGATGACGCTGCCGACGCCGGAGATCACGCCGTTCTGCAGGAAGCTTTGCAGCAAGCCGTCGGGCAGGGTGGCCTGCACCAGCTCGCCGAGCGAGTCGAAGCCGGACTTCAGCAGCTCCATCGCCGGCTGCGCCCAGGCGAACACCGCCTGGAACATCACGAACAGGATCAGCGCCAGCACGATCAGCCCGCCGACCGGATGCAGCACGATCGCGTCGATCCGTGCGGTCCAGGTGTCGGGGCGAGCAGGCAGGCTGACGCAGTCGGCGATGATGCGGTCGGCCTCGCGTTGGGTGGCACGCAGCTCGGAGACGCCGAGCGCGCGCCAGCTGTTCTCCACCGGCTCGGCCGCGAGCTCCGCGGAAATCTCGTCGGTCAGCTTGAGCAGGTCGGCCGTGCCGCCCTTGCGCACCGCGATCGAGGTGACCACGGGCACTCCGAGCTCCTTGGCGAGCCGCTTGACGTCGACAGTGATGCCGCGGCGGCTTGCAATGTCGAACATGTTGAGCACGAGGATCATCGGCCGCCCGGTGCGCTTCAGCTCCAGCAGCAGGCGGATGGTCAGGCGCAGATTGGTGGAATCGGCGACGCACAGCACGAGATCGGGCAGGGTCTCGCCGGAGGCCTTGCCGAGCACGAAGTCGCGGGTGATCTCTTCGTCCGGGCTGCGGCCGCGCAGCGAATAGGTGCCGGGCAGGTCGACCACGGAGACCTGGCGGCCGAGCGGGGTGACGAAGAAGCCTTCCTTGCGCTCGACCGTGACGCCGGGATAGTTCGCGACCTTCTGCCGGCTGCCGGTCAGCGCGTTGAACAGCGAGGTCTTGCCGCTGTTGGGCGTGCCGACCAGGGCGAGATGCAGCAGCGGTGCTTCCATGGGATCAAGGGCCTGCGGGGCAGATTGCGGTCGCGCGTCAGGCGACGATGATGGCCATGGCTTCGCGACGGCGGACCGCGATCGTGGTGCTATCGACCCGCACCGCGATCGGATCGCGCCCGACCAACCCCTCATGCAGGATCTCGACCCGGGCGCCCTCGACGAAGCCGAGTTCGATCAGGCGGCTCTCGAGCTCGACGTCCGAAAGCGCCGAGCCAGCCTCTTTGGCGGCAAGGTGTTGGATGACGCCGGTATAGCCGCGCTGGGCCAGACCCAGCGGCATGTGCGAACGCGTATCAGTGGTATCGGTCATGCCCTGTATTTTCAACGCCGGGCATTGAGGTCAAGCGTGCCCGCGCGCCGAAGCTGCACCTTAGAGCGATTTTAAAGTGCAGAGGCCGGGGCGCCGTCGCGGGCGCCCCCGACGGCTACTGGGCCGGGACCTTGTCCGGCTGGGCGGCCATGGCGCGGCTCTTGAAGTAGTCCAGGACGAAGAGGCGGATCGCCGACGACAGATTGCCCTGCTGGCGGTTGTTGTCGATCTCGCCGACCAGCTCGGATAACGTCATGTTGCGCAGGCCGGAAATCTCTTTCATGCCGTTCCAGAACGCCTCTTCCAGGCTGACGCTGGTCTTGTGGCCGGCGACGACGATCGATCGTTTCACGACCGGCGACTTCATGGCTGCTCCTCGCGATCGATCCGGTGCTGGTCCAGATTCTCCTTGGCCTGGTCCGCCCGCTTCGCCTCGGACGACCGTTCCGCCTTCGTGCGCCCGAACTTCGCCCGGTTGGCGTCCGCCTGCTTCGCCGAGGCTTCCCGCTCGACGCGCTTCCTGAAACGATTCAGGTTGATGACGTTCCCCATGCCGCGTCTCCATCATCCGCTCCTCTTCAGGCAGGATGAAACATTCAGAAACAGGGCGCCACATTGCGCCGCAGAAGACTTGATCGCCATTCGCTCGTCCTCGTCAATCGGCCCTTGGGCCATCAAACGATGAATTTCGCCCCGTCGAGGGCAGTGGAGCTGCGTAACACGCCGCCCCGCCGCAACATTGACGGTAATCAAATCCCGCCCCCAAAACCGCATATTTTTGGGCGCCGAGCGTCCGTATCATTACGGATGGCTATCGGAATTCGGAATCATCCCGGGCTGATCATCTTCTCAGCGCGCACCAGGCGGTCGAACTCGTCGGCCGAGACGAAGCCGAGCCGCAGCGCCTCCTCCTTCAGCGTGGTGCCGTTGGCGTGCGCCGTCTTGGCCACCTTGGCGGCGTTGTCGTAGCCGATCTTCGGAGCCAGCGCCGTCACCAGCATCAGCGAGCGCTGCATCAGCTCCTTGATGCGCTTCTCGTCGGCGCGGATGCCGCTGACGCAATGCTCGGTGAAGGAGCGCGCGGCATCCGCCATCAGGCGGATCGAATGCAGCATGTTGTAGGCCAGCACCGGCTTGTAGACGTTGAGCTCGAAATGACCCTGGCTGCCGGCGACCGTGATCGCGGTGTGATTGCCGAACACCTGGCAGCACACCATGGTCATCGCCTCGCACTGGGTCGGGTTGACCTTGCCCGGCATGATCGAGGAGCCGGGCTCGTTCTCCGGCAGGATCAATTCGCCGAGGCCCGAGCGCGGGCCGGAGCCGAGCAGGCGGATGTCATTGGCGATCTTGAACAGGCCGGTCGCGACCGAATTGATGGCGCCGTGCGCCAGCACATAGGCATCGTTCGAGGCCAGCGCCTCGAATTTGTTGGCGGCGCTGGTGAAGGGGAGCTTCGTAATCCCGGCAACGTGCTTTGCGAACAGCTTGGCAAAGCGCGGCTTCGAGTTGAGACCGGTGCCGACGGCTGTGCCGCCCTGCGCCAGCGGATAGAGGTCCTTCACCGCGATCTTGAGCCGGGCGATGCCGCTTTCGACCTGCGCGGCATAGCCGGAGAATTCCTGACCGAGCGTCAGCGGCGTCGCATCCTGGGTATGGGTGCGGCCGATCTTCACGATCTTCGAAAACTCCCTCTCCTTCTTGCGCAAAGCGCGCAGCAGCTCGCCGAGGGCAGGGATGAGATCGGCATTGATGCGGCTTGCCGCGGCGATGTGCATCGCGGTCGGGAAGGAGTCGTTCGACGACTGGCTCATGTTGACGTGATCGTTGGGATGCACCGGCTTCTTGGCGCCGAGCTCGCCGCCGAGCAGCTCGTTGGCGCGGTTGGCAATCACCTCGTTGAGGTTCATGTTGCTCTGGGTGCCCGAGCCGGTCTGCCACACGACAAGCGGAAAATGGTCGTCAAGTCTGCCTTCGATCACCTCGCGCGCAGCGCGGATGATGGCGTTGGCACGGCGCCGATCGAGCAGGCCGAGCTCGAGATTGGACTGCGCGGCGGCGAGCTTGACCATGCCGAGCGCATGCACGAGCGAGATCGGCATGCGGTCGGTGCCGATGCGGAAATTCTGGCGCGAGCGCTCGGTCTGCGCCCCCCAATAGCGGTCGGCGGCGACCTCGATGGGACCGAAGCTGTCGGTCTCGGTGCGGGTTGCGGGGCGGGCAGTCTTCGAGCGGGACGCTTTGGCCATGAGCACATCCATTCTGCCGCGCGAAACGCCGCACAGCCTGTTCATGTGCTCTTCTATATAGACAGTTGGCCGGGCGCGATGGCTCTGCGCCCAACCTAGATCATTTCTTGCGGAAACGATCGAGCCGCACGACCTCGGCGCCGCCCTGGCTCGGCGGCGGCGACTCGTCGGCAGCTTCCGGCTTCTCCGCGGCAGGTGCCGGGACCGATACGGCCGATGGCGCGGGTGCTGCCGGCAGATTGTCCGGCGCGACCTCGGCGACGTCGGAGGTGTCGAACTGGAGGCCGAACTTCACGGACGGATCGAGGAAGCTCTTGATGGCACTGAATGGCACCACCAGCCGCTCCGGAATGCCGCCAAAGGACAGGCCGACCTCGAAACGATCCTCGAGCACGGTCAGGTCCCAGAACTGGTGCTGGAGGATGATCGTCATCTCCTCCGGATATTGTGCGAGCAGCCGCGGCGAGAGCTTCACGCCTTCGGCCTTGGACACGAAGGTGATGAAGAAATGATGCTCGCCCGGCAGGCCATGGGCTGCGGCATCGGTCAGCACCTTCCGCAGCACGCCGCGCAGCGCATCGCGGGCCAGCACATCGTATCGGATATGATCGGTCGCCATGGTGGTCCTGTTGCATCCAAGCAGCCGGACCCTGCCGATCCGACTCGCCAAGCCGCAATAGTACCGCGCCTGACGGGCGAGCAGGAGTCCCCGCCGGGGAAGAATCAAAGAGTAAAGTGGAGGCTTCTGTTGCCAGGTGCCTCCGAACCCCGCCTAGCGGAGCTTAACCCGCTAGGACTTTAGAGTGGTCTTTCAAACTGCGTTACGCAGCCTGAGCAACCGGAGCAAAGTTGTCGTTGGCAACTATTGCAGTAGCCCGATAACGGCGGAACAATACCGGGAAAAAGTACGCCCTTTACGCCCTCGTCGATCCTATTTCGCCCCCGCCAAAGCCCAGCTTCGAGCACGCCCGATGGTGGGCTTTGGTGGAGGCGCCGGGTACCGCCCCCGGGTCCGAATGGTTTATTGCGACGACCGTTTATTTCCATAGCCGGCGAACCGGCACCCCCAATATAGGGGGCAAAGCTTTCGAAAAACAGAGGGTTGGAGGCGCGATCCCGCGGTTCCCTTTGGATAGGCTTCGGAGTGCCGGGCCTATCGCGGCTCTGGCCTTTGCCAGAGGTCGCCAGCCCGATGTGCCGAATCCTTGCGCATAATGAAACGCTGCTGCTCCAGCGAACGGACAATGTCAGTCTCAGCGACGTTCAATTTCCTGCGGCGGAAAGTAGCAGCGTGACGAGCCGCAAGCCGACTAGGCGCTGATCTCCACTTCGGCCCGATCTCGCTCTTCGCCGTCGCCGCTGCGCCGGCAGTGCGCGAGACCCACTGCACCGCGGTTGAGGCGAAGCACCAGAGGCCGACCAGGACACCGGTCCGACCTCGCAGGACTTGCCAGGTCCGAACGCTTATCGTGACGTTAATCGGGCCGATCCAGCAATTGCTGCACTGCGTCTGACCGCGATGGTTGCAGTGGTCGCGTCCATCTCGCGCATCAATCCCCTCTGGCT
The DNA here is from genome assembly GCF_020193625.1 of Bradyrhizobium sp. IC3123. Classification (NCBI taxonomy): domain Bacteria; kingdom Pseudomonadati; phylum Pseudomonadota; class Alphaproteobacteria; order Hyphomicrobiales; family Nitrobacteraceae; genus Bradyrhizobium; species Bradyrhizobium sp. IC3123. Next base: position 237,267 of record NZ_JADYVF010000006.1, on the reverse strand, counting down.
TTTGCTTGCCGCGGCGTGTTGGGTTTTGCTGGCATTGTCTGATGAAAATCGCTAGGCAGTGATCCGGGCGGGTATCCAGTTCCAGCCGATTTAGAACAACAGTGCTCGTGACTTACAGGTCGCGGAGGAGACAGGCATGGCCGACACGATGGGCCACTCAGCGACGGCCACCCGAAACACCCGGGTGGCGCTCGGCTTTTGTCTGCTGGCGATTGCGCCGCAGATTTTCGAATTGATCTGGTCGATCGGGACGATTTTCGGCTGGGGGACCGGCCGCGGTCCGGCGGCGGTCGTCACCGGTCATGCGACGGCGCTGCTGGCCGGCGCGCCGAGCGCCCTCTTCGGATCATTCGGCGGCGGCGCCAAGAAGATGTCGTCCGAGGTGCTGCTGGCGCTGATCTATTCCTATCCGCTGTTTGCGGTGGCGATCCTCACGCTGTTTATGACCATCCGCTCGGCGCAAGATTATGTCGGCGGCGTCGTGCTGATGGCCGTTGCCCTGTTTGCGCTGTGGGCATCGAGCGATTTGCAGGGCATGCGTGGCTTCTCCTTCGGTGCGGGCACTGCGCCACGTATGTTCGGCGGGCTGCTGGTTGCCCTGTCTGCCGGCATCGCCTTGACCGGCCTGATCACGGCGGGACCGGCGCTTGCGCATTATTCCTGGCGCGGGCCGCTGTTCGTGGTGGCGGCGATCCTGTTCTTCGCCCTGTCGATCCGGTCCCTCGGTCTCGTTGTCACGGCCTTCTCGAGCTTCATGATCGCGGCGACGGGCTCGCACGAGACGCGCTGGCTGGAAGCGGTGATCGTCGGCGCCTGCCTGACGGTCGGCTGCGCAATCCTGTTTCCTTATGTGCTCGGGCTGCCGATGCCGATGTATCCGCGTTTCCTGATCCAGTGAGGGCGTGATGGATATCTTTGCCAATCTTGCTCACGGCTTCGCCGTCGCGTTCACCCCGATCAACCTGTTGATGTGCCTGATCGGCGCCCTGGTCGGAACGCTGGTCGGCGTTCTCCCTGGCATCGGCACCATCGCCACCGTCGCGATGCTGCTGCCGATCACTTTCGGGCTGCCGCCGGTCGGCGCGCTGATCATGCTCGCCGGCATCTATTACGGCGCGCAATATGGCGGCTCGACCACGTCGATCCTGGTCAACATACCCGGTGAGGCGACATCGGTCGTGACCGCCATCGACGGTCACCAGATGGCCAAGCAGGGCCGCGCCGGTCCGGCGCTCGCGATCGCCGCGATCGGCTCGTTCTTCGCCGGCTGCGTTGCGACCATCCTGATCGCACTGCTCGGCGCACCGCTGACGAAACTCGCGCTGGCGTTCGGTCCGGCCGAATATTTCTCGCTGATGGTGCTCGGCCTGATCTTCGCGGTGGTGCTGGCCAAGGGCTCGGTGTTGAAGGCGATTGCGATGATCGTGTTTGGACTGCTGCTCTCAATGGTCGGTTCGGACATCGAGACCGGCGCCTCGCGCATGGCCTTTAACATTCCCGAGCTCGCCGACGGTCTCGGCTTTGCGACCGTGGCGATGGGCGTGTTCGGCTTTGCCGAGATCATCCGCAACCTCGACCACGGCGCCGAAATGAACCGCGATCTGGTGCAGCAGAAGATCACCGGACTGATGCCCACCAGGAAGGACCTCGGCGATGCGACGCCGCCGATCCTGCGCGGCACCGTGCTCGGCTCGATCCTCGGCATCCTGCCCGGCGGCGGCGCGGTGATCGCGTCCTTCGCGGCCTACACGCTCGAGAAGAAGCTCTCAAAGACCCCGTCCCGGTTCGGCCGCGGCGCGATCGAGGGCGTGGCGGGGCCGGAGAGTGCCAACAATGCCGCGGCACAGACCTCGTTCATTCCGCTGCTCACCCTCGGCATCCCGCCGAACGCGGTGATGGCACTGATGGTGGGCGCGATGACCATCCACGGCATCGTGCCCGGTCCGCAGGTGATGCAGAAGCAGCCGGATCTGGTCTGGGGCATGATCGCTTCGATGTGGATCGGCAATCTGATGCTGATCATCATCAACCTGCCGCTGGTCGGAATCTGGGTGCGGCTGTTGCGCGTGCCCTATCGGCTGATGTTCCCCTCGATCGTGATCTTCTGCGCGATCGGCATCTATTCGGTGAACAACGCGCCGGTCGACGTCATCCTCGCGGGCGTCTTCGGTCTCGTCGGCTATTGGCTGATCAAGCACGATTTCGAGCCGGCGCCGTTGCTGCTCGGCATGGTGCTAGGACCGCTGATGGAGGAGAACCTGCGCCGGGCGCTGCTGATCTCGCGTGGCGACTGGAGCGTGTTCCTGACGCGCCCGTTGTCGGCGGTGCTGCTTGCGGTCGCGGCAAGCCTGCTCGTCCTTACGGTGCTACCTGTATTGCGCGCCAAGCGCGACGAGGTGTTCACCGAGTCCGAGAACTGAGGTCGTGCGCGCCGAGTCGGCTCGGTCCTGCGTCGGCGCGCCGCATTCGGAAGTCGAATCGACTTGTGTTACGGCTTTGTGAAATGGAAATGCCGGCCTTTGGGCCGGCATTTTATTGTGTCCAAAGGGAGGATCGCCATGACGTTCATTCGCGCGCTTACAGGCGCATGTGCAGCAGCGATAGCATCGCTGGGCGCCTTCATCGCAACGGCTGAGGCGCAGACCTATCCGACGCGCAACATTACCGTGATCGTCCCGTTCGCAGCCGGCGGGCCGACTGACGTGATCTCACGCATCGTCACCGGGCACATGGCGCAAACGCTGGGGCAGAGCATCATCATCGAGAACGTGGTCGGTGCCGGCGGCACCACCGCCACGACGCGTGCCGCGCGTGCGGCCAACGATGGCTATACGCTGATCACCGGGCATATGGGCACGCATGCCGCCTCCGTGCCGCTCTATCCGAAGCTGGCCTATCACCCCGAGAAGGACTTCGAGCCGATCGCATTGCTGGCCGGCACGCCGATCCTGATCCTGGCGCGCAAGGACTTTCCGCCGAAGGATCTCAAGGAGTTCGTCACCTATGTGAAGGCGAATGCCGAGAAGGTGAATGCCGCGCATGCAGGCGTCGGTTCGGTTTCGCACGTCTCGTGCGAACTCCTCCACTCCATCCTCGACATCAAGCCCGTCGGCGTGCCGTTCAACGGCACGGGACCTGCGATGAACGCGCTGGTGGCGGGTCAGGTCGACTACATGTGCGACCAGATCGTCAACGCCGTCCCGCAGATCAATGCCGGCACCATCAAGGCCTATGCGATCGCCACGGCCGAACGAAACCCGTCGCTGCCGAACGTGCCGACCACGGCGGAAGCCGGCCTGCCGGCATTCCAGGCTCAGGCCTGGAACGCAATGTTCGCGCCCAAGGGAACCTCGCCCGCGATCGTGGCAAGCGTGAACGCCGCCGCCGTCAAGGCGCTCGACGACGAGACGGTGAAGAAGCGCCTGCTCGAGCTCGGCAGCGTCATCCCCGCGCCGAAGGACCGAACCCAGGAGGCGCTGGCGACCCTCGTCAAGAGCGAGATCGCGAAGTGGAGCCCGGTGCTCAAGCCGGCGAATTAAGCGAAGGCGATCAAGGCGCTAGGCGAGGGGCGGAACGCTGAGTTCCGCCCCTTGCCGTTTGTGCCGGGAACACTCACTTTTCCGGGTATAATCGACGGCGACAGCGAATCGCCGCTGTCGTAGCGCGGGGGGTGTCGTTAAGTTCGCCGCCTCCCCAAAGGCTCAGTCGCAACATGCACCAGTATCAGGACCTGCTCGAGCGGATTCTTTCCGACGGCGCCGAGAAGACCGACCGGACCGGCACCGGCACGCTCTCGGTGTTCGGCCACCAGATGCGCTTCAATTTGTCGGCCGGCTTCCCGATGCTGACGACCAAGCGGCTGCCGCTGAAGGCGATCGTGCATGAACTGCTCTGGTTCCTGAAGGGCGACACCAACATCAAATATCTGCGCGACAACGGCGTCACCATTTGGGACGAGTGGGCGGACGCCAATGGCGATCTCGGCCCGGTCTACGGCCATCAATGGCGCTCCTGGCCCGCGGCCGACGGGCGCAGCATCGACCAGATCGCCAATGTCATCGACATGATCAAGCGCACGCCTGATTCCCGCCGCCTGATCGTCACCGCCTGGAATCCGGCCGACGTCGAGAAGATGGCGCTGCCGCCCTGCCACCTGCTGTTCCAGTTCTATGTCGCGAACGGCAAGCTGTCCTGCCAGCTCTATCAGCGGTCGGCCGACGTGTTTCTCGGCGTGCCCTTCAACATCGCCTCTTACGCGCTGCTCACCATGATGGTCGCGCAGGTCACAGGCCTGAAGCCCGGCGACTTCGTGCACTCGCTCGGCGACACTCATCTCTATTCCAACCATCTGGAGCAGGCGAGGCTGCAGCTCAGCCGCGCGCCGCGCGCGCTGCCGGTGATGCGGATCAATCCTGAGGTAAAGGACATCTTCTCTTTCCGCTACGAAGACTTCGAGCTCGTCGGCTACGATCCGCATCCGCACATCAAGGCGGACGTGGCGGTCTAGCGCCTATGTCGCTCACCATCCGCCGTGCACGGCCCGAGGAAGCCGGGCTCGTTCTCTCCTTCATCCGCGAGCTCGCCGAGTACGAGAAGCTGTCGCACGAGGTCGAAGCGACCGAGGCTGACATCGCCGACGCGCTGTTCGGCGAGAGGCCGCAGCTCTATTGCGCGATCGCGGAGTGGAACCGTGAGCCGGTCGGCTTCGCGGTGTGGTTTCTCAATTTCTCCACCTTCAGCGGCCGTCACGGCATCTATCTCGAAGATCTCTATGTGCGGCCGTCGCATCGGGGCAAGGGCCTCGGCAAGGCGCTGCTGGCCTATCTCGCCAGGGAATGCGTCGACAGCGGCTGGTCGCGCCTGCAATGGGCGGTCCTCGACTGGAACGCACCCTCGATCGCGTTCTACAAGTCGATCGGCGCGGTCATGATGGACGACTGGACGCTGTGCCGGGTCACCGGGCCTGCGCTGACCCAGCTTGCCGGGAGCTCTGCCTGATGGAGATCGTCTTCGTCGTCGCCATCGCAGAGAATGGCGTCATCGGCGCGGGCAATGCGATGCCGTGGCGATTGAAGTCCGATATGGCGCGCTTCAAGGCGCTGACGATCGGCAAGCCTGTGATCATGGGCCGCAAGACCTTCGAGACCCTGCGCCGGCCGCTGCCGGGCCGCACCAACATCGTGGTCACGCGCGATCCGGCCTATCGCGCCAATGGGGCCATCGTCACGACATCGCCAGAGGATGCGGAGGCAGTCGCGCGCGGCGACGCTCTGCGGCGTTCGGTCACTGAGATCGCGGTGATCGGCGGCGCCGAGATCTACCGGCAATGGCTCGGTCGTGCCGATCGTCTCGAGATCACCGAAGTGCACGCGCGCCCAGAAGGGGACACGCATTTTGAAATCGACAAGGCGGAATGGGACGAGGTCGAACGCATCCGCCATCCGGCCGGCCCCGACGACAGCGCCGACCTGTCCTATGTGACATATCGTCGGCGGCGCGGCCATTAACCGCTTTTGCCAATGTTTACATTGACTTTTTCGTGCCCGAGCATAGCTCGGAAGACGGTCAGGGCTGCGTTGTAAGGGACTTGCCTGTCCCCTATAAAGCCGGACCGGACAAAGCGGGCGGTGGCAATTCCACCCTGCCGAGGAGAACGTCGAATGCCGTGGAAGAATCAGGGCGGTGGCCCGTGGGGCTCGGGTCCAAAGGGACCGTGGGGCTCAGGCCCGCAACCGGTCGGGCCGAGGCCGCCGGATCTGGAAGACCTTCTGCGGCGCGGCCAGGACCGCCTCCAGCAGATCATGCCGGGCGGTTATTTCTCCGGCGTCGGCATCACGCTGATCATTCTGCTGATCGTCGCATTCTGGCTGCTGTCGGGCTTCTTCCGCGTGCAGTCCGAAGAGCTCGGCGTGGTGATGCGTTTCGGCAAGCACGTCCGCACCGTGCAGCCGGGTCTGAACTATCATCTGCCTTATCCGATCGAGACCGTGCTGCTGCCGAAGGCGCTGCGCGTCAACACCACCTCGATCGGCATGACGGTGATCGAGGATCCGGCGCGGCGCGGCCGCTCCATTCGGGACGTGCCGGAAGAGAGCCTGATGCTGACCGGCGACGAGAACATCGTCGACGTTGATTTCACCGTGCTCTGGCGCATCAAGCCGGACGGTGTCGGTGATTTCCTCTTCAACATCCAGAACCCCGAGGGTACCGTGAAGGCGGTCGCCGAGAGTGCGATGCGCGAGGTGATCGGCCGGTCTCAGATCCAGCCGATCCTGACCGGAGCGCGCAACGTCACAGAGCAGAACGTGCACGAGCTGATCCAGAGGACTTTGGACAGCTATGGTGCCGGCATTCAGATCACCCAGGTGCAGATGCAGAAGGTCGATCCGCCCGCGCAGGTGATCGACGCCTTCCGCGACGTCCAGGCGGCCCGCGCCAATCAGGAGCAGCTGCAGAACGAAGCGCAGACCTATGCCAACCAGGTTGTCCCCCAGGCGCGTGGACGCGCGGCCAAGATCCAGCAGGATGCCGAAGGTTACAGGGAACAGGCTGTCGCCGAGGCCAAGGGCCAGAGTGCACGCTTCCTGAAAGTTTACGAGGAATACAAGAAGGCGCCCGACGTGACGCGTGAACGGATCTACCTGGAGACGATGGAGCGCGTGCTCGGCGGGGCCGACAAGCTCGTCTATGACGGTGGCCCCTCGGGCCAGGGCGTCGTGCCCTATCTGCCGCTTCCCGAACTGGCGCCAAAGCGGCCACCTACGACCGGTCCGCAGTCCAGCGGAGGCACCCGATGAAGTCTCCGGTCACAGGTTTTGTCACGCTGCTCTCCCTCCTGTTCGTCGTGATCGTCGGCTATATGTCGTTGTTTACCGTGCAGCAGACCGAGCAGACGATCGTGCTCCAGTTCGGCAGGCCGGTCGACGTCGTCACCGCGCCCGGCCTGCACTTCAAGGCGCCCTGGAACTCGGTGATCAACATCGACAAGCGGATTCTCGATCTGGAGAACCCGTCGCAGGAGGCAATCGCCTCCGACCAGAAGCGGCTCGTGGTCGACGCCTTCGCGCGCTACCGCATCAAGGACGCACTGCGCTTCTATCAGAGCGTCGGCTCGATCCAGGCTGCCAACATCCAGCTCACCACGCTCCTAAACGCGGCGCTGCGCCGCGTGCTCGGCGAGGTCACCTTCATCAACGTGGTGCGCGACGACCGCGAGAAGCTGATGCTGCGCATTCGCGACCAGCTCGACCGCGAGGCCGATGGCTACGGCATTCAGGTCGTCGACGTCCGGATCCGCCGCGCCGACCTGCCGGAGCAGAACAGCCAGGCGGTCTACCTGCGCATGAAGACCGAGCGTGAGCGCGAGGCCGCCGAGTTCCGGGCACAGGGTGGGCAGAAGGCCCAGGAGATCAGGTCCAGGGCCGACCGCGAGGCGACCGTCATCATCGCTGAGGCCAATTCGCAGGCTGAGCAGACCCGTGGTGCGGGCGATGCCGAACGCAACCGCCTGTTTGCAGAAGCCTACGGCAAGGACGCCGACTTCTTCGCGTTCTACCGGTCGATGACGGCCTATGAGAACGGGCTGCGTTCGAACGATACCCGCTTCCTGCTCCGGCCGGAGTCGGATTTCTTCCGGTACTTCGGTAGCCCCTCCGGCAGGACGCCTACCGAGACGCAGGCGAAGCCGTAAGCCAGACAAAGGGCGGCGGATTTCGCCGCCCTTCGTCCAGACAAGAACAGCATAGCGGGAGGTTCCATTCCGATGAGGTCCATTGCGTTCGCCGACTTCCTCATCGGCCTAGGCATCCTGTTCGTCCTCGAAGGCTTGATGTTCGCGGCCAGTCCAAACTGGATGCGCAAAGCCATGAAAAGCGCCATCGCCACGCCGGACAACATCCTGCGGGCGGTCGGGATCGGCTCGGCTGTGGCCGGCCTGGTCCTGATCTGGGTTATGCGGCGCCCGATTTAGGCCTTCGGCCCAACGCCAAAGTGAAGGCGCCAGACTGGTTTTCGCCGTATTATCGGGCTCTTGAGGCTCGTTAAGCTCCGCGCTTGCGCCGCGCCCCCGTTCGAGCGCAGTCTGGCGCCGAATCCCTTTCGCCTGGAGATCACAATGACCGCTGCCACCAATGCCCCGTCCTGCTCGCGCCGCCGCGCGCGATTTGGTGTTCGACTTGGGCTGGTTGCGCTCGCCATCGGTGCTTGCAGCGCGTTCGGCGCGCCGGCCCATGCGCGTGGACCGGATGGCATCGCCGACGTCGCCGAGAAGGTGATCGACGCGGTCGTCAACATCTCGACCTCGCAGAACGTCGAAGCCAAGGGCGGGGGCAGCAACTCGATGCCGCAGCTGCCGCCCGGTTCACCCTTCGAAGAGTTCTTCGACGATTTCTTCAAGAACCGCCGAGGGCCCGGCGGCGGCAGCAAGGGCGGCGAGAACAGCGCGCCGCGCAAGACCAATTCGCTCGGAAGCGGTTTCATCATCGACACCGCGGGCGTCGTCGTCACCAACAACCACGTCATTGCGGACGCCGACGAGATCCACGTCATCCTCAACGACGGCACCAAGATCAAGGCCGAGCTGGTCGGCGTCGACAAGAAGACCGATCTCGCTGTGCTCAGGATCAAGCCGACGAAGCCGTTGGTCGCGGTCAAGTTCGGCGATAGCGACAAGCTGCGCCTCGGCGACTGGGTGGTCGCAATCGGCAATCCCTTCAGCCTGGGAGGCACGGTGACTGCCGGCATCGTCTCGGCCAAGAACCGTGACATCTCCTCCGGGCCGTACGACAGCTACATCCAGACCGACGCATCCATCAACCGCGGCAATTCCGGCGGCCCGCTGTTCAATCTCGACGGCGACGTCATCGGCGTCAACACGCTGATCATCTCGCCGTCCGGCGGCTCCATTGGCATCGGCTTTGCCGTGCCGTCGAAGACGGTGGTGGGCGTCGTCGACCAGCTCCGCCAGTTCGGCGAGCTGCGCCGCGGCTGGCTCGGCGTGCGCATCCAGAGCGTCACCGACGAGATCGCCGAAAGCCTCAACATCAAGCCCGCGCGGGGCGCGCTGGTCGCCGGTGTCGACGACAAGGGCCCGGCCAAGCCCGCCGGCATCGAGCCCGGCGACGTCGTCGTCAAGTTCGACGGCAAGGACGTCAAGGACCCGAAGGACCTGTCCCGCGTCGTCGCCGACACCGCGGTCGGCAAGGAGGTCGACGTCGTCATCATCCGCAAGGGCAAGGAAGAGATCAAGAAGGTCACGCTCGGCCGCCTGCAGGATCCCGACAAGGTGCAGGCAGCGGTGAAGACCGACGAACCGGCGCCGGAGAAGCCGGTGACGCAGAAGGCGCTCGGCCTCGATCTCGCAACGCTGAGCAAGGATCTGCGCACGCGCTACAAGATCAAGGACAGCGTCAAGGGCGTGGTCGTCACCAATGTCGACGCCAATTCGGATGCCGCCGAGAAGCGCCTGTCCGCCGGCGACGTCATCGTCGAGGTGGCGCAGGAGGCGGTGTCGAGTGGCGGCGACATCCAGAAGCGGGTCGATCAGCTCAAGAAGGACGGCAAGAAATCGGTGCTGCTGCTGGTCTCGAACGGCGAGGGCGAGCTGCGGTTCGTCGCGCTGAGCGTGCAGTAGTGGGCGCTGTTCGCGCCACATTCAACTGTCATGCCCCGCGAAGGCGGGGCATCCAGTACGCCGCGGCTTCTCGGTTCTAGCTTCGCTGTCTCTGGAATACTGGATCGCCCGCCTTCGCGGGCGATGACAGAGAGAGGGGAGGCTTTACCCCTCCACGAACTCGTCCCGCCGATACCCCTGCGCATACAGCAGCGCGGTGAGATCGCCGTGATCGATCCGCGCGGCCGCGGCGGCAGCCACCGCCGGCTTGGCGTGATAGGCCACGCCCAGACCCGCGGCCTGGATCATCGCGAGATCGTTGGCGCCGTCGCCGACCACGACCGAGTCGATGTCGTCGAGATCGAACGATTCCATCAGGTCCACCAAGGTCGCGAGCTTCGCCGCGCGGCCCAGGATCGGCTCCTTCACTTCCCCGGTGAACTTGCCGTCGCGCACGACGAGCTCGTTGGCGCGGTTCTCCTGGAAACCTATCTTGGCGGCGACCGCGCTCGTGAATAGCGTAAAGCCGCCAGAGACGAGGCAGGTATAGGCGCCGTTCGCGCGCATGGTGGCGACCAGCTCGCGGCCGCCCGGCGTCAGCGTGATGCGCTTGGCCAGGACTTCGTCGACCGCGCTGGCGGGCAGGTCCTTGAGCAGCGCGACGCGCTCGCGCAGCGCCGGCTCGAACTCGATCTCGCCGCGCATCGCACGCTCGGTGATGGCAGCGACATGCGCCTTGACCCCGACGAAATCGGCGAGCTCGTCGATGCATTCCTGGCCGATCATGGTGGAATCCATGTCGGCGAGAAAAAGCTTCTTGCGCCGGAAGCCGACAGGCTGCACGACGATGTCGATCGGCAAATCGCCGCGGAGCTCGCGGAGCCGCTGCTCGATGGCGTTGCGGTCGCCTTCGAGGTTACTGTCCGCGCCGAAGGGGATGTCGACCGCAACCCCGTCGAACAGCCAGTGCGCGGGCGCCGCCTGCGGCAGCACGGCGCGGGCGCCATCGACGATGGTCGAGTCGAGCGCGGGATTGTCAGGGTTGCAGATCAGCGTGGCGACGAGGGACATTTGAGGTTTTCGTGAGCGAGGGGTATTCCAGCGAGGCCGTGCTTATCGCAGGCCCGACCGCCAGCGGCAAGTCGGCGCTGGCGCTCGAGCTTGCGCGCGCCGCCGGCGGCGTCGTCATCAATGCCGATTCCATGCAGGTCTATCGTGACCTCCGCATCATCACGGCGCGGCCGACCGCAGCGGACGAGGCGCTCGTGCCGCATCGGCTCTATGGCCACGTCGATGCCGCCGTGAATTTCTCGGCCGGTGCCTGGGTAAGCGATGCGGCGAAGGCGCTCGACGAGGCGAGGGCTCAGCGACGGCTGCCGATCTTCATCGGCGGCACCGGGCTCTATTTCAAGGCGCTGACCACAGGTCTCTCCGTGGTGCCGCCGATCCCTGCCGAGCTGCGCGAGGATGTGCGCGCGCGGCTGGAACGGAACGGCGTCGAAGCGCTGCACGCGGAACTCGCAGGCCGCGATCCGCGCGCGGCCGAGCGATTGAACCTGCGCGACCGCACCCGCATCGCGCGCGCGCTCGAGGTGATCGAGGCAACCGGCCGTTCGCTGCTCGATTGGCAGCGGGAGGGACAGCCACCGCTGCTGCCCAAGGACAGATTTCGCGCGGTCTTCCTCGCGCCCGAACGTGACGAGCTCTATGCCCGCATCGATGCCCGTTTCGATGCCATGCTGGGCGCCGGCGCGCTCGAGGAGGTCGAGCGGCTCGCCGCCAGGCATCTTGATCCGCTGCTGCCGGCCATGAAGGCCCACGGCGTGCCATCCTTGATCCGGCACCTGCGCGGCGAGCTCAGCCTGGAGGAGGCCGCCAACATTGGCCGCGCCGATACCCGCCATTACGCCAAGCGGCAATTCACTTGGTTCCGGCACCAGCTGCCGGACTTCGAATGGGTGAGGCCGGAGCAAGCGAGCGGATGGCTCGCCGCGGCCGTGCCGGCGGAACGGCGCACCGACTGACGCGCTTTTGTGCCGGGTTCCCGAATTTACCTCTCGCCGAACCCGGGGAACACCGCTACACTGCCGAAATCGCGCGGGAACGGCCGCATTGCCTTGACATCCAAGGTTTGGCCGCTATGTTTCGCGCAACCTTTGGGAAGCCGAGCGCCGCCATGCGTAACATTATTACCAAACTCCTTATTGCCGTCGTACCCAGGCACACCGCCGGGGGTGGCTAGCTGCCATCCACATGACAGGCGGTGTGCATGGGCCCTCTTCGGGGCCTTTTTTATTTCCCGAACCCGACACGAACGAAGCCGCTGACAACAGCGCATCCGGAGCAAGCCAATGAGCGACAAGAGCCACGATCCGAACCAGATGACGGGCGCCGCGATGATCGTCCGCGCACTCATCGATCACGGCGTGACCGACATTTTCGGCTATCCCGGCGGCGCGGTGCTTCCGATCTATGACGAGATCTTCCAGCAGAGCGAGGTCCAGCACATCCTCGTCCGCCACGAACAGGGCGCGGGCCATGCCGCCGAGGGCTATGCGCGTTCCACCGGCAAGCCGGGCGTTGCGCTGGTGACCTCCGGCCCCGGCGCCACCAACATGGTGACGCCGCTGACGGATGCCCTGATGGACTCGATCCCGCTGGTCTGCATCTCCGGCCAGGTGCCGACGCATCTGATCGGCAACGACGCGTTCCAGGAATGCGACACTGTCGGTATCACGCGTCCCTGCACCAAGCACAATTGGCTGGTGCGCGACGTCAACGATCTCGCCAAGGTGCTGCATGAGGCCTTCTACGTCGCCACCTCGGGCCGTCCGGGCCCGGTGCTGGTCGACGTTCCCAAGGACGTGCAGTTCGCCACCGGCACCTACCATCCCCCGCGCAAGTCCGACGTGCACCGCTCTTACGCGCCGCGCGTGAAGGGCGATGCGACGCAGATCCGCAAGGCGGTATCGCTGCTCGCGAACGCCAAGCGTCCCGTGATCTACAGCGGCGGCGGCGTCATCAATTCCGGCTCCGAGGCGACCCACCTGTTGCGCGAGCTGGTTGAGGTCACCGGCTTCCCGATCACCTCGACGCTGATGGGCCTCGGCGCCTATCCGGCGTCGGGCAAGAACTGGCTCGGCATGCTCGGCATGCACGGAACCTATGAGGCCAACATGACCATGCATGATTGCGACGTCATGCTGTGCGTCGGCGCGCGCTTCGACGACCGCATCACCGGCCGCGTCGATGCGTTTTCACCCGGCTCGAAGAAGATCCACATCGACATCGATCCGTCCTCGATCAACAAGAACATCCGCGTCGACGTGCCGATCATCGGCGATTGCGGCAACGTCCTCGGCGACATCCTCCAGGTGTTCAAGGCGGAGGCGAAGAAGCCCGACATCAAGTCGTGGTGGCAGCAGATTGCGCAATGGCGCGCCCGCAACTCGCTCTATTACAAGAAGAGCAGCGACGTCATCCTGCCGCAACACGCGATCCAGGCCTTGTTCGAGCAGACGCGCGGCAAGGATACCTACATCACGACCGAGGTCGGCCAGCATCAGATGTGGGCGGCGCAGTTCTACGGCTTCGAGGAGCCGCATCGCTGGATGACCTCGGGCGGTCTCGGCACCATGGGCTACGGCCTGCCGGCCGCGGTCGGCGTTCAGGTGGCCCATCCCGACAGCCTCGTCATCGACATTGCCGGCGATGCCTCGGTGCAGATGACGATGCAGGAGATGTCGACGGCGGTTCAGTACGAGCTGCCGATCAAGATCTTCATCCTGAACAACCAGTACATGGGCATGGTGCGCCAGTGGCAGCAGCTGTTGCACGGCAACCGGTTGTCGCATTCCTATTCCGAAGCGCTGCCGGATTTCGTCAAGCTCGCGGAGGCCTACGGCGCCGTCGGGCTTCAGGTGCACAAGCCGGCCGATCTCGATGGCGCCATCAAGGAGATGATCTCGGTCAAGCGCCCGGTGCTGTTCGACTGCCGCGTCGCGGCGCTCGAAAACTGCTTCCCGATGATCCCCTCCGGCAAGGCCCACAACGAGATGCTGCTGCCGGAGCAGGCCAACGACGAGGCGACTGCGAAGGCATTCGCCGGCGGCAAGGCGTTGGTGTGACGCCATGTTCGACCTGAACGAACTCGAGCGCGCACATGCGATCGTGGGGCAGGCGGTGCCGGCGACGCCGGCGCATGCTTGGCCGTTGCTCAGCCGCCGGCTCGGCACCGCGGTCGTGGTCAAGCACGAGAACCACACGCCGACCGGCGCCTTCAAGGTGCGTGGCGGCCTGGTCTATCTCGATCGGCTGAAGCGAGAGCGGCCGAACGTGCCGGGCATCATCTCGGCCACCCGCGGCAATCATGGCCAGAGTCTTGCTTTCGCGGCGCGGCGTCACGGCGTGCCCGCCGTGATCTACGTGCCAAAAGGCAATTCGGTTGAGAAGAACCATGCCATGCGCGCGTTCGGCGCCGATGTGGTCGAGCACGGCGACGATTTCCAGCTGGCGCGCGAAGAAGCCGGGCGCCGCGCGCAGTTCGAAGGCCTGCACATGGTGCCGTCGTTCCACCCTGACCTCGTGCTGGGGGTGGCGACCTACGCACTGGAACTGTTCCGCGCGGTGCCCGATCTCGACGTGCTCTACGTTCCGATCGGGCAGGGCTCCGGTATCAGCGCCTGCATCCTGGTGCGCGACTTGCTGGGCCTGAAGACGGAGATCATAGGTGTGCAATCGACCGAGGCGCCGTCATATGCGCTTTCGTTCGCGGCCGGCAAGGTCGTAACGACCGAGACCAGTAACACGCTGGCCGATGGCGTGGCGACACGCTTTCCGGACGCGGAAGCTGTTGCGCTTGTTTGCAAGGGCGCCTCGCGCATCGTCCAGGTTACGGACGATCAGATCGCGCTCGCGATCCGCGCCTATTGGACCGACACGCACAATCTCGCCGAAGGCGCCGGTGCTGCCGCGCTGGCGGCGGCGCTGCAGGAAAAGAGCAAGCTGAAGGGCAAGCGCGTCGGTCTCGTGCTGTCCGGCGGCAATATCGATTTCGATCTGTTCCGCCGTTGGGTCGGGACGGATGCGCCGGCGACGGCGTGACGGAGAGACAGAGGGGACGACAATGAACCAGCCCGCATCCGCCTATTTCATCGAGGACCGTCACGATCCCAACGAGACGCATACGCTTGCGGTGCTCGTGCAGAACGAGCCGGGCGTGCTCGCGCGCGTCATCGGCCTGTTCTCGGGGCGCGGCTACAACATCGAGAGCCTCACGGTCTCGGAGACCGAGGCCCAGAAGCATCTGTCGCGGATCACCATCGTCACCACGGGCACGCCGATGGTGATCGCGCAGATCAAGAACCAGCTCGACCGCATGATCCCGGTGTACCAGGTCGTCGACATGACCCAGACCAAGCGCTCGATCGAGCGCGAGTTGGCGATGGTCAAGGTGCGCGGGCAAGGCGAGCATCGGGTCGAGGCGCTCAGGCTGGCGGATGCGTTCCGCGCCCGTGTGATCGACGCCACCACCGAGAGCTTTGTGTTCGAGATCACAGGCAATACGGACAAGATCAATCAATATATCGATCTGATGCGCCCGCTCGGCCTCGTCGAGGTGTCGCGCACGGGTGTTGCCGCGATAGGTCGCGGGCCTGAAGGGATGTGAGCCATGTTGGCGCGCGACTGGTACTACAACGAGCGGAACCGGATGGGGATCGAGCCCGCTGTGGCCTCGATCTACGACAACCATGACGATGCCGATCTGCGCGCGCGCGCCGCGCTGAAGATGCTCGGGGTCCAGCGCGGCTGGCGCATCGCCGATATCGGCTGCGGCAACGGCGTGCTCGCCACCGAAGCGGCGTTGATGGGGGCCGACGTCGACGCCATCGACATTTCGCCGGCCATGCTGGCGCTCGCCGAGATCTACGCCCGCGACCGCAAGGCGCCCGTGCGCACCCAATCCGCCGGCCTGCTCAGCTTCGCCTACCGGCCAGAATCCTACGATCTCATCGTCAGCGAGTTCACGCTGCACCACCTGCCGGATTTCTGGAAGGCGGTGGCGATGTCGCGGATTTTTCGCGCCCTCAAGCCCGGGGCGACATTTTATCTCCGCGACATCGTTTACTCATCGATGCCCGACGCGATCGAGCGTGACGTCGAGCAATGGGCCGACTTCCAGATCAAGAACCACGATTTCTCCCGCGAGGGCGTGGTGACTCACATGCGCGATGAATATTCCACCTTCGGCTGGGTGATGGAGCGGATGCTGACCGACGTCGGCTTCACCCTGGTCGCGGCCGACTACCACGCGCCGATGCACGGCACGTATCTGCTGCGGAAACCGAAAGCCGGCGAGCAAGGCTAGACCAGAACAACAAACAGGGCTGCGAGACAAAGCAGAACCGGAAACAACAATGAAGCCGGCCGACATCCTCATCGCCGTCATGGTGGCGATCATCTGGGGGCTTGCCTTCGTGGCGAGCCGGATCGCGCTCGACGAGCTGTCGCCGGAGTTGATGACGGCGTTACGCTTCACCATCGCCGCGGTGCCGTGCCTGTTCATTTCCAAGCCGAAGGTCGCCTGGTCACTGCTGGTCGCGATCAGCTTCACGCTGTTCCTCGGCCAGTTCCTGTCTCAGGCCTATGGTATCGCCCACGGCGTGCCGGTGGGTTTGACCTCCGTCGTGGTGCAGAGCCAGGCGCTGTTCACGATCGGCTTTGCCGCGCTCGCGTTCGGTGAGCGGCCGACGCCGGTGCAGACTCTGGGGATCGTCGTTGCCGCGGCGGGCCTTTTGATGATCTGCGGCACCGTCGGCTATGATTTCAGCGTCGGCGCCTTCGCGGTTCTGATGGTCTCGCCGCTCAGCTTCGCCATCGGCAATCTGTTGCTGCGCGGCGCCCGCGGCGTGCCGATGTTCGATCTCTTCGCCTGGCTCTGTCTCGCCTCGGCCGTGCCGCTGTTCGTGCTGGCGCTGATCGCCAACGGTCCGGCGCCGACCTGGACGTCGCTGACGCACATGTCGCTCACATCGGCGCTCTGCATGCTGATGCTCGGCGGCATTTCCACCAGCATCGCCTATTGGCTATGGGGCCGCCTCTTGCGCGACTATCCGGCTGCACAAGTGGTGCCGTTCGCACTGCTGGTGCCGTTCGTGGGCTCGGCGGCCTCCAGCATCGTGTTCGGCGAACGGTTCGGGCCGCTGCGCCTCGCCGGCATGCTGACCGTGATCTTTGGGATCGCCGTGATGGTGCTGGCGAAGCGCCCGCAAGTTCTACCGAAGACTGCGTGAGGGTGATGATGACCTACTCGCTGCTCTACGCCTTCCTCGTCTTCATGGTCGTGATGTATTTCACGCCCGGGCCGAACAACATCATGCTGCTGTCCTCCGGCCTGACCTACGGCTTCCGGCGCACCATCCCGCACATCGTCGGCATCGTGCTCGGTTTCGCCTTCATGGTCGCCGCGGTCGGCCTCGGGCTCGGCTCCGTGTTCCTGGCCTATCCGATCCTCCAGACCATCCTGAAATATGCCGGTGCCGCCTATCTGATCTATCTCGCCGCTGTGATCGCCATGGCCGGTCCGGCCAAGCCGGGCGAGGAGAATGGCCGCGGCCCCATGACCTTCTGGGGCGCGGCCATGTTCCAGTGGATCAATGCCAAGGGTTGGGTGATCGTGATCGGCACCATCACTGCCTATGCGGCGATCGCCCAATTCCCGCTCAACATCGCCATTCAGACCGTGATCAGCCTCGTCGTCGGCACGGTCTCGACGGTAGTCTGGGCGCTATTCGGTACCGCATTGCGGCCGGTTCTGACTTCCGAGCGGCTGGTCCGCGCCTTCAACATCCTGATGGCGATCCTGCTGCTGGCCTCCCTCTACCCCGTTTTCATGGATGCATGATGTCGCGGATTTCCATGCAGAAACGGGTTTCCCTCAGGGCTGAAAATGCTCTAGACAGCCCCCGAAATCCGCAAATTTCACCCTTCGGACACTGACCATTGGCCGATTTCGGCCCTGAACGAGGAAACGACCTATGCGTGTTTATTACGATCGCGACGCCGACCTGAACCTGATCAAGGGCAAGAAGGTCGCCATCGTCGGCTACGGCAGCCAGGGTCACGCCCATGCGCTCAACCTGAAGGATTCCGGCGTAAAGGAAGTCGCCATTGCGCTGCGCAAGGGTTCGGCTTCGGCGAAGAAGGCGGAAGCCGCCGGCTTCAAGGTGCTGGAAGTTGCGGAAGCTGCCAAATGGGCCGACCTCGTCATGATGCTGACCCCGGACGAGCTCCAGGGCGACATCTACCGCGAGCACTTGCACGACAACATGAAGAAGGGCGCTGCCCTGGTGTTCGCGCACGGCCTCAACGTTCACTTCAACCTGCTCGATCCGCGTGCCGACCTCGACGTGCTGATGATCGCGCCGAAGGGCCCCGGCCACACCGTGCGCTCGGAATATCAGCGCGGCGGCGGCGTGCCCTGCCTGATCGCAATTGCGAAGGACGTCTCGGGCAACGCCCACGACCTCGGCCTGTCCTACGCCTCCGCCATCGGCGGCGGCCGCGCCGGCATCATCGAGACCACGTTCAAGGAAGAGTGCGAGACCGACCTGTTCGGCGAGCAGGTGGTGCTCTGCGGCGGCCTGGTCGAGCTGATCAAGGGCGGCTACGAGACTCTGGTCGAAGCCGGCTATGCGCCGGAGATGGCCTATTTCGAGTGCCTGCACGAAGTGAAGCTGATCGTCGACCTGATCTATGAAGGCGGCATCGCCAACATGAACTACTCGATCTCCAACACCGCCGAGTACGGCGAGTACGTCACCGGCCCGCGCATCATCACCGACGAGACCAAGAAGGAGATGCGCAAGGTTCTGGCCGACATCCAGGGCGGTAAGTTCGCCCGCGACTGGATGCTCGAGAACAAGGTCAACCAGACCTCATTCAAGGCGACCCGTGCCAAGCTCGCCGAGCACCCGATCGAGGAAGTCGGCGCGAAGCTGCGCGACATGATGCCCTGGATCAAGAAGGGCGCGCTGGTCGACAAGAGCAAGAACTGACGTCTGTGCCGTCATTCCGGGTTCGCGCTCAGCGCGCGCCCCGGAATGACGAGCGAAATTCAAGCTTCGCTCGCCAAGCCAAATCTTGGACCTTGGCGGCTATGGTCGAGCGAGATCGCAAACAGCGGTCTCGCTCTTTTCGTCTCGGCGAGACATCGCTCGCTCATTCTTTCCGCGGCCTGAAGCGCAGTTGAGCGGCTCGGCTCCTGCCAAATACGGCGTCGCATCAGCCCGCCGGGACGGTCTGCCCACGCGGATCGCGGGCCATCGCAATCATGCGCAGCGCCAGCACGATGAGCAGCGGAAGCAGGAAGACGGCATAGAGCGGCATCGTCGGCACGCGCTTGCCGAACGAGACCATGAACTGGAGCCAGAGGTAATAGCCGCCCACAAGGTGCAGGGCCCGCCAGGCGCGCGGGCCGATCAGTGCGGCGGTGCGGTCGAACGATGTCGCGCCCATTGCGATGATGAAGCCGTAGCCGATGCCGCCGAAGACGTAGGAGGCTGCCGAGGTGGCCTCGGCAAATCCGGCCGGATCCATCCCGGCAAACGTCATGATCGCCGCCGCGTGGATGGCGTGGGAGGCCGCGAAGCTAAGGCCCAGATAGCGGCGGTTGCGCTTCTGCCAGCGCGTCCAGGCATTGGGCCACAGCCGCGCCAGCGCCGCGGCGCTGAAGGCGAGGCAGAACAACAGGAGCGAGCTTCGCGCCGTGAAGCGGATCACCGTGCGAACGCCCTCGACCTCGAACTGCCGCATCGAGGCGATCCATAGGCTGAGTGCGACGAGGCTCACGCAGAGAACGGCCAGCAGGCGCCAGCCTTCGAGCCAGCTTCGACGTTCGAACATGGCGACCTCCCTCTCTATGTAATCATCGATTACATTTGGCGTGAATGCGCCGTCAACTGTGTAATCATTGCTTACATTCACGTTCGGGTGAGGCTAGAAGGATCCATGCCTGTTCGTCAGCCGTCCAAGCCGCGCGTCCGCCGCCCTGCCACGGAAGCCCGGCCGTACCATCACGGCGACCTCCGCCGCGTGTTGATCGATGCTGCGCTGCAACTCGCAGCGGAAGGCGCCGAAGTCTCAGTGCGGGAGGCCGCGCGCCGGGCCGCGGTGTCGCCGGGGGCGCCGTTCCGACACTTTCCCAACCGCGATGCGCTCATGGCGGCCGCGGCCGAGGAGGCGCAGCGGCGCTTTCGCGTCGAGATCGATGCGGCGCTGCGCGAGGCTCCGGCCGCCGACCCGCTCGCCCGCTTCCGCGCCTTCGGTCTCGCCTATTTGCGTTGGGCCATGCGCAATCCCGCGCATTTCGAGATCATCTCGACCGGGCGCTATTTTGCCCATGGCAGCTCGCCGGACCTGACACGAGACAACGCCGAGCTGATCGCGCTAACGGAGCAGATGCTGGTCGACGCGGCAGAGCAAGGCCTGCTGCGGTCGGCCGACCTCAAGCGTATCCAGGTCGCCGGGCGCGCCCTCGTCTACGGTTTCGCTCGGATGAATCTCGACGGCCATTTCCCGCGCTGGGGCGTCGGGGAGGGCGAGATCGAGCGGATGGCGGAGGGGGTGATCGACCTGTTCATCGCAGGTATCGCAAAGCCCTAGCGGGCCAGCGGCTCTGGTCGATGCCGTACGGCGCAGCCCGCTAACATTAAGCGAAGGTCGGACCGCGCCGCGCGTTGCCTCTCCTTGATCATTCCGTTACAGTTTTATGACACGGTGCAGGCTTCCGGCTGCTCCGGACGCCCTGGCTGTTTTTGGGTCGGCCAGCCAGGCTTGGCATCACCGCGCCGGACCAGAAGTTGCGTGTCGTCGATGGCGTCCGCGCCCAATCCAGGTCCTTCTGCCACGACGGCCGTGCTGGCGAGCGTCGCCGCGCTCGGCATCTGGCGGCTGCTCGCGGTTGCAGCGCCGCATCTGGCGGCACTCGCCCTGATGTACGAGACCGAGACCGATTTCGGCTCGCGCCTGTCCTTCGCGCTGGCCTGGGGCATCCTCAACTTCTTCTGGATCACGCTGCTGCGTCGCCCCGCGCTGTCGGGTGCGCTGTCGCTGACCATGGTGGTCGTGCTGGTGCTGCTGTCGCGGCTCAAGCACGACGTCGTGCAGATGACGGTCAACTTCATCGACCTGATGATGATCGACCGCGACTCCGTCGCGTTCCTGTTCACGATCTTCCCGAACTTACGCTGGTCGGTGATCCTGGCCGGTCTGGTCACGCTGCCGCTGATGTATGCGCTGTGGTGGCTCGATCCGTTCCGCATCCGCCGCCTGCCGGCGCTCGCCTGCAAGCTCGCCTGCCTTGCCGCCCTGGTCTGCTATTCGCTCTATCACCCGGACGAGGCCTGGCGCGGCTATTACGACGACGGCTATCTCTCGAAATTCTTCCGCTCGGGCGTCACGGCCGTCTCCGATTTTGCGCAATACGGCTTCATGGAGGCGTCTGCTTCGACCGGCGAGCGGCTCAACATGCCGCTGGTCGATGCCTGCCACCCGGCTGGCCGCCGGC
Organism: Bradyrhizobium sp. IC3123; assembly: GCF_020193625.1. Classification (NCBI taxonomy): domain Bacteria; kingdom Pseudomonadati; phylum Pseudomonadota; class Alphaproteobacteria; order Hyphomicrobiales; family Nitrobacteraceae; genus Bradyrhizobium; species Bradyrhizobium sp. IC3123. The sequence goes on along the minus strand of NZ_JADYVF010000006.1, from coordinate 216,091 downwards.
CCAACATCATCATGATCCATGATGAATCGAGCTTCGACATCCGCGCCGCCCAGGGCATCAAGGTGCCGCCGCGCTATGGCGACTATTTCAAATCGTGGGACGGCAAGCAGCGCACGTTCCTCGCCGAGAGCAATGGCGGGCCGAGCTGGTTCACCGAGTATAACGTGCTCGCAGGGCTTTCCTCGCGTTCATTCGGCCGCTTCGCCTATTTCGTCACGCGCATCGCCTCGAACCGGGTCGAGCGCGGCCTGCCGCTGGCGCTGCGCCGCTGCGGCTATGACACGCTGTCGCTCTATCCCGCCCATGGCGGCTTCATGGGCGCGCGCAGCTTCCAGATGACGACGGGAATCGAGCGCTTCCTCGATTCCAAGGATCTGGGCGCCAAGGGTGTCGAGCCCGACAGCTTCTTCTACGACAAGGCGCTTCAGCTGATCGGCCAGCAGCCGCCGAACAAGCCGCTGTTCGCCTTCATCTATCTCGGTGCCAACCACTTCCCCTGGGAGACCCGCTTCCGTCCCGATCTGCTGCCGAATTGGCGCGCGCCGGGCAATGTGCCGTCCATCGATGAATATCTGCGCCGCCAGACCATGAGCGCCGAACAGTACAAGGCGTTCGTTGCCGGTTTGAAGAAGACCTTTCCCGGCGAGCCATTCCTGATCGTGCGCTACGGCGATCATCAGCCGGAGTTTGCGGCTGCTATCCTGGAGCCCGGGCTCGACGAGGGCGCCATCGGCAAGAAGCTCGACGCCTACGATCCGCGCCTCTACGCGACCTATTATGCCATCGACGCCATCAATTTCGAACCGGTCGGAAGCCAGGCCGTGATGGACACGATTGACGGTCCCTATCTGCCGCTGGTGGTTCAGGAAGCCGCCGGCATCCCGCTCGACCCGTCCTTTGCCGAGCAGAAGGAGATCATGCTCCGCTGCAAAGGCATCTTTTACGGCTGCAAGGATGGCGCCGAGGCGCGGCGGCTGAACCGGCTGCTGATCGACGCGGGGATGATCCGGGGGCTGTAGCCTCTCGCTTGGATCGCGGACGCAACTCCTCGACCGTCACCCCTGAGGTGCTCATCAAGCGGCGGCGGACCTACTGTTTGATCTTCTCCCACAACCACTTCGCCACAGCATCGGGCGATGAATTCGCATCATTGCCGCTGGCGCGCAGGTTCGCCTCGCGCATGGTGGCGATGTCGATCTTGCCGAGCAATGGCTTGAGCGCCGCCTGCAGTCGCTCGTCTCCGGCGCGCTTCGGCGCAAGCAGCAGGATGGCGTCATAGGGCGGGATCGCGCGTTTGGGGTCGTCGAGCGCCGTGAGCTCGTATTTGGCGATCAAGCCGTCGCTGGTGTAGCCGGCGATGACGTCGACCTCGCCGCTGGCGACGGCCGCATACATGAAGTCCGGTTGCATCTGGCGCTGGGCGCGGAACTGCAGCCCATAGGCCTTTTGCAGGGCAGCCCATTCGGGCCGCGAGAAGAACTCGTAGTCGCCGGCAATCGACAGCGTGGCCGAATGTGCGGCGAGATCGGCGACGGTTCGGATGCCGAGCGCATCGGCACGTCGTCTTGGCATCACCAGCGCATAGGCGTTCTCGAAGCCGAGCTCGCCGAGCAGGGTGATGTCGTCCTTGGCGAGCGCCGTCTTCAATTCCGCCACCAGTTCTGCGCGCGGCTTGATGTCGGTGCGATGCAGCTGGTTGGCCCAGAGCGTGCCGGAATAGTCGACATAGAGATCGATGTCGCCGGCCTTCAGCGCCCCGAAGATCACACTGGAGCCGAGGCCGGAGCGTGCGGCCGCCGAGAGGCCCGCCGCCTCGAGGCGGTCCCTCATCAATGCCGACAGGACATATTGCTCGGCGAAGGTCTTGGCGCCAACCACATAGCCTGACGACGAGCGCCCCATGGTCGGCACCAGCGTTGCTGCAACCAGCGCCGCGATTCCGAGCGCCCCGAGGCCGCTGCGCGCGCGGCTGCGGCGGCGCAGGCCGCTCTCGATCAGCCCAAGCAACTGGTCGACTGCGAGCGCGAGGAGAGCGGAAGCCACGCAGCCGAACAGCACGAAGACCCAGTTCTGGGTCTGGAGGCCGGCAAAGATGTAATTGCCGAGACTGGTCTGCCCGATCGGCGTCGACAGCGTCGCGGTGCCGATCACCCACACCGCCGCGGTGCGGATGCCGGCCATCATCACCGGTAGCGCGAGCGGCAGCTCGACGATCAGCAGCGATTGCCGCGCGGTCATGCCGACGCCCTCGGCAGCCTCGATCAGCGCGGGATCGATGCCGTTGAGGCCGGTGATGCCGTTGCGCAGCACCGGCAGCATCGAATACAGCGCCAGTGCCAGCATCGCCGGCAGGAAGCCGAACGCGGAGAAGGATATTCCGAACCAAGCCACCGTGACGGAAGCAGCCAGCAGCAGCAGCGGATAGAACAGCGCGAGCAGCGCCAGCCCGGGTACGGTCTGCACGATGCTGGCCAACGCGAGCAGGATGCCGCGTGGCGCCGGACGGTTGCGCGTCAGGATCGCCAGCGGCAGGCTCACGGCGAGGCCAAGCGCGAGGGCGGCGAGGCTCACCTGCACATGGTTGCCGAGGTAGTCCGGCAGATGCGACAGCGCCTCGCCCCAGCGCGGATCGGTGAAGAGGCTCATGCCGCACCGCCCATCGGCAGCAACGCATTCAGCCGCTCGACCTGGCGCCGCGGGGTACGCAACAGCTCGAGCACGTAATCGTCGCTGCTGCTCGAGAGCTCCGCAGCCGTACCCTGTGCGAGCAATCGTCCCCCGCGCATCACTGCGATGCGGTCGGCGAGCAGGATCGCCTCGGTCATGTCATGGGTGATCATCACGGTGGTCAGGCCGAGCTTGCGGTGCAGCGCGCGATAATCGTCACCGAGCGCATCGCGGGTGAGGGGATCGAGCGCGCCGAACGGCTCGTCCATCAGCACGATGCGGGGCCTTGCCGCGAGCGCCCGCGCCACGCCGACGCGCTGGCGCTCGCCGCCGGAGAGCGCCTCGGGCAGCCGGTCGCGATGCGTTGCGCGGTCGAGCTGCACGAGCTCCAGCAGCTCGTCGACGCGCCCTGCAACGGCCGCAGCCGGCTCGCCGAGCAGCTTCGGCGTGATGCCGATATTGTCGGCGACGCTCAGATGCGGAAACAGCCCGCCACTCTGGAAGACGTAGCCGACCCGGCGCCGAAGCGCGACCGGATCGACATTCCGCACGTCCTCGCCTTCGACGGTGATGGTGCCGCTATCGGCCTCGATCAGCCGGTTGGCGAGCCGCAGCAGCGTGGTCTTGCCCGAGCCCGAGCCGCCGACGACGGCCACAAACTCACCCTCGGCGATGTCGAGCGACACGTTATCGACGGCTGCAAGGGAGCCGAAGCGCTTGGTGACGTGCTGGTAGCTGATCGCCAGCTTGTAAGACATCGTGGGAGAGCTCTCTTTTCTCTTACCCTCCCCGAGGGGGAGGGTCGATCGCGCGCAGCGCGAGCGGGGTGGGGTGATCTGTCGACGCGGGCAGTATTCGACGCGGAGAAACCGTCCACCCCACCCCGGTTCGCATTCCGCTTCGCTTCATGCGCACCGACCCTCCCCCTCCAGGGGAGGGTGAGAGCACGGCAAGTCCCCATGCGTAGCACGCTTGGCGGCTTGATTGAACTTGGCCGCACGAGCGGCTAAGGCATCGGCCTGAGTTGGAGGAAGCACATGACGACGCCCACGGCAGTGGCGCTGGAAGATGCCAAGGTTGCGTTCCGGCTGGGGGACGGCCGGGTCTATACGGCGGTGGAGAAGGCCCATCTCGCGGTGGCACAGGGCGAGTTTGTCGCCATTGTCGGGCCCACAGGGTGCGGAAAATCGACGCTGCTCAACGTCGCGGCGGGCCTGCTCAAGCCCGCCGCGGGCAGCGTCAGGATTTTCGACCAGCCATTGGCGGGGCTGAATCGGGATGCCGGCTATTTGTTCCAGGCTGATGCGCTGTTCCCCTGGAAGACTGCGCTCGACAATGTCGCGATCGGACTCGAGGTCAAGGGCACGCCGCGCACGGAGGCCTTGTCGCAGGCGCAGAAATGGCTGACCGCCGTCGGCCTCGGCGCCTTCGCGAACCGCTATCCGCACATGCTTTCGGGCGGCCAGCGCAAGCGCGTGGCGCTGGCGCAGGTGCTGATCCGCGATCCGAAGATCCTGTTGATGGATGAGCCGTTCGGGCCGCTCGATGCGCAGACGCGCCAGGTCATGGGCAATCTGCTGCTCGATCTGTGGAGTGCCGACCGCAAGGCCGTGCTGTTCGTCACCCACGATCTCGAAGAAGCCATCGCGCTCGCCGACCGCGTCGTGATCATGTCGGCGGGGCCGTCCTCGCGCATCATCGGTGACTGGCGCGTCGGCCTGGCCCGCCCGCGCGACATCTTCGAGGTGCGCCTCGACAAGGAATTCCATGCGCTCCATCGCGAGATCTGGAGCGTGCTGAAGGACGAGGTGATGAAGGGGTACGCACAGTCCACGCAGGCGGCGGAGGTGGTCTGATGTCGCGCACGACGCTGTTTGCGCTGCAGATCCTGGTCGCTGTCGTCGGCTTGGTGCTGTGGCAGGTGCTGTCGACCGTTCCCGTGTTCGGCAAGATCCTGCTGCCGCCGTTCTTCTTTTCCAACCCGTTGGACGTGTTCAGCCAGATCGTGAAATGGTTCGCCTCCGGCGTGATCTGGAAGCACCTCGGCATCACCCTCGCGGAATCGATCCTCGCCTTCGTGATCGGATCGCTTGGCGGCGTCCTGGTCGGCTTCTGGTTCGCGCGCCAGCCGCTGGTCGCCGCGGTGTTCGACCCCTATGTGAAGATGGTCAACGCCCTGCCGCGTGTCGTGCTGGCGCCGATCTTCGCGCTGTGGCTCGGGCTCGGCATCTGGTCCAAGGTCGCGCTCGGCGTCACCCTGGTGTTCTTCATTGTCTTCTTCAACGTCTATCAGGGCGTCAAGGAGGTCAGCCGGACCGTGCTCGACAACGGCCGCATGCTCGGCATGAGCGAGCGGCAGCTGATGCAGCATGTCTATTGGCCGTCGGCGCTGTCGTGGATGTTCTCGTCGCTTCATACCTCCGTCGGCTTCGCCGTGGTCGGCGCGGTGGTCGGCGAATATCTGGGATCGGCGGCCGGGCTCGGCTATCTGATCCAGCAGGCCGAGGGCATCTTCGATGTCGCCGGCGTGTTCGCCGGCATGTTCGTGCTGTCGGCCTTCGTCATCCTGATCGATTTCGGCGTCACCTTGGTGGAGCGGCGCCTCCTGGTGTGGCGGCCGGCCGCGTCGGACGGGCGGGGGTAGGAAGCAGGTCTATTTTGATCGCGTCGATGCGATCGCGGACGTGTGTTGGGCACCGCTATTGCGCCGAGGGGCTGATGGCCAGCCCGCTCAGGCGGAGCTTCTCAAGCCAGGCCCGCTGCTCTATGGTGCCGGCGGCCGAACGGAGGAAACCAATGAAGAACACGATTGCCAGGCTCGCCGGCGCACTGCTCGCGCTGACGCTCACCACCTCGCTTGCCGCGGCGCAAAGCAAGGTCACCATCGCGGTCGGCGGCGGCTCCTGCCTGTGCTATCTGCCGACGGTATTGGCCAAGCAGCTCGGCGAATACGAGAAGGCCGGCGTCAGTGTCGAGCTCGTCGACCTCAAGGGCGGCTCGGATGCGCTCAAAGCCGTGCTCGGCGGCAGCGCCGACGTGGTCTCCGGCTATTTCGACCATTGCGTCAATCTCGCCGCCAAGAAGCAGGAGCTGCAATCCTTCGTGGTCTATGACCGCTATCCCGGCCTCGTCCTGGTGGTCGCGCCCTCGCGCACCAACGACATCAAGTCGGTCAAGGATCTCGCCGGCAAGAAGGTCGGCGTCAGTGCGCCCGGCTCCTCCACCGACTTCTTCCTGAAATACATGCTCAAGAAGAACGGGCTCGATCCCACCAGCGTCGCCGTGATCGGGGTGGGCCTCGGCGCCACTGCGGTGGCCGCAATGGAGCAGGGCCAGATCGACGCGGCAGTGATGCTCGATCCGTCCGTGACCGTGCTGCAGGGCAGCCACAAGGATCTGCGTATCCTCTCGGACACCCGTACCCAGAAGGATACGCTGGAGACGTTCGGCGGCGAATATCCGGGCGGCGCGCTGTATTCGACCGTGGCCTGGATCAACGGCCATGAGAAGGAGGCGCAGGCGCTCACCAATGCGATCCTCGCCACGCTCGCCTGGATCCATTCGCATACGCCGGAGGAGATCATGGCGAAGATGCCCGAGCAGACCGTCGGCAAGAACAAGGATCTCTATCTTGCCGCACTGAAGAATACGATCCCGATGTATTCCGAGACCGGCAAGATGGACCCGAAGGGTGCCGACGCCGTGCTTGCAGTGTTCAGCGTCGGCTCGCCCGAGGTGGCGAACGCCAAGATCGACGTCAGCAAGACCTTCACCAACAAATTCGTCGAGCAGGCCAAGAAGACCACCGGGAGCGTCAAATAGCCGACGCGAAGGCGTGGTAACCGACCCGTCATGAAGTCTCCGGTCATTCATCGCGTCGCGACGCTCGATCTTGCCGTGCGGCCGATCGTCTGGCCGTTCGCCGAGGAGCGCCGCGCCGAGATCGCGGCGCATTTCGCCGAGAAGCAGCGCGAGCGGCCGAAGATCTGGAACGGCCGCATCCTGCTCGGGCGCGACGCTGTGTTCAGCGACGGTTACCTGAGGGCGACCTATTTCGAGACCGATTTCGCAAGCTTTCTCGCCTGGCGCGACTGGGGCTTTCCCGACAAGGCCGTGTTCAACGGCTTTGGCATGGGCGCGTTGCGCGCCTCCGACGGCACCTTCATCATGGGCGAGATGGCGCCCCACACCGCCAATGCGGGCCGCATCTATTTCCCCTCGGGAACGCCTGATCTCGACGACGTCAGGGACGGCGCGCTCGACATCCCCGGCAGCGTCGTCCGCGAGCTCGGCGAGGAGACCGGCCTGACCGCGGCCGATTATCGGATCCAGCCCGGCTGGCATTGCGTGGTTACCGGCCCCACGATCGCAATGTTGCAGGTCATCAACCTGGACATGCCGGGCGATGCGGCCCGCGCCAGGATCGAAGCCAACCTTGCGCGCGAGATCGAGCCGGAGCTGTCCGCCATTCATCTCGTGCGCGGGACCAGCGATCTCAGGCCGTCCATGCCGCGATTTGTCACGGCCTTCGTCGAGCAGCAGTTCGCAGCGCGCTGATGCGCGAGGCTTGACATCGCCGCGCGCAGCCCATGTGATGGGCCGAAGAATTGCACCAAGAATGCAATGCACAAATCGTCCAGGGAGGTTTTAATGCGCCTGCGCATGGCTGCCCGCTTGGTACGTGGGCTGTTGGTCGCGATATCAGCGACGGGCTTGGCGGTGTCTGCCGCGGCCCAAGACAAGGCTCAAGAGAAAAAGCTCAAGATCGGCGTCATCTACGATCTGACTGGCCCGCTCGCCGGCGGCGGTTCGGAGCTTCAGTACACCGGCGCGAGGATCATGCTGGATCAGTACAGCACGAAAGACGTCGAAGGCTACAAGATCGAGGCGATCTATGCCGATGCTCAGAGCAAGCCGGATATCGCCATCAATGAAGCGATCCGTTTGATCGAGCAGGAAAAGGTCGACATGCTGCTCGGCTTCTTCTCCTCGGCGCAATGCGTGCCGGTGGCCGCGCGGGTCGAGCAGCTGAAGAAGTTCATGTGGATCACGACCTGCATTTCGTCGGCGGTGCTGGAGAACAAGAACTACAAATACGTGTTTCGACCGCAGGCCTCTGGCGACCAGTTCGGCATGATGACGATGGACTTCATCGCGCAGAACGCGAAGGAAAAGCTGGGCAAGGACCCGAAGGACCTGCGGGTCGCCATCATCCACGAGGACGGCGCCTACGGCGTCGACGTTGCCAAAGGCAACGAGGCCGGTGCCAAGAAGGCCGGTTTCAACATCGTGCTCAGAGAGGGCTATTCGGCGACGGCCCCGGATCTGTCTGCGTTGGTCACCAAGCTGAAGCGGGCCAAGCCGGATGTGGTGTTCCATACCGGCTATAATCCCGACATCACCCTGTTGCTCCGGCAAGCCCGCGAACAAGGGCTGAAGTTCGGCGCACTGGTAGGACATGGCGCCGGCTACGGGGTCTATGAGAAGCTGAAGGAAGGCCTGGGCGCCGACGTAAACTATGTCTTCAACACCGATCCGATCTCGATCTGGCTCGCCAACCAGAAGAGCATGGATCCGAAGCTACCGCCGATCATCAAGGCGGTCGGCGAGGAGTTCGACAAGCGCAAGCCGGGTGTCGCCATCCGTTCGGCCCATGTCGGCATGGCTGCGTCCAACACCTATTTGTTCCTGAACGACGTGCTGCCGCGAGCGATCAAGAAGTATGGCGGCGTAGATCCCGATTCCCTGCGCAAGGCAGCACTGGACACCGACATACCCGAAGGCGGCACCATGCTCGGCTTCGGCGTCAAATTCCACGGCGAGGGTTCGCCAATGGCCGGCCAGAACGAGCGCTCGTTCCCGGTCGTGATCCAATACGTCGACGACAAGTCCTATGTGGTGTGGCCCAAGAGCCAGGCGCAGCGCGAGGCCGTGCTGCCGCTGCCCAAGGGCACCACCTATAGCAACCAATAGCGGGGTTCTGCGGTGTTGGAAGTCAGCGGATTGGTGAAGCGGTTTGGCGGCTTCACCGCCGTGAACAACGTCTCGTTCCGGGTCGATCAGGGTGAGATCCTCGGCCTGATCGGTCCCAACGGCTCGGGCAAGAGCACGATCTTCAACATGCTGTCCGGCACGCTGGCGCCGACCTCCGGATCGATCCTGTTCGCCGGGCACGAGATTGCGGGCCTTGCGCCGCACCGGATCATCAACAGCGGCATCGGTCGAACCTTTCAGATCCCGCGGCCGTTCCGCCGCCTCAGCATTTTCGAGAACGTCGCGCTTGCCGGCTTCTACGGCCAGGGCCGCCACAGCCGCGCCAAGGCGGAGGAGGCGGCCGAGCGGTCGCTGGCGATGGTCGGCCTGCCGACCGATCGCCATGCTAGCGTCGATGGGCTTGGCGCAGCGGGGCTGAAGAAGCTGGAGCTGGCGAAGGCGCTCGCCACCGCGCCAAAGCTATTGCTCGCCGACGAGAGCCTCGGCGGTCTCGACGAGGCCGAGATGGACCAGGCTGCGGACATGCTGCGCAACATCCGCGACGAGCTCGGCATCACCATCATCTGGGTCGAGCACATCATGGGCGTCCTGATGCGCGTGGTCGACCGCGTCATGGTGCTCGATCACGGCGAGAAGATCTCGGAAGGCCTGCCGAGCGCGGTCGCGGGCGATCCGCGCGTCATCGAGGTCTATCTCGGCACCGACGCCGAGACCACGCAGGCCGCGGCCGCCGAAGCGCGCCGCCGCGCAGGGGGCTAGGTGATGCTGGAGCTTCGCGGCCTCAATGCTGGCTATGGCACCTTCCAGGCGCTGTTCGACGTCAACCTCGACGTGAAGGCCGGCGAAGCCGTCGGCGTCATCGGCCCCAACGGCGCCGGCAAGACCACCCTGATGCGCGTCATCTCCGGCCTGATCCGTCCCTCGCGCGGATCGATCAGGATGGAGGGCGTCGACCTCGTCGCGACGCCGTCGCACAAGATCGTCAGCCTCGGCATTGCGCATGTGCCGGAGAACCGGCGGCTGTTTCCGCAGCTCACGGTCGACGACAATCTCAAGATGGGCGCCTTCATGAAGGAGGCGCGGGACCACTACGCCGAGCAGCTGGAGGTGGTGTTCGACCTGTTCCCCCGCCTGAAGGAACGCCGTCACCAGATGGCCGGAACCATGTCCGGCGGCGAGCAGCAGATGTGCGCCATCGGCCGCGCGATGATGTCCAATCCGAAACTGTTGCTGCTCGACGAACCCTCGGCGGGGCTCGCGCCGGTGGTGGTGCAGCAGGTGTTCGAGCTGGTGAAGCGGATCCGCGCCAGCGGGCTGACGGTGCTGATCGTCGAGCAGAACGTGCAGCAGGTGCTGAAGGTGGTCGATCGCGCCTATCTGATCGAGGCGGGCACGATCCGCGCGTCCGGCACCTCGGCCGAGATGCTGGCGAGCGACACGGTCAAGGAAGCTTATCTCGGGGTATGATGGGCATGCAGGCGTTCCTGGACGTATTCGACATCTACCTGCTGGAGGCCGTCATCAACGGCATCTTGCTCGGCGGCGTGCTGGCGCTGCTTGCGCTGGGGCTCAACCTGATCTTCGGTGTCATCGACGTGACCTGGATCTGCTACGCCGAGCTCGTCATGATCGGCATGTACGGCATGTATTTCATGGTGCAGTATTACGGCGTCAGCTATTTCGTTGCCGCCCCGCTCACCATCCTGCTGGTCGCCGTGCTTGGTGCGGCGCTGCACTACCTCGTCATCGCGCCGCTGCTGACCGCGCCACCGATCAACCAGCTGCTCGCGACCGGCGGGGTGCTGTTCGTGCTGCAGAGCTTTGCCACCGTGGCCTTCGGCATCGACTTCCGCAATCTCGGCATCCGCCTGCCGGTGCTCGCCTTCGGCGACATGAATTTCAGCTACGCACGACTGCTTTCGTTCGCCGCCGCGCTGGTCGGCATGGTCGCGGTCTATCTGTTCATGACGCGCACCTTCACCGGCACTGCGATCCGCGCCATCTCACAGGACCGGCAGATCATGGCGCTGATGGGCGTCGACACCAAGCGGATCTACTTGATCACGTCGGCGCTCGGCGGTGCGCTCGCCGGCCTCGCCGCCTGCCTCCTGGTGCTGCAATACGACGTGCATCCCTTCGTCGGTCTGTCCTTCGGGCCGATCACCTTCCTGATCTGCGTGCTCGGCGGCCTCGGCAATTTCATCGGCGGCTTCATCGCCGCCTTCGTGTTCGCCGAGATCATCTCGCTCGGGGGCCTGTTCTCCGACCTCGAATGGGGCTATGTGCTGGCCTTCGCGTTCTTCATCGTCATGATGTTCATCCGGCCCGCGGGCCTGCTTGCGAGGCGCCGATGATGGGGCAGGGGCGGCTTGCTGCATGGGGCGTGGGGCTGGCGGCGCTGGTCGCGCTGCCCTTCGTCTATCGCGATCCCTATCATCTGCACATCCTGGTGCTGATCCTGATCTGGTCGTTCGCCTATACGTCCTGGTCGATGATGGGGAGGTTCGGCCTCGTCTCGCTCGGCCATGGCGGCTTCATGGGGATCGGCGCTTACGTTACGGCGCTGTTGTGGAATCACGCAGGGTTGTCGCCCTGGATCGGCATTCCCATCAGCATGGCGGCGGCCGGCGCGCTGGCGATGATCGTCGGCTATCCCTGCTTTCGCTTTCGTATCACCGGGCATTATTTCGTGCTGGTGACGCTGGCGCTGTCAGGCATCGTGCTCCAGGTCATCACCGCGACGCGCGACTATACCGGCGGCTCGCTCGGCTACACCCCGAACCGCGCGTCCGGCAACAGGCTGCTGGCGCTGCAATTCGACGACAAGACCACCTGGTACTTGATCGCGCTTGCGGTCTGGCTGTTCGGCATCGTGGTCTGGCACTGGGTCGACCGCAGCATGGCGCGTTATGCGCTGGAGGCGATCTCCGAGGACGAGGACGCCGCCGCCGCGGCCGGTGTCGACGTCACCGCCGAGAAGCTGAAGATCACGCTGCTCAGCGCGTTGATGACGGCTCTGGCGGGCGCGATCTACTGCCAGTACCAGATGTTCATCACGCCCGACACGGTCAGCGGCATCGCGGTCTCGCTGCAGATGGTGTTCGCCGCGATCGTCGGCGGGCTGTTCGTCTCGCTCGGTCCGACCGTCGGCGCCATCATCACCATCCTGCTGGCGGAAACGCTGCGCATCGGTTTCGGCACCAAGGCGGTCGGCTGGGACAATCTCGTCTACGGCGTGCTGCTCGTGCTTTTCATCATATTCCTTCCCAAGGGCATCCTTGGTAGCTTGCTCGACCGATTGAAGTTGCAACGCAAGGTGCCCCGCGCTCATGAGCAAAAAGCCGTCCAAGTCGCTCGCCCAGGAGCTTGACCGCTACATCACGCCGTTTCGCTACGATGGCTCGGGCAAGTTTCACCTCAAGGACCACAAGACCGACGAGAGGGGCGATCTCGACAAGGAGAAGGCGCTCGCGATCCTCGACGCCAACAAGAAGCGGCTGATCGCGTTTCAGGAGAAGCTCTACGCGCAGGATCGCTGGTCGCTCCTGATCGTATTCCAGGCGATGGACGCCGGCGGCAAGGATTCTGCCATCAAGGCGATCTTCGAGGGCATCAATCCGCAGGGCTGCGAGGTCACGGCTTTCAAGGCGCCGAGCAGCAAGGAGCTCGACCACGACTTCCTCTGGCGTCATGCGGTCGCGCTGCCCGAGCGCGGCCATATCGGCATCTTCAACCGCTCGCATTACGAGGAATGCCTGGTGACGCGCGTGCATCCCGAGATTCTCGCCAAGCAGAAGCTGCCGCCGAAGCTCGTCACCAAGAACATCTGGAAGGAGCGGTTCGAGGACATCTCCGCCTTCGAGCGCTATCTCTGCCGTAACGGCACCGTGGTGCTGAAGTTCTTCCTCAACCTGTCCAAGGAAGAGCAGCGCGAGCGCTTCCTCGCGCGGCTGGACGATCCGGCCAAGCAGTGGAAGTTCTCCATGGACGACATCAGGGAGCGTGCGCTCTGGCCGCGCTACCAGGCGGTCTACCAGGACATCGTCCGGCACACGGCGACGTCCCATGCGCCCTGGTATGTCGTGCCCGCCGACCACAAATGGTTCGCCCGCGTCGTGATCGGCTCGGTGATCAATGCCGAGCTGGAAAAGCTCGACTTGCGCTTCCCCCGTGCCGACAAGGCCTCGCTGGAGGAGTTCAAGCAGGTGCGCAAGGCGCTGGAGAAAGAAGGCACGGGAGGCAAGAGGCAAGCAAAGTGACAGCCGGCGGGACCACGAACTGCAAGAACGTCAACTTCGCGCTCCAGGGCGGCGGTGCGCACGGCGCCTTCGTGTGGGGCGTGCTCGACCAGGTGCTCGAGGACGGCAGGCTCGCGATCGAGGCGATCAGCGCGACCAGTGCCGGCGCGATGAATGCGGTGGCGATGGCCTCGGGCATGGCGCATGGAGGCGCGGAGGCCGCGCGGGAGAGCCTGCACGCGTTCTGGTACGAAGTGTCGCGCATGGACATGGCGTACGATCTGATGTCGCCGCTGAACCAGTGGATCCAGGCCCTGAAGCTGCCGCCGGAATATCATCCGGTCCACGCCTTCATCCATACGCTGACACACACGCTGCCGCCGAACCTGCTCAATCCCTTTCAGTTCAATCCGCTCCGCGCGCTGCTGCAGCGCGTGATCGATTTCGACCGGCTTAATTCGTCGCCCGAGGCGCCGCAGCTGTTTCTGAACGCCACCAACGTCCGCACCGGCAAGATCAAGGTGTTTCAGAGCCCGCTGCTGACGGCGGACACCGTGCTCGCGTCGGCCTGCCTGCCGCCCTATTTCCAGGCCGTCGAGATCGACGGCGAGCATTACTGGGACGGCGGCTATCTCGGCAATCCGGCGATCTATCCGTTAATCTACCGCAAAGGCAGTCACGACGTCGTCATCGTGCAGGTGACGGCGATCCGGCGCGACGAGCTGCCGGCCAGTGCCGCCGATGTCCTCCACCGCATCAACGAGATCAGCTTCAATTCGTCTTTGATGCGCGAGATGCGCGCGATCGCCTTCGCCACCCGGCTGATCGACGACGGCGAGCTCGACAGCAACAAGCACAGCCGCATGTACATGCATTGGATCGGCAACGACGCGCTGATGTCGCAGCTCGGCACGGCCACGCAGTTCCACCCCGAATGGAGCCTGTTGTGCCGCCTGCGCGATGAGGGCCGCGCGGCGGCGCGCAACTGGCTGGCGCGAAACTTCGACCAGATCGGAAAGGCCTCGACGGTCGACCTCGCGGAGATGTTTCTCTAAATGGCCGGGTGGCCATCGAGCAAAAGTGTGAAAACAACCCCATGCACAGTAGCCGGGCATAGCGGAATCAATGGCTTATCGACTCCCATCATCCGCAATGCGGATTTAACGAAATTCGTTTGCATCGTCGGGCAAAACAGGGGCATGATGTCACCATGCCGGCTGCCTTCGGAAATCCCTCACCTCGCGCGGAAGCGATTTGCACAGCGGAACTCGGATCGTCAAATGTGATCGTCAGATCATTGATCCCGCTTGACAGTTTTGTGTCGCAGGGGGACCATGCCAATGGTCGCAAACAAGCGACGCGCAACGTCCACCTCATGAGCAAGGGGAGGTCTATGACACCACCTCCGCAAATCCAGCCGCGTTAATTGCGATGGAGCTCGTTCGGACTATCGCATAGCGGCGGAAACCGCGAACGGCACGCCGGGACAAGGTTTAGCGGGCTGCATCAGTGAGGCAAAGCCCCTACCTTCCCGGCGCTGTATTTTGATCGTGTCGGATGGCCGTGAAGGCCGCCGCACCAATTTTTTTTGACACCCCGCTCGTCTCAATCCTGCTGGTCGATCCGCAAACGGGTCTTTGCGCGCACTGACGGGACATCAGCTCCCGATCCTGCATTGCGGCAAATGCCAAGAGAATGTCGTCCCAAAGGCCAACTTCCGACACAGGCGGGGGGCGAATAGCGCCGATCCGACATGACGGATGTGCTTCGGCGGTGGCGGCCACGCTACCTGCGAGCACATTCACTTTTCCAGGGAATCTGCGTGTCGCAAAAGCTTGTCCCGGCGCTTCTCGCCGCTCTTTTCCTTGCAATCTCTTCTCTCTCCTGCGCCCGCGCCGATGCGCCGGCCGCGAACGGTGCCGCGGCGCTATCGCCGGACGAGGCGAAGCGTGCGTTGGACACGCTTCAGGACGACAAGAAGCGCGCGCAGATGATCGATACGCTCCGTGCAATCGCCAACGCGTCTGGTCCGCAACAGGCCGCGCCGCAGCCGAATTCGCCGATCCCGCTTTCGGCCGACGGCCTCGGTGCGCAGCTCATGCTGACGGTCTCGGAGGAGATCGGCGAAATCTCGCGTGAGATCGCCGGCATCGCGCGGACGCTCACGCATTTTCCGGCGTTCTACTACTGGATCGTGCGCACCGCGAACGATCCCGCGGCTTACAATCTTCTGCTCGAGATCGCCTGGAAGCTTGCGCTGGTGCTCGGCTGCGCCCTCTTGGCCGAATGGGTGATCTTCCGCCTGATCCGCCGGCCGGTCGCGTTCCTGGAGGGACGCGTGCCGCAAACCGCGCGCCTGCCGGCACCCGCGTTGCCGCTTGCCGATCCGCCATCGTCAGTCGCCGACGTTACGCCTGCACCTGAAATGCAGGAGCGACGTCACAGCCTTGCGCGGGTCTGGCAGATCATGCTGCGCCTGCCCTTCGTGTTCGGCCGTTTCGTGCTCGAGCTGCTTCCCGTGCTCGTCTTCGTCGGCGTCGCCACCGCGCTGCTCGGGACGGAGATTGGAGAACCGACAACCGTCCGCCTCGTGATCCTCGCCGTCGTCAACGCCTATGCGTTCTCGCGCGGGCTCATCTGCCTGGTTCGGGCGCTGGCGGGGCCGTTCGGCTTGTTTCCGGTGCGCGCGGAGACCGCCGCCTATGTCGAGATCTGGGCGCGCCGTATCGTGGGCGTCGGCATCTCCGGCATCGCCTTTGCCAATGTGGCGCTGCTGCTCGGCCTGCACCGCGCCGGCTACGCCGCGCTGCTGCGCATGGTGATGCTGGTCGTGCACCTCTTCATCGCCGTCATCGTCCTGCAATGCCGCCGCCAGGTCGCCGATGCCATCCGCGCCCCGGCCGAGCGGCAGGGGATCGCGGCTCGTTTGCGCAACCGCGTCGCCGGCGGCTGGCACTATCTTGCCATCGCGCTCGACCTCGCGCTCTGGGCGGTGTGGGCGCTCAACATCCGCAACGGCTATTCGCTGCTGCTGCAATATTTCGTCGGCACCATCGTAGTGGCGCTGGTCGCACGTGTCGTCATCATGCTGACGCTGAGCCTGATCGATCGCGGTTTCCGCATCAAGCCGGAGATCCTCCAGCGCTTTCCCGGCCTCGAGATCCGTGCCAACCGCTATCTGCCGCTGCTCCGCAGGATCGTATCCGGCGTGATCGCCTTCATCGGTTTCGTGGCGGTGCTCGAGGTCTGGGGCGTGGACGCGATCGTCTGGTTCTATGGCGGCCAGATCGGCAGCCGGCTGATCTCGGCCGTGGTGACCATCGGCCTTGCCGTGCTCATCGCCGCGGCGATCTGGGAAGCCAGCAATGCGCTCCTGGACCGCCAGATCAATACGCTGTCGCGGGACGGGCACTATGCCCGCGCCGCGCGGTTGCGCACCTTCCAGCCGATGCTGCGCACAGCGCTGCTCTGCCTGATCGCGACAATCGTCGGCCTCACGGCGTTGAGCGAGATCGGCGTCAATGTCGCCCCGCTGCTCGCGGGCGCCGGCATTGTCGGCATTGCGATCGGTTTCGGCTCGCAGAAGCTGGTGCAGGATCTCATCACCGGCCTGTTCCTGCTGCTGGAGAATACGGTGCAGGTCGGCGACACCGTCAGTGTGTCCGGGCTGTCGGGCGTCGTCGAGAACGTCTCGATCCGCACCATCCGCCTGCGCGCGGGCGACGGCGCCGTGCACATCGTGCCGTTCAGCGCGGTCACGACCATCACCAATGCCAGCCGCGGCGCCGGCAACGCCTCGGTCAGCGTCAACGTCGCCTACAAGGAAGACACCGACCGCGCCGGCCAGATCCTCAAGGACATCGTCGATGAGATGCGCCGTGAAGCGGACTTCCGCGCGCTCATCCGCGGCGACCTCGAGCTGTGGGGCGTCGACAAAGTCGATGGCGCGATGGTGTCGATCGTCGGGCAGATCCGCTGCACCGAGGCCGGCCGCTGGCCGGTCCAGCGCGAATTCAACCGCCGCATGAAGCTGCGCTTCCAGCAGAACGGGATCGAGGTCGCATCGCCGGTGCAGACCATCCTGATGCACATCGCGCCGCCGGCGGACAGCGCTGCCAATCTGACGCCCCGGCGGGCGGCGGGATAAGCAGTCCCAAATTCCGGCCTGCCTTTATTTGGGTCCGCCAACGCGCGCCCCGGTTGGCGCGTTCAACCTTTTCGCGCGCAAGTGCCAGGCGTTTGCAAAATCTGCTGCGGTGCGAGATCACGATCGCGGCCGGAGTCTCCTTGATCTCGATTGAACGCTGGCCGACAATGGTCGTGGTTCAATAAGAAACTCCTTGGGGGAATCGTGAATAGACCTGCTCGGGTCAGCGCCCATTCGACATCATCCGACACCGCGCACGGCATGACGCTGCTGCGCGACCCCCTGCTCAACAAGGGCACGGCCTTCACGGAAGCAGAGCGCGCCGCACTCGGCTTGCGCGGCCTGTTGCCGCCCTGCGTGCTGACGATGGAGACCCAGGCTCAGCGCGTGCTCACCAATCTGCGCACGCTGCCGACGGACCTGGAAAAATACGTTGCCCTGAACGCGCTGCATGACCGCAACGAGGCGCTGTTCTTCCGCGTCGTCGTCGACAATATCGACGAGATCCAGCCGATCATCTACACCCCGACGGTCGGGCTTGCCTGCCAGAAATACGGCCTGATCTTCCAGCGGCCGCGTGGCATGTTCATCTCCTCGCGCGACCGCGGCCAGATCGCGGAGATCCTGAAGAACTGGCCCTACCAGGCCAGGCTGATCGTCGTCACCGACGGCGAGCGCATTTTGGGACTTGGCGATCTCGGTGCCAACGGGATGGGCATCCCGGTCGGCAAGCTATCGCTCTATTCGGCCTGCGCCGGCGTGCATCCGGAAGCGTGCTTGCCGATCGTGCTCGATGTCGGCACCAACAACGAAGAGCTGTTGAACGATCCCTATTATCTCGGCCTGCGCGAGCGGCGGTTGACGGGCGAGGCCTATGACAGCTTCGTCGACGAGTTCATGCAAGCCGCGCGCAAGACGTTCCCGGGCGTGCTGATCCAGTTCGAGGACTTCGCCAATCATTCGGCGTTCAAGCTGCTGCACAAATATCGCGACGAGGCTTGCGTCTTCAACGACGACATCCAGGGCACCGCGGCGGTGGCGCTCGCCGGCCTGTTCTCGGCTCTGCGCATCTCCGGCGGCAAGCTGAAGGATCAGAAGATCCTGTTCCTCGGCGCGGGCGAGGCGGCGACCGGCATCGCCGACCTCGTGGTCTCCGCCATGATGGCGGAAGGCGCGTCCGAGGCGGACGCGCTTCGCCGCAACTGGCTGGTGGATTCCCGCGGTCTCGTCGTCAGCGGCCGTGAAGGCCTTTCTGGCCATAAGCTCCGCTATGCCCATGCCGGTCAGGCGCCGATCGCCGACTTCCTCACCGCCATCAAGACGCTGAAGCCGACGGCGATCATCGGCGTCGCCGCGGTCGGCGGCGCCTTCACGCCCGACGTGCTCAAGGCGATGGCCGAGCTCAACGAGCAGCCGATCGTGTTCGCGCTCTCCAACCCGACCTCGAAAGCCGAGTGCTCGGCGGAGGATGCCTATCGCTACACGGAGGGACGCGCGCTGTTCGCCTGCGGCAGTCCGTATGATCCGGTCAAGCTCAACGGCCGCAGCTTCGTGCCGCGCCAGGGCAACAATTCCTACATCTTCCCGGGCGTCGGCCTCGGCGTCATCGCCAGCCGCTCGCGCCTCGTGACCGATGAGATGTTCATGGCGGCGGCCCACGCGCTCGCCGATTGCGTCGGCAAGGAGGACCTCGCTCAGGGCAGCCTCTATCCGGCACTGCCGCGTATCCGCGAGGTCTCCGTGCGCATCGCGGCGGCGGTTGCGGATGTGGCCTATCAACGCGCGCTCGCCGACGGACCCGCGCCCAACGACGTGAAGGCCCTGGTCCAGTCGCAGATGTACGAGCCGAAGTACTAGAAATCGGGCCGCGCCGAAAACGCGGCTCGCGGGGCGTATCGGGCTGATCCTTCGCTGATCTGTCCCGATTCTGAACAGGTCACTGTGGTGGAATCGCCACAGCTGGCGCGAAACGAAGGCGGCCCCAGAGCCGCTTTTGTTCCGACAAGGTTCTGCCCTCATTGCCCACCGAAACTTGGGGTTGTTCGGAGGGCGCATCATGTCTCGCATTGCAAGTGCCGAAACTGCCCGGATGTCGCTGGCGAGCTCGAGCCGGTTATTGCTCGCGGTCCTGGGTGCCGCATCGCTCGCTGCCTGCTCGCAATCGCCGGTCGGCCGTCAGACAGCCGATCTCGCCGGAACAACCCGGCAAGCCGCGGTCGAGCGCCCGCACAGGGTGGCGGCGCTGCATCCACGCCCCATCAGCCGGGCGCGCGTCACCGACCGTGACGCAAAGCAAACCGCTTCGCACGGCATCGCCAGCTTCTATTCGGATACGCAGACCGCGAGCGGCGAGAAGTTCGACAGGAACGAATTGACCGCGGCGCATCCCACCCTGCCGTTCGGCACCAAGCTGCGCGTTACCGAGACCTCCTCCGGCCGTTTCGTTACGGTCAGGGTCAACGATCGCGGGCCCTTCGTGCGCGGACGCGTGGTCGACATCTCGCCGTCGGCCGCCGAGGCGCTCGGCATGGTCGACAAGGGCATTACCAATGTCAGGCTCGAAGTCGTGCAATAGGGCGCCACGCGTCGCGACCGTGCGGGCGCGCTTAACCGGCTGTTAGCGGCTTCTCAAGCAGCATGGCTGTCCGCACAATTCGGGGCTTTGGGGGAGGCGACGCTTGAACACGATCCAGTATCTCGAAGACCAGGCTGCGCGCGCCGAGCGGCTCGCCAAACGGATTACGGATACGCTGACGATCGAAAAGCTGCTGACCTTCGCGGGCGAACGCCGCCGCGAGATCGAGGTCATCGCCGGCAAACGCCGCCGCAACTAAAGCACGATGGATCAGGTTCGATTGCTACAAGGGAGGTGCACTCCCTCTCCCGCAAGCGCAGGGCTATCGGATATGACTTGTGGCGGCGGCCTGCGCGCACGCCTCGTCCTTCGAGACGGCGCTGACGCGCCTCCTCAGGATGAGGCTAATCAGCATCAGTGCTCGTTGGAACTGCTGCCGCGCACTCCGCCCTCATCCTGAGGAGCCCGCCCAAAGCGGGCGTCTCGAAGGATGGCCGCAGAGAAAAACTCCCAAATGCGATAGTCATTCCCGCAAGCAGGGAGGGAGCGCACCTCCGTCCTTTTCGGCAAGTGAGCTTCATTTCATCGCGCTTTGGGAATGGCTTTCGATGAAGTCGCTGAGATAATCGGGGAGCTCTATTCCATAGATGTCGCAGCGTGCGCGGATCTCGCCGGCGACGTCGCACGAGATATCCTTCATCCAGTGCTCGAGCGTGTTGAACGAGATCACCTTGATCGGGTCATTGAAGCAGCCGGCGACGAGCTCGCCGATCGTGGTGTCGAGATCGCTGCGCTCGATGCGGATTTCGGTCGCCTCGTCACGGCGATCAACCACCACGAACAGGGTCTGGTCCGCTCCGTAAGGCACGATCGGTGATGATACGCCGGCGTCAAACATCTCGAGGCGCTCACGTCATTGCTTTGATCCCTGACAACGGGAAGAACCGGAAGAAGGTTCCTGCTCGCACGCTTGTGAAGGGCGTCAGAGAAATTCTCTCAAGCGCGACAGCTCGAGGACGTGTTCGGGGGAGAGGATCTCGGTGACGAGCGGCGGCTGCGCTACGGTGCGGATCTCGTAGAGGTGCCGGGTCGTCGCCGGTTTCTGCATGAAAGCCGAGATGCAATCGTCGAGCGTGCCTTCGATGAGCTGGTAGGGCTCCCGGTCAGGCTGGCGCTGATTGGCAAGTGATGGCCATTTATGCAGCACCGCAAGCGCGCCGAAATTGACCTTTGAATCCCCGACCACGTCCCCCATCGCCCTGCCTCACGCAAAACACGACCCCAGCACACGTGCTCGCGTGCCGGGGCCCATACATCTGTCGCTGCATCTCAATGCCACAGGTCAGCCAACGCGGCAGCCGGGAAAAGGTTCCCGGCCGCCTCTTGGCTGAGTCAGCTCGCGGCGGCCGCGATCTCGTGCCGCGGGCTGGCGTGACCATCTCCGTGACCGTCACTGCTGCCGACCTTGGGCGGCAGTCCGGCGAAGCGCCGCAAGGCTTCCGCCATCTGCACCCGTCCCGACACGCCTGTGATCACCACGTCCACCATCGCAAAGGACGAGTGGAAGTGGCCGCGCGCCTTCAATTGCTCGACCGGCACGCCCGCTGCGGCCATTGCCTCGGCATAGGCGATGCCCTCGTCGCGCAGCGGATCGAACTCGCAGGTGACCACGAGGGCCGGCGGCAGGCCGGCAACCTTGCCGCGCAGCGGGGCGACCCGCGGGTCGGTGCGGTCCGCCGGCGAGCAATAGAGGTCCCAGAACCAGTACATCAGCGAGCGCGTCAGGAAGTAGGCGGTCCCATTTTCGTTGTAGGAGGGCCGATCGAAGCTGCAGTCGGTGACCGGGCAGACCAGAAGCTGGCCGGCGATCGAGGGCCCGCCGCGGTCGCGCGCGAGCTGGCAGGTGACGGCGGCGATGTTGCCGCCGGCGCTCCAGCCGGCGACCAGCACCGGGCCCGGCCTACCGCCGAGCTCGGCGGCGTGCTCGGCGATCCAGCGCGTGGCCGCATAGCCGTCCTCGGCCGCGGTCGGGAAGCGATGCTCCGGTGCGTGGCGATAGCCGACGCTGACGAACATCATGCCGGTCCGCCGCACCATGTCGCGGCAGAACGGCTCGTCCGATTGCTCGTCGCCAAGCACCCAGCCGCCGCCGTGGAAATAGACCACGACCGGATGCGGTCCCGGCGTTGCCGGCTTGTAGACGCGGTAGGGCAACGCACCGTCGGCGACGAGCAGGGTGCCGTCGACGATCTCGCCGATCGGCCGCCCCGCAGGCCGGCCCTTGTTGAACTCGTTGACGAAGGCGCGGGCGCCGAGCGCGCCCATCGACTCGATCGGCGGCAGGTTGAGCGAGGCGAGCAGGTTCAGCACCAGCCGCACGTCCGGCTGCAGGCGCACCACCTCGCCGTCATTGCATTGGACGGCGCCATCGGGGCCGGTGAGCTTGAAGCCGAGCATGCCGCGGCTGACCACCTCGTCGCAGATGCTGCGATAAGGGCCGACGCCGCCGGTATAGGGCATCAGGCCCTGCACCTTGCCGGGCACGTTGGCGCCGGTGTACCAGGTGTTGGCGAGCCGGTGCAGCGTCAGCATCGAGCAGTCGGCCATGTGCCTGTTCCAGCCGGCCTGTGCCGTCTCGGTCGGCTCGATCGTGGTGAAGCCGGCATCGCGCAGCGATGCAACGCGATCGACCACCCAGTCGACATGCTGCTCGATCGACACCGCCATGTTCGACAGCACCGACGGGCTTCCGGGTCCGGTGATCATGAAGAAGTTCGGGAAGCCCTCGACCGTGAGGCCGAGATAGGTCTGCGGTCCCTGCGCCCAGACATCGGACAGCGACTTGCCACCGCGCCCGGTGATCGGATGCACGGCACGGATCGCGCCGGTCATGGCGTCGAAGCCGGTTGCGAAGACGATGACGTCGACGTCGAAGCTGCGGCCGTTCGTGGAAATGCCGCTCGCGGTGATCGCCTTGATCGGCTCCTTGCGCAGATTGACCAGCGTGACGTTCGGCCGGTTGTAGGTTGCGTAATAATTGGTCTCGAGGCAGGGGCGCTTTGCGCCGAAAGGATGGTCGTCCGGCATCAGCGCCGCGGCGGTCTCGGGATCCTTGACGGCGACGCGGATCTTCTCGCGGATCAGGTCCTGGACGATCTTGTTGCCGTCGACGTCTACGGCCTGGTCGGCCCAGAGCTGCGTCAGGATGTGGACGAGGTCGCCGGCCGCCCAGGCGCGCTCGAACCGCTCGCGACGTTCGGCATCGCTCAATTGCCAACTCACGACCGTCTGCTGCGGGTAGGGCACGCCGGCCATCGACTGCCGCGCCTGCTCGCGATAGGCCGCGCGGTCGCTCTGCAACAGGCTCATGCGGTCCGCGGGCGCAGGGCCGTTGTGCGCCGGCAACGCGAAATTCGGTGTGCGCTGGAACACCGTCAGATGCGCAGCCTGCTCGGCGATCACAGGGATCGACTGGATCGCCGAGGAGCCCGTGCCGATCACGGCGACGCGTTTTCCGGTGAGATCGACGCCGTCATGCGGCCAGCGCCCGGTGAAATAGACCTCGCCCTTGAAGTCCTTGACGCCGTCGATCTCCGGCGGCTTTGGCGCGGAGAGGCAACCGGTCGCCATGATGTAATGGCGGCAGGAGACGGGTGGCCCATTGTCCGTGGTGATGAGCCAGCGCTCCGACGCTTCGTCCCATCTGGCTTCGGTGACCTTGGTCTTGAAACGGATATCGCGGCGCAGATCGTAGCGATCGGCGACGAAGCCGAGGTAACGCAGGATCTCGGGCTGGGTCGCGTATTTCTCCGACCAGGTCCAGGCGGTCTCGAGCTCCGGATCGAACGTGTAGCTGTAATCGATGGTCTGGATGTCGCAGCGCGCGCCAGGATAGCGGTTCCAATACCAGGTGCCGCCGACATCGCCGGCCTCGTCGAGCCCGACCGCCGAGAACCCCGCCTTGCGCAGGCGATGGAGAAGGTAGAGGCCGGCAAATCCGGCGCCGACCACGGCAACATCGACCTGCAGAGCGGTTCCGCGCCCATCGGAGGCACGTGTGGCAACCATTGCGTCAGGCATGGTATTCCTCCCGGATGTCTTGTTTTGGCGGCAGGCTATCGCCGCAGGCTCAGCTTGTCATTAGAGCAAGTGCAATCTTAGGGTGGTCGTTTGCGGCGGCTTCGTGACCGCGCGAATCTTGCGGCACCACACGCACCGCGATGCACAATGGCCGTGATCGCCCGGGGTAATCAGCCATCGTCCTTCTGTGTATGCTTGCGCTTACAAGCCACGCGTACCGCCCGGGCGTCATGACAGAGTTGAGTGAACGCACCAAAGCGAACATGGACGTCGTCCTCGAGCAGACGTGCCGGCAACTGCCGCATGGCGGCGATCACGACAGCCGCAGGTTCATCGCCGAGCGCCTGATCGAGGCGGCGCGGGCGGGACACTCCACGCTCGGCGAGCTCGGCATCGTCGCGCGCCACGCGCTCGCGGAGCTGATCGGCAAAGGCGGTTAGGCTCAAGGCGCGAGGCTTGCCTTGCCGACGGCTCTGGACATAACCTGCCAAAACCCTTCATCGAGATCGTTGCGAAGATGCGGGCCCTGCTTGCATTCGTTGCGGCTATTGCAGTCTTGTGTGGCGCCGGCTCGGCCGTCGCCCAGCCGGTCGGGCAGTTTCCATTCGCGCTGACGCGTGAAGGGCAGATGCTCGGCGCCGTGGAAGGCGAGGTGGCCTCGTTCAAGGGGCTGGCTTACGCGGCGCCGCCGCTCGGCGCGCTGCGCTGGCAACCGCCGCAGCCGACGACCGAAAGCTCGGAGATGCGCACCGCCTACGATTACGGCGCGCCGTGCCTTCAGCCGGCGCTGCCGGCGGCGAGCGAGGATTGCCTGACGCTGAACGTGTTTCGTCCTTTCGGGGTCGACGGCCCGTTGCCGGTGATGGTGTTCATCCATGGCGGCGCGTTCGTCACGGGCACCGCGAACGATGCGCTGTTCGTTGGCGCCAAGCTGGCGCAGGCGGGCCTCATCGTGGTCACCGTGAATTATCGTCTCGGCGCGCTCGGCTGGCTCTCGCATCCCGCGCTGTCGGACGGCGGCTCCGGCAATTTCGGCCTGATGGACCAGATCGCCGCGCTGCACTGGGTGCACGACAACATCGCGGCGTTCGGCGGCGATCCTGATAACGTCACGCTGTTCGGCAGCGATGCAGGCGCGACATCGATTGCGCTGCTGATGCTGTCCGCGCAAGCGCGCGATCTGTTCCACAAGGCCATTCTGCAATCGGTGCCCGGCCGCGCGCGCCTGCGCTCGGCGGAAGAGGCGGAGGCCATCGGCCGGGAGTTCGTGGCCGCGCTTTCGCCGAAGACGGATCTGCGCGCGGTCGAGCCGCGGCGCCTGCTGGCCGCCGAGAAACAATTGCTGGAGACATCGCCGCACAGCTTTGCACCGATGATGGATGGACGTCTCGCGACCGAGGACCTCGCCGCGGGCTTTGCGGCCGGACGCCAGAGCCGCATTCCCCTGATCATCGGCTCGAACGAGGACGAGACCGGCCTGGAGAACGAGACCGCGATCAAGGGGGAGCTTGCGCCGCCGGGCGCGGGCGACGGCGAATTGCGCAAGCTCTATCCCGATCTCACCAGACCTTCGGATCTCGCGGCAAGAATCTACACCGACAAGGTCTTTTCCGAGCCGGTGCGGCTGCTGGCACGTCTGCACGCGGCAGGCGGCGCGCCGACCTTTCGCTACCGCTTCGCCTATGTGCCGGAGGCCAGGCGCACCAATCCGGACGTCGGCCACGGGCGCGAGCTGCAGTTCATCTTCGGTACGGAAGGCGTGCCCGGTGCGGGCATCCTGTCGCGGCGCGACCGCGAGGTCGCAGGCCGCATGCGCGCCTATTGGATAAACTTCGCCCGAAGTGGCGATCCCAATGGTCCCGACCTACATGGTCCCGACCTGCCACGCTGGGACGCAGCTAGCGGCGATCGCCTGCTGCTGATCACGAACGATGGCATCGCGAGCGGCGACGATCCGATCGCGGATCGTCTCGACCGGCTCGCAAATGAGGGCCGGAGATGAAGCGGATTTAAGCCGCGAGCTCGACGCGCGGCGCCGGGCTGAGCCGGTCTTCCTCCAGGTAATCCATCGCGCCGTCCTTCTCGACCGCATAGAATTGCAGGCCATCCCGCGACTTGAAGGCGGCGCGGACGACACCGCGGCGGCCCTTGTCACTGTTGACGACGTCCCCCAGCGCAAACTTCCTCATCGTACGTCTCACTTGTCTTCAGGCCGACTGCTTCGGCCCAGCGGGGATTCTGGGCGGCAAATCGTTAACGACTTGCTAACCATGCCGCTTTGCCTATGCTCATCGCCGATCGTGCGGACCGCTCGCACGTGCCTGTTGTCAACGAGACGAGCCGATGACGCGACTTCCGACCCTGTTCCTGTCGCATGGCGGCGGCCCCTGGCCCTTCATGGAGGACAGGCGGGTGCAATATGCCAAGACCGCCGAGGCGTTCGCGAACTTGCCGCAGCTTCTGCCCGAGAGGCCGAAGGCCGTGCTGGTCATCACCGGGCATTGGGAAGCCGACGCCTTCACGGTGTCGACCTCGCCGCATCCACCGATGGTCTACGATTATTACGGTTTCCCCGAGCATACCTACCACATCAAATATCCGGCGCCGGGCAAGCCCGAGCTTGCCGCGCAAGTGAAGGCGCTGCTCACGCATGCCGGCCTCGATTGCCGCGAAGATCCCGACCAGGGTTTCGATCACGGCACGTTCGTTCCGCTCGGGCTGATGTATCCGAATGCCGACATGCCGATCGTGCTGCTGTCGCTGAAGTCCAGCTATGACGCGGCCGAGCACGTCAAGGTGGGGCAGGCGATCGCATCCTTGCGCGACAAAGGCATCCTGATCGTCGGCAGCGGCCTGACCTATCACAACATGCGCGGCTTCAACCGTCCGGAGTCCAAGCCCGTCTCGTATGATTTCGAGGCCTATCTGAACGAGGCGATCAGCAACCCCGATGCGGCGCGCCGCAATGCCATGCTGGTCGATTGGGAGAACGCGCCGAGCGCACGCCTTGCACATCCGCGCGAGGACCATCTGCTGCCGCTGATGGTGGCGGCCGGTGCTGCGGGAAGCGACGTCGGACGGCGCGTCTTCGTCGACGAGGTCGCGCATGTGGCGATGGCCTCGTATGTGTTTGGATGAATTCTTCTACCCTCTCCCCTTGTGGGAGAGGGTGGATCGCCGCGAAGCGGCGAGACGGGTGAGGGGTCTCTCTCCGCCGGGGAATCTCGCGCAATGAACTCGTGGAGCGAACCCCTCATCCGGCGCTTCGCGCCACCTTCTCCCACAAGGGGAGAAGGAAGAGGAGCGTCGCAACTTCACCCGTATCTCAGCTTCATCACCAGGATGCCGCCGGCGAGCAGCATGGTGACGGCGTTCGAGGCGATCAGGGGGCCATCGCCCGAGAGCAGGCCGTAGATGAGCCAGAGCGCGAGGCCCAGCACCATCACCAGGAACATGCCGAGCGAGATGTCGCCGGTGGAGCGGGTCTTCCATACCTTGATGGCTTGTGGCGCGTAAGCGACGGTGGTGCAGGTGGCGGCGGCAAAGCCGATCAGCTTGATCATGAGCGGGTCCATGCGCGCTCTATAGCATGGATTCGACGACGGTCACGCTTCGGGCGGCAGTCTGCGCGCGCCTCGTCCTTCGAGACGGCGCTTGCGCGCCTCCTCAGGATGAGGCTCAGCAGCACCGAACTTGTTGCCGCGTTCTCCGTCCTCATACTGAGGAGCCCGCTGGAGGCGGGCGTCTCGAAGGATAGGCTACGAAAGCCACTATCAAACGCGACCGGCTTGCAGACTCACGCGCGGGCCGCCATCAGCCCGCGATAGAGCGCGGCATAGTCGCCGGCGCGGTTGCGCCAGGAGACGTCGGTCGCAAGGCCGCTGCGTTGCAGGCGGCGCCAGGTCAGCTTGTCGTGGAAGGCGGTGTTGGCCTTGCGCAGCGTACCGGCGAGGGCATCCGCCGTCACGGGGGCGAATTTGAAGCCGGTGGCATCGTGGCCGGACGCGTCGGCCTCGCCGATATCGACGATGGTGTCTTCGAGGCCGCCGACGCGCGAGACGAGCGGCACGGCGCCATAGCGCAGCGCGCAGAGCTGGGTCAGGCCGCACGGCTCGAAGCGCGACGGCACGATCAGCGCGTCCGAGCCGGCCTGGATCAAATGCGCGAGAATCTCGTCATAGCCGATCACGACGCCGATCCGGCCCGGATTGGCGCGGGCCGCGGCCTGGTAGCCATCCTGCAGATCGCGGTCGCCGCTGCCGAGCAGCGCGAGCTGCATGCCTTCGCGCAGGATGGTCGGGATGGCCTCCATCAGGAGATCGAGCCCCTTCTGCCACGACAGCCGGCTGATGACGCCGAGCAGTGGCGCTTCGTCCAAGGAATCGAGGTTGAACTGCTGCTGCAGCACCGCCTTGTTCGCGGCCCGGAAGGTCAGGTCTTCCGCGCCGAAGCGGTAGGCGATGTGGGGATCGGTTTGCGGATTCCAGACCTCGGTGTCGATGCCGTTGAGGATGCCGCTCAGCACGTTGGATCGTTCACGAAGCAGGCCGCCGAGGCCCATGCCGCCTTCGTCGCTCTGGATTTCCTTCGCGTAGGTCGGCGATACCGTGGTGATGCGATCGGCAAGGCTCAAGCCGGCCTTCAAGAAGCTGATGCCGCCGAAATATTCCAGTTCGTTGACGTTGAAGGCATGCCAGGGCAGGCCGATCGATCCGATCAGCTCAGGGGCGAACTTGCCCTGGTAGGCCATGTTGTGGATGGTCATCACGGTGCCGGGTCGGGGACGATTGTCGTAGTGCAGATAGGCCGGCGCGAGCCCCGCCTGCCAGTCGTGGGCATGCACGACATCGGGCACGAAGGCCGGCACGAGGCCGTGGCCGATATCGGCCGCCACGCGCGACAGCGCGGCGAAGCGCACGCCGTTGTCTGCCCAGTCGACGCCGTCAGTGGTGACATAGGGGTTGCCTGGCCGCGCATAGAGATGCGGCACGTCCAGCACGAACAGATCGAGCCCGGCATGCGAGCCCGCCAGCAGCCGGCCGGGGCCGCCGAAATAATCGGGCCAGCGCCGCAGTTCCTCTGTGCCGGACAAAAGGCGCATCACGTCGGGATAGCCCGGCAGCAAGGTGCGCATCTCGACGCCATGCGCCTTCAGCGCAACCGGCAGCGCGCCGGCGACATCTGCGAGGCCGCCGGTCTTGACGAGGGGATAGACTTCAGAGGCGACCGCGAGGACGCGAACAGGCGTCATGTATTGAGCCTGTCGATCATCGGCTGGGTGATCAGCGAGATGCCCTGCTCGGTGGTGCGGAAGCGCTTTCCGTCGAACTCGGGATCCTCGCCGACGACGAGCCCTTCCGGGATCTCGACGCCGCGGTCGATCACGACGTTCCTCAAGCGGGCGCCGCGGCCGACACTCACGTAAGGCATGATCACGGCATTCTCGACATTGGCGTAGGAGTTGATGCGCACGCCGGTGAACAGCAGCGAGCGGCGCAGCGACGCGCCGGAGATGATGCAGCCGCCGGAGACCAGCGAGCTCACCGCCTGGCCGCGCCGGCTCTCCTCGTCATGGACGAATTTCGCCGGCGGCGTGATCTCGGCATAGGACCAGATCGGCCAGGCGCGGTCGAACAGGTCGAGCTCGGGCACCACGTCGGTAAGGTCGATATTGGCGGCCCAATAGGCGTCGACCGTGCCGACGTCGCGCCAATAGGCGCGAGTGTCGCTGCCGGAGCGGACGCAGGAGGTCGAGTACTGGTGCGCCATCGCGCGGCCGTTCTTGACCAGGTAGGGAATGATGTCCTTGCCGAAATCGTGGTTCGAGTTCGGGTCCTCGGCATCGCGCTTGAGCTGGTCGAACAGGAATTTCGCGTCGAACACGTAGATGCCCATGCTGGCGAGCGAGACGTCCGGCTTGCCCGGCATCGGCGGCGGATCCTTCGGCTTCTCCAGGAACTCCTGGATCCAGCCGTTCTCGTCGATATGCATGATGCCGAAACCGGAAGATTCGGTCCGCGGCATTTCCAGGCAGCCGACGGTGACGTCGGCGCCGCTCTCGACGTGCTGGCGCAGCATCACCTCGTAGTCCATTTTGTAGATGTGGTCTCCGGCCAGCACGACGATGAAGCGGCAGGCGTGGGATTCGATGATGTCGATGTTCTGGTACACCGCGTCCGCCGTGCCGACATACCACATGCTCTCGGAGACGCGCTGGCTGGCGGGCAGGATGTCAAAACTCTCGTTGCGTTCGGGGCGGAAGAAGTTCCAGCCCATCTGAAGGTGCCGGATCAGGCTGTGCGCCTTGTACTGGGTCGCCACCGCGATACGGCGGATGCCGGAGTTCACCGCGTTCGACAGCGCGAAATCGATGATGCGGGACTTTCCGCCGAAATAGACCGCCGGCTTGGCGCGGCGGTCGGTCAGCTCCAGCAGGCGGCTGCCGCGTCCTCCGGCCAGGACAAACGCCAGCGCCTGACGGGCAAGCGGCTCGGGTCTCGCGGCACTCATGTGATCCTCCCACAACTCTGGCGCTCGCGAGAAGCCTCCCGGCCGCGCACATTGGAACCGATAGTAATGGCACGAATAGTAAATCGTGAAGGTGGTTGTTGGTTGCGAATGCACGGGAAGCTTAATGCCTTGCCGGGGTGATCGGGCCTCAGCCACCGTCGCGCGGCTGTCACAGGCGATGACGTCGCCGGGCACCGGTTGATCAGAACGGAGGCAAGCGTCTTGTGCGGTGCACGCAAACTCCAGGCTTTGAAATTCAATGCTTTGACTTGGCGCAAGGATGTCCGATCATGACGCTGCGATCCTTTTTCCAAGCGAAAGGTCAGACAGGGAGTAGGACGATGAGGATCTGGAAGACGGCGATTGCCTGTTCATTGGCCGGGGTGGTCATGGTGGCCCAGATCGGGCAGGCCACGGCGGCCCCGATGCCGACCAACGTTGCGACGATGAAGGCTGCGGCCGGTGACAATGTCACACCGGTGCATTGGCGCGGCAGCGGCTGGGGCTTTGCCCTCGGCGGTCTCGCAGCCGGCGCGCTCATCGGCGGCGCCATCGCCGCGGGGTCTCCTTACGGCTACGGCTATTATGGCCGGCCCTATTACGGTGGCTACGGCTACGGATATCCGGGCTACGGCTATGGTTACGCCCCCGCCTATTACGGCGGCTACGGCTACGCACCGGTCTATCCGCGATATTATCGGCCGTACCGTCCGTATTACAGCTATGGCTATTACCGGCCGTACCGGGTTTATCACCGCCCGTTTGGTGTCTACCGTCCCTACTACCGCGGCTACTGGTGAGACCGCGCGGCTAGAATGACAGCCACACGATCAGGCTCATGCATGCAAACATGCATGAGCAGGATCGCGGCGAGATGCAATAGCCCTGGCCTGAGGCGAAGCCTGCGCATTCGGCGGCCCTTTGCCATGTTGGATTTTCCTGTGGCCGCGAACATGGTGCTCTCCCTCCCCCGCTTGCGGGGGAGGGTCGGGGAGAGGGTGTTTCCGCGAGCGCGAACCCCCAGAGGAGAAAGCCCTCACCCGGCGCGTTGCGACGACCTCTCCCGCAAGCGGGAGAGGTAAAGCGGGCACCGCGGCTCCGTTCGAAGGTCATATCGTTTAGTTCGATCCCGCGACCGCAGCCGTGAAGCTGCGGTCGACGGCTTTGCTGACGTCGAGCTTCTTCGGCAGGATGCCGTAGCGCGTCGCGCGGTCGGAGGCTTCCTGCACCTCCTTGACCACGTTCTCGTCGATCACGATCGGGCCGGTGCGCTGCGCGGTGTAGGCCGACAGCAGCACGTCCTCGGGCAGCTTGGTCAATTCGGCCGTGTTCTTGGCGTATTCGGCGACATGGTCCAGCGACCACAGTCGCGCCTTGTTCAAGCGCTGCACCAGATCCTGCACCGCCGCGCGCTTGGTGGCGATGGCGTTGTCGGAGGCGACGATGAAGGTGATGGTCGGCGTCAGCCCTTCGCCGTTGGCGATGACGCGAGCCTTGTCCTTCAACGTCGCGAACGAGACGTAGGGCTCCCACACCGCCCAGGCGTCGATCGAGCCGGCGAGCAGCGCGATCTTGGCATCGACCGGGCCGAGCGGCGCGAAGGTCGCATCCTCCAGCTTGATCGCTGCCTTCTCCAGTGTCGCATCGATCAGGAACTGGCCCCAGCCGCCGCGTGTGCCGGCGAGCCGCTTGCCCTTGAGGTCGGCCGCCGATTTGATCGGCGAATCCTGACGCACCAGGATAGCCTGCGTCTTCGCATCCGAGCGCGTGCCGCCGATCGCCTTGATCGGCGCGCCCGCGGCATAGACCGAGAGGAACGAGAGATCGCCGGTGTAGCCGACGTCGAGCGCGCCGGCATTGAGCGCTTCGAGGATCGGCGCGGCCGCGGGGAATTCCGACCATTCGATTCTGTAAGGCAGGTCCTTCGCATAGCCGGAGATTTCGAGCAGCGAGCGATTGCCGCCCTTCTGGTCGCCGACGCGCAGCACGACAATGTCGGCGGCGAGCGATGCGGCAGCGGTCGATAGCGTGATGGCGGCGGCGAGCAGCGAGGTGGCGAGCCGGCGTGTGATGGAATGGTCGTGGAAGTTGATGCTCATTGGATCCGTCTTGTTGCGTTGCTCACGATGCGTGAGCGAACGGTGCAGCGAGACGATCAAGTCTATGAGCGCGCGGTGCGCCGTCAATGAAATGGCCAACCGTATTGTGCGTGCTTCAGGCAATGACGTTTCAGCGGGCCGGCGCTTTCGAGAATGCGCAGCGTGCGCGGCAGACGCTGCACAGGGATGCAGCAGGCGATGGAGTCGCGGTTGACCCTGCGTGCCTATGCATCTGCGAAAATCCTTTCATCGCTTGCCCATGCGCGGATGGAGAGAATGTCTTCCCTTCGCGCAACATTCGAAAATCCATTTCATTGACGATGCCGCGAACGCGCCGCATGATTTGCGCATCGCATCAACATGGCGCGCCAAGCGCCGACGGAACAATTTTCTCTTAGACGCAGCTCCGCACGGAACATGCGCAACGCGACCCGTTGCGCACACGGCGGAGCCGTGCCAGCGCAGGAGCCAGGGGCCAATGACCAACGACAACCAGCGCAGCGGGTCGAAACTCGACCGGCGCCACCTGCTTCAGGCAGGGCTTGCCGCGGCCTTCGCAGCGCCGCTCGGCGCGCTGGGCGCGCAGGCCTTCGCACCGCGCGCCATCGCGCCGGGTGTCGACTTCTCCGAGTTTCCGCTGTGCCGCACGGCCTCTGACGCACCCGCGCTCACTGGCGCGCCGCGCAAGCTGAAGCTGTCGTGGAATGCCGGCGCCGTCTGCCTCGCGCCGGTGCCGGTCGCGATCGAGCACGGCTTCTTCAAGAAGCATAATCTCGACGTCGAGCTCGTCAACTATTCCGGCTCGACCGACCAGCTGCTCGAGGCCATCGCGACAGGCAAAAGCGATGCCGGTCTCGGCATGGCGCTGCGCTGGCTGAAGCCGCTGGAGCAGGGTTTTGACGTCAAGATCGCCGCGGGCACCCATGGCGGCTGCATGCGGGTGCTGTCGCGCACCGATTCCGGCGTCTCGAAGCTGACCGACCTCAAGGGCAAGATCGTCGCGGTCGGCGATCTCGCCGGTCCCGACAAGAACTTCTTCTCGATCCAATTGGCCAAACTCGGCATCGATCCGGTGAAGGACGTCGACTGGCGCGCCTATCCCGGCAATCTGCTCAACGTTGCCGTGGAGAAGGGCGAGGTGCAGGCGTTCCTGTCGTCCGATCCGCTCGCCTATCTCTGGCTCAAGGACACACAGTACAAGGAGGTCGCCTCAAATCTCGATGGGGAGTACCGCGAGAAGAGCTGCTGCATCCTCGGCCTGCGCGGCTCGCTCGTGCGCGAAGAGCCTCAAGTCGCGCGCGCCATCACCCAGGCGCTGCTCGATGCCGCGATGTTCACCGCGCAGAATGCGACGGTCGCGGCGAAATCATTCCAGCCCTATGCGCCGAAGGCGGCGACGCTCGCCGATATCGAGGGCATGGTGCGCTACCACACCCACCATCATCATCCCGTCGGCGAGATCTTGAAGCGCGAGCTCAAGGCCTATGCCGACGACCTCAAGAGCGTGCAGGTCTTCAAGCAGAGCACCGACACCGCCAAATTCGCGGAGCGCATCTATGTCGACGTATTCGCTGTCTGACGGCCTTGCCTCGGGCGCGCCGTGCACCTCGCGCGTGCCGCTGCTGGCGAGCTGGGTCCGAGAATCCGGCGCCGGCGTTCTCGCCAGCATCGCCTGGATCGCCTTCGGCCTGTCCTGCCTGTGGTGGCAGGATGTCGGCGATTGGTCGCGCACGCATTCACTTGGCATTGCGGCTTTCATCATCGCGGCGATCGCGCTGTTCGGCACTGTCGGTGCCGACTATCTGGGAGCGGCGGGACAGGCGCTGCACAAGCGGGCGCCGTGGCTGGTCGCGCTCGGGGTGTTCCTGACGGTGTGGGAGGTCGCGACGGCAAAATTCGCCTGGCTGCCGCTGCCGTTCTTCCCGCCGCCGCAGGCGATCATCGAGGTCTATACCGACGATCTGCCGAAGCTGCTCGACAGCGTCCTTGCCTCGATCAAGCTCCAGCTCGGCGGCTATCTGATCGGCGCCACGATTGGCTTTCTAACCGGCGTCTCGATCGGCTGGTCGCGCGCGGTCGGTTATTGGGTGCATCCGGTGCTGCGCTTCATCGGCCCACTGCCGGCGACCGCCTGGCTGCCGATCGCCTTCTTCACCTTTCCGTCGAGCTGGAGCGCCTCGACCTTCCTGATCGCGCTGGCAACGGGCTTCCCGGTTACCGTGCTGACCTGGTCGGGCGTCGCGAGCGTCAGCAACGCCTATTACGACGTCGCGCGCACGCTGGGGGCAAAGCCTTCGTTCCTGGTGCTGAAGGTCGCGATCCCGGCCGCGTTGCCGCACGTGTTCGTCGGCCTGTTCATGGGGCTCGGCTCGTCCTTTGCCGTGCTCGTCGTCGCCGAGATGATCGGCGTTAAGGCCGGGCTCGGCTGGTACCTGCAATGGGCGCAGGGCTGGGCCGCCTACGCCAACATGTATGCAGCGCTGATCGTGATGTCGCTGCTCTGCTCCGGCGCAATCACGCTGCTGTTTGCGATCCGCGATCGCCTCCTGGTCTGGCAGAAGGGGACCGTCAAATGGTAGCCACAGCTCTCGCCGAAGCGGTCACGCATCCGGCCACCGGCGCCGCGCTCGATATCGAGCAGGTCAGCCACGCCTTCGACATCGACGGGACCGAGCTGCCGGTGCTGAGCGACGTCAGCATCTCGGTCGAGCCCGGCGAGTTCGTCGCGCTGCTCGGCCCGTCCGGCTGCGGCAAGTCGACCTTGCTGCGGCTGATCGCCGGCCTCGACAAGCCGAAGGCGGGAAGGCTGCGGGAGGACGAGGAGCGCATCAGGAACCCGCATCCCTCGCGCGTCGTCGTGTTCCAGGATCCGACCCTGTTTCCCTGGCGGTCGGTCTGGGACAACGTCGCCCTGGGCCTTGAGGCCCAGGGCATTTTGAGGAGCCAGCGCCAGCGCGTCGATGACGCGCTTGACCTCGTCGGGCTTTCGCCGTTCCGCAACGCCTATCCGCACCAGCTCTCCGGCGGCATGGCGCAGCGCGTCGCGCTGGCGCGGGCGCTGGTCAACGATCCCAAGATCCTGATCCTGGATGAGCCCCTGGGGAAACTGGACTCGCTGACCCGCATCACCATGCAGGCCGAGCTCGTCGCGCTCTGGCAGCGCAAGGGGTTCACCACGCTGCTGGTGACGCATGATGCGGAGGAGGCGCTGGTGCTCGCCAACCGCGTCATCGTGTTCAGCGATCGTCCCGCGCGCGTGAAGGCCGACATCCGCGTCGATCGTCCGTATCCGCGCCATCGCGGCGATCCGTATCTGGCTGAGCTGCGCCGCCAGATCCTTGGCCTGTTGGGGCTGGACGCCACATGGTGACCTCGATAGCCAAGGGCCGCACGGCTCACAGCGAACCGGACTACATCGCCCGCGCCGCGACGCTTGCCACAAGCTTTGCGGCGCGCGCGGCCGAGCACGACCGGCTCGGCAGCTTTCCCTTCGAGAATTTTCGCGAGCTCTCGGAGGCAGGCTTGCTGTCTCTGACGGTGCCGGCGGTTCATGGCGGCGCCGGTGCCGGCGCGCGCTATGCCGCGCGCGTGCTCGGCATTCTCGGCAAGGCCGATCCGTCGACCGCGCTGGTGCTGTCGATGCACTACATCAATCATCTCGTGATGGCGCGCAGTCCGAACTGGCCGGCGCGACTGTCGCGCAAGCTCGCGCGCGAAAGTGTTGAGGGCATCGCCCTTATCAATGCCCTGCGCGTGGAGCCGGAGCTCGGCTC
The DNA here is from genome assembly GCF_020193625.1 of Bradyrhizobium sp. IC3123. Classification (NCBI taxonomy): domain Bacteria; kingdom Pseudomonadati; phylum Pseudomonadota; class Alphaproteobacteria; order Hyphomicrobiales; family Nitrobacteraceae; genus Bradyrhizobium; species Bradyrhizobium sp. IC3123. Next base: position 180,008 of record NZ_JADYVF010000006.1, on the reverse strand, counting down.
GCCTGCGCGCGGAGGGTTGCCGGCGACGATCGCGCGGCGCACCGAAACCGGCTGGCGCCTCTCCGGCCACAAGATCTACTCGACGGGATCGCCGATCCTGAAATGGTACCTGGTCTGGGCGCGCACCGACGAGGCGGAGCCGCGCGTCGGCCAGTTCCTGGTGCCGGCGGGCCTGCCGGGCACGCGCATCGTCCAGACCTGGGACCATCACGGCCTGCGCGCCAGCGGCAGCCACGACGTCATCTTCGACGACGTCGTGGTCCCGCTCGATGCCGAGGTCGATTTGCGCAAGCCGGCGGACTGGCGCACGCTCGACGTTACGCAGCAGACTGTGCACACCGTCTTCATCGCCGCGATCTACGACGGCATTGCCCGCGCCGCGCGCGACTGGCTGATCAATTTCCTGAAGCAGCGCGTGCCTGCCAGCCTCGGCGCGCCGCTGGCGACCTTAGCCCGCGCGCAGGAGATCGTCGGGGCCATCGAGGCGCGGCTTGCGGTCAACGCACGTTTGATCGACACGGCTGCCCGCGACTTCGACGATGGCGTCGATCTCTCTGCCGGTGAATCCAACGTCATCAAGCTGACCGTGACCAACAACGCCGTTGCCGTCGTCGAGGACGCGCTGTCGTTGACCGGTAACCACGGGCTCAGCCGCGCCAATCCGCTGGAGCGGCATTATCGCGACGTGCTGTGCGGCCGCGTGCACACGCCGCAGGATGATTCCACGCGCATCGGCCTCGGCCGCCTCGCACTCGGCCTCTAGGGATCAACAGGGAGACGATCATGTCGATCGAGTTCATCGGCTTCATCAGCAACAACAATTCGTCCGAGACCATCGTCCGGGAAGGACCGGTGCTCAATCCGACCCATATCGAGACGGTGGCGAAGGCGCATGAGAATGCCGGCTTCGACCGCGCGCTGCTGGCGTTTCATTCGACCTCGCCCGATGCGCTCCAGGTCGCCCAGCACGTGCTCAATCACACCGAGAAGCTCAACGTGCTCATCGCGCAGCGGCCCGGCTTTACCGCCCCGACATTGCTGGCGCGGCAGTTCGCCGTGCTCGACCAGTTTTCCCGCGGCCGCGTCGCGCTCCATGTCATCACCGGCGGCAACGCCACCGAGCTGCGGCAAGACGGCAACACGCTCGACGACAAGGACGAGCGCTATGCCCGCACCTCTGAATTCCTCGACGTGCTCAAGCTGCAATGGAGCAGCGACAAGCCGTTCAGCTACAAGGGCAGGTACTACCAGGTCGAGAACGCCTTCTCGCAGGTGAAGCCGTATCGCCCCGAAGGCATCCGCGTCTATTTCGGCGGCGCCTCGGATGCGGCGATCGACGTCGCTGGCAAGCATGCCGACACCTTTGCGCTATGGGGCGAATCCTACGCGCAGGTGCGCGATATCACCTCGCGCGTGCACAACGCCGCGGTCCGGCAGGGGCGGCCGACGCCGCGCTTCAGCCTGTCGGTGCGGCCGATCATTGCACCGACCGAGAAGCAGGCCTGGGAGAAGGCGGAGGAAATTCTCGCGCGCGCCACCGCGCTCCAGGACAAGACCGGCTATCGCAAGCCCGCTGACGGGCATGCCACCGCCGGCGCACGGCGCCTGCTCGCGCTCGCCGATCAGGGCAGCCGCATCGACAAGCGGCTCTGGACCGAGATCGCAAAGCTGACCGGCGCTAACAGCAACACCACGGCACTGGTCGGCACGCCCGAGCAGGTTGCGGAGGTCTTCGGTGACTATTACGATCTCGGCATCAGCCATTTCCTAATCCGCGGCTTCGATCCGCTGATCGATAGCATCGAATACGGCCGGGAGCTGATCCCGCTGACACGCGAGCTGGTCGCCAAGCGCCAGGCCGTTCGCGGCGAGGCCGCAGAATGATCCGCCTCATGTTGGCCGGCGCGCTGCTGTTCGCTTCGTTCGAAGTCGCAGCTGCGCAAACCACGCTCCGTGTCGGGGACCAGAAGGGCAATGCGCAGGCCGTGATGGAAGCGGCCGGCGTGCTCAAGGATGTGCCCTACAAGATCGAGTGGAGAGAGTTTCCGGCGGCCGCGCCGCTTCTGGAGGCGCTCAGCGCCGGCGCGATCGAGACCGGCCTCGTTGGCGATGCGCCCTTCACCTTCGCCGCCGCGTCGGGCGCGCCGGTGAAGGCGATCGCTGCTATCCGGCAGACGCGCGAGGGGCTCGCCATCCTCGTGCCCGAGAATTCGCCGATCAAGAGCTTTGCCGATCTCCGGGGTAAGAAGATCGCGACCGGCCGCGGCTCGATCGGCCATCAGCTGATCCTTGCTGCGCTGGAGAAGAACGGCTGGAGCGCGAACGACGTCCAGATCGCGTTCCTGGCGCCGTCCGACGCCAAGATCGCCTACACGCAAGGCTCGGTCGATGCATGGTCGACCTGGGAGCCGTATGTGAGCCAGGAGGAGGTGCTGTTCAAGTCGCGGCGCGTCATCACCTCGGAAGGGCTGACGCCGGGGCTGAGCTTCCAGGTAGCGCGGGCCGACGCGATCAGGGACAAGCGCGCCGAGCTGACCGATTTCATCCGCCGCCTCACCGCGGCGCGGGCCTGGTCGCTAAAAAATATCGACAGCTATGCCGCGACCTGGGGCAGGTTGATGAACATCCCCACCGCCGTGCCGCAGAACTGGCTGTCACGCGCCAAGATCAGGATCGCGCCGATCGATGACGGCGTGGTCAAAGACGAGCAGGCGACGATCGACCTCTATTTCCGCTGGGGCCTGATCAAGCAGAAGCTGGATGCCGCGGAGATCGTCGATCGCTCGTTCACGGACGCGATCGCGAAGGTGGGGTTGTAGCCTTTACGCAACTCTCGTGTCCCGGACGCGCTGCAGCGTGAAACGCTGCTGCGCTGAGCCGGCCCCATGGCGCACCGATTGCGTTTGGTTAGATGGGCCCCGGCTCAGCAGCGCACCACTTCGTGATGCGCTGCGTCCGGGGCACGAGACCTCTCAAGCGCTCAAGCATCCGTGAAGCAGGAAGACAACTTCCAACTTGATCGCGTTCCTCGAAACAATCCTCCTGCCCATAGCGCTCGCGACAACACCCTTATTGCTATTTGCGCCGCAGCTCTTGCGGCACGGCGCACTCCCGCAAAGATCAATCCGACGACCACATCGGGAGACCGGCCATGGGCCTGCAAGAAACAAAAATCGAATCGCTTCCCTTCGTCACCGCCGAACTCAATTATCTCGCACCGATCGACGGCAAGCCGCGCACCTACGCGTTCGATCCGCCGCCGGGTGAGCCGAAAACCACCTCGCTGCCGGAGCCGCATCAGGTGCCGATCTTCGATGCGCGGCTGATCGCGCAGAACTTCTCGCTGGATCGCGAGGGCTTTGCGTTGGTGCGTCATCCGACGCAGGTGAAGGATTTCTACAACGAGGACGAGGTGAGGGCGGTCTATTATCCCGCCGTGGAGGCCTTTCTGCGCGCGACGCTGAAGGCCGACCGTGTCGTCATCTTCGACCACACTGTGCGCAAGCGTGTCGAGGGCGCGCCTGATATCCGCGACGGTGGCCCGCGTCAGCCGGCCACGCGCGTCCATGTCGACCAGACCATCGCGTCCGGCACCAACCGCGTCCGCGAGCATCTGCCTGATGAAGCCGACGAGCTGCTGAAGGGGCGCGTGCAGGTGATCAATCTGTGGCGGCCGATCCGCGGTCCCTTGCGGGATTCACCGCTCGCCATGGCCGACGGCACCACGGTCAAGCCGGAAGACCTCGTCGCTTCCGACCTGATCTATCCCAACCGCCGCGGCGAGACCTATTCGGTGAAATACAATCCGAACCACCGCTGGTTCTATTTCCCGGAGATGACGCCGGATGAGGCGCTGCTGCTGAAGTGCTACGATTCCGCAACCGACGGCCGGACCCGTTTCGGGCCGCATACCGCATTCGTCGATCCGACCACGCCGGCCGATGCTGCGCCCCGCGAGAGCATCGAAGTCCGCACGCTGGTGTTCCACCGGCAGTAACAACGTGTGATGGCCCTGCCGGGTCCATGCATCATGGGCGCGGGCGTCGTTCAGGTCTCGGTGGATTAGGCGTCCGAGCGCGCTATAGTGCCGCCCAATGCAAAGGGGGCGCTATGACAAGGATCAGGGTAGGACTCGTCGGCTGCGGCTTCGTGTCGGAGCTGCACATGTATGCGTTCCGGCGCGTCTATGGCGTTGACGTCGAGGTCGCGGCGGTTGCTGCCCGCGGCGACAAGGTTGTCGCGTTTGCCGGGCATCACAATATCCCGTGTGTTTACCGCAGCTTCGCCGAGCTGATCGCCGACCGCGATCTCGACGTCGTCGACATCTGCACCCCGCCCAATCTTCACGCCGAGATGATCGTCGCCGCCATGCAGTCCGGCAAGCACGTCATCTGCGAAAAGCCGTTCGCCGGCTATTTCGGCCGCGAAGGCGATCAGCAGCCGATCGGCAAGCACGTGCCGAAGGCGCTGATGTATGAACGCGTGATCGAAGAGATGGACAGGACGCGGGCCGCGATCGAGCGCACGGGCAAGCTCTTCATGTATGCCGAGGACTGGATCTACGCGCCGGCCGTAACCAAGACCGCCGAGATCATCAAGGCGACCAAGGACAAGATTCTGTTCATGAAGGGCGAGGAGAGCCATTCCGGCTCGCACGCCGCGCATGCCGCGCAATGGGCGATGACCGGCGGCGGCTCGCTGATCCGCATGGGCTGCCATCCCCTCTCGGCCGTGCTGTATCTGAAGCAGGTCGAAGCCAAGGCGCGCGGCGAGCGCATCCGCGTCGCCAGCGTCACCGGCGATGTCGGCAACGTCACCGCCGGGCTCAAGCCGGAGGAGCGCAGCTACATCAAGGCCAATCCCGTCGATGTCGAGGACTGGGGCACGCTCACCGCCACTTTCTCGGACGGCACCAAGGCGACGGTGTTCTCCGGCGACATGATCATGGGCGGCGTGCGCAATCTGATCGAGACCTATACGAGCGGCGGCTCGCTGTTTGCCAACATCACGCCCAACAATCATCTGATGAGCTATCAGACCAGCGAGGAGAAGCTCGCTTCCGTCTACATCACCGAGAAGGTCGACCGCAAAACCGGCTGGCAATATGTCTGCCTCGAGGAGGAATGGACGCGCGGCTATTTGCAGGAGATCCAGGACTTCATGGAATGCGTCGCGACGGGCCGCCAGCCGCTGTCGGACCTCGCGCTGGCCTATGAGACGATCAAGGTGAACTACGCAGGATATTGGGCGGCGGAGGAGGGGCGGCGGGTGATGTTGTGAAAGCAACGTGTCTCCGCAGGCACGCTTCCCTTCTCCCCTTGCGGGAGAAGGTGGCGCGAAGCGCCGGATGAGGGATTGTTTCCGCGCATCCCAATGAGAGTTGAACACGCGGAGGGAGACCCCTCACCCGTCTCGCCGCAACGCGGCGAGCCACCCTCTCCCGCAAGGGGAGAGGGTGTACACTGCCCGTGCCGCCCCCTCACGCCCCGTAGGTCGAGCCCTTCGGCAGCGGGAAGACCGGGTCCTGCGTGCGGATGTTGGTCGGCCACACGACGGAGATGTGCGCGCCGGCGTTCTGCATCACGACCGGCGTCGAACGTTCGTTCTGGCCGGAGAGCGGCGTGCCCGGCGGGAAGAATTTCACGCCATAGCCCTGGATCGTGCCGCCCGCGGGGATGTCGACGTCGAGCGCCGCTTTCCGGATCGCCTCGGGCTCGAAGCTGCCGTACTTCTCCTTGGCGACAGGCAGCACGTTGTTGAGCAGCACCCAGGTCTGGTTGAAGCCCATCGAGCAGTGCGGCGGCACGTCGGTGGCGCCGGTCTTGGCCTGGTAGCGACTGACCATGGTCTTGATCAGATCGCCCATGCCGGGCGCGAGCTTGGCGGGATCGAGCAGCTGTGCCGGCACCGGGTCGATGTTGCAGAAATTGTCGATGTCGGCGCCGAACGTGGCGCGCAACTTGTCGAGTTGGCTGTAGCCGGCACCGGCTCCGAACAGCATCTTGAAGCGCAGGCCGCTCTCGCGGGCCTGGCGCAGGAACAGGGTGATGTCAGGGTTATAGCCCGCGTGCGAGATCACGTCGGCCTTGGCCCGCTTGATCTTGGTCACCAGCACCGACAGGTCGGGCGCCGAGGCCGAATAGCCTTCGCGCAGCACCACCGGAATGCCGGCCTCTTTGGCATAGGCTTCGTCAGCGGAGGCAACGCCGACGCCATAAGGGCCGTCCTCGTGGATCAACGCGACCTTGACCTCCTTCGGATCCATGCCGAGCTTGGCTTTGGCGTGCTCGGTGAGGAAGCTTGCAAAGGCCTGGCCGTATTGATCCGAATGGATCTGCGCGCGAAATACGTGTTGCAGGTTCTTGTCCTTGAACACGGCGGTCGAGACCGCGGTCGTGATCCAGAGGATCTTCTTCTGCTGCTCGACCTTGGCCGCGAGCGGCACCGCATGCGAGCTGGCATAGACGCCGTTGAGGATGTCGATCTTCTCTTGGCTGATCAGGCGTTCGGCCTCGTTGATCGCAACGTCCGGCTTGCTCTGCGAATCCGCGGCGACCGGAGCAACCTTGTATTTGCCGCCGACACCGCCTTTCTCGTTGACGAGATCGATGGCGATCTGCGCGCCGATCGAGGAGGCGACCGAGCCGCCGGCGGCGAAGGGGCCGGTGAGGTCGTAGATCAGGCCGATGCGTATAGTCTCGGCTTGTGCCTGGGCGCGTGTCCAATCGAGGCTGAGTGCGGCGGCGGCAGCCGCCGATGTCTTCAGCAGCTGCCTGCGTGAAGTCGGCATCCTATCCTCCCTCAAAACCGTCGTTCGATCTTGTTGTTGTTCGCAAAGTATGGGGAGCGGGGCGGCGGAAAGTCAATATCGCGAAAGTCGAGGTTCTTCGGCGCCGGCGCTTCACGCCGGCGCGTTCGTTCGTGGGTGGTGCCGCTCAGCCCGGCCCGGCGCCTTGGGTCGCCGTATACACCGCGTAGAGCGATTGGCTTGCGGCCATGAACAGGCGGTTGCGCTTGGGGCCGCCGAAGCAGACGTTGCCGCACACTTCCGGCAGACGGATGCGGCCGAGCAGCTTGCCCTCCGGCGACCACACCGTGACGCCGCTGTAGCCGACGGCGCGTCCGGCATTGCTGGAGGCCCAGAGATTGCCGTTGACGTCGCAACGCAGGCCATCCGGCCCGCACTTCACGCCGTCGATCACGCAATCGGTGAACTTCTTCAGGTTCGACAGCTTGTTGTCGCTGCCGACGTCGAACACGAAGATCTCGCCCTTGCCGCCGGGGCCGGTGTCGCCCGGTCCCTTGCCGGTCGAGGCGATGTAGAGCTTCTTGTAGTCGGGCGAGAAGCAGAGCCCGTTCGGGTCGGGCACCTGGTCTTCGGTGACGACGAGGTCGATGCGGCCGGAGGGATCGATGCGATAGCAATTGGTCGGCAGCTCGCGCTTGCCCGGCACGAAGCCGGCCGGCTGTCCGATCCGTGGATTGAGCTTGCCGCCTGCATTGCTCGGGCCGCCCGCGACGTCGGGCTCGCCTTCGTAGAGCTGGCCGCCATACGGCGGATCAGTGAACCAATAGCTGCCGTCGGGATGCGCGGCGATGTCGTTCGGCGAGTTTAGCTTCTTGCCCTGGTAGGACTCGGCGAGCACGGTGGCGGTACCGTCATGCTCGTAACGCGTCACCCGTCGCGTCAGGTGTTCGCAGGAGAGCTGGCGGCCCTGGAAGTCGAACGAGTTGCCGTTGGAATTGTTGGAGGGCGAGCGGAATACGCTGACGCGGCCGTCGTCCTCGGTCCAGCGCATCTGCCGGTTGTTGGGAATGTCGCTCCACAAGAGATAGCGGCCCTGCGCACTCCACGCCGGGCCTTCCGCCCAGAGCAGCCCGGTGTAGAGACGCTTGATCGCGGTGTTGGGCTGCGCGAGATCGTTGAAGGACGGATCGACCGCGATGATGTCGGGGTCCCAGAAATAGGTCGTCGGCGCGCCGCCCGGGCCGAAGTCGCGCGGCGGCGTCGTGATCGTCGTCGGCGGTGCGGCGGGCCCGGTCTGGGCCAGCGCGGGGCCCGCCAACGTGGCCGCGGCGCCGAGCGCCAGCCCCCCGACCAGCGTTCGTCGTGAAAGCGCAGCATCGTGCGCACGCTGCTCCTGCTCAGGAGCCTCCTGGCGTGTCATCGTATCCTCCCGGTTACGTTCGGCCGGCCGGTTGATCCGGCCAAGCGCGGCGAAGGTTAGTCCGGTCCGCGTCCGGTTGCGAGAGGCAGACTTGAAACCGCGGCGTGATCGCAGGTCGCAATTTCGTCACCTTCGAGTGCGTTTGGATTGCAGGGCGCTAGCGGGGGATAAAGCCGGAGCTCATTGTGCAAGTCGTCATCCTGGTCATCCTTCTCTCGTTTGCCTTTGCGGCTGGCTATTTCACGCGGGATTACGTCTCCCGAAAAAGGCGCGCGGAGGCACGCCGCTGGCGCGAGTACGCTGAGCCGGACTGGCTCTCAGCCAATGCGCCGGCCAACACCAACGAGGTCGCGAAGACCGGCACCGCTGCGCCCACCGGCGAGCTCGGCCAAATGCTGAACCGTTGGGAGAACAGGGCGCGCGCCCGCCGCACCGGCACGGCCTAGGCCTACCTTTTAGGTCATCTATGTTGACCCTCTTTTTGGCGTTGCAGTTGCGGCCATTTCTCGTCTAGAAACGGCCACATCGGGCCTCTCCCGAAACCAACCGTCAACGGTTTTGACCGAGGATTTGAGGCTCTACAGGGTCTGGCAATGCTGATTCGCGGCCAAATCGAGGGGATTTCGGGGGAGGTGGCTCTGGCCGCCGCCGCGATCCCGGCTGCGCTGCTGCCCACCCTCCTTATTGGCGGCCTTCTTCTTACTTGCCCCTGAGGGCCGGCTGGGCGCCATGCGCCTGGGCGCTCAGGGGTTGGTCGAGATCAACGGACACCTCAAGCGCCAAGGGACTGAAACGGCTCTGAACGGCGCAAACGCTCAAAAGGAAATCTAGGAATGGCCACCGTGAACAAGTCCGAGAAGGACCGCGTCATCATTTTTGACACCACGCTGCGCGACGGCGAGCAGTGCCCCGGCGCCACCATGACCTTCGAGGAGAAGCTCGAGGTCGCCGAACTGCTGGATGATATGGGCGTCGACGTCATCGAGGCCGGCTTTCCGATCACCTCCGAAGGCGACTTCCAGGCGGTCAGCGAGATCGCCCGCCGCTCCAAGAACGCCGTCATCGCCGGCCTGTCGCGCGCCCATCCCGCCGACATCGACCGCTGTGCCGAAGCCGTGAAGTTCGCCAAGCGCGGCCGCGTCCACACCGTGATCGCGACCTCGCCGCTGCACATGCGGGTGAAGCTGAACAAGACCCCCGAGCAGGTGATCGAGACCTCGGTCGCCATGGTCGCGCGCGCCCGCAACCAGATCGACGACGTCGAATGGTCGGCCGAGGACGGCACCCGCAGCGAGATGGACTTTTTGTGCCGCATCGTCGAGGCCGTGATCAAGGCCGGCGCCACCACGGTGAACATCCCCGACACCGTCGGTTATACGGTACCGGAGGAATATACCCACTTCATGAGGACGCTGATCGAGCGCGTGCCGAACTCGGACAAGGCGGTGTTCTCCGTGCACTGCCATAACGATCTCGGCATGGCGGTCGCCAACTCGCTGGCCGGCATCACGGGCGGCGCGCGCCAGGTCGAGTGCACCATCAACGGCATCGGCGAGCGCGCCGGCAACGCCGCTCTCGAAGAGATCGTTATGGCGATCAACGTGCGCAACGACAAATTCCCCTACTGGAACAAGATCGACACGACGCAGCTGACCCGCGCCTCGAAGCTGGTCTCGGCGGCGACCTCGTTCCCGGTGCAATACAACAAGGCGATCGTCGGCCGGAATGCCTTCGCGCATGAGAGCGGCATTCACCAGGACGGCGTGCTGAAGGACGCTTCGACTTACGAGATCATGCGCCCCGAGATGGTGGGCCTGAAGCAGTCGTCGCTGGTGCTGGGCAAGCATTCCGGTCGCCACGCCTTCGTGCACAAGCTGGAGGAGATGGGCTACAAGCTCGGTCCGAACCAGTTGGAAGATGCGTTCACGCGGATGAAGGCGCTGGCCGACCGCAAGAAGGACATCTACGACGAGGACATCGAGGCGCTGGTCGACGAGGAGATGGCGGCCTCGCACGACCGCATCAAGCTGACCTCGCTGACGGTGATCGCCGGCACCCACGGTCCGCAGCGCGCGACCATGAAGCTCGACGTCGACGGTCAGATCAAGATCGAGGAAGCCGAGGGCAATGGCCCGGTCGACGCCGTCTTCAACTGCATCAAGCGCCTGGTGCCGCACGAGGCCAAGCTCGAGCTGTACCAGGTGCACGCAGTCACCGAGGGCACCGACGCGCAGGCGGAAGTGTCGGTGCGGCTGGCGCAGGACGGCCGCTCGATGACCGCACGTGCGGCGGACCCGGATACCCTGGTGGCTTCGGCCAAGGCCTATCTCGGTGCGCTCAACAAGATCGTCATGAAGCGCCAGCGCGACAATGTGACGGCGGCGGCGAGCTGAATGGCTGCCCTGCTAAGGGACAATAGCGGCTGTGTAAGCGAGCCGCTATTGATGCAGCCGGCATAAGACTGGCCACCCGGCGCCGCCGGGCGGCTCAAACAAACGACAGGGAGAGACCATGCGCACCTCGGCGATCGCCGCCTCCATCGCGGTTCTGGCACTTGGCTTGAGCGGGCCGGCATCGGCCCAATCACCGATCATCATCAAATTCAGCCACGTTGTCGCCACCGACACGCCGAAAGGCAAGGGCGCGGAGAAGTTCAAGGAGCTCGCCGAGAAGTATACCGGCGGCAAGGTCAAGGTCGAAGTCTATCCGAACTCGACGCTCTACAAGGACAAGGAAGAGCTCGAGGCGCTCCAGCTCGGCAGCGTGCAGATGCTGGCGCCGTCCAACTCCAAGTTTGGGCCGCTCGGCATCCGCGAGTTCGAGGTGTTCGACCTGCCTTACATCCTGCCCGACATCAAGACGCTGCGGAAGGTGACGGAAGGGCCGCTCGGCACCAAGCTGCTGAAGCTGCTGGATGCCAAGGGCATCACCGGCCTTGCCTATTGGGACAACGGCTTCAAGCAGATGAGCGCGAACAAGAAGCTGATCACGCCGGCCGACTATCAGGGCGTGAAATTCCGCATCCAATCCTCGCGCGTGATCCAGGCCCAGTTCAAGTCGCTCGGCTCGCTGCCGCAGGTGATGGCGTTCTCGGAAGTCTACCAGGCACTCCAAACCGGCGTGGTCGACGGCCAGGAGAACACCTGGTCGAACATCTACACCCAGAAGATGCACGAGGTTCAGAAGTACATCACTGAAACCAATCACGGCTACATCGGCTACGTGGTGATCGTGAACAAGAAATTCTGGGACGATCTGCCGGCCGACATCCGTGACCCATTGTCAAAGGCGATGAAAGAGGCGACCGAGTTCAGCAACGCGCAGTCGCAGAAGGAGAACGATGACGCGCTGGCCGAGATCAAGAAGAGCGGCAAGAGCGAGATCATCAAGCTGACGGCCGATCAGGACGAGGCGATGCGCAAGGCGATGGAGCCGGTCTACAAGGAGGCCGCGGGCCGCATCGGCCAGGGGCTGATCGACGAGTTCCTGAAGGAAGCCAAGAGCCCGACGAACTGACCTCGACGGGCGACCCCAACGAAGGGCTTCCGCGCAGCGCACGGAAGCCCTTTTTGTTGCGAATTATTTTTGTTCGCATCTGAACGGACATTCACGGCGATTACATCTCTGCAAGGACGCGCTTCCTGTCCAAGTTGTAAGTTGCGCGTCAGCCCCCTCGCGCTCATCCTTACGGGCACCTTTCCAGAGGAGGTCAGGATGAAGAAATTCACCATCGCAGCCATCGCCGTGCTCAGCATCGCCGGCTCGGGCGCGGTCTACGCCCAATATCATCGCCCGTGGATGGAGCACGTCCGCCACATGCGCATGAACCCCGAGGACCGGGCCGCCTTCGTCGATGCGCGGATCGCCGCCGTCCATGCCGGGCTGAAGCTGAGCGCAGATCAGGAGAAGCTGTGGCCGCCGGTCGAGGCGGCGGTGCGGGAGTTCGCCAAGCTGCGCATCGACCGCGCCAATGCGCGAATGAATGCCGGGCCGGGCGATGCCGACAGACCGGACGATCCGATCGCCCGCCTGCGCCAGCGCGCCGAGGACATGGGCGCCAGCTCCGCCGCCTTGAAGAAGATCGCCGATGCCGCCGATCCGCTCTACAAGACCCTCGATGAGGGCCAGAAACGGCGTCTCGCCGTGCTGACCCGGCACCGCGGCCCGTTCGGCGGCGGCGGGGACGGCCCGCGCCACCACCACTTCATGGAGCGCATGATGGAACGGGGCATGGACCACTTCCACCATGACCGCTTCGACCGTGACCGCGGTCCCGACCGGGACCGGGAGGGCCGGCTCTGAACGGACCGGTTCTCAGGCCGTAAACCTGGCGAAGCCGCTGGAATCCAGCGGCTTTTCGCATTTCCGGGGCTGCGGACGAGACCTTGGAAAACTTGCGTCCGATCGCTTGCCAGACCCGGAACGCTTTGCTAAACGACCGGCCTCGCAAGGCCTTGACCGCCTTTCGGGCGCATAGCTCAGTTGGTAGAGCAGCTGACTCTTAATCAGCGGGTCCCAGGTTCGAGCCCTGGTGCGCCCACCACCTTTAAGCCCGCAGGGGCTTTTTTAAATTCTTCGATAGAGCAAAGCGCGTCTGGTGCGACGTTTTTGTTGGAGTGGACACGGCCGGTTTGCTATTCGGTGTTTCCCTAGTTTCTATATCTTCACCCATTCGATGCAGCGCGCAGATCCGATGGGACAAGTCGGTCACGTGCTTGTCGTAGATTAGGAAATTGGAGCGGGCAGAACGGACGGTGTGTTCTGTCCGTCGCAGCAAGATACCGCTTGCTGCAGAACCAGAACCAGAAGGTTCCGGATCTGGGCCCCCGAAGCGCAATGCGCAGTTCGATGCGGCGCAGCGATCGCTGGCGGAGTCATGCGCAAAGATCCGTTATGCACGCACGAACTAGCCGGCTTAACCTCTTTCGCGTCAGCCGCGCTTTCGCTGAGAGGGTAACGTAAATTCCACGACCTCGTGCTTGTCGCACCGATCAGGTGGCTGATTTTTCTTCACGATCAGCTCGAGCTCGAGAGCCTCGAAGGCGAGCTCATCCGCCAAGCGCTTGAACAGCTCGCGCTTCTCTATGTCCGTCGCCCGCTGACTCATCAGCGCAAACTCTCTGGCGTCAGCGCGGACCTTTTCCAAACGTCGTCGGAGGTCCTTCATGTGTGCCGGCGTAGCTTTTAATATTATCCTCGGCCCGAACAATCAGTTTGCTTGTTCGGATTCACCGGGAGTCAACTGCCGAAACTCGATACTGGTTCGATGCGGACCGCCAAATTCGTCGCTCATCGTGCTGCGATATTTGGCCATGCTCCATGACCCGGCCCCTGTTCAGGGACTGCGGGCTGAGGTCGGCCGTCCTGGCTGATGAGCTATCTCTGTCCGGCTCTCGCCCGATGATGCACAGAACGGGCATACCTGAAGGGGCATGAATGTTCGAAAGCGCACAGACGCGAGTGTTGGCCCCGACTAGGCTGCGAGCGATCCTGGGCGTTCGCGAAGCGCTCAGGGCCCGATGGCATCGGCGGATGCCGAATGTGCCGGCTGCAGCGAAGCGGTTCCGTCCGCGAACGCAGTGTTGCCGGCTGCGTGCCGGGCATGAGGCAGGAATAAGCTCGGCAGATTAGATCAACGATGGTCGTTCTCGTGCGTAGTGTCCTTCTCATAGTGGGAATATGGCTGCTGGTGAACGTTCTGTTCGTTGTAGCTGTCCTGCCCTCGCGCAGACCGGCACCTGCTCGGCACGCAGCAATTCCATCTCCCGCGACGATCAACACGACGGCCGGTCGCTCGGATGGTCGCGAACCACCACTCCTGCAGCGCGGGATGACTCCAGTTGCAATCAGAGTTCTTTTCGTCGTCCTCCTCCTTCCAGCCCTTCGAGCGTGGAATGCGGTTAGGCGGCACTTCAGAGAGCATCACGACTAGAGTCGGGCCATCGTGCGCTTGAGTTCTCGTCGATGTCTTCACTGCGCCGCGGGCCCCCCGAGCGATTCAGCGAGACCGTCAGCCGGATCGCAAGTGCGGTCGCTACGGCCAATGGCTCCAACCATAGTCATGACCCGCGTTAAAACGATAATGTGAAAATCTCAGATCGGGAAACAGCCGGCGCCAGCATTCCCAACCCAAAATGCCGCAATCGGCGCTCAATTTGTCTGCCGCTTTTGAGCTGAAGCCTGATCGATCAGGAAATCGTCCAAGTCTCGGCCGCTTCGAAGCTGCGGCCGCAGCCATCGCGGCTGCCTGCCACGACCCGACCATGTCTCCGCTGGGTTCTTCGGATTGCGATATTTGGGACGGACGGGCGGATATGGACGACGGCGCTTGTAATTGAGCCGTGTGACCTCGCTGGCCAGTCTAATGCTGCGCAGCCTTTCCTCCAAACGTGCTTTTTGCACCAACATTTTCTGAGTGAGTTTGGCGGCGACCTCTTGGTGAAGGGTCCAGAGCTCGTCAACGGAGAGCGAACTAAAATGCGCGGTGTTCATGGCTCCAATCCGAATCTTGGGCAGAAGGCCCGGGCACACAAGTCGGGAATCAGGGAGCAGGCAAGCCGTCAGTTAAATATTGATCGTACAATCCACATTTAAATCCGCTAGGTGGCAGGGAGAAAGGCGCGACGATGGCAATATCGCGATGGAGTATTTAATTCGTAGCGGGGGTGTCCACCTATCGCGACATCCACGAACTCATCCCTCGGCAAGTTTTGCTTTGGTGTTCGGGAACGGGCGCAACTATCGCAATCGACCGGGCGGCTACGCCGCGGATCGAGGCCCGGCGCAACTCAGATGACCGATGAATCCATCGGCCTATCCTTGTTGCAGGCATCCCTGGAGTGCTGGACCGGCATATAAATTAGGTGGCCAAGAATACCATTAATTCATCGCGTTGCCCGATTTAAGCCGCATGGGGGCCGTTGTCGCCGCTAAGGCTCAAGCGGGGGCGCACCCGGGAGTTTCCGATGTCCGGACATTTGCGATTGTACTTCGCCAGTTTGCTCCTTGTCGGAGGTTTTTCGGCGACGCCTGCGTCTTCCAATCCTCTAACCGACTTCTTCAATACTGCTACGTCCCAACCCACGGTAACCACCCCTCCGCCGCAAGCCGAATGCGCGCCGCGTCCCGGTACCTCGACCAGTGGCGGACAGCATTGGGTCTACCGAACGGACGGTCGTCGCAGATGCTGGTTCCTGGCCGAGGGCATCGCGACGGTGAAGAAACCCATTCGGGCTCCCGCGGCCAAAGACCGTAGCGCCAGTTTCGACGAGAACCGGACCACGCAGACCACGCGGAGCGTGATCGTTGATGCGCGTGCGGAGTTGCTGCGCTCTGCACCGCCCGAGCAATCCCAGACGCCTGTAACGGAAATGCAGGTAGCAGATGCCACTTCCGATCTCGGTACGGGTGCTACCCTGATGTCGGCGGCTCCCGTCGGAGATATTCCCCGCAACCAGCTCAAGCACGAACACTCCGTGCCGGATCAAGTCAACGTTGGGCAGTTTCTCGCCGCCGCGCCTGCCGACCCACCTCAAGATATGCCGCTGGGCCCGCGCACTGCAGAGGGGCACGACGAAGCGCGCAGCTGGACGGGCTGGCTCGGTGGGCTGCTGATGGCGCTTGGTGGCCTCTCGCTCTTAAGCTCGAGCCACACGCTTCGGCACGCAGTGAGACTACGCCACTGAGGTGGCGACATACGAGGTACTGCCGCCGCGCGACCGACGGATTGAACGAGCAGGTATCGCCGAACTGCCACGTACAATGGTTCCGTTGCATCGCACTTAGTTTGGCGCTGCCTTAACCGGACATTCGGGTACGATGATCGTCACCTTTTTGGATCGGACGGCATCATGCGGTATAAGGTTTTCGTGGTGGACGGCAGCCGGCAAGTGATCTGCACTGCAAAGCTCGACTGTATTGACGAGCAGGCGGCGAGACGCCGAGCCGAGCAAATGCATGACGAGCACGACGTTGAGCTTTGGGAAGGCGATCGGCTCGTTGCGGTGTTCCGAAGTGCAACGTCGAATGAAAGTCGGAGCTAACGCCCGACCCTGAATGGGCGGCCGGTCTCGCCGCCGAGTTCGTTCAACTGTTGTGAGGCACCCCGGCCTGGCTGGTTGGCGACGCGTCGTAGCGACGTCATCGCCGAGGCTCGCTAGGCGCAGATGAAAGCCGCCCAGTCCTCTTTCAAGGTAGAGGTGGACGCGAGGAACGCGGGCAATCCGTGCATCAAATCGCGCGAGTGAGCCGGGTCATCCTTCGGATCCGGCGGGTCTCTAAACGGCTCTAGCTCTGCCGCTCGCTTTGGTACGCCGCCTTCTGCCGATTGGTTTTGTTTCTAGATGTCGGAGCTTACTTCGAAGTTTCTCCACCTCTCTGAGCTCCTCCAGAAGCGCCTGGTGCCGTTCGCTCAGAACAGCACTAGAGGAAATTTGACGCATACTCATCACATGCCTCAGAAAAGGACTTAACTAGGAAGTCGACGAAAACGGAAGACAAAGAACGCCCGACTGAAGCTCAACGAGCTAAGGCCGCGGCGGCCAGATGCTCCCAGTACTCTGCCTCTGCAAGCAATTTCCAGCTTCGCGCAGGTTGGAGTACAGCAGTCTGACGGCAAAGCAAGGCCATTGCGCGAAAGCGGCGGGCAGCTTCCATTCCAACCTCCCATGTTTTCTTTTCCCCAACATATTTTTTAATTTTGTGATGGAGTCATCATGATTATATACGATAATAAAATAATCGGTTGTTTTGCTTTTCTCCGCACCCAGGGCAGATGCGCCGGCTACCGAGCCCGTAACAATGATGACGGGTCCTGGCTGCGCGCTACGCTCTAGAGCGTACCACCATCCCGCGATGGTCCGCCTCGCAAGGTGGGGTCCAGGAGCCTCTATGATTGCGGCACACCGGTGCAACTGACGGGAATCATGCGGCTGCAAGGCAGCGATCAGTGCGATCGGAATCTTCGAACGGATCACCTCACCCGTCGTGACAGATGTGCTGCGTCGCGCCTTCGCACGTCGCGAAATTGCTCCATGTGCGCGGGCCAGGGGCGCAGCATCCGGTCGATTATATCGCCCTCACATGATTACCTATTAATCATATTATAGCGCTGCTCATCCGTAATAATCCGGTGATTGCTTACCGGCTCCAGCCAACGCTCTGCCCAGGATCCGATTGTTGGTTCGGCTATCGTATTTGATTTACGGCGCTTTTGTCGATTCTGAGATTGTTGTGACGGCTCGCTTCGCAGTGCGTCGATTTAAAATCGGAATTATATATTAAATGTTGACGCTAATAAGTATTTAATGAATAGTTTGTCGCTGGCGGGGCCGGAGATAAATCCGCAGCCGCTGAAGTTGCCAAGGTGTCTGAAAAATTCCATCTTGAAAGAAGGGATTCCTCTATGTTGCATCATTTCATCGAGACCAAGGAAGCGTTGAAGCGTCTGCGGACGGACCAGGACGGCGTGGTGTCATTCGAGTACATCATCGTCGCGGTTTGCATCATCGGCGCAGTGTCGGCTGTGTTCGGCGTTGGGGCCGGCGGTGCGATCGGAACCGCGCTGACAGGCGGGATCACCGCGATCACCACCGCTTTTACTGCGGCGGTCTGATACGGCCGTCCGGCCAGAGGGGGGCATCGGAATGTGTCCCCCTCCGAATGTTATTTCTCTCCATTCTTATTGTTGCTGTGCCTTCCCACCACCCTGAGGCATGCATGAGCTGGGTTTCTTCCATCGTCTCGATACTGGAAATCTCGTTGTTGCTGTATGTCGCAACGCTCGACGTCGCGACCCGCACGATCCGAAATGACGTCTGTCTCTTGCTGGCGCTGCTCGGGATCGCCCGTCAGCTTGCCAGCCCAATGCAACTTGCCGAATCCCTCATCGCCGCGACGCTCCTGTTCCTGCTGCTGCTCGCGCTCTACCAGCGTGGCGGGATTGGCGGAGGCGACGTCAAGTTACTGGTAGGTTTGGCCATTGGCCTGCCGCCGACGGGCTTGATTGAGTTGCTGGCGGTAACCGCGCTGGCCGGGGGCGTTCTTGCCCTGGTGCATCTGGTGATGCGCGTCCTGCCATATCCGAAATTGGCGCCGGTCGGTTCGTCGCTCGCACGGCGCGTCTACGCGATCGAGCGCTGGCGCCACGTGCGACACGCGCCCCTGCCTTACGGGGTGGCCATAGCGTGCGGTGGCATCTGGACCATCTCGAGCAGAGGATTTTGACATGTCATCCACGTTGCGCCTCTCGATCATCCTGGTGCTCTTGCTCGCAACCACCGCATTCGGGCTGATCGCCTACAACATGAACCTGCCGAAACAGGTTCCCGTAACGGTTACGGCGCAAGGGCCGGCGCCTCCTTCGACTGTCGGGTATTTTGTCGCGGCACGTCCGCTGTCGAAAGGTACATTGGCCCGCGAAGAAGATTTCGCCGTGCGCTCGGTGTCGCCTGAACGCCTTCCCGCAGGGGCGATCCTGGAAACACCGGACTCGAAGGCCGGACTTCCCGGCTCTCTGGTCCGCAAGTTCGTCGACGCTGGCAGTCCCATCACCTTGCAGGACGTATTGCGACCTCGGGATCGTGGCTTCCTGGCCAGCGTCCTGGCACCGGATAGCCGCGCGATCAGCATCAAGGTGGACGAGGAGTCTGGCGTGTCGGGGCTGATCAGGCCGGGTGATCATGTTGATGTCTTGTTGACCCAGGTGTTCGAGAAGGCAGATCCCGCGCGCCGGGCCCTGAGCGAGACCGTTCTAGGAAACGTTCGAGTCATCGCGATTGACCAGGAAATCATGCAGGGTGGCCGAACCGTAAGCTCGGTAGCCGGCTCGGTGGCCGGCAAGCAAGCGCAGACTGTATCGTTGGAGCTTGCCCCGGACCAGGTCAAGAAGATCACGGTCGCAAGGCAGCTCGGAACGCTTTCCCTGGCGGTGCGGGCCGCAGTCGAGCAGTGGGATACGGCGGACACTGGCGCCATGTCCAGCTGCGATGTGTCGCCGGAAATCGCCCGCCAAAATGCGATTGCCGGCCGGACAGCAGCGGTCGTTGTTCATTCCGGTGGTCAGATAAAGCAATACTCGGTCAGGAAACAGGAATCTGCCGATGGCGACGTTCCGATCAACTGCGACGGGTCGGAAGTGTCCCGCCGCGGGGCGACGATGGTGGTTCAGGCAGGCAAGTTGCTGGAGAAACGTTGATGAGCGTTAACATAGCGGCCATCAGTACGCCCGAAGAAGCGACGTCTGTTGTGGCCCGCAATCGAATCGTCTGCTTCGTCAATGACGAATTGAGTGCCGCGGCTCTGCGCAAGGGCCTTGAAGGCAGCAATATTTCGATCAAGCGGGGCACGATCCGCAATGCCATACGGATGCTCGAAACGGACACCGAACTATTCGCCCTGGTGACGGACATCAGTGGTATCGATGATCCATTTGCCGAACTGGAGCGGCTGGCCGGCGTCTGTCCGCCCGATGTCCGGGTGGCTCTGATCGGTGAAAGCAGGGAGATCACCTTCTATCGCGCGCTCATGGAGCTCGGCCTGACCGAGTACCTGCCGAGGCCGATCACGCGGGACATGGTGCTGGACCAGCTGCGCCCAAAGCTGCTGGGCGATCGTGCGCCGGCGCCGACCGACCGAGGCGGCCATGTGATCTCGATCTGCGGTGCGCAGGGCGGTGCCGGCGCAACGAGCATCGCCATCAATCTCGCGCTGCAACTGGCCGAGACCACCAAGGCCAAGGTCGCGCTGCTCGATCTTCATCTTCAAGGCGGCGAAACAGCCGTGATGCTGGGTGTTCAGCCCGGACCAGGCCTGCGCATCGCCCTGGAGAACCCGATGCGGGCGGACACGTTGTTCCTCGAGCGCGCCGCAATCGCAGTCAACGAGCGAGTCAGCCTGATTTCCGCCGATGAGGAACTGGACGCTCAGCTCGACATCACCGAAGCGGGCGTGAGGCACGTCCTTGGCCTGCTCCGCCAACGATTCAACTACATCGTTGTCGATGTCCCGGTCCCGTTTCCGTCATCCATCCATCCGGTGATTTCTCTTTCCCGGCACGTGCTGGTGCTGCTGGAGGCGGAGGTGACCGGACTTCGCAATGCCCACGCACTGCGGGCCGCCGTCACCAACATTGCCGGCAGGGATCGGGTCTTCACCTTGCTGAACCGTGCCAATCGCCCGGGGGGCCTTCCCAGGGCCGCGGTGGTCAAGGCGTTGGGGACAGAGCCTGACATGGTCGTACCCGATCTCGGGAAGGGCATGACCCAGGCGGTCAATCTCGGAATTCCCGCGCTGAAGCACGTATCTGCACTGCGACGCCATCTCGCGCCGATCGTACGGGAGATCACGGGGCTTGGCGCCGAGCAGAAGGGACGGCTGCGGAGGCTGCTGGGGCTATGAGAAAGTTTGGTAGGCGCGACGAGGAAACGCCGGTTCGCTTGCCTGCATCGACGCCGAGCTTGGCTGCAACGACGCCGAGCGTGCCTGCATCAACCTCAAGGCGCGACGAGGCTTCGATTGACCGGCCGGTGATGCCAGCTTCACTGCGCGAACGCGTCATCGAGCAGATTGAGCCATCGGTGGCCGCAACTGTTTCGCGTGACGTCCTTCGGCGCCAGATCGAGGAAATCATCCATGGCATCGCCAATGAGGAACGGCTCGAACTGTCGGGTCGCGAGCAGCTTCAACTGGCGGACGAGATTGCCGACGACATGACCGGCTATGGGCCGCTGCGTCCGCTTCTGCTCGATCAATCGATCAACGACATCATGATCAACGGGCCGAGCAACGTTTATGTCGAACGAGCCGGCAAGCTGGAGCGGATCGCGGTGCGCTTCCGCGACAATGATCACATCGCATCGGTGGCCCAGAAAATTGCCGCGCAAGTTGGACGGCGCATCGACGAATCCAGTCCGATGGTGGATTGCCGCTTGTCCGACGGCAGCCGCGTCAACATCATCTTCCCGCCGCTGGCGATCCACAGCCCCTGCATCTCGATTAGAAAGTTTCCGAGCCGCCGCCTGGATATCGCCGCACTGATCGAAAACGGCTCGATGACCGCAGCCGTCGGACAATTGCTGGAGATTGCCGCCCGGTGTCGGCTCAATGTCCTGGTCTCCGGCGGCACCGGGTCCGGCAAGACGACGCTGCTCAACGCCATGAGCCAGTTCATCGATCACAGCGAACGCGTCGTCACCATCGAGGATGCGGCGGAGTTGCAGCTCCAGCAGCCGCACGTGATCAGCCTGGAGACCCGGCCTCCCAGCCTTGAAGGCACGGGGCAGGTGACACAGCGCGATCTGTTGTGGAATGCGCTGCGCATGCGTCCTGACCGGATCGTCGTGGGCGAGGTGCGCGGGGCCGAAGCGTTTGACATGCTGCAGGCGATGAACACCGGCCATGATGGTTCGATCTCCACGGTCCATGCCAATAGTGCTCGCGACGCCCTGACCCGCATCGAGAACATGGTGCAGATGGGGCAGGTGAATCTGCCGTCGCGAGCCATTCGAACTCAGATCGTCGCTGCACTGGATCTCATCGTGCAAGTCGAACGCATGCGCGATGGGCAACGTCGCATTATCCAGATCAGCGAGGTGATGGGGCTGGAATCGGATGTGATCACCACCAATGACATCGCAACATTCGAATACCAGGAGGAGGACGACAATGGGCGGATCTCGGGCACTTACCGGGCCACCCTTGCAGTCCCGAAATTCAAGAGCCGTCTCGTCTATTTCGGGCTCGATCGCGCCTGGGCCGAGGCAGTGAGGCAGATATGATACCTGAGGCCGTGATCGTCGCTGTTCTGGTGCTCGCGATGTGCGCAGCCGTCGGCTCGTTATGGCTCGACGGCCGGGAGCGACGCATGGACCGCCGGCTGGCGGTCGCTCTACCGGCCTCCCATCCGGCCAGCCTGCCATCCATTCGCCGGGCGGAGACCGGCTCCCGATATCTGCTTCTCCACCGTTTGGCCAATTACAGGCCCGAGATGGTTCACGCCTGGCATCCGGCGTATGTGCTGCTTGCTGCCGCTATCGCCGTAGCAGCGATCTTCTACGCTAATCGCCTGCTGGGATTTTCCGTTTTCTACGTGTCTGTCGCGGCTGCGGTTGCCGCCGTGGTAGTCGTGCGAGGTCTGTTTGGCTGGCAGCAACGTCGGTTCGCCAGTCAACTTTTCCGGCAGCTGCCTGACGCCATTCAGCTGGTGACGAGTACGGTTCGATCGGGTCTGCCTGTGCACGAAGCATTTCGCACCATCGCGCGCGAAATGCCGCAACCGACGTCTGGACAATTTGCAATCGTATGCAGCGAAATGAATCTGGGAAGACCTCCGGAGGAAGCCGTCGAAGGCGTCTATCGGCGAACGCAAGTGGCAGAGTATGCGATGTTTGCGGTGACACTTGCGGTTCAATTGAAGTCCGGCGGCAGCTTGGCCGAGACCTTGCAGACGCTGGGCGACACGGTGAGTCAGCGTGTTGCGCTCGCTGCTCGCGCCAAGGCGCTGGCGGGAGAAGTGATCTTTTCCTCGCGAGCACTCACGATCTCGCCCCTGATTGCCGGAGCATTGCTATACGCGGCCAATCCGCAGAACGTCGATCTGCTGTTCACTGACCCGACCGGAAACAAGCTTCTGGCTTACGCGGTAGTCTCGGTGCTCATCGGGCATCTGGTGATAAGTTGGATGGTCAGGCGGGAAACAGAACTATGACTTTTGGTCTCGGGCTGGCGGCCCTCGCAGTCGTAGCTGGAACGGCGGCCTTCATGTTGATCATCCGCGAACTACACGTCCGTGCATTGGACACGCGGGTCTCAAACGCCGTGATGGGTATCCCTTACCGTTCAGCCCCCTTCAAAGACCTGACCGGTTGGTTCTCGTGGCTGGGCATGCGCTATCGGCGCTTCTACGCCGAGGAGAATCTGGAGGAGCTACGAACGGTCCTCCACTCATCTGGATTCAATCATCATAGAACCTTGCCGATCTGGATCGGCATCAAGATCGTCAGCATGTTCGCGCTGCCGGTCATTGCGCTGCTTCTGGCGCAACTTTCGGGAA
This sequence comes from Bradyrhizobium sp. IC3123, assembly GCF_020193625.1. Lineage (NCBI taxonomy): Bacteria > Pseudomonadati > Pseudomonadota > Alphaproteobacteria > Hyphomicrobiales > Nitrobacteraceae > Bradyrhizobium > Bradyrhizobium sp. IC3123. The sequence continues at coordinate 156,791 of NZ_JADYVF010000006.1, read as the reverse complement.
GGAGACCTGCCGACGTGCTGGTCTTCACGCTGATGGGTGTGGTGATCGGAATCTTGGGTCCGCGATTGGCTCTGTCGGTGATGAAGCGGCGCTTTGATGCTGCCATTCGGCTGGGCACGCCGGATATGATCGATTTGCTGATCGTGTGCAGCGAGGCGGGAATGGGCCTGGAAAGCGGGCTGGGGCGTGTCGCCGAAGAAATGAAGTCGACCAATCCTGCCATGGCCTGGGTGCTGCACCGACTCCTTGATGATCTCCGGATACTGCCAAGCCGCGTCGAAGCATTCGAGAATTTGGCGGTCACTTCGGATGGTCTTCGCCGGTTCGGCACGATGATCAGCCAGAGCTTGCAGTACGGAACGCCGTTGGGCCAGGCGCTGCGCAGTATCGCGCTCGACCTGCGGCGGGAACGCATCACCAAGCTGGAAGAAAGGGCGCACAAGTTGGGCGCCAAGCTGACCATTCCGATGGTGCTGTTCCTGCTCCCAGCCATGTTCGTCATCATGGGGGGAAGTCCCGTTCTTCACCTCGTGCGTTCGTTCGCCAGCTTCGGAAAGTAGCCATGAGCACAATTGCCCTCTCCAAGAGCGGATCTTACGACCGGATCATGCGGCTGCTTGGCAGCTTGTGGTTCTTGTTGCTGGCTCTTTGCGTCGCCGTCAGGATTGGGGCGTCGCTGCACGATCCGTGGCCCTCGCTCTTGTCGAGCTTTTGCCTCGGCATCTTCTACATGCTCCTGGCGCTGTTGATCATGACGCGCTCACCGGCAAAGGCGCATGCCGATGGCCTGCTTCCAAGAATAGCTGCCTTCGTCGGCAGCTATCTGCCGTGGTCGATCAGCTTCCTCGGCAAAACCGACGACACGCTGCCCAACCTGGCATCGACGGCTTGCGTGCTGGTCGGCACGATCATGATGCTCGTCACCATCCGACATCTGGGTCGGTCGTTCAGCCTGGTGCCGCAGGCGCGCTCGGTGGTCCAGACCGGACCCTATCGATGGATCAAGCACCCGCTCTATGTCGCCGAAGAAATCGTGGTGCTGGGCGTCGTGCTGCAATACCTGACACCGGTCACGGTGATGGTCCTGGTTCTGCATATAGGCATTCAGGTCTGCCGAATCCTTTACGAAGAAGACCTGCTTCGGCGCAATTGCCCCGAGTATTCGAGTTACGAAGCATCACGTTGGCGAGTGATTCCTTACGTTTGGTGAGCGGCTATGCGTGGCCGGATTGTGGTGGACATGGTTCAGATCGCTGCGGCTCGGGTGACGCGATCGCACGTGGCAAGTCCCCGTGGAGGCAGGCGCGCGTATCGTAAAGGGTCCTTCGTCGCCGATCAGCGCGGCGCCGTCGCGTTTGAGACAGTCATCGTTTACATTTTCATGGTGTCGTTCCTGCTGATGCCGCTTGCCGACGTCGCTGCCGCGGGCTTCCGGTTTATCTCTGCGTGGTCGGCCTTGCGCTCATTCGGACAATACATTCAATACAAGACTCCGCCCGACCCGGCGAACCCGGGGACCTGGGTGTCGACGCTGCAGACAACGGTCGCCGGGCATACCATCGGCAACATCCAGGTCATGTGCGGAAGCACAGCCTGCAACTCCGGCAACCTTGGTTTGACTCCCAAGTACTTTACGTTTTCGACGACCGTCACTTTGGCCCCGATTGTGTTGACGTCGGTGCTGTGCCCCAGCAGTTGCACGTACACGCTGCCTTACTCCGAACGTTTCCAGTAGGTGTTCTCATGCGCAGTCTGCTCCGTTCCAGACGAGGCTCGGCCGCATTCGCAACAGTCATCGTGCTGATTCCGCTCATCGGCGTGGTCGCACTCGGGGCCGAGGCGGGATCGTGGTACGTCACCAGGCAGCACGCGCAGAATGCCGCCGATGCAGCGGCCTACTCGGGCGCCCTGCGACTTGCATGCGACAATGCTGGTGTGCTCTGCGATACATCAGTGGATTATCAAGCAAAGGAATTCGCGGCACAGAACGGGTTCTGCAACTCCGGTGACACGGCCTATCCGGGCACCAACTGTGCGACAAGCCTTCCAGCAGGAATCTCGCGGGCCGTGCAGATCGATATCGGCAGCTGCAGTGCGGGTGCGTTCACAACGCCGCCCGCAGGAGGCGGCGGTAACGCCGTTCGCGCCATGGTCAGCCAGCAGCAGCCGGCCTACTTGTCGGCAGTGCTGGGTTTGACGACCGTCAACATCCCCGCCCAAGCCATCGCTCTGGTCGAACTGCCGAGCAAGGTGTGCGCCTTGGCGCTCGGACCTGATCCGAACGGCGGCGGAGGGGCGCTTAAGATTGCCGGTAACGTCAGCAACAACGGCATGGGTTGCCCGATAATGTCGGATGCCAGTGTTCAGTTTGCCAGCACTGCCTCTTTCACCGGTTCGGGATGGGCCGTCTTGGGTGTAACCGGCTGTAGTCCAGCCAGCACCTGCGCCAATCCCGGCGTCACGTACAACTACTTTATGCCGTACGCCAACAATCCGCTCAGCAAATTGGACAGCCAATCGTTCAACAGCTTGACCTCGAGCGGGAGGCCAAACGACTTGGCATGCAGCGGTACGTTGGTGCCCAATACCCCGCCGAGCAGCACTAACCTGTACCGCAACCTAGCGTGCACGACCGGGGACGCGGTAGATTTTAGTCCGGGCACGTACTTCTTCTACAATGGCACGATAAGATTCAATGGCGGAACCATCACTTGCAGTGCCTGTAGGCCCTGGCCACCGGCAGGCACGGGCGAAGGCGTCACTCTGGTATTACTCGGGGATTCGAGCATTTCCATCTCTGGCGGCGCCAGCGTTGAGCTGTCCGCTCCCTACACCAACACCTTCTCTTCCGATCTGAACGGCGTTCTGATTGATGATCAGGCGCCGAGCAAGAGCAGTAATAAAGTCAACATCACCGGCGGTACGGTAAGGCTGGGTGGTGCGATGTATTTCCCGCATGTCGACGTGACCTGGAACGGAGCGACACAAAGTACCAATACGACCTGTTCACAAGTGATCGCCCAGACACTCACCATGGGCGGTGGCGGCTTCCTGAGCACGGATGGATGTAATCCGGTCACCGTCCCTTACACCCAAGTTGTCCGCTTGGTGCAGTGATGAGAAAGCTCGATCAGCGGGGCATCGCATCGTTCGAGTTCATCCTCGCCTTTGTGTCCCTTTTTATGTTGATCTTCGCCATCTTCGATCTCGGACGCTATGCGATCACGATGCAGTCCTTGCGGACGCTCGCGAGCGCCGGGGCCCGAGCGGTCATGATCAACTGCTACACGCCTGCATTGCTTCAAAGCCCGCCTCAGTCGCCGTCAAGCTGCGCGGGCGATCCGATGTCCACGACCGCAAAGCAGACTGCCGCGCCGTTCCTGTATCGCGGCGGTCTCACGCCGACGCTGGGCGTGGCATCCAGCGGCAGCAACTTGACCGTGACCGCTTCTCAAGCCGGCTTCACCATGCTGATGCCGATATGGGGCACAGCACTCAATGCGCCGAGCGCGTCAACGCAGATTCCCTTTTAGGCAAAATATGGCAACGTGCCTTACCCATCTTGACCGACATCGCCTCGGGTCGGCGCTCGAGCTGGACAAACCCCTCGGAATCGAACTGCGCCAAAGCAATCTGAGCCTGGCCAAGTGCCGTTTGGAGACGACGAGCCGACGCCGTTCGATCGTGAGCCACGACGGAATCTCGCGCAAACGTGGTCGTGCTGCAGCAGTTCTGAACGGAGCTGCAGAGAGAAATGATGCGCGCCCGCAACATTGGAAAGTTTTCTTTGCGACTTGAGGCTGTGCGGTAAGCGTCTCTTCTTGCAAGCAGGCAGCATCAAGGACGATGATCTTGGAAACGCGAAGTAACGAATTGTAGTCGGACATCTTGTAAGCTCTGCGGCGTGGTGCGCAGAGGGGAACTATTGGGGATGTCGAGCACGTAGATTTGCGGGGGAGCCGCGGATCGCAGTTGGGGGACTCGAATGGGTGGCGATCGCATTTCAGGTAAGATAAGGGAGCTTCTCGCCTTCAGCGTGATGGGTCTTGGTGCGGCGCTCGCCTCCTTTGCGTCCGCTGACCGCGCGATGGCGGCAGACCGGCGGGGCTCCTCCGGCGGCGGCGTCTTCGTCAGCGAAATGAACGATGTCCAGCGGGTCAAGGTGGTGGTCAACAAGTCACGCACCTTCAAGGTCGATACGGCTTTCGCAACTATCGTGGCCGGCTCGCCCGACATTGTGGACGTGAAGTCGCTCAGCGATCACCTGATCTACGTCCAGGGCAAGCAGACCGGCACCACCAACGTCATCCTGCTCGACTCCTCGATGAAGCAGATCGGCATCCTCGACGTCGAGGTCGTGATCGATACCGGCAATCTCCAGCAGAATATCCGCAGCAGCACTGGCGGGCACGGGATCCGCGTCTCGGCTTCCGAGGGCCAGGTGGTGCTCAGCGGAACGGCCGCCGATGCGGTTACGGCCGAGCGGGCCATGGCGATCGCCACCAGCACAGTCGCGAAGGGGGGCACTGTCGTCAACGCGATGAGTGTCGCGGCGCCGCAGCAGGTGATGCTGGAGGTGCGTTTTCTCGAGGTTACCCGGGATGCCGGCCGCGACCTCGGTGTGAACCTGTACGCAGCGAATGCCAACGGGACCAACGTCGCGAATACGGGACGTGGCAATTTGAGCACTACGGCGGGCCGGCGACCGATTGGTGGTATCAACACCGCCAATAGCCCCCTGGGCGTTGGCGGCGGCGCTGTCGGTGCCCCCCCAACCGGCAGCCTGCCGTTACTCGGAACAGCTGGTACGCTTCTTGGCACAGCGGGCGGCATAGCTCCGATCCCGTTCGGAAGCTTGTTGACCAGCATCGTCCGAACCAGCAATGGCGGTTCGGTGGACTTGTTGATCTCTGCGCTGGAAACCAAAGGATTGGCTCGCAGGTTGGCCGAGCCGAACTTGACCACGCTTTCCGGAGATGCAGCGCGCTTCCTGGCCGGTGGTGAGTTTCCAGTGCCGATTCCGAACACGACCGCAGCCGGCTTTCCGACCATCACCATCGACTACAAGAAGTTCGGTGTCGAACTGGCCTTTGTCCCCACCGTGCTCTCGCGGGGGGTCATCAACCTTCGGGTGGAGCCGTCGGTCAGCGAGCTTGATTTCGCCAATGCAGTGACGATTCAGGGGACGACAGTTCCGGCGTTGACCCGCCGCGATGCACGGACCACGGTGGAGCTGCGGGACGGCCAGAGCTTTGCGATCGCCGGCTTGCTGCAAACCCGCAACCGTCAGGACGTTTCGCAATTGCCCTGGATCGGTTCGGTGCCCGTGCTTGGAGCCTTGTTCAGCAGCAAGTCGTACCAGCAGGAGGAAACCGATCTCGTCATCATCGTGACGCCGCGCCTGGTCGCACCGGCCGCGCCCGGTCAGCAATTGGCGTCACCGCTCGACTCCCGCCTTCCGGCCAACGACGTCGACTTCTTCCTCAATGGCCAGATGGAAGTCCGCAAGCGTTACAATGACTACGTCAACTCCGGCGGCGACGTTAAAGGACCTTATGGTCACATCATCGCTCCCGAGCTCACTGCGACCATTCCGGCACCGGCTGTTGCGAACCAGCCGGTCGTAAAAACGCTTAACTGAGAAGGAAGCGGGAGATGACCATCAGGTATCTGGCTCTGTTCGCACCGCTGCTGCTCGGGGGATGTTACGGGGTGGCCGGTCATGACGAGGTGGACCGCTATTTCCAGCGTTCAGACACCATCACGATGAGTGCCGGCAATGCCAAGGAGGTCAACGCGGTCACCCACACAATCCATCCATGGCCGCGAAACGTCGGTGATCGCAGGATCACGTACGACGCCCGGCGCGTGGGCGCCGCCGTAACTCGCTATGGCAACACGAAACAGCCGGTGGATCAGCTTCCCGACATCGGCGATGCGACGAAACAAATGGGCGTGCGGACTGCCCCAACCCAGAACGTCAACATAGAAGGATTGGGGGCTGGATCGACTGCTGGAGTATCAGTGCCGGTTGGTGGAGTAGGCGTAGGCGGCAGGTAACGATTTTTAGTGCGTGGTTTTGGCGATTTTGTTTGCGAACGGCGCAGTGAAGTTGCTGCGACGTGCGGGGGACCAAGGGGTTATGCGACGTATCATCTTCATGCTGACCTGTTGCTGGTTGGGGATCGGCCTTGCGGGGTGTGATCATACGCTGAGGCAGGCTGCGGTCGTCGCTCCCGTCGAGCCGCCTGGGGGGGACCCGGTGCAGGAGCCGACGGACGTCAAATATTATCCCTCGGACGAGCCGGTACGGCTGGGCTTGGAGCATTTCAACCGCGGCAGCTATGGGTTAGCCAATCGCTACTTCAGGGATGCGGTCGAGAAATCGCCGAAGGATGTGACGGCCTGGGTTGGACTCGCGGCGAGCTATGATCGGATACGTCGCTTTGATCTCGCCGATCAGGCCTATGCCCAAGCGATCCGGCTGGGCGGCGAAACCGTGCAGGTCCTGAATGACCAGGGATATTCGTACATGCTGCGCGGCAATCTGAGTGCGGCGCGCCGAAAGTTCGAGAAGGCCTATTCGCTCGATCCAGGCAACCCGGTTATCGCCAATAACCTCGAGCTTCTCAATGGCAGCCGGCGGTTCATTGAAAGACCACCGAACAACCAGCCTTAAGAGGGCGATCGACTACTGCGATCGCGGCCAGTTCTCGTCAATTGGGCCCAATTACAGCATCAGCGTGACGGCTGCCGCTGCGGACGATGACAACAACGCCATTGCGAACGGTAAATCTCGCGCCGAGCAGCTTCCGCACCTTGTCCGTGATCGGAGAGGAAAAGGGAACGGTTTCTCCCACGACGGGATCGCCGACCTTTGTCGTCTCAGTCGCGGGGCCAGCAACTGGTGCAGGCTTGATATAGTCTCGGACAAGCTGAATCTCTTCACGTGACAGGATGAGCGGAGCCTGGTCGCCTTGGATCTCCGACGGCGGTTTGGGTATTCCACGGCTTGCCTTTTCGCGCATCTCGTTCGTGCTTGCGATCTGATCGAGCCTGGCTACGCGTAGCTTGAGTGCGATGATATCACGTTGCAGTGTTGCGATCTCCAATTTGCGCGCGTTGACCTGCATGAAGACAATGATCGCGCAAACGCAACTCACGACGAAGCCGACGCTCAGCAGTGCGATCAACCAGCGCTCGAAGTTTCCCGTCGACCCCCCGGTCGTTCGGGGGAGTTGATCGCGCTGGAGATGGCGCCGCCAGATGCGACGTGCTCGGTCGATCCAATTGGTAGAGCCCGTTACACCGGTCCCCGCCCGGCCCGACCCAAAATGCGCGGGTGACGAGGCGGCTTTCTCTCGGGCCGGTTCAACGGACGACGACGTGTCGACTTGCTCAAGCCCAAGATTGTGGGGGACGCGATCCGCCGTCGTCAGATGCGCGGCAGGGTGGAACGGATCCATCTGCTTATCGAGCCGGCCCATCTCCGCTCTCCATGCAGCCATCTATCAACTTCGCCAGTTCCGCCGACGCGGCGGAATGAGGGTACCCGAGGATTCGATCAATCGGAACGGAAAAGGCTCCAATCCGCCGCGTGAGCCGCTCTAACGGTAGCTTGCAAGAGACACGGCGCCAACCAGGGTCTACCCCGCGGATGCTCCGACCGCGCGGATGTTAGCCGGTGAAATGCAGCACTTTGATCGTGCGACGAACGCCCACTTTCAGTCGGATAAGCCCGGTCGTGCGACCAGCAAGTCATTGATCGTTCTCAACCCAAGGCTGACTCTTAACCAGCGGGTCCCAGGTTCGAGCCCTGGTGCGCCCACCAAGTTCTTCAAGGACTTGCCCTCGCGAACCGTTTGAGACGACCGAACTGAAACGGTTTTTCAAACGGTGATTTTGGCGACCAATCGGCGAGGCCACTCTCGGCATTGTGATCTACTTTACGCGCCGAGGCGGAGGCGAAGCCGACTCGAAGGCCGCCCGACAGAACCGCTTTCAACGTTCTGTCTGGATTAGAGCCGGCCGACATAGCCGGCATCTTCCCACTTCGTTTCTTTGTCGTCGGCGACCCATGGGGGCAGCTGCGCCGCGCTGCGAGTATGTAGAGAGACCGGCGCATCCTGGCCATGGCAACCCCACCTCACAGTAGGATTGTCGCTGCGAGTGGCACCAGTCATGCCGTCAATGCCGCTCGCGCAACGATTCCTGTCCTCTCGTCAGGCTCGGCGCCGTCGAGAAAGACTTTCACCGCGGTGCGAGCGCGCAAATCGATGTCGGAAAGCGTTGGTAGGTCGCCGAGCTGAAGCACGGCCTCCAGATGGACGTTTCCATGGAGCATCCCAAGAAACTGACGGGCGCCGGCTTCGCAATGTGCTAGATCGATTTCTCCGGCCTGCTTCGCTTTTGCCAGACTTTTCGTAAGGACCGCGATGGCCGGCGTAGGTCCGTGTTGCGCGTAGGCCCGTGTCGCATCGGGGTAGCGGTCCGCTTCAAGTATGGCTGTATAACAGACCTCCAGCAACGACGGCGTCATCATCGTTTCGAGGAGATTGCGCCCAATGATGATGAGTAGTTCCCTGAGTGGCAAGGAAAGCTGGTCGGCACTGACGCTCAGCGCGTTGGACGAGTAATGGCTGACGACTTTGGTGAACTGGTCGACGAGAAGTTGCTGCACGTTCTCGCGCCGCGTTGACCTTTCGCGCAGTAGCTGCCGGTAGAGACCGTGCGGTGTCCATGTCCAGCTCGGTCGGCCGAGCAAGAACGCCGAGAGAACCGCGCAGTTCGACCAACCGCGAAGCTGGCTCGCCTTGCCCGGGACCGCTTCGCGGACCCGCAGGATATCGCCCGTCGCACCCCACCGAAGAAATCTGACGGCATCGGCCGGTGGCAGGATCGTCACCATCATGCGCGTCCACCACGGCTCAACGAGCAGCCAACTCCCCGTGCTCGTGGGCCGCATGGCAAAGACATGCTTATGCCTGTGATGGACGAAGCGATGCCACCATTGCCGTCGAAGGCCGGGCACGAAACAGACGATCCAGTCGGCGGGGTCGACTGTCACCAGGGACCCATTATCGTCGATGCTGTTCGCCAGGTCCGCCGGGACGTCGCCGACAACCTTCAGTCTTGAAGGGCTCTCGCTCGGGCCAGACCATCTTGACCGGCCAATATCATTGGCTGCGCTCATCGCTTCATACTCCGCGTGCTCCCGCATCCATGAATGAAGCTTTCGATACTGGCTCTGACGCGGTCGGCGGCTGGGGCTTCCAGGCTCATTGCCGGAGTCAGCATCAGCGCCTGGTAGAGCGGTTCTCTCAGTAGTCCCAGCAATTGCTCGGCGTATAGCTGAGCGTCCGATATCGACAGGATCCCCCGCTCATTTGCTGCGGACAGAAACTCCCGTAGCTTGAGTGTGACAATCGCTTGTCCCGCCTCGTGCACCCGCTTCTTCAGCGCAGGATTGCGTGCACCCTCGGTCATCATCATCCGAACGAACCCGACCAGGGTGGTCGAGTATTCCTCCCAGGCAACGCGGCCGAACGCGATGAGTGTTTCGCGTGCATCATCTACGGTGCCGGGGTGCGCTCTCCTCACCAACGGCTGCGATATGAGGGAGGCTTTGTGTTCGGCGATCGCGACAATGAGATCGTCGACGCTCTCGAATGCCGATAGAATGTCTTCCCTCGAGTATCCGCTTCGATCCAAGATATTGTCGAGGTGAGCGGGCGCGTCGCTCGGATTGGCGAGAGCCTCGCTGACCGCCAGCACGATCTCGGCGCGAGCGTCTGGCCTCGACACGGCATTGGCTTGGCGGGAGGGTTTCTGCGCGCGGTATGTCATGTACGGCTCCTCGGTTCGGGCTAACTGCGCCGCGCGCTTCTTCGCGTGCAGGGCAAACGCGATCTTGATGGTGGCCAGAACCGGCGCAGCGATGACGAAAAGAAGAGCGATGGCAGCGAACGCGGTGTCGAAAGCGATCACCGTGGATTGACCGGTGAGGGCTCGACCCAACAGACCCATCGCAGTCCGGCCGGCGGCCACGCTGTCCATTCCTCGTGCTGCGAGCATGGCACTCGTCGTTCCCAGCCGCTCGCTGACCGCGGGAAGGCCTGCGGTGACACTGGCGCTGAGCACCGTGGCATTGGTGGTGACATTGTGGTCGATCATGGTCTGGAGCCCGGCTACCCCCATGAGGCCACCGAGCTGGCGCCCGGCGTTGAAAAGACCGATGCCGGACGCTCGATTGCGGTTGTTGAGGTCGCTGAAAGCGATAAGGGTGATCGACAGGAAGAGGAAGCCAAGTCCAAAGCCGCGAAGCAGGATGGCGGCCATCATGTCGTCGGCGCCACTTTCGCTGGTCGAGCCGGACAGCATCCACATCGCGGCCATGATCATCAGGATTCCGAACGGCACCGTGGCGATAGGGGGAGCGCCCCTGACCTGCATGAGAAAGGCAGCAATGAGGAGCGCGCCGACGAAAAGCGCGCCGCTCGGCAATAGGAGCTGGCCGGCCTCACTTGGCGTGAACGCGAGAACGGACACGGCAAACGATGGGATCAGATACGCGCTGCCGAACAAGGCGGCACCGGCGACGAAACTGACGATAAAGGCGAAGGAAAAATCGTTCGACCGGAACAAGGTGAAATCGAACAGGCCTTGGCTTTTGGCCATCGCCTGTTGGCCGAGAAACGCCAGCAAGGCGGCTGCGCCGATCACGGTCAGCCACGCGATGCGAGGCTCCTCGAACCAGCGCCATCGGCTGCCTTGGTTGATAACATAGGTGAAGCAGAAGAATGTGACTGAGATCAGCAAGAAGCCGACCCAGTCGAACGGAAGGCGCGCAGCCGCAACGGGCCTGGGGCCGTCTGCGATCAGCAGAAGTCCGATAGCGGCGAGGGCTACCGGAACAACGCCGAAGAAGATCCATGCCCACGACTGGCTGTCGATCAACCATCCCTGGAGCGCCGGAGCGATGGTCGCAGGAGCGACCACGGACCCCATCGCAAACAGAGCCTGAAGGATCGGCTGGTAGGATCGCGGATAGGCGAGGAAAATGATCGACTGTCCCGCGACAAGCAAGGTGCCGCCGGAGAAGCCCTGTATGATGCGGAGTGCGACCAGCAGATCTAACCGATACGTGATGGCGGCGATTCCGCAGGCCGTGCCCATGACCAGCGTCGAACCGATCATCAGGCGGCGCGGACTGGTGCGTGTCATGAGCCAGGAGGCGGCCATGAACCCGACTAGCTTTGTTGCGGTGTATCCGATGTCCAGCCAGGCGAACTCGTCGGGAGTCGCATGGGTGTCGCCAATGATGTCGTTGCGTCCGAGCGACAGGACGGTGCTTGCGATCGCCTCCGTCAGAGTGGCGAGCACGATGCCTGCGACAAGAATGCTTCCTGCCGCGCGTCTGTCGTAGCCTGGCGTGGCGTCGGCGATCGCGGTCATGTGCCGCTTCCTCGATCTATTTCGACACGCGCCGACAGGCCAGGCACGACGCGGCCGGGCAATGGATTTCTGTCGAAGCGGATTTTCACAGGCACCCGTTGAACGACACGAATGAAGTTCCCCGTCGCATTGTCAGCGGGGAGCAGGGTGAACGCAGAACCGCTGCCGGGCGCAAAGCTGTCCACCACACCTTCAATCGTCTGGTTCGGATAGCCGTCCACCTTGATGCGGGCGCGCTGACCGGGCCGGATATGTTCGATCTGGCTTTCCTTGAAGTTCGCCACCACCCACACGTCCTTGACCGGAACGATGTCGAGCAAGGAGGTGCCCGGCGCGACAAGCCGGCCGACGCGAACCTGGCGGTTGCCGACGACGCCGTCGACCGGCGCATGCACCACGGTGTGGTCGAGATCGATCTGGGCGAGGTCGCGTGCGGCGTGCGCTTGCGCCACTGCAGCAAGTGCAGCTTCGCGCTGGCTGGCAAGGACGGCGATGCGTGCCCGCTGGGCCTCCACCGTTGCCGCCGCCGCCGACACGCCCGCCTCGGTTCTCGATAACGCCGCATCGCTTTCATCGACCTGCGCCTGGCTGATCGCGTTGGTGCGGATCAGTTCGCGGCGGCGATCGGAGGCCTTGCGCGCCAGATTCATCTCGGCCACGCTCGCAAGTCTTTGAGCTTCGGCCTGCCGTATCAGGGCATGCTGGAGTTGGATCTCCGCATCGACATTGGTGAGGCGGGCTTGGGCGGCTTCGACATTGGCCTCGGCTTGCGCCAGACGTGCGCGGTAGTCGCGATCGTCGATCCGGAACAGGACGTCGCCTGCACGAACGGTCTGGTTATCCTGAACCTCCACGGCCGTGACGTAGCCTGCAGCCTTCGGCGCGAGCGAGGTCATTTCGCCGCGAATATACGCGTTGTCGGTGAATGTCTCGTTCGAATGGGCATACGCCCAGCCACCAGCCACAAGCACGACAGCGCCGAGGCACAGCACCAAGCCGACCGCCTTCTTGTTAGCATGCACCACGATACCCTCCTGCAACGGTTGTTGTCGCTGACAGCTCTGCCAATTCACTCGCTTTCCGGCCGCCACCGGCGGAGATCGCGGTTTCACCGCAATTCGTCGCCAAACCTAGTTGCGCACCGTTATGGCCTTCTTGTATGTCGCGGGGTCATCGAGGATCTTGACCAAATACTCGGCCACGTCCGCGCGGGTGGCTGTTGAGGTGATGTTCCAGCGCAGATCGGTCCCGGCCTTCAGGTTTCCGCGAGCACGCTTGAATGTCAGCGTCGCCGGTCGAACGATCGTCCAATCGCAGTCACTCTCCCGGACAGCTGCCTCCTGCGCCTCCTTGTCTGCCATCACCTCCTTGAGTGCGAGCTTGACCATGAAGCCTGCGCCAAAACTCCCGGTGCGGTAGCTCTCACCGACACTCACCGAGCTCTCAACGATGAGTCGGCCCTGGCCTGGAGGCATGGCGGCCAGAATGTTCTTGGTTCCCACCGAGCAAACCGGGACACCGGGCTGGCGTCGACCCAGATCCTCCTTCGCCTGAGGTACCATCCCCAACGTGCAGATCACCGCATCCGCACCTTGGACCGCAGAGGCCACCGAGGCTGCATCCATTGCATCGCCCTCGACGATCCTGAGATTCGGATGCGTCAAGGGCATGCGCTTCGGGTCACGGACAAAGGCAGTGACGACGTGACCCGCGGACAAGGCGGACTCAACGACGAGCCGTCCTGTCGACCCCGTTGAACCAAAGACAACGACGTTCATCACACTCTCCCATCGCGCGGCTTCGAGGCGCAATCGCCGTGCGGAGGGTCCGTGAAGCCAGCAGCATCTTTGCGCGGACACTCAGGTTGCGCCGGGGTCATCAACGGGAGCGGGCACTCACCGTGGCGGGTGGCTTCCTTGATATGCATGTGCACGCAGAAGGCGCAGCCGTTGACCTGCGAAGCACGCACGGTCTCGCGTTTCATCGAGGTCGAGCTCCAAAAGGATTTTGAGTGAGCGGGCCGCGCTCCGGCGCCGGTAACGCGGCCCGTATCGAATAAAGCGCTTACGAGGCGCCTCTCGATCGAACTGTGCGGTCAGTAGTCCCAGAAGACCGGCACCCAACGAAAGGCGTCGCCGTCGACTGCCACATGTCCGACGGACGGGAACGGCAGGTGAGTGGCCACCAGCAGTCCACCGGTCTCAGCCAGTTCCCGCAGCAGACTGATACGAACGCGGGCCGACTCCTCGGGATCGTGTTCGAAGCCGTTGTACCAGTCGGGGTGCTCGAACCCGACCGCGAACACGAGGTCGCCGGCGAACGTCAGCCGGTCGCCGCCGGACGCCACGCGGACCACGCTGTGCCCGGGGGTGTGGCCGCCGGTGCGAGTGACGATCACTCCCGGTGCCACCTCGTACTCCTCCTCGAACGGCCGTAGCTGGCTGCGGTACTCTTTCACGAAGCGCTTGGCGGTCGATCGAAGCGCGTCCGGGAAACCCGGCGGCATGGCGACGTGGGAGAAATCGGGCGCCTCCCAGAACTTGATCTCGGCGGCCGCCACGTGGATCCGCAGGTCCGGACGTAGCCGTTCCTTGACCCCTTCGACGAGCAGCCCACCGATGTGGTCCATGTGCATGTGGGTCAGCACCACGTCGGTCACGGACGCAAGATCGATGCCGGCGGCCTCCAGTCGCTTGATCAATTGCCCGGCGCGCGGCAAGTGCAAGTCCGGGTCGAGCCCAAGCCCAGCATCGACGAGTATGGTCCGGTCGCCGCTGCGCACCACGACCACATTCAGCGCCCAATCGTAAGCGTCGGGCGGCAGGAACATGTCTTTCAGCCAGGTCGCCCGGACGGCCGGGTCGATGTTGTGTGCCAGCATCGCGGTTGGGAGCGGTAGCACGCCGTCGCTGACCACCAGCACGTCAATGTCGCCGACCTGAACCGCGTAGCGCGACGGAACCAGTTCGTTGGGCCCCGGTCCGCCGGAGTGTGAGGTGTTGGCTAAGCTCGTGTCGACGTCCATGCTCGATCTCCTGTTTCATGTTCAAGGTACTGGCTGATCTCGGTTGAGTTGGCCGCGCAGCCAGCGAGAGGCGCGGCCCATTTCGCGTGAAGCCTAGAAGAAGCCACTCACGTCAGTCACACGCTCCGGATCGGCAGAGGCCAGCGCGGCGGCACGCTCGGGCTGTGGCGGATAGATCCAGACGGTGTTGATCTCCTGCTTGGTCTTCTTGGCGACCTCGCCGACCATCGCCACTTTGCGTTCCCAGCCAACGGTGAACAGGGCACCGGCTTCGCCGAGGTCGAGGCAGGTGACATAGCCCTTCTGGTGATAGGGCTTGGTCGGAACGCCCAGCAGTTCGGCGGCGGCGTTGTTGCCGGCAAAAGCGCCCATTCGCGTGGCGTGCTGACACGACATCAGCGCGTAATTGCCGATATCGTCGCTTGCGGCCCTGGCGGCATCACCGGTAGCGAAGACACCTGGCACTGATGGCACGCGCAAATCCCGGTCGACCAGTAGGCGGCCGAAATTGTCGCGCTCGGCCGGGATCTGCTGGGTCAACGGTGCCGCGCGAATACCTGCCGCCCAGATCACGGTCGCGGCCTCGATGTGTTCGCCGTCGGAAAGCGTGACGCCGGATTCGTCCAGCGATGTAATGCCGGCGCCAAGCCGGGTCTCCACGCCGAGCTTGCGCAGGGCCTCTTCGATGACAGGACGGGGGCCTTCGCCCATATCAGGCGCGATCGCCTTGTTGCGGTCGACGATGATGACGCGCGTCTTGGCGTCCTTGCCGAGGATTCCGCGCAGTCGCGAGGGCATCTCGGTGGCCGCCTCGATGCCGGTGAAACCGCCGCCGGCAACGACAACCGTGTCACGCCCGTTCGCCGCCGGCCGTTTCGCCAGGCCGTGCAAATGCTTGTCGAGGGCGACTGCATCATCGAGCGAGTCGACGCTAAATCCGTGCTCGCTGAGGCCCGGAATGTTCGGACGGAATAGCCGGCTGCCGGTCGCCACCACCAGCCGGTCGTAGGAAAGGGTCTTCTTCGCACCCTTGGTGGCGACGATGCCCACCGTGCGGGATTTGGCGTCGATGGTTTCGGCGCTGCCTTGCACGTAAGTAACATCGACGGCCTTGAGCACATCCAGCAGCGGCGCCGTCAGGGTCTCGGGCTTCGGTTCGTACAGCCGCGGCCGGACCACCAGCGTTGGCTCTGGCGCGACCAGCGCGATCTCGAGCTCCTCGGGCGAAACGCCCTGGATATCGCGCAGGCGGGCTGCGGAAAGTGCGGCGTACATGCCAGCGAAGCCGGCTCCTATGATAACAAGTCGCATGTGATCTACTCCTTGGTTTGATTTTCTCGGTAGTGCCCGCCGCTTCTCTTTGGCGGCAAGCATCCTCCGATCGACGTCGACGCGAACAGGCGGACCGAAGACCGGCGGGCCCTATGGTAGGCAGTTCGGTGCCGAAGACATCGGCGTGGGATTTTCACAAGCCGCGCGGCAGCCTCCGAAAGGGGATGCCCAGCCACGGTTAAGGGTCACGGGCAAAGCTGGGCTCGGGCCCCAGTTCTGGTAGGGGAGCTGGGCGCCTACTTTGGACATGATGGAAATCACGGGACTGGTCCGTTGCACGGCCTGCGCTGGAATTTCCACCTCCTCCCCCGCTGCTGAAGTGAAGCGAACTCCCAATGAAAGTCCGTACACGAGTGCGGTCACGAAGCCTTTTCGGCGTGAAGTGATTGCAAGCCGGTCGACCAAGTTCTTCCTGAGCATGTTGTCTCCGTCTGCTGGGGCGTGGGGCACCCTCATGATCTAGCGGACCGAAGATGCGACTGCGCCAGAGCGATTGCTGTACCTGCAGAGCGATTGCTGCTAACGCACGCGGCATTGCGCTAGGGCTTTCGCCCAGCCCAATCGCTGAACGCCACGGCGGGGCGTACGAGGACCGCGTAGCCGAGCTCCGCCGCCAGCGACAAAAAACCATGCGTCGGCGACTTGCAGCATGTTCATGGTGATCGAGCGGTACTGTGGCGCAGCCGAACGGACGGCGAGATCCCGGTGCTTTCCTTGAAGGCTCGGCAGAAGTGGAAGCTCGACAGGCCCGCCTCGCGAGTGAGACATCGGTATCGATGTCCGCGCAAGTGTTCGCCGGTGCGGCGGCATTGCCATCGGCGACAACGCGTCAATGACCGGCTGGATCGCGGTCCAAGAGATCGCAGGGGATGCCGTGCCGGACAACGCGCTCGACTGTTGTCTGCGGATTACAGCATCATGTTTCAAGAACCCGGGAATACCCATCGCGAGGTTGAGCCCGGTCGATGAGTGTCATCGTGCGAGAACGCGCCGCTCCAAACACCGCCGATATCCCACTCACCGCTAGAACCGCAGTGATGCCGTGGGGGAGAGCCATGGACGTGGTCGGCCATAAGTGCGACTGCGTCGTGGACATTTCCCGCTGTGGGGAAAAGCTTGTTACGGTAGAACGAATGCCGTCAACGCTTGTGACGTCTCCAGTCGCTTGGCGTTTCGCCGGTCAGTTTCTTGAATGCCGCGGCGAAGGCGGTCTGGGAGGAGTAGCCGAGGGCCGCCGCGATCGAGACGACGGATTCATCGCTATCGCGCAGCATGCTCATGGCCTGCTCGAGCCGGTACTGGCGCAGCCAGGCATGAGGCGAAAGCCCGGTGCTTTCCTTGAAGGCACGGCAGAAATGAAAGCGCGATAGACCGGCATCCGAAGCCAGCGCCGCGAGCGAGACGTCCGAATCGCTGTCCGAGCGCAAGCGGTCGGTGGCACGGAGCAGGACCTTCGGCGAAAGCCCGCCCATTGTTGGCTGGATCGTCGTTGGCGAGCCGGTGTGCGCAGCCAGAAGACGCGTGGCCAGGAGGTCTATTAATTGGTGCCTGAACAGCGTATCCAGCGCCTCATTGCTCTCCAGGACATCCGTCGCGCTCAAGATCAATCGGGACGTAATGGGGTCGTGATGCGCCGTTCGCTCCACGAGGTCGATCGGTGTGGCGGTGTTGGCTTCGTCAGCGACGCGCTTGAGCACTGCGTGAGGAAGATAGAGCTGAACGACATCAACAGGTTTCGGAATATCCCATCGTGAGCTTGATCCTTCCGGAATGATTATCAATACACCAGGCCGAAACGTTCCGATCGCAACCGATCTGCCTGTCCGACGCTCCATGCGCTGCATCGAGCCGTTGTAAGCCATGATGACGTGATGGCTCATAGGCTCGACGACGTCGTGCAATGGCTCATGTTTCCAGTGAGCGATCGCGCTCCCAGAGGGGTCCAAAGCCATGCTGAGTGGTTTGGTGTGAAGCACGCGTGCCATCTCAACATCGGCAGGACGGCGGTCGGAAACCTGCAAATAACGCTGCTGCGCGCCGGAAGCGTCTGACTGGTTTTGTTGGTGCGAATGATCGCGCAAGATTGGCTGGCTCATGAACCTGTCCTAGCTTCGAGGAGCATCGTTGAGCGTTCGGCGCGCGTTGTAAGCGGGTACAGGCCCAGCGTCTTTCTCAAAACTCCCGTGCTTTGCCTGATCCTGCTGTAAGCTGATGCTAGGCGCCCGCGCCGCGATTAAAGTCGCAATCAGCGCGGCGGACGGTGGCGGTTAACTGCTGTCGAAATAGGCAATCGACGCCGGGAGCCGTCGTAAGCGGCAGCGAATGGACAAAATCGCTGACGTTCTCGAGCAGACATCGAGCTTTGTGTCACGAAACTGCCACGACGAAACTGGACGACCGTGCGCTAGCGTCAGATAATGGTTCACGAAATCACGTGCGGGCGCTTGTCAGTCCAACTTCGCTGAGAGAGTTATCCTATGACCCAGGCGAGCGCCTTCGGCCGGAAGCTCGGGCGGTTTTTGCATCTGAAGGATGCGCCGCCCTCGCTGATAACGAGTTCGCTGCGCGGGGTGGAGCTCGCGGTCACCGAAACCCGGGATGACAATCCAGTGCCGGGTCTTTCCGGTTCCTTTACCGCGGAGGATGCTTTCGTCGTCAGCCTCAAACTTCACGATTATCCCGACTGCGAACTCTGGGAAAATGGCAAGTGCGTGATGAAAGCGGATGTTCCCGCGGGAGCGACCTATCTGTACGATCTCAAGCGCGATCCGCGCTACGTGATCGACAAGCCGTTCCACTCCCTGTTTTTCTATTTGCCGCGCTCGGCGCTCGACGGCCTCACTGAGCAGCCCCGCATGCCGCGTGTCGGTCAGCTTGCCTGTGAACTCGGGGTAGGCCATGACGACACGGTCGTCCGTCATATCGGCGCGTCATTGCAACAAGCGCTGCGTCGACCAGACGAGACGAACCAGCTTTTCATCGATCACATGATGCTCGCGCTCACCGCACACGTCGCCCAGGCCTACGGCGGGCTACGTCCTTCTGAACCGAATCGCGGCGGCCTTGCGCCGTGGCAGGTCAAGCGCGTCTGCGAAAGGCTGGAGTCCGATCTCGGCGGAAAGCTTTCGTTGCAGGAAATCGCGGCCGAGTTCGATCTTTCGATCAGCCACTTTTCGCGCGCGTTTCGCATCTCCACCGGCCTGCCGCCGCACCAGTGGCTGCTGCGCCAGCGTGTGAAGGCGGCCAAGCAACTGATGACGGTTCGCGACCTGTCGCTGTCGGAAATTGCAATATCGGCCGGGTTCGCCAATCAAAGCCACTTCACGAGGGTGTTTTCGTCTGTGGTCGGCGTCAGCCCGGGAACGTGGCGCCGCGAGGCGCAGGGTGCGCCGGAAAGCAAGAAGTGATCGGAGCCCCGGCAGAAGCCTTTTCGCTCAGCGACGCGTTGCCTGCGAGATTGCGTAAGCGGCGCGACGCACCGCAAACATCTCGTCCAACGGATGACCGATTCCATCGGCCAGAGTTGCCGGATTGAACATGGGTTCGTCGCAGGCATCATTTTCTTCGACACCAGTGATCACGATCGTTCCCAGCCGTACCGCTTCGCGTCCGTCCTCATCGGGCCATCGGACGGTCACGTCCATGACCGGGTCGCCCGGACGGTCCAGCAGCGCCATCACACTGAACCTCATATCGCGAGCCGCGATCCGGGATTCGAGGTCGTGCAGCAGCTCGGTGGGTTTTGCATTGGCTGCGGCCCTGCGCCTCGCCGCCTGTTCGCCGACTGGCGTGACCTTGAACTTGATGAACCTTGTCTCGCCTCTTGAATTGGTCGCGGGAAACGCGTGCACGCCCCAATAGGTTGTTGAGGCAAAGCTTGCGGCAGGCGGATGCGCGACGATGTAGCTCGCCTGATGCAGCGTCTCGGGATTGGCAACTGAAAATGTCTCGACCATTCCCAGATCCGGCTCGCCGTCGGGTCCTGGAGTACGTGCTCGAAGGAAAGCCAGCATCTGGTCGGGGGTCCTCGCGAAATGAACCGGGGCACTCTGGGTTAAAATATCCGAGCGCTCGCCATCGCTGCCAAGCCGGAAGCTGAATCCGCGCAATAACAGGTAGTTGGTGTCTGGGCCTTCCGCCACCGAGAAGCGCGCCAGGAGGCGCGAAGGCTTGGTGAAGCTACAGGATTTCGTGATCTCCTTGGCCTGGTCCGATGGGGTATAGGTGCCGCGAACGCAGCGGCCATTGGCAAAGCTCGCACGTGACTTTGGCGGAAGGCCGGCAACCGTCTTCATGGCGGCGACTATGGATGCGGAGCCGGCAAGGCCGCGGGGGAACTTGGGCAGGACGGGACCTCGTGATCTAGAGTTGGTAAAGTTCTTGGGCAGGACAACTTGGGCGTCTTTCCCGAATCCTTCCCGCCTTGTCCGTTTCTGCGACAAAGCTTGCCGACGGCAGCATCCCCGATGCGTACCGTTCGCAGGCCCTCAGTTCGCTTCTGGTCCGGCGAACTTTGGCCAAGGCTGATGCTTGGCCCGCCATTTCGGGCCAGGACCACGCATGTAGTGCAGCTCGGGCCGGTAGCTATCGCGTAGGTCCAAAAACAGGTTCTGAAGAATGCTGGCGATGTCGGACACGGTCACAGCCGTCTTCGAACAAAAAACAGACTTTGCGGACCAGCGCGCAGAAGCCGGTGCGATCACACGAGGACTGACAATGTTTTTCCAGATCATCGTTCTTCTCCGTCCGCTTGGATGTCGGCCGATGATTTAGCGGATCGGGTCTGCTGCTGCGCCAGAGCGATTGCCGTACCTACAGAGCGATTGCTGCTAATGCATGCGCCCGGCCAATCGGTCGGGCCTCCGCAGGTTCCGCGAGACCTTCAGGCACACCGTGACCTCGGCCAAGCAGCTCCCGATGAATCTGCTCGATGCCTTGCGAGCGCTCGAACATTTCAAGCGTGCTGCGGGATCATCTCGGGGAGTTCGTACCCGCCTATCTCAAGCTGAAGCATGAGGAGTGGAACGATGACGCACGCCATCTGACCCAATGGGAGCGAGACAACACTCTGGACTGTTGAGTCGCAACAGGTGTTCAGCACTGGCGCGATGGGAAGCCGGCACGCGCCGTATCACACATAGACGATCCGGAGGACCAGGTACCAAACCATTTGCTCGTCAACGAACCATCATTGTCGGTCCAGGGGATCGGTGGCAATTGCGGCAGGTAGGATGCATATGGCATCACTTTCGCAAGCGTCACCCTGCCCGGGTACCGTGCGAGAAAAGCCTTGTTCATTCCGCCGTCGAATCCGCTGTAGATCGGGGCAACTGGCACGTTGTCTTCAAGCAATTGCGCGTACGCGCGCTCGTCGGCGCGCCGTTTTTCCAGCGCCCTTCGCGCGATTTCCGGATTGACGACAAAGGGAGGGCATTTCTCGATCGGATTGAACACGAGAGGGTGCGGCGAACTCGGGGAAGGTTGCGCATCGAACACATAGCGGCGGTTACACACATCCACTTTGGGTTCGAGTTGTGTCGTCTCGAAATGATCGTTGCCGACCTTGAGCATTTCCCAGAAGGGCAGGTTGGGATTGTTTCGATGGCGCGCCAGATTCACCGGTGTCAGGCGGAACGGATAGGCCTGGACCTGGAACGATGTTCGGCCGCCGCGGAATGAGTCACGCGCCAGCGAATAAATCTCGCTGATCTGCTCGTCCGTCATGGCATAGCAACCGCTCGACCAGCAGTCGCCGTGGATCATGAGGAAGCTGCCGTTTCGCTTGTTTGCCCTGTCGAAGCTGTTCGGATAGCCGAGGTTGATCGAGAGATAGAAATTGGAGTTGGGGTTCATCAACTCAGGCGTAACTGTATAAAACCCTTCCGGAGCCTGTCGGTCGCCCTCGTACAATTTCGGCCCGAGATCGCCCGACCACCGGCAGATCGGATAGGTCTTCAGCAATTGGAAACGGCCGGCCGTGTCCTGCTTCCAGACTTCGAGCTCTGCCTCGTCCTTGAAAAGACGCACAAGGATAGGGGAGTATTTCGGCATCTTCTTCTGTTCGAGCAGCGCGAGCAGCTCGGCCGGCAATTCCTGCGTCGCCTTGGCGGGCAACGGCTTGCTGCTTTCGCCAAAGCATGTGGCAGGTGCTAAGGCAGCGGCAAAAGCCGCCGCCAGCACAATTGCGTGTCGGACCATGGCGCGTATCACTGCTGTACCTCCGGCCCGCCGCGCGCCGCTATTTCTCAAATCCGACGAACATCGTAGCCTCCTCGACCGACTTCCGCTCCGACACCATCGCATTCGCCGGAAAAGTCTATTCATTCTACCCCCGATGTCGCCGAACCACCGGACGCTGTTTCAGCAGTTCGACGCCGCGCCGGCAAGCACGCGAAGGCGCAACACAAGTCGTTCGATTGCAATACTATGGATCAATCAAACGACATCGTCTACGGAGTGAACGACCTCGAGGCAAGGTGCTCTCCGCAAGCCTCGCCGGTTCGGCAGGCTCGGCTGAACTCGACGAGAGGTGATCGCGCTGGTGCACCGTGCCTCGCCGGTACCTCCGGCAGGCGCCAGGCGATCCATCACGGCGCCTGTACGCTTCAGCACGCGATGACACATCATGGTTCTGCTGCAAGATGGTCCCCGCTACGGGCGAACGCACACGCTGGCGCGACCACCTTTACTACAAAATGGCTGTCTCGGCGCGGCTTTCATCTCGACGAATCGGCGTCGTCGCTAGCGACTAGCGCAGCACGACTTCTTGATCTGTCCAGCGAAGATAATGCCGCGGTGCAGCGCCTAGCTCGCGCTTAAACATGGCGGCGAATGCGCTCGGGCTGTCATAGCCCACGTCCAGCGCTACGCATGTGACGGGTTCGCCTGCGCCCAGGCGTGCCAAAGCTTCCAAGAGCCGCACGCGTTGTCGCCACACTGAAAAGCTCTGACCGGTCTCGCGGCGGAACAGCCTCGTCAGCGTTCGCCGGCTGAGGCTGCATTTGTCTGCCCAGTCGTCGAGCGTGAGGTCCGAGGAGGGGTCGCCAAGCACTGCCTTACAGATCGCCGCAAGGCGGGGGTCCGGTGGCACCTGCACGTGAAGCGTCACCTCCGGCATGAGTGAGATCTCGGCGAGCAGGAGTTCGAGAAGCTTGCCGTCGCGTCCGTCCTGGTCGTAGGTCTGCGGCATCCGCACCGCCTCGTCCATCAGGGCTTCGACGAGCGAGGATGCACGAATCAGGCGGCACGTCTCCGACGTTCCTCGTCGGCGATCAGGCGTGACATAGATCGTCTGGGCCTCGACTTCACCCCAGGCGCGCGACTGATGTACAACGCCAGCCGGAATCCATAAACCATGGCCGGGTGGAACCACGAAATGACCGCGCTCGGTCATCATCGCCGTGACGCCGGTGATCTGCAGGATGAACTGGTCGCGCCGATGCGCGTGCCGCGTGCTGGTGCTCTCGTTCGGATAAGTTGCGGTCATCGCGGCGACCGGCCGCGCGATCGTCTGAAGTTGTCCGGCATAGTTGGCGGCCGCTGCGGGGCCCTCCTGTTTGCTGCAGGTGCGCAATTCGCCAGTCACATCTCGCCGCGCTACGACTTTCACGTGTCGTGAACTCCCGATCCAAGTCCTTTTCTGCAAGGCTCTTATGCATCTTCCGGGCCAGATATGGCCCGATCGCGATGGTTCTTGTCCCCGATCAGGTAGCGCGGGACAGGGCGTTTGGCAACAATGCTCGCGCCGGCCAGATTCGTCAAAGCCGAATACGGCGTCTGGCAACGTCCTTCTCACGCCGATATGCGACACGGAGAGCTCGATGAACAGACGCGAATTCACCCAGGCCATGCTGGCCGCCGGCGCCGCTATCCCCTTCGGCATCACGCGAGCGGCCGGCCAGACCCGCGGTGGAACACTCAACACCATCATCCAGCCCGAGCCGCCGCTGCTGGTCACCGCCTTCAACCAGCAGCAGCCGACGCTGACGCTCGGCGGCAAGATCTACGAGAGTCTTCTCAAATATGGCGCTGACCTCAAGCCGATGCCGGGCATGGCGCAGTCCTGGGAGATTTCGCCGGACGGGCTGACCTATACGTTCAAGCTGTTTCCCAACATCACCTTCCACGACGGCAAGCCGATGACGTCCGAGGACGTCGTGTTCAGCTGCATGAAGGTGTTGACCGAGACGCATCCGCGCGCGCGGCAGAATTTTGCGCGCGTCGCTTCGGCCGAGGCGCCTGATCCGCTCACCGTCGTGTTCAAGCTGAAGCAGCCCTTTGCGCCGTTCCTCGGCTGCTTTGACTGCACCTCGGCGCCGATCGTGCCAAAGCACATCTATGAAGGCACCGACTACCGCAAGAACCCGCTGAACGACAAGGCAATCGGCACCGGCCCATTCAAGCTGAAGGAATGGGTGCGCGGCTCGCATGTCCATCTGGTGCGCCATGAAGGATACTATCTGAAGGACCAGCCGTACCTGGATGAGATCATCTACCGCATCATCCCGGACTCGGCATCGCGCGCGCTGGCGCTGGAGAACGGCACGGTGCAACTCGCGCAATGGACCGACGTCGAGTTCTTCGACGTGCAGCGCTTCAAGGCGCAGAAGAACCTCGAAGTCACCACCAAGGGCTATGAGTATTTCGCGCCGCACCAGTGGCTCGAGATGAACAACCGTATCGCGCCGATGAACGACAAGCGCTTCCGGCAGGCGGTGATGCACCTGATCGACCGCGACGCGCTCGCCAAGCGGGTCTATTTCGGCAGCGCCAAGGTGGCGACCGGCCCGATCTCGTCCAAGACGAAGTTCTACGACGGCAAGGTCAAGCGCTACGACTATTCGATCGACAAGGCCAAGGCGCTGCTCGACGAGATGGGGCTGAAGCCCGACACCAACGGCAAGCGCGCTGAGATCAAATACATCGTGCCGCCTTACGGCGAATCCTATCAGCGCGCCGGCGAGTTCTTCCGCCAGAGCTTTGCCCGCGTCGGCATCGATCTCGTCCTCGTCGGCACCGACATGGCCGGCTGGGCCGAGAAGGTCGGCAACTGGGACTATGAGATGACCCAAAACCTGCTCTACCAGCTCGGCGACCCCGCGCTCGGCGTCTCCCGCACTTACGTGTCGTCGAACATCAAGAAAGGCATCCTGTTCTCGAACACCGAAGGCTATTCCAACCCTGAGGTCGACAGGCTGTTCGACGAGGCCGCCGTCACGCTCGACGAGGCCAAGCGACTGGAGCTTTATTCCAAGGTGCAGCAGATCCTGGTCGAGGACGTGCCGGTCGCCTGGACGCTGGAGCTCGAATATCCCATCATCTACGACAAGGCGTTCAAGAACATCGTGTCGACCGGCATCGGCTCGCACGAAACCTTCGGGTCGGTCTACAAATCGTGATCCGTCTCGGCAGCGCGGCGACGATCGGGCTGATGGTACTGAGCCGGATTGCCCAGCTCGTCGCCGTCATCCTCGTCATCGCCACTTTCAACTTCGTGCTGGTGCGGGCCGCCCCTGGCGATCCCGCCCAGGTCATGGCCGGCCAATCCGGCGCGTCCGATCCGAAGCTGCTGGAAGATCTGCGCAAGGAATATGGGCTCGACAAGCCCTACGCCGTGCAGCTCGCAAGCTATCTCGGCCGCGTCGTCAGGCTCGACCTCGGCTATTCCTACCGCCAGCGCCGCGCGGTGGTCGATCTCATCCTGGAAAGGCTGCCGGCGACGCTGCTGTTGACGGTGACGGCCTTCTGCCTCGCGCTGCTGATCGGCACGACCCTTGGCGCGCTCGCGGGGCTGGCGGCGGGCAGCGTGCTCGATACGGTCTTCACCGTGCTGTCGCTGGTGCTTTATGCGACGCCGGTGTTCTGGCTGGGGCTGATGCTGGTGCTGGTCTTCTCCGTGACACTCGGCTGGCTGCCGCCGTTCGGTTACGAGACCATCAACGTCAAGCTCTCGCCGCTGGAGCATGCGCTCGACATCGCCAAGCACATGATCATGCCGGTGACCTCGCTGGCGGCGATCTATCTCGCGATCTATGCCCGGCTGATGCGGTCCTCGATCATCGAGGTCGCCCAGCAGGACTTCATCAAGACCGCGCGCGCCAAGGGCCTGTCCGGGCCCAGCATTGTGGTCGGCCACATGCTGCGCAACGCGCTGGTGCCCGTCGTCACCGTGGCCGGCATGCAGGCCGGCGCGCTGGTCGGCGGCGCCGTGGTCATCGAGACGGTGTTCGCCTGGCCGGGCCTCGGCCGGCTGACCTTCGATGCGCTGCTCCAGCGTGATTATCCCGTGCTGCTCGGCATTTTTCTCATTCTGTCGATCGTGGTCATCGTGCTCAATCTGCTGACCGACCTGATCTACAGGCTGATCGATCCCCGCATGACGACAGGAGCTGCGTGATGGATGCGGTTCGCGCCTTCCTGCGTCATCCTAGCGGCATGGTCGGCCTCGTAGTGCTGCTTGTCGTGGTCGTCATCGCGCTCATCGCGCCCACCGTCTTTCCGGTCTCGCCCTGGGAAATGGTCAGCGCGCCGT
Source organism: Bradyrhizobium sp. IC3123 (assembly GCF_020193625.1). Classification (NCBI taxonomy): domain Bacteria; kingdom Pseudomonadati; phylum Pseudomonadota; class Alphaproteobacteria; order Hyphomicrobiales; family Nitrobacteraceae; genus Bradyrhizobium; species Bradyrhizobium sp. IC3123. The sequence continues at coordinate 130,449 of NZ_JADYVF010000006.1, read as the reverse complement.
TCACGCCGCCCGGCGAGGACGGCCTGCTGCTCGGCGGCGACACGCTCGGCCGCGACGTTGCGGCCGGCGTTGCCTATGGTGCCCGCGTGTCGCTCGTCATCGGCATCGCCTCGGCCATGGCGGCTATGGTGATCGGCGTCACGATCGGCGCAATTTCCGGCTATTTCGGCGGCAAGGTCGATCTCGTGCTGATGCGGGTGACCGAGCTGTTTCAGACCATCCCCGCTTTCGTGCTTGCGATCCTCTTGGTCGCGACCTTCAACCCGTCGCTGCTGACGATCATCCTGACCATCGGCGCCGTGAGCTGGCCGCCGCTGGCGCGCCTCACCCGCGCCGAGTTCCTGCGCCTGCGCAATCGTGAGTTCGTCGAAGCCGCGCTGTGCCAGGGCGAGGGCTCCTTGCAGATCGTGCTCGGCCATATCCTGCCCAATGCGATTTCGCCGATCCTGGTCGTGACCTCCCTGACGGTCGCCACCGCCATCCTGCTCGAAAGCGCGTTGTCCTTCATGGGCCTCGGCGACCCCAATCTGATGTCCTGGGGTTTCATGATCGGAGCCGGCCGCACCGTCATCCGTAATGCCTGGTGGATGAGCGTGTTTCCGGGGCTCGCGATCCTCATCACCGTGCTTGCCATCAACCTGTTCGGCGAAGGTCTCTCCGATGTGCTCAATCCGCGTGTATCGAGGCGTCGGTCATGAGCGAGGCCGTGCAAGCCAAGGCACCCGTTCTGTCCGTCGAGGGGCTCTCGATCGCGCTGCCCGAAGGCGGCGATCGCCCGTTCGCGGTCGAGAACGTCTCCTTCCAGGTCAAGCCCAACGAGGTCGTCTGTCTCGTCGGCGAGTCCGGCTCGGGCAAGTCGATGATCGCCCATGCGGTGCTGTCGCTGTTGCCGAAGAGCGTCAATATTGCCGCGGGCGCCGTGACTGTCGCAGGACAAGATCCGGCAAAGCTCGACCGGCAGGCGCTGCGCCGCCTGCGCGGCGGCGAAGCCGCGATGATCTTTCAGGAGCCGTTGTCCTCGCTGAATCCGCTCAAGCGGGTTGGCAGGCAGATCGAGGAGATGATCCTCACCCACCAGAAGCCGATGCCGTCGGCAATTGAGGTGCACGAACGCGTGCAGCAGCTCCTGACGCAGGTCGGGCTGCCAAATCCAAAGCTGCTTGAGAAGAGCTATCCGTTCGAGCTGTCCGGCGGCCAGCGCCAGCGCGTCATGATCGCGATGGCGATGGCCAACCGTCCGGCACTCCTGGTCGCTGACGAGCCGACCACAGCGCTCGACGTCACCACCCAGCGTCAGATCCTGCGCCTGATCGACGATCTCCGACGCGACCGCGGCATGGGCGTGCTGTTGATCACCCATGATTTTGGCGTCGTTGCCGATGTCGCCGACCGCGTCGTGGTGCTTCGTCACGGCAAGGTGGTGGAGCAGGGGACGGTCGAGGAAGTCCTGCGCAGTCCTAAGGCTGACTACACCCGCGAGTTGATCGATGCCGTTCCGAAGGCGCGGCTCGACGAGATCCGCCGCACCGCGGTCCATCCTACACCGCTGCTCGAAGTCATCGGTCTTGAGAAGACATTCCGGGTCAAGCGCGGCCTGTTGCAGCCGCCGCGCGAGGTCGTCGCGGCCAACGGCATCTCGCTGACCTTGTACGAGGGCGAGACGCTCGCCGTCGTCGGCGAATCCGGGTCCGGCAAGTCGACGCTCGGGCGCATGATCATGCGTCTGACCGAGCCGGATGGTGGTGCCATCCGCTTCAACGGCCAGGATCTGCGCCAGCTTCGCGGCGAGGCGCTCCGCCAAGCGCGAAAACAGCTCCAGATCGTGTTCCAGGATCCGTTTGCGAGCCTCGATCCGCGCCAGAAGGTCGGCGATGCCATTGCGCGCGGACCAATGGCCTTTGGCACGTCGCGCACGGAAGCGATGGAGCAGGCGAGGAAGCTGCTGGTGCGAGTTGGCCTCAACGCCGTCGCCGCCGATCGTTACCCCCACGAATTCTCTGGGGGCCAGCGCCAGCGCATCTGTATTGCGCGCGCACTGGCACTCAAGCCGCGCGTGCTCATCGCCGACGAAGCCGTGTCGGCGCTCGACGTTTCCGTCCAGGCTCAGGTGCTGGCGCTGCTTGCCGAGCTCCGTCAGGAGATGAAGCTCGCCATGATCTTCATCACCCACGACCTGCGGATCGCCGCCGAGATCGCCGACCGCGTCATCGTGCTCCAGAAGGGGCGCATCGTTGAAGAGGGCGCGACCGCGGACGTTTTCACGGCCCCTCAAGCCGCCTACACACGCGAGCTGCTCGATGCGATCCCGGGCCGCGATTTCTTCGACCAGCCGGGCTTTGCCAGCGTGACCGGCGCACTACCGACAGCGAGGATGAGTTCATGACCGACAGCCGTCCCCTTCCAGCCGGCGCGCGCGAGCGCATCGAGGCCGCTGTGGATGCCGCCTTCGACGAGCAGATCGACACCACGATCGCGTTCACGGCGATCCCGAGCACGCGCGCCGCGGAGGCGCCCTGTCAGGACATGTTCGCAAAGCTGTTGCGCGATCGCGGCTACGAGGTCGATGAGTGGGTCATCAACCAGGACGATCTGAAGGCGCTGCCGGGCTACGGGCCGGTCGAGACCGACTTCTCGCGTGCCCGCTCCGTTGTCGGCACCTTCCGGCCGGCCAGGGAAGAGGGCCGCTCACTGATCCTTCAGGGCCATTGCGACGTCGTGCCGGCAGGTCCGCTCGACATGTGGGAGCGGCCACCGTTTCAGCCGGTGGTCGAGAACGGTTGGCTCTATGGTCGCGGCGCCGGCGACATGAAGTCCGGTACAATCTCGGCGCTCTACGCGCTCGATGCGATCAAGGCCGCGGGCTACAGGCCCAAGGGCCGCATCCACCTGCAATCGGTGATCGAGGAGGAGAGCACCGGCCTCGGCGCGCTCTCCACACTTCAGCGCGGCTATCGTGCCGATGTCTGCATCCTGCCCGAACCGACCGACGAGAAGCTGATGCGTGCCCAGGTCGGCGTGATCTGGTTCCGCCTGAAAGTGCGCGGGATACCAGTCCATGTCGCACGCGCCGGCACCGGCTCAAATGCGATCAAGGCTGCAATCCACCTGATCCAGAAGCTCGAAGGTCTCGAGGCCGAATGGAACGAGCGCGCCAAGACGCACCCCTCGTTCAAATCGGTCGAGCATCCGCTCAACTTCAATCCTGGAATCATCAAGGGCGGTGACTGGGCCTCCAGCGTGCCCGCCTGGTGCGATGTCGATTGCCGCATTGGTGTGCTGCCCGGCTGGAAGATCGCCGACGCCCAGGCCGAGATCGTGGATTTCGTCGCCAAGGCGGCGCGCTCGCATCCATTCCTCGCCAACAATCCGCCGGAGATCGTCTGGTCCGGCTTCCTGTCGCCGGGCTACGAGGCGACGGAGATTCAGGAAAGCGAGGCGGTTCTCGCTCCGGTCTACGAGCATGTGTTCGGCCGCAAGCTGACCAGCTTCTCGTCAACCGCACTGACCGATGCGCGCTTCTATGGTCTCGATTTCGGCGTGCCTGCGTTTTGCTTCGGCGCCACGATGGAAGGCGCGCACGGCTTCAACGAGCGCGTCGATCTCGCCTCGGTCAAGCGCGTCACCAAGGCGCTTGCGCTGTTCACCGCGAGCTGGTGCGGCATCGAGGCCAATTAGCCGAAAGAAGGAAACTCACCGCAAAAGGGAAGTTCGCGAATGGACAGCCAGGGTGCAGGCGGCAAGCCGCCGGTCAAGACGCAAGAGGATCTGCGCGCGCATTTCGGGCAGCTCAGCCCGCTCGCCGAGAAGAAGGTTCTCAGCCATCTCGACAGGTTCTGTCGCGACTTCATCGCGCTTTCCCCGTTCCTCGTCCTTGCCACCAGCGACGGCAACGGTCATGCCGATGCAAGCCCGCGCGGCGACGCGCCGGGCTTCGTCGCCGTGCTCGACGACAAGACGCTGTTAATCCCGGACCGGCGCGGCAACAACCGCGTCGACACCTTCGGCAATATCATCGCTTCCCCCGGCATCGGTCTGATCTTCCTGGTGCCGGGGATCAACGAGACCCTGCGCGTCAATGGCCGCGCCGAGATTTCGCAAGATGCCGAGCTGTTGACGCCGCTCGCGGTGCAGAACGTGGTCCCAATCATCGGGCTGAAGATCCATGTCGAGGAGACCTATTTTCATTGTGGCAAGGCGCTGATGCGCTCGAAGCTCTGGAATCCGGCTGCTCAGGTCGAGCGCAACAGTTTCCCGACGCTCGGCCGGATCATCGCCGAGCAGACTGTCGCCATCGCGGTCGAAGAGGCCGAGAAGACGATGGAAGAAGGATACCGTACGAGGCTCTACTGAGAATGACCAATCTGATCTAGCGGTCCGCCCTGCAGAAAGTTTCGACGATACGCTACATGCTCGCAGCCTGCCGCCGTGAAATGTCTGCGAGGTAGGTAGCGAGCGGCAGCACTGAGCGCACAGACGCGACGAATCCGAACGGAACGGCATCGTCACGCTGCGAGGAAGAACCCGATGGCCGATGCCACGCTGTTGCCGCCGGCGCGCATGCCCGGAATGGCAACGAGCACTGCGCCGACGAGCAGAATGAGAACTGCAATGAGTTGCCGCTGGGACGGCACGCGCCGTGCGACAAGCAATCCTAGCAGAATGGTGAAGATCGGCAGCGAGCCGTTGGCGAACGCTCCCCCGTATGCCGCCGACGCCCCCTTCAACCCGAAGTACATCAAAATGCTGTATAGCGCGCCGGGACCACAAATTGACATCGACAGGATTGCGTGCAGCGGCAGGTGGCGCGGCCACCAGGCCTTGGCGAACGGAAGAACCAGGGCGCCGGTGACCAGGAACCGAAGTGCGGTCAAATCGAAGGGTGTCAGGCCGGATTGCATGCCGGCCCTCGAGAAGACCAGAAAGCCGGACCAGATGCAGAACACGCCAGCTGCGCTCAGGAGACCGAAAATCCGCTCGTTCGATTTGGCTACAGGTGTCAAGCCCGTGTCCGATTGCTTGAGATATCTTAGCGCACTTTAAAACACCTGCGAGTTTCAAGATGCTCTCCGCAACATGGCCCTCCAAGGTGCCGCCATGGTGAGCGATCCTTGGGAGTTTTTCTAGCCGAGAGTTCCGCAAGCCGCTGTAATCGGATCTCTGGGGTGCAGCCACGCTGTGCGATGACGGAATCAACGCCAGGAACACTTCCGGCGGCGCTCCGTTAGCGCAGCAAACGCCGGGAGTTGTCCATGACCAATTATCCAAAGCCGCCTTATCCTGCGCAGCAGCAGCCGATGCCGGGCTCGACGCGGGCCATGCAGCCGCGCCCGGATCATGGCGAGGAGAGTTACAAGGGCTCCGGCCGTCTTGCCGGAAAGAAGGCCATCATCACGGGCGGCGACAGCGGCATCGGCCGCGCGGTGGCGATCGCCTATGCGCGTGAAGGCGCGGATATCGTCATCTCCTATTTGAACGAGGACGAGGATGCGGCCGAGGTCAAGGCGCTGGTCGAGCGGGAGGGACGCAAGGCCGTCCTGATCCCGGGCGATATCAGCAATCCCGAACATTGCAGCGCCATCGTGCGCCGCACCGTCGAGGAGCTCGGCGGCATCGACATCCTCGTCAACAACGCTGCCCATCAGGCGACGTTCAAGGACATCGCGGATATCAGCGACGACGAATGGCGGCGGACATTCGAGATCAACATCCACGCCATGTTCTATCTGGCCAAAGCCGCCGTCCCCCACATGCGGCCGGGCTCCGCGATCATCAACACGGCCTCGGTGAACTCCGACATGCCGAATCCGAGCCTGCTGGCCTACGCCACGACCAAGGGTGCGATCCAGAATTTCACTGGCGGGCTTGCGCAGATGCTGGCCGAGAAGGGCATTCGGGTCAATGCGGTGGCCCCGGGGCCGATCTGGACGCCGCTGATTCCCTCGACCATGTCGGAGGAAAGGGTCAAGAACTTCGGCAAGCAGGTGCCCATGCAGCGCGCCGGCCAGCCGGCCGAGCTCGCGACGGCCTATGTCATGCTGGCCGATCCGCTTTCGAGCTACACGTCGGGGGCGACGTTGCCCGTCACCGGCGGCAAGCCTTTCATCTGATCCGGGCGAGCACCGTGGCGGCACCGCACTACCGGCGCCCCCACTCTCAATCGGTAGCTTTCAATCACGCAGCGCTGGACGCCTTGGCGTTGACGCCTTTACGCAGGGCCACCGTGTTCAGCTTGGTGTTGGCGGCCTTCTCTTCGTTCAGATTGGTGGTGAGGAAGCGCACGATGTCGTCGTGGCCGAGCTCTTCCGCCCAGGCGATCAGCGTGCCGTACCGGCACATTTCATAATGCTCCACCGCCTGTGCGTTGGCGACGATCGCGGCGTCCAGCACGGCCTTGTCCTCGATCTCGCCGGCGGTCTCGTCGGCTTCCTTGATCAGGCCGTCGATGGCCGGGCAATGCGTGCCGCTCGGCTCCTTGCCGAGCTTGGCAAAGACCTTGTCGAGGCGCTCGACCTGCTTGGTGGTCTCTTCCAGATGCGCCTTCAGCCCGGCGACGAGATCCCTGTTGGTGGCCTTGTCGATCATTTTCGGCAGCGCCTTCAGGATCTGCTGTTCCGCGTAATAGATGTCCTGGAGCCCGTGCAGCAGCAGGTCTTCCATCGATTGGATGTCCTTGGTGAAGAATCCCATAAAAGACGTCTCCTTTTCACAATGATGGCAGTGGAACGCGGAGCGGCCGCCGCTGTTCCATTCCCGTGTGCAGATCGGGAGAGCCGAATGAGCGATGGAGTGGATCATTTTGTTGGCCTGCTCGGACGTGCGGCGATGGACGTATGGGGCGACATGCCTCGCGACATCCAGGAGGCACTGTTCGAGACCGCGATGAAGGGCCGCGACACCGAGCGTGAGGAGCTGGCGCGATTGCTGCACGAGCGGCATCCGCGCACGCTGCATCCGGCCCGGCCGGGCTGACGCCGGCGGGCTGGGAACGAACATGCGATCTCCTGATTGGTGAATCGGGTGGCGCCACACGGGCTCCAACGAGGACCGCGCGGGGCGCATCGCCCGAGCCTGTCAACCTGTGAGTCGACCGACGTGACTGAAAATATCGGCAAATGGTACGACCCGATTTCGGAGCGGTGGATCGTGCCTCGCCAACCCCACACCATCGCCGCGTTCGATCGGTCGAGCGCGGAGAACGTGCCGGAGGCGAACAAGAGAGAAGAGACGCAGCGGATCTGGAATCTGCTGGTCGATTGCTGCGCACGTGGATGATGCAGCGTCGGCGCCAAAACGAGCGACATGACGCGCTCGACGACGCTCGGGAGTGTCAACGGCCTTGAGGCTGGCTTTGCGCGGGGCAGGTCAGCGTTCCCGTCAACCCTGATCTCGACGACGTCCGGAGCGGATCGGTATATTACCACCCATGCCGACGCCGCCGGAATAAGGATCAGAGATGGACGATACGATTGGCTTCCCCGACCCCGGTCTTGACCTGTCGGACGGCTTCAAGCCGCACACCTCGCATTGGGGCGTGTTCTCCGCGCGCCAGGGCGCGGCCGGGCTGGAGGTCAGGGCCTATGCGGGCGATCCCGATCCGAACGGCATCATCGACAATTTTCCCGGCGCGCTCCGCCACCAGGCGCGCATCGCCCAGCCGGCAATCCGCCGCGGCTGGCTCGAGCGCGGGCCGGGCCCCGACGATCGCCGCGGCCGCGACGAGTTCGTCTCCGTCAGCTGGGAGAAGGCGCTGGATCTTCTCGGCGACGAGCTTGGCCGCATTCGCGACACCCGCGGACCCGGCGCCGTGTTCGGCGGCTCCTATGGCTGGTCGAGCGCCGGGCGCTTCCATCACGCCCAGAGCCAGGTGCATCGCTTCCTCAATATCGCGTTGGGCGGCTATGTGCGCTCGGTCAACACCTATTCGTCCGGTGCGTCCTCGATGCTGCTGCCGCAGATCCTGGCCGGCTACGAGGACATCACCAAGCGCAACGTCACCTGGCAGCAGATCGCGGCCGAGACCGACATCGTGCTGGCGTTCGGCGGCATGGCGCTGAAGAACTCCATGGTGGCCGGCGGCTCGATCAGCAAGCATGTCGAGCGCGGCGCCATGGCGGCGGCGCGGGCGCGCGGCTGCGAGTTCATCCTGGTCAGCCCGCTGCGCGACGATCTGCCGGTGGAGGCCGGCGCCGAATGGATGAGTTGCGTGCCCGGCACCGACACTGCCTTGATGCTCGGCATCGTCCATACGCTGGTCAGTGAGAACCTGCACGATCAGGCCTTCCTCGACCGCTACACCGAGGGCTGGGCAATCTTCCTGCGCTATCTCAACGGTGAGAGCGACGGGCAAGCCAAGCACGCCGAATGGGCCGCCGCGATCTCAGGCGTCAGTGCGGATGCGATCCGCAAGCTGGCGCGGCGTCTCGCCGGAAAGCGCGCGCTCGTCACCGTCTCCCATTCGCTGCAGCGCGCCGAGCATGGCGAGCAGCCGGTGTGGATGGGCATGGTGCTGGCGGCGGCCCTCGGCCAGATCGGCCTTCCCGGCGGCGGCTATGCCTATTCGCTGGGTGCGATCGGCTATTACGGCCGCCGCGTCAACGACGTGCCGGGACCGACGCTGGGGCAGGGCCGCAACGGCGTTGCCGATTTCATTCCGGTGGCGCGCATCGCCGACATGCTGCTCAATCCGGGCACCACGTATCGCTACAACGGCGAGACGCGCACCTATCCGGATATTCGTCTGGTCTACTGGGCGGGCGGCAATCCGTTCCATCACCATCAGGACATCAACCGCCTGCGCAAGGCCTTCGCGAAGGTGGACACGCTGGTCGTGCACGAGCTCGCCTGGACCGCCACCGCCCGCCACGCCGATATCGTGCTGCCCGCGACGATGACGCTGGAGCGCGAGGACATCGGCTATTCCACCAACGATCCCCTGATGGTCGCGATGCACCGGATCGCCGAGCCGTTCGGGCTCGCGCGTGACGATTACGATATCTTCGCCGATCTCGCCGAGCGTCTTGGGGCGCGCGAGCCGTTCACCGAAGGGCGCACGTCGCGGCAATGGCTGGAGCATCTCTACGAGCCGACCCGCGCATCGCTTGCCAAACGCGGCCTCGAAGCGCCGAGCTTCGAAGAATTCTGGGCGCGCGGCAGCCTGGTCGTGCCGCAGCAGCCCGATGACGGCGGCCGGCTACGCCGCTTTCGCGAGGATCCCATCAATCACGCTTTGCCGACGCCGAGCGGACGCATTGAGATCTACTCGGCCAAGATCGCGGGGCACGGTGATGCGGATTGTCCCGGACATCCGGTCTGGCTCGACAAGACCGATGTTCCCAAGCCGGGGGCACCGTGCTTCCTCGTCGCCAACCAGCCCGTGACGCGCCTGCACAGCCAGCTCGATTTCGGCGGACATTCGCTGGGCTCGAAGCATCGCGGCCGTGAGGTCGCGCGCATGAACCCGGTCGATGCACAGGCGCGCGGCATCAAGGACGGCGACATCATCCGCCTGTTCAACGAACGCGGTGCCTGTCTCGCCGCGGTCCGCGTCACCGACGGCATCGTATCAGGCGTGGTTCAGCTGCCGACCGGCGCGTGGTACGATCCGATGGATCCGGAAGACGAGGCGCCGCTCTGCGTTCACGGCAATCCGAACGTGCTGACCCGCGACGTCGGCACCTCGTCCCTGGCGCAGGGCTGCACCGGCCAGTTGACGACCGTCGAGGTGGAGAAGTTCACCGGCAATCTACCGCCGATCCGCGCGTTCGATCCGGTTTAGGCAAACAAGGAGACCTTTAGATGATCCGCAAGGCAACAGCAGTCTGGAAGGGCACTGGTCGCGATGGCACGGGCCATCTGTCGAGCGAATCCGGCGTGCTTGCCGGGACGCCCTATTCATTCAAGACCCGCTTCGAGAACGAGAAGGGCACCAATCCCGAAGAGTTGATCGCCGCGGCCCATGCCGGCTGTTTCACCATGGCGCTAGCCTTCGGCCTGCAGATGGCGGGTTTCACGCCGGACGAGCTGTCGACCGAAGCCGCCGTTACGCTCGAGCCCGAAGGCAAGGGTTTCAAGATCAGCAAATCCGCCCTGACCCTGCGGGCGAAGGTGCCTGGTCTCGACGATGCCGGCTTCGCCCGGCTCGCCGGCGAGGCCGAGAAGAACTGCCCGGTGTCCAAGGTGCTCAACGCCGCCATCACGCTCGACGCCAAGCTGGTCTAGGGCGATGGACTGAGGCTAATCGCTGCAAAGGCGGAGGTGCGCTCCCTCTCCCGCTTGCGGGAGAGGGTTGGGGAGATGGTGTTTCCGCAATGGGATAGTCTCCTGGAGGAGAAAGCCCTCACCCCGCCTACGGCGCGACCTCTCCCGTAAGCGGGAGAGGCTGCACCGAGCCCTAGCGACCGGGTGGGCGTCAACGCGCGGCTTTCGGCCGGGCGGCCGAAAGCCTATATGATGGACAAGCTTTTGAGCGATCATTGGGAGCACATCACATGACGACGGAACGCGCAGTTTTGGCCGGCGGCTGCTTCTGGGGCATGCAGGATCTGATCCGCAAGCAGCCGGGCGTGATCTCCACCCGCGTCGGTTACACCGGTGGGCACGTCAAGAACGCCACCTACCGCAATCACGAAGGCCATGCCGAAGCGATCGAGATCGTGTTCGATCCGGCCAGGACCAGCTTCCGGACCATGCTGGAGTTCTTCTTCCAGATCCATGATCCGACCACGCTCAACCGTCAGGGCAACGATATCGGCACGAGCTATCGGTCGGCGATCTTCTACACCAGCGAGGAGCAGAAGCGGATTGCCGAAGACACCATCGCCGACGTCGAGGCGTCCGGCCTGTGGCCCGGCAAGGTGGTGACCGAGGTCGCGCCCGCGCGCGAGTTCTGGGAGGCCGAGCCCGAGCATCAGGATTATCTCGAACGTTATCCTGACGGCTACACCTGCCACTTCATCCGGCCGGGCTGGAAGCTGCCGCGGCGCGCTGCGGCAGTCGGAGGCTAGAGCCTGAAGAAGGTGGCTCGCCGGCTGTGGCGGTCCACCTCCTCATCGGTCAAAGCCGACGCGAGTCCGGTCACGCATCGACATGCAAGGTCCGGCGCTGCTCCGCGGTGACGGTCCGGGCGGTCAACGTGACGAGACCCATCAAGGCAGCGAGCAGCCAGAATGCCAGCGGCAGTCCGCCGAGCTGTGCGACGAAGCCGACGCCGGCAGGGCCCAGCAGGACGCCTGCATAGCCGGCCGTCGTGATCGCCGCGACCGCAAGTCCCGTGGGCATCACCTTTTGTTGCGCCGCCCGGCGGAATAGCACGGGCACGAGGTTCGAGGCGCCGAGCCCGATCAGCAGGAATCCGGCGATGGCGACCGCCGCCACGGGCGCGGTGAGCAGCACCACGAAGCCGGCGATCGCGATGAGGCTGCCCCACAGCAATGTCGTGCGGTCTCCGATGCGCGCAACGATGGCGTCGCCGCTAAGCCGGCCGATCGTCATCGCGATCGAGAACACGATGTAGCCGATGCCGCCTTGGGCCTCGCTGACGAGCCCGGCGCCGATCACGAGCAGCGCGCCCCAATCGAGCATCGCGCCTTCGACCAGGAAGGTGATGGCGCCGAGCAGCGCCAGCAGCAGCACCGATCCATGCGGCAGCACGAACAATGGGCCTTCCTGCACCTGCACCGATCGAAGCAGGCGCGGCCAGGTCACGAGCATCGCGATCAGCATCAGCACGGAGCAGATCAACGTCGAGGCGAGCGCGCCGAGCTGCAGAGAGAGCAGCGCCGTCATCAGCGCGGAACCGGCGAAGCCGCCGATGCTGAACAGGGCGTGGAAGCCGGACATCAGCGGGCGTCGCGCGGCGCGCTCCACTTCCACGGCGTGGATATTCATGGCGACGTCAATCGAGCCGAGCGCGGCACCGAAGACGAACAGCGCCAGCGCGAGCGTCGCGGGCGACGCCGCGATGGCCAGCAATGGCAGCACCAACGTGAGACCAAGTCCGCCCGCGATGATAATCGGTTTGCTGCCGTAGCGCGCGCTGAGCACGCCGGTCAGCAGCATCGCGATCACTGAGCCGATGCCGAGGCTGAGCAGCAGCAGCCCGAGAACGCCGTCATCGACCGCGAGCCGCGCCTTCGCGAACGGCACCAGCGGCGCCCAGCACGCGATGCCGAAGCCCGCAACGAGGAAGGCAAGCCGGGTGGCGAGGCGGGTCGCCGGCCGGTCGGCAGAAGACATGGGAACTCCGGGAAAGCAGGGGAGGAGACGGTCGACAGGCCCGAGGATTGCCGCGGCTTTATGGCAGAGCCCTGCTCGAATGGTCGTGGCAGGCGCTCAACGGCTGCATGCCTCGACCTAGCCCCCGAGGATCCGCCGGCACGCCTCGACGAACACCTCTGCGCCCGTCACGATATCGGCATCCGCCGTGTTCTCGGTCCAGTGATGGCTGATGCCGCCGATCGACGGCACGAACAGCATGCCGGCGGGCATCACGGTCGCCAGCATCTGCGCATCGTGGCCGGCGCCGCTGGGCATGCGGATGGAGCGGCCGCCGGCGACGGCCTTGCTTGCGGCCTCGATCGCGTCCTGAAAGCCCGCATTCATCATCGCAGGTGCGCCGGTGCGCAGCTTCGTCACGCTGACGGTGCAGGGGCCGTTGGCACTGGCCTCGTCCGCCATGGTCCGGAGCAATTGCTCCAGCCGGGCGATGACGGTCGGGTCGTCGTCGCGGATCTGGAACAGCATCTCGGCGCCACCGGGGATGATGCTGGGCGCGCCCGGATCGAGCGTGATGCGGCCGGTGGTCCAGACCGTGCGCGGGCCGGCGGCGGCGGGGAAACGCTCGTCGATCGCGACGCAGAACTTGGCCAGCGCCAGGCCCGCATCCTTGCGCACCGCCATGCGCGTGGTGCCCGCATGGTTCTGCTCGCCTACGAAGTTGATCTGGTACTGCCAGATACCGACGATGGAGGTCACGACGCCGATCGCCAGGCGCTCGCTTTCGAGCGTGTCGCCCTGCTCGATATGCGCCTCGAGATAACCGACGTGCCGTCCCGGCTCGGTGGTGATGCGCGGGCGCCCCGCGAGCCCCATGTCGGCAAGGGCATCGCGCATGCTGCGGCCGCTGGTGCGGTCGCGCGCGGCGTCGATGTCGGCCTCGGTCACCTGTCCGACATAGGAGCGCGAGCCGAGGAAATGACCGAAATGTCCCTCCTCGTCGCACCAGGCGGCGACCTCGACCGCGCCGTTCACCGAAGTGTCGGCATTGAGCACGCGCGCCGCCTCCAGCGCATAGACGACGCCGAGCGGGCCGTCGAGCCAGCCGGCATAGTTCTGGCTTTCCAGGTGCGAGCCCGCCAGCAGCTTCGGCCCGGGCTTCGAGCTCGTCCCGAACACATTGCCAATGCCGTCGACCGTCGCGGAGAGCTCGGCCTCGGGCAGCTTCTGGACGAGCCACTCCAGCGACAGCTTGTGCGGCTCGGAGAAGGTCGGTTTGTGCACGCCGGTCTTGTAGGCGCCAAAGGCGCGCAGTGCATGGAGGTCGGCGAGAACGCGATGTCCGTCGGCGCGGGGCTGGGTGTCAGGCATGTTCGGCAACCTTGAGCGCCTCGGTTCGGATCTCCTCGACCAGCCGTTCCTTCAGCTGGACGAATTCCGGCGTGGTCTTGATCTTGTAGGAGCGGGGATGCGGCAGGTCTACATGAATGTCCGCCTTGATGCGGCCGGGGCGCGCGCTCATCACGATGACGCGGCTACCGAGGAAGATGGCTTCCTCGATATCGTGAGTCACGAACAGCACGGTCTTCTGGTCGCGCTCCCAGATCCCGAGCAGCATTTCCTGCATCAGGGCGCGGGTCTGGTTGTCGAGCGCGCCGAACGGCTCGTCGAGCAACAGGATCTTCGGGTCGTTGGCGAGCGCGCGTGCGATCGCGGTGCGCTGCTGCATGCCGCCGGAGAGTTGCTTGGGCCAATGGTTTTCGAAGCCGGACAGCCCGACCTGGCGGATGAAGGCATCGGCGATCTTGTGTCGCTCCGCCTCGGACACGCCGCGCTCGCGCAGGCCGAAGGCGATGTTCTCGCGCACCGTCAGCCAGGGAAACAGCGTGTAGGACTGGAACACCATGCCGCGATCGGCGCCCGGGCCGGTCACTTCGCGTCCGTCGAGCGTGACGCGGCCGCCGGTCGGACGGTCGAGGCCGGCGACGATGCGCAGCAGCGTGGACTTGCCGCAGCCGGAGGGACCGAGGATGGTGACGAAGTCGTTGTTGCCGATGGTGAGATCGGTCGGCTCCAGCGCCCTGGTCGGCGCGTTGCCGTGGCGCGCGGGGAAGGTGCGCGAGACCTGCTCGATCCTAAGAATGGTCATGCCAGCTTCCAGGGAAACAGCCAGGCGTTGAACGCCTTGAACAGGAAGTCCGAGATCAGGCCGATCAATCCGATCACGATGATGCCGAAGATGATCTGGCCGGTGTTGAGCAGCGCCTGGCTGTCGGTGATCATATGACCGATGCCCGAGGACGAGCCGATCAGCTCGGCGACGATGACGTAGGTCCAGGCCCAGCCCAGCACCAGCCGCAGGATCTCCGCGATCTCCGGCGCGGAGGAAGGCAGCAGCACGCGGCGGATGATCCCGCGGTCGCTGGCGCCAAGCGTATAGGCGGCCTCGACCAGATCGCGCCGGGTGGCGCCGACCGTCACCGCGACCATCAGGATCACCTGGAACACCGAGCCGATGAAGATGACGAGCAGCTTTTGCAGCTCGCCGATGCCGGCCCACAGGATCAGCAGCGGAATGAAGGCCGAGGCGGGCAAATAGCGTGCAAATGAGACGAAGGGTTCGAGGAAGGCTTCGACCGGCTTGTAGGCGCCCATCAGCACGCCGAGCGGCACCGCAATGACCGCCGCGAGCGCAAAGCCGCCGACGACGCGCCAGATTGTCATGCCGATGTCGAACAGGAAACCGTGCTTGGTGAGCAGCTCGACGCCTTCCTGCACCATGGTGAGCGGATTGGCGAGGAAGGTCTTCGACACATGGCCGCCGAACGTCGCCCACGACCAGAGGGCGACGAACAGCACGAAGAACGCCAGGCCATATGCCGCACGTTGCTTCGATGTCACGGGATCCAGGGGACGCATCAAACTGTATCCGAATGGTGCGCCGGCTCCGCTTGAGGCGGAACCGGCAGCTTGGAGAACGTTACTTGATGAAGCTCGCGTCGTAGAGGTCCTCGACCTTTGGCACGGCCTTGATGATACCGATCTCGAGCAGGAGCTCGGCGGCCTCCTTGTTGAAGGTCAGGAAGTCGCCGGCGAAGAACTTCTGGTTCGCCGCCTTGTCCTGCCAGCGCAGGTATTTCGCCGAGTTGCCGAACTGCTCGGCGGTCTGCTTCACGTCGGCGCCCATGATCTCGTAGGACTTGGCCTGGTCCTTGGCGATCATCTCGAGCGCCTCGAAATAGCTGTCGGCGAGCGCCTTGGCGGCCTTGGGATTGTCGGTGAGGAACTTCGGCGTGCAGCCGAACGTGTCCATGACCATCGGATAGTCCAGCGTGGTGGCGATGATCTTGCCCTTGTCCGGCGCGGCACGCACGGTCGACAAGTATGGCTCATAAGTCATCGCTGCATCGTTCTGGCCGGAGACGAAGGCCTGCGCGGCCGCCGCCGGCTCGAGGTTCACCACGGTCACGTCCTTGGTGGTGAGGCCGTTCTTCTTCAGCATCCAGGCCAGTGCAAAGTAGGGCGAGGTGCCCGGCGCGGAGGCGGCGACGGTCTTGCCCTTCAGGTCCTTGATCGCGGCGATGTCGTTGCGCACGGCCATGCCGTCGGCGCCGTAGCTCTTGTCGAGCTGGAAGATCTGCTTGGTGGCGACGCCGTTGGCGTTCCAGGAGATCCAGGTCTCGACCGTGGTCGCCGCACACTGGATGTCGCCGGAGGCGATGGCGAGATGGCGGTCCTTCTGCGGGATCTTCTTGATGGTGACGTCGAGGCCGTTCTTCTTGAAGATGCCGGCCTCCTTCGCCAGTGTCAGGGGTGCGAAGCCGGTCCATCCGGAAATGCCGATGCCGACCTTGACGTCCTGGGCGAGCGCCGGAGTGGAGGCCGCGAGAGCAATGATTGTCGCAAATACTGTCGAACTACGCATGATTATCGTCCTCTTGCCGATCGATGGTTTGACGTCCTGTTGATCTCTGCCGGCCCATATGGGCGGTTCCGCGAAGCGTTGCACGATTTGTGCCGACATATCCTCTCAGCCTCCCTTGAATCGCGCGACAAGGCGGTGTGAGTCACCGGGATAGAGCAGGCGCACGGCGGTGATCGTGCGTGCGCTGCGCCAGGTATAGCGGTCGATCACGAGACAGGGGGCGCCGACGGCGATCGCGAGCGCTTCCGCCGCGCGGTCGTCAGCAACGATGGCGCTGATCGTGTGCTCGGCCTCGGTCCATGGGACATGGTGAAGCAGCCACGAGCCGGGCGGCTCGCGCGAAAAATCCGCGGTCGCAGCATTGGGCACAGACGAGAGGTCGATCAGCCTGTCCTCGACCGCGAACGGGACCTTGTCGGCGCTGTGCCGGCAGGTGATCGCGACCACCTTGCCGGCCTTCTTCACGCCGAGCCGGTCGCGGTCGGCAGCCGTCGCCGCGCGCAGCTTGCGGCCGATCAGCTCGTAGCCGTAACTGCGCCCGAGCGCGGTGATCTCGGCGCGGATGTCGGCGATCTTGAGCACCGCCGACTGATGCTGCGGCCGTCGCACGAACGAGCCGGCGCGCCGGCGCCGCTCGATCAGATCGGCCTGCGCCAGCTCAGACAGCGCCTTGTTCACGGTCATGCGCGAGCAGCCATAGCGCGCCACCAGCTCATGCTCGAAGGGAATACGATGTCCGGGCGGCCATTCGCCGGTCAGGATGCGCTGCTCGATGTCGGCGCGGATGCGCTTGTAGAGCGTCGGCTTGTCGGCATCGGTGACGAGGCTCATGCAACGAGCCTCCGCATCGATGCGTTGAAGCGCTCGCGTGCGGCTTGGCGCAATCCATGCTGACCGCGCTCGACCACCTTGTTGCCCCCGGCCCAGACGCAATCGATGGCGGCGCCGCCGGCAGAAAAAATCCAGCCGTCGATGACGGCATCCTGCGCGCGTCCCGCCAGCGATGGATGCGCCGTGTCGAGCGTGACGATATCGGCGCGCGCGCCGGGTGTGAGGCCGACCGTCGGCTGCGCCAGCGCCCGCGCGCCGCCGGCGAGCGCCCCGTCGAACAGCGAGCGTCCCGTAGAGCGACCTGCGCCGCCGGAGAGGACGTTGCGCTGGCGGTGCTTGAGCCGCTGGCCGTATTCGAGCTGGCGCAACTCGTCTGCGGCGCCGATCAACACGTTGGAATCGGTACCGACGCCGAAAAAGCCGCCGGCGTCGACAAACTCCCGCGCCGAGAAAGTGCCGTCGCCGAGGCTCGCCTCCGTGATCGGGCAAAGGCCGGCGACCGCGCCCGTCTTGGCGAAAGCCGTCACTTCCTCACTCGTCATGTGGGTCGCGTGAATGAGGCACCAGCGCCGATCGACAGGCGCGTGCTCCAGCAGCCATTGCACCGGACGCCGGCCCGACCAGGCGAGGCAATCCTCGACCTCCTTCACCTGCTCGGCGGCATGGATGTGCACCGGCCCGCCCTCGGCGAGCGGAAGGATCGCGGCGAGATCGTCCGGCGTGACCGCGCGCAAACTGTGCGGAGCGATGCCGATATTGGCGCCGGGCAAGGCGCTGATCGCCTGGCGCGAGGCCGTCATCAATGCGGCGAACTGATCGACCGAGCAGATGAAGCGGCGCTGCCCGGCATGCGGCGCTGCGCCTCCAAACGAGCCATGCGCATAGAAAGTCGGCAACAACGTCAGCGCAATGCCCGAGGCTTCGGCCGCCTGTGCAATCCGCGTGGCCATCTCGGCGGGGTCAGCGTAGGGCGAGCCGTCGCGGTCGTGGTGCAGATAGTGGAATTCGCCGACGCGGGTAAAACCCTGCTCGAGCATCTCGACATAGAGCAGCGTCGCCACAGCCGCGACGTCGTCAGGCGTCATCGCCAGCGCAAAGCGATACATCGTCTCGCGCCAGGTCCAGAACGTGTCGGTGGAATCGCCGCGCAATTCGGCAAGGCCTGCCATGCCGCGCTGGAAGGCGTGGCTGTGCAGGCTCGCAAGTCCGGGAAGCGCGATAGCATGGCGCTCGTCGCCGGCGGACGGCGCCACGCCCGGCGTCACCGCGGCGATCGCGCCGGCGGCGATCACCACCTGCACGTCATTGGCCCAGCCGGAAGGCAGGAGCGCGGAAGCGAAATGCAGTCGGGTCATGATCTACACGCCGGCTGGACAGAACCGCCTTACGATTATATGTCTAGACATATAAGTCAAGCATCCCCAGGGCGAAGGGATACCCGCATGGCAGAGCGCTTCGACCGGATCTGGCACAATGCCCGCCTCGCGACGATGCGGGTCGATCGTCCCGATCTTGGCGAGATCGAGCATGGTGTCATCGCCGCACGCGGCGGTCGCATCGCCTATGCGGGCGCGAAAGCGGATTTTCCCGCCGATGCAGACGCTATCGAGCGGATCGATTGCAAGGGGCGCTGGATCACGCCTGGTCTCGTCGACTGCCATACCCATCTGGTCTATGGCGGCAACCGCGCGCATGAATTCGAGCTGCGCCTGAAGGGGGCGAGCTACGAGGAGATCGCGCGCGCCGGCGGTGGCATCGTCTCGACCGTGGCGGCAACGCGCCAGGCGAGCGAAGCCGAGCTCGTCGCAGGCGCGCTGCCGCGGCTCGACGCGCTGACGGCTGAGGGCGCCACTACGGTCGAGATCAAGTCCGGCTACGGCCTCGACACAGAAACCGAGATGCGCCAGCTCGCGGCTGCGCGCAGCCTCGGCCGTGAGCGGCCTGTTACGATCCGCACGTCGTTCTTGGGTGCGCATGCGCTGCCGGTCGAGGCGGGTGGCGACAAGGATAGTTACATCGATCTCGTCTGCAAGGAGATGCTGCCGGCGGTCGCAAAAGCGGGCCTCGCCGATGCCGTCGATGCCTTCATGGAGGGCATCGCATTCTCCGCCGAGCAGACCGCGCGGGTGTTCGAAACGGCGAGGGGACTTGGACTGCCAGTCAAGCTCCATGCCGACCAGCTCTCGAATCTCGGCGGCGCCGCGCTTGCCGCGAAATTCTCGGCACTCTCGGCCGATCATCTCGAGCATACAGATGAAGCCGGTGCCGCCGCCATGGCGAGGGCCGGCACTGTCGCCGTGCTGCTGCCGGGCGCGTTCTACTTCATTCGCGAGACGCAGAAGCCGCCGGTCGAGACGTTCCGCAAGCACAACGTTCCCATGGCGCTGGCGACCGACTGCAATCCCGGCAGCTCGCCACTGACCTCGCTGCTGCTCGCGATGAACATGGGCGCGACATTGTTCCGGATGAATGTGGCCGAGTGCCTCGCCGGCGTCACCCGTGAAGGCGCGCGGGCGCTCGGCCTCCTGCATGAGACCGGCACACAGGATGCCGGCAAATGGTGCGACCTCGCGATCTGGGAGATCGAGCGGCCGGCCGAACTGGTCTACCGCATCGGCTTCAATCCGCTGCACAAGCGGGTATGGAGGGGGCAATGACGGAGCAGGAGACAGCGATCGTCGTCAAGCCGGGAACAGTGAGCCTCGACGATCTCGCGCGCGTGCTCGAAGGTGCTCCCGTCTTGCTCGATCCTTCGTTCTGGCCGCGTGTCGATGCGGCTGCGCTGATCGTTGCGCAGGCCGCGCAGGCCGACGTCCCCGTCTACGGCATCAACACCGGCTTCGGGAAGCTCGCGTCGAAGCGCATTCCGCCGGACCAGACCGCGCTGCTTCAGCGCAACCTGATCGTCTCGCATTGCTGCGGCGTCGGCCAGCCGACGCCGGAGCCCATCGTCCGCCTGATGATGGCGCTGAAGATCGTCTCGCTCGGCCGCGGCGCTTCCGGCGTGCGCCGCGCGGTGATCGAGCAGTTGCAGGACATGCTGGCCCGTGGCGTCTATCCGCTGGTGCCGCAGCAGGGCTCGGTCGGCGCCTCCGGCGATCTGGCACCGCTTGCGCATATGACGGCCGTGATGATCGGCCAAGGGCAGGCGATCATCGATGGCAAGACTGTATCCGGCAGCGAGGCACTTGCGGCCGCCGGCCTCACGCCGCTGACGCTTGGGCCCAAGGAAGGCCTCGCGCTGATCAACGGCACGCAATTCTCGACCGCCTACGCGCTATCGGGCGTGCTGCGTGCATATCGCCTCGCCCGCGCCGCACTGGTGACCGGTGCACTGTCGGTGGATGCGGCGATGGCCTCGACGGCACCGTTCCGCCCCGAAATCCAGGCGCTGCGCGGCCATGCCGGCCAGATCGCGGCGGCTGCGACGCTGAATGCGTTGCTCGACGGCAGCGACATCCGGCTGTCGCATCTCGAGGGCGATGAACGCGTGCAGGATCCCTATTGCCTGCGCTGCCAGCCACAGGTTGCGGGTGCCGCGCTCGATCTGATCACGCAGGCCGCGCGCACGCTGATCGTGGAGGCCAATGCCGTCACCGATAACCCGCTGGTGCTGGTCGAGACCGGGGAGATCGTCTCCGGCGGCAATTTCCACGCCGAGCCGGTGGCGTTTGCCGCAGATGCCATCGCGCTGGCGCTGTCGGAAATCGGCGCGATCAGCGAGCGGCGCATCGCGACGCTGGTCGATCCCGCGCTCAATTTCGGCCTGCCGCCGTTCCTCACCCCCGATCCCGGCATCAATTCCGGCTTCATGATCGCCGAGGTGACGGCGGCCGCACTCTATGCCGAGAACAAGCAGCGCGCGCTCGCCTGCTCGATCGACTCGACGCCGACCAGCGCCAACCAGGAAGACCATGTCTCGATGGCCGCGCATGCCGCGCGGCGCCTGTCCGACATGGCCGACAATCTCGCCGCCATCCTCGGCATCGAGCTTCTGGTCGCTGCCCAAGGCATCACGCTGCGCGCGCCGCATGCAACCAGTGCGCCGCTGGTCGCCGTCATTGCCGCGTTGCGTGAGCAGGTGCCCGCACTGGGTGCCGATCGCTACATGGCCGGCGATCTCGCCAAGGCCGCTGCATTGATCGAAGCCGATGCGCTTCCAGCTGCCGCGCTCGCCCAGCTTCCCACCGATCCGTTTCCGAGACTCGTCTGAAGAGGTCCGCATGAACCGCCGTCTGGACAATGACCGCACCATCCGCGCTCCCCGCGGCAGCGACATCAGCGCCAAGAGCTGGTCGACCGAAGCGCCGCTGCGCATGCTGATGAACAATCTCGATCCTGACGTCGCGGAGCGCCCGAGCGAGCTTGTCGTCTATGGCGGCATCGGCCGCGCCGCGCGCGACTGGGAGAGTTTTGACCGGATCGTTGCGGCCTTGCGCAAGCTCGAGGCCGACCAGACGCTGCTGGTGCAGTCCGGCAAGCCGGTCGGCGTGTTCCGCACCCATGCCGATGCACCGCGCGTGCTGATCGCGAATTCCAACATCGTGCCGCATTGGGCGACGCTCGATCATTTCAACGAGCTCGATCGCCAGGGCCTGATGATGTACGGCCAGATGACGGCGGGCTCCTGGATCTATATCGGCAGCCAGGGCATCGTGCAGGGCACCTATGAAACGTTCGTCGAGGTCGGTCGGCGTCATTACGGCGGCAGCCTCGCCGGTAAATGGATTCTCACGGCCGGCTTGGGAGGCATGGGCGGCGCGCAGCCGCTGGCGGCGACCATGGCCGGCGCTTCGATGCTTGCGGTCGAATGCCAGCCGAGCCGCATCGAGATGCGCCTGCGGACCGGCTATCTCGACCGGCAAGCCGCAACGCTTGATGAAGCGCTCGCGATCATGGCGGACGCCGCGAAGACGAACAAGGCGGTCTCGGTCGGCCTGCTCGGCAACGCCGCGGAGATCTTCCCTGAGCTGGTGCGCCGCGGCGTCAAGCCCGACATCGTCACCGACCAGACCAGCGCGCACGATCCCATCAACGGCTACTTGCCGAAGGGCTGGACGCTTGCCGAATGGGAAGCCAAGCGCGCGTCCGATCCGAAGGCAGTGGAGCGCGCCTCGAAGACGTCGATGGTCGAGCATGTCCAGGCCATGCTGGATTTCCATGCCCAGGGCATTCCGACGCTCGACTACGGCAACAACATCCGCCAGATGGCACAGGACATGGGCCTGAAGAACGCCTTCGATTTCCCCGGCTTCGTGCCCGCCTATATCCGCCCCCTGTTCTGTCGCGGCGTCGGGCCATTCCGCTGGGCCGCGCTGTCGGGCGATCCCGAGGACATCTTCAAGACCGATGTCAAGGTCAAGGAGCTGATGCCTGACGACAAGCATCTGCACAATTGGCTCGACATGGCAAAGGCGCGCATCAAATTCCAGGGCCTGCCGGCACGCATCTGCTGGGTCGGCCTCGGCGATCGCCATCGCCTCGGTCTTGCCTTCAACGAGATGGTGGCGCGTGGCGAATTGAAAGCGCCGATCGTGATCGGCCGCGATCATCTCGACAGCGGCTCGGTGGCGAGCCCCAACCGCGAGACCGAGGCGATGAAGGACGGATCGGATGCGGTGTCCGATTGGCCGCTGCTCAATGCGCTGCTCAATTGCGCCAGCGGAGCGACCTGGGTGTCGCTGCATCATGGCGGCGGCGTCGGCATCGGCTATTCGCAGCACGCGGGCATGGTGATCGTCGCCGACGGCACGCCCGAGGCTGCGAAGCGGATCGAGCGCGTGCTGTGGAACGATCCCGCCACCGGCGTCATGCGCCACGCCGATGCAGGCTACGACATCGCGATCGAGTGCGCGCGCGACAAGGGGCTCGATCTGCCGAGTCTGGCGGAGTAGACGAGGCTTTAGAGCATGATCCGGAAAAGTGCGTAGCGGTTTTCCGAAAAGATTATGCTCAAACAATAACCTAAAGTGCGCATCGCGCTTTAGGCCACGACCTTGGTCCCGGTGCCGTCGAGGCGCCGGCTCTCCTTCGCAAGATGGTCGCCAATCGCATCGGCCGGCATGGGCTTGGCGAAATAGTAACCCTGGATGAAGTCGCATCCCAGGCGGCGCAGGGTGTCGAGCTGAGCACGCGTCTCGACGCCCTCGACGACGCAGGCGATCTCCATGTCGTCGCAGAGACCGGTGAGCGATTTGATGATCTTGTGGCTGACGGGATTCTCGTTGATGTCGGAAACGAAGCTGCGGTCGACCTTGATCTTGTCGAGCGGCAGCCGGTGCACGTGGCTCAGCGACGAATAGCCGGTGCCGAAATCGTCCAGCGAAATGCCGCAGCCCATTGCCTTCAGCGTTGCGATCGATTGCTGTGCGCGGACGAAGTCGAAGGTGACGGCGGTCTCGGTGATCTCGAAATCGATCCGGCGCGGCGGCAGCCCGCTCTTCTCGATGATCGAGATCAGCGGCAGGATGCCCTCCGCCGCACAGACATCGTGGGCTGAGAGATTGAACGACAGGCGGATGTGATCGGGCCATGTCCTGGCGATGGCGAGCGCGCGCACGAGCAGCGCTTGCGTCAGCGGCCGGATCAGTCCGATGCGCTCGGCGGCCGGAATGAAATCGGCCGGGGAGACCAGGCCGAGGCGGGCGCTGCGCCAGCGCGCGAGAACCTCGAAGCCGGCGGTGTGCTCGCTCATGGCATCGACGATCGGCTGGAACACCAGGTCCATCTCGGTGCCGAAATCGGCGGTGCGCAGCAGATTCTCGATGACTCCGCGACTGCGGATCTCGGCCTCGAGCTCGCTCGAGAAGATCACGGTGCGGCCGCGCAGATGGCGCTTGGCATGATAGAGCGAATAGTCGGCACATTCATAGAGTGCTTCCGCGGTCGTTGCCGATTGGGGAAACGAGGCAAAGCCGATCGAGCAGGACAGCCCGGTATGGGCAGTGTCGAGCTGATAGGGAAGTCTGACCTGGTCACCGATGCGCTGGCCCAGCCGCAGCAGGTCCGCATCGTCGGGGTCGCCGCAAACGACCAGGCCGAACTCGTCGCCGCCTAATCGGGCGAATTCGACCCGTTGCGGACCAAAACTCTCGCAGACCTCGCGGATGCGCCGGCCGGCCTCGATCAGGACGCGGTCTCCCACCGAATGGCCGTAATTGTCGTTGATCGGCTTGAAACCGTCGAGATCGATGATGCCGACCGCGATCCGAACTTTCCTGCGTTCGGCATCGGTGAAGGCGCTCGACAGCTCGGCGAAGAAGCGGCGGCGGTTCGGCAGCTCGGTGAGTGAATCGAGATTGGCAAGGCGGAAGTTCTGGTCAGAGAGCGCCTGCGTCGCCGCCTGTTGCGAGAGCAGCGACTTGCGGCTGGCGACGAGATCGGCGAAGTCGCGATAGTAGATGAACAGCACCGTCACCATCGCGGCGGAAACCAGGAGGTTGTTGACCGCGATCGCCTTCAGCGTCGGCTCGCCCGTGGCGAAGAAGAACAGCACATAGGGCACGTCGACGATCAGCGTCACGATCAGCGCCGCCGAGCGCAGATGCATCAGCGAGAAGATGCAGCCGATCACGGTGACCGCCATGTAGAACGCGACCTGGCTCTTGGCGAAGGGATCGCCGTAGGGGTAGAGCGCGAAGGACCAGGCGGTGAAGCCGGCACCGATCGGCAGGGTCAGCCAGTTGGTGGCGCGCAGATTGCGCAGGATGTCGGCATCGCTGCGCACCAGCCGGCGCTGGCGCAGCCACCAGAAAGTCCGTAAGGCCGCGAGCACCGTCAGCACGGCCGGCACGATCATCGTCAGCCAGTCCGGCGCCACGTTCACATAGGTGTAGGCGACCGCAATCGTGTTGCTGATGAGGATGAAGTAGAGCAGCGGGATCTGCTTGGAGAAGGCGTCGAACTGCGCCCGCGTCAGGTCCGGATTGTCGGCGGGAACGCGAAACAATCGCATCGCGGCGGCAAGATGAGATTTCAAATCGGCAACAGGCATTGCAATACGAGCCCCAGATCCCCTGAAAAACGTGGGCAATCTTGCACGGCAGGGGTAAAGGGCCCGTTAGATCAATTCTGGCCCGGGCAGGCCAGCACTGGTTGCGCGCTGCCTTACGATTTTCCGATCGCGTGCATTGGTGAGGTCCCGTTAAGGATATCCGGCCGCAGCGTGCGCACGTCTCAGGCAGAGGTCGCCCGAAATCGCTGCAGCTACCGCCTGCTATCGCCCATGCGCGACATCAGCCTAGCACATGGCCACGGTCGGATCAGGCGAGGACGGCCTGGCGCTCGCGCGCCGGTTCGCGGACGCGCTCGCTGGTCCGCGGCTCGGCAAGCTGCGTGAAGCTCCGATGGCTCGCCTGAACCGGTGCCTCGACGATCACGCCCTCACAGACGATCTGTCCGCCGAGCATCCTGAATTCCAGCTTGTCGTAGCGCGGCATTGTCTCGCCGGGTGCCGGGGGCAGCAGCCCGATGCTTCCCTGGATGTTCAGCGCGGCTTCGCCGGTGCCGTGCAGCCGCGGATTCCACATCCTGATTCCGCTCTCCGCCCAGCGCTGCCGGATCAGCGCGGCGCGGTCGGCGGGCTCTGCGGCTCTCGCGCGAACTTTCGGTACGCGGCGGAGCTCGGAAGGGGGAGACGCGAGAGGCTGAACCGGCTCGATGGCGGTGACGCCGCTCAAGGAGTCGTTAGTTGCCGCAGCGAGCGGAACATCGTTTGTAGGGACTTGCGGGCTTTCGACAACGGGCGCCGGTTCGCTGTCGGCGCTGGCTTCAGAGGCATCAGTCGTGACGCTATCGGCCTCGGCGCGGAGAAGCTCGACTTCTTCGACAGCGACCGGATCGACGGCGGCGGAAACGTCGGGCGAGGAGGCTGCCTCGATGATGACATCAGGGACATCAGTCAAGGCGGTCGTGACGTCCGCTGACGAAATCACAACCTGCTCTATGACGGCGGAGTCGATCTCTGCAGGAATCTCAGCAGGCGATGCATCGTCGTCAACGATGGCGAGATCAGAGGCTGCAACTGGCCCGCTCTCCGCACCGACCGATGCAGTCAGCACCTCCTCGGAGACTGGCGGCGTCGCGGGCGCCTCGATTTCCGTCACGGTCTCCGGAGAGGCGTCCCCGCTGATACGGATTTCGTCGGACGGATTCTCCGCGACGACAGACACAGCCGCATCGTTCTCCGCGACCAGAGCCTTGGTGCCGGGGGCAGCGTCGTCGCGCACCGGGGCGGTGCTGATCTCGGCGCTTGGAGCTTGAGCCCGGACCTCGACGTCTTCGATGATGGCGGGCGAAGCGTCCGTGGCGGTCGGCGCGACCTCAATGTTGCCGCTGTGCGGCACAGGCCGGAGTCGGGAAAACGCCCAATTCACCGCAGGGATGCGGCGCAGCAACGATATCAGTCTCGAAAGCACTGGGAGTTGTCCAAGAGGTGCTCGGCGTGAGGCAATCGCTGATTCGTCAGCAATATGAAAACCTGCCCCGGCCGTCACATCCGTGTCAATGTAGGGTGGACCAATTGCAGAACATCCGCGCATCCAGTGCGCATCCGCCCGAGTTACGCAACCCGCACAGCAGCCGATGATGCAATAATACCCCTGTTTTGCCCGACGCCGCAAGCGTGTCTTCGGCAACACCGAAATGCTCAAGCCTTTCAACCCCATCGCTACTGTGCATGGGGTTGTTTTTTCACTTCTTGTTTTGCAGGCGTGCCTAGCGCGCGCCGGCGCGCTTTTTCTGCGAGGTGCACCGCCCGCATCAACTCTCGTTGCGATCCGAAGCTTGGGGTTCCCGCCATCCTCGCGAGCCGCTATTCAGAGCCGTCATTGTCTGGCCGAGGTCGTCGCATGAGGAAGCTTGTCACCATCGCGGTTCTGCTCTGGTCCACCATCGCATCCGCACAGGATCGCACCATCACCGTGGCTTCAACCACCTCGACGGAACAGTCGGGGCTGTTCGGTCATCTGCTGCC
Organism: Bradyrhizobium sp. IC3123; assembly: GCF_020193625.1. Classification (NCBI taxonomy): domain Bacteria; kingdom Pseudomonadati; phylum Pseudomonadota; class Alphaproteobacteria; order Hyphomicrobiales; family Nitrobacteraceae; genus Bradyrhizobium; species Bradyrhizobium sp. IC3123. Next base: position 103,507 of record NZ_JADYVF010000006.1, on the reverse strand, counting down.
GCTGTTCTCTAAGGCCGAAGGCATCGGCGTGAAGGTCGTCGCCGTCGGCACCGGCCAGGCGCTGGACATCGGGCGGCGCGGCGATGCCGACGTGGTGTTCGTCCATGACAGGCCCGCCGAGGACAGGTTCATGTCCGAAGGGCAGGGCGTGAAGCGCTTCGACGTCATGTACAACGACTTCGTCCTCATCGGCCCCAAAAGCGATCCGGCGCAGATCTCGGGCAGCAAGGACGTGGCCGAGGCGCTGCGCAAGATTGCGACCGCAAAGGCGCCGTTCATCTCGCGCGGCGACAAGTCCGGCACGCATGCGGCCGAGCTGAGACTATGGAAGGAGGCTGGCGTCGACCTCAGTGCCGGCAAGGACATTTGGTATCGGGAGATCGGCCAAGGCATGGGCCCGGCGCTGAACATGGCCTCGTCGTCGAACGCCTACCTCCTGTCAGACCGCGGCACCTGGCTGTCGTTCAAGAACCGTGGCGAACTCGCCATCTTGACCGAGGGTGACAAGCGGCTCTTCAACCAGTACGGCGTCATGCTGGTCAATCCTGCAAAGCATCCGAACGTGAAGGCAAAGGAGGGACAGGCCTTCGTCGACTGGCTGGTTTCGCCGCAAGGGCAGCAAGCGATCGCCGGGTACAAGGTCGGCGGCGAGCAGCTATTTTTCCCCAACGCGCCCAACTAGGACGAAGGCGACGGTCGAGACCGCGACGCTGAGAGCGAGCAGGATCAGCCCGAGTCCGAGCGCCAGCGGCAGCTCGCCTTTGCTGGTTTCCAGCGCGATCGCCGTCGTCATCGTGCGGGTGAAGCCACGGATGTTGCCACCGACGATGATGATGGCACCGACTTCCGCAATGGCGCGCCCGAACGCGGCGAGAAAGGCCGTCAGCAACGAGGTCCGGCCGAGCGCGAACAGCAGGGCCATGCTGCGCAGGGCCGACAGCCCGTCGATCCGCGCCAGGTCGCCATACTCCGCCCACAACAGGCTTGCCGGCCGGTGCACCAGCGCCACCACGATCGGCGTCGCCAGTAGCGTCTGCGCGATCACCATGGCGGCCGGCGTGAACAACAAGCCCGCCGCCCCGAACGGGCCGGACCGCGACAGCAGAAGATAGAGCGCGAGCCCGACCACGACCGGCGGAAGCCCGAGCAGGGCATTGGTCAGAATGATGATGATTTGGCGTCCCCGGAAGCGGGTGATCGCAAGCAGGGCTCCAAAGGGGGCGCCGATCAGGAGCGCCAGGATGCTGGCGGTCAGGCTGACCCGCAACGACAGGGCGACGATGCCCAATAGCTCGGTGTCGGCGTCGCCGATCAGCGCAAAGGCGGCACCGATGGATCGTGCGAAATCGTTCATCCGGTCTCGGGCAAGCCCCTGTTCCGCGGTAGCCCCGCGCCGCCCTTCTCGCTGCTGCCGCTGCCATAATCAAGGGGCCAGGGGGTGGGCAGCCCCGCCGGAGCCGTTGGAGAAGGGCTCAGGATGATCGGTCAACGAGGCACCTGGCCGGCCCCGCGGGCGGCTTTCTTCCGGCCTCGGATGCGCTAAGGAACAGGATCGGGTCGCGCCGGCCCAATGGCGGTGCTAGACCCTAATGCAGGAACAATGGAGCCGGGCTGCGACTGGCGCGCCCGCAAGGATGAAGGATGTGACGCAATGATCCAGACCGTTGGCATCATCGGGGCAGGGACCATGGGGAACGGCATCGCGCAGGTCTGCGCGGCCGCCGGCCTCTCGGTCGTAATGGTCGATATTTCCGATGCGGCGGTGAACCGCGGCCTTTCGACCGTCGGCGGAAGCCTCGAGCGGCTGGTCAAAAAAGAGAAGATGTCGGCGGCCGACCGCGAGGCGACGCTCAAGCGCATCACCGGCACCACGGACCGGGCGAAGCTGTCGGATTGCGACCTCGTCATCGAGGCCGCGACCGAGAACGAGGAGCTCAAGGTCAAGATCCTGAAGGATCTCTGCGCCACCCTGTCGCCGCGCACGCTGGTCGCGACCAACACCTCCTCGATCTCGATCACCAAGCTCGCCGCCGCGACCGACCGTCCCGACCGCTTCATCGGCATGCACTTCTTCAACCCGGTGCCGGTGATGGCGCTGCTCGAGCTCATCCGCGGCCTGCAGACCTCGGACGACACCCATGCCAAGGCGCTGGATTTCGCCAAGCGCGTCGGCAAAGTGGCGATCACGGCCAAGAACAGCCCGGGCTTCGCCGTCAACCGCATCCTCTGTCCGATGATCAACGAGGCGATCTTCGCGCTCCAGGAGGGCATCGCGACGGCGGAAGAGATCGACGCGGGCATGAAGCTCGGCTGCAACCATCCGATCGGGCCGCTCGCACTTGCCGATCTCGTCGGGCTCGACACCATGCTTTCGGTGATGGAGGTCTTTTACAAGGGCTTCAACGATCCTAAATATCGGCCAGCGCCGCTGCTGAAAGAGATGGTCGATGCCGGCCATCTCGGCCGCAAGACCGGGCAGGGCTTCTACACTTATTCCGCCTGACGAAGGCATTGGCGGCGGGCGCCCAGCGTCCGCCGCCACATCCCGCAATTTGCGCTGCGACAAAGACGCCGCGTGCGATAGGCCCGACAATGTCGAACGGGCGGCCTGCGGGGATAACTGAACGGATAGCAAAGGACATGTCGGATCGACTGAAGGCCGAGCGGGAAGCTGCGGCCGCGCGCCGGAGCCTGTTGACCCAGGATGCGATCGAGCGAACCGGGATCACCGAGGAGATGATTGGAGAACTCGTCACCCGCTTCTACGGACGCGTGCGCGAGGACGCGCTGTTGGGGCCCGTCTTCGGCGTCGTGCAGAATTGGGACGAGCATCTCGCCAAGCTCAGGGATTTCTGGTCGTCGGTCGTGCTGATGAGCGGCCGCTATCATGGCTCACCGATGCGGGCACACCTGCCGCTCAGCCTGGCCGGCGGCCATTTCGATCGCTGGCTCGACCTGTTCGAGCAGACCGCGCGCGAGGTCTGCCCGCCGGCGGCGGCTGCACTCTTCATCGACAAGGCGCGTCGTATCGCCGACAGCTTTGAGATGGCCTCGGCAACACTTGCGGGCCGCATCGCTTCGCCGCGTCACGTGCTCAGGTCGTGAAGGACACGATGCCTGCGTGGGATTCCGCATCGCATCGTGGCGTCGCAGCAATTCCTCCATCATCGGATCTGATCTGCGAAATCATCATGCCATTCGCGCAACGCCATGTAGAAATCGCGAAAACGCGCTTGAACGCATTTACTCCGACGCAATCAGCGCGAGCAAAGCCATATTGATGCACTGCGGCGCCAAGTCTTCGCCTTGTTTTCGGCAGAGTTCCAGCGCCTGCTAGCGGGCATGGCTCGCGCATCGTTCGATACCCATTCATCATCTTCCGAAAATGCTACGGAACCCGACGTCGAAGCGGGCACCGAACAGACACGGCGATCCCTGCTGCTCGGTGCGATGGCCACGACGGCGTGTCTCGGCTGTTCAACCAGGGCCCGCGCAGGTGAGGATCCGCCCGGCTCGGATGAGCGGCCGCAGAAAGGCGATCTGCTCGTCTTCTCCGAAGGTGACCAGGAGGGAAAGCTCATCACTGCGGCTGATCTACGGGTCGGTGGACCGCCGATCCATGCCTGGCCGAAGGACCCCACCACATCGGTGGTGCGCAGCGCCTCGCGGCTCAACGAAATCCTGATCATCAAGCTCGATCCCGCCGACCTCGACGAGAAGACCCGCGCGCGCGCCGTCGACGGCATCATCGCCTATTCGGCGATCTGCTCGCATGCCGGCTGTCCCGTCACCGCCTGGGTGAAGAGCGATGTCGGCGACAAGGAGGTTTTCAAGTGCATGTGCCACAACTCCGAATTCGATCCCCGCGCGGGCGCGCAGGTCGTGTTCGGGCCGGCGCCGCGGCGGCTAGCAGCGCTGCCGCTGGCGCTCGCTGACGGTTCGCTCAGCGTCGCCGGCAATTTCATGGGAAAGGTAGGTGGCACACAGCCAGGATGATGGACGGTTGCGGGCTGGGCCCGCCTCACGACTAGCCGCCACCGCCGAAGGGCGGAAGACGGGACGAACGACAAGAAATCACAAAAAGAATTCAAGCGGATGAAAAAGGGGAACGTCCATGAAAACTTCCATGATCAGGAAGCAATGGTTACTGTCCGGCTTGGTCGCCTTCACGTGTCTTGCCTCAACCGCCGCTCTATCGGGGCCGATCGAGAGTTATTCTCCGGTCACCGCGCAGCGGCTGGAAAACCCCGAGCCCCACAACTGGATGCTTTACCGGCGCACCTATGACGGGCACGGCTATAGCCCGCTCGATCAGATCAACACCTCCAACGTGAAGAACCTCACACCGGTCTGGACCTTTTCCACTGGCGTGGTCGAAGGCCATCAGGCCCCGCCGATCGTCAACAATGGCGTGATGTTCGTGACGACCCCAATGGGCCAGGTGATCGCGCTGAATGCGAAGACCGGCGACGAATACTGGCGCTACAAGCGGCAGCTTCCTGACGATCTGTTCCAGCTGCATCCGACCAACCGCGGCGTTGGTCTGTGGGAGGACAAGCTCTACCTCGCCACCACGGACGACCACGTGGTCGCGCTCGATGCCAAGACCGGCAAGGTGCTGTGGGACACGAAGGTGCAGGACTACAGGAAGGGGCAGTACCTCACCCTGATGCCCTTGATCGTCGACGGTAAGGTCATTGTCGGCGGCTCCGGCGGCGAGTTCGGCGTGCGTGGCTATATCGTAGCTTATGATGCCAAGGAGGGAAAAGAGTTGTGGCGGACCTACACCATCCCCGGTGAAGGCGAGCCCGGTCATGACACCTGGCAAGGCGACGACTGGAAAAACGGCGGCGGGTCGGCCTGGATGACAGGCAATTACGACAAGGAGACCAGGACGATCTATTGGGGTGTCGGCAATGCCGCGCCATGGCCCGGCGACTCGCATCCCGGCGACAATCTCTACACAGCATCGGTGCTCGCGCTCGATCCCGACACTGGCAAGATCAAGGCCTATCACCAATACCACCAGAACGATTCCTGGGATTGGGATGAGGTCGACGCGCCGATGCTGATCGATTTGCAACGCAACGGCCGCACCATCAAGAGCTTGGTCCATCCCGGCCGCGACGCGATCTTCTGGGTGCTGGAGCGGACTCCGACCAAGATCAATTACGTCGCCGGATGGCCGTTCGTCTTCACTGACGTCTGGAAGGGCATCGACGAGACCGGCAAGCCGATCGTGGATCCAGCGCACAAGCCGGTGATCGGCAAGCGCGTCGAGTTCTGTCCCTCGCTGTGGGGCGGCAAGGATTGGCCATCGGCGGCCTACAGCCAGAGGACCGGCCTCGTCTACGTGCCTGCCAACGAGAATTTCTGCGGCGGCTTTACCGGCGAGAAAGTGCCACTCAAGCCGGGCGAGCTCTGGCTCGGCACCAAGCCGGAAGACATCGGCCTGAAGGTAAAGCCGGGTGCGGATCATTTTGGCGAGCTGCAGGCCTGGGATCCCGCAACCGGAAAGAAGGTCTGGCAGCACAACTTCCCCAAGTCGCATCTGTTCGGATCGGTCACGGCGACTGCGGGCGATCTCGTCTTCGTCGGCGGGACCAACGACCGCTATTTCCGCGCCTTCCACGCCAAGACGGGCGAACTGTTGTGGGAGCAGAAGACCAACTCCGGCATCGTCGGCATGCCGGTGTCATATGAGATCGACGGCACGCAATACATCGCGATCCAGTCGGGCTGGGGCGTCGACGCGCAGCGCATCCAGGATGCACTCGTGACCAACAATATCGGCATTGAAGCCAACGTGCCGCAGGGCGGCGTCGTCTGGGTCTTCGCGCTGAAGAAATAGCTCCGCGGGCGGATCGAAAGAAGCGGAGCAGCGGGGGGTGGCGAATGCGGCGGATGGCAACATCCGCCGCATTTGTTTGCGCAGCGCCAGATAGCTACTTCCCCTCGCGCTCGACCTTATCCTTCTCCTTCTGGTTCATCTCGCGAATCTTGGGATCCGGATTGTGCTGCCCGGTGGTCTGGTTGGTGGTGGCGGGCGGGGCATTGGCGTTCGGCAGCGAAGTCTGGTCGGGGCCGGTGGGGCGCGTCGCGGTGGTCGGCGGCGTCGTGTTGCTCTGGGCGAATGCGCCCGCGGCGGTCAAAAGAAAGGCGCCCGACAGCGAGACTGCGAGCGCACTTGAGATGTTGGTCATCGATCTGCTCCTGTCAGATCGATGGAAACGGCGCGAGGCGGCTTGTGTTCCGCCTCGCACTTCGGTTCCGTCTCACGCCTCCAATTGCTTGCCGATCGGAAGCGCGCGGATGCGTTTTCCCGTCGCTGCGAAGATCGCGTTGATCAGGGCTGGCGCGAACGGAGGAACGCCGGGCTCGCCGACGCCGCTCGGCGGCGTGTCGGGTCCGGGCGGCACGATGTAAACATTGGTCACCACAGGCGAGTCGTCCATCCTGACGACCTGGAAGTCGTCAAAATTCTTCTGCTGCACCTTGCCGTCCTTGAAGGTGATCTCGCCGTATTTGGCGAGACTGAGCCCCATGATCGCCGCGCCCTCGATCTGCGAAGCGATGCGCTCGGGGTTGACATAGGTGCCGCAATCGATCGCCGTGTCGACCCGCGGCACCGTCAGCTTGCCCTTGTCGTCGACGGCGACCTCGACGATGGTCGCGATGTAGCTGACGAAGCTGCGGTGCACGGCGATGCCGAGACCGTGGCCCTTCGGCACCTTTCGTCCCCATTCGCCCTTCTCGGCGACCAGCTCGACCACCTTGCGCAGGCGCGCGGTGTCGATCGGGTAGCTGTCCTGGGGCTCGCCGTAATTCCAGAGGTCCTTCACGTTGGGCTTGACGATGCGAGGCGAGCCGATCAGCTCGAGCAGCATGTCTTTCTGGTCGCGGCCCGTTGCCTGCGCGATCTCGCCGACCATCGACTGGACGGCGAAGGCGCGCGGGATGTTCGAGACCGCGCGGAACCAGCCGATGCGGGTGAACGCCGCGGCTTGCGGGTTCTCACACGAGATGTTCGCGATCTCGAACGGCATATCGACCAGGCCCATGCCGATCTCGAACGGCGCCTGATGCACCGTGCCGGCGGCAAAGGTCGAGGCGATGCTGGGAGCCACGCTGCGGTGGCGCCAGGCGATCACCTTGCCGCTCTTGTCGAGGCCGGCCTCGATCCGCTCGACCGAGACGGTGTGCAGGAAGCCGTTGTGGATGTCGTCCTCCCGCGTCCACTGCACCTTCACCGGCGCGCCGAGCTCCTTCGAGAGCAGCGCGGCTTCGAGCGCAAAGTCGCATTTCGACTTGCGTCCGAACCCGCCGCCGAGCAGCGTCACGTTGACCGTGACGTTGGCCTCGGGAATGCCGAGCGTCTTGGCGACGTCCTCGCGGGTGCCGCCGGGGCTCTGCACCGGCGCCCAGATCTCGGCCTTGTCGCCCTTGACGTCCGCGACCGCCACCGGCGTCTCCATGGCGACATGGGCGAGATGCGGAAGGTAGTATTCGCCGACGATCACCTTGTCGGCGCTCTTCAGGGCAGCGTCCGCATCGCCCTCCTTGCGCAGCACGAGCCCCGGCTTGCGCGAGGCCTCCTCGAGCTCCTTGCGGTAGGCGACGGAGTCGTATTTGCCGTTGGGACCGTCGTCCCAGGTCAGCTTCAGCGCGTCGCGGCCCTTGATCGCCGCGCCCGTGTTGCGCGCGATCACCGCGACGCCGCCGAGCGGCTGGAATTTCGAGGGCCACGGCCAGCCGCGCACCTGCATCACCTTCTCGACACCGGGGACCTTCAGCGCCTCCGCCGGCTCGAACTTGACCAGCTTGCCGCCGGTCACCGGCGGACGGGCGATCACGGCATATTTCATGCCGGGCAGCCGCACGTCGGCGCCGTAGTTCGCCTTGCCGGTGGTGATGTCGTGGAGATCGACGATGCCGATCTGGCCCTTGCCGAGATAACGGAAGTTCTTGGGGTCCTTCAGCTTGAGGCCCTCGATGCTGGGCACCGATTCCTTGGCGGCGTCGGCAGCGAGCTCGCCGAAGCCGAGCTTGCGCCCGCTGGCGCTGTGCACGACCTCGTGGTTGACCGCCTTGACCTCGGTCGCCGGCACGCCCCAGCGCTTGGCCGCGGCCTGCTCCAGCATGGTGCGGGCCGAAGCGCCGATCTGGCGCATCGGGATCAGATAATGCCGCGTGCTGCGCGAGCCGTCGGTGTCCTGGTTGCCGAACTTGACCTCGTCGCCATGGGCTTGCTGCACCTTGACCCTGGACCAGTCGGCCTCCATCTCCTCGGCCACGATCAGCGGCAGGCTGGTGCGCACGCCGGTGCCCATTTCCGAACGATGCCCGACGATGGTGACGATGCCATCCGCGCCTACCGAAACGAACACGCGCGGATCGACCACGACGCCATGCGGCATCTTGCCGGCGCCGGTCTCATAGGCGAGCGCCTGGCGCGACATCACGGGGGCGGCGAGCACGAAGCCGCCGGTGACGCCGAGCCCCTTCAGGATGCTGCGGCGCGACACCTTCTCGACCTTGATGTGCTTTTCGAAGCCGCGAAGCTTGCGGGGATTGTCGATGAAGTTCATGTCACACTCCCGTCGATGCGAGATGGACGGCATTCTCGATGCGCTGATAGCAGCCGCAACGGCAGATGTTGCCGGACATCGCCTCGCGGATCTGGTCGTGCGAGGGTTTGGGATTCTCCATCAGAAGCGCCGCGGCCTGCATGATCTGGCCGGCCTGGCAGAAGCCGCATTGGGGCACGTTGACCTGGCGCCACGCCTTCTGCACCGGGTGATCGCCGTTCGGATGCAGGCCTTCGATCGTGGTGACCTCGCGTCCGGCGACGTCGTTGACGGACGTGATGCAGGCGCGCACCGCTTGCTTGTCGACGATGACCGTGCAGGAGCCGCACAGGGCCTGGCCGCAGCCGTATTTGGTGCCGGTGAGACCGGCCTCGTCACGCAGGAACCAGAGTAGCGGGAGATCCGGGTCACCGTCCCAGCTCTGTTCCTGGCCGTTGATCTTCACCTTGATCATGATCGTGCCTCGCTCTTCATAAGCATGCCAAATTCAAAGTCCGCCGACGCCGGTCGGCGACCGCTCGTGCGTCGTCTCGCCACATCCCGCCGTAGTCCCGCGCGAGCAAATCCCGGAGGGAGGCAGGAACGCAGGTAGCGATGTCTGGATGTGCTCGATACCTCCCGTTTTCTTCTTAATTGATTGTACGTCGTGCGGCATCGTGACGGCGCGACCCTAGCAGAGATCGCGCCGACCCGGCGTTCACAGCCGAGTGTTCTCACCGGGAAAAGATTGCATCGACGGTTTGTCAAAAGCAGGGCGCGTCATCCGCCACGTTGCGCATCAAATGGGCGCAACGAAAAAAGCTTCGTCCGCCGGCTGCACCGAACGGACGAAGCAGTAGGCCTCAGTCGAGGGAGGGAGAACGCAGAGCACCGCGAACTTCAAGCAGGAAGCGGACGGTCCTGCGCAGTCATTCAGAGACCAGGACTGAGGAGCCGATGGTCCTCACCCACGCGTGGTGCAGAAGCGGCGGCATCGCGCCGCGGTGGTCCCGGCAGCGGGGACCCGTGAGGCTCGCTGGCGGCAACGAACGCCAGCGAGCTCCAGATGGTGTAGCCAAGATCCGGCGGCCGGCCAGTTCAGGCGGGCGTCCAGGCAGTCTTCCTAAGCGGCTTTGGCCTTCGCGACATGGGTCGCGATCGCGTCCATCAGGGGCGGGGACAGGCAGTCATAGGGCTCGAGGCCGATCTCCTTCAGCCGCGAACGGATGCCGGCCATCTGCTCGGGCTTCACACCCGATTCGATCACGGAGGAAACGAAGGCGGCGAATTGCGGCGCCTGCGAGCCCTGCTCCTGGAACAGTTCGGGATGGATGAAGTCGAGGCCGTAGAACGGATGGTTCTTGTTCTCGATCCGGCCGTACATGTGCGTGCCGCAGGCCTTGCAGGCGTAACGCTGGATCACCGCGGAGGGGTCGACGATCTGGAGCTTGTCGCCGTTCTCGAGCACGGTGACGTTCTGGCGCGGCACGACGGCGACGACGGAGAAGGTCGCGCCCTGCGGCTTCCAGCACTTGGTGCAGCCGCAGGCGTGATTGTGGGCGACGTCGCCCTTGATGCCGACCTTCACCGGATGGTCGCTGCATTTGCAGGCCAGCGTGCCGCCGGCGAAGCTGCCGCTGCCTTGCTTGATGCCGTTGTCAATCGAGGGATGGAGTGCAACAGTCATGGTCGATCCTCCTTGGTGTGACGTTTTCGAGCTAGAACACGACGACTGAACGGATGGATTTGCCCTCGTGCATGAGGTCAAAGCCCTTGTTGATTTCCTCGAGCTTGAGCACGTGGGTGATCATCGGATCGATCTGGATCTTTCCGTTCATGTACCAGTCGACGATCTTCGGCACGTCGGTGCGCCCGCGCGCGCCGCCGAAGGCCGTGCCGCGCCAGTTGCGGCCGGTGACGAGCTGGAACGGGCGGGTGGCGATCTCCTTGCCGGCCTCGGCGACGCCGATGATGATCGAGGTGCCCCAGCCGCGATGGCAGGCCTCCAGTGCCTGGCGCATCACGGTGGTGTTGCCGGTGCAGTCGAAGGTGTAGTCGGCGCCGCCGTCGGTGAGGCCGACGAGGTGCTGAACGATGTCGCCGGTGATCTTCTTCGGGTTGACGAAGTCGGTCATGCCGAACCTGCGACCCCATTCCTCCTTGGAATCGTTGATGTCGACGCCGATGATCTTGTCGGCGCCGGCCATCTTGGCACCCTGGATGACGTTGAGGCCGATGCCGCCGAGGCCGAACACGACCACGTTGGAGCCCGGCGTCACCTTGGCGGTGTTGACGACGGCGCCGACGCCGGTGGTGACGCCGCAGCCGATGTAGCAGCTCTTGTCGAACGGCGCGTCCTCGCGGATCTTGGCGACCGCGATCTCGGGCAGCACGGTGAAGTTCGAGAAGGTCGAGCAACCCATGTAGTGGTAGATCGGCTTGCCCTTGTAGGAGAAACGGCTGGTGCCGTCGGGCATCACGCCCTTGCCCTGCGTCGCGCGGATCGCGGTGCAGAGATTGGTTTTCTGGCTGAGGCAGCTTTTGCACTGCCGGCATTCCGGCGTGTAGAGTGGGATGACGTGATCGCCCGGTTTCACCGAGGTCACGCCGGGGCCGATCTCGCGGATGATGCCGGCTCCCTCATGTCCCAGGATCGACGGGAAGATTCCCTCGCTGTCGAAGCCGTCGAGCGTGTAGGCGTCGGTATGGCAGATGCCCGTCGCCTTGATCTCGACCAGGACTTCGCCGGCCTTCGGGCCTTCCAGATCGACCTCGACGATCTCGAGCGGCTTCTTGGCTTCGAAAGCAACGGCGGCACGTGTCTTCATCGGTAGCTCCTCAAATTCTCATCAGGCGCCAAGAAGTAGTCCTGGCAGCCCTCGTAACGTTCATTTCTTGCCCATGCAGGCGTCTTCAGCCTGGGTATAGGCCTCCGTCTTCTCCTCCTTTTTCGCAGGACGCTGCCGGCCCAAGGCGTCGGTGGAGCGCGCGCGGAGATAGACGTAGAGATCGTCCATGTAGCAGGCGACGTTCGGGTTGTCGCCGAAGGCCGGCATGACGTTCTCCTGCGCGGCCGAGATGTTCTTGCGGCCGGAGGCGACCACGCCGAGGAAGTCGCCGTAGCTCATCGACTTCACGGAATCCCTCAGCGCCGGCGCGTATGTCGATCCCATGCCGTCGGGGCCGTGACACACGTGACAGTCCGAATGATAGCGGCGGTATCCGGAATAGGTGAACCAGTCCACGGTGCCGTCGGCCGAAATCTTGTAGGTCGGGTTTCCGTCCTTATCGAGCCACTTTCCGTCGTCTTCCTTCTTCACGGCGGTCGGGTCGCCCGGACCCTCTGCGACCGCGCTTCCTCCGGACACAACGAAGATCATCATCACAGCAATGACAGAGCAGATTTGACGCAAGAGATTGTTCCTCGGTCGGCATTCGGTGGAGACGAGCCGGCGCGTGGAGCGATCCACGCGCCGGAGCGATGCTGACGGGTTTAGTTCGGCAGCGAGAACACGGTCAGGGTACCGCCGAGCGCCGTGTAGTTGCTGAGGGCCGCGTAGCCGCCGACCGCACCGAGGCCTGCGGTCGGGTCGGTCAGGCCTGCCGCCAGTCCGATGCCGGCCCAGCCGCCCACGCCGGAGAGAATGGCAATGTATTGCTTGCCATTGTTCTCATAGGTGGTGACGTTGCCGATGATGCCCGAGGGAGTCTTGAACTTGTAGAGCTCCTTGCCGGTCTTGGCGTCGACCGCCTTCAGGTAGCCTTCGAGCGTGCCGTAGAACACCACGCCCCCGGCGGTTGCGAGCGCACCCGACCAGACCGAGAACTGCTCCTTGTTCGACCAGACGATCTTGCCGGTCTTGTTGTCCCAGGCGATGAAGTTGCCCATGTGGCTTTCGCCCTGCGGCGGATACATCGAGAGCGTCGCACCCACATAGGGCTGACCCGCGGTGTAGCTCACCTTGAACGGCTCATAGTCCATGCAGACGTGGTTGGTCGGAACGTAGAACAGCTGCGTGTCCGGCGAGTAGGCTGCCGGCTGCTGGTCCTTGGTGCCGAGCGCGGCCGGGCAGATGCCCTTTGTGTTCTTGTCCTCTCCGCCGTGCTCGGTCGAGTATTGTGCGACGACCTTGGGACGGCCGTAGGTCGGCGAGTTCTTGTCCATGTCGACGCCGCTGGTCCAGTTCACCTTCGGGTCGTACTTCTCGGCGACCAGCAGTTCGCCGCTCTCGCGGTCCATCGTGTAGGCGAGGCCGTTGCGGTCGAAGTGCGTCAGCAGCTTGCGGTTCTGACCGTTGATCTGCTGATCGCTGAGGATCATTTCGTTGACGCCGTCATAGTCCCATTCGTCGTGGGGCGTCATCTGGTAGACCCACTTCGCCATGCCGGTGTCGGCATCGCGGGCGAAGATCGCCATCGACCATTTGTTGTCGCCGGGACGTTGCTTCGGGTTCCAGGTCGAGGGATTGCCCGACCCGTAATAGACGAGGTTCAGAGCGGGATCGTAGGAGATCCAGCCCCAGGTGCAGCCGCCGCCGATCTTCCACTGATCGCCCTGCCAGCTCTTCAGCGAAGAGTCCGGGCCGACCGGCTTGCCGAGCGAGGTCGTCTTCGCCGGATCGACCTTGATCTGATCATCCGGGCCTGTGGAATAGGCGCGCCAGACCTGCTTGCCGGATTTGAGGTCGTATGCGGTGACATGGCACTGCACGCCGAACTCGCCGCCGGAGATGCCGACCAGGACCTTGTCCTTGACGACCAGCGCAGACGACGTGCCGGTCTCGCCCTTCGCGGGATTGCCGTTGGTCGCCGACCAGGCCACCTGGCCGGTCTTGGCGTCGAGCGCGACGAGGTTGGTGTCGGCCTGATGCAGGATGATCTTGCCGTCGCCATAGGACAGGCCGCGGTTGACGGTGTCGCAGCACATAACGGGGATGACGTTGGGATCCTGCTTCGGCTCGTATTTCCAAACGATCTTGTTCTCTTGCGAAAGGTCAATGGCGTAGACCTTGTTCGGGAACGGCGTATGGACGTACATCATGTTGCCGATGATCAGCGGGCCGCCTTCGTGGCCACGCAGTACGCCGGTCGAGAAGGTCCAGGCAACTTGGAGTTTCCCGACATTCTGTGCGTTGATCTGGTTTAGCTTCGAATAGCGGGTATTGGCGTAGTCGCCCGCCGGCATCACCCAGTCTTTCGGGTTTTGCGACATCTTGATCAGCTCGTCATTTGCTGAAGCGCTGCCGACGGCGAGAGCCGCCGCCGAACCAAGACAGGTCGCCAGAAGCACCTTGCGCATAGTCATTCCTCCGTTGGTCTCGTTTATTATTTCCGAAGCATTGCTCAATCGCCGGGCTTCTCGTCCGGCGTCTGCTCGTGCAGGGCGGTCACGATGGGGACCAGAAACGATGCTGTGCTGTTTCCTCCTCCTGATGAGAGCCACGGGTCCACGTGCAGAAGCGGCCCGTTTTTGTTGTTCCTGCCGCAATCCCTAACGGCTTCGCCATCGGGAAACTTGCCCAAGAGCGAAGGCGGTTTGCTCGACAGCGCACGGAGGTGAAGATTTTGATTTTGCAGTAGCGAATTCAGCGGCTTCGGTGCGCCCTTGAGGCCGCCTCGGCGCTCAGGTTCCCCTTGACGGCGCTGCAACTAAGGCGGAGGATTAAGTTTCAAGAGTGGCAATGGAACGATGGCGCTCGTTGCAAGAGACCGCTCAAATGCGAGGTAAACGTCACGCAATCACGGCTGAGGGCTCCGGCAGCGCTGGTTGCGATTCGCGCCGAATCTCCGGATCAAATCAGTGGCTGGATTAATGTCCGACACCATTCACACGCTCTCGACGACCGGGATGACGCCGAAGCGGCAGATCCAGAGCTGGATCGACGGGCTCACGAGCCTGTGCGGGCATTTCGACGTCGATCCGCTGGAAGCGTCCTCGCTCGAAGGTCGCATCGATTACACCACGGTCTCGCGCCTGAAGCTCTGCCAGATCGAGGTCAGCCAGCATCGCATCGCGCACACGCTGGCGCGCGCCAAGGCCAATGAACACCCGTACATAAAGATCCACTTCCAGACCTACGGCGTGTCTTATTTCGAACAAGAAGGCCGTCACATCGAGATCAATCCGGGCGACATCATCGCCTATGACGTCTCCTGTCCACATTCGATCATCAGTCCCGCCTTTACCCGTCACGACGTGGTGATCGTGCCGAAGGCGCTGCTGCGCGACCGCGGATTCCCGTCGCAGCGGATGCCGGCGTGCAAATTGACGGCGAAGACGGGGACCGGGCGGATCGCCCACGATTTCGTCCATGCCACCTTCGACGAGGCGGCAAAGCTGTCGGCCAACAGCGCGGTCGGCGTCGCCGATTCGCTGATCGACCTGTTGCTGCTGCCGCTGCGCGAAGCCGACACGATGTTCGATCGTGTCGGGCCCGAAGCGATGTATGTGCGCGCGCAGTTCTTCATCCGGGAGCACTTGCGCGACCCGGATCTGTGCATCGACCAGATCTCGGCCGAGCTCGGTTGCTCCAAGCGCTATCTGCACATGCTGTTCTCGGAGCGCGGCACCACGGTGAGCGACTACATCTGGCAGGCGCGGCTGCAGAATTGCCGCCAGGAGCTCGAGGCCCACGCCGGCAAGACCATTACCGACGTCGCCTTCTCCTGGGGGTTCTCCAGCTCATCGCATTTCAGCCGGGTGTTCCGGAAATACTTCGGCGTGGTGCCGTCCTCGATCCACAAGGCACAGCAGGGCGCTGCGAGCTCGGGCGAGCATTAGACGCGGTTTTTCCAGAAGCGGCGAGGCCGTCCTCCTGATGCGCCCAACTTCTGATCAGGCCGGCTCGAGGCCCAACGACTTCGCGCTCTCGATCCAGATCGGCAGCTCGCGCTGGTACAGCGCATTGGTTTCCTTGAAGCCGATCGCGGGCTCGAGCACGAAAGTCGAGAGAACCTCCTTCACTTTCGGATCGGTGTTGGCGGCGACGCAGAGCTCGGCCAGGCGGTCGACCACGGCTTGCGGCGTCGCCTTGGGCACGGCCCAGCCGGTGAATCCGCTCACGGTGAAGAATTTCGACGTGGCGCCCTGCTCGGGAAGGGTCTTGATCGCGGGGATCGCATCGACCTTCTTCGAATGCACGGCGAACACCGTGCCGCGGTCGCTTTGCAGGACCGACTGCGCGGCCGTGTAGCTGCCCATCGCGGCATCGAGGGTGCCTTCCAGCATTCCCGTCCACATCGGCGCCTCGCCGCGATAATGCACCGGCTCGATGTTGAGGCCATACTGCTTGTTGAGCTCGTTGACGGTCATGTGCGGGGCCGAGCCCGCGCTGTAGGTGCCGAAATTCACCTTGCCGCTCTTGCGCGCGAAGGCGACGAAATCCTCCAGCGTCTTGACCCCGGTTTTCGGGTTCGCGACCAGCAACAGGCCCGCGCCGGGAATGACGCTGACGAGCGTCAGATCCTTGTCCATGTCGTAGCCGGGATTTTTCATCACCACACGGTTCATGATGTAGGTGGTCGAGATCGAGCACAGGATGGTGTGGCCGTCGGGCTCGGCGCGGGCGACTTCCGCCGTCCCGATCGCGCCGGAGGCGCCGGGCTTGTTCTCGATGACGACGGTCTTGCCGACCTGCTTGGAGATGAACTCGCCATAAGCGCGCGCGAGCAGGTCGGTCTGGCCGCCGGCGGGATAGCTGCAGATCATGCGAATCTGCCGCGCCGGCCAGCCACCCTGCGCCGATGCGCCGCGCGCGACGAACGGCATCGCCAGTGCACCGGTACCGGCGGCGATGAAGTGGCGGCGATCGAGCTTGGCGGACATGATTCTCTCCCTGATTTTTGCCGAACCTACTGCATCAGGCCGTCGCTGCCATGGGCCGCAGGCGAGACAGATTGGCGCATTGGCTCGCACTGCGTTCGGGCCGCGGGAGCCTCACCGCTGGATGATCTTCGTCCAGACATCGCCGAGGATCGCGGGCTCGCGCGGCGGCAGATAGGTGAGGCCGGCCTGCTTGCCGAATTCGGCGATCTTGCCCGAAGCCGTGAGCTCCGTCAGCGCCTTGTTGACGGCCGCGATCAGCGCGCCATCGCTGGCGAGCCCGACATAGCCGCGATTGGCTCCGATCGGATAATAGTAGCCGGACGCCGTGATCGCCGTGTCCGGGTGCGCGGCGCGATGGGCGTCGAAGCGGGCAAGATCGATCAGCGTCGCGTCATGGTCGCCGCGCTCGAGTCCGCCGAGGAGATCGTCGCGGCCGGGGACGAGATGGGTGATGTTGTCGATCAGGCGCCCCTTGTCGAAGGTCATCAGGATGGCGTCGCCGAGCGATCCGCTTTCGATGGCGAGACGAAGGCCGGCGAGATCGCCGATGTCGCCGACCTTGCGCCCACGGGCCTTTGGCCCCAGCACCACCGTCATCGGCGAATAGATGTAGGGCTGGCTCGGCGCGAGCACGCCGAGCGGGACGCGGCGCCGCCGATCGTCGCGCGTGGCGCCGGCGAAACCCGGCAAGCGCGCCGTCTTCATCCCGGGTGCGACAAGCGAATCCTGCGTCAGCGCGTAGCCGCCGACCAGCGAGCAGCGCCCGTCCGAGAGCAACGCATTGGCCTCGAGCTGCGGGCTCGAATCCTCATCCAGCCTGCTCTCGAACCACTGGATCTTCAGCGGGCGTCCCATCCGCTCGGCGATCGCCTGCGCCAGCAGCACGTCGAAGCCGGCATCCGGCTTGTCGCGGCGATGCACCGAGAGCGGCGGCCGGTCCTCGTCGAGACAGACCTTCAGAGGATCGTCGGCTGCGAGAGCGACCGACGCCATCGCGGACAGAACGGCCGCAACGCTCCAGGCAACGCGCCGGCCCCTCATGGCTTCCTCCGGCTGGAGACGAACGCCCAGAGGTTTCCGATCTCGTCGTCGCTGAGAATGTCGGCCCAGGGTGGCATCTTGTTGTTCTTGCCGTTCTTCACCGTGGTGACGAAGCGCGTCTTGTCGTCGGGAATGGCACGCAGATCCGGCGTGACGGTGCCGGAATTCATCAGATTGGGGCCGTGGCAGTGGGAGCATTTCGAGGCGTAGGTCGACTTACCATGGTCGATCTGCGCCTGCATGGAATTGCCGGTGGTGTCATCGGCGCGGGCGGTCGCCGCATGCGCGACCGAGAGCACCGCGACGGCGGCGATCATCGCCGCCGTCTTGTGAGAGATCACTTTCAGCATCGTACCCGTGTTTACTGCTTGAGCGCAAAGACCCACAGCGAGCCGCCGGGCGGCACGTTGGCAAGCCGCTCGTCGCCGGAGAACAGCGAGTAGACGCCGCCATAGCCGCTCGTCACGGCGACATACTGTACGCCGTCCTGTTGCCAAGTCACCGGCTGTCCCTCGATCCCGGAGCCGGTCTGGAACTGCCAGAGCTTCTTGCCGGTGTCGGCGTCGAAGGCCTCGAACTCGCCGGTCAGCGCGCCAGAGAATACGACGCCTCCGGCCGTCGAGAGCACGCCGGAGAAGCGCGGAATGTCGCTCGGCGCTTCCCATTTCGATTTGCCGGTCATGGGATCGATAGCCTTGAGATGGCCGCGCGGCCCGTCGCCGTATTCCCAGAGGTCGGTCAGGTCCATGCCGAGGTACCATTCGCCCTGCTTGTAGGTGACGGGCTCGGTCTTGTACCTGCCGCCGAAGGCGAGCGTGTTGGCATAGGCGAGGCCGGTCTGCGGATTGAACGACATCGGCTCCCAGTTCTTGCCGCCGAGGATCGAGGGATACACCGTCACCTTCTTGCCCTCGCGTGCGTCCTTCGAGATGTCGGTCTCGATCGGACGTCCGGTCTTCATGTCGATGCCGGTCGCCCAATTCACCTTCACGTAAGGATTAGCCGCGAGCAGCTTCCCGTTGGTGCGGTCGAGCACGTAGAAGAAGCCGTTGCGGTTGGCATTCATCAGCGTCTTGGTCGGCTTGCCCTCGATGTTCACGTCGGCGAGCACCATCTCGGCCACGGCGTCGTAGTCGAACGGATTGTTCGGCGAGAACTGGTAGTGCCACTTGATCTTGCCGGTCTTGGGATCCAGCGCCAGCACGGAGCAGGTGTAGAGATTGTCGCCGGGGCGCACCGCCGAGTTGAACGGACCGGGATTGCCGGTGCCCCAATAGATCGTGTTCAGCTCAGGGTCATAAGAGCCGGTGATCCAGGTCGAGCCGCCGCCGAGCTTCCAGGTGTCGCCCTTCCAGGTGTCGCCGCCGGGCTCGTCCGGCGAGGGGATCGAATGGGTGCGCCAAAGATGCTTGCCTGTCGCCGGATCCCAGCCGTCGATGAAGCCGCGGGTGCCGAATTCGGCGCCGGAAATGCCGGTGATGACGACGCCGTCGGCAACGAGCGGGGCCACCGTCATCGAATAGCCTTCCTTGATGTCGGCTGCCTTCTGCCGCCACAGCTCCTTGCCGTTCTTCGCGTCGATGGCAATCACGTGGGCATCGAGGGTCGTACGGAACAGCTTGCCCTCGTGAATCGCGACGCCGCGGTTAATGATGCCGCAGCAGACGATTCGCGGCGTCTCCGCCGGATATTCGATCTTGCTCTTCCAGATCTGCTTGCCGGTCTTGGCATCGACCGCCATCGTGGCATTGTGCGAGGTGACGTAGATGACGCCCTGATAGACGATTGGCTGTGATTCCTCGCTCCGATCGTCATTGAAGCTGTAATTCCAGATTGGGACGAGATTCTTGACCGTATCCTTGTTGATCTGCTTCAGCGTCGAGAAGCGCTGGAGATTGTAGCCCATTCCGTAATTGAGAACGTTCGATGTGTCGGTCGCACCCTTGACCAGCTGCTCGGTGGTTTGTGCATTTGCACAGGTTGACGCAAGCATGACGAGGCTCGCGGCCATCGCAAAGCGTTTCATCCGTTCCTCCCAAAATGCGCGCCTTTTGACGCTGCGGCTGCAACACTCCGTCGGAAACCAAAACGCGTCAATACGAAAGTCGTAACTGCCGTGCCGATATCGTCGGCGGTCACCTGACGGAAACCTGACAAAGGCAACTCCAACTTGTGCGCAGACGCTGAGAAATTCCGCGACGCGAAGCACTATTGGGAGCAGGGCAATGCATCTCTACCGGTTGTGGCGCGCGCAAGTTGCAGGTCCGGACTTGAACCGAGGGCCGCTTGCGGGTTTATCTCGGCTCTGCCCCATTGATCTGGGGGTATGTCAGGGAGGTCTCGATGATTTCGGCTCGCTCGATTGCCCTTGCCCTTGTGATTGCACTTTCGGCCGGTCCGGCGTGGTCGGCCTCCGGCAATGCGGTCAAGTTGTTCGACACCGACAATGACGGCACGCTCGATCTTGCCGAGGTGAAGAAGGTGGCCGCCGCCTCGTTCGCAAAGCTCGATCCCGATCGCGACGGCACGCTCGATGCGCGCGAATTGCGTGGACGGTTGAGCGCGAAAGAACTCGCCGCGGCAGACCCCGACCGCGACGGGACCCTCACCCTCGACGAATATCTGTCGGTGGTCGAGCAGCGTTTCAACGCAGCCAATCCCGACAAGGATGGAACGCTGGATGCGAAGGAGCTGAATTCGCGTGCCGGGCGCGCGCTCGTACGATTGCTCCGGTGAAGCGCCGCAAGCGGAACGGGCATGACGGGCGTAACGTTTGCGATCATTCCGGCCTGACGCTCGGGAACATCGGGCTGCTCGGCCTGTTTCTCCGCATGTCCTGCCGGCGCCGGGGCTGCGCTGCGGGAGAAAAGGAGATGCAAATGAATACGAAGCGTTCCCTTCTTGCTGCCTGCGCAATCCTGACGCTGAGCGCCGGGGTTGCGGTCGCCGGTCCCTGCAACACCGGCAGCGCCAGCACCGACAAGACCGACAAGGATGCCGGTTCTGGCCCTGTCACCGTGGGCTCCGCGCAATCGCACACGTCCGGTTCGGCGAGCGATAGCAGCCAGCATCCGCCGACCAGCACGATGAACCGGGCCAGCGGTGAATCGCCGGCGTCGTCCGAGGATGCGCAGCGGCAAATGCAGAGCGAGCCGACGGCGGCTCAGCGCGCCGCGGGCGCCAAGCCGAATGCCGAAATGGCCGACAAGGACTGCTGACGGCACCGTTGTCGATTGGACGCGCGGTGCATTGCACAAGGCGGTGTCTCGCTGGTCGTGTTTGACCAGGAGGGAACTTGCTTTGTCCGAGAGAGAAATTGCGGCCGCGAAGTATCGGCACAGACGTGACGGCAGTCGAATCGAGGCTTGAACTGCACTCGACGCAGCCCTAGGTTTTTCGCCGCGCGATGTCGCGCTCAATACCTTGGGAGACCCGAATGGCTTGGAAAGCTCCGAAGATCGTGGAAGTGCCGGTCGGCATGGAAATCAACATGTACGCCTGCGCCTCGCGCAAGTAAGACCGACGACCTGCCGCGGCTTCGATGGCAAACGCCGTCGGAGCCGTGGCAGTGTCGGATCTGCGCCTCGCCGTGCTCCATGCTTTGCGGATCGCGCGAAAGCCGCACGTGGAGGGGCTTCAATTCTTTCCCCGCAAAATTTCGACCGTGCTCTGCGGCAGTGTGTTACGCTGACGCCCGGTCAGCGCTGCTGCCGCATCACAGCGGCGCGCGCCTTTGGGGCACGGGATGGGCGGCAGAGCCTGCAAGTTCTGGACGGTGATCGTGTGCGCGATCGTGCTGGCGCCGGCGCGCAGCAGCGCCGAGGCAGGTTTTGATACCGAGCACATCTTCGGCTTCATGATCGGCACCGATATCGGCAATGTCGGCGAGCGCGAATTCCAGACCCAGACGACGGGACGCTTCGGCAGAGGCGGGGGCGCTTATCGCGCCCTTGAACATGAGGTCGAGATCGAGGTGGTGCCGCTGCCGAATTTTCGTGTCGAAGTCGGCGGCACCGCCAGCTTGCACCACATTACCGGCGTCCCTGACATCGACGACCGCCGCCAGTTCAACTTCCAGGGCATCTCGCTTGACCTGCGCTATCGCCTGCTCGACCGTGAGCGCGCACCATTCGGCTTCACGATTGCGGCCGAGCTCCACGGCGACCGCATCGACGAGACCAGCGGCGCGAAAGGGCGGATGTACGGCACCGAATTTACGCTCGCCTTCGATCGCGAACTCATTCCGAACTTCGCGATCGGCGCCCTCAACCTGATCTACCAGCCGGAATGGGCGCGCTTCGAGGTTGGAGGGGCATCCGAGAAGAGCTCGACGATCGGGGCCGCGTTTGCCGGCCTGGTTCGCGTGCGGCCCAATGTGCTGCTTGGCGGCGAGATGCGCTACTTCCGGCAATATGAGGGCATCGGCCTTAGCGAGTTCTCAGGCCAGGCCCTGTTTGTCGGCCCCACCGCCTATTTCCAGCTCTCCGAGCGTTCCCGGCTCACCGCAAGCTGGAGCATGCAGGCCTGGGGGCGCCCGGCCGGCTCAGGCGGCAATCTCGACCTCGTCAATTTCGAGCGACATCAGGCGCGATTGGTGTTTGGCGTGAACTTCTAGCGCGGAAGATCGTCTTGCCCGGGCTTCTCCCGGCTACGCTGCCGAAGCCGCTTCGGCGAGGCGACGGCCCGGGCATCCACGTTCTTTGTTCCACGAGGCAAGGCGTGGATGGCCGGGACAAGCCCGGCCATGACGAGGCTTCGGCGCTATGAAACTTCCCCCTCCTTCGCGCGTAGCTTCATGTGCTAATCTCTCCATCGCCCCCTTGCGAGAGGATCCCGGCATGAACCCGATTGACCTGGTGGTGACTGTGTGCGCGGTGCTCTCGCCTGCGACCTGCGAGGAGCGGCATCTGGTGTTCCACTATTCCGGGTCGCCGCGGCAATGCGCGATGGCCGCGCCGCCCTATATCGCGCAATGGGTCGGTGAGCATCCGAAGTGGCACGCGGTGAAGTGGCGCTGCGAATATCCGCACCCGAACGACAAGGCATAGCAGCTCCAACGGAAGCCGCTGCGCTACTTGGTGCAGTCCTTCAGATCCTTGTCCGCAATCGAGAACACTGCATCCGCCTTGATCTCGATATCGCGGACGACGCACTGCCGTGCATTGGGGTAGCTGACCCTGGCGTCGTAGCGGCCGGGCTCGATGCCGTTGATGCGCAACCGCTCGTCGTGGTCGACCTCCTTGTCCTTGTCATTCAGGCACTGGTTCGGACCCCAGTCGGTCTTGCCCGCGGGTGCGAGCTGGAAGCCGGAGATGGTCTCCGTCGTGAGATTCCAGAGCCTGATGCCCTTGCCCTTGGTCTGCGCGGCGGCTTCGCCGGCAAGCGTCAACAACGCGATCAAAGCAAGAACCCCACGCATCAGCCAGTCCTCCCAAAGGGCGCCGTCATTCCTTGATCAGGCGCTCGCGGTTCTTTGCCTTGTCGAAATTCTTGGCGCGGTCAAGGCCGTTTGGTGCGATCAGCTTCGCCGAGACGAGATCGGCGCCGTCGAAATCGGCGTCGATGACGATGGCGCCGGTCAGATCGGCTCCGCCGAGTTGGGCGTTTTTCAGTGATGCGCCGCTCAGATCGGCGCCCCTGAGGACTGCGAATTCGAGGTCGACGCGCGACAAATCGGCGTTGCGCGCGTTCAGCCGTTCCAGCTTGGCGGATCTCAGCACCGCGCGCATCAGTCCCATCGACTGGTTGCGCATATCGGCGCCGAGATTCGCGTCCGCGATCGAGGCGCCGACCAGGCTTGCGCCGGTGAGGTCGGCAGCGATGCGCGCTCCTGACAGGTTCGCACCGTCGAGACGCGCGCGGGCCATTTGCGAGGCGAATAGATTGGCGCCCTTCAGGCTTGCGCCGGTAAGATCCGCATCCAGCAGCCACGCCTGATCGAGGATCGCACCGTCCAGCCGGGCGTCTCGAAGTATTGTCTTGTTGAGCCGCGCGGCGCGGAGAACCGTGTTGGACAGGTCCAGCCCCGAGAGATCGAGACCCGACAGGCGTTTGCCGGTGAAATCGGCAGGCTGCTTTGGGCTCGCTTTGGCCAACATGGCCTCGACCTCCGGCCTCGTCATTTCAGCCGAGACCATCGCGGGGGAGGTGAGGTCGACGCCACGCATCATGTCCTGCGCGCCCGCCGTCACCGCAACGAGTGCGAGGCTAAGCGCTGCAAGACCAAGCGTTGCGAAGGCGACTGTTCGTGTCATCATCAGCTCCGCCGCCCGCTAATCTAGCACGTCCGCCAGGCGACCGGCTATGAGGCATCTCGCTCAGTGCGGTCGCCTTGAGTTCGTTGCGCGAGGCCGGCCTTTATCGCCGCAATTTCGGCTTCGCCGCGTGTGTCGCGCGGGATGCCGATAGGCACCTCGGCCACGATCCGCGCTGGTCGCGGCGATAGGAAGAACAGCCGGTCGCCCAGGCGCACGGCATCGTCCAGGCTGTGTGTCACCAAAAGCGTCATCACCGGCCGGCTCGCGACGAGCGTTGCAATTTCATCGCGCAAGCGTCCGGCGAGAGCGTCATCGAGCGATGCCAGCGGTTCGTCGAGCACCAGAATATCCGGCTCGACGGCAAAGGCGCGGGCGAGCGCCACGCGCCGGGCCAAACCCAGCGAGAGCTCACCGGGATAGTGGTCGCGATGCGCTTCCAGCTCCAAAATCCTGAAGAGCTCGGCGAGCTTGGCATCAGCGACATCGGGCGCAGCCAGCCGTACATTCTGCTCGACCGAGCGCCACGGCAGCAGGCGCGGCTCCTGGAACACCATGCCGATCCGTGCCTCCGGCGGTCGCGCGACGTTGCCAGCAAAATCGTGGTCCAGTCCCAGAATGATGCGCAGCATCGTGCTCTTGCCGCAGCCGGAGGGGCCGATCAGCACGCCGACCTCGCCCGATTGCAGCGCGAACTTGACGGGCGCCAGAACCTCGTGCGTTCCGCCCGCGGCACTCCTGAAAGTCTTGCCCGTGATATCGACCTCAAGCCGCACGGGGCCGCCACCTGTTTGCGCGGGCTTCGAACGGCTGCACCAGCAAGGTTTCGATGACGAGCACGACGGCGGCGAAGGTGAGGGAATAGGCCAGCAGCCGCGGCGTGTCGAACAGCTGGAAGGCGACGCCGATCTCGAAGCCGACGCCGTTCGGCCGCCCCAGCAGCTCGGCGACGAGCACGATCTTCCACACCAGCGACAGGCCGGAGCGGGCCGAGGCCGCGATATAGGGCGCCAGTTGCGGCAGCACGACGTGGCGGAAGGCGCGCCAGCGCGGCATTGCGAACACGCTCGCCATCTCGTCGAGCGAACGGTCGAGCGCGCGCGTGCCCTCGCGCAGGGTGACGATGGCGGTCGGCAGCTTGTTGATGGCAATCGCCGCGATCGCGGCGGCCTCGGTGAGGCCAGCCCAGATATAGGCCAGCACGATCACGACCAAGGCGGGCAGGTTGAGCAGCAGGATCAGCCAGGGATCGCCGAGCCGGTCGGCGAGCTTCACCCGGCCCATCAAATAGCCGATGGCACTGCCGAGCGACATCGCGAGTGTGAAGGCGAGCGCGACGCGCGCCAGCGTGGCGCCGAGATGCAGGAACAGCGCGCCGCTTGATGCTTCCGCGATCATCACCTGAAGCACCGCCGGCGGGGAGGGCAGCTTTGCGCCGCCGACCGCGAGCGCGGCAATCCACCAGATCGCGAGGAACAGGGCGAACGACAGCAGGCGCAGCACCTCAGTCTCCGGGGACTGCGTGATAGAAGGTGCCGGGGTCGAGCTCGGCTGCGGGGCCGACGAGATCGCGGCCGCCGATCTCGGCCAGCACGCGGTAGAGTACGCGCGCGTCCTTTTCCTCGTCATCGATGCTCCGGCGCGGAATGCCGTCGCGGTAGCGCTCGCGGTAGGTCCTGAGCAGGGCAGGATCCGTCGTGCCGGTGAGCGGCGCGACCTTGTCCCAGGCCGCATCCGAGGTCGCCAGCAACTCCTTGGCCTTGCGGGTCATCGCGATGAAGCGCGCGACGGCCTCCTTATGGCTCGCGGCCCAGCTCTCATCGAAGACATAGCCGACCGCGGCGACCGCGCCTTTGGCGCCCAGCTTCGGTAAGATGTCCTCGATGCCGGTCAGGCGCCTGAAACCCTTGGCCTCGAGCTGGGCGCAGAAATTCCAGAAGTTGAGGCTCGCATCCATCTCGCCGTCCAGCGCCTTGGCGGCGATCAGCGGCGGGGCGCCGTAGACGATGGTTGCTTCCGATTTCAGGTCGATGCCGTCCTGCTTCATCCGCGCCTGCAGCAGCAGCCAGCTCTTGTCGATCGCCCCGCCGGCGACCGCGAGCTTGCGGCCCTTGAGGTCGGCGAGCGTCTTGATCGGCGATGAGGCCGGCACCATCACGGCGCCGAGCGCGCTGGAATAGGGATAGAAGGTGAGCTTCGCACCGAGCGTGCGCTCGCGCGACACCCACAGCCAGTCCGACAGGATGATGTCGGCGCTGCCGGCGCGCATCGCGATCTTGCCGGCCTCGGTGCTCGCGAGCTCGGTGACCTCCAGCGCCAGGCCGGCCTCCTTGTCGAGGCCGGCGCTTCGGATCGCGGCCAGCTCCCACGAGAATGTTCCGGTCTTCTGCACCGCAAGGCGGATTGTGTCCGCAGCGCCGGCAGGTGCGGCTAGCGCCAGCACCGTTGCGAGCGCCCAAATTCGCGCCAAAACTGTCATCACCTTGTGAGCCGTTTCCTCTGACAGAGTGCTTTTCAGCACAATACGCATAGCATAGCCTTGGTCGCAACCAGCGGGAGGACGCGCATGGATCTGGCCGGACGGCTACGACCGATTGTCGCCGCATTGACGGCGCTCGCTGCCAGCGTATGCGTGGCACGGGCCGAAGAGGCCAATGATTATCCCACCGCGGCGCGCGCGGAATACGTCTATGGCTGCATGAAGGCCAATGGCGAGACGCGCTCCGCGATCGAGCAATGTTCCTGCTCCATCGACGTGGTCGCCTCGATCATACCCTACGAGCGCTATGTTACCGCCGAGACCGCGCTCAGCATGTCGCAAGTGCGCGGCGATCTCGGCGTGCAGTTTCGCACCTCGGAGCAGGCCAACTCGGCGGTGAATGACTTAAGGCGCGCGCAGGCGGAAGCCGAGGTGAGGTGTTTTTAGCTATCGCGGCACAGACGGTGCGATCTTCCTTCTCCCCTTGTGGGAGAAGGTGGCGCGAAGCGCCGGATGAGGGGTTCTATCGGCATATTCCAGCATGAGAGGCAGGTGGGCGCGGAAACATACCCCTCACCCGTCTCGCCGCTACGCGGTGAACCACCCTCTCCCGCAAGGGGAGAGGGGGCTTCAGCGCAAGTCTGACGAAACTAAGTCCCCGGTTTCTCCACATCCCATTCATTGCGGAACACATGCCCCTCCGTATCCCGGGCCTCCGCACGAAAGCGCTTGGCGCCGTTGGAGACATAGGTGAAGCGCAGGTTGGGATCTTCCGAGATCGAGATGCCGCCTTCCATCGACAGCACGGGGCTGTCGTCCTGCGTCAATCTGAGCTGGTTGATGAAGAAGGCGGGGATATAGAGCTGCGTGACCTGGTCCATCTGCAGGCCGGAATTGTTGGGATGGCCGATCATGATCTGCGCTTCGCGCAGCCGGTTTGCCGGACCCTCTTCACGGGCGAATTGCCGGTAGCGCATCTGGCCGAGCCGGTTCTTGGCTTCCTCCACGTTCTTTGCAGCCGGCGCCGAGCAGCCGCCGGAGGCCTTCACATAGACTTTCGAGACGTAGAGCTGGCCGTCGCTGAGCTCGGCGACCGCGTGCACGTCGGTGTAGTTGTTGACGCGCACACGGGTCGAGATTTCCGTGACATTGGCGTCCGGGCCGAGTTCGAACTTCGCGGCCATCGGCGCGGGATTGCGGTCGATCACCAGCGTGATCGAACGGATGCGTCTGCTGTCGCCGGGCGACAGCTTGCTGCGCAGCGTCACCGGCACGATGGCGGCATCCTCGGCGCGATAGGGCATCTCGATGCCGATGACCTCGGCGCCGTCGTTCATCGGCCGGTTGCTGAAGATGTCCTGCACCAGGCCCGGCCAGGGATCGTAGGCCTCGTCCGCCTGCGCCGGCACGGCAAAGGCGATGCCGAGGAGCAGGGCAATCAGGGGCAGGCGGCGTGTGCATGCCGTCATGGTCATGCTCCTCGGTTTAGGTGAAGCTGATCTCCTGCCAGCGTAGCGCGCCCGCTATTCCCATTCAATTTCCGAAAATGCTGCAGTTGCGTTGCGGGCGTTGTAGTCCTCGAACAGCTGCCAGTGCGGCCGCTCGTCCGCCGCCGCCTTGTCCGCAGCGGCGCGGATCGGCGCGCCCCTCTTGTTCAGGGCGCGGACGTCGGACAGCAGCGTTGACAGGTAACGTCGTTGATCGCTCAGCGCCGCTGGCCAGTCGCTCACAGGACCGTGACCGGGAACAACGCGCAGCGCCGGGATCGTCTCCAACTCTTTCAGCGTGGCGAGCCAGCCGCGAATGCTGCCGTCCATCACCGGAATGTGGCCGAGAAAGACGAGATCGCCGGCAAGCAGGGTTTTGGTGCTCTCGTCGAACACGGTCAGATCGTTGTCGCTGTGCCCGGCCGGCCAAGCGCGCAAGGTCAAGCGGCGCGAGCCCAGATCGAGCGTGAGCGTGTCCGTTACGAGCAGGGTCGGCGGTACGATCTTCACGGGATCGATCAGCTCGGGGCCCATGAGGCGCCTGAAATTGTCGAGATAGAAGGGCCCGCGGCTCGCCAGCGCCTGCGGCAGCTTGCTGTGGCCGACGAAGCTGGTTCCCTCCCCCATGAAGGCAGCATTGCCGAAGACATGGTCGGGATGGCCATGGGTGTTGATGACATAGCGGATCGGCTTTTGCGTGCGCGCTCGTACCGCCGCCAGCAGCGCCTCGCCTTCGCGCAGGCTGCCGCCAGTGTCGATCACGGCCACCGCGTCGTCTCCCACGATGAAGCCGACATTGGCGATGCCGCCTTCATTCTCGCGGCTCATCAGCGCGATGGCCCCGGAGTGTACGAAGATTCCCGGCGCGACTTCGCTCACAGGCAATTCGGCCGCCCCGGCGCGTGCTAGCGTAGCTGCTACCAGGGACAAGGCTGCGATCACGAGAGCGATGCGAGACACTTTTCCGCCTCAGTTCAAAGGATTGGCCTCATTGCACTGCAACAAAGCAAAGCCGGCAAAAGTTGGCACACGTGGCGCGTCATGCGTTGCATGGATTACATTCAAACAAAACGAGGAGGAAGCGCGATGACGCAGGCCGGACGACATCGTCGCTGGTGGTTTTCACTCTGGATCGTGATCGCATCATGTGCCTATGGCGATCTCGCCATCGCGCAGACCAACGAGACCGGAGATCTCTCATTCGAGCTGGTCGACCCGAAGGTGCTGCGCGTCTGCGCCGACCCGCGCAACCTGCCGTTCTCGAACGAGAAGGGCGAGGGCTTCGAGAACAAGCTCGCCGAGTTTCTGGCGGACAAGCTGCAGAAGAAGCTGGACTACGTGTTCTTCCCGCAGGCCGCCGGCTTCGTGCGCATGACGTTGGGTGCGCATCGCTGCGACGTCATCATGGGCTACCCGCAGGGCGACGACCTCGTGCAGGGCACCAATCCCTATTACCGCACGACCTATGCACTGGTTGCCAAGACCGGTAGCGGGCTCGAGGGCGTCGACACGCTGGAGGACGCACGCCTGAAAGGTAAGCATATCGGCATCGTCGCCGGCACGCCGCCGGCGACCAATATGGCGTTGGCAGGCCTGATGGGCGATGCAAAGCCCTATCAGCTGATGATCGACACGCGCTTCGACAATTCCGCGCAGGCGATGATCGACGACCTCGCTGCCGGCAAGATCGACGCCGGCGTGCTCTGGGGACCGATGGCCGGCTATTATGCGAAGAAAGCCGGCCCCTCGCTGCACGTCATGCCGCTGGTCAAGGAGACCACCGGGTCCAAGCTGGTTTATCGCATCGGCATGGGCGTGCGACCCGCCGACCAGAACTGGAAGCGGCAGCTCAACCGGGTGATCCAGGAGAACCAGGGCGAGATCAACAAGATCCTGCTCGATTTCGGCGTGCCGCTGCTGGACGAGAACAACCGGCCGCTCGGCGCGGAGACGGCCAAGAAGGCGCCATGAGCCGGCCGCTTGCCGCTGCGTTCGTCGTTGCCTTGCTCGTGGCCCCGGCGTCGGCGCAGCAGCAGGAGCCGTTCGAGCCCGAGGGATATCGTACCGACAATTATCGCGCGCCGGTGCCGGCGACGCTCGCTGGCGCGCGCGTGCTCACGACCGGCGAGGCGGAGGCGATCTGGCGTGCGAACAGCGGCACCTTCGTTGACGTGATGCCGCGCGCGCCGAAACCAAAGAACCTTCCTGTGAGCACGGTGTGGCGTGACGCGCCGCGCAGGAACATTCCGGGCAGCTTCTGGCTGCCGGACACCGGCTACGGCAACTTGCCGCCCGCCATGGACGATTATCTTCAGCGTGGCCTCGCGCGCGCCTCACGCGGCGACAAGGCCGCGCTGCTGGTGATCTATTGCCTCGCCGATTGCTGGATGTCCTGGAACGCGGCGAAGCGTGCGCTCGCTTACGGCTATGCCAACATCGCCTGGTATCCTGACGGCACCGACGGCTGGGAGGGCGCCAAACTCCCGACGGAGGACGCGCAGCCTGAGCCGCGCCCGGACCAGTAAATGACTGGATGCAGGTGCTTGGCCGCCCCCTGTGAGCGGGAGACGCAGCGACGGTGTTATTTCTGCTTCTGCAACTTCGTCAACGTGCCCGTACCGTTGGTCTCGGTCGCAGAATAGCTCACCCTGTCGCCGGCATGGACGGCATCCAGCATCGCCGCATCCTTGGCCTTGTACTCCTGGAGCGCGCCGGCGCTGCCTGTGCTGGCGCCGACCGTGCCCTTCTGGGTCTGCTGGATCGAAATCGTGCCGTTGAGCCGATCGATCCGCGTGATCATCCCGGTCATGTCGTCAGCAAAGGCGCTGGTTGCGAGCATGCTGAGGACCGCAGCGCCCGCAAACATGATTCTTGTGGTTCCCATCGAGGCCTCCCGACGTCTTGAGTTCACGTCGACAAGCCATCATAAATCGATTTGGTTCCGGCACATAGCGCGGCGAAAGGTTAACGTTGCCGGGGCGATTGCGGGAACTTTTCGTGAGCGGTCAGCGTAACTGACACTATTCCATTTCCTGCTGGATGACGCGTCCGAGCGCGAACAGGCGCTGGTCGAGCGAGGTTGGAACCTCGCAGACGAAGCGCACCACCTTGTTACGGTCCTCGAAGATCCGGGTCTTCCAGATCAGCTCGTTGCTGAGCGCCTGGACCTTGGCCTCGTCACGCGGTGTGGCCCCTTGCAGGGCCTGGAGCTGAATTGCCTCCTCGCGGATCTTGTCGGCGGCATCGCGCTGCTTGCGGCTGACTCGCTCGAGTCCGTTCATGACCTGGGAGCGCTGGGCGTTGAGCGTGTCGAACAGGCCGGCGAACAGCAGCTTTGCGTTCGCGGTCTTGTCGGCAGCGGAACCCGCGAGAAACTCCTTCACCAGCTTTTCCGCCTCATCCAGTGGCGTCTTGCGCGCCGCCAGTTTCGCAACGAGCGCGCTGATCTTGGCGTCGTCCTTCCATTTGTTCTGGACGTCGTCGAGCGGCGGACCGCCCCACACGGCCGCCAGCGAGATCTCGGGCACCTTCGCCTGGGTGCACGGCCAGTCCGGATAGCGCGGATCGGCGGCGTGCGCCGTCGTGCTCGCGACAGCGAGCACCAGTACAGAGGTGACCAGAACCCGAACAATCATCCTTCGCCTCCCGCAGGCCCGCGTCGCGCCAACCCGCGCGAGGGATCATAGGCCAGGATCGCACCGATCATGAAGACGATTGTGCAAACCGCGACCACCGCCAGCGAGATCCAGTTGATCTGGCCATACAGCGCGAAACGGATCAGCTCGACCGCATGGGTGAACGGATTGGCCTCGCACAGATAATAGAGATAGGGGTTGCCCTCCTGCACGCGCCAGAGCGGGTAGAGCGCGGAGGAGGCGAAGAACATCGGGAAGATCACGAAGTTCATGACACCGGCGAAGTTCTCCAGCTGTTTGATGCCCGACGAGATCAGCATGCCGAGCGAGCCCAGCATCAGCCCCGACAGGATCAGCGCCGGCAGCACGGTGAGATAGCCCTGGGGCGGCGGGGTGATGTCCCAGAGCCAGGCGATCAGCAGGAACGCATAGACCTGGAGCAGCGATACCGCGGTGCCCGCGAGCAGCTTGCAGAACAACAGGAACCCCCGCGGCAGCGGGCTCACCAGGAGCGTGCGCATGTTTCCCATCTCGCGGTCATAGACCATCGAGAGCGAGGACTGCATGCCGTTGAAGAGCTGGATCATCGCCATCAGCCCGGGCGCGATATAGACCTCGTAGAGGATGTAGGTCTCGTAGGGCGGGATGATGGAGATGCCGAGCACCTGGCGGAAGCCGGCGGCGAAGATGAACAGCCACACCAGAGGCCGCACCAGCGCCGAGACGAAGCGCTCGCGCTGATGCAGGAAGCGCAGGCCCTCGCGCCAGACGATGCCGCTGAGGCAGGTCATGTACTCGGCGAACGAGAAGCCGCGCGGCGCCTCGCGCGTTGCGATGCTGCTCATGCGCCGCCTCCAGGCATGGTTTGCGCGCCGGTCAGGCGCATGAAGGCGGTGTTGACGTCTTGCGCGCCTGTTGCGGCGATAACGCGGCTCATCGGCCCCTGCGCCAGCACCTTGCCCTGGTGCAGCACCACGAGATCGTCACCGGGCATGATCTCGTCGAACAGGTGCGTGGCCCAGAGCACGCCGATGCCTTGCTCGGTCACGAGCTGGCGAACGTGGCTGATGATGTCGGCGCGCGCCTTGACGTCGAGGCCGACGGTCGGCTCGTCGAGCAGCAAGAGGCGCGGCCGGTGCAGCAGCGCCCGGGCGATCTCCAGCCGCCGCATCTGTCCGCCCGAGAGATCGCGCACCTTGCTTGCGGCGCGATCGGCAAGACCGATGCGGCCGAGCAGCTCGGCGCTGCGCGCCGAGGCCTCGCGTCGGCCGATGCCGTGCAGCGCGGCGTGGTAGAGCAGGTTCTGCGTCAGCGACAGATCGAGATCGAGCGTGCGCGGCTGGAATACGACCCCGAGCAGCCGCAGCGCCTCGCCGGGGGTCTTGCTGACGTCGTGCCCGAAAATGCCGACGCGGCCGGACTGGATGCCGAACAGCCGCGTGATCAGCGAGAACAGCGTGCTCTTGCCGGCGCCGTTGAGTCCCAGCAGCGCCGTGAAGCTCGCGGGCTGCACATTGAAAGACACGTTCGTCAATGCGCGCCGCGGACCATAGGCATGGCTGACACCGTCGATCGACAATGCCGGCACCGCGGCCTCTTCGGGTCTCGGCGTCTCCTGGGCTTCGGCGATCGGGGCGGGGCTGGTCATGGCGCGATCGCGACGCCCCAGGGCAGCTCGCCGACCTGAATGGTCTTGATCACCTTCTGCGCGGCGACGTCGATGACGGAGACGTCGTTCGACACACCGTTGGTGGTGAGCAAATATTTCTCGTCCGGCGTGAACGCCATGTGCCAGACCCGCTGCCCGACCAGGAGATATTTCGTCACCTTGCGCGAGGCGACGTCGACCACGGCGATGCGGTTGGCGGGGCCGAGCGCGACGAACGCGGTTTTGTCGTCCCTGGTCATGCCGATGCCGACCGGCTGGATCGCCTCCTTGCGCAAGCCCGGAATCTCGAACGTGACCTTGCCGATCACCTCGTGCTTTTTGGGGTCGATGATCGAGACGGTGCCGCCGATCTCCGAGGACACCCATACCTCCGAAGAATCATGCTTGTACTCGGCGTAGCGCGGCCGCGCGTCCACCAGCACGTTGGCGACGATCTGGCGCGAGGCGGTGTCGATGAAATGCGCCATGTTGGTGGTTTCCGAGGTGTTGATCAGCGTCTTGCCGTCCGGACTGATGGTCATGCCCTCGGGCTCGACACCGACCTGGATGTCGCCGAGCCGGGCGCGCTTCTCGAGGTCGATCACCGTCACCGTGTTGTCGTTCTCGTTGGCGACGTAGAGCATCTTGCCGGCGGCATCCTGCGCGAACAGCTCGGGGTCGGGTCCGGAGGGCAGGCTGTCCACCACGGTTTGGGTCTTGGCGTCGATCACCTGGATGGTGTCATCGTCGCCGACCGCGACCATCACGAACTTGCCGTCGCGGGTAAGGTCGATGCCGCGCGGACGCTGGCCGACCTTGATGGTCTTGGTCACGGTCCAGCTGTCGGTATCGATCACCGAGACCGTATTGCTCTTCTCGTTCGAGACATAGGCGATGAACGCATGCGCTGGGGCTGCCGCCAGCGCCAATGCGGAGAGAAGTCCAACACGCCACATCCGCGACATCTGCATCCTCATTTCAGCTTGCATTTGCTCTCCGGGCGATCGTAGCCGAGCGTGTCGAGCTCGGAGACCTGGTGCAGGAATCCTTCCTGCGGCGACACCGACACCACCATGCGGCCGTCGACCAGGAGGATCGGCTGGCGCAGCTGCAGGTTCCAGTCGCGCAAGGTCAGCCGCGTGCCCTTGAAGGCGGCGACCGAGAAATCCGGGCCCTTGATGAAATCGGTGACCTTCCTGACCTCGCCGGAATTGGTGCGCGAGGTGGCTTCGCCGATCATGCGCACCGCCGTCCAGGCCTGCATGTCGCGCGCGGTCATCCGGCGCAAATTCAGCTTGATGAAGCGGTTCTGCATCTGGATCGCGCCCCACTGATCCTGCGATGCGTCCCAGCTGCGCGGCACGAGGCCGGCGGAGCCGGCGACCGGGCGCGGATCCCAGGTGCGATAGGGCAGATAGGCGCCGAACACCTCGCTCTCGTCGGCGGCGACCAGCACGTCATAGGCCGGTGCCTGCTGCGTGAAGACGGGGATCTGACGCTGGATCTGCGCCACGCCGCTATCGGTGCGCCGCGCGCCGCCCTTGTCCTCGAAGGTCCGCTCCTGCACGATCTTGGCGCCGAACCGCGCCGCGGTGCGCCTGATAGCATCCGCGAACAGCTTGTCCTCGTCGTGCGAGCCGACCACCAGCAGCCAGCGCGACCACTTCTTCCACACCAGATATTGGCCGAGCGCATCCGCCAGCATCGCACGCGTCGGCGCGGTGTGGATGACGTTGGCGCGGCAATCGGTCTCGCGCAGCCGCTCGTCGATCGCGCCGGCGTTGAACAGCAGCGTGCCGCGGTCGCGCAAGGCGTCCGCGACCTTCAACAGCGCATCGGCGGGCAGGTCGGCGATGATGAAGCCGTTCTTCTCGGCGAGCGCGGTCGCAGCCTGCGCCACGTCCTCGCCTTCCCTGATGCGGCGCTCCTCCAGCGTGAAGCGCTGGCCGGTGAATCTCCCGGTGGTGTTGTTGTCCTCGATGGCAAGGCGCGCGCCGGCGAGGCCGTCGTTCTCGGCAGGCTGCTCGGCCAGCGACAGCGTTGATCGGGTGCCGGCGATTGCGAGATAGCCGACGCCGATCGTGACGGGATCGGCCGCAAGCGCGCTCGTCGCGGCAAGACCAAAGCCGATCAGGCCGGCCAACCATCGGATCATGTTTCCTCCAGACGATCTCCCCGGCTTGACCGCCGGTGAAGAATTGTCTCTGCTTCAAGCATGACCAATTTGTCAGGCCGTGCAACCCCGCATTTCGTCCCCGCGCGCGCGAAGCCGGGCATCACGATCATGCGAGCATTGTTGGCAACCGCAGCATTGCTGTGGACGGGGGCGGGCGCGCTCGCCGATCCACCGAAGCTCGCGGTGTTCGATTTCGAGTTGGTCGACACCAGCCTGCCGGGCGAGTTCTACGGCTCCAAGCCGGAAGAGGCGCGGCTCATGCGCATCAGCGAGCAGCTGCGCAAGGAGCTGGCAGAGTCGGGCAAGTTCCAGGTGCTCGACATCGCGCCGGTACGGGAGGCCGCCCGTCGCGCGAACCTGCAGGCCTGCGGCGGCTGCGACCTCAAGCTCGCCGGGCAGCTCGGCGCCGATCTGGAGATCACCGGCCTCGTGCAAAAGGTCTCCAACCTGATCATCAATCTCAACATCTATCTGCGCGACGTGAAGACCGGCAACATGATCGCGGTCGCCAGCGCCGACATGCGCGGCAACACGGATGAATCCTGGTCGCGCACGATGAGCTATCTCATCCGCAACCGCCTGCTGGCGCCGAATTACGGGAAGCCGTGAAGAGGTTTTCCCTCTCCCCTTGTGGGAGAGGGTGGCTCGCCGCGTAGCGGCGAGACGGGTGAGGGGTTTCCATCCCCACGAATGGTCGTGCGAGCGGAGAGAACCCCTCATCCGGCGCTTCGCGCCACCTTCTCCCGCAAGGGGAGAAGGAGAAAGACATCACCCCTTCAGCCTCTCCGCATGCCAGTGCAGGTGATCGCTCATGAAGGTCGAGATGAAATAATAGCTGTGGTCGTAGCCCGCCTGGCGCCGCAGCGTCAGCGGGATGCCGGCCTTGGCGCAGGCGGCCTCGAGCAGCTCCGGCCTGAGCTGCTCCTTCAGGAAATTGTCGGCCTCGCCGACGTCGACCAGGAAGCCGGAGAACTTGGCGCCGTCCTCGATCAGCGCCACCGTGTCGTGATTGCGCCAGGCCTCCTTGTTCGGTCCGAGATAGCCGGTCAGCGCCTTGATGCCCCAGGGCACGAGCGAAGGCGCCACGATCGGGGCAAAGGCGCTGGCTGCGCGAAAGCGGTGCGGGTTGCGCAGCGCCACCGTCAGCGCGCCGTGGCCGCCCATCGAGTGGCCCATCACCGATTGCCGCTTGGCATCGACCGGAAAGCTCTCCGCAACCAGCTTCGGCAGCTCGTCCGTGACGTAGCTCCACATGCGATAATTGCGCGCGAACGGCTCTTGCGTGGCGTCCACATAGAAGCCGGCCCCGAGGCCAAAATCATAGGCGTTGTTGGCATCGCCCGGCACATCGGGCCCGCGCGGTGAGGTGTCGGGCGCGACGAAGATCAGGCCGAGCTCGGCACAGGCCTTGCGGAATTCGCCCTTCTCGGTGACGTTGGCATGCGTGCAGGTGAGGCCGGAGAGATACCAGACCACGGGCAGCCTGGCCCCGTCCGCATGCGGCGGGACATAGACCGAAAACACCATGTCGGTTCCGGTCGCCTGGCTGGCATGGCGATAGACGCCCTGCACGCCGCCGTGGGATTTGTTGGTCGAGACAGTCTGAATCGTCATGCCCATTGACTCCGTGGCATCTCACCACACCAAGATTGCAACGCTTGTGTGACCGAATTCGTGGCGTGGTCAGGCGACGCCGCTGTCGATCGCCAGCCGCACCAGCTCCACCGAGGTCTTCACCCCGAGCTTCTGGCGCATGATGGACGAGGTATTGGCCACCGTCTTGTAGGACGATTGCACCAGCCATGCGATTTCGGACAGGCTCTTGCCGGCGCTGAGCAGCCGCAGAATCTCCATCTCGCGCGCGTTCAGCTTCGACAGCGGGTTTTGTGCCAGCGTCGGCCCGGCGAAGGCGATGCTGCGCGCGATCGCGGTCGGAAGATAGGTGCCGCCGCTTCCGACGGCGCGGATCGCCTCGACGAGGTCGTCGGGGTCGCCGGTCTTGGAGACGTAGCCCTTGGCGCCGCACTCGATCGCGCGCGCAGCGAAAGCGGGGTCGTCGTTCATGCTGAACATGATGATGCGGGCCTCGGGCGCGCGCTCGAGGATGCGGCGCGCGAGCTCGAATCCGGAGACGGTCGGCAAATTTATGTCGATGATGCAGAGGTCGGGACGTTCGACGATGAAGACGCACTCGCCGTCCTCGGCATCGGCGGCTTCCAAGATTTCGATCTCGCCTTCGTCGGCCAGCACGGCACGGCAGCCGGAGGCGACGATGGGATGATCGTCGACGATCAGAATGCGCATAGGCGTTCCCCGCGACAGCCCGTTCCCTTGGAGCTTGCCTGTTCTGCGCCGCATGAGACTGACCAGGCAAGACGCGCGTCTCGTGTCGGCTCATGCAACCCGGCTGGGATTGCTGTACGCTTCCGATTAGATATCGGGCGGTTCGCCTCTGTCAACGTCGTCGGACAGGCGCCAACCCTTCGCGAGGCACGAGCGAGACCAATGTGGCAGAATCTTTCCTTGCGCGGGCGCATCAATCTCTTGCTGGCGCTGCTGCTGGCGCTGGGGCTCGCGGTCAATATCGGCCGGCAGATCGCCGAGGCCGGCCCGCGCGTGCAGGCCGAGGACCAGAGCGTGATCCGCCTCGCGCGCGAATTCATCGAGATGATCGTTGCCGATCTCAACGAGGCACCCGATCCTGATGCCAGGCTGAACCAGATCGCCCGCGATCTCAGCCGCCTGCGCCATGTCAGCATCGCGCTGCACGATTCCGGTGGGAACCCGCTGACGCCCCGCCGGCTTGGCTCCGATGTCGACACGCGTGCCCCGCCGGCCTGGTTCGTCAGCCTTGTCCATCCCGAGCAGACCGCGGTCAGCGTGCCGGTCTCGATTCGCGGCAAACCCGGCTCGCTCGTGATCACCTCGCATCCCGACGACGAGATCGCCGAGATCTGGGACGGCATCGTGACCCAGCTCGAGGTCGGCTCGGTGATCGCGCTTGCGCTGTTTTTCCTGATGATGAAGGTGGTCGGCCGTGCCCTGGCACCGTTACAGTCGCTGGCGGACGCCATGGGGAAGCTCGAAAGCGGACATTACGAGGCCCGCGTCGCGCCGGGCGGCGCGCCGGAGCTCGCGGCGATCTGCACCAGGCTCAACCATCTTGCCGCGACGCTTGGTGAAGCGGTCGAGGACAAGCGGCGCCTCGCCGAGCGCGCGGTGTCGCTGCAGGACATCGAGCGCAAGGAGATCGCGCGCGAATTGCACGACGAGTTCGGACCCTATCTGTTCTCGCTGCGCGCACATGCGAGCGCGCTGGCGAAGCAGGCGGACGGACGCGAGCCGAGTGCGGATGCCGTGCGCAAACATGGCAGCGCCATGCTGGAGCAGATCAATGCACTCCAGCAGTTCAATCGCCGCGTGCTGGAGCGTCTTCGGCCCGTGGGCCTTGCCGAGCTCGGCCTGCGCCAGGCGCTCGAATCCCTGTCGCGGCTGTGGCGGGAGTCGCATCCCGACGTTGCGATCGAGACCTCGATCTCGCCGGCGCTGGGCCCCACCGGCGAGACCGCCGATCTCACCATCTACCGCATCGTGCAGGAGGCGCTCACCAATGTGTTCCGCCACGCCGGTGCGACCTCGGTCAGCGTCGTCATCGAGCCGGTCGAGCAGGCCGGCGGCCGCTTCTGCGCCCGGGTGCGGGTCAGCGACGACGGCCGCGGCATGGAGCCAGGCCAGAAGCTCGGCTTCGGCCTCGTCGGCATGCGCGAGCGGATCCTGGCGCTCGGCGGCACGCTCAATGTGGTCTCGGGTGAGGGCGGTGTGACCGTGGAAGCGCTGGTGCCGACAGCGGCAACCTGATCGCATCCAAAGCGATCGGGAAAAATTCCCGATTTGGTCGGGAAAATGGGTGTGGATAGGGTCCGACCTTTTGTGGCTGGCGTCCCCATTGCGGCCGAATAAACTCGTCCCG
The DNA here is from genome assembly GCF_020193625.1 of Bradyrhizobium sp. IC3123. Taxonomy (NCBI): domain Bacteria; kingdom Pseudomonadati; phylum Pseudomonadota; class Alphaproteobacteria; order Hyphomicrobiales; family Nitrobacteraceae; genus Bradyrhizobium; species Bradyrhizobium sp. IC3123. The sequence continues at coordinate 64,425 of NZ_JADYVF010000006.1, read as the reverse complement.
ACCAATCGGCGGAACATCAAAACAGTCGGTGGTCACGGATGGGAAGGCGGGGATGGGCAAGGTTGTTTCGTTCAAGCGTGCTTTGTTGATGGCTTCGGTGTCGACCGGGCTGGTATCGGGCTTGGTCTATGCGACCCCTGCCGGGGCCGCGCCGGACGAGGAGACCAACGTCCAGAACCTGCCGCCGGTCGAGGTGACCGCACCACCTTCGGCAGCGCGGCGCGCGGCGCCGTCGCGACCTGTTGCGCGCGTGGGGGCGCCGGGATCGGCCGCGCCGAGGACACGCCTTTACGTCTATCCGACCTCGCCGGGCACCGGCCGGGGTCTCGATGTCGACAAGGTTCCGTCGGCGATCAATGCCGTCGATGCCAACCAGATCAGGCGCACCGGTTCGCTGAACGTCACGGACGCGCTGCGCGACAACATCGCCGGCATCAACATCAGCGAAGTCACCGGCAATCCGTTCCAGCCGGATGTCGAATTCCGCGGCTTCGTCGCTTCGCCCGTGACGGGCACGCCGCAAGGCCTTGCGGTGTACCAGAACGGCGTCCGCATCAACGAGGCCTTCTCGGACGCCGTCAATTGGGACCTGATTCCGACGGCCGCGATCAGGTCGGTGACGCTGGTGACCAACAATCCGGCCTTCGGCCTCAATGCACTCGGCGGCGCGATCAACTTGCAAATGAAGGACGGCTTCACCTATCAGGGCGCCGAGCTCGACCTCATGGGCGGATCGTTCGGCCGCATCCAGGGCTCGGCGCAATGGGGCAAGCAGGTCGACCAGAACTTCGCCGTCTACGGTGCGCTCGAAGGACTGCGCGACAACGGCTTCCGCAATTTTTCCCAATCGACCGTGCGGCGCTTCTACGGCGATGTCGGCTACAGGGCCGGCGACAGCGAATTCCACGCCAATATGGGCGTGGCCAAGAACGATTTCGGCGCCAGCGCCACGGTCCCGGCCGAGCTGCTCGACAGATATTGGGGCGCGACCTACACCACGCCGCAGACCACCTCCAATCGCGTCGGCTATCTCAACCTGACCGGCAAGGTCGACGCGACGCCGACCTGGACGCTCGAAGGCATCGCGCGTGTGCGCAGGTACGAGCAAAAGGTGGTCGACGGCAACCCGACCGATGTGGAGGAGTGCGCTGCAGATCCGGCGCTGCTCTGCTTTGGCGACGACACCTCACCCGCCTACGGCGCGGGCGGCGTGCAGCTTGCCAACCCATTTGCGCCGGGCACGATCCTCGGCGCGATCGACCGCGGCTCGATCCGTTCGACCACGTTCGGCGTGTCGGGGCAGGCCACCAACACCGACCAGTTGTTCGGTCATGACAACCGCTTTGTGGTGGGCGCAACCTATGACGCCAGCGTCACGCGCTACAACGCCTCCTCCGAAATCGGCTCGATGGGAGAGAACTACGTCGTCAGCGGCAGCGGCGTTTTCCTGGGACCGACTCCTGTGGCGGACCCCGTCGCCGGCCCGGTCTCGCTGCGGACCGTCAATCAGTATAACGGCCTCTACGCGATGGATACGTTCAACGTCACGGAAGCCTTCGCCATCACGGGGGGCGGCCGCTTCAATGCGGCGCGGATCACGTTGGAAGATCAGCTCGGGACTGCGCTCAACGGCGATCACACCTTCACGCGTTTCAATCCGATCATCGGCGGCACCTACAGGATCACGCCGGAATTGACCGCCTATGCCGGCTATTCCGAGGCCAACCGCGTGCCGACACCGCTCGAGCTCGGCTGCGCCGATCCCGCCAGGCCCTGTCTCATCGCGGCCTTCCTGGTTGCGGATCCACCGTTGAAGCAGGTCGTCTCCAAGACCGTGGAGGCCGGTTTCCGGGGCACCAAGGAGTTGAACATCGGCACCCTCGGATGGAAGATCGGCGGCTTTCGCGCCACCAACCACGACGACATCATGGCGGTGCCGGTCGTTGGCCGGACTGGTTTCGGCTATTTTTCGAACGTAGGCCGCACCCGGCGGCAGGGGCTCGAAGCCGAAGTCAACATCAAGTCTCCGACGCTGCAGTTCCAGGCGAGTTACGCGTTCGTCGATGCCCGCTTCCTTGATCCGCTCGAGCTCGGCTCGGAAAGCCCGTTTGCCGACGATACCTCCGAGACCATTCAGGTCAGGCCCGGAAACCAGATCCCGGCAGTCCCGCGCCACCGCGTCAAGGTCGGCGTCGACTATGCCGTGACCGACGTCTGGAAGGTCGGCGGCAACGCGCTGTTCGTCTCCAGCCAGTATCTGGTCGGCGACGAGTCCAACCAGTTCGCGAAGCTGCCGTCCTACACGGTGTTCAATCTCCACACCTCCTATCAGGTCGCGAAGAACGTCCAGCTCTACGGCCGCGTCGACAACATCTTCGACAAGCGTTACGTGACCTACGGCCAGTTCTTCGACCGCGACGCCTTGCCCAACTTCACCAATGGCGGCGCGGATTTCACCGACCCGCGCTCGCTGAGCCCGGCAAGGCCGCGCGCGTTTTACGCGGGGTTGCGGGTGACGTTCTAGATTTTCACTCCACCTTCACGCGCTCGAGCGGAGCCGCAGCGACGCTCGCCTGCTCCCGGCCTTTGGCCGCACTCGCGCGGTGGCGTCGCTGCACCAGATATTGATCGCCGAGCACGCCGACCAGGATCACCGTTCCCATCACCGCGAAATTGAGCGAGCTCGGAATGCCCAGCAGGTTGACGAGATTCTGCAACACCTGGAGCAGCACGGTGCCGAGCACGACGCCGATGATCGAGCCTTCGCCGCCGCGCAAGGAGCAGCCGCCGAGCACGGCGGCGGCGATGGCGTAGAGCTCGTAGAACGAGCCGTGCACCGCCGGCGAAATCGAACGGGTGTACATCGCGATCAGGATCGCCGAAAACGCAGTCAGCCCGCCACAGATGACATAGGCCGAGATGATCACGCGGTTGGTGCGAATGCCGGAGTAGCGTGCGGCTTCCTCGTTCTTGCCGACGGCAAGGAGATAGCGGCCGAACACCGAGCGGTGAAGCACCACCCAGGCGATCACGGCCACCACGGCGAGCGCCACCACGCTGTGCGGCAGCGGGAATCCGAGCACGTTTGTGCGGCCGGCGGCCAGCCATTCCAGCATCGGAAAGCTCGCGCCGAAGCCGAAGCCCGCCGTCGCGTCCTCGGTGTAATAGCGCGCCGCGCCGCGATAGATCAGAAGGCCGCACAGCGTGACCACGAAAGCCTGGATACGCATCCTGGTCACCAGCGTGCCATGAACCAGGCCGATCACGAGCCCGGCCGCGACGATCATCGCGAGGGCTACGACCCAGTTGACGTCGTGATTGACGATCAGGTCGATGAACAGGACGCCCAGCAGTGCGATCACCGAACCCACCGACAGCTCGATCCCGCCGATGATGATGATGAAGGCTTCGGCGATGGAGAAGATGCCGAACAACCCGATCTGGTTGGCGGTGTTCGAGAGATTGCCGACGTACAGGAATCTCGGATTGATCAGGGCGACAACGGTCCCGACCACCAGAATCAGAACGAGAAGGCTCAGGTCTTTCTTGCTCAAGGTCCCTCCGCCGTGATTGTGTGGCCAACGGCAAGCTGCAGCACATTGTGCTCACTGAACTGGCTGCGATCAAGGAAGCCCGAGATCGCGCCTTCATGCATCACCGCGAGCCGGTCGCTAACCCCGATCACCTCCTCCATGTCGCTGGAGATCATCAGGATCGCCACCCCGGCATCGGTCAGGCGGCGCAGCATGCCGTAGATTTCCTGCTTGGCTCCGACGTCGACCCCACGCGTCGGCTCGTCGACGATCAGCACCTTCGGCCGCATCGACAGCCATTTGGCGAGCACGACCTTCTGCTGGTTGCCTCCCGACAGCGAGCCGACGGCGGTCTTGACGTCGGGCGCGCGGATTTTTAGGCGCTCCCGCTGACGCACCGCGTTCTCGTTCTCGCGATCCGTATCTACCAGCCAGAAGCGCATATAGGACGCCAGATCCGGCAGCGAGATGTTTTCGGCGATCGAGACGTCGAGCAGCAGGCCTGCGCCCTTGCGGTCCTCCGGAACGAGATAGATGCCTTGCTCGATGGCGGCCCGTGGGCTTGCGATACGGATCGGCTCGCCATCGAGTCGTATCGTGCCGCCACGCAGTGGGTCGATGCCGAAGACGGCGCGGGCGAGCTCGGTGCGGCCGGACCCGACGAGACCGGCAAGCCCGAGGATCTCGCCGCGGCGGACCGACAGGCTCACGGCGCGGCCGGGATAGGTGTCGGTGACGGCATCGACGATCTCCAGCACGCTGTCGCCGGGCGGCGCGGCCGGCGGAACGTAGAGCGATTTCAGGTCGCGGCCGATCATCAAGCGGATCATCGCCGCCGGAGAGAGCTCCGCACGCGTCAGCGCGCCGACCACGCGACCGTCGCGCAGCACGACCGCACGGTCGGCGCACTGCATCACCTCGTTGAGCCGATGCGTGATGAAGATGATGCTGACGCCGTGGGCTTTCAGGCCGGCCACGGTGCGCATCAGGCGGTCCGTCTCGGCGAGCGTCAGGCTCGAGGTCGGCTCGTCCATGATGACGAGACGAGCGTCGAGCGAAAGCGCCTTCATGATCTCGACCAGCTGGCGCTGCGCCAGCGACAGGTCGGCGAGCGGCGCATCGGCCGCAAAATCGCAGCCCAGCCGCTCCAGCAGCGGCGCGACATCGGCATACATCCGTTTGCGGTCGATCAGCCGCAAGGGCCCGCCGTGCACGGGCTCGCGGCCGATGAAGACGTTGCCGGCGACATCGAGATTGTCGAACAGGTTCAGTTCCTGATGGACGAAGGCAATGCCCGCCTTGATCGCATCCGCCACGGTGAGCGAAGATCGCGCGGCGCCATCGACACGAATAAAGCCGCCGCTGGGCTCCACGACCCCGCCGAGCACGCGCATCAGCGTCGACTTGCCGGCGCCGTTCTCGCCGATCAGCGCAACGACCTCGCCGGGCGACACTTGGAGACCGACGTGGTCGAGAGCGACCACGCCTGGATAGCTCTTGCTGATGTCGACCAGTTCGAGAAACGGTTCTGGCATGGCAGGCTGCACGGCGGGCAGCGCGGATCTCTCCTATTTCTTCAGCATCTGCTTCATCGAGGCCATGAACTCGTCGACATTCGCCTTTTCGATGACCTTGCCGGGCACGATGATGATACCGTTGGCCGGAATGCCGGACTTGTTGCCGCCGATGTAGTTCGCCATCAGCTTCATGCCCTGATAGCCCCATTCGAACGGCTGCTGCACCACCGTGCCGACGATGCTGCCTTCCTTGACGCCGCCGAGCGTAATCGGATCCTCGTCGAAGCCGATGATCTTGATCTTGCCGAGCTTGCCGGCCTCCTTGAGCACCTCGTAGATCCGCGGCGTGTTGTAGGAGTAGAAGCCGACGAGGCAGCTCACATCGGGCATGGCGGCGAGGATGTCCTCGACGTTGCGCTTGGCGCGGGTCTGGTCGATCTCGTCGCCGCGAACGTCGACGAGCTCGACCTTCGAGCCTTTGAGCGTCTCCTTCACGCCTTCGATGCGCTCGCGTGCGTTGTCGGCGCCGGGTAGGCCGACGAAGCCGACGCATTTGCCGCCGTTCGGCAGCGCCTTGACCATCAGCTTTCCTGCCTCCTTGCCGAGGTCGGTGTTGGAGGAGCCGATATAGGCCACGCGCTTGGATTTCGGCGCGTCGCTGTCGGTGGTGAACAGCACGGTCTGGGACGCAACCTTGTTGAGATGCTCGGTCTGGTTCTTTGGATCGACCGCGCTGACCATGATGCCGGCGGCACCGGCGGCGACGAGGTCGTCCATCACGCGCTGCTGCACGGCGGCCGCAGCCTGTTCCGGATATTTGAACTGGAGCTCGTAGCTGGGCAGCTCGCCTTGCGCCTTCTTCATCCCGGCCTCGGCGATCTTCCAGAAGTCGGACGCCCCGTTGACGACGAAGGCCAGAACCTTCTTGTCCGCCGCATCCGTCGGGCCGACACCCGCTGCGATCGCGAAGGCAACAGACACACCTGCAACCAAGAGACGCTGCATATCATTCCTCCCCTAAGGCGGTCGGCCCTTTTTGATGGCCAACTCTGCTTGAGCCCAGATTGGGCGCATGCCTCACCCCCAGCGGCACGGCAATCAGCCGCTACCCGCATCGTTGCGGCAGAGGCGGGTCACCGACCCGGCCGGCGAGGTGAAATGAGGCACGTACCTCAAGCTAGCAGAAGCCCGCCGCGCACGCAATTGGAAGCAACGGTCTGGACGTCAACCGCCGCGCTCAGGCTGGTGCAGCCGGTGCTGCGGCAGCCTTTTCGGGCAATCCGCAGCCCGCTTGCGCCTTTAACCGATTGGAAACCATCGCAAATGATCTGAAAATTGTAACGAAACTCTCCGGCCGTCTCCGCGTCGGTTCGCCGGAGGGCCCGTGATGACTGAGCACCAATTGAGAGAGCAGGAATTCCAGATTGCGCGGTACCGGCATCTGGAGCGCGAGGTGACCGATCCGCTAGCAGCGTGTCTGCTTCACAGCATCATCGAGGAGCTCGAGGCCGAGCTGCGCAAGCAAAGACCGGATTGGCACGGGCCCGGTCATTAACCGTTTATTGGCGCTAATGATGCCAATTGTCGGCGTGGGAATACCAGGGGAGGCTGCTCCCATGCTGAAGGACGGCACCTACGCGGCGTGGTACAAGACGCCGCTCGACCATGGTACCGGGATCGTCCATGTCGCAGACGGCCAGATCTGGGGCCGTGACAGCCTGATGACCTATCACGGCACCTGCCAGATCGATGGGGATCGCTTCACCGCAACCGTATTGACGAAGCGTCACACCGACGGACGCGCCACCGTGTTCGGCAACGATCAAGAGCTGACGTTGACGATCGAGGGAAGCTGCCCTGGCAAGATCGCGACCTACACTGCGACGGCACCTCAGGCGCCGGGCATGATCCTCCACGGAACGCTCATCCTCAGGGAACAACAGCCGCCGCCACCTGAACCACCAGGGCAGATGCCGGCATTCAATCCCGACAAGCTGCCGAAATTGCCGAAGCGCTCGCGCTGAACATCGCGACGAAATCGCACGTCGTCTCGACTGACCGCCGGCCGGCTCCGAATCCAGCTCATCTGCAGCGCTTCGTCATTTTTCCTCCGGCCATCCCCGGGCGAGTATCGCCGCCTGTTGCAAGGTGATGCTTCGGACCAGCGGGTCCGCATGACGGTGCACGAGTTGCCAATCCGTGCCGTCCTTGCGGTAGACTTCGGTCACGCGCAGCGACCAGTCTTGAGCCGGCAACCCGCCCACCTCGGCGCGCTGGCGCTCGACCATGACGAGAGCGACGAGCGCGTCGGATGCATAGGTTTGCAAAACCTCAAGTTCGGTTTGGCCTTCCCTGAAGTATCGGGAGAGGGCAGCCAGACGCTGGGGACTAGCGTCGAATCCCCGACTCGTAGGCCCGCCAAAGGGCTGCATCAGCGTGAAATCGGGCGCGATGCGGACAAGCTGGGACCAGCGGTCCACATCGCCACGCATGAAGGCGGCATTCTTCTCGCGGGCGCGTTCGACGAGGCCTGCTATCGCGTCGCTTCCAGCGGCCGCATCGGCCGAAAGCTGACCGGACAGGGGAATTGCTGCGGTAGCGGCCATCATCGAGCGCCGCGATATCTTTTCCTGCTCGCATGGCCACCTGTTCAGCCCGGACGGTTTGTTTGTCATTTCTCAGCTCCTGATCGAACGACGAGCCCCATGCATGAAGCCTTGATCCCAATGAATCCAGCGATATGATTTCAGCAACATGCTGAACCAAATTGATCTATCCAGGATTGATCTGAATCTCCTCGTGCTCTTCCGCGTGGTCCTGGAAGAGCGCCATGTCGCGCGTGCAGCCGCTCGGCTGAGCCTGACGCCGTCGGCTGTCAGCCATGCGCTTGGCCGGCTCCGTCTTCTACTGAACGATCCGCTGTTTCTGCGGACCCCGAAGGGGGTCGTTCCAACGGAGCGGGCCTTGGAGCTTGGAGAGCCGGTGGCCGAGATCATCGCGCGCGTCGAACAGCTGATCGGCTCGGCCACACCGTTCGACCCGGAGCAAAGTGGCCGTCGATTTACGATTGGCGCTCCCGATGCCGTACTGGTCTCAGCGATCGGTCCGCTGTTGCAATCGATCGCGACTGCGGCGCCCCACATTGATATCGGGCTGATCCACCTGATGCCTGCGCCGCGCGGTGGCGCAATCGGAGAGCCTTGGCAGCAAAGCCTAGACATGCTCGAACGACGCGAGCTCGATATCGCAATGCTGCCGCTGCCGGCGGTATCACCGCGTTTCGAGGCGCGCAGGCTTTACGAGGAGGAGTTCGTGCTGGCCATGCGCAAGGGACATCCCTTCGCAAAAGCGCCAACCCATGCTGCGTTCGCGCGATCACAGCACCTGCTGGTCTCTCTCAGTGGGGAACCGCGCGGTTTCGTTGATGAGATGTTGGCAAAGCGCGGCCTCGAACGCCGCATCGCTTTGACTGTTCCGAATTTCATGATGGCGCTTGCCCAGCTTTCCGGGTCTGATTTGATCGCCGCATTGCCGCGCCGACTGGTGGAGCAGCACGCCAGCCGTTTCGGCCTCGTGTTGGTCGAGCTGCCTTTCGCGCGCAAACCGGATACGATCCGGGCCATCGCGACCAAAGCGGCTATGAAAGACGCGGGCATCGCGTGGCTGATGCAGATTGTGGTCGGTTCAATCGGAGCAGGCCGACGCTAGAATCCGGTTTGAACTCAATAGGCGTTCATCTCGGCAAGGGAACGGCATTGTGCTGCCGCGCCTGCGGTGGCGGATCTGGGACCTCCTGCACCCGCTTCTCAAATCGCCCGGAACTGTTCATTGTGCCGGCCCGAAACGAAAAGAAGTGGAGCAGCATCAATGACGGAGGGGGTCTCGCGCCGCCGGTTTGCCAAGCTGGTGGGATTGTCCGCAGCTGGGATTGCGAGTCCCCTTGTCGCCGAAGCCAAGCCGGCTCGGCCGCCGCGCAATGCAGGCGGTTTTCCGGCGGGCTTTCTCTGGGGCACGGCGACCTCGTCCTATCAGGTCGAGGGCGCGGTCGAGGAGGACGGGCGAGGGGCCTCGATCTGGGACAAGTTCGTCCGCATCCCCGGCAAGATCGAGGACGGCACCACCGGCGACCGCGCCAACGAGCACTATCACCGCTACAAGGAGGACATCGCCCTCATCAAGGAGCTCGGCTGCAAGGCCTATCGCTTCTCGGTGGCCTGGCCGCGGCTGTTCCCGGACGGCGACGGCAAGCCCAATCCGAAGGGGCTCGACTTCTACAATCGTCTCGTCGACGAGCTCCTGAAGAACGGCATCGAGCCGTGGCTGACCCTTTATCATTGGGATCTGCCCCAGTCGCTCCAGGACCGGTTCGGCGGTTGGCGTTCGACCGAGACCTGCAAGATCTTCGGCGACTACGCGGCCTATGTCGCCGCGCACCTCACCGACCGCGTCAGGAACGTGTTCACGTTGAACGAGAGCGGGCGCTTCGTCTATTTCGGTTACGGCGTCGGCATCGACGCGCCGGGCTTGAAGCTGCCGCAAGCCGATGTCAATCAGATCAGGCACAACAGTGCGCTGGCGCACGGGCTCGCGGTGCAGGCGGTGCGCGCCCATGGCCGCCGCGGCACCAGGGTGGGGCCGGCGGAGAACATCGATGCCTGCGCGCCTGCCTTCGACACGCCGGAAAACGTGCGGGCCGCGGAGATCGCGCTGCGCGAGATGAATGCCGGCTACCTCAACGTCATCATGACGGGCCGCTATACCGACGCCTTCCTGAAATACGCCGGGTCCAACGCGCCGAAATACACCGATGCGGAGCTCAAGATCATCTCTTCGCCGGTCGATTTTCTCGGTCTCAACATCTATGCGCCGCAGAACTACGTGGTGGCCTCCGACCAGGGCGCGGGCTTCAAGCCGCTGCCGATCCCGAAATCGTTCCCGCACATGAATTCGGACTGGCTGCGCGTCGGGCCCGAGACGATCTACTGGGTGCCGAAGCTGGCGGCGAAGATCTGGAAGACGGATGCGATCTATATCAGCGAGAACGGCACCTCCGGCGACGATGTGGTGTCGCCCGACGGCAAGATCTACGACACCGATCGCATCATGTATCTGCGCAACTATCTCGCCCAGCTCCAGCGCGCCACCGACGAAGGCGTGCCGGTGCGCGGCTATTTCCTCTGGAGCCTGATGGACAATTTCGAGTGGGTGTATGGCCTTAACAAGCGTTTCGGGCTGTACCACGTCAATTTCGACACCCAGGTCCGCACGGCAAAACTCAGCGCCAGCTTCTACCGCAACGTGATCGCGAAGAACGCGGCGGGGGCGTAGCTCTTCTCCCTCTCCCCGTTCTTACGGGGAGAGGGCAGGGGTGAGGGGCTCTCTCCGCGAGTCCATCTGTCACCCTGTCACCGTTCTTGCTGAGGCTCCCCCTCACCCGGATTTTCCGCTGCGCGTAAAATCCGGCCTCTCCCCGCACGCGGGGAGAGGCGAAGGGCGAGCGCCGCACATTGACTCTCCTCTCCCCCTTATTCAAAACCGTTCTCAACACCCATAAACAAGAGGACGACGCCAATGCCTGACGCGCTGATCATTGATGCCTGCCGCACGCCGCGGGGCATCGGCAAGGCCGGCAAGGGAGCCCTGTCGGGCATTCATCCGCAGCAGCTCGGGGCGACCGTGCTGCGCGCACTCGCCGACCGCACCGGCATCGATACCGTCGACGTCGATGATATCGTCTGGGGCTGCAGCGCGCAGGTGGCAACGCAAAGCGGCGATCTCGGCCGCATGTCGGCGCTCGATGCCGGCTACGACGTGCGTGCCAGCGCGGTGACGCTGGATCGTTTTTGCGGAAGCGGCATCACCAGCGTCAACATGGCGGCGAGCTCGATCATGGCCGGTGCCGAGGATCTCGTCATCGCCGGCGGCTGCGAGATGATGTCGATGGAGGGACGCCGCGGCGGCGGTCCGATGATGATGGATAGCGGCAATCTGCGCCTGCGGGCACGGCATCCGCAGTCGCATCAGGGCGTCTGCGCCGATGCGATCGCGACGCTGGAGGGCATCACCCGAAGCGACGTCGACGCGCTCGGGCTGGAGAGCCAGAAGCGCGCCGCGCACGCGATCGCAAACGGCCACTTCAAGAACAGCCTCGTGCCTGTTCACCGCGAGGACGGCAGTCTGGCGCTGGATCATGAAGAATACCCGCGGCCGCAGACCACGATGGAAGGCCTCAGCAGCCTGAAGCCGGCATTTCCTGCCGTCGCGGACTACGCGCTCGACGACAAGGGCACGACCTATCGCGGCCTGATCCTGCAAAAGTACCCTGATCTCGACATCGACTTCGTGCATCACGCCGGCAACTCGTCCGGCGTCGTCGACGGCGCTGCCGCGATCCTGCTGGCCTCGCCCGCTTACGCCAAGGCCCATGGCCTTAAAGCCCGGGCCCGCGTGGTCGCGATGGCCAACATGGGGGACTCGCCGACCCTCATGCTGAACGCACCGGTGCCGGCAACGCGCAAGGTGCTGGCCAAGGCGGGGCTCACCATCGACGATATCGACCTGTTCGAGATCAACGAGGCCTTCGCCGTGGTGGCGGAAAAATATATCCGCGACCTCAAGCTCGATCGGGCCAAGGTCAACGTCAACGGCGGCTCGATCGCGCTCGGCCATCCCATCGGCGCCACCGGCTCGATCCTGATCGGCACGGTGCTGGACGAGCTCGAACGGCGCGACCTCAAGCGCGGTCTTGTCACCATGTGCGCCGCCGGCGGCATGGCGCCGGCCATCATCATCGAGCGCGTCTAGCCAATCGCCCACTGACTTTCTCCCCATTTTTACGGGGAAGAAGACCGGCGACCAGCGATCCGACCCTTATTTTTCAGGGTGAAACACGACCGGCCTCTCATAAAGAGGCCGGTCGTCGCTTGTCGAAAGCGGCGAATCAGTTCTAGCAAGGTTGCGTGCGGGCCTTTGAAACAAGGCAAAAACCGCTGCCCGAGGCTTCCTCCGCTCTGGAAGTAGCTAAAAAGCAGGGTTTTTTGTCACAGCAGGCCAGAAAAGCCCGTAATTTCGCGACAAAACTGTGCAGAAGGCTATAGGCCTTCAACGGTTGGTCTAATATGCAACCGGCAACGAATCAGAGGAGACACGATGCCGACCCAGATGTCCAAATCGCAATTGATCGAAAAGATTGCGACCGCCACCGAGCTTTCCAAGCGTGACGTCAAGAACGTCATGGAGACGCTGACCGACGTCGGCCACAAGGAGCTCAAGAAGAACGGCCTGTTCCTGGTGCCGGGCTTCGCCAAGTTCGTGGTCATCAAGAAGCCCGCGACCAAGGCGCGCAAGGGCACCAACCCGTTCACGGGTGAAGAGATGATGTTCAAGGCCAAGCCGGCCCGGAAGATCGTCCGCGCCCGCCCGGTCAAGGCCGCCAAGGACGCCGTGGGCTAACAACGCAAAGGCCCCCTCGAACGAGGGGGCCTTTTGTCTGGGGTAGCCGCGAGGGTTCGAGACGGAGGGCTCAACCCTTGCGGCGCTTCACCCGGACCGTAGCAGGCTGAAGCCGCGGCTCGGGTCCTGCGAGCCCATCGCGAATCCGGTCGATCGCGCGATCGAGCAATTGGCGCAGCCGCTGCGTCTTCCGCGACCGCTTCGCTATTTCCAGCAGTTTCTTCATCGCCTTTACTCCGCCGCTTCCTTGGCTTCAGCCGGCTCGAGCGCCGCGGCGATGGCTTCGTCGACGCGCTCCAGCCAGATGAACTCGAGGGTGTCCCGCGCGCTCTTCGGGATGTCGTCATAGTCCCGCTTGTTGCGCGCCGGCAGCATCACCCGCTTCAGGCCGGCAGCAGCCGCAGCCACCACCTTCTCCTTGATGCCGCCGACCGGCAGCACCAGGCCGCGCAGCGAGATCTCGCCGGTCATCGCGGTGTCACTCCTCACCGTGCGGTTGGTGAGCAGGGAGGTCAGCGCCGTGAACATCGCAACGCCCGCGCTCGGCCCGTCCTTCGGGGTTGCGCCCGCGGGAACGTGAACGTGGATGTCGCTCTTCTCGAACGCTTGCGGATCGATGCCGAGCTGAGAGGCCCGGCTCTTCACCAGCGTCAGCGCAGCCTGCACGCTCTCGCGCATGACGTCGCCGAGCTGGCCGGTCAGGATCAGCCCGCCCTTGCCGGGCACGCGCGTGGCTTCGATGAACAGGATGTCACCGCCGACCGGCGTCCAGGCAAGGCCGGTGGCAACGCCCGGAACGCTGGTGCGCAGTGCGATCTCGCCCTCGAAGCGCGGCTGGCCGAGCACGGTGGCGATGTCCTTTGCCGTCACCGTGACCTTCGCGGCCGTGCCTTCGGCGACCTGCACCGCGGCATGCCGGAGCACCTTGCCGATCTCGCGCTCGAGGTTACGCACGCCAGCCTCGCGGGTGTAGCCCTTGACGATCAGCTTCAAGGCTTCCGGCTCGATCTCGGCCTGCTCGGCCGAGAGGCCGTTGGCCTCCAACTGCCGCCGCACCAAATAGCGCCGCGCGATCTCCAGCTTCTCGTCCTCGGTGTAGCCGGCGAGGCTGATCAGCTCCATGCGGTCCAGCAGCGGACCCGGGATCTGGTCGAGCATGTTGGCGGTCGCGATGAACACGACGCGCGACAGATCGAAGGGCACGCCGAGGTAATTGTCCCGGAACGTTCCGTTCTGCTCGGGGTCGAGCACCTCCAGCATCGCGGCGGAAGGATCGCCCTGCACGCCACGGCCCATCTTGTCGATCTCGTCCAGCATCATGACGCAGTTCCTCGCGCCCGCCTTCTTGATGCCCTGGATGATGTTGCCGGGCAACGCGCCGATATAGGTGCGGCGGTGACCGCGAATCTCGGCCTCGTCATGCACGCCGCCCAAGCTGACGCGCACGAAGGGGCGATCCATCGCGCGCGCGATGGATTGGCCGAGCGAGGTCTTGCCGACGCCGGGCGGGCCGACGAAGCACAGGATCGGCGCCTTGCCCTGCGGGGCGAGCTTGCGCACCGCCAGATATTCGATGATCCGGCTCTTGATCTTCTCCAGGCCGAAATGGTCGGCATCCAGGATGGCTCGCGCCTCCTTGATGTCGATCGGCTTCTCCGCGGGCAGCGCCCAGGGCAGCTCGATCAGCCAGTCCAGATAGGTGCGGACCATGCCGGCCTCGCCGGCGGCCTCCGGCATGCGCTCGTAGCGGCGCAGCTCCTTCTTGGCATGCGCTTCCGCCTCCGGCGGCATGTTGGCCTTGGCGATCGCAGCCGTCAGCTCGGTGACCTCGGCCTGCTTGCCGTCGCCTTCGCCCAGCTGGCGCTGGATCGTCGCCATCTGCTCGCGCAGGATCGCCTCGCGCTGCCGCTCGTCGAAGGAGGCCTTGGTCTGCTGGCCGATTTCGTTGCTGATGCGCAGCACCTCCAGCCGCTCGGCCAGGTGCTTCGACACCTTCTCCACGCGAAGAGCGAGGTCGATGGTCTCCAGCACCTCCTGCTTGTCCTGCGGCTTGATGTCCATGAACGAGGTTGCCAGATCCGCCAGCGCGCCGGGCGCGCTGGTGCCCTGGAACATCGCGGCGAGCTCGGGCGGCGCCTGCGGCAGCAGCTCGATCGCCTCGATGGCCTGGCGCTGCAGGTTCAGCGCGCGGGCCTCGATCTCGGGCGAGGTCGTGGTCGGCTCGGGGATCTGCTGGAAGCGCGCGGCCGGGAACGGCGTCCCCGGCAGGAAGTCGAGGATGCGCGCGCGCTGCACGCCCTGGCAGACGATGTGATGGGTGCCGTCGGGCGCGGTGATGTAGCGCACGATGTTGGCGATGGTTGCGACCCTGTAGAGGTCGTCCGGCCCGGGGTCATTGGTCTCGGGGCTGCGCTGCAGGACGATGCCAATCGGCCGCTGCTCGCGCAGCGCCTGCTGCGCGGCGGCAATGGACTTCGCCCGGCCGATCGTGATCGGCGCGATCGCGCCGGGAAACAGCACCATCTCGCGCACGGGGACGATGATCAGCGCGTCGTCGGGGATCTTCACGTCGTTATTGCTTTGTTCGTTGTTCATCTGTTCGGTGGCCATGATCGACCTCAGGATTTCGCGAGGCGCAGTGCGACGCAGCCGTCCATCACGAAGCGGCTGATGGCGTAACGGCCGAGGGGCAATGCAATGCGGCGCTCAAAACGCCCTTGCGGCAGCTCGAGCCGATGGATGCGGGCGTTGCGAAGCTCCGGCGGGAGGGTGCGCTGACCCGAGATGACGAGCACGCCGTCATGGATGACGGTCTCGACATTGTCCGGATTGACGCCGGGAAGCGCGACCAGGATCAGGAGCTCACGCTCGGTCTCGAGCACGTCGATCGGCGGCTCCCAGCAGGCTTCCTGGCGGCCGAACTGCTGGCGCAGCCGATCGGCGCGGGTCAGCGAGTCCAGGGCTTCGGACAGCATCCAGTCGAGGGGATTTTTGGGTTGCATGATGCAGGCTCTGGGGTGGGAAAGCCTGCATATGGGGCCGGTTCCAAGGAAATCCAGTATGGAAATCCAGTGCAGTGGCGCTGATGTGCCATGCGCCGCCGTGCGATCAAGGCAAGCGAACGCCGCGGCATGCGGCCGCGACGTTCCGTTCATTGGCAGGGCGCGGGCTCAGGCCGCCGCGCGGTACTCTTGTTCCGCTTCGAGGTTGATCACAGAGGTGGCGAGCTCGGTCAGCGTCTGATCGGTCGCCTCTTCCTCGTCCAGCGTCTCCTGGAGCAGCCTTGCGGCGTCCTGCATGCCGAGCTCTTCGGCCCAGGTGCGCAACGTGCCGTAGCGGGAGATCTCGTAGTGCTCGACCGCCTGCGCTGCCGCGAGCAGTCCGGCATCGAGCGCCGGCGCGCCCTTGAACTCCTTCATGATCTCGGCGCCCTCGTCGGCAATGCCGTTGATGGCCTCGCAGGGCTTGCCGCGTGCCGGCTTGCCCAGCATCTTGAAGATCTGGTCGAGCCGTTTGACCTGGCCCTGGGTCTCACGCAAATGCTTGTTGAAGGCGGCCGTAAGCTCCTTGGAATTCGCGGCCTTGGCCATCTTGGGCAGGGTCTTGATGATCTTGTTCTCGGCGAAATAGATGTCCTTCAGCGTCTCCAGAAACAGGTCGCTGAGCATCTTCGGCGCCTGACGCGGCCGGCGCGCCGCGGTCTTCTTTGTCGTGCGTTTCTTCGCTCGTTTAGCCATACGTCCTCCTCATGAGGTAACACGGGAAGGCCTCGCCCTCCTCAATCCTCAGGCGATCAAAGCCGCGCCATGAATGAAAGTTCCAAACTGCAACCGGCGAAGGCTCAGGTCGGGCGCTTGTAGGGATCTTCCTGGCGCTGCCGTGCCTCGGTGTTGCGATCGAGCTGCGCCCGCTCGCTGCGGCGCAAGTTGCCCGCCTTCATCACGCCGTAAACGAGCGCCCCGCCGAGCACGAACGCTCCGATGAACCAGAGCCAGAGCATCTGGGCCGAGGCGTGGCCCAGGAGCATGCTAATGCCGCTGTCGCTCATGATTGGTCTCCACGATTGTCCATTGCTATCACGCTGAGCTAAGTCGGCGGTCGAAACCTCGTTCCATGCGACCGCAGCCGGAGACGTCAGACCGGGTCGGTCAGCGGTTGCCGCACCGCTTGCGCTTTCGGCTCGCCGCCCCGGGCGGTGAAGTCTCCGGCTTCGGTGGAAGTCCGCAGCCATTTCGTCACGTCGCTGATTGCTTCCCGCGGCGAGTGGCCGAACTTGCGCAAGCCGCGAAAATATTCGAGCTGAAGGTGGGCCGACGTGCCGCGCTTGGGGATCGACTTCAGATGCTGGATGTCGTCTTCGATGCCGAGATGGTCGACGTGGGGTGCCACCATGGCGATCACCGAATCGAGCCAGCTTCTGAACGAGACCGGCTCGAACGAGACCAGGTCGATATAGGTGCCGTCGGTTCCGTAGCGCTGGGCGCGCCAGCGATTCTCCTCCACCAGCGCGCGGTGCACGGCCGAATAGGTGGCGTTCAGCTCGGGATGGTGGACGGCGTGGCGGACCAGCGCGCGGAACAGCGCCGCGATCGCCACCGAATCCGCGATCGCCGTGCAGCAATCGGTGATGCGCAGCTCGAGAGTCGGATGCTGCAGCGAGGGCCGCAACGCCCACCAGACATAGGTGGCGTTGGGGATGATGCCGGCATCGACCAAGGTCTTCACGTAGGTCTCGTATTCGGAAAGGTTCCGAAACATCTCGGGAAAGCCGGTCCGGGGGAGGGCATCGTTGGCGGCATTGCGGTAGCCCAGCAATCCCGTCGGGTAGCCGCACCAGAACGGCGAGGAGGTCGAGAGCGCCAGCAGCAGCGGCAGGAACGGCACCAGGCGGTGCATGATCTCGACGCGCAAATCGGGCTCGGGGACCTCGACATGGATGTGCAGTCCGCTGATCGGGTTGCCGAGGCCGACCATCCCGAGATCGCTGATGACCTTGCTGTAGCGACGCTTGCGCGTCATGCGCTGCTGCTGCGGCTGCGCCAGCGGGTGTGTGCCGGCCGCGATGATGCCGACGCCGTGGTCCTTGCCGACCTCGGTGAGCACCGCGCGATAATGCGTGAGCTCGGCCAGCGCATCGGCCGAAGACGTCAGCGGCGGGGTCGCCACCTCGATCTGCGATTGCAGGATTTCGGTGGTCAGCCGCTCGCCGAGCCGCTTCTGCGCCGCGGCCATGTAGGGCTTGGGCAGCTCGGATCGCGGCGCCGCGGACTGGCGGTTGACCAGAAAATATTCCTCCTCGATGCCGAAGCGGTAGCGGTGCATCGCCTACGCCGCCCCTTGTGCCTTGGCGTGGCGGCGAACCGCGTCTCCAAAAGCCGCCAGAATGCGCGCCGAGGCGTGGTCGGAGCTCGCCCAATAATCGGGATGGAAAAGCGTGCCGAGCGCAAAATCGCTGGCGCCCTCGACGCTGACGGCCTCGATCGAGCCGTCGTCGGCGACGGCCTCCGCGACGAGACCCGGTGCGAGATCGGCGATCAGGAAGCTGTGCAGCGAATTCACTAGAATCGAATCCGCGCCGCAGATCTGCTGCAGGACGCCGCCCCTGCGCAAGCCCACCTTCTGCCGCAGCCGATAGCGGGCATCCTCGTTGTCCGCGTCGGGCGTGCCATGGCGTTGCTCCTCGGGCAAATCGTCTGGCTCTTTCGCCAGCGTGCCGCCGAAAGCGACGTTCAGCTCCTGGAAGCCGCGACAGATGAACAGAGCGGGGATGCCCCGCGCCAGCGCCCGCGGGATCAGGCGCAGCGCGACCTCGTCGCGGAATTCGTCGAACGGGCCGTCACGCTTCTCGTCGACCGTTTGTCCATAGCGGGACGGATGGACGTTGGTCTGTCCGCCGCCGACGAAGAGGCCGTCGAGCCTGTCCAGATAGGCATCGATGTCAGCCTCCGGCGCCGCGGGCAGAATCCGCGGCACGGCGCCGGCGACGAGGCCGACCGCATTGACGCAGACCATCGAAACGGCGGCGAGCTGTTCGCCGCGCGCGACCATGGAATCGGAGAGAATGCCGATCTGCGGTGCGCCGCTGCGCCCCTGCCACTGCCCGCGCGAGGCGCTACGCCGCCACTGCTGAAGGCCGTACGCCACGGCATCCGCTGCGCTGCCGAATTGATGAATCGCCGCCTTGAGCTCTCTGACGTTTGTCCCTAATCGAAGTGCCCAACGGCTGCAGGCAACGGGATCGTGCGGATCAATTCTGGAACGGGGCTCGTGCAATTGCTTCGGCTGCTTCTGTTCGTGTATCGATGCACAGTGAAACGGCAATCGTCGGGAATGGTTGCTTTGCGATTGCACCGTTCGATCTCATTGCCTCCGCACCAGCCTTAACTTTTGTTATGGCTCTCGCGCGTCCTCGGCATGCTGCTCGCCGCCTATCCGTGCAGTTCGTCATCAACGGGGTCGGTCCGGATCGGCCTGCCCCAGTAGCTGCGACAATCTGTTAACCTGTCGCTATCCCGTTCGGCCGGAGTGTCGCGGGATCCGGGACGCTTTCGCTTGCACTGTCATGTTGCTTTGACGTAACTCGGTCCAACAAGCCCTCGACAGGAAATCGACATGTCGATGACAGCGGACGAGCTCGGCAAGAGACAGGCCATTATCGACGCCTGCCGGCGCATGAACGCGCTCGGCATCAACCAGGGCACATCGGGCAATATCAGCGTCCGGCATGTGGACGGCCTCCTGGTCACGCCGACCAGCGTGCCCTATGAGGCCATGCGTCCGGACCAGATCGTCTTCATGGCCATGGACGGCTCGCACGCGCCCGACCAGAAGCCGTCGAGCGAATGGCGCTTTCATCGCGACATCCTGAAGTCGCGGCCCGACGTCAACGCCGTCGTGCATGCCCATCCGACCTATTGCACCATCCTGGCGATCATGGGCATGGAGATCCCGCCCGTGCATTACATGATCGCGGCGGCGGGCGGCGACAGCATCCGCTGCGCGCCCTACGCGACGTTCGGAACGGCGGAGCTGTCCGAGCACGCCGTGCGGGCGCTGGAGGGCCGGCTCGCCTGCCTGCTCGATCATCACGGCATGATCGCGATCGGCAAGACCCTGGACAAGGCGATGTGGCTGGCGGTCGAGGTCGAGACGCTGGCGCGGCAATATCACGGCTGTCTGCAGATCGGACAACCGCCGCTGCTCCCGAGCGAGGAGATCGAGCGGGTCCGTCAGCGCATGGCCGGCTACGGCCTGTCGGAAGGGTAGGGCGGGCCAGACGGTGTTAGTGCGGATCAAACATCTCGTGGATCGCAAGAAGACGAACCGCACCATGGTTCGGCTGCGCGCCCTGCTGCGCAGCAACGAGTTCTACCTGATCCCGCTGGCGCTCGTGATCGGCACGCTCGCGGGCGCGGTCGTGACGCTGATGGCCCACATCGCGCAGATCGCGCATGTCGTGATCTACGGCATTCCCATTGACGTCCACCTGTCGGCCCACGCGAGCGTCAGCCCATGGGCGGCACTGATCGCGCCTGCGCTCGGCGGGCTGGTGCTCGGAATCATGGAATGGTCGCGGCGGCGCATGAAGATATCGAACGCGGTCGATCCGATCGAGGCAAACGCGCTGCGGGGCGGCAATCTGTCGATGCGCGACAGCGGGGTGGTCGCAGGCCAGACCCTGATCTCGAACGGCTGCGGCGCCTCCGTCGGCCTCGAGGCGGGCTACACCCAGATCGGTTCGGGCATCGCCTCGTTGATCGGCAAATTCTTCAATCTCCGCCGCAACGATCTGCGCCTGATGGTCGGCTGCGGGGCCGCGGCGGCGATCGCGGCGGCGTTCGGCGCGCCAATCACCGGCGCCTTCTATGCCTGCGAGCTGATCGTCGGCGTCTATGCCGTAGGCAGTGCCGCGCCGATCCTCGCCGCCTCCCTCGCGGGCGCCTTGACCGCGCAATGGCTGGGCGGCGCGCCATACTCGCTGGAGATACCCAAGGTCAGCGCCGTCGGCGTCGAGCAATATCTGGCACTGATCGGGCTCGCCCTCATCACCAGCGGCGTCGGCATCGCCGTGATGCGCTCCTCGCCGATGTTCGAGCGGCTGTTCGCCTGGATGCCGGTCTGGCTGCGTCCTGTGATCGGCGGGCTCATCGTCGGCGGGTTCGCCATCATCACGCCGCAGGTTCTCGCGGCCGGCCATGGCGCCATGGTGCTCGATCTCTTCCACGACATGACGATCGGCCTGATCGCGCTGATCATCGCCTTGAAGGTGACGGCCTGCCTGATCTCGCTCGCCTCCGGCTTTCGCGGCGGCCTGTTCTTCGCCTCGCTGTTCGTCGGCAGCCTGATCGGAAAGTTCTTTGCCGCGGTGCTGCTGCTCATCAGCCCGAACTTCGCGATCGATCCGCTGGTGGCGATGTTGACCGGCATGGCGACGCTCGGCGTCGCCATCGTCGGCGGCCCGCTCACGATGTCGTTCCTCGTGCTCGAGATGACACGTAACGTCGACGTCACCGCCGTGGTGCTGGCCGGCTGCATCGTAACCTCGATCTGCGTGCGCTTCATGTTCGGCCATTCCTTCTCGACCTGGCGCCTGCATCTGCGCGGCGAGACCATCCGCAGCGCCAACGACGTCGGCTGGCTGCGCAATCTCACGGTCGAGCGCCTGATGCGCTCGGACGTCGGCAAGGTGCCCTCGACCACGACGATCGCCGCCGCGCGCCGCGAGTTCGCGCTCGGCTCGCGGCCGGGAATCGTCATCGTCAACAATGCTGACGAATATATCGGCCTCGTCCTGCTGCCCGATTTGTTCTCCAGCGACCTTGACACCATCGCCGACGACATCCAGGTGATCGAGCTCGCCCGCCTGATCGACGTCGTGCTGATCCCGGAAATGAACGTGAAGTCGGCGATGGCGGTGTTCGACGAAGCCGAGGCGGAGATGCTGGCGGTGGTCGATTCCACCGACAGCCGCAAGGTGGTCGGCTTCCTCACCGAGAGCTTCGCCCGCCGCCGCTATGTCGAGGAGATCGACAAGGCGACGAGAGGCGTGCTGGGGGCGCTGTCGTAGGCGAGGTTACCGGCCGGGTGGCGCCTCGACGAGCCAGGCCACGATCCGGCGGACCAGCGGCAGCACCAGGAGCAGGATCGGGAAGGCGACGAGCCAGGACAGTCCCCAGGCGCCCGGCCAGGTCGCCAGGAACGCCGGCGTTGCCCCCAGGCTCCGCAGCGTCGAAATGACCGATACCACCGCCGTCATGAGGGTGGACAGCACGAATGGCATCACGATCGGCGCATAGCGCGCCGGCAGTTTGCGAACCACGATCATCTGGTTTCTCTACGAAAGGACGCGTCGATCACGTTGAACCTGGGTTGAACCCGGAAAATGGCATCGATCCCGACGGCGTCGGTTGATGCGTTGGTTCACGTAAACGCTTACGGCGGCCGAAAACGGCGCGGCTGTTCATTAACCGCTCAGGTTGGCTGGTTCAAGCTGGGTCTGATGGTTCGGGATTTACAATCGTTCAAAGCGTGGCAGATCGCCGCGATCATGAAACCATTTCAGTGGTTTGCGGATTATAGATCGTTTGCTTATGTTTGTTTGGGCGAGAACAGAGGAAATTCGAACATGAGTATTGGACCCGTGATTTCCGCAGCCGGCCGCAACACGATCGTGGTCGCGCTCGCTGGCCTCGCCCTGATTGCGGCTTCCGCATCCCCGTCTGCAGCGGCGTCGGCCGGGAGCCCGGACGCCAAGTCGGCTGTCAAGGCGGTCGTTGCCGGCCAGGCTGCCTCCGACGTCACCGATTTCAGCTCGCACCGGCGGCGTTACTATCGACGCGGGCCGAATGCCGCGGGTCTCGCCTTCATGGGCATGGCCGCAGGTCTGATCGGAGGCGCGATCGCCGAGAGCCGCCGCCGCGAATATTATGAAAACCGCTATTATTATGGCTATGGCCCGCGTTACTACGGCGGCCCTGGTTACTACGGCGGTTCCGGCTACTACTACGATCCGGGCTATCGTTACGCACCGTACTGAGCGCTCCAGGTCTCGACGAGCTCAATCTCGTCTCTCGTAGCCCGGATGGAGCGAAAGCGTAATCCGGGGCTGCGCGCTCGGCATCTTGCGCTGTCCCGGATTACGCTGGCGCTCCATCCAGGCTACGGGACCGAGGTGTGTCGCGGCGCTGTCAACCCGCTCGCGCGAAAATATTCCGCTTTACCGAAATTCGGAAATATCGTATGTGTCGCCCATCCCGGCTCAATCTCGAGGGGCGATCATGCGGTCGTCATTGTCGCGAGCCGGGCTTGCGGTGGACGCGGCAGCGTCGTGTACGAGAGCTGAGGGCAGGGCGGATTGCTCTCCGTGAGCCCCGAGGCTTCGTACGGACGAGCGGCGCTGTCAGGTTCGTCGCGCCGGCATTTCGATGGCAACGTGCACAACGCCGTCGAACCCTGCGGCGCCAACGGACCGCGCGTACGGCAAAACCGTGTGGTCCTGGCCGTCGTTGCTACGGTCAAGCTCTGGCGAATGCGGCATTGGCGTCAACCGGCGCGGCGCCGGCGACTTTCGCGGGAGCGAGGGAGGCCAGAGGGAACTCGGCTCCCGGGAGAGCGCGGCATAAGCCGTCCGACCATCGCGCAGGGAAGGCCGTGTGTTGGGCTTCACCTGTATGCTGCTGTGCGGTTCTTCCTGCGTGTGCTCTAGCGCAGCGGACCGCGGGTGCCGCCGGCACCAGGCCTTCCCTGCGCCCTCTTGGCTATGAGGGCGGCGAGATCAAGCAAAGCTCGGGCGAAATGCGCTGCGGGGCCGAATACGCACGTCTGCGTCCACACATTCGGTGTCATCGCCCGGCTTGACCGGGCGATCCAGTACTCCGAGACGCCAGTGATTGAATCGAGAGGCCGCAGCGTACTGGATTCCCCGCTCCAGTGCGCGATTGCGTACAAGGCCGGGAATGACAGTGTTACTTGGAGAACGCACCATCGCCTCATCTTCGTCGTTCCGAACGCAGCACCACGCTCAGCTCTCGTGCCCCGGACGCAGCGCATCCGCGCCGGCGCCCTTTGCCCCGCAAAACCGTCGGTGGACTCACCTCCTGCAATCCGGTTCAATGGACGAGTTTTGAGGCGATCGAGCAGGCCGGGTGGCGTGCCCAACTCATGCGAGAGCCTCTCGCGCCCCTTGCGCGAAGCCCGACGGAGTGCTTTTTGCTGAAAGTTCCCCGGGGGGCGCATCGCCCCCGATCCAGAGAGATGAGATGAGCAAACTCGTTATCCGCGCCGGCGATTTCACCTTCGATGCCCGTTTCGAGGAGCAGGCGGCGCCCAAGACTGTCGCCGCCTTCCGCAAGGCGCTGCCGTTCGAAAGCCACATCATCCATGTGCGCTGGAGCGGCGAGGGCGTGTGGATGCCGCTCGGCGACCTCGACTTCGGCGTCGGCTACGAGAACCACACCAGCTATCCCGCCCCCGGCCAGATCATCCTCTATCCCGGCGGCATCAGCGAAACCGAGATCCTGCTGGCCTATGGCGGCGTGCACTTCGCGAGCAAGATGGGCCAGCTCGCCGGCAACCATTTCATCACGCTGACCTCGGGCCTGGAGAACCTCGCAACGCTGGGCAAGAGCGTGCTGTGGAAGGGCGCGCTGCCGATCCGCTTCGAGGAAGTCTGAGTGACCGAGCCCCGCTACCCGCGCGATCTCCGCGGCTACGCACGCAACCCGCCGCATCCGCAATGGCCTGGTGACGCGCGGGTCGCGGTGCAGTTCGTCGTCAATTTCGAGGAGGGTGGCGAGAACAACATCCTGCACGGCGACCGCGCCTCGGAAGCCTTCCTGTCCGACGTGCTCGGCGCGCAGCCCTGGCCCGGCCAGCGCCACGCCAACATCGAATCCATGTTCGAATATGGCTCGCGCGCCGGCTTCTGGCGGCTGTGGCGGATGTTCAACCAGCGGAGCTGGCCGACCACGGTGTTCGGCGTCGCCACCGCGCTCAAGCGCAATCCCGAGATTGTCGCTGCGATGAAGGAGGCGGGCTGGGATATCGCCAGCCACAGCCTGAAATGGATCGAGCACAAGGACATGACCGAGGCGCAGGAGCGCGCCGAGATCGCCGAGGCCATCCGCGTGCATACCGAGGCGACCGGCGCACGTCCGCTCGGCTGGTACACCGGGCGCTCCTCGATCAACACCAACCGTCTCTTGATGGAGGAGGGCGGCTTCCTCTATCTCTGCGACTCCTATGCCGACGATCTGCCCTATTGGGTCAAGGGCGCCAGCGGCAAGCAGCTCATCATTCCCTATACGCTCGATGCCAACGACATGCGGTTCATCAACCCGCAGGGGTTTGCCGAGGGCGAGCAGTTCTACACCTATCTGAAGGACGCCTTCGACGTGCTCTATGCGGAAGGCGAAACCGCGCCAAAAATGATGTCGGTCGGTCTGCATTGCCGCCTCGCGGGCCGGCCCGGCCGCGCAGCGGGCTTGATCCGCTTCCTCGACTATATCGGCAAGCACGAGCGCGTCTGGGTGCCGACGCGGCTTCAGATCGCGCAGCACTGGCACGAGAAGCACGCCCATCTTGCCGCCGACGCATTCGAGATCGGGTGAGATGATGTCGCAGATTTCACTCGCCGATCTCAACGCTGCAAGCACGGCCGACTTCGTCGCGGCGCTCGCCAACGTCGTCGAATATTCGCCGTGGATCGCCGAGCAGCTCGCGGCAAAGCGGCCGTTCGCCGGCATCAACGAGCTGCACGCCGCGCTGATGGCCGCGATCCAGAGTGCCGAGCCTGACGTGCAGCTGGCGCTGATCCGGGCGCATCCCGATCTCGCCAACAAGACGCAGCGCGCCGCGGGCCTCACCGCGGAATCGACCGACGAGCAGAACAGCGCCGGGCTCGACCGGCTGTCGGATGCCGAATATTCCGCGTTCGAGCGGGCCAACAACGCCTACCGCGACAAGTTCGGCTTCCCCTACATCGTCTGTGTGCGCCGTCACACCAAGGATTCCGTGCTGCGCGACTTCGAGGCGCGGCTGCTCAACATCGCCAAGACCGAGATAAGGCGTGCGATCGAGGAGATCGGCCGCATCTCGGCGCTGCGGCTCGACCAGCTGGTCGCCGCCGACGACAGGCTGAAGGTGCACGGCCGGCTCTCGACCCATGTGCTGGACAACCAGATCGGCAAGCCCGCACCTAGCATCCCGATCGAGCTCGTGGAGCTCGCGAGCCTTGGCGAGAATCGCGTCATCGCGCGCACGGTGACTAATGCCGACGGCCGCACCGACCAGCCGCTGATCGGCGGCCGTCCGCTGCCGATCGGCCGCTACGAGCTGCGCTTCAGCGTCGCCAAATATTACGCCGCGCGCAACGTGCCGCTGTCCGATCCGCCGTTTCTCGACGAGATCCCGCTGCGCTTTGCGATCAGCGAGCCGGAAAGCCATTACCACGTGCCGCTGCTGGTCACGCCCTGGAGTTACTCGACCTATCGCGGCAGCTAGAGCATGATCCGGAAAAGTGCGTAGCGGTTTTCCGACAAGATGATGCTTAAACAATAATCCAAAGCGCGATGACGATTCATCCTAGTCGCATCGCGCCTTAGACATGCTGTGCCGATGCGGCGGCTGACGCCGCGTCGGCCTCGGCGGCAGCGCCACCGCTCAATCCGTTGAAGAAGGCATTGAGCAGCACCGACACGACCGCGCAGAGCAGAATGCCGGACTCCAGCAGCGGGTGCAGATCGTGCGGCAGATTGCGGAAAAAACCGGGAGCAACGAGCGGTATCAGTCCAAAGCTGATCGAGATCGCGACAATGAACAGATTGTAGCGGTTGTTGCGGAAATCGACCGAGGCCAGGATGCGTGCGCCGGTGGCCGCCACCATGCCGAACATCACGAGGCCGGCGCCGCCGAGCACGACCAGCGGCACCGCCTCCACCAGCGCAGCGAGCTTCGGCAAGAGCCCGAGCACGAGCAGGATGCAGCCGCCCGTCACCGTCACCCAGCGCGAGCGCACGGCCGTGACTGAGACGAGGCCGACGTTCTGCGAAAACGAGGTATAGGGAAACGTGTTGAAGATGCCGCCGAGCAGCGTGCCGAGCCCGTCGGCGCGCAAGCCGCGGCTCAGGGCTTCGCGGTCGACGGCCTTGCCGGTGATCTCGCCAAGCGCCAGGAACATACCGAGCGATTCGATCATCACCACGATCATGACGATGCACATGGTGATGACAGGCACCAGGTGGAATTGCGGCATGCCGAAGCGGAAGGGAATCACGAGTGCGCCCCAGGAGGCGGCGGCGACCTTGTCGAAATGCATCACGCCCAGAATGCTCGCGAGCACCGCGCCGGCGATGATGCCGAGCAGCACGGCGACGTTGGCGAGAAACCCGCTGCCCCATTTGATCAGGCCGAGGATGAAGAGCAGCACGAACAGCGAGATGCCGAGCCCCTGCAATTGCCCATAGGCTGGATTGGGAAAGCTGCCGGAAACGCCGTCGACCACCTTCGTCAGCGTCGGCAGGCCGCCGCCGGCCCAGTTGATACCGACGCGCATCAGGGAGATGCCGATGATGAGAATGATGGTGCCGGTGACGACGGGAGGAAACAGCGGCAGCAGCCGGCTGACGAACGGCGCAACGACGATGCCGAACAGGCCGGCGGCGATCACGGAGCCGTAGATGCCGAGCAGGCCGATTTCCGGTGAAGCCGCCATCGACAGCATCGGGCCAACCGAAGCAAAGGTCACGCCCATCATCACGGGCAGGCGGATGCCGACGCCGGGGAAGCCGAGGCACTGGACCAGCG
The DNA here is from genome assembly GCF_020193625.1 of Bradyrhizobium sp. IC3123. Taxonomy (NCBI): domain Bacteria; kingdom Pseudomonadati; phylum Pseudomonadota; class Alphaproteobacteria; order Hyphomicrobiales; family Nitrobacteraceae; genus Bradyrhizobium; species Bradyrhizobium sp. IC3123. Next base: position 37,121 of record NZ_JADYVF010000006.1, on the reverse strand, counting down.
TCACAAGTCCGCAGGCGAACAGGTCGGCGCTGATCAGGAAGGCGACGTCCTCCGGCGGCAGCTTCAGCGCGCGGCCGATGATGAGGGGGACCGCGACCGCGCCGGCATACATCACCAGCACGTGCTGGAGCCCGAGCGCGAGCAGGCGCGGGACCGGCAGGACCTCGTCGACGGGATGGACGTCGTTGCTCATGGATGTATCCCCCGAAACATGCATCTAGCCGAATTTGTCATGGAGCGCCGGAAACAGCCGGTCCGGCTTGAAGGGCGGCGCGGTGAAGCGAATGCCGGTGGCATCCGCGATCGCGTTGCCGAGCGCGGCGGCGACCGGATTGTAGGGGCTCTCGCTCATCGACTTCGCGCCGAGCGGGCCGATCGTGTCGGACGTCCCGGCGAAGAACACTTCCGTGCGCGGCACGTCGGCGAAAGAGGGCAGGTGGTAGTCGCGGAATTTCGGATTGGTGACGCGGCCGCTCGCGTCGATCACCATCTCCTCGTAGAGCGCAGCGCCGAGCGCCTGCGCCACGCCGCCTTCGACCTGACCGCGGCACTGCATGGGATTGGCGACGACGCCGGCGTCCGCGGCGTGCACGCTCCTGAGAATCCGGAGCTCGCCGGTCGCCTTGTTCACCGCGACGCGAAAGCCCTGCACGTTGAACCCGACCGATCGCGGCGTGCCGCCGGACGTGCCGCTGCCTGCGGACGGCCGGCCGCGCTCGCGGGCGAGCTTCGCCAGCTCCGTAAAAGGCATGCGGCGGACGCCGCTGACGACGGAGTCCGCATCGAGCGCACAAGTCTCCACATCGCACAGCCAGGCGTCGGCGGCTGCCGCCTTCAGCTCGCTCGCAAGCTGCATGGAGGCCGCATGCGTCGCCTTGCCCGCAACGAAGGTGCCGGCGCTGCCATACGCGCCGGTGTCGTGGCCGCCATGGGCGGTGTCGGACTGGCGCAGACGAATCTTGTCGACGGTGGTCGCCAGCGTGGTCGCCGCGATCTGGCGATGCACGGTGCTGGTGCCGTTGCCGAACTCGGCCGTGCCTACGGTGAGGTCGAAGCCTCCGTCGTCGTTGAGTGCGATCGTCGCATCGGCGAAGTGGCCGGCCGGCGGCACGGTGTCGATCATGGTCAGCGCGATGCCGTCGCCGATCAGCCAATCCGGCGACAGCTCCGGCTGCGGGGAATCGGCCTGCATCGCGCGCTCGACGAGATCGAGGCACTGGTCGAGCCCGTAGGAGCCGTAGAGCACGTCGTGATATTCGGAGGGCGGCGGCGAGAGCATGGGATCGCCGGGCCTTACGATGTTGCGCCGGCGCATCTCGTAGGGACTGATGCCGAGCTGCCCCGCCAGTTCGTCAATCGCCGCTTCCACCGCGATCAGCGCCTGCGGCAGGCCATAGCCGCGAAACGCGCCCGCCGGCACGGTGTTGGTGTAGACGGCGACGCCGTCGACCCGCTTGTTCGGGCAATTGTAGACGGCGATGGACTCCGCCAGCGCGTGGAACAGCACGGGGCCGGCGTGATTGCCGTAGGCGCCGGTGTTGGAGAGCACGTCGAGCTGGAGCGCAGTGAGCTTGCCCTCGCTGTCCGCGCCAGCCCTGACGTGGATCCGCATCGGATGCCGCGTCGAGGTCGCGATGAACTGCTCCTCGCGTGTCAGCTCCAGCTTGACCGGCCGCCCGGTCTTCAGCGCGGCAAGCGCCAGGATGTCCTCGACGAACATCTCCTGCTTGCCGCCAAAACCGCCGCCGACGCGTTCGCAGAACACGCGGACCTTGTCCATGGGAAGCTGGAAGATGTCCGACAGCGCACGCCGGGTCAGGAACGGCACCTGCGTCGAGGTGCGGACGGTGAGCACGCCGGAATCATCGAGCCAGGCGAGACCGCCATGGGTCTCGAGCGCCGCGTGCTGCACACGGTGACTGTGAAAGGTGGCCTCATAGGTGGCGGCAGATGTGGCGAGGGCCGATGCGACATCGCCGAACTCGCCATGCGTCTCCGCGACCAGGTTGCGCTGGGCATCGGCAACGCGGTTCGCAGTGGTGCGGTCGGGATGAATGAGCGGCGCACCCGGGGCCATCGCCAGCTCGGGATCGATCAGCGCCGGCAGGACCTCGTAACTTACTTTCAGCTTGCGGCACGCCGCCTCGGCGGCGGCTTCGGTCTCGGCGACGACGGCGGCAACCTTCTGGCCGATGAAACGGACGACCTCGTCGAGGACGCGGGTATCCTCCGGGTCCATCCAGTCTTTCTCATGCCGCGCCGTCGAGATCAGGACGGAGGGCGCATCCTCGTGCGTCAGCACGGCGTGCACTCCGGGGATGCTCAGCGCGTCCGACTTGTCGATCGCGACGATCCTCGCGTGCGCATGCGGCGAGCGCAGCAGCTTGATGTGCAGCAGACCATCGATTGCGGTGTCGAAGGTGTAGCGTGCCGTGCCGCGGACCACATCGGGGCCTGCGGGGGCGGGCAGGCTGCGGCCGAAGGCGGCGCCGGCCTCGACGCTCGCCTCGACATTGGTCTTGCCGAGGATCGCGTCCTCGATCGACCGATAGCCGGTGCAGCGGCAGATATTGCCTTTCAGCGCCGTGCCGAGATCGGTGCGCTGCGCCTGGTTCAGCGAGGCGCAGGTCAGGATCATGCCGGCGGTGCAGAACCCGCATTGAAAGCCCTGCGCATCGAGGAAGGCCTGCTGCATCGGATGCGTGCCGTGATCGCCGTCAAGGCCTTCGATCGTGGTCACGCTGCGGCCCTCGGCCCGGAACGCCGGGATCAGGCAGCTGTGCACCGGCTCGCCGTCCAGCAGTACGGTGCAGGCGCCGCAGTCGCCGGCATCGCAGCCTTTCTTCACGCCGAAATGGCCGAGCTCGCGCAGGAACGTGCGCAGGCACTGGCCGGCGCGCGGCTCCTGGGAAAATGCCTTGCCGTTGACCTCCAGGCTCATGCGGGGGGCGCTCCCAGCAGCTCGCCGCGAATCTCCTCGGCCAGGCGCATCGTCATGTGCTTGCGCCAGAGTGGCGCGCCATGGATGTCCGTGTGGTACAGATCATCGGTAATCTCCTGCATGAGCGCGGCGCGCAGCGCGCCTGCGTCCGGGGCTTTGCGGAAGCGCAGCTGGATCGGCCGCACCGTCGACGCGGTGACCGTGAGTGTCAGCGTATCATCGGCTTCGAGACTGCCGATCAGCAGCGCCGCGGAGCGGCCGACGGGCGCCAGCGAGATCTGGCGGAAGGCCGTGCGGCGCTTCAGCGCGGGAAGCGGGATGTCGATCTGCCGGAGCAGGTCGCCTGGCGTCAGGCGATTGCGCTGGTTGCCGGTGACGAATTCGGTGACCGGAAGCCTCTGTTCACCGCCGCCGGCCTTCCAGATGGTGCAGACGCCGTCGAGTGCCGACGTCAGCGAGATCATCGGCCCCGCCGGCAGCGACATGCAGAGATTGCCGCCGACGGTGGCGGTCTTCCAGATCTTGAACGAGGCAAGGAAGGCCCGGCAGCACTGGTTGATCAGCGGCGCTGCGAGCCAATCAGAGGGGCAGGCGAGTCCATCGAGCTCTGCGATGGTGCAAGTGGCGGCGATCGAGAGGTGGCTCTCTGTGATCGCAAGTGCCGGCCATTTCAGATCGGTGAGATCGATCAGTCGCGTCAGATGCGTTTGCGGCTCCGAGAACAGCCAGGTGCCGCCCGCGAGCCAAGCATCACCTGCCGTCCAAACGGGCAGCTGCGCGCGCGTTTGCGGATGGGCGACGGCTGTGATGGTATTCAAGTCCATGGCTGCGCCAACGCTTCCGACGGTTGAATGGTCCGAGCGAAGTGTTGCAAGACGGGAGCCAAGTGGCAACAACAAGTCGAAGCAAGGACGCAATCGTCCTCGGCCTTGCAGGTCCGCCGTCAGGGTGGGCGAGGAGAAGCAGGATCATGACTGAGGCAAGTTCGACCTGGATCAGGGATCCCCTGGCCATCCTCGCCGACGGGGCCGAGCGCGGCATTGTCGTGAAGGACGGCCGGATCGTCGAGCTCGTGCCGGCGGGCGGTGTGCCCGCAACCGCCGATGTCGCAGTGTTCGATGCGGGCGAACACGTCGTGCTGCCGGGCCTGATCAATACCCATCATCACTTCTACCAGACGCTGACGCGGGCGCTGCCGGCCGCGATGGACCGCGAGCTGTTCCCCTGGCTCCAGGCGCTCTATCCGGTGTGGGCGAAGCTGACGCCGGAAGCGCTCGAGCTCGGCGTCACCGTGGCGATGTCCGAGCTGTTGCTCTCCGGCTGCACCACCACGACGGATCACCACTACGTCTTCCCGCCCGGACTCGAAGACGCCGTCGATATCGAGGTGGCGGTGGCGAAGCGCCTCGGCGTGCGCGTGCTGCTCACGCGCGGCTCGATGAACCTGTCACAGCGCGACGGCGGCTTGCCGCCCGACAGTGTCGTGCAGGACGAGGACACCATTCTCGCCGATAGCGCCCGCGTGGTCGCCAAGCATCACCAGCGCGGCGCGGATGCGATGGTGCAGATTGCGCTCGCGCCATGCTCGCCGTTCTCGGTGACGACGTCGCTGATGCGCGCCACGGCCGATCTCGCCGACAAGCTCGACGTGCGCCTGCACACCCATCTCGCCGAAACCGAGGACGAGAACAGCTTCTGCCAGCAGATGTATGGCTGCCGTCCGCTCGACTATCTCGAGCAATGCGGTTGGCTCAATGCGCGCACCTGGCTCGCCCATGGAATCTTCTTCAATCCGGACGAGATGAGACGGCTCGGCAAGGCCGGCACGACCGTCAGCCATTGTGCGTGCAGCAACCAGCTGCTCGCGTCGGGCTGTTGCCCGGTGTGCGACATGGAAGAGGCCGGCGTCGGGATCGGCATTGGTGTCGACGGCTCGGCCTCCAACGACGGATCCAACCTCATGCAGGAGGTGCGGGCCGCGTTCCTGCTGCAACGCGCGCGTTATGGCGTCACGAAGGTCAGCCACAAGGATGCGTTGCGCTGGGCCACCAAGGGCTCGGCGGCATGTGTGGGCCGGCCGGAACTCGGCGACATCGCCGTCGGCAAGGCCGCCGATCTTGCGCTGTTCCGGCTCGACGAGCTGCGCTTCTCCGGCCACGGCGATCCGCTGGCTGCGCTCGTACTGTGCGGGGCGCATCGCGCCGACCGGGTGATGGTGGCTGGAAAATGGGCGGTGATCGACGGTGCGATCCCGGGTCTCGATGTGGCAGACCTCATCCGCCGCCACAGTTCCGCGGCGCGGGCCATGCAGGCTGGATAGCCGGGCGAAATAGAGAAAGAGGGGGCAGCCACAAGTGCCGGGTGCTTCTGGCCACCCCCTCCGAACCTCCTCCGGGAGGAGCAGGTGATTTAGTCAATGCAAGAAGCGTGCTACTTGCCTGGCAGCTTGTCGTCGATGCCTTTCACGTAGAAATTCATGCCGAGGATCTGGCCGTCATCCAGGTGACCGCCGCCCTTGCATTCGACCGGCTTGCCGTCCTGCCCAACGATCGGGCATTTGAACGGATGCAGCTTGCCCGCGGTGATCGCGGCCTGGGCATCCTCAGCCATTTTTTTCACATCGTCAGGCATGTTGGTGTAGGGCGCCATCGCGAACATGCGGCTGTCGAGACCACCCCAGGTGTCCTCGGACTTCCAGGTGCCGGCGAGCTCGGCCTTGACCCGCTCGATATAGTAGGGCCCCCAGTTGTTGATGATCGAGGTCAGCTGAGCCTTTGGCCCGAACTGGATCATTTCGGAATCCTGGCCGAAGGCCAGCTTGCCACGTTCGCTGGCGATCTGCATGGCGGCGGGCGAATCCGTGTGCTGCATGATGACGTCGGCACCCTGGTCGATCAGCGCCTTGGCGGCGTCGGCCTCCTTGCCTGGGTCGAACCAAGTGTTGGCCCAGATGATCTTGACCTTGATGTTCGGATTGATGGTCTGCGCCGCCAGTATCGTCGCGTTGATGCCGGAGACGACCTCCGGAATTGGGAACGAGCCGATATAGCCGAGCACGCCCGACTTCGACATCTTGGCCGCAATCAGGCCTTGAATGTAGCGGCCCTGATACCATTTCGCCGAGTAGGTCGACATGTTCGGGTTGCGCTTGTAGCCGGTGGCGTGCTCGAAATGCACGTTCGGATATTTCTTGGCGACCTTCAGCGTCGGATCCATGTAGCCGAACGATGTGGTGAAGATCAGTTTGTTGCCGGCGCGGACGAGCTGCTCGATTGCCCGCTCGGAGTCCGGGCCTTCGGGCACGTTCTCGAGATACGTGGTCTCGATCTTGTCGCCCAGTTCTTTCACCAGCGCCTGGCGACCGAGGTCGTGCTGATAGGTCCAGCCGAGGTCTCCAATCGGACCGAGATAAACGAAGCCGACTTTCAGCTTGTCGGCGGCGGAGGCCGCACTGACGCTCCCAGCGAGCAAGAGCCCGGCAGCCAGTGCAAGAAGTGATTTCCTCATCATCGATCTCCAAACTTCGGGGGAAGCCACGATCCGCAGCATGCGCGCCCCATCGCGCACGCCTTGGAATGAAACTCAGCGGTCAGGCACGAACACCGTACCGAGCGCAGCCGGCGCGGTCGAGCCGCCGGTGCGCGCTCGGGAGATAAGGACCAGCACGATGACCGTCGCGAGATAAGGCAGCGCCGACATGAATTGCGAGGGAATGCCGACGCCCCATCCTTGCGCATGCAGTTGCAGGATCGTCACCGCGCCGAACAGATAGGCGCCGATGACGAGCCGGCCCGGCCGCCAGGACGAGAACACCACTAGCGCCAGTGCGATCCAACCGCGGCCGGCGGTCATGCCCGGAATGAAGAACGGCGTATAGGCGAGCGGCAAATAGGCGCCCGCAAGACCCGCGCAGGCCCCGCCGAACATCACGGCGAGGGTGCGGATGCGCAGGACGGGATAGCCGAGCGCATGCGCGGAAACGTGATTGTCGCCGCAGGCGCGGAGGATCAAGCCTGCCCGGGTGCGGTACAGGAACCACCAAACCGCGACGATCAGTGCGATCGAGAAATAGACGAAACCATTCTCGCCGAACAGCACGCGGCCGATCAGGGGGACATTAGTGAGACCGGGAATGACGAGTTGCACGGCCGGCGTGATGCGCTCGCCGACGAAGCCGGCGCCGATCAGACCCGAGAGGCCAACACCCAAGATGGTCAGCGCGAGGCCGGTTGCGACCTGGTTGACGGCGAGCCCGAGTGCCATCAGCGCGAAGACGAGCGACATCAGCGTGCCCGCGACGATGCCGAACAGCGCGCCGATAAAGATCGATCCGGTCAGCCAGGCGCCGGCAAAGCCACAGGCCGCGCCGACGATCATCATGCCTTCGACCCCGAGGTTGAGCACGCCGGAACGCTCGGCCACGAGTTCGCCTGTCGCGGCCAGCAACAGCGGCGTCGACGCGGCGAGTACCGCCAGGATGATGGCCTCAACCAGCTCCACGGGCCACCACCTTGTTCGGGAACACCAGCTTGAAGCGGTAGAGAATGAGGGAGTCGCAGGCGAGCACGTAAAACAGCAGAATGCCCTGAAAGACCTTGGTGACGTCCAGCGGAATCTTCATCGCGATCTGCGCCTGCTCGCCGCCGATAAAGGTCAACGCGAGGAAGAGGCCTGCAACTAATATTCCAAGCGGGTTCAGCCGGCCGAGGAAAGCGACGATGATCGCGGTAAAGCCGTAGCCTGGCGAGATGCCGGGCTGGAGATGCCCGACTGGACCCGCCACCTCGATGATGCCGGCAAGCCCGGCCAGCGCCCCGGAGACGGCGAAGGTCAGGATGATGAGCTGGTTGGCGTTGAAGCCGCCGAACCGCGCGGCGCGCGGCGCGGCGCCGACCACGCGGATCTCGAAACCCTTGATGGTGCGCCCGAGCAGGATCGCGGCTGCCGCGACGACGAGCAGGGCGATGATCGAGCCGAGATGCAGCCGGCCGCCTTCGATCAGCAACGGCACGGTCGCTACCGGATCGAACTCGGCCGTGGTCGGGAAATTGAAGCCGTGCGGATCGCGCCAGGGGCCGCGCACGAGATAGTCGAGGAAGAGGTCGGCGACATAGACCAGCATCAGGCTGGTCAGGATCTCGCTGGCGCCGAATTTCACCTTGCAGATCGCCGGGATCAGCGCATAGAGCGCGCCCGCAGCGGCGGCGAGGACGAGCATAGCCGGCAGCACCCAGGCGCCGGCATCAGTACCTTGCGTCTTCACCGCGATCCAGCTTCCCGCGACTGCGCCGATCAGGAATTGCCCTTCGGCGCCGATGTTCCAGGCGTTGGCGAGATAGCACAGCGACAGGCCGATCGCGATCATCACCAGCGGCGTCGCCTTCACCGCGATCTCCTGGAGCGAATAGCCGTCGGTGAGGGGCGCAATGAAATAGGCGTGCAGGGCAAGCAGTGGATTCTTGCCAAGGATCGCGAACAGGATGACCATGGTCACGATCGTGAGGCCAATCGCGATCAGGGGGGACACCAGCGCGATCGTGCCGGAGCGCTCGGCACGCTTCTCAAGCACCAGCTGCATGCGCGATCTCCTTTGGCTGCAGGCTGCTGCCGCCCATCAGAAGGCCCAGCTTCTCGCGGCTTGCTTCGCGTGCCGAGAGCGGAGCCGACAGCTTGCCGTGGAACATCACGGCGATGCGGTCGGCAATCTCGGCGAGCTCGTCGAGATCCTGGCTGGTCACGAGTACCGCGGCGCCTGCGGTGGCGAGATCAAGCAGCGCCTGACGGATGACGGCGGCGGCGCCGGCATCGACGCCCCAGGTCGGCTGGCTCACCACCAGCACCGCGGGATTGCGCAGGATCTCGCGTCCCACGATGAACTTCTGCAGATTGCCGCCGGACAGGCTGGCGGCCTCGGGATCGCGCTTGGCCTTGCGGACGTCGAAGGTTTCGGTGGCGCGGTCGACCGTTCTCAGCGTAGCCGCCGTATCGATGAATCCGCGACGGACCATGCCGCTGGCGGCATGGCCGGTGAGCAGCGCGTTCTCCGACAGTCTCATCCGCGGCGCGGTGCCGTGGCCGAGTCGCTCCTCGGGAACGAAGGCCGCCCCCAGCTTGCGCCGCTGGGTGATCGAAAGGTGACCGGCGGCGATGCCCTCGATCACCACCGTCCCGGGGGCCTTCGCGAGGCGCTCGCCGGAGAGCGCTGCGAACAATTCGTCCTGGCCGTTACCGGCGACGCCGGCGATGCCGAGAATCTCGCCGCCCTTCAGCTCGAATGAGATGTGCTCGAGCCGTACGCCGTGCGCTTCGACGGGAGCCAGCGAGAGATCGTTGACGACGAGCCGCGGCACGGTGGTCTTGCGGCCAGATGCGCCCTTCACCTCCTTGACCTCGCCGCCGACCATCATCCGCGCAAGCGAGGCGGCGGTTTCGAGCCGAGGGTTGCAGGTCTCGACCTTCCTGCCGCCGCGCAGGATCGTCGCCGTGTCGCAGAGCCGCTTCACCTCCTCCAGCTTGTGGCTGATATAGAGGATGGCGCGGCCCTCGGCCTTGAGGCGATCCAGCACGATGAAGAGCTGGTCAGCCTCCTGCGGCGTCAGCACCGCGGTGGGCTCGTCCAGGATCAGGAATTTCGGATCCTGCATCAGGGCGCGAACGATCTCGATGCGCTGACGCTCGCCGACGGAGAGTTGCCACACCTCACGCCTGGGATCGAGCGGCAGACCGTAAGTCTTCGACACCTGTTCCAGCCGGGCCGACATGTCCTTGAAGGATTCCTTGCCGTCGAGGCCGAGCGCGACGTTCTCGGCAACCGTGAGATTGTCGAACAGCGAGAAGTGCTGGAACACCATGCCGATGCCGCGGATGCGCGCTTCGGACGGACCGGACAGCACGATCCGCTCGCCCTGCCAGTGAATCTCGCCGGCGCTGGGCTGGATCAGTCCGTAGATCGCCTTGACCAGCGTCGACTTGCCGGCGCCGTTCTCGCCCAGCAGGGCGTGGATTTCCCTCGGCCGGATCTCGATATCGATGCAATCGTTGGCGAGGAAATCGCCATAGCGTTTGGTGAGGCCGATGGTCCTCAGGAGCGGGGACTCGCCGGAATGCTGGCCGTTGGATGTCGGATCTAACATTCGTTGATGCGCTTGCATGGGTGACGTGCCTCAATACTGGGCCAGTTTGGACCCCGGCGTAAGATGTGAAAAAGCATCATCCCTTGCTCAACGCGTCGGCAGGCTCTCGGCCCAGCGCCGGTCATCGATTCCGAGCAATCATATCCCGCAAACAGCACCCGGACGGTTGGGGGCGATCGCGTCTGCGAGCGGCCTGTTGCAAATTTGTGACGGTCCAAGGCAAATCGGAACCCGCTGCGCAGACCTGACGCCATGTTGAGCAACGGACGCGTCGGTCGTCCATCGCGGGGAGCGCAGCGGCCGCAATGGCTGCCTCAATGCGGCACTCCACGGTGTCGTCCCCTTTGGGATGTGCTGCTACTTCGTCCAAACGCCGTCGTGCAGCGCTTCGGCTTCGTCTTCGAGCAGTGGGCCGACGACCTCCGTCGGCCGCTGGCCGCTGGCAAAGACCTCGCGGCATGGCAGGTTGAGCGTCGGATTGTCCGGATGGTTGCCGGTGATGCCGCGCAGGCGATGCTCGCTGAGGCCATAGACGACACGGCCGATACCGGCCCAGTAGATCGCGCCGGCACACATCGCGCAGGGTTCGGCTGAGGAATAGAGCGTGGCCTTCGCCAGCACCTCGCGATCGAGCGTACGGCAGGCCCGGGTGGCTGCGAGCCGCTCGGCATGCGCGGTGCCGTCGTGATCCGGCATGTAGCCGTTCTCAGTCTCGATCAGCACCTTGCCGCTGGCATCGACGACGATGCAGCCGAAGGGGTGGTTGCCATGGGTGAGGGAACGGCGGGCGACCGCGAAGGACAGACGCAGCAAGTGCTCGTCGCGCCCGGATGCGTCGTCCATCGATCCTCCGTTCAGTGTCCTGCCATGTGGCGGCCGACCACCGTGAGATCGGCTTCGCTGGTCCGCGCTTCATACACGAATTCGCCGTGGAACATCACCACCAGCCGATCTGACAGTTCGAGCAGCTCGTCGAGGTCCTCGCTGACGAGCAGGACGGCGGCGCCGCGGTTGCGCGCGGCCATGATCTCGGCATGGATCTGCGCCACCGCCGCGAAATCGAGGCCGAAGCAGGGATTGGCCGCGATCAGCACCTCGACGTCGCCGCCGAGCTCGCGGGCCAGCACCGCGCGCTGCACGTTGCCGCCCGACAGCGCCGAGATCGGCGTGTCAGGCGTGCGGGTCTTGATCTTGTACCGGGCAATCTTCGTCCTCGCGTCGTCGCGAAAGGCGCTGGGATTGAGCCACCAGCCGCCACTTGCAAAGGGTGCGCGGTCGAATTCTCGGAAGGCGATGTTGTCGGCGACGCTCATGCCGCCTACGCAGGCGTTCTTCAGCGGCTCCTCGGGCAGCAGCGACATCCTATGCCGCCGCATCTCCTCGCGGCTTGCGTGATAGGGATCGCCGGCGACGCGCACCTCCCCGCTTTCGGCCTCGCGCTGGCCGGCCAGCACCTCGACGAGCTGGCGCTGGCCATTCCCGGAAACGCCGGCGATGCCGACGATCTCGCCGGCGCGGACGGTGAGCGAGACATCGTGCACGGCAACGGCGCCGGCATCGTCCAGCGCGCGGAGCTTTTGCAGCTCCAGCCTGGCCTGACCGGCTTCGCCGGTGCGCGGCGGCTGCACCGTCAACTCCTCGGCACCGATCATGGTGCGGGCCATCGCGTCCGGCGTCAGCTCGGAAACCTTGCCGGCTCCAGCGAGCTTGCCGCGGCGCAGGATGGTGACGTCATCGGCAAACGCCATGACCTCGCGGAACTTGTGCGTGATCATCAGGATGGTCAGCTCGCCCTCCACAACCATGTCGCGGAGCATGCCGAGCACCTCGTCGGCTTCCGCCGGGGTCAGCACCGAGGTCGGCTCGTCCAGGATCAGGAAGCGCCGCTTCAGATAGAGCTGCTTGAGGATCTCGCACTTCTGCCGTTCGCCGGCAGAGATGTCGGAGACCTTTGCGGAGAGCGGTACCTTGAAAGGCATGCGGCCCAAGAACGCCTCCAGCTCCTTCATCTCGTTCGGCCAGTTCACCACGGCTGGCACGTCGTCGCGCGCCAGCACGAGATTTTCGGCAACGGTCATCGCCGGCACCAGCGTAAAATGCTGATAGACCATGCCGAGGCCGAGCGCGTGGGCATCCTTCGGGTTGGCGATCGCCTGCTCGCGGCCGCCGACGAGAATGTCGCCTTCGGTCGCGTGGTAATAGCCCATGATGCATTTGACGAGGGTGGATTTGCCGGCGCCATTCTCGCCGAGCAGCGCATGGAACGAGCCCGGCCGCACCTTCAGCTCGACATTGTCCAGCGCCAGGAAGTCGCCGAAGCGCATGGTCATGGCGATGGCATCGACGCCGAAGGCGCCCGATGGCGGCGGCGTTTCGCCGATGATCACGAAATTGCTCCGATGAAGGCATCAGAGGTCGAGACTGCGCCGAACACGCCGCCCTGCATCTTGATCATCTTCAGCGCGTGGTCGTGGTTGCTCTTGTCGGTCGCGCCGCAGCAATCGTGCAGCAGGACGCATTCGAAGCCGCGGTCGTTGGCCTCGCGCATCGTGGTGTGGACGCAGACGTCGGTCGTGATCCCGGTCAACACGATGTTCTCGATGCCGCGCACGCGCAGGATCAGCTCCAGATCGGTGGCGCAGAACGAGCCCTTGCCGGGCTTGTCGATGATCGGCTCGCCCGGTAGCGGCGCGAGTTCTTCGATGATGTCCCAGCCGGGCTCGCCGCGCACCAGGATGCGTCCGCACGGGCCGGGATCGCCGATGCCGGCGCCGATCTGGCGCGAGCGCCAGCGCTTGTTGGCGGGCAGGTCGGAGAGATCGGGGCGGTGGCCCTCGCGGGTATGGATGATATGGAAGCCTTGCTTGCGCATCACTGCGAGCAGCCGCTTGATCGGCTCGATCGGTGCCCGTGTCAGCGAGAGGTCGTAGCCCATCTTGTCGACATAGCCGCCGACGCCGCAGAAATCGGTCTGCATGTCGATGATGATCAGCGCGGTGTTCTCGGGGCGGAGATCACCATTGTAGGGCCAGGCATAGGGCTCGGACTTGATGTAGCGCTCGGGCATGGACGACCTCGTGCGTGTTACCGTGTGATCGAGAGTTCGGCGGGCGCGCCGGTCAGCGTCCGCTTCGGCGAGCAGGTGATGATCATGATCGCCAGCGTCAGGATGTAGGGCGCGGCGTTGAATAGGTGATAGCCAGAGGTGACGCCGACCGATTGCAACGCCGGACCCAGCGCCGCCGCGCCGCCGAAGGCGAGCGAGGCCCACAGGCAGAGCAGGGGATCCCAGCGCGCGAAGATCACGAGCGCCACGGCGGTGATGCCCTGGCCCGAGGAAAGGCCCTCGTTCCAGCTTCCGGGGTAGAACAGGGACAGAAACGAGCCGCCGATGCCCGCGAGGAAACCACCGGCCATGGTGGCGCGCAGGCGGATCAGCAGCACGGAATGGCCCATCGCGCGTGCGGCATCCGCGCTCTCGCCGGCGGTGCGGATGAGCAAGCCCCAGCGGGTGGTGCGGAAGGCCCAATAGAGGATTGGCGCCAGCGCCACGCCGATCAGGAACAGCACGTTGATGCGCAGCGCTGCCTGGACTTGCGGGATGTCGCTCCACCAGCCGAAGTCGACGGCGGGCAGCCGCGGCGCTGTCGGCTCGATCAGCGGCTTGCCGAGATAGAACGCAAGGCCAGTGCCGAACAGCATCAAGGCGATGCCCACGGCAACGTCGTTGACGCGCGGCAGCGAGCAGATGCCGGCATGCAGCGCACCCAGCAGCGCGCCGGTGATGCCGGCGGCAAGCACGCCGAGCCACGGAGAGCCGGTGAGATAGGAGATGCCATAGGCGCTCATCGCGCCCATCACCAGCGTGCCTTCGAGGCCGAGATTGATGCGGCCCGCGCGCTCGGTGATGCATTCGCCCAGGCTCACGAACAGGAAGGGGGTGGAGACGCGAATGGCGCCGCCGAGGACGGCGAGCGGGACGGTCCAGAGGCCGATCGATCCGTCTGCCATCTCAGGATTTTCCCTTCAGGAATCCGATGCGGCCGTAGAGCGCATCGCTGGCGAGAACGAAGACGAAGATGATGCCCTGCAGCACCAGCACGGACGCATCGGGCAGCCCCAGGCGGCGTTGCAGCAGGCCGCCGCTGGCGCTGATGCCGCCGAGCAGGATCGCGACGGGAATGATGGCGAGCGGATTCTGCCGCGCCAGAAAGGCGACGAGAATGCCGGTGAAGCCGTAGCCGGCGGCGAGGTTGGCGTTGGTGCGTCCCTGCACGGCGGCGACCTCGACCATGCCGGCGAGGCCAGCCGCGCCGCCGGCAAGGAAGCAGACGGTCAGGATCAGCTTGTCGACGCCGAGACCGACGATCTTCGCAGCACGGATGTTGCCGCCCGCCACGCGCGCGGCGAAGCCGAACACGGTGTGATAGATCAGGATGTAAGAGGCGATCGCGGCGATCAGGCCGAACACGAGGCCCCAATGCACGTCGGTGCCGGGAATGGAGCCGATCATGTTGGCGGCGCCGATCTCGCGGGTGGACGGCTTGTTGAGGCTGGCGGGATCGCGCATCAGCCCCTCGACGAGATGGTTGAGGATCGCGAGCGCAATGTAGACGAGCAGCAGGCTCGAGATGGTCTCGTTGACGCCGCGATATTGCCGCAAGCCACCCGCGAGCATGATCCCCAGCCCGCCGCCGATCACGCCGGCGCAGACCATGGCGATCTGGACGACGAGCGGCGGCATGCCCTGAAGCGCGAGTGCGGCGCTGGTTGCCGACAACGCGCCGATCAGCAGCGCGCCTTCGCCACCGATGATGACCATGCCGAGCTGCGCCGGCAGCGCGGTACAGAGTGCGGTGAGGATCAGGGGCGCTGCGCGCGTCAGCGTGTTCTGCCAGGAGAACCAGGTGCCGAACGCGCCGTAATACATGTAGAAATAGAGATCGAGCGGATTCTTGCCGAACATCGCGACGAAGATGCCGAACACCGCGAGCGCGCCGACCAGCGCCGCGCCCGGGATCAGGACATATTCGATCGTGCCGCCGTGACGCTGGAGGAAACCGGGATCGGCGGCCGGGGCGACTGTCCCGACCGCGTCCGTGGAATCCGCCGCTTCCGTCGTCACGAAGTGGCTCCGAGCACGCCCTCGACCAGGTAGTCCATCTTCTCCAGTTCAGGATCCTTCTGGCCGCGGTCGGTACCGGCAGGGATCACCGTCTTGCCCTTGTTGTCGACCAGCCCACCCTTGAAGATGGCGAAGCCTTCTGCCGACAGGAATTTTGCCTTGGCCGCGTCGGCCGCCTTGCGCGCTTCGGCCGAGACCGCTTCGCCATAGGGCGAGGTCTTGACGATCTCTTCCTTCAGGCCGCCGCGGTAGAAATTCGGGATGCCTTCGCCGGAGGCGATCATCTTGACGAACTTCGGATAGAGCGCTTCCCAGTTCCACTCCGCGCCGGTGAGATAGGCCTTGGGTGCCAGCGCCGACTGGTTGGTGTGATAGCCGCAGACGAAGGCGCCGCGTCGCGCCGCGTTCTCGACCATGGTCTTGGGCCCATCGACGTGGCAGGTGAGCACGTCCACGCCCTGATCGATCAGGCTGTTGGTGGCTTCGGCCTCCTTGACCGGCATCGACCAGTCGCCGGTGAAGATCACCTGCGTGGTGGCCTTTGGATTGACGGACTTGGCGCCAAGCGTGAAGGCGTTGATGTTGCGCAGCACTTGAGGGATCGGCTTGGCCGCGACAAAGCCGAGCTTGCTGCTCTTCGATGTCAGGCCGGCGACGATGCCGGAGATGTACTGAGCCTCGTCGATATAGCCGAAATAGCTGCCGGCGTTCTTGGGGTCCTTCTCGCTCCAGAGGCCGCCGCAATGCTCGAAGCGGAGCTTCGGGTACTTGTTGGCCATCTTGATCATGTGCGGATTGTAGTACCCGAACGAGGTCGGGAAGAGCAGGGTGGCGCCGTCGAGATTGATCATGGACTCGATCGTCTTCTCGACCGCGTCGGTCTCCGGCACCTTCTCCTCCTCGACCACCTTGAGGCCGGGAATCTTCTTCAGCGCCGCCGCGCCCTGCGCGTGCGCCTGGTTGTAGCCGTAGTCGTCGCGCGAGCCGACATAGATGAAGCCGATGGTGGTCTCGGCCGCGAAAGCCGGGTGGAGGCCCGCTGCCGCGCCGAGGGTGAGGGCCGCGCCGCCCTGCAACACATGACGTCGTGAAATCCTGCCAGAATCCATTGCTCGCTCCCCTTGGCGGATGCCCCGCCTTGATCTCACGGCTGCGCCGGCTTGGCGGAGCCGGGATCAGATGTCGCAAGCTTCGTGCCAGAGACTATGAAGCGTGCAGTTATTTATAAGTACTTGAATTAAATATCGAATGATGTGCGTTCTGAACTTGGCGAGGAAAGTGGCAGTCTAATTTATAGGCAATATAAAGGTATTGTATGCAGAGGAGTTGAGCAGCCAGAACCTGCTCGCGCATGTGCATGGCCCGCGTCGGACGGTCGGCCGGCAAGGCGCATTCATGCTAACCACGCGCTGACTGAGACGGCGCCGGAGGATGTCCGCTGGCACCGAACTTGTATCGATTGTCGTCAGGACCGCGGTGTCCTCAGAAGATGGAAAGCTCGCCGAGATGGGCGCTGGTACCGTTCACGATGCATCGCTCGGCAATGAGATCGTTCGCCGGATCAACGAGCTCGGCGCGATTTCGGAAGAGCCCGAGAAGCTCACCCGCATCTTCCTCAGCAAGGAGCTGCGCAAGGCCGCGGACCTCATTATGGAGTGGATGCGCGAGGCCGGCATGAGCGCCCATCTCGATGCCATCGGCAATGTCTGCGGACGGTACGAAGGCGACCGGCCGGACATGCCCTGCCTGATGCTCGGCTCGCATTACGACACCGTGCGCGATGCCGGCAAATGGGATGGACCGCTGGGTGTGATCACGGCGATCTCTTGCGTCGCCGATCTCAACCGCCGCGGCAAGCGCCTGCCATTTGCGATCGAGGTGATCGGCTTTGCCGACGAGGAGGGGGTGCGGTTCGCTTCGACCTTGCTCGGCAGCCGTGCGGTGGCCGGCACCTTCGATCAGAGCGTGCTGAATACGCGCGACCGCGACGGCGTGTCGATGCGCGAGGCGCTCGTGCAGTTCGGCCTCGACCCCGACCATATCGGTGCGGCCGCGCGCGCGCGGCGCGAGCTGCTTGCCTATCTCGAATTGCACATCGAGCAGGGGCCGGTGCTGGAAGCGCAGAACCTGCCCGTGGGCGTCGTCACCGCCATTGCCGGGGCCACGCGCCTTGCGGCCCGGCTCTCCGGTATGGCCGGTCATGCCGGCACCGTGCCGATGGCGCTGCGCCGAGATGCGCTCGCCGGCGCGGCCGAATGCATCAATGCGATCGAGCAATTTTGCCGCACCGACGAGGGCGGCCTCGTCGGCACCGTGGGCTACATCCAGGCGAGGCCCGGCGCGACCAACGTCATTCCGGGTGAGGTATCCTTCACGATCGACATGCGCGCACCGACCGACATGCATCGCAAGCGCGCGGTGGCCGATGTCGTCCGCCAGATCGAGGCGATCGCCAAGCGGCGACAGCTGGCGCTTCAGCTCGACGTTACCCACGAGAACCGCACCGCGCCCTGCGCGCCCTGGCTCAAGCAGCAGATCGCGCAAGCGATCGAAGCCGAAGGCTTCTCCGTGTTCGAGCTGCCGAGCGGGGCAGGGCACGACGGCATGGCGATGATCGACATTGCCGATGTCGGCATGATCTTCGTCCGCTGCCGCGGCGGCATCAGCCATCACCCGGACGAGCATGTCGCGCTTGCCGATGCCGATGCCGGAGCGCGTGTGCTGCTGCGGGTGATCGAGAATTTCGGGCCGCGCAAGGCCTAGGCGAGCGTCACGAACCCGCAAGTCACCGGGTAGAGATACGAATCAGTCATGTTTAAGATGGTGGCCATCATCACGAGGGTCACGAGACAATCAGCCGATTGACGGACATGAACAGCGACATCTCTTTTCCATCACATCGTGAAAACCGGTTCTATCAGGGGATGGCTGCGACCTTCGTCGCCAACGCCCTTCAGGCGGTCAATTTCCTCGGTGATCGATTCCTGAGACAATCGCATCATTCGTTGTCGGCGATCGAGGACCTCTATCGGCACTCGATGGACAGCGCCTTTTCGGTGACCGAGGCCTTCCTCGTCACCGGCGCACCGCACGCCTCGGCCTATTACCCCCGCGACTTCGCCTGGTTCTATCCCGACGTTCTCGATCCTGAAACCATCATGGATGCGCAGGACGCCGTGCGACGGGTCCGTCTGCTCGAGAAGAGCGTGCGCCTGCTGCTGGAGGCCGTTCGCGCCGACGTGGTCACCACGACCATCGTACCGGCCGGGCGCGGCCGGTATCTCGGCGTGAACTATTTTTCGCGACCCTCGGATACGCTGCTCGGCATTCTCGCCGGTCTGCAGCAGATGATCTCTGCCGAGGAGAGGGCGTCGTCTTACCTTGCGATGTCGCAATGCGCGCACGCCGGCCGCTTGTTGCTGGCCGAATATGGCGGAGACCTGAAGCGCGCGATCCTGAAGCTTGCGAGCGAGCTGGAGTCCTTCGACGCTGACGGCACCAGATATTTGCTGTGCGACGCCAACGGCCCGCGCTCCGCGGCGACGGATACCCGCGCCGAGCGCCGGCGTTTCGTCACCAATGCCTGCGTTTACACGACCTTCGTGTGGGGCGTGCAGCTCGGGATCGTCGGCGAGAACGAGCTGAAGCGGCTGCTCGGGCGCGACCTTGCGCAGCACAAGAGGGATCTGCTCCGCCTCTTCGGCAAGAACGGCTACATCAGGCATTCCCTGGACGGCCCGGCGAGCTCACCGGCATCGTCGGTCGCATTGGATTTCGTCAGCGTGCATCGGGGCTTCTGGGATATGAGCGAGGCGAGCGAGCGCGCGCTGTTCGCGGCCACGACGGATCTGATCATCGCCGAGCCACGGTTTCGCATTCCGAGCACGTTCCACTTCCTGGTTTCGGCGGACAACCCGCGGACCAAGATGATCCACAAGATTGCAGCTCCCGCATATCAGGGGCGTTCCTCCTGGCCGACGTTCAACGTCGAATTTGCCGACCGCATGCTGGATTACGATGAGTTCTCGGGTGGCGATACCTATCGGGCCTGCGCGCAAGGAATCCTGAAGGACATTCGCGCCGCGACCGAACTCCACGGCGGCTATCAGGAGCTGATTTCGGAGCAGGGTCTGAAGTATCGCACCTGGGCCTATAAGGGTGCCGTGGCCCACTCGTGGTTTCCGCGCTTTCTGTCGGTCTGGAGGAGGGCCTACGGCACGCCACTCCTCCAGTGGAACGATTGATCGCCGAACCTCTATCCCGCCGTCACGTCGACCACCTCGCCGCCCTCCAGCACCTTGGCCGCCTTGGCCGGTCGAGATCGCCTTCCCAGGCCGCGACCGCGACGGTTGCGACGCAATTGCCGACGAGGTTGCCGAGCGCGCAGGCCACGGTGCCAGATTGTCGCGGTTTCACCGGAGAAACCAGGTTATTCCGCCGCCTTCGCCGTCTTGCCGAACATCCGCGTCGGGGCCGGGAAGCCGCACGAGGTGCCGTCGGTGACCTTGACCTGATTTTCCCACGGCAATCGGAAGGTGCCGGCGACCATGTCCTGCATGAAGGTGTAGGGGCAGTCCATCGCGCCGCCCTTCACCGCGACATAGCCGCGGTGCCAGAGCTGGTAGATGTTGTTTTCGACGCCCCAGTTGATGCGGGCTTCGCGCACGAGATCCGGCCGGACCTCTGCGGTGATGATCTCGTCGGCACGGCCGGTCGTACCATGCGCCAGGACCGTGCCGTCGAAATTGACGATCATGCCTTCGCCCATGGAATCGAACGAGCCGTCCGAGCCGCACATGCAGACATTTGCGGTGATCATCAGATTCTGAAACGAATTGGCCTGGTTGGTGAAGCGCCAGGCTTCGCGGATCGGCGCGGTGTAGCCGGCGGTGCGGATCATGATCTCCGCGCCTTTGTAGGCGCATTCCCGTGCCATCTCCGGGAACATGCCGTCATGGCAGATGATCAGCGCGATCTTCGCGCCCTTCGGTCCCTCGATCACGGGAATGCCGATGTCGCCGGGCTCCCACGGCTCGACCGGAATCCAGGGATGAAGTTTGCGATAGTAGAGCTTGATCTCGCCGTGATCGTCGATGATCAGGCCCGAGTTGTAGGGACTGCCATGCGGGTTGAACTCCATGATGGAGAAGCAGCCCCAGATCTTGTTATCGACACAGGCCTGCTTGAAGGCCGCAACCTCCGGTCCGTCAAGCCGACACATGATCTCCGGATTGGTGTCCATCGACAGGCCGTGCAGCGAGTATTCGGGGAAGACCACCAGATCCATGGTGGAGAGATTGCGGCGGGCCTTGCCGACCATCCAGACGATGCGCTCGGTCTGCCTGGCGAGATCGGCCGCGCTCACCACGCTAGGCAGCTGCAGCTGCACAAGTCCGATAACCACACCGTTGGGGGATTTGTTCAGCCCGCCAAGCCCGTTCATGATCAGCTCCCTTGCCTGTCTGGCGCAGCGTCGTCGCGCGCCAGATCTTGTCGCAAGAAGCAAATCCGATTTCGATGAAGAGCTAAAGGTTATTTTTCAGGCGATGGCGCAGTTACGCGGCAGCAGGCGATCTCGTCACGCCACGAGATCGAGCAGCCGGCATGAGCCGCGCACCAGCACCTTGCGTCCTGTGGATGTTATCGCAGGCACGCCGTCATTCATGACAACGAGGCCGAGCTTGGCGAGGCTTTCGACGAGATAGGCCTTCGCGAGGCGACCGTTCGACACCGGGTTGCGAAGCGCCTTTAGCGCTTCCCACTGGTCGGTCGATAGATCAAGGTCGAAATCGTTGCTCATGGTGCCTCAGCCGATCGTCCGGTTCGCGTGCCCCTGTTAGCGGCGCCGCATGAAGACCATGCGACGACAATGAGTCGGGAATTCGGTCAGCTGTTTAGAACATCTCTTCACAAATTGCGGCACTTCGTTGCGCCACAAGAGTTAACGTCGTTAGTGCACGACTACCGTCACGTTCTCCGATCACTAATTGATGATCCGCACTTGATGTTGCGATGCGAGCTGCCGCAGTGCACGGCAAGCATCACTGTCCTATTTGGCGTCGCGATATGCCCAGAAATGATGAGGCGGGAGATTGAGGACTCTGTTACCTTGGCCTGCGGGGAATGGCTTCACACGGCCGGAGTGGAGTGCATGAACAGGCTGGTGGAAATTCGCAGTCAGGAATTCCTTTGCCGAGAGCGCGCGGCGCTCGATTCGAAGCGCCGGCCGTTCTGGCTGGCGCAGGCAGAAGAATGGGAGCAGCGCGCGCTCGACGAAATCGCGCGTCACTTTCGGGAATGCAATCAGGTCGAGCTGAACGCCGCCTGACGGAGGCGGCTGTTATTGCTTATTGATAAGTCGCCACAATATCGGAAACAGCGCGTTCGAGCTGTTGCGCGGTGGCGCATTGGCGCACGACGCTGCAAAAGGTTGCGTAGCGCGGCATCTCGGAATCGCCAAAGCCCCAGGCGAGCCGCCCCTCGGGATTGAGCCAGACCAACCGCTTCGAACGCTCGGAGATCCGGCGCAAAATGTCGGCGCGTGGGTCGAGATTGTTGCTGCGGGCATCGCCGAGCACGATCACCGTGGTCTGCGGCGTCAGCGCGCTCATGAACTCCTTCTCGAAATCGACCAACGAGGCGCCGTAATCCGACGAGCCGAAACCGACCTTGGACATGATCTCGGACATCGCCTCCTCCGGCGACTTCGTCTCCAGGATCTCGCTGACCTCGATCAGGTGCGAAGAGAACGCGAAGGAGCGGACGTCGTCGACCACCTCGTGCAGCGAGTGGATCAGCAGCAGGAAGAAGTCCGAGACTTGCGCAACGGAGCCCGAGACGTCGCACAGCGCGACGATCTTCGGCCTGTCGCGATGCTTGCGCTTCCATGCCGTGAGGAAGGGCACGCCGCCCCAGGCTGCGTTGCGGCGGAGCGTGCGGCGAACGTCGAGATGGCCGCGGCGCTGGCGCTTGCGCGGCTTGGAATAGCGCTCGCGCAGCCGGCGTGCGATCTGGCGGATGAGGGCACGCATCTCGGCGACCTGGCGCCGCTCGATGCGGGCAAGCGGCGCGTTGCGCAGGATCTCGTTGCGGAGGTTCTCGGCCTCCTCGCGGGCATAGAGTGCGAGCCCTTGCGAGACCGTATCGCGCACGGCTTCGCGCAAGGCGTCGAGCGCGGCGCGCAGTCGCTCGGCCAGCGACGGGTTGGTCGCGGTCAGCTGGTCGAGATCGTCGCGCAGGCGCTGGAGGCCCATGGCGTCGAGGATGCGGCTGGAGAATATGCCGCGCTGGGTGGAGTAGCGGATGTCGGACAGGGAGGCCGCGCCGGAGGCGCTGGCAATCGCGGCAGCGATCGCGTTGCGATCCTGCGACAATAGCATCTGCGCCAAGGGACCCAGGCCCTGGGAAGGCTGACCTTCGCCCGCCTCGCTCGCCGAGCCGGCGGAGGGCGGCTGATCCTCGCCTTGCGCAGCATCGTCTTCGCCGGCAGCCTCAGGCTGCTCCTGTCGCGGCTCCGGCTGGCTGAAGAACAGATCAAAGCAGTCGCCGAGCGCGAGCTTCTCGTCCTGCGACTTGGCGAGCGTCAGCAGCAGCGCATCGCGTAGCACGGCGCGGTCGGAGATGCCGACCTGCGCGACGGCGCGCATCGCATCGATGCTTTCGGCCGGCGAGACGTGAACGCCAGCCCCGCGTGCCGCCCGAAAGAAGCGATGGAGATTTTCGCGCATCGGCGTCAACCGAAGACGTTGGACCGGGCCGCCTTGGCAATGAAGGTCGTCACCTGCGGCGTCGCGGCCTCGATGTCGGCTTCGTATTTCAGGAGCACGTTGAGCGTGTCCTTGACGATCTCAGTATCGAGTTCGGAAGCCTGGAGCAGCACCAGCACACGCGCCCAGTCGATGGTCTCGCTGACCGAGGGCAGCTTCTTCAGGTCGAGCGAGCGGATCTCGTGGATGAAGCCGACCATCTGCCGCCGCAGCGTCTGCGAGATGCCGGGCACGCGGCTTTCGACGATGCGCTCCTCGAGCCGCTGCTCGGGAAAGCCGATATGCAGATGCAGGCAGCGTCGCTTCAGGGCATCGCCGAGGTCGCGCTCGCTGTTGGAGGTGAGGATCACCGTTGGCGGTGTGATCGCCGAAACGGTTCCGAGCTCGGGGATCGTGACCTGGAAGTCGGACAGGATTTCCAGCAGCAGCGATTCGAATTCGGCGTCCGACTTGTCGATCTCGTCGATCAGGAGCACGCAGCCGCCCGGCTGCTCAAGCGCCTGGAGCAGCGGCCGCGGCTCGACGAATTCCTTGGAGAAGAACACGTCGCCGAAATCGTGGAGCTGGTCGAGCGCGGCATGCAGCGTCTGCGCGCCGCCGAGAACCTCGCCGAGCTTGTCCTTGAGGATCTGCGTGTAGAGAAGCTGCTTGGCGTATTTCCACTCGTAGAGCGCCTTGGCCTCGTCGAGGCCCTCATAGCATTGCAGGCGAATCATCTTCATGCCGCGCCAAGCCGCGATCGCCTTGGCGAGCTCGGTCTTGCCGACGCCCGCGGGGCCCTCGACCAGGATCGGCTTCTCGATCTGCTGCGACAAATAGACGGCAGTCGCGATCTGCCGGCTCGCGATGTAGCCCTGCGCGGCGAGGCCGCTCTCCACTGCCTCGATCGAGGTCGAGGCCTTCTGATCAGCCACGAAAGCCGCTCCCAAAGGTCTTGCGTGAGGCTTGTTCTGCCTGCGTTCCAGGCAAAGGACAAGCCACGTTTGGGAGACATCTGACCCGCGTGAACGGCGTTTTTTCCGCTAAGCGCAAATAGTTAAGCGCTTCGCTGTTGGCGCGATCAGTGCCGCAGCAGCTCCGGCTTGCGGATCGTCTGCCTGAGCTCGGCGCCGCAATCGGCGCATTCATAGACGAAGTCGATCTTGGCTAGGCTCCAATGCGGCTCGACCTCGCGCACATACATCGGCAGGAACCCCATACAGGTAGGGCAATTCACTGGCGCGATTTCGACGTCCTGATGATGCTGAACGTAAGCTGGCATCTCGGCTCTCCTTCGCAGGCGACCATCAAACCCCGCGCAAGGCTACTGCGGGTCGCCGCGGGGCCCTCATCAACTCTTTCGAACGGAGGCGGAACGGCGGCTGTTTGTGGTTCGCTGTGACATTCTTGTTACGGCTTCTATACTGTAACGGGCGGACCAAATGCCTATTTCACAGGCCGATCCGGTGTTCGAACTTTCATTTCAACGATAAAGGAGCACGCCCATGACGCATGCCATTCGCTTTCACAAAACCGGCGGTCCGGAAGTCCTGGTCTGGGAGGAGGTCAGCGTCGGCAAACCTGGGCCCGGCGAGGCGCGCATCCGCCACACCGCGGTCGGCCTCAATTTCGTCGACATCTATAACCGTTCCGGCCTCTATCCGGCGCAACTGCCGAGCGGGCTCGGCAGCGAGGCGGCTGGCGTCGTCGAAGAGGTCGGGCCTGGCGTCAGCGATCTGAAGCCGGGCGATCGCGTCGCTTATGGCGCCTCGCCGCTCGGGGCGTATGCGGAGGCGCGGTTGATCCCCGCCGACCGGCTGTTGAAATTGCCCGACGGCGTCGACGACAAGACGGCGGCGGCGATGATGCTCAAGGGGCTCACCACGCAATATCTGATCCGCCAGACCTATCGGGTGAAAGCCGGCGATACCATCCTGCTGCATGCGGCCGCCGGCGGTGTCGGCCTGATCTTGAGCCAGTGGGCCAAGCATCTCGGCGCGACCGTGATCGGCACCGTCAGCAACGACGAGAAGGCGAAGCTCGCCAAGGCGCATGGCTGCGACCATGTCATCATCTATACAAGGGAAGATTTCGTGAAGCGGGTCGACGAGATCACCGGCGGCAAGAAAGTGCCAGTGGTTTACGACTCCGTCGGCAAGGACACGTTCCTGAAATCGCTGGATTGCCTCGCCCCGCTCGGCGTCGCCGCGCTGTTCGGCCAGTCCTCCGGCGCGGTGGAGCCGCTTAATCTTGGCCTGCTCGCCCAGAAGGGCTCGCTCTACGTCACGCGTCCGACGCTGTTTACCTACGCCGCCAAGCGCGAAAATCTGGTGGCGATGGCGAATGAGCTGTTCGACGTCGTCAAGTCCGGCGCGGTCAAGATCGAGGTGCACCAGACCTACCCGCTGAAGGACGCCGCCAAGGCGCATGCCGATCTTGCGGCACGCAAGACCACGGGATCGACCGTTCTCCTGGTGTAATGCCCAACGGGACGGTGGCGCGAGCTCTAAAGCGCGATGCGATTAGGATGAATCGTCACGTCATCGCGCTTTACGCTGTTGATTGATCATGATCGTTTCGGAAAACCGCTGCACACTTTGCGCTAACGCGGCCCTTCAGGTCCGGATCATGCTCTAGGCCTGCGTCACGTCCTCTCGTGCTTGCGCAGATCGCGGACGTGATCGAGGCGGATTGCCTGGAGATCGACGTCCTCGGGCTCGATCCGTGGGAGGGCCGCCTCGGCCAGGATGGCCGCGGTGACATCTTCGACCGAGTTCTCCACGATCTCGTGGATGAACGAGACGTTCCGATACTCACCCGAGGCGAGGCGGGAAATGACCTCGCGCCGGGTGATTTCGGGATCGACGACCGCCTCGCGGCCCCGCCGTCCGTAATCGATCATCACGACGAAGTATTGCATGAAACGACCCTGCCGCGCCCCATGGTCGGGACGCGGCAGATTATTTCCGAAAATCGGAACTATGTCAAGTGTGATTTCTATTAATCAGAAGCGGCGGCTCTCATTTGCCCTTCTTGCGCGGCCGCGCCGACTTCGCACGCAGCCGCTCAAGCTGTCCCTTGGGCATGGACAGGCAGATCTCCCCGACCCAGTCAAGCTTGACGCCGACGATCGGCTTGGCATTGAAGCTCGTGAGGTTGACCACTGAGGGAGATTTGCCCCGCTCGATGGTCTTCAGATAGCGCTCGCCGGTCTTGAGGCGGACCACTGCCTCTTCGCCGTAGAAGCTCGACAGCGGGTGGCGCTGGTCCTTGTAGACGACGATCACGTCGCCGCTTTCGTATTTGGGCAGCATCGAATCGCCCACGATCTCGAATGCGATCGTCTCTTCCATGATCGGGAAGGGCAACGCGACGTCGCCGAGACCTTCCGGCGGAACCTGTTCGTAGTCCGGCTCGATCACGGCGCCGGCTCCGACGCGCCCCATGATCGGCGCGAGATTGAGCTCGAGATATTCCATGATCGGAATGATCTCCGAGGCCTTCACCAGGCGCTCGCCGCCGAGAATCTCCGAGACCGCGCCGGGCCGCACGCCCATGGCCGCAGCCAGGCCGCCCTTGCTCTTGCCCGTCTTCTCCAGGCCCCGCTCGATCATTGCTACGTCCAACATGGTGATTCCCTCGATTGCGCACCGTCTCGCCTCTTGTAATCCGAAATTCGGAATTGATGCAATTATGAATATCAGAAATACGGCTTGACTCTATATTCGGAATAACGGAATGTGCGTTTCGCCTCCCGGGTGGAGGCGCATCACAGGACAGCAGCATGGAACCGGGCCATTGGCCGTCGGAGCACTCCGACGCGCTTCGCGACTATTTTCACAAAGGCATGTCTTATGCGGAGATCGGAAGACAGATAAACGCAAGGTTTGGAACGGCTTATACGCGCAGCGCGGTGGTCGGCCGCGCCAAGCGGCTCCGGCTCATCGTGCCGCAATGGATGACGAGCCCGGCGCTCGCGCCGCCCTTGCCTGGTGAACCAAGCCTGCTTTCGCCGCGCCGGGTGGCGTGGCCGAGCCTCAATCTGCCGCCGAAGTCCGCCATGAAGCCTGCGGCGCGGGTGAAGTTGCGCTGTGTCGGCATCCAGCCGCGCCTGATCCAATTGGTCGAGCTCGAGCCGGCCGACTGCCGCTATCCTTATGGCGGCGACAAGGACGGTGAGGAGATCACCTTCTGCGGCCACCCGCGCCAGCCGGGCTCGAGCTATTGCGCGCCGCATGGCCGTCTGTCGCGCCGTTCCGAGGCTGCGTCGGCGGCCCGTGCCGCAGGCCCGGTCGTGCTGAAGCTGGTCTCGGCGCTCTGACGGTGCCGCCCTCCGTTCAACTCTCAGTCTTGCAAGGAGATCCGAGTGGCTCATGCCCGACGCAACAAGTCCTACAAATTGGCGCAGATCTACGACCGGCGGTCGCGGGAGGTGCCGTTCAACGCCGAGATCGCGGAGGTGGAGGTCGACAATCCGCTCGCGCTCGATTCCGGCGAGAAGATCCTGGCGATCCGGTCGGTCCGCGGCGATCCGCTTGGCCGGCTGCACGCGCACCATCAGATCGACGAGGCGCAGTACCGCGGCGGCCGCGCCTTCCAGAACGATTGGGAGCGGGCGGAGCGCGGCCCGCAGGCGGTGGATACGACGCGCGAATATGTCGATGGGACGGGCACGCGTGAGGTCGTCACCGAAAGCCAGCGCCAGGCGGTGCTGCGGCTCAACAGGATCGAACGAGAGCTCGGCACCGACGGCGCCGCGCTGGTGCACGACGTGCTGGTGCTGGGTCTGACCATGGATCAGGTTGGGCAGCGTCGTGCCGTCCGCACGCAACGCTGGAACGATTACTTCGCGCGGCGTTTTCGCGAATGCCTGGACCGGCTGGCGCTGATCTACGGTTTCGCGACGGAGACGGGAACGGCGCGCGGGGGCCGACGTGGATGATTGCGGAGCGTCGGCGGTCTCGGCCGCCGGCGTCCCGCCCATTGCTTACGGGTGAGGGACGATCTGGTAGGGCGTGGTGTAGGGCTCGACGCGCAGCGAGGCATGGGCCAGCAGCCCGATCTTGGCTGTCGGTGCCTGCTGTAATTCGCCGTTGGGGCCACGATGCACGTTGTATTGCCAAACGGTGAGATCGCCCTTCTGTGCCAGCGCGTGCGCAACGGCGCTCGCATCATTGCCGCCGAGCGCCTGAAGCTCCTGCGTCGACAGTCCGACGACGATTTCGTCCTTGACGGTGACGATCTTGAACAGGTTCATCTTGGTCTCCTGCGCCCATGCGCCGTGTGTCGAGAGGGTGAGAAGCGCGATTGCGGCGCCCTTGATGAGATCGCAGCGAGAAAGCATGCCGTCGTCCTTTTGGTGCTGAGGCGCGCCCAAATCGAAGAGTTTTCAGCCATGGCGCCCGTGTCTGCGTGGCCGTGCCGCAATGGCTTGGTCGCTCGCGCGTGGACGGCGGTTCACGGTGGACCGGCCGCCAGATCGACTTTCACGCGCCTAATGCAACCGCCGGGACGGATTCAACAAATGCGTGTATCTTGCTGAAGAATCGCCAATTCGTGCGCGCTAACGTGCATTTAACATCGGAAACACGACGAAACCCCGTGTTGATTGACAGCAAGAGGGGCTGTGCGCGTGATTGATGACGCTTCTTGACGCAGGTGGGTGACGGCGATCGATATTCCTGTTATCCGGAAAACGCTGTGGCGCGATGCAGACCAAGCATCGCTATACCCACGGTTGGGCTTGCCGGATGGGTTGTTGCTTGGCATAGTTGCAACCAGATGGAAGCCGTCGTTTGGACGCGGTTCAGCCTGCAACCCGGCGGGTCCCTTCGGCCGAACGTTCGTCGCCATAGTTCTGTTGCGGCGTTCGGTTCTCGAGCGGATCACGACCGATGCTTGTCATAGGTGCGAGATGAAAAACCTCAATTTCGCGGCTGAGCTGCATCTCAAGCTCGGTGTGCCTGCAGGCAGCACCGTGGAAAGTCTGCGCCTGCTCCGGGCCTTCCTGAAGCTCGCGCCGCGACAGCGCTTCGAGGTGATCAAGCTGGTCGAAGATCTCGCCACCGACGAAGCTCTTCCCGAGCACCCCTTATCCTAGAGCCCGGCCGCGCGCCCATCCTGCCCATTTTCCTGCCAGAGCAGGCTCCCCGGCATCGTTCGCCGGAGCGCTGGCGGCTGGATGGCGGTCAGGCAAATGTGGTATTCAGACGGAAAAAGGGAGGAGCGAGACCATGATCGAACCGAAAATCGAAGTTCCGGCTGAACTGCGTGATTTGGCCGAGAAGACCATCGACCAGGCCGAAAAGGCCTTCGGCATGTTCTTTGAAGCGGCGACCAAATCGATGTCGTCCGTTCCGGGGGCGGGGACAGAGGTGTCGAAGCAGGCGTTGGCTTTCACGGAGCAGAACATGAAGTCGGCCTTCGAGCATGCGCGCAAGCTGGTGCATGCCACCGACCTCCAGGAGGCGATGCGAATCCAATCCGATTTCCTCCGCAGTCAGTTCACCAGCGCCGGAGATCACATGCGTCAGATGACCGGCAGTCTCATGCCACCCGGCAAGGGCAAGTCCTGATTTTCGGTCTGTGTACAGCGTGCCCACAAATTGATCTTGTATGACTTGAAGATCCGCGCTTCGATACCGGTGCAGGTCCATGATGGGCCACCGAATGATCTCATTCGCCGTCTGTCATCCTTTCTGCTGATCCCTGCCGGTCCACCGGCAGGGATTTGCATTTGCAGCCTTCGTGCAGCCCGGCGTGACCATCCGGGATGAAGCTCAGACTATTGCTGATTTCGGAAAAGCGCGCCGCTCGGTTTGCGCGAGCGCGGCCTTCGGCGGCCGATCAGGCATCTAACGCAGCGATGCGATGTAGGCCGCGATATCGCCGGCTTCGGTTCGGCTCAGGGGAAAATTCGGCATCTTCGGGTGCGGATCGAGCAGGAAGAATGCGAGCCTCTCCGCACTGAAATCCGGCCTACGCGCGACGGACGCAAAGGAAGGGACGTCGGCGCTCGCCTGAGCCTGTCCGTTCGCCACGACATGGCAGCTCGCGCACCAGCGCCTGGCGAGTTCGGCGCCGTGACCGGCATCAGCACCGAGAGCGGACGACGAGCCGAAGCCAGAGACGAGGCCAAGCAGCAGGAAAATCCGTCTCACATGTCGGAGCATAGGGCAATCTTTCTGCATTCGCTTGCGGCTGCCGCGCTCATCCGCAGCAGGATCCTGGAAATTGCGAGAGATCGATGCGAGCGACGATCGAGCGCAGCAGCCTGCGGGTCGAACGATAGAGATGCCGCATGAATGCCGGCACTCTCGCCGCGGGCAGGCCCTTCGGAACAAGGCTTTTCGTACCAAGACTTCCGGTATAGTGCGACACGTGTCTCTCCGACAGCATGTGGTTTCTTACCGTGCCGTGTCGGAGCCGCCTTGATCTGCCGCAAAGCGTCCCGGCCAATAGTCGCCCGGGTTCATGATCATTGGGCTCTTCGTATCCGCAGGCGTGAACGCGCTGCTGGCGCTGTCACGCAGGAAGCGGTCGAGCGTCTCCTCACGATGAGGCTCATCAGCGTCTGTGCCCGTGGAAACTCCGGCCGCGCACTCCGGCCTCATTCTGAGGAGCCCGCCTCAAGCGGGAGTCTCGAAGGATGGCCGCGGGGAAAAGCTGTCAGGATGCGACATCCCGCCCGAAGGACCGGGCGGCTAGAGACAGCTCGCCCGGCCGCGATCGGGGCAGAGCCGGAACGCGCTCGACAGCGTGAAAAGAAAGCGTGGGCTGCGACGCTCGTTGTCCGGCGCCCGGTAGCTTAAGGGGACGGCGACGCCGAAATCGGCCTGGAGGTCGTCCGGCAGGAAGAAGCGCACACCGGCTCCGGCCGATGTCAGCGACAGCCCGTCGCTCAGGCGATAACCGTGGTTCCAGACTGCGCCAGCGTCGCCAAAGGCGTAGAGCTGGTAGCCGGTCCAGTAGCGGAAATTGAGCTTCTGGTCGAAGCGCAGCTCGAGCGAGCCGGCAAGGCCGTTGTCGCCGCTGATCTCGGCTGCGCCATAGCCACGGCCGAAGGCCGCGCCGCCGAGATAGAATTGTTGCGAAGTGAACAGCGGGCGCGACGCCGTCTGGCTCGCGGCAGCGAGCTTGAGCGACCAGACATCGTTGAGTGTCTGGTAGCGCGTGAACCAGAGGTTCAGGACCGAGAAGTTCGAGGAGGCTCCGTCGCGTGACAACAGATCGTCCTCGAAATGTGAGGCGCCAAAAACGTCGAGCCCCTGACGATAGGTCAGAGTCGCGAAATTGGTTCCGCCAAAAGGATCCAATAGCCGGTAGTCGGCGGTCAGGCTCGCCGTCCTGATGTGATCGTTGTACCAGGGCCCGTAAAGATCATGCTCGGACACATTGCTGAAGGTCGTGGCGGCGGTCAGCGTGAGCGTGGAGGATTGCGACTGCAACGGGACCATGCTGGCACGCAGCTCGAACGCGTGGGTCGTGGTGATGTCGCTATCGAGCCGACGCATATCGCCCGGCCTTACCGCGCTGTACAGCACGGAAGCACCCAGGCGGACACCGTCGACGCCGACGGGCGCATCGTACGACAGCCGTGCGAAGCCGAGTTGGCGGGGGTCGTTGGCAATGGTCGACAGGTTGACCGCCAATGCATCGCCGGGCGTGAGGTAAGAGTTGAACGCGCCGGTGGCGTAGGTTTGCCAGGGACCGACCGACGAGGATCCGAGATTGTCGAGGCCGAACGAGGAGAAGACGTGCCAGGTTTTCAAGTAGATGGTCAGGCGGAAGCGGCCCGTCGTACCGCCGATCTCCTCCAGCGCAGTGTCGGTGATCCGGACGCCCGGCCTGCCATTGATCAGGAAGAGCTGGCGTTCGAGCGTTGCCAGTCGCGAAGGATGTTCGGTCAGAACCGGCGCCAGCATCGGCCTTATGCCGAACCGCTCTGCACCGTCGCCCTTCAGCTCGGCCTGCACGATCGCACCTTCCAGGACCTGAATCCGGACACGGCCGTCGGCGATGTCTTGTGGTGGCACGATGGCGCGGCTCAGATGAAAGCCAGCTTCGCGGTAGAGGTCGCTGATGGCGCCTGCGATCGCGGCCAGATCCGCCTGCGAGACCTTCCGGCCGAGATAAGGCTGGTAGACAGCGGCGATGCGATCAGGGGAAACCGCATGGGCGCCGCCGACGCTGACGCCGCGCAGCACGAATTGCGGCTTGGTATCGCCGCCCGTCGTGGGCTGTCCGACGCTCGGCAACCGGACCGGCGGCCGGCCGAGCGATTCCTGCTCGGTCTGGTTATCAAAATATTTCTCGGGCTGGCGCGGATCGAAGCCCGGCTGGTTCGCCTGTTGAGCGAGTGCCGCTGGAGTCGCCGCGAAAATTACTGCCGCCGATACCAATGCGGTAAGGAGATGCCGCTTCTCACCGCGCGCGTCGACTTTGTCTCCGTAGTTCGACGGAGGATCTGCCACGGGGCGGTAAGGGTTCGTTAGCCGCATGATTTTTCATAGGTTTTTATGGTCAACGATTGGTTAATCCGGCCGCTCCGCTGGCCGCTTTCCGATAATCCTATCTTGAGTGATTTCGGATACCCCTCAGGCTTGGCTGTAAACGCGGGCTGAGGATCATCATGTTCGGCAGAGTTGGAGTGCGGCGCGCCCTCGCGGCGGCGCTGATCCTGGGAACGGCTTCCAGCGCATTCGCGGCGGACGACGGTGTGTGGTCCGTCAGCAAATCCTCGGGCGAGGTCTGGCTTGCCACGAGCGGCGCCCAGCAAGTGTCGTTGACGTCAGAAGGAACGCTGAAACCTGGCGATACCATTCGCACCGGTCGCAACGGGCGCGTACTCCTCGTCCGCGGCGAGGAAACGATCCTGATCTCTCCCAATTCGGTGGTGGGCCTGCCGGCCGAGAAGAAGGACGGCCTGTCGACCACCATCATCCAGCAGGCGGGTTCGATCCTGCTCGAGGTCGAGAAGCGCAACGTCAAGCATTTCGAGGTCGAGACGCCCTATCTCGCCGCCGTGGTCAAGGGAACGCAGTTCAGCGTCACGGTCGGTGCCGGCAGCACCAAGGTCGGCGTGCTGCTCGGCCAGGTCGAAGTCTCCGATTTCAAGACGGGACAGATTGCGCAAGTGATGCCCGGACAAGCGGCCACCGTGTTCGAACACGGCAAGCCCGGTCTCAGCCTCAGCGGTGCTGGGACGCTCAATCCGATCGAGCAGGGCAAGCCCCGTGCACCCACGATCGAGCGTGTCCCAGTGCCGAAGTCGGGCCTGTCGGCGCCGCGCCATGCGGCCAATGGCCATGCCATCCATGCGCTCGGCCCAGTCGACAAGGGAAGCAAGGCGGCCGGCGCACCCAAGGCCTCGGGGCAGGCGGCCGGGGGGCATGCCCCCAAGGCAGGAGCCGTGCGCATTTCGGCCGCGCTGGGAGAGGTCAAGCTGAACGTCCACAAGGCGACGCGCGGCCTTGCGCACGGCGGCGTTCCGCCGGGGCAGGCACGTAACGCGAATGCCAGGGGCGACAGTCAGACGGTCTGGAACGATGGCCAGACGAGCCCGGCTGCATCCAACGGTGCGGCAAGCAGCGGTGCCGCCAGCGCGAACGCCACGATCGCCGCAACGACGGCCGGCGCATCCAGCGATGCCCCGCGAGCAAACAACGGAAAGGACGGTGGCAACGGTAATTCGGGTAACAACAACGGCAATGGCGGCAACAGCGGCAACGGCGGCAATCAAAACAATAGCGGTAACGGCGGCAGCAACGGTCACGGTAACAGCAGCCATGCCGACAACGGCGCCACCGGCAATGGCAGAGGCAACAACGGCCACGGCCACGGAAATGGCAGCAATGGGCACGGCAGACGCTGAACTCTAGGTGGACGCGTCCGTCGGGGCGGGTGTGGGGGGAGGCTCGGGTGAAACGCTATCGGCCGCATATTCTTGTCGTGATCGCGCTCGCGGTGGTGTTGTCCACGGGCTGGCACGCTGCGCTTCGCAATGCGCTCACCGATCTTCGATTCAAGTGGCAAACGCGTGCGGCCACCGGCGACATCGTCGTGGTCGGTATCGATGCGCCGTCGATCGACCAGATCGGGGTGTGGCCCTGGCCGCGGCGTCTGCATGCCGAAATGCTGCAAAGGCTGGAAGCGGCAGGCGCGCAGGAGGTTGCCTTCGATGTCGATTTCAGCACGCCGTCGGATCCCGCCTCCGACGCGGCCTTCGCCAAGGCATTGCGAGACGCCGGCGGTTCGACGATCCTGCCATCCTTCAAGCAGCCGACACCGAGGGGCGGCCCGGCCCACGTCAACCGGCCGCTGAAGGCGTTCAGCAACCAGTCGTGGCCGGCTCTCGTCAATGTCGCAATCGAATCCGACGGGCTGGTTCGCCGCTATCCGTTCGGCGAGAAGCTCGGCGACGCTTTCATGCCTTCGATGGCCGTCGTGCTGGCGGGCCAGGACGCCAATCGGCGACCGCCCTTTCTGATCGATTTCAGCATTCGCGCGCCCTCCATTCCCGCCGTCTCCTATGTCGACGTGCTGCGTGGCGATCGCGCCACGCTCGACAAGCTGAAAGGCAAGAAGGTCATCATTGGCGCCACGGCGCTCGAGCTCGGCGACCGTTTCAGCGTTCCCAACGGCAGTATCATCTCGGGGCCAGTCCTCCAGGCGCTCGCCGCTGAATCGATCCTTCAGAACCGGACCCTGCGCTGGACCTCCGATGTCGGCATGGTGGTCGGACTGGGCGCAATCTGCCTGCTGATGCTGTATTCGTGGCGCCGTATCGCGCCAGGACTTCGCGTCGCAATCCTGATCGCAGCCGGGGCGGTGGTCGAGCTGGCTGCAATCCTTGTGCAGGCAAGATGGCCCCTGGTCATCGATACGTCGCTGTTCCACATCGCCATCGTCGCTTACCTGACCGCGATTGCGCTCGACGAAATCGACTTCCGCAGCCTGCTCGGACGCATCGCCGAGAGCCGCTTTCATCGCATCGCGATGTCGCTCGGCGACGGGCTGGTCTGCACCGACGAGGATCACCGCATCACGGTCTGGAATCCCGGCGCCAGCGCGATCTTCGGCTACATGCCGGCCGAGATCATCGGCCGCCCGTTCGAAACGCTGTGCGCTTTGCCGGCACACGCCGGTGCAAGACCGTCCATGCACGACGCCGCGCGCCAGGCGCTCCTGGTTCCGGGCGGCGCCGTCGTCGTCGAGTTCGAAGGCCGGCGCAAGAACGGCGAAACCTTCCCGGTCGAGGCGAGCTTTTCGGGCTGGCAGGGAACGGACGGCTTTCAATATGGTGCCATCCTGCGCGATATCTCCGTGCGCAAACGTGAAGCCGAACGCATTCGATATCTCGCCGAACATGACGCGCTGACGGGGCTGGCCAACCGGAACATGCTGCATGTGGGCCTGACCGATCTGATCGCCGCGGCGGAGCGACGGTCTTCGAGCGTCGCGTTGCTCGTGCTCGGGCTCGACGGCTTCCAAGAGATCAATAACATGCTAGGGCACTCCGCCGGCGATCTGGTGCTGCGCGCGGTCGCCGAGCGGCTCCGGAGCGAAGTCGGTGGGAAGGCGATCGTCGCCCGGCTCAGCGGGGACGAATTTGCCATCGCGATCGATTGCGCAGAGATCACCGAGCCGGTCGCGGCGGTGACCGAGCGAATCGCGCGCGCGTTCGAAGCCCCTCTCGCAACCGGCACGCGCCAGCACCGGGTCAAGATCAGCGTTGGCGTCGCCGTCTATCCTGAAGGCGGGAGCAACGCCGATGACCTCCTGAGCAACGGCCATCTAGCGCTGACGAAAGCCAAGGCGACCAGGCGCGGCGGCCACGTCGTATTCGAAGCCGCGATCCGGCAGGAGCTCGAGAACCGCTTGAGGCTGGAGGGCGAGCTGGCGCTTGCCGCCGACCGCAGCGAATTCGAGCTGTTCTACCAGCCGCAAGTTCGTCTGATCGACGGCAGCCTGGTCGGGGCCGAGGCGCTGATCCGCTGGCGGCATCCGGTGCGCGGCTACGTCTCGCCGGCCGAATTCATGCCTGTTGTCAACACCTCTGCGCTGTCGGAGCGGATCGCGAACTGGGTGATGGAGACCGCCTGCCGCCAGGCGCGAGCCTGGGAATTGTCGGGCAGCGATGTGCGCGTCGCGATCAACCTCTCGCCCTCGCAGCTTCAGTCCGGCGACCTCGCGCATTCCGTTGCAGCACTGCTCGAAGAGACCGGGCTGACGCCGTCGCTGCTCGAGATCGAAGTCACCGAAGACATCCTGCTGCATGACGAGCGCCGCGTGCTCGAAATGTTCAAGCGAATTCAGGAGCTCGGCGTCCGGATCCTGTTCGATGATTTCGGCACCGGTTATGCGAGCCTGAGCTATCTCAAGAAATTTCCGCTCGACGGTCTCAAGATCGACCGGTCGTTCGTCTTTGGTCTTTTGTCGAATTCCGACGACGCCGCCATCGTCGGCTCGACCATCGGCCTCAGCAAGCAGCTCGGTCTCACCGTCGTGGCCGAAGGCATCGAGAACCGCGCAACCGCCGACTTCCTGGTCAGCATGGGATGCGAGGAAGGGCAGGGCTATTTCTTCGGCCGTCCGATGCCCGCCGAGGCGTTTGAGAGACAGTTCCTGGCGGCTGAACTCCAGACTGTCAGCGCCGCCTGAGCGAGCGGCTTTGGCCTGCGCGTTGACACCAGCACTCCGAATGGAGGCTCGTTGTTTTGGCGAGCACCGTCGCGCGGGTCAACATCCGGTATTCAGCGTCCAGTGACGGTGCCCCCACATTCCTTGCTTCCCGCGAGTTCGCATCGCGATCTGAGCTCGGAAATGCGCCACGGGGATTGGCCTCGCATGGTCTGCTTTCGAAAGCTGAGCGGGAGGCCTCTTGAAGTTGCGCAGGGCAGCTTTTGACCCAAAGCGGACCTCAAGGGGCTATATGGGATCATCCTCACATGGAAATGACCAGTAAGGGCGGCTCTCGAGATTTGCGGGCCCAAGCCGATGCACCTCGCCCGCCAAGCAGGCGTGACAGGGACGGCGGCACATCCAAAGGATCCGGACAAGAACCTTGAAGTAGCGCAAAAATTTTTGCAGGTCCTCTTGACTAGAAATCCGCGTATTCCTAGGTCGTTTGCCGCCCGGGGGCCGGTTCCGGACCCGGATTTTGGACATCGCTGAAC
>NZ_JADYVF010000069.1:0-410 GCF_020193625.1 Bradyrhizobium sp. IC3123 | reverse complement strand
CATCAGTCGCTAGCTGTCACCGGATTTACGGCCGCCGCCATGACTGTTCTTACCACCCTTCTTACCGGCTTCGGATGCACGTTCAGGATCATTTTTAAAGTTCCCGCCGCTGTGCTGTCCGCCTTTACGCCCGGCTTCGGATGCTTTCTCACGATCTTCTGCAAAATTACCTGAACCGCCTCTATGCTCTGCCATAATTTTCACCTTTGGTTTGATCAATATCGGTTGGTAAATGGAAAATGACCCTGTTACAAATCATCGCCCTCGATATCTAACACTAGAGGAATGCCTGCAGGAGTCAAATTAATTTCAGATACCCATCCGCGCACTGACAAAATAAAGCTTTACTAACGAAGCGGTAAGATAAAATATACCTCACACAACTCCTTTATTTGACGTAGGTTATGTTC
>NZ_JADYVF010000068.1:0-412 GCF_020193625.1 Bradyrhizobium sp. IC3123 | reverse complement strand
GCACCAGGGTCACCGACACCATGATCAAATTGCTGTTTTGACTCAGATCCACCCGGTTTTGCACCCAGATCCGCGCCCCGGCGACGGCAATTAAGCCAAAGACCACGATCGAGGCGCCGCCGATCACCGGCCCGGGAATGGTGTGGATTAATGCGCCGAACTTCGGCGAGAAACCCAACAGCATGGCAATCAGCGCCGCGGCGACAAACACCAGCGTTGAGTAGACCTTGGTCACCGCCATGACGCCGATGTTCTCCGCATAGGTGGTGACCCCGCTGCCGCCCACCGAACCGGAGAGCATGGTCGCCAGCCCGTCGCCGACGAAGGCGCGCCCCATGTACGGGTCCATATTGCGCCCGGTCATCCCGGCGACGGCCTTCAGGTGCCCGAGGTTCTCGGCCACCAGGATCAC
>NZ_JADYVF010000067.1:0-418 GCF_020193625.1 Bradyrhizobium sp. IC3123 | reverse complement strand
CCTGGTGTTACTCTTTCTGAGCAGCGCGCTGTTGGCTGGCTGCAATACCGCCCGCGGTGTGGGTGAAGATATTCAGGGCCTGGGCCACGCTATCTCTCACGCTGTGAGCTGAATTTCCCTGCCGTTTCGTTGATGGCGCTTGCCTCCCGGTATGTCAGCCTCCTCCACGCATACTCCTTTTCTCTTAAAAATCGCAAAGATCCCTTCATCTTTGGACGGTTTGTCTATGCTTATA
This sequence comes from Bradyrhizobium sp. IC3123, assembly GCF_020193625.1. Classification (NCBI taxonomy): domain Bacteria; kingdom Pseudomonadati; phylum Pseudomonadota; class Alphaproteobacteria; order Hyphomicrobiales; family Nitrobacteraceae; genus Bradyrhizobium; species Bradyrhizobium sp. IC3123. The sequence goes on along the minus strand of NZ_JADYVF010000067.1, from coordinate 183 downwards.
GGGCATGAAAACAAAACTGACACTAAGGATGACATTATGGTGAAAAAAACGATTGCAGCGTTCTTTACGGTTTTGGTCCTCTCTTCAGCACTGACCGCTTGTAACACCACGCGCGGTGTCGGTGAGGATATTTCAGACGGCGGTAACGCAATCTCTGGCGCGGCAACCAAAGCTCAGCAATAA
>NZ_JADYVF010000066.1:0-425 GCF_020193625.1 Bradyrhizobium sp. IC3123 | reverse complement strand
GTTGACGATGTCCCCACGCCCGCGCGCGACCATCCCCGGCAGCACCGCGTGGACGAGTTCGGTCACCGCTGAGATGTTGGTGGTGATCATCTGCCGCCACTGCGCGATCTTCGCAGTCTGCGCGCTCGCCATGCCGAGCGCGAGGCCGGCATTGTTGAACAGCGTATCGATCTCGGCAAACGCCGCCGGCAGACCGGCGACCGCAGCGCCGATCGCATCGAGATCGGTGAGGTCGAGCCGCATCGGCAGCAGGCGATCGTCGCCCAGTTCCTCGGCTAAAGCTGCCAGGCGATCCTCGCGCCGGCCGACCGCGATTACCCGCCCGCCGCCGGCGTGGATCTGCCGCGCCACCGACGCGCCGAAGCCCGAGGTCGCACCGGTCACCAGCGCGACCCGGCCGGCCGCCCAATCGTTCGTCGTCATGC
>NZ_JADYVF010000065.1:0-437 GCF_020193625.1 Bradyrhizobium sp. IC3123 | reverse complement strand
GAATAAATCACAGGCATTTTATACTTTTTGGCAATATCATTTATCGCATTCATTAATGATTTAAAATTCTTTTCATTATCGATATTCTCTTCTCTATGCGCAGATACTAAAATGTATTGTTGCGGTTCTAATCCTAGTTTATTTAAAACGTCACTGTGATTAATTTTATCTCGATGCGCTTCTATCACTTCTGTCATCGGTGATCCTGTCACAAAGATATTCGCTTTATTGAAGCCTTCATCTAATAAATAACGTCTGCTATGTTCCGTATAAGGTAGATTCACATCACTGACATGGTCAACAATTTTACGATTGATTTCTTCAGGTACATTCTGATCAAAGCATCTATTACCCGCTTCCATGTGGAATACAGGAATTTTTAATCGTTTAGCAGATACTGCTGCTAAACAACTATTTGTATCACCAAGAATTAAAAG
>NZ_JADYVF010000064.1:0-441 GCF_020193625.1 Bradyrhizobium sp. IC3123 | reverse complement strand
GCTGAAACAATGTATTGTGTGTGATACAAGAGGTGTTAGCCTTTATAAAACATCGTGATACGAGAGGGAATCTGTTTACAATAGCGCTTACATTTCCTATAATTGTACTTGAACTTAACCTTAAGAAACAGGAGGATGGAGTATGAATATCCATGAGTATCAAGGAAAAGAAATTTTTCGCTCAATGGGCGTAGCAGTACCAGAAGGGCGTGTGGATTTTTCTGCTGAAGAAGCTGTTGAGAAAGCGAAAGAGTTAGACACAGATGTATATGTTGTTAAAGCGCAAATCCATGCGGGGGGACGTGGTAAAGCTGGTGGTGTGAAAATCGCTAAGTCTTTATCAGAAGTTGAAGCATATGCAAATGAGTTGCTTGGAAAAGTTCTCGTGACACACCAAACAGGTCCTGAAGGTAAAGAAGTGAAGCGTCTTTACATTGAAGA
>NZ_JADYVF010000063.1:0-442 GCF_020193625.1 Bradyrhizobium sp. IC3123 | reverse complement strand
CCCTTGGCTACCGCCCAGACCACCGGCAGTTCGCGGTCGGCGTTGACCCCGGTGACCTGCTGGGCGTTGAGGGCCAGGTCGTCGCCGAGGACACCGGCGGTCTTCTTCGCGGCGACCTTGGTCATCAGCGAGACGTCGTCGAGCACCGCGGCAATATCGTCGAGGAGGGTGAGGAGGCTGGCTCCGGCCATCTTGGGTTTCCTTACTGGGTGGTGGGCACCGCCATCTTGGCGGGGTGTGTATTTGACACCGGATCGCGGCGGCGGAACAGTGCCTCGCGTTGGAGCGCGGGAGCCGCCGCACAGTTCATTGCGCAGGCGTTCGAGCGAGGTTTGCCAGGGCCAGGCGGGCGATGGCCAGCTCGGCTTCGGTCTCCTCGCGGCTGCCGTCCTCGTCGAACCAGGCCGCCGAGAGTCCGGTCCAGGCCAGGATCCATTGCAGC
>NZ_JADYVF010000062.1:0-457 GCF_020193625.1 Bradyrhizobium sp. IC3123 | reverse complement strand
GTGTTGGACACTGGGTCTCCGGTGGAACCCGCTCTTCAGGCGGTGGAGAAGTTCGGGTCCGACGGCGCCGACGACCTGGTCACCTTTTATCAATCATTGGTCTCGGCCTGGGAGTCGGGTGGGCGGCCGGCGGCCCTGATCTTCTTGGCGGAGCAGCGTGATGCGACGCTGTCGCGGTTGAAGATGGCCTGAGGCCCACGGGCAGGCTGACCGCCCGACGCCTGCTCGAGAATCAGCCCGGCAATGTGGTCAGAACAGATGCGACCTCGGCCGGCAGGCTGATCTGTGGCCGACCGTCGGTTCCTGCTTCGACGCCGATCGGGTAGGCGTCGCCGTTGACGAACCAGTAGACCTCACGAGCACAGCGGTCGGATCCCTCGTCGTACATCGAGGCCACCAGGCTGGTGAGGACGGGAAGCGTGTCGAGGTCGGCCCGGGAGGTCACCGGCTGCAGCAC
>NZ_JADYVF010000061.1:0-458 GCF_020193625.1 Bradyrhizobium sp. IC3123 | reverse complement strand
GTGCTCAAGATTGCACTCAATCCACTCCAGGAGCTGCTGTAGAATCTTCTGCCTGATCATCTCATTCTCCGTTAATTCTTTGTCATATCGCACATTTTCGTTATACCCTGGGCCCTAAGTGTATCAAAAATAGCAAGGGCGAAGGCAAAAGCACTGGTAGCGTCTGCTTCGTTGTCCCCAAAAATAGAGAGGTTTCAGTCCTACATTATTAATGAATTTTTTGCATAAGTGATATCAAAATCCACGTACTAATTTGAGGTTACGTTTTAACGTAGTCTCATTGTTCATGCCTAATGGAGGGACTGACAGTGGAATTTTCCGTATTAAGTAACAATCTGAAAATGCCGATGATGGGATTTGGTGTTTTTCAGGTTACCGATAAAAACGTGTGCAAACAGTCAGTGTTGAACGCTATCCGCACAGGTTATCGACTCATCGACACTGCAGCGGTATACGGT
>NZ_JADYVF010000060.1:0-460 GCF_020193625.1 Bradyrhizobium sp. IC3123 | reverse complement strand
ACCCTGAGGTGGTTGCCGCCTACAGCGCCTGATCACCGAATCGGCGCCGGCGCGGGTGGTCGCGGAAAGTAGTAGTCGAGGAGTTTCTTGACCACGGGGCCCGCCGTCGCCGACCCGAAGCCACCACCGCGGATCAGCACCGACCCCTGGATCTGGGGTGCGTCCAAAGGCGCGACCGCGGAGAACCAGGCGTTCAGTCCTTCTCCGGGCGCCGACGGGTCCTCCGCCGTGCCGGTCTTCGCGCCGGCCGGGACCGGGAGGTCCGCGAGTTGCCCGGCGGTCCCCGCCGACGCGGACGCCCGCATTCCTGCCCGGACGGGACCGAGCAGGTCGGCGAAGGGTAGACGCTGCGGCGCCGCCGTCGGTATGGGCACCGAGTCGGACCCGTACGCCGCGGCGAGCTGGGGCGTCACCATCGCGCCTGTGGCGATCCCCGACGTCCAGCGCGCCACCTGTATCG
>NZ_JADYVF010000005.1:0-649280 GCF_020193625.1 Bradyrhizobium sp. IC3123 | reverse complement strand
TTCGCTCATGGCGACTGGGTTCGACGCGAAACCACTGGAGTCTTGAAGAACTCGCCAAGCTGATTGATCCTGTCGTGCAAGGATGGCTGAACTATTACGGACGGTTTTACCGGACGGAATGTGTCAACGTCCTTCGTCACGTAAACGACGCGCTCGCCCGCTGGACGAGGCGGAAATACAAGCGGTTGAAAGGCCGGAAAGTCGCCTCAGTATATTGGTTGGGACGGCTCGCACAGCGCGATCCGAACCTACTCTATTTGTGGCGAGTCGGCATTCGACCTGCGGCTGGAAGATAGAAGCCGGATGAATCGAGAGGTTCACGTCCGGTTTCGTGAGAGCCTCGGGGTGCAATTCCCCGGGGGCTACTCGACCGACCGTGACCCGCTTGAGGTCCTGGCTGCGCAACGCGCCGGCCTCGTGTGCCACCCGCAAGCTCTCGGCCAGCAACAGCTCCAGCTTGTCGCCGAGCCGCTTGCGCCAGTGGCTCAGGTCCGAGCGCTCCTGCGGGAATGCGTGCTGGAAGAACTCTTCGCCGGTAAAGTACTGGAAATATGGGTCGTGGACCCAGCGCTCGCACACCCCCCTCATCGGACAGCCCGTAAATGTGCTTGAGCAGCAACAGCCCGATCATGAAGCGGCTCGCGATCCCGGGCCGACCATTCTCGCTGTAGAGCGGCGCGATCTCGCCGTCGATCCAGTCCCAATCGACCTTGCCGGCGAGCTGAACCAGCTCGTGCTTCATATTGATGATTTGGTCCAGCCTGGCCCGGAACAGATCGCCCGATCCCGTCGTCCTGTGCTTCTTCGGTCGCATCGCCACCTCCGATGCGATGACGGAATCATGGTTGGCGATTCGACCGAATCCTGAAAATGAAATTGCAAGGTTCCGACGCCCGAAGCATCAAACCCCTGCAAACGCAAAACAGTCCACAACGACAAATGCGATTCTAGCTCAATCGCTTAGCCACTCTTCACGGACGACTACGGCCGGCGTGAAGTTCTCGGCATGGACATCGGTCCCTCGGAGGCCGAGACGTTCTGGACCGCGTTCTTGCTCAAGCTCGCTCGGCGCGGGCTTCGTGGCGTCAAGCTCGTGATCTCCGATGCGCATGAGGGCATCAAGGCCGCCGTCAGCAAGGTGCTCAACACCGCCTGGCAGCGCTGCCGCGTGGGATCGTTGAAAAAGTCCGAATTGACTGATTCCATTCTTGTCGGCGATTCGCGATCGGCGGAGCAAACGAGATGCTGGGGCGCAAGGAGCGGGATCAGCTTGAGCTCTTCATCACCGGCTCGCTCAAACAACTCGTCCCAGACGAGCACGTGCTGGCGCGGGTCGATCGTGTGCTCGACCTGACTTGGCTAAGGCAAGAGGTCACCGACTGTTACTGCGCGAATGACGGCCGGCCCGGCATCGATCCCGAAGCGGCGGTACGGCTGATGCTCGCCGGTCTGCTCAGCGGCATCGTGCACGATCGCAAGCTGATGCGTGAAGCTCAGGTCAACATCGCGATCCGCTGGTTTGTCGGTTATGGCCTGCATGAGCAACTACCGCACCATTCAAGCCTGACGCGCATTCGCCAGCGCTGGGGCGAAGAGCGGTTCCGTAGGATCTTCAAGCGCACGGTCGAGGCCTGCCTGAAGGCCAAGATCGCCACTGCGGAGGTGGTCCACATCGATGCGTCGCTGATCCGCGCCAATGTGAGTTGGGACAGCCTCACCGAGCAGCATGTGGTGGATGTCCTGAGCGAAAATCAAAACGAGGATGAAAGCGAGGCTGAGAAAACGGGCCGACAGAGTGGCAAGTACAAGAAGGTCTGCACGACCGACCCCGATGCGACGATGGCCACGAATGCCCGCAACCGGCGGCTGGAGCCCTCTTACAAGCAGCACACGGCCGTCGATGACAAGGTCGGAGTCATTTTGGACGTCGCGGTCACAACTGGACAAACGAACGAAGGCGAGATGATCGAGCCGCAAGTCGACGAGGTTGAAGCGATTACAGGCATTGACATCAAAACGGTCACCGCCGATGCCGGCTATGCCTACGCTAAAGTATACGGTGCTCTCGAACGGCGCGGCATCGATGCCCTGATCCCAGCTAAAGCTGAACCGATCAAGAGTCGCGTACCGCTCAGGCGCTTCCGGTACGACGCCAAGCACGACATCCTGAAGTGCCCGCGAGGACGTGTCTTGCGGCCCGCGCGACCCATCAAGCACGGCCGTTTCTTTTACTCAAAGGCAAAGGATTGTGCCCGGTGTCCGCTCAAGGGTGATTGCCTATCGAAGGGGCGAGTTAATAAGGCAGTTGTTGTAGGGAACGATTATCCGGCACTGCTCCGCGCCCGGCGCCGTCGCGAACGATGGAGCTGGCAGGATCGACGGCTCTATCAGCGTCATCGCTGGCGTTCAGAGGGCTTCCATGGCGAAGCCAAGACCTGGCATGGGCTGGCGCGCGCCATACGGCGTGGTCTACCGAACATGAAGATCCAGGCCTATCTGACGGCCGCCGCCATCAACCTCAAGCGGCTGGCAGCCGCTCTTGTTGCGCTTCTTTTGTGCTTGATCGCCTCCCTCGACGCGTCTCCGTCGGCATCGCGCGGAGTGCCGGGTTGATGTGAAGGCATGAATGGGCCGGTCGCTGCATCGAGCGGATTCGGTGAACCACTTGTTCAACGACGCCCGCGTCCACTTCATGCGCAACGTCCTGGCCCATGCCGGCAAGAGCGGAAGACGCGTCGTCTCCGCCTTCATCGCCACCGCCTTTGCCCAGGACGATGCCGAAGCGGCCAGGGCTCAGTGGCGCAAGGTCGCCGACCAGCTCCGTCCCAAACTGCCAAAGCTCGCCGCCTTCATGGATGAGGCCGAGCCAGACGTGCTCGCCTATATGAGCTTCCCGCCTCAGCACCGTGCCAAGCTGCATTCGACGGATGAGATGGACAAGCGATTTTTAAATGATCGCCCCGATGACTATGCGGAAATCGCGTCCATTCTTTTGTTCGGCCGCGGCGCGGGCCATTCTTCCGTCCCGGTCACCGATCTCGCAGCCGCCGCGCGCAGGGTCGGTCAAGGCTGGCCGCGTTTGCGGCCACCGCACGGCTTGGCCTTGACCGGCCCGAGCACGGCGGCATGCTGGCGTGGAACGGGACTGCATTCCTGGCTGGCACTGCCGTCAGCGGCGGTTATGGTTGTCCGGCGCGGGCGACCTCGTGGCGAAGCGTGACGCGTCGGCTGAAAGCGTCACCGGACTGCCTATTTTGTCCTGCCGAGCTGAGGCGCCCGCGCGCCAGGTTTTGGCCGCCGCGGTTTCCATTGCGACACCAATTGTTCGTAGTTTCGCTCCGCCTGGGCGGCAATCAACATCTCACGGTCGCGCAGCGCCTTGATGTTGTAGGCATAGGCTGGTCCGCAGCCGGCTGCCCTTCTGTTGCGGATGTCCAGCTTGAAGTTGCATTGCGCGGGTCTTGTTGGCGACCAGCGCCGGACGCGCCCACAGCTAATCTTCGCCCTTCGTCAACAAATGCCAGCAGAGCACCGTGAGCTTGCGAGCCACGGCCACCGCGGCGACCTGATGGCCACGCCGGGCGCGAATCCGCACGAAAAAAGCATGCAGTGGACCGGGCGCCTTGGCCGCGGCCCAGGCGGCCTCGACCAGCATGGCGCGCGCGTGACTGCGGCCGATCTTGCTGATGCGACCGTGATGGGCGGCTCCCAGTCCCGACTGCCGCACCCGCGGGTTCAGCCCGAAATAGCTCACCAGCTTCTGCGGGCTGTCGAACCGGCTGATGTCGCCGATCGCCGCCACGATGCCGGCGGCGACCGCCAGATTGACGCCGGTGATCGTCATCAATCTGTTGACCGCGAGGTCGTCGATGGCGTCCTGAGCGATCTCACGGTCGAGCAGAGCCAGGTCTTCCGCCAGCCGGTCAAGCTCACGGACATGCCGATCGATGGCCGCGCGCTCATCGTGCGGCAGCTGTTGGGCGGCCAACCACGCCCGGCCGCGGGCGTTGAAAAGATCGGCATGCGGGCACTTCGGGATTAGGTGCGCGTGCAGGATCGAATGCACCTCGTTCTTGAGCCGCGTGCGATGCCGCACGACCTGGTAGCGCCGCGCCACCAGCCGACGCTTGCGTTCGGTCTCCGCGTCAGGCGTCCAGATCTGCGGCAGGTACCCGGCCGCCTGCAGACTGGCGAGCGTGCCGGCATCGATCTTGTCGGTCTTAACGTGAGCCTGGGCGATCGCCTTCACCTGCAGCGGATTGGCGATAATCACCCGTGCCACGAACGGCGCCAGAACCCGCGACACCGCCATGCTGTTGGCAGTCGCTTCGAGCACCACCTCATCACTGGCCAGCAGGGTCTTGCCAAATCCCTCCAGCGCAGTCCGCGTCATATCGATGCGGCCCGCATGTCGGAGCCTGCCGTCCTCCCAAAACACCACCTCGCCGAAAGTTCGGTGGACGTCGATGCCAATCACCCGTCGCATTCGCACCTCCTGCCAGACATAATGACGGGAGCTGCGGGCGACACGACAACTACGGATTCGCGCTCCCAGCGCAACCGGGCGAGTCGCAGAGGCGGCCAGCTACTAACTCGAGCTCTCGGCTCATCGAATAACATCGGCCTGCCCGCACTTCGTGCTCCCGGTGCCTCTGTCCCGATGGTCGCACCATACGCCACGATGTAGAACACCGCAGCGGGAACGTTGGCACCGAGACATCTCATACCGGTTACCAATCCGATCGAGCGCCTCAACGGCGAGATCAAGCGGCGGACCGAGGTGGTTGGCATCTTCCCAAATGAAGACGCCATCGTTCGCCTGGTCGGCGCGATCCTTCTCGAGCAGAACGACGAGTGGGCGGTTCAGCGGGCCCGCTACATGACGCTGGAAACCATCGCGCCGTTGAGTAATGATCCAACCGTCAGCCTCCCGGCTATCGCCAGCTGACTAGTCCGGCTCTTGCCGGCGAACGCGGTATCCCACCGCCAGTTACACCACGCTCAGGGAGTACGTCATGCCAAGCTGATGATTGCTTGTGGGTGCAAGTCCCATCCGGCCAAAGCCGTAGCAGGCAAGCCGGGACCGAGTCTTGCGGGCGTCGCGGCAACGCTGGAGTCCGAAGTGTAGACAGGAGTCGTGCGGGGTGCGGGAATGAGCCTCGAAAGGTGGATGTTCGCGGAGGCCGAGTGTGTTCCCTAAGCACGAAGGCTGCATGAGCATCGTCGATACGCGAGACGATGCCGCTCCGTCGGGGTCGATGGCCGCATCACGCACGGAAGGCAATCATCGGAACATGAGAGGCCCGACCGGGTCCGCTGGATTGATCTCCAGCGGGGGACAGCGGCAAGGCACTGCCAGAGCCGTTGTCCGAGCTGAGGTCGGGAGTCGGACTGGTCCATACTACCTGTGAAGTCGTCGAAGGTAACGAGACGCATGGAGGGAAGGGACCAGCCCGAGGGGAGCCTGCGCGAGGAGGCCAAGGTCCGGACACAGAGCCGGGTTACCTTGCCGCCGAACCTCAAGCGGGTGAGCGCGGCAGCCAAGCAAGCTGTCCAAACCCGGTTCACGGCCCTGCTGCACCATGTCGATGACGACGCTCTTCTTCGGGCGTTTCGACGACAAAAGCGGCAGGCCAGCGCGGGGGTCGATGAGGTGACGGTGGCGAAGTACGAAGAGAGGCTGACGGATAACCTCCGCGACCTCTGCGGACGGGTCCACTCCGGTCGTTACCGGCCACAGCCGGTGCGGCGCGTCTACATCCCCAAAGCCGATGGCGGTAAGCGGCCTCTCGGCGTGCCGGCGCTAGAGGACAAGATTGTCCAAAGCGCGGTGGCCGAGGTGCTGAGCGCCGTCTACGAGGCCGACTTCCTCGGGTTCTCCTATGGCTTCCGGCCGGGGCGGAATCCTCACATGGTGCTTGATGCTCTGCATACGGCGATCATGAGCCAGCACGTGAACTGGGTGCTCGATGCCGACATACGCAGCTTCTTGGACGTGGCTTCATAATACCCCCTGGTTCATGCGGTTTGGTCGAAAAGGCCGGCTTGCGGGGCTAAGACCTTGATGCGGAGTCCTTTTTGCTTCCCGCGCACAACGTGCACGGCTTCGAGTTCGCCGCGCTTGACTCGCTGCAAGACGGTTTGGCGCGAGACCCCGAGCGCCCGCATAGCCTCGCGCATCGGCAGAAAGTCGTCGGACGTTTCACTGTTGAAGCGGGCCTTGAGTTCATCGGTCAGGCGAATGCGCCAGGGAGCGCCTGGCGTGAGCTGCTCGCCGGCGATAATGCCGTCGTTGAGCAAACGATGGATCGTCGAGGGAGCGACACCAAGCGCGGCGGCGGCTTGCTTGATGGTCAAAAGATCGGGCCGGCGGCTTGCGGTTTATCTTGGAAGCCTGGGATCTTCCAGTGCCGGCGTAAATTACCGACGCGGTTGCGGTCGAGCGGTGGCCGTAGGCCGTTGTGCGGCTCTGCCGGTTGAGGATGCCGGCGATCACGGCATCGGGATAATGCACTGCCAGTCGTCGCAGGAGCGCAACTGTATCCTCGTCGGTGCGGATCGTCGCTGGCCGCGATCGGGGCAGGCCGAGATCAATCTCGGTCAGCGCGCCGCCCTTCCAGCGCAGCGTCAAATGGGCGGCAAAGGCCTCGCGATCGACTTTGACGATGACCTCGTCGAGGAGCGTCCGCAGCAACTCTTTCCGGTCGCGCGGCGTCGTCGTGCTTGCGTTCCAGACGGAGACGAGATCAGGTCCGAGCGCGAGCAGGCGGTCACGCTCCTGTTGGCTGATCGTATGGGGGCGAGCAGCCTCACGACGCGCAAGATCGGCCTTGGCGGCCTCCAGCGCCTTCAGGCACGCTTCCCACTCTCGCTCGAGAACCGCGCGCGACGAGACGGTTATCGGGATCGACGGCGCGATAGCGCCGTTCTGCACGCCGGGCTTCGTAGCTGGCGCGTTCCGCGGCAAGTCGCCATTGCTTGAGCCCCGCCTCGCGATCCGCCTCAAGCCGTTCCGCGGCGGTGAGTGTCGCGGTCAGCTTTGCGGGTTCTAAGGCGGCGATGAACGCTTGGGTGATGGCGTGGTCGATTTGAACGCCGCCGATATTGAGGCAGTAGACGCCTCGGTTCTCGACCAGCACTTTGCCAGCACAGTAATAGCCTGGCGAAGCATTGCGTCCGCGATAGTGGGTGTGCAGGCGGCGGCCGCAATGGCCGCAACTGGCAAGACCTTGCAGGAGGGCGCCACCCTCTCTCACGGCACCGCCGCCCTTGTGCGGCTGAGGTCGCGTGTTCGCGGCGAGACGTTGCTGATTTGCTTCATAGGTCTGCCAATCGATGAAGCCTGGATGATGCTCGGGGATGAGAACCTGCCATTGGGAACGCGGCAAGAATCGAATCCGCTGCTTGCGCGCGCCAGTGCCATCGAGAATCGTCTCATGGCGCGTTTTGCCATAGACATAGGCGCCGGCATAGACGGGATTGGTCAAGACCTGGTGGATGGCGGTGTAACTGGCCTCGACCCAGCGGATCTCGGCGCGGGCGTGCAGCTGCAGCGGGAACGTGAGCCCCTCGGACCGAAACCAGAGCCAAACGCGACGTGCCGATCCCATCTCGGCAAAGCGCGCAAAAACATGGCGAATGGCGGTAACGACAGCCTCATCGGGATGGAAGCGGACCTCGCCATCAGTCTCGCCCCAGACGAAGCCGACCGGCAGACCGCGGCGCAGTTCGCCGCGCGCCGCCTTGTTGCGGATTCCACCGTTGAGGCGAGCCCGCAGCACGTGCAGTTCGGCTTCGCTCATCGTGCCTTTGAGCCCCAGCAAGAGACGGTCATTGAACATGGCCGGATGATAAATGCCGTCGGCATCGCCGATCAGCGTGTCGGTGAATCCGGCCAGATCAATCAGGCGGTACCATTCGGCGTTATTACGCGCGAGCCGCGAGACTTCGAGACCGAGCACCAGTCCGACGCGCGCGAGCGCCACTTCGGCGGTGAGGCGGGCAAAGCCCGAACGCGCCACCGTGCCCGAACCGGAGAGGCCAAGATCCTCGTCGATAACGATGATGCGGTCATCGGGCCAGCCGAGGTCGCGCGCTTTGCCGACAAGTGCATATTGCCGCTCGGTCGATTCGCGGTTGTGCTCGACCTGTGCGGCGCTGGATTGGCGCAGATAGACGACGGCCTGTCGAGAGAGATGAATTGACGTAATCTTGACGTGCTCATTCATCGCTTGCCTCCGTCGCCGGGCCGCTCTGAAGCAGGCGTGACATGAGGCGCGCCAGAAGCTCGATTGCCGCGATGCGGGCGGCTTCGTCGATTTGGTCCCACGCGACTGGCGCGCTTGGTGGAACCTCGGGCTGATCGAACAAGTCCAGGTTCAATTGCATGGCGGCTCTCCTTGCACGGCGCCGACTCGGCACCCCGGATGCAAAGAGCGTCGACCAGCTTGCGCAAGTGGAGCAAATCACCGAGCCTGCCGAGATCGTGGACAGCGTCATCGGCATCGATTGGCGGCGTGCCTCCAAGCGGCTCCACCTTCCAATCGGTCCAGCTCGCCGGAATCAACGACCGACTGCCATCCGGCAGAACCGTGAGGAGAAAGTGGATGCCGCGCCGCCTGATGGTACTGATGACGGCCAGCGTCCGACCTTCGAAAGCGTGACGCGTGCGCGTGATCGTTACCGAAGCCGGAATATCTTGGCGATGGGCAGTCTGTGGCCGCTTCCTTCGACTCGGTCGACCACGAGTGGCTGTTGCGGATGCTGGCGCACAGGATCGCCGATCCTCGCATCTTGCAGCTCATCGGGCTGTGGCTGCGAGCCGGCGTTCTTGAGAGCGGCGAGAAGCAAGAGACGGACAGGGGCACGCCGCAAGGGGCGGGCATCAGCCCGCTCCTGCCAACATCTTCCTGCACTACATCCTCGATCTCTGGACCCAGAAATGGCGTCATCGCCACGCACGCGGTCGTATCGTGATCGTGCGCTACGCGGACGACTTCGTCATGGGCTTCGAGAACAAGGCAGATGCGCGGGAAATGCTGTTGGCCCTCAAGGCGCGGCTGGCCAGCTTCGGCCTGACGCTCCATGAGGACAAGACGCGGCTGATCGAGTTTGGCCGGTTCGCGGCCCTCTCGCGTCAGCGGCGGGGCGAGCGGCGGCCAGAGACCTTCGCCTTCCTCGGCTTCACCCACTACTGCGGGCGGACCCGAGATGGCCGGTTCATCGTGAGGCACAAGACGGAAGGGAAACGCCTGACGCGCAAGCTGACGGCGTTGCGCCAGGAGGCCTGGCGGCTCATGCACGCGCCACTGGCCACGCAGCACGAGTAGTTCGCCGCCGTTCTGCGCGGGCACTATGGCTATTATGGCAGGCCGCACAATTATCCAGCGCTCAACGGCTTCTACCGCGAAGTGCGTCGGACCTGGCTGCGTTGTCTGAGACGGCGTAGCCAGAAAAGTCGGCGCATGGGCTGGCCGGAGTTCGAGACCCTGACGGCACGCTTCCGCCTGCCAACTCCACGCATCACTCGCACATGGGCGCAGGCGCGGATATGACGCGGGTTACCCTCGGGAAGAGCCGGGTGCGGGAAAGCCGCCTGCCCGGATCTGTGAGGGCAAAGCCAAATGGCCGAGCTACTCGACCACGATCCCGCGACCCGGCCCCAGAGCGCGTGATCTACACATGTGACGGTTTGAGTCGCACGGAACGGACCGTCTTCAGTGATCTATTCGTTGGCTTCTCCCCTTTAGCAGTCCCGGATTTCGCATTTTCGTGATCACGGGCGCCTCCGGTGGCATCGATGGGCGGTGATTCTGACAAACGCGGCTAAATCAGCAGATCCAAGTTCAAACCAGCGCGCACACTTGTGCCCCGTTCCCCCAGAGAACGCCGCAACGAAATCGCAACGAATTGGGTGAAACGACCGTGAACAAAACGGGACGGTAACCGCTGCCACCTCGATAAAAATCAATAACTTAGAAGATATTCACTGCGTTCGGGACGCAGGGGTCGCAGGTTCGAATCCTGCCACTCCGACCATTCTTCCAAAAGTCGACGTTTTCCAGAGTCTTGGCAGCCCGGCTGCCGGCGCCTCAGGACGCCTTTTGCAACGATTTCGGGATTGGGTCCACGGCCGATTTGGCGGGGCAGGGTGGCCTGTCGCGGTAGCATGGCTTGCCAGAAGCGAGCGCCGGCGGTTCCGACTTGCGGAGCTAGGTCAGGGGCCTACCGCCGCGCCATCAGCACACCCACCAAAAACGCCACCATCAGCGCCGGGCCGTGGTGCCTCGCCGGTTGCCCTCCAGTCATCCCGACGGCTAGATGAGTCCCAAGCTGATCGCGCGCCCGAGGCGCGATCGGCCAATAACAAAAACAGGGCTGGAAATCATGAACAATAAAATCATCGCGCTCGCTACGGCTTTTGGCTTCGCGGCCTGCGGGTCGGCATGGGCCGCGTGGCCCGACGACAAGCCGATCGAAGTCGTCGTCGGCTTTGCGCCCGGCGGCGGCACCGATGTCATGGCGCGCAAGCTCCTTCCCTTTGTCGAGCGTGTGCTGGGCGGCAAGGCGAAGTTCGTCGTCCTGAACAAGCCCGGCGCCGGCGGAGAGATCGCGTTTGCGTCGATCGCGCGCGCGGCGCCCGAGGGCTATTCGATCGGTGTCGTCAACGTGCCAGGCTACAACTTCCTGCCAATGACCCGCAAAACCCAATACACCACGGATGAAATCCGGCTGGTCGCTCGCGTCGTCGAAGATCCGAATGTCATGGTGGTGCCTGCCGATAGCAGATTCAGCAATCTGCCGGATGTCGTTGCCGCACTGCGCAGCAAGCCGGGCTCGGTGACCTTCGGTCACAATGGTGCCGGCACGAACGGTCATCTGGCCATTCGCATGCTTGCGGCAGCCGCGAAAGTCGAGCCCAACGAGATCTCCTACAGAGGAACGGCCGCACAGCGGACCGATCTCCTGGGCGGGCATCTGGACGTCGGCATGGTCACCCTCAGCGAGATCCCCGAATTGCATGGCACCAACAAGGGGCCACTTCGTGTCATCGCGATCCTGTCGAAGAAGCGCTTTCCATCGCTGCCGGGCGTTCCGACGGCAGAGGAGGCGGGCTTTCCGGTCATGACGACGGCGGAACGCGGCTTCGCGGTCCCCAAGGGCGTTCCGGACGACATCGTCAAGAAGCTGGAAGCCGGGATCGCCGAGGGCCTGCGTAGTCCAGAGTACCTGACGGGTTCGCCCGGCGACGAGCCGGTGATCGCCTTCCTGCCTGGCGCGGAGTGGCAGAAACGCCTCGACGACATGTCCGAAGCCCTGCGTCCTTTTGCCGAGCAGATGCGGGCAAGCGAACAGAAGTGATTGATCCTGCTCTGGCAGGCGGTTGCTAAGACTATTCGTCATGCTTCGGGCCGCTGCAAATCAAGGTCTCGATGGCCGCGCCGCCTCATGTTTGCCACCCTCCAACGCAAACGGCGCGGCCGTGATCGACCGCGCCGCTGTGATCTTCTGATGTGAAGGGCCTAATCTTCGTAGGGTGCGTAGGCTGATGCGCCCCAGCGAGGCCCGTCATAGCCGTATCCCGGGCCCCAATAACCGTAGGTGTTGGCAGGGTGCCAACTGCCGATGCGCTGGCATTGGCCGATGCCGGCCATCAACTGGCCGCCGCTCATGGCGGGCCCGGCGGCGCCGACTGCTTCTCCAGCCGGTGGGGTGCACGGGCCGGGACCGCGTCCCGCAGCGAGGCTGGGGCTTACAGTTGCGAGCGGCAAAATCGCGGCCAGAGTTGCGGCGACGCTCACGAGTTTCGTACGTGTCATGGTTGTCTCCATGTTCGAGGCTTAACGGGGGACCAATCCCTCCTGCCGCGAGACGTTCCGCGCGGAACGGTCGCGTTTTCGCGAGCAAAAAAGGTTTCCTCGGGTTTCACGGAACGCCGCGATTTCCATTGACGTGAGCGCGTCATCGCGAGCGCGCATCATCTGCGAGCGACCAGCACACCGACCAGAAAGGCCACCAGCAGCGACGGCAGCGGGGCGTCGCGCACCATGCCGCGGACGACGTCTTGCCAGTGCTGCTCCGGCACCAGTCTCGGCGATCGCACGTTGGGCGCGGGCTGGATACCCCAGTGTGATGCGAGCTCGGCGACCTCGCTTTGCGCGAGGCGCACGCCGTCGCGGACGCGATAGATCGCGGCCTCGGACCGCTCACGCGGTGCGAGCAGCATCAAGGTCTCGACCGCGGTGCGCAGCGTCATCTCGCCGTAGCCTTGCAGCCTGACCTGCTCCTCGGGATCGGACGTCATGCAAAATCCCTCACAGCGTCAAATTCTTCACAATGAGAAATGGCGCGCGATGGTGAAGGCCGCCGCCGTGCACAGAACCAGCGTGGGCCCGGCCACGTCGCGCGCGAGATCGGCGCGCGCCAGGTGCCTGCTCATGGTCTTGCTCCATGCTTTGCATGGAAATGGCCGCCGCCGCGCTTGGTTCCCTGCGTCGGCGCGGATCGGCAGGCCGACTATTTCCGCAGCAGCTCGCTCAAGGCCGCCGTCGCTTCGGCGCAGCGGATGTCGTCGATCTCCCGCGACAGGCTGAGCGCGCTCGATCTCAGCTCCTCGAGCTTCCAGCTGTCCGGATGCTGGTTTTCGAGCTGACCGAGACGCTTGTTCAGGTCGTCCAGTCTCGATTGAAGCTGCCCGATGCTGGCGGCCCCATTCACTTTCCAAACGCGTTGTGCGCGCATCGTCGTTCCCCTGATAGTCTCACGGCCTTGTGAGAGCGGTTCATGGCCGGAATGGGAGTTTGTTTTGTCCGGCTTCAGACGGCGGGGAACCGTTGCAGATCGGCAACGAAGTTCCTGTTTGGTGCTCACCCAGCGCCGCACGATGATACCCGCAGGCCCGGAATTTGATTGTGCCCTCAGTACGGGGCGCCGAGGCGGCCTGTGCGCGCGGTGATAGGCTCGGGCCGGGCGCACTCGAAAAAGATGAGGAACGACGCGTGACGAGAATTGTGACCATTGCAGCCGGCCAGCTCGGACCGATCGCGAGGAGCGAGTCGAGGTCCGCGGTGGTGGGGCGACTGATGGCGTTGATGCGCGAGGCGCGGGCCTGCGGCTGCGACCTGATCGTCTATCCCGAGCTGGCGCTGACCACGTTCTTTCCGCGCTGGTACTTCGAGGACCAGGCCGAGATCGACAGCTTCTTCGAGCGCGAGATGCCGGGTGCCGAGACACAGGCGCTGTTCGATCTCGCCCGCCAGCTCGGCATCGGCTTCTGCCTCGGCTATGCCGAACTGACGCTCGAGGTCGGGATTGTCAGGCGCTACAACACGTCCATCCTCGTCGACAAGAGCGGCGCGATCGTCCTGAAATATCGCAAGGTGCATCTGCCCGGCCATGCCGAGCACGAACCGTGGCGCGAATTCCAGCATCTGGAGAAGCGCTATTTCGAGCCCGGCAGCGGCTTCGGCGTGGTCGATGCCTTCGGCGGCGTGATCGGCATGGCGATCTGCAACGACCGCCGCTGGAGCGAGACCTATCGCGTGATGGGCCTGCAGGGCGTCGAGATGGTGCTGATCGGCTACAACACGCCCGTGCACAATCCGCCCGCGCCGGAGCATGACGATCTCTCGCTGTTCCACAATCATCTGGTGATGCAGGCCGGCGCCTATCAGAACGGCACATTCGTGGTCGGGGTCGCCAAGGCCGGTGTGGAGGAGGGCGTCGACCACATCGGAGGCAGCTGCATCATCGCGCCCTCGGGCGAGATCATTGCGGCCTGCACGACAAAGGGCGACGAGATCGCGCTGGCGCGCTGCGATCTCGATCTCTGCAGTTCCTACAAGCGCACCACCTTCAATTTCGACGTGCACCGCCAGCCGCGCGCCTACGGCATGATCGTCGAGCGGAAGGGCGTGACGATCATGGCGGATGGGACGCCGGTGCCGCGGAGGGGGTGACGCTCTCTCCTTCGTCATTGATTCTCTTCACGACCACGTGTGTTTATTCGGAAACGTTCATTCCCTATTATCCCGCAATGCAAAAGACCGCCCGCCGCTCCCGACCTGCCGCCCGTCTGCCCGGCCGTCCCCGGGAATTCGACATGGACACCGCGCTCGACCGCGCCGTGCGCGTGTTTCGTGAGCGCGGCTATCATGCCACCTCGATCGGGGACCTCACTGCGGCGATGCGGCTCGCGACGGGAAGCATCTACAAGGCGTTTCGCGACAAGCATGCGGTGTTTCTCGCCGCCTTCGAGCGCTACACGGCCCTGCGCCAGCAGCAGACCCGCAGCGCGGCGGCGCGTGGTGCAAACGGCCGCGAGCAAATCCGCAACGTGCTGCTGTCCTATGTCGAGCATTCCCGGGGCAGCGAGGGGCGGCGCGGCTGCCTCGTGGTCGGCAGCGCGGTCGAACTGTCCGCGCTCGATCCGGTCGTGGGCGCCCGCGTCAGCACACAGCTCGCGAGCAACGAGAGCTTCATCGCCGGCCTCATCCGCGCCGGACAGGCCGATGGCTCGATCCCCCGCCATGTCGTAGCCGACGACACCGCGCGGCTGATGCTCTGCATCACGCAGGGAATGCGCGTCGTCGGCAAGGCGCGTCTGCCGCTCGACGCAGAGCGTCTCGTCGGCGCCGCAATGAAGCTGCTCGCCTGAATTTTTTGTCAGAATAGGGAATGACCATTCCCTATCCCTTACCTAACGGCCATTCCCTGCGCCTTACCTGGAGACCATGCGAATGACGATGAATGCCACGATCGAGACCGCGCCGGGGCCGGATGCGGTGTCGCAGCGCCTGACCTTCGTGCTTGCCGCGGCCTGTGGCATGGTCGCCGCCAACATCTATTATGCGCAGCCGCTGATCGCCCCAATCAGCGCCGCGCTCGGCCTGTCGCATGCAGCTAGCGGGCTGATCGTGACGATGACGCAGATCGGCTACGGCACCGGGCTGCTGCTGATCGTGCCGCTCGGCGATCTCGTCGAGAACCGCGCGCTGATCTGCTCGGTGATCATGCTCGGCGCCGCGGCGCTGCTCGCCGCGGCGTTCGCAACCCATGCGCTGCCGTTCCTGCTCGCCGCACTGTTCATCGGCCTCGGCTCGGTCGCGGTGCAGATCATCATTCCCTATGCGGCGCATCTGGCGCCTGAAGCCATCCGCGGCCGCGTCGTCGGCAACGTCTCGACCGGCCTGATGCTCGGCATCATGCTGGCGCGTCCGGTGTCGAGCTTCGTCACCGCCTTGCTGTCGTGGCACGCAGTGTTCTTCGCCTCCGCTGCGCTGATGATCGTGCTCGCAGCCGTGCTCTGGATGACGCTGCCGAAGCGCAAGCCGGTCACGCGGATGCATTACGGCCAATTGCTGCTGTCGATGCCGGATCTGGTGCGGGCCACGCCGCTGCTGCGGCGCCGCGCGCTGTACCAGGCGAGCCTGTTCGGCGCCTTCACCCTGTTCTGGACGGTGGCGCCGCTCCAGCTCGCCGGCGAGTTCGGCTTCTCCCAGCGCGGCATCGCGCTGTTCGCGCTGGCCGGCGTCGCCGGCGTGTTCGCAGCACCGATCGCCGGGCGCCTCGCGGACCGCGGCCATAGCCGGATCGCGACGCTGGTCGCGATGCTGCTCACGGCCGCCGGCTTCCTCGTGACCTCCATCGGCGCGTCCGGCTCGATGCTGAACCTCGCCTGTCTGGTGGTGGCCGCGATTGCGATCGATATCGGCGTCCAGGGCAATGTGGTGCTGGGCTTCCGCGCCATCTTCGCGCTCGGGCACGAGCACCGCAGTCGCCTCAATGGTCTCTACATGGCGACGTTCTTCGCCGCCGGCGCGGTCGGCTCGGCGGTCGGAGCATGGGCGTTCGCACAGGGAGGCTGGACGCTCGCATCGGCCATTGGCCTTGCTTTGCCCGTCGCGGGGTTGCTCTACGCGCTGACCGAGTAGCGGCCGTCGCCGGAACGGTGCGACCGACCTCGCGATGACGCAATTTGCATCTCGCGGATTGGTTGCGGTTGTAGTACTTTCGTCGCAACGCACCTGGTTAACGGGCGGCAGGGGGATGCTGATGAAACGTGCGGGGCTGTTTGGCGCACGGCGGGTACGGCCATGGTCGTGGGGGGCGTTTCTGCTCGGGCTCGCCGTCGTCGCGGTTTCGGCCGTGGTTCAGGGCATCTGCGTCCTGCTCGGCGCAAAGTTCTATTTCGCAGCGTTCCTGCCCGGCCTGTTCGTGCTTGCGTTGATGGCGGGTGCACCGGCGGCGGCATTCGCCGCGCTGCTCACCGTGCCGCTGGTGTGGTGGGCGTTCATCCCGCCGTTCTTCGAGCTCAATGCGCTGACCAGCGCGCATGCCGATTCCATCAACCTGTTCTGTCTTCTTGCCGTCCTCCTGATCGGCCTTGCCGATCTCTGCCGCGCGACCATGACAATCGTCAGACGCGGCGGGCTGAAGCCTTCGGGCGAGAGCGCGGCAACGAATCCGCAATAGATCGCGCCGCGCGCGTTGCGCCCGAGCAACAGTCCGGCAACCATCCGCGACCTTGCCGCGCGCCGCTAACTTTTCGAAAAAGATTTGGCCGCAGTTTCTCCCGCGGGAATGACGAGGGAGTTTTCGGACATGAACGGTCACGCCATCCTGGAGAACGTGCGCCGCTACCGCGGCATCGCATCGCTCTATCGCCAGACCGCAGCGTTCCGCCCGGGCCAGAGCTGGTCGCTGCTGGAGCAGGCGAGCGAGTGGGAGGCGCGGGCGCTGTCGGAGCTGGAAGCCTATTTCGCCTCGCGCACGGACCACACCGCCCCGCTCGCGGCCTGATCGCCGGCCATCGGCGCGCCCTGAACCGGCTCGCCGAAGGCGCGACCGCCACGGGCAACTACGGAGTTGTCTCCGCATCCTTCTGTGCTAGCAACGGCCGAGAGATTCTTCTTCACGTCGGCCGGGGCACGCGATGACCACCTTCAACCGCATCTTCACGACGGAGCGCCTGCTCCAGATCATCGTGGTGCTGGCGGCGACGCTCGCCATGAAGCTGATGAGCTGAGCGAAGGCCGGCTATCGTCCGCCTAGCTCGGGCAAATCAGGCAGATAATTCGAGCCTTCCGAGCCGAGGAAATCGAACATCGCCTGCGCGGGCGGCAGCAGCACCTTGTCGCTGCGGCGGATCACGTACCATTGCCGCACGATCGGCAGGCCCGCGACGTCGAGCACGACGAGCCGGCCCTCGGCGAGCTCATGCGCCACGGTGTGAGCCGAGATGAAGGCGATGCCGAGCCCGGCGATGACCGCCTGCTTGATGGTCTCGTTGCTGCTCATCTCCATGCCGATGATCGGCTCGAGATCCGATTTCTGGAACATGCCCTCCATCAGCGTCCGCGTGCCCGAGCCGGGCTCGCGGGTGAGGAAGGTCTCGTGCACGAGATCGGTCAGGCTGAGGCCGGAATCCTTCTCCAGCCAATGGCCCTTGCGCGCGACGATGATGTGCGGGTTGCGCCCGAGCTGGCGGACGTCGACGGTGACGTCGGCCGGTGGCCGACCCATTACCGCGAAGTCGAGGTCGTAGCCGTGCATGGCCTCGCGGATTTCCTCGCGATTGCCGATGGTCAGCTTGATCTCGATCTTGGGGTAGCGCTTGGAGAACGCCGCGATCGCGTGCGGCACGAAATATTTCGCGGTCGAGACCGCGCCGAGATGCACGGTGCCGCCGGTCCGCCCCGCGAGCAGGTCGAGCGCGCCCTGGCAATCGGTTATCGCGGCTTCGACCCGTTCGGCCAGCGCCAGCACCTCCCTGCCGGCTTCCGTCAGCAGCATGCCGTCGCCGGTTCGCTGCACCAGGGGCAGGCCGGCCAGGTCCTGCAGCTGCCGCAGCTGCTGGGTCACGGCCGGCTGGGTCAGCCCGAGATGGCTCGACGCCGCCGTCACGCTGCCTTTGGCCGAGAGCGCCGCAAGCGAGCGCAGCTGCCGGATCGTCAGATGCCGGAGCTGGGCCGCTGCATGGCCGGGACCATTATAAGAAAATTCTTTGAGGCTCATTATGAATAGAAATTTTCCTTATTAAGCCGCTCCTGTCAATCTCCCGAATGCCGGCACTGACCGTGACCTGCCTCCACCAAAAGGGAATGGGTGCGGCACCGGCAAGGGGATGGACGCAGATGACCGGGCAACTCAGGCTGGACGACCACCTTCAACGGTATTCTGAGACCGCGCCGCATGCGTTGGCCGTGGCAGCCGCGGTCGATGCCATCGCGGCCGCAGCGATCGAGATTGCCGATCTCATCGCCAGCGGCGATCTCGCCGACGCCTCGGGCCTGACCACCGGGCGCAACAGCGACGGCGATTTCCAACGCGACCTCGACGTCCAGGCGGACGCGATCCTGCGCCGCTGCCTCGGCCGGCTGCCGATCGCGGCGCTGGCGTCGGAGGAGATGCGTGAGGCCCAGATCGTCGATCGTCAGGGGCGAATCTGCATCGCGATCGATCCGCTCGACGGCTCCTCCAACATCGACATCAACATGACCGTCGGCACGATCTTCTCGATCCTGCCGGCCCCCGATGATCTCTCACTCGCCTTTCAGCAGCGCGGCTCGGCGCAGCTCGCGGCGGGCTTCGTCACCTACGGCCCGCAGACCTCGCTGGTGCTGACGCTCGGCGACGGCGTCGACATTTTCACGCTCGACCGCAAGGCGGGCTGCTTCCGCTTCGCGCGCAGCGGCGTGCAGATCGCCGAAGCCTGCGAGGAGTTCGCGATCAACGCCTCGAACCGCCGGCATTGGGATCCGCCGGTGCGCGCCTTCATCGACGAATGCCTCGCCGGCGTCGACGGGCACGCCAACCACGATTTCAACATGCGCTGGATCGGGTCGCTGGTCGCGGAGGCCTATCGCATCCTCACCCGTGGCGGCGTGTTTCTCTACCCTTCCGATGCGCGGCCCGGCTACGGCGACGGCCGCCTTCGCCTGACCTACGAAGCACACCCGATGGCGATGATCATCGAGCAGGCCGGCGGCTCGGCCTCGACCGGGCGCGAGCGCATCCTCGATCTACCGGCGCAGAGCCTGCACCAGCGCGTGCCGCTGATCATGGGCTCGAGCAACGAGGTGCGGCGCGTCGAGGAGCTGCATTGCGATCCGCTGCTGGTTGCCAGCGTCTCGGCGCCGCTGTTCGCGCGGCGCGGATTCTTCCGGCTCTGAGCGAGGCGTCCGATGTCCAGGAAGCATCCGATCATCTCCATCACCGGCTCCTCCGGCGCCGGCACCACCTCCGTCAAGAAGACCTTCGAGCAGATCTTTTTCCGCGAGAAGGTCAACGCCGTCTACATCGAGGGCGACGCCTTCCACCGCTACGACCGTGCCGAGATGCGTGCGCAGATGACGAAGGAGGCCGAGCGCGGCAACAAGCACTTCAGCCATTTCAGCCCCGAGACCAATTTGTTCGAGGAGCTGGAACGCGCCTTCCGCGACTACGGCGAGACCGGCACCGCGGTGACGCGGCACTACGTCCACGACGCCGAGGAATCGGCGCTGCATGGCGCGGCACCAGGCACCTTCACCGACTGGAAGCAGCTGCCGGAGGATTCGGACCTGCTGTTCTACGAGGGCCTGCACGGCGCCGTAGTCACCGATAAGGTGAACGTCGCGCGCTATGCCGACCTCAAAATCGGCGTCGTGCCCGTCATCAACCTCGAATGGATCCAGAAGCTGCACCGCGACCGCAGCGCACGCGGCTATTCGACCGAGGCGGTCACCGACACCATCCTGCGGCGGATGCCCGACTACATCCACTACATCTGCCCGCAATTCACCGAGACCGACATCAACTTTCAGCGCGTCCCGACCGTGGACACCTCCAATCCATTCATCGCGCGCTGGATCCCGACGCCGGACGAATCGATGGTGGTGATCCGCTTCAAGAATCCGCGCGGTATCGACTTCCCCTATCTGCTCTCGATGCTGCCGCAGAGCTGGATGTCGCGCGCCAACTCGATCGTCTGCCCCGGCGCGAAGCTGGACCTGGCCATGCAGCTGATCCTGACGCCGCTGATCATGCAGCTGATCGAGCGCAAGCGCAGCCTGAAGTGAACAGGGAGAGACTCCGATGAACATCTCCGTCCATGCCGAAGCCGACCTCAATGCGGTCACGCACAACGATCTCGCCAATGCCGTCCGCTTCCTCGCGGTCGACGCCATCGAGGCAGCGCAGTCAGGCCATCCCGGGCTGCCCATGGGCATGGCCGACGTCGCGACTGTGCTGTTCTCGCGCTTCCTGAAGTTCGACTCGGCGCATCCGAACTGGCCGGACCGCGACCGCTTCGTGCTGTCGGCAGGGCACGGCTCGATGCTGCTCTATGCGCTGCTGCATCTCACCGGCGGCGATATCAGCCTCGACGACATCAAGGCCTTTCGCCAGTGGGGCTCGAAGACGCCGGGCCACCCCGAATATGGCCACACGGCTGGTGTCGAGACCACGACGGGACCGCTGGGCCAGGGCATTGCGACCGCGGTCGGCATGGCGCTCGCCGAGCGGATGGCGAATGCGCGGCATGGCGATGGGCTCGTCGATCACTTCACCTATGTTATCGCGGGCGATGGCTGCCTGATGGAAGGCCTCAGCCATGAGGCGATCTCGCTGGCCGGTCATCTCGGGCTCGGCCGGCTGATCGTGCTGTTCGACGACAACGGCATCTCCATCGACGGTCCGACCTCGTTGGCGACATCGGACGACCAGCTCGCGCGCTTCGCTGCCTCCGGCTGGTCGGTGCGCCGCGTCGACGGACATGATCCCGAAGCGGTGGCGCAGGCGATAGCGGAGGAGCGGGAGACCGCGAAGCCGTCGCTGATCGCCTGTCGCACAATCATCGGCTATGGCGCGCCTGATAGACAGGGCACCGAGAAAGTGCATGGCGCGCCGCTCGGCACCGAGCAGACGGCAGCGGCGCGGCGGACGCTGGGTTGGGACTATCAGCCTTTCGTGGTGCCGATCCCGGTGCTCAAGGCTTGGCGGATGATCGGGCAGCGCGGGCAGGTCGACCGCCTCGCTTGGCTCGATCGTTACGAAGGTGCGACGCCGGAGCAGCGCGACCTGTTCGTCGAGGGCAAAGCCGCGGCTCTGCCCGCCGCCTATGCGCTGGCCGCGGCGAAATTGCGTGAGCACTTTGCATCCGAGCGGCCGAAGCTGGCGACGCGGCAGGCCTCGCAACAGGTGCTCGAGGGAATCGCAGGAACAATTCCCGGCCTGGTCGGCGGCTCCGCGGACCTCACCCATTCGAACCTGACGCATGCCAAGGCGCAGGCGCCGGTCAAGAGCGGTGCGTTCGCCGGCGACTACATCCACTATGGCATCCGCGAGCACGGCATGGCCGCAGCGATGAACGGCCTGGCGCTGCATGGCGGCTTCATTCCCTATGGCGGCACGTTTCTGGCGTTCTCCGACTACAGCCGGCCGGCGATCCGACTTGCGGCCTTGATGCGGCTGCGCGTCATCCACGTGATGACGCACGATTCCATCGGCC
Organism: Bradyrhizobium sp. IC3123; assembly: GCF_020193625.1. Taxonomy (NCBI): domain Bacteria; kingdom Pseudomonadati; phylum Pseudomonadota; class Alphaproteobacteria; order Hyphomicrobiales; family Nitrobacteraceae; genus Bradyrhizobium; species Bradyrhizobium sp. IC3123. The sequence goes on along the minus strand of NZ_JADYVF010000005.1, from coordinate 627,790 downwards.
TTGGTGAGGACGGACCGACGCACCAGCCGGTCGAGCATCTCGCGGCACTGCGCGTGATCCCCAATCTACTGGTGTTCCGCCCCGCCGATGCCGTGGAGACGCTGGAGGCCTGGGATTGCGCGCTCGCGGCGGAGCATCGCCCCTCAGTGCTATGCCTGTCGCGGCAGGCCTTGCCGACATTCCGCAGCGATGGGCGCGGCAGAAACCGCGTCGCGAACGGTGCCTATCTCGTCGTCTCGCCGGACGGCGGCCGTGACGTGACGCTCATCGCAACCGGCTCGGAAGTCTCGATCGCGCTGGAAGCCGCACGCCTGCTCGCGACCGAGCACGTTCGCGCCGCCGTGGTCTCGGCTCCGTGTTTCGCACTGTTCGAGGAGCAGCCGGAGGATTACCGCGCCTCGGTGCTCGGCACCGCGCCGCGTGTCGGTGTCGAGGCCGCTGTCGCCGGCGACTGGCATCGCTGGATCGGCGCCGACGGTGAATTCGTCGGCATGCGCGGTTTCGGCGCCTCGGCGCCAGCGCCGGTGCTGTACCGTGAATTCGGCATCACACCGCAAAGCATTGCGGAAGCGGCTCGCCGGGCGATGGCCCGCAAGAGCCAATAAGGAGGACGAATCTTGGCCCGTATCACCCTTCGCCAATTGCTCGATCACGCTGCCAGCCACGGCTACGCCGTGCCGGCGTTCAACATCAACAACATGGAGCAGGGCATCGCGATCATGCAGGCGGCGGCCGCGGTCGATGCGCCGGTCATCATCCAGGCCTCGCGCGGCGCGCGCAGCTATGCCGGCGATCTCATGCTTTCGCACATGATCGACGCGCTGGAGCGGACCTATCCCGACATTCCGCTCTGCATGCACCAGGACCACGGCAATGACGAAGCGACCTGCGCCTCGGCCATCGCCCATGGCTTCACCTCCGTCATGATGGATGGCTCGCTCAAAGCCGACGCCAAGACCGCGGCCGACTATGACTATAACGTCGCAATCACGCGCCGCGTGGTCGATCTCGCTCATTGGGTCGGCGCGTCCGTCGAAGGCGAGCTCGGCGTGCTCGGTTCGCTCGAGCACGGCGGCGGCGAGCAGGAGGATGGTCACGGCGTCGAGGGCAAGGTCGGCCACGATCAGCTCTTGACCGATCCGGACCAGGCCGTCGACTTCGTCCGTGCAACCAAGGTCGATGCGCTCGCGATCGCGATGGGCACCTCGCACGGCGCCTACAAGTTCAGCCGCAAGCCCGACGGCGATATCCTGGCGATGCGGGTGGTCGAGGAGATCCACCGCCGGCTGCCGAACACGCATCTGGTCATGCACGGCTCGTCCTCGGTGCCGCAGCCGCTCCAGGACATGTTCAACCAGTTCGGCGGCGAGATGCCGCAGACCTGGGGCGTGCCGGTCGAGGAGATCGTTCGCGGCATCCGAAGCGGCGTGCGCAAGATCAACATCGACACCGATTGCCGGCTGGCGATGACCGCGGTGTTCCGGAAGGTGGCGGCGGAAGCGCGCTCCGAATTCGATCCGCGCAAATTCCTGAAGCCGGCGATGGACGCAATGCGCGAATTGTGCCGCGAGCGGTTCGAGCAGTTCGGTACCGCAGGCCACGCCAGCAAGATCAAGGTCATTCCAATGAGCGAGATGGCGCGGCGCTATCGCGCCGGCGAGCTCGATCCGCGCATCGACGCCCGCGAGCCGGTTGCCGCTTAGCCAATCAGAAAGAGCAGAGAAAAGAGCAGGAGAGAGACATGAACGCACATGCAGGCACGGTCCGCGGCAAAGAGCGCTATCGCTCCGGCGTGATGGAGTACAAGCGCATGGGCTATTGGGAGCCCGATTACACGCCGAAGGACACCGACGTCATCGCGCTGTTCCGCGTGACGCCGCAGGAGGGCGTCGACCCGATCGAGGCCTCCGCCGCGGTTGCCGGCGAATCCTCGACCGCGACCTGGACGGTGGTGTGGACCGATCGCCTGACGGCGGCCGAGAAGTATCGTGCCAAGTGCTATCGCGTCGATCCCGTTCCGGGCTCACCCGGCTCGTATTTCGCCTACATCGCCTATGATCTCGACCTGTTCGAGCCGGGCTCGATCGCCAACCTCTCGGCCTCGATCATCGGCAACGTGTTCGGCTTCAAGCCGCTGAAGGCGCTGCGCCTCGAGGACATGCGCTTTCCCGTCGCCTATGTGAAGACGTTCCAGGGACCGGCGACCGGCATCGTGGTGGAGCGCGAGCGGCTCGACAAGTTCGGCCGGCCGCTGCTCGGCGCGACGGTGAAGCCGAAGCTCGGTCTGTCCGGCCGCAATTACGGCCGTGTGGTCTATGAGGCGCTGAAGGGCGGGCTCGACTTCACCAAGGACGACGAGAACATCAACTCACAGCCCTTCATGCATTGGCGCGATCGATTCCTCTATTGCATGGAGGCGGTGAACCGCGCGCAGGCCGCTTCCGGCGAGGTGAAGGGCACCTACCTGAACGTCACCGCGGCCACCATGGAGGACATGTACGAGCGCGCCGAGTTCGCAAAGGAGCTCGGCTCGGTGATCGTGATGATCGACCTCGTGATCGGCTACACTGCGATCCAGTCCATGGCCAAGTGGGCGCGGCGCAACGACATGATCCTGCATCTGCATCGCGCCGGCCACTCCACCTATACGCGGCAGAAGAGCCATGGCGTGTCGTTCCGCGTCATCGCCAAATGGATGCGGCTTGCCGGCGTCGACCACATCCACGCCGGCACGGTGGTCGGCAAGCTCGAAGGCGATCCCAACACCACACGCGGCTACTACGATGTCTGCCGCGAAGACTTCAATCCGACCAAGCTCGAGCATGGCCTGTTCTTCGACCAGTCCTGGGCGAGCCTGAACAAGATGATGCCGGTTGCCTCCGGCGGCATCCATGCCGGGCAGATGCACCAGCTGCTCGACCTGTTAGGCGAGGACGTCGTGCTGCAGTTCGGCGGCGGCACCATCGGCCATCCCATGGGCATTGCGGCCGGCGCGACCGCCAACCGCGTGGCGCTGGAAGCGATGATCCTCGCCCGCAACGAGGGCCGCGACTATGTCCACGAGGGCCCGGAAATCTTGGCCAAGGCGGCCCAGACCTGCACGCCGCTGAAGGCCGCGCTCGAAGTCTGGAAGGATGTCACTTTCAACTATCAATCCACCGACACGCCGGACTTCGTGCCGACCGCGCTGGAAACCGTCTGAGGAGATTTGAGATGAAGATCACCCAGGGCTCCTTCTCGTACCTGCCGGATCTGACCGACGAGCAGATCACCAGCCAGGTGCAGTATTGCCTCGCCAATGGCTGGGCGGTGAACATCGAGTTCACCGACGATCCGCATCCCCGAAACACCTATTGGGAGATGTGGGGCCTGCCGATGTTCGATCTCCAGGACGCCGCCGGCGTGATGATGGAGCTCGCCGAGTGCCGCAGGGTCTATGGTAACAGCTACATCCGCATCAGCGGCTTCGATGCCAGCCACGGCTGGGAATCGGTGCGGATCTCCTTCCTGGTCAACCGGCCGAAGCAAGAAACGGAGTTCGAGCTGGTGCGGCAGGAGGTCGGCGGCCGTGCGGTCCGCTACACCACGGTTCGAAAGCCGGCCGCGCACGCGCCAGCTTGAGTCATCCGCTTCCGCGCGGAGCTCTCCCTGCTCCGCATCCTGGCGGACCACTGCTTCGCCGCCTCGCTCGCGGCGAAGCTCTTTTCTTCGAGGGTAGCCATGCTCGATGTCCCCCACGCAACCACGACCGAACACAGCGAGACCCATTTCGATCTCCGCAAGGAGGCTGAAGCCGCCGGAATCACCGAGACGCTTCAACAGCTCGATCAGGAGCTGATCGGACTCAAGCCGGTCAAGAATCGCGTGCGCCAGATCGCCTCGCTGTTGCTGATCGAGCGCATCCGGCAGCGTGCGGGCCTGGCCTCCGCGCCGCCAACCCTGCACATGTCGTTCACCGGCAATCCTGGAACAGGCAAGACCACCGTGGCGCTGCGCATGGCCAGGATCCTGCACGGGCTCGGCTTCGTGCGGCGCGGGCAGGTGATCTCGGTGACGCGCGACGATCTCGTCGGCCAGTATATCGGCCACACCGCGCCGAAGACCAAGGAGATACTGAAAAAGGCGATGGGCGGCGTGCTGTTCATCGACGAGGCCTATTATCTGCATCGTCCCGACAACGAGCGCGACTATGGTCAGGAATCGATCGAGATCCTGCTCCAGGTGATGGAGAACCAGCGCGAGGACCTCGTCGTGATCCTCGCCGGCTATGGCGAGCGGATGACGAAATTCTTCGCCTCCAATCCCGGCTTCCGCTCGCGCATCGCCCACCACATCGAATTCCCTGACTATGCAGAGGCCGAGCTGCTCGTCATAGCCGAGCTGATGCTGAAGGAGCGCGGCTATCGCTTGTCGGCCGCGGCGCGCGAGGCGTTAGAGAAATACATCGCGCTGCGTCGGACCCAGCCGTTCTTCTCCAACGCGCGCTCGATCCGCAACGCCGTCGACCGCATCCGCCTGCGGCAGGCCGATCGGCTGGTGTCCGATCTCAATCGCATGCTCGATGTCGCCGACCTCGAAACCATCGATGCCATGGACGTCTTGGCGAGCCGAGTCTTCAGCGGCGGTGCGGATGCGCGGAGTGCAGTGCCATGACGAAGGAGATCATGATCGCTCCATCGATCCTCGCCGCGGATTTCGCGCGTCTCGGCGAGGAGGTCGCCGCGATCGACGCCGCTGGGGCCGACTGGATCCATTGCGACGTCATGGACGGACACTTCGTGCCGAACATCAGTTTCGGTGCCGACGTCATCAAGGCGGTCCGTCCCTATTCGAAGAAGCCGTTCGACGTGCATTTGATGATCGCGCCGACAGATCCCTATCTCGAGGCGTTCGCAAAGGCCGGAGCGGACATCATCACGGTGCACGCCGAAGCGGGGGCGCATCTCGACCGCTCGCTCCAGGCGATCCGCTCGCTCGGCAGCAAGGCTGGCGTCAGCCTTTGTCCGTCGACCCCGGAAGCGGTGATCGAGTATGTGCTCGATCGTATCGATCTCGTGCTGGTGATGACGGTCAATCCGGGCTTTGGCGGCCAATCCTTCATCGCATCGCAGATCGACAAGATCAGGCGGATCAGGACCATGATCGGCGGGCGGCCGATCCGGCTCGAGGTCGACGGCGGTGTCACGTGCGACAATGCCGCGGCCGTGGCTGCAGCGGGTGCCGACACGCTGGTCGCGGGCTCCGCCGTGTTTCGCGGCAAGAGCGCTGGCGAATATGCCGCCAATATCGCGGCTATTCGCATCGCCGCGGAGACCGGCCGGGTTCCGAAGCTGCAAGATAGTTCCGCGCCCGCGAAGCGGGCCGAAGAAAGTGCGCTTTTCCGGTAGATTACGGATCAGCCCGCCGCCGTGGCTCCGGTGTGTCAAGGCGCGCCACTTTCTCCGGATCTCTACGGAGCATGCCTTCCAAATCGATCGGCTCATTCAGGCCGGGGTAACCAACGCACCGGAGAAGGACAATCGATTAACGACCGCGCAATGCCAAGCGTCTCAATCTGTGGTTTAGGGACGCTATGAGAGCGCGGATGCGTAACGACGGAAACTGCGGCATGAAGCCCGCACGCGGCGCAAAGTGATGGCATGAGCATGCATCGCCTGTTCGCCGAGCAGCTCCGCTGCGCCACCGATGCCACCGGACAGGTCGATCTCGTCAAGCTGGGCAAGTTCGTCAGCGCGGCTTACGAGGCCGGTGATCGCGAGCGTCAGCGGATGATCGAAGTACGCGCGCAAACGCGCGACGAGGTCGAGCAGGATCTGCTGCGGACCCGCGAGTTCCTCGACACAATCATCGAAAACATTCCGATCGCCGTCTTCGCGAAATGTGCGGAGAGTTCGCGCTACATCCTGCTCAACCGCGCCGGAGAAGACTATTACGGCATGCCGCGCGAACAGATGCTGGGCCGAACGCCCGAGCAGATCTTCCCGGCTGACGTGGCCCGCGTGGTCAACGAGCAGGATAGACGCGTCGCGGCCAGCGGCATGCCGATGGTTCTGGAGGAGCATTTGCTCGAAGTCGGCGTCAAGGGCCGCGACCGGGTCGTCAATTCACGCAAGATGCTGATCACGGATGGCAACGGGGATCCGCAATATCTGGTCGGCGTGATCGAGGATGTCACGGAGCGTGTCACCACCCGGCAGCGGATCAGCCATCTTGCGCATCATGATGCGCTCACGGACCTGCCGAACCGCAGCGCCTTCAACGCGGCGCTCGACGAACGGCTGGAGCGGGCGCAGGAGGCATCGACCAGTTTCGCTGTGCTGAGCCTCGATCTCGACCGCTTCAAGGAGGTCAACGACGTGTTCGGTCACCCCGTCGGCGACATGCTGATGCGGGCGGCCGCCGACCGGCTTGCCGCGGAAGCCGAAGGCGCCTTCGTCGCCCGGATCGGCGGCGACGAGTTCATGATCCTGATGCCCGACAACGCCAGCCGTGAGGACGTTCTGGCGCTGGCCGAACGCCTGGTCGAGACGATCGGCAAGGAGCTCGAGGTCGACGACTATCTCTCCCACGTGGGCCTCAGCGTCGGCATCGCGTTCTATCCCGACGATGGCGTGAACGCGGCGACGCTGCTCGCCAATGCCGACTCAGCTCTCTACCGCGCCAAGCGCGAGGGCAGGAGCCGGGTCCGCTGCTTCGAATCCGAGATGGACCAGGAGCTGCGCGACCGCAGGCTGTTGCAGCACGACCTGCGGCAGGCGCTGGAGCAGAACCAGCTCCTCGTCTATTTCCAGCCGCAGGCGCGGGTGGATGGCGAGGTCATCGGCTTCGAGGCGCTGCTGCGATGGAATCACCCGACGCGGGGCTTCGTGCCGCCGGACCAGTTCATTCCGCTCGCCGAGGAGAACGGGCTGATCGTCGAGATCGGTGAATGGGTGCTGCGCGAGGCGTGCCGTGAGGCGGCATCCTGGCCGCGGCCGTTGCAGGTCGCGGTCAATCTGTCGCCGGTCCAGTTTCAGGCGGGCGATCTCGAGCGCTCGATCCATCAGATCCTGTTGGAGACGGGATTGACGCCGACGCGGCTCGAGGTCGAGATCACCGAGGGCGTGCTGATCGGCGATTTCACCCGCGCGCTCACCTGCTGCGGCGGCTGAAGGCGCTCGGCATCCGCATCGCCATGGATGATTTCGGCACCGGCTATTCCTCGCTGTCCTATCTGCAGTCGTTCCCGTTCGACAAGATCAAGATCGACCGCAGTTTCATCTCCAACCTGGAGGCGACGCCGCAATCGGCCGAGATTGTCCGCGCCGTCCTGAGCCTGGCGCACGCGCTGAAGATCCCGGTCATTGCCGAGGGGGTGGAGACGGAAGCCCAACGTGCCTTCTTGGCCCGCGAGGCCTGCGAGGAGATGCAAGGCTATCTCGTCGGCCGTCCCGACTTGATCGAGCGCTACCTCGACCTGGTGGGCCTCGCCGTGGAGCGCCGCCTCTACGCCTAGCATTGGGCACAGAGTTCCGAGCGGACGTTTGGAACTAAAATCCTTACCGGCACTTCTCGAAAATTAACTTGGTTCGGGCGACGTTGAGCGCGCAGCAAATGTTTTGCATAAACGCCATCGGCCTGACGCAAATCAGGGCAATAAGCCGGTGAACGCGAGGGAGGGTCTCATGGAGAACGTACGTCGCTACCGGGCGCTGGCGTCCCTCTGCCGTCAGCAGGCGGCCTACCGGCCGCTCCAGAACTGGGAACTCCTCGGCCAGGCCGAACATTTCGAACATCTTGCCGAAATCGAGCTCAAGGCGCACTTCGACGCGTGCAATGTGCACCGCGACAAGGACGCCGCCGCGCCCACGACATGGGAAGCTCCCGTCGCGGCGTGACGGCGCCAGGCCGGCGCGTCAATGCGACATCAGCGTCGGGACCGTCATGGCTTCCAGCATGGCGCGGGTGACGCCCCCGAGAAAGCGTTCCTGCAACCGCGAATGGCCGTAGCCGCCCATCACCAGAAGATCGAGACTCTCGTCGGCCGCCAGCGACAGAATGATCGGCTGAATGTCGGCGCGCGTGGCGGTCAGGCTGACCGTGCGGGTGGACAATCCGCGCCGGCCGAGATGTCTGGCCAAGCCACTCGCTGAAGCTTCGCCGCAGACGTCGTCGGTCTCGTTGACGGTGATGATCACGATCTCTTCGGCGCGCGCCAGGAACGGAGCTGCGTCGCGCATAGCGCGGGCGGCAACGCGACTGCCGTCCCAGCAGATGCCGATCCGCTTCGCCTTGAAGGCTCCCCGGAAGGTGTAGGGCAGGAACAGCACCGGGCCGCCCGCGCGGAACAGGATCTCGCTCGGCATGTCGTTGTCGAACGAGCCTTGCGCCGGATCGGGCTGGAGCAGGACGCTGAGGTCGTGCAGCCGTGCCATCTCGCCGAGCGAGCCGGCGGCATCTGCCGGGATCGCGCCGAGTGCGTGGCAGGTATAGGCGATGCCGGCGTTCGCCGCCTCGCTCTTGAATACCGCGAGCGCCGCCTCGGCCCGCTCCACGGCGCGCTCGCGCTCCAGCTCGAAAACGGCCGCCACCGCCGCGCCGCCTTCCATGACGTAAGCCGTACTGGTGGCGACATAGCCGACCGCGACCGCGTCGAGATGCGCGTTGAGCTTCGCCGCGAGCGAGACCGAGCCCTCGATCGCGGGACGCATGGGACGTTCGGTGGGAATGTGGACGAGAATGTCTTTGTACATGGCGCGCCTCCGCTGAGCATCATCCGATGGTCGCAGTTTTTCACTGCGCGAAGGCGGCGCGTTGAGCTGTATCAAACGTCCGGATTGCCTGCTGCGACCGCTCATCCATTCTTTGCCGAGATTTAATCGGACGGACGGGACGCCGTAAGGTGGCAGCGACCATGTTGCGGGCAAGGCGACACCTGCTCAACATGGACATTTCGACATGAACGATCGCGTCAATTCCGACATCACCACGTCTCGCAAGATCTTGCGGCCGCGGCGGCTCGCGCTGCTCGGCACCGTGGCCGCGCTGGGCGTGGCCGCCCTGGCCATTGCGCCAGGCGCCTCGCCGTACGGCATCAACTCCTTGATTGCGCCGGCTCAGGCGGCCGAAGCCGCCGCGACGCCGCCCGGCTTCGGCGATCTCGTCAGCAGGGTCAAACCCGCTGTGATCTCGGTGCGGGTCAAAATCGATCAGGACAACGACAAGAGCGCGATGCTGCAGCAGAACCGGATGGATTCGGACGAGGACACGCCGTTCGACCAGTTCTCGCGACAGTTCGGTTTCCGCTTTCCGGGCGGCGCGAACGGCATGCCGCGCCAGCGCCACCAGATGATCACGGGCGAAGGCTCCGGCTTTTTCATCTCCGCCGACGGCTATGCCGTGACCAACAATCATGTCGTCGATCGCGCCGAGTCCGTGCAGGTGACGATGGACGACGGCACGACCTACACTGCGAAAGTGGTCGGCACCGATCCGAAGACAGATCTCGCGCTGATCAAGGTCGACGGCAAGAAGGACTTTCCGTTCGTCAAGTTCTCCGACCAGAAGCCGCGCATTGGCGACTGGGTGGTCGCGGTCGGCAATCCCTTCGGTCTTGGCGGCACCGTGACCGCCGGCATCGTCTCGGCCAGCGGCCGCGACATCGGCAACGGTCCCTATGACGACTTCATCCAGATCGACGCGCCGATCAACAAGGGTAATTCCGGCGGCCCGGCCTTCGACATGAACGGCAACGTGATCGGCGTGAACACTGCGATCTTCTCGCCCTCGGGCGGCTCGGTCGGCATCGGCTTCGATATCCCGGCTTCGACCGCCAAGCTCGTCGTCGCGCAATTGAAGGACAAGGGCGCGGTCACCCGGGGCTGGCTCGGCGTGCAGGTGCAGCCGGTGACGTCGGATATCGCCGACAGCCTCGGGCTCAAGGAGGCGCGCGGCGCGATCGTCGACAATCCGCAGGATGGCAGCCCGGCGGCGAAGGCCGGCATCCAGGCGGGCGATGTCATCACCGCCGTCAACGGCACCACGATCAAGGACTCTCGCGACCTCGCCCGCACCATCGCCGGCTTGACGCCGGGCACGTCCGTGAAGCTCGATGTCTTCCGCAAGGGCGACAGCAAGACGGTGACGCTGGCGCTCGGCGAGTTGCCGAACGAGCGGCAGGCCAAGGGCAATGGCAGTGGCAATGCCGACGAGGGCAGCGGACAGCCGGGTGCCGGCACGCCGCGCCTCGGCCTCAGCCTGGCGCCCGCCGGTAACGTTCAGGGCGCAGGCCAGAACGGCGTCGTCGTCACCGAGGTTGATCCGCAAGGCCCGGCCGCGCAACGCGGCATCCGGACCGGCGACGTCATCCTCAATGTCGGCGGCAAGGCTGTCAGCAATGTCGGCGAGGTGCGCTCCGAGCTGGCGCAGGCCAAATCGTCGGGCAAGCGCAGCGTGCTGCTTCAGGTCAGAAGCGCGGAGGCCACCCGCTTCGTTGCGGTGCCACTCGCATAACGTCAACTCGACCCTTACCAATCCAGGAAGGCGGCCTTCGGGCCGCCTTTTGCACACACGTCACGTCCGCACCAGGCCGGTCACATTCTCGTTAACGGCAGGGATGATGACCTGGTGCGTCCGAAAAAGCCGTGTTCGCTGATCACACTCGCAGGGCGCCTCGGTGCTCTGCGCCAACGTCGCCGCTGAGAGGGGTTGCAAGCGTGGAACTTCGAGCCTCCCGGCGCTTTGTGGAACTCGCCGGTGGTTCACAAGTGATCGGTGCCGACATGGATCGATTGAAGCTCTCGCTCAGGAGTGCGCTGCTCGTGGCGCCATTGGTGCTCTCGGGGGGAAACGCGCTCGGGCGCGACGACGGCCGCTACGCGAATTCTCCTCTGAAGCCATGGTTCGACAGTTTGCGCAGCCATCTCGGTCCGTGCTGCTCGGACGCGGACGGTTTCGCCCTTGCCGATCTCGACTGGGAGTCGCACAACGGGCGCTACCGTGTCCGCATCGACGGACAGTGGATCGATGTGCCGGATGAGGCCGTCATCACCGAGCCCAACCGGGCCGGCCGCACGATGGTGTGGCCGGTCAAGACTGCGTTCGGGATTTCGATCCGCTGCTTCATGCCGGGGAGCATGATCTGAGGCGGGTCAGCGCGACCGCTTGGATTTGCGCTTCGATGATTTCTTGTTCGACGATTTCTTGGACGACGTCCCGGACGTTTTCTTGGATGCTTTCTTGGACGTCTTCTTGGCGCTCTTGCGCTTCGAAGCCTTCTTCGGGACCTTCTTGCCCTTCTTGCGTGCCTTCGACAGTCCGATCGCGATGGCCTGCTTGCGGTTCTTGACGCGGCCGCCGCGCCCGCCACGGCCGCTCTTCGCGGTGCCCTTCTTGTAACGCCGCATCTCGGTGGCGACATCGCTTCCCGAGCTGCGTGAGTAGCGGCGCTTTTTTGCCTTGCGTGCCATGCATATTCTCCCTCGGCGGGGAGAACCATTCTGCACAGCCATGGTTCCGGGAGCGTGGAACGGCGCATGCCTAAAGCGCGATGCGATGCTCTAGAAGGAGTTTGCCAGCTTGATCTCCGCTTCCAGCACCTGGATGCGCCGGGCGGCCTCGCTGAAGGACAGATCCCGCGCATATTGGCCGGGCTGGTAGGCCTCTTCGCTGAGCCGCTTCAGCTTGAGACCCTGCGCCCGCGTCATCTGCTCGCCCAGGAAAAATCTGGCGTCGTATTTACCTTGAACCTGCATCTGGAGTCTCCGTCCTGAAATCGTGACTTGACTATATGTTCTTATTTTGTTCTAACAAGGCATGGACAACAGAATCAATGAAATTCGACGTAAAATCAGAGCCTTGAGGCTCGAGATGGCCGACGTCGAGGCGTCGGTGCGCGACCTCGTCGAGCGCGATCACGACTGCACGGAAAGGGCCCTGGCGCAGATGGACCTGCGCCGGAAGATCAATCTCTTGATCGCCGAATGGGAGGCTGCCGGCGGCAGCGACGTACTGCCGAACGTCCGCGACCGGGTGCGGCTTCGTGCCGTGAAGACAGGCGGCAACTCCGCGCGCGCAGCCGAGCGCCGCTGAGATCCTTGGCGCCGGATACTGAAGGCCGAGTGCCGAATCAAAGATAGAAGACAAAGGGCTCCGCAATGCGGAGCCCTTCATGATTCCAGGGAGCGCCTATTTGGTGTCGGTCATGCCGCCCTTGTTGGTCATGGTGCCGCCCTGATCAGAGCCGGGACCGGCGCCGCCTTGGCCGGACGGATCAGCGCCCTTGGAGGACTTGGTGTTGGCGCCGGTGGTCTGTGCCGACGACATCGAGGATCCATGCTTGGCCTTGTGCGATTTGGCCTGGGCGGCAAACGGCGCGGCGGCAAGGCCGGTTGCCAATATTACGGCGAGAGCGAGCTTGGTCGTCTTCGTGCGGGGAAACTCCCTGAGTTAAATTGACGCAGGCACAACCGCGCGTCGCGGCAGGGAGTTCCCGGCGAAGTATCTTCCGTGCGTCACCCACGCTTCAAGTTTGCTTGTCCTCGGCCAGGATGAACACGGCGCCGGTGAGCGTCGCGCCGATCGCGAAGGTCGTCACCAAGGTGAGGGCGAAGACCATCGCGGCCTGGCTTCCGCCATTGTTCAGCAGGTTGGCGACGGCTGGATTGGACAGGACGAGCGTGAGGCTGAAAATGAGGCCGAGCGCTGCGCCCATCATTGCATGCGTCATCAGCTTGATAAGGCCGCTGGCAGAGATCAGCTCAGACGACTTCTTGGTGCGCATGGGACGGCATCCCGAACTGCCACGCCAACGCGCATGTGATCGCCGGGTTCCGTTCCGCTGAAGGAATTGTTACCGCCCGTTTCATCCGGCGTTCATGCCGGGCTTGCCAAGATGGGCGCCAGCAAAACGGGAACATCGATATGGGTAAGGTCGTCTTTCTTTACCGCTCGCTGGCCTATCGCAACGCGGCCGCGGACATCCTGCGCAAGGCGCGCAAGCTTCCGCTTGGCGCGGAGCGGAGCGCGGCCCGCCGCTACGCGAGGGCGCTGCGCGATCTCGCCCGAACGGAAGCCTGGCTCGAGGGGCGCGTCGCGCGCGAACCGCGCACGGCGCAGCGCATGAGCAGCGCAGCGTCAGGTTAACCGGATGCGCGTTGCAATTCGGCAGCGCCGGCGGTGTCGAACTTGCTTGGTGCAGCCGCCGCGGTCTTGCGTGTCAACGGCACCTCAAGACGGCACAGCAGGCCCTCGGCGCGCCAATCGAACTGCGCCTGTCCGCCAAGCTGGGACTCGATGCTCGCAAGCAGGCTTCGCGTGCCGAAGCCGCGCGATTTCGGGGTCTTGACCAGGGGACCGCCGGATTCCTCCCAGCTCAGCGTGAGCAGCTCCTCGTCGACCTGCCAATCGATCGCGAGCCGCCCCGCTCGCGTGGATAGCGCGCCGTACTTTGCCGAGTTAGTAAAGAGCTCGTGCAGTGCGAGCGCCAGCGTCTGGGCCGTCGCCGGCAGCAACTGAACTTCGGGCCCTGCCAATTTGATCTGGTCGCCCAGCGAGTAGGGCGCAAGCTCCTCGTCGATCAGCCTGGAGAGCTCGGCGCCTTGCCAGCTCGACAGCGACAGGATGGTGTGCACGCGCGCCAGCGCATTGATGCGCCCCTCGACGGCGTTGACATAGGCCTTGACCTCGTCGGCCCGGGTGAGGCGCACGATCGACTGCGCCAGCGCCAGCGCGTTCTTCGCGCGATGATCGACTTCCCGCGCCAGCAGGTTCTGCCGCTCCTCGGCGCGCTTGCGCTCGGTGATGTCGACGGTCACGCCGCTGACGCGCACCACGCGCCCGCTCTCGTCCGTGGTTGCGGCCGCCGTGCCGACGCACCAGCGCACCTCGCCGTCGGGCCGGATGATGCGGAACTCCGTCTCATAGGCGCGTGTGCCCTTGTTGAACTCGGCGATCGCCTTGCGCAACTGGTCGACGTCGTCGGGGTGCAGCAGGGCCTGAACGTTGGCCGGATTGATCTCGAAATTGTCGGGGCTGACGCCGAAGATATTGTATTGCCCCTCGTCCCACATCCAATCGCCGCTGATCCAGTCCCAGTCCCAGGACCCCATCTTGCCTGCCGCGATCGCCATGCTGCGCCGCTGCTCGCTCTCGCGCAGCTTCGCGGTGGAAGCCTCCAGTTCCGCGGTGCGGGCGCGGACGCGATCCTCGAGCTCGTGGTTCAGCCGTTCGAGCTCGCGCGTCTTGCGGTAGAGCTCGGCAAACACCTTGATCTTGGCGCGCAGTACCTCCGGCACGACCGGAACCGGCACGTAATCGACCGCGCCCATCTCGTAGCCGCGCAGCCGGTCGATGTCGCTGACCTGGATCGCCGAGATGAAGATCATGGCGGTCTTCTGGAAACGCGGATGCTCGCGGATCATCGCGGCGAGCTCAAAGCCGTCGAGCTCGGGCATGCAGACGTCGACCAGGATCACCGCGATCTCGGTCTTGAGCAGCACCTCCAACGCCTCGCGGCCCGAGGAGGCGATCACGAGGTTCTCGCCGAGATCCTTCAGGATCACCTCATAGGCGAGCAGCTTGGCCGGCTGGTCGTCGACGAGCAGGATGTTGACCTTTTCCTGGTCCATGCGCGTGTCCAACTCAGCGATGCAGCCACATGCGGATCGCAAGCAGCAATTGGTCGGTGTTGACCGGTTTGGCGAGGTAGTCGGACGCGCCGGCTTCGAGGCATTTCTCCCGGTCGCCCTTCATCGCCTTGGCGGTCAACGCGATGATCGGCAGACGGGCGAAGGCCGGGTTCTCGCGGATCACGCCGATGGTCTGGTAGCCATCCATCTGCGGCATCATGATGTCCATCAGCACGATCGCGATCTCCGGATTGGATTCGACCAAGGTCACCGCCTCGCTGCCGGTCGTGGCCGTCAGCACCTTCATGCCGCGTCGTTCCAGCACGCTCGAGAGCGCGAAGATATTGCGGGCATCGTCGTCGACGAGCAGGGCGGTCTTGCCGATCAGGTCCTCGTCGGAACTGTTCAGCTTCTCCAGCATGCGCTGCTTCTCGAGCGGCAACTCCGTGATCACGCGGTGCAGGAACAACGCGGTCTCGTCGAGCAGGCGCTCGGGCGATTCCACGCCCTTGACCACGATGCTGCGTGCCATGGTGTGGAGTTCCGCATCCTCCTCGGCCGAGAGCTCGCGGCCGGTGAACACCACGACGGGGATGTTCGACAGCGCCTCGTCGTTGCGGATCTGATCGAGCACCTCGAAGCCGCTCATGTCGGGCAGCCTGAGGTCGAGCACCACGCAATCGCAGGGTTGCTCGCGCAACGTCGTGAGCGCACCGGCCCCGGTATCCGTGGCCAGGATCTCGATGTCGTCGTGGTGCAGCAGCTCGCGGATCGAGAGCCGCTCGGCCTCGTTGTCCTCGACGATCAAGAGTCGCTTGCGCCGCGGCCGCGCATATTCCTTGATCTGCGTCAGCGCGGCCGAGACGCCCTCGGTCGTCGTCGGCTTGTTGACGAAGGAGAAGGCGCCGCGCGCCAGCGCATGCTGGCGGTCCTCGTCGAGCGTGATGATCTGAACCGGGATGTGGCGGGTGAGCGGATTGTGCTTGAGCTGGCTCAGCACGGTCCAGCCCAGCATGTCGGGCAGGAACACGTCGAGGGAGACGGCCGTCGGCTGGTATTGCTTGGCGAGCTCGAGGGCCTCGGCGCCGCGCGCGGCGACCAGGACCTTGAAGCCCTTGTCGCGGGCCAGATCGACCAGCACGCGGGCATAATGCGGGTCGTCCTCGACGATCAGGAGAATGGTGTCGCCGGGCTCGAGGTTGAGGCGGTCGTCGGGCAGCTGCTCGATAACGCGCTGCTGGTCAGGCGCGGCAGGCTGCAGCGCCGGCGGCTGGCCGTATTGCTGTGACGCCGGCGCCCGCGGCGCGAGGGTCGGGCCGGAATATTTCAAGGGCAGATAGAGCGTGAAGGTCGAGCCCTTGCCCGGCGCGCTGCGCAGGTGGATCTCGCCGCCGAGCAGGCTGGCAAGCTCGCGGCTGATCGCAAGGCCGAGGCCGGTGCCGCCATATTTGCGGCTGGTGCCGGCATCGGCCTGCTGGAACGCCTCGAAGATCAGCTTCTGCTTCTCCAGGGGAATGCCGATGCCGGTGTCGGACACTTCGAAGGCGATCACGGCCGGCGCCGAGTTCAGCACCGGATGATCCGACCCCCAGCCGCCGATTGCGCCGGCGACTTTCAGGCGCACTTCCCCGTCGGCGGTGAACTTGAAGGCGTTGGAGAGCAGATTCTTCAGAACCTGTTGCAGCCGCTTGGAGTCGGTCACGATGCTGCGCGGCAGGTTCGGATCGACGTCGATCTTGAACGACAGGTTGCGGTTGTCCGCCTCGTGCCGGAACGGCCGGCCGACGGTCTCGAGCAGGTTCGCGGTCAGGATTTCCTCGGCGTCGACCGTCACGGTGCCGGACTCGATCTTGGAGAGATCGAGAATGTCGCTGATGAGGTTGAGCAGGTCGGTGCCGGCACCATGGATGGTGCGGGCGAACTCGACCTGCTTGGCCGAGAGGTTGCCATCGGGATTGTCGCTGAGCTGCTGTCCGAGGATCAGGATCGAGTTCAGCGGCGTACGCAGCTCGTGGCTCATATTGGCGAGGAATTCGGACTTGTACTTCGACGTCAGCGCGAGCTCGGTCGCCTTCTCCTCGAGCGCGCGGCGGGCCTGCTCGATTTCCTGGTTCTTGCGTTCGACCTCGACGTTGCGCTCGGCGAGCTGCTGCGCCTTCTGCTCGAGCTGGTCGTTGGTCTGCTGCAATTCGCGCTGCTGGGTCTGCAGCTCGCCGGCGAGCTGCTGCGACTGCTTGAGCAGGCCTTCGGTCTGCATCGTGGCCTCGATCGAATTGAGCACGATGCCGATGGAGTCGGTGAGCTGCTCCAGGAAAGTCATCTGCGAGGTCGTGAAGGAGACCAGCGAGGCGAGCTCGATCACGGCCTTGACCTGGCCCTCGAACAGCACCGGCAGCACGACGAGGTTCTTCGGGGCGACGCGGAACAGCGCCGAGTTGATCGGCACCACGTCCGAGGGAATGTCGGAGACGACGCGCGGCCGCTTGTCGAAGGCGCATTGGCCGATCAGGCCTTCGCCGAACTGCAGCACCGGCTGATAGGGGTAGACGCCGTCGCTGGCGTAGGAGGCGAGCAGCAGGAGCTGGGGATCGTTCTCGTTCTCGACCTGGTAGATCACGCCCGTATGGGCGTTCACCAGCGGCGACAATTCGGTGAGCAGCAATCGGCCGACCGTGGTGAGATCGCGCTGTCCCTGGAGCATGTTGGTGAACTTGGCGAGGTTGGTCTTGAGCCAGTCCTGCTCGGTATTCACGTCCGTCGTGAGACGGAGGTTGGTGATCATCGTGTTGATGTTGTCCTTCAGCTCCGCCACTTCGCCGCGGGCGTCGACCTGGATTGACCGCGTCAGGTCGCCCTTGGTCACCGCAGTTGCGACTTCCGCGATCGCGCGCACCTGCGAGGTCAGGTTGGCCGCGAGCAGGTTGACGTTGCCGGTGAGATCCTTCCAGGTGCCGGCAGCGCCGGGCACGTTGGCCTGGCCGCCGAGCCGGCCTTCGACGCCGACCTCGCGCGCCACCGACGTCACCTGATCGGCGAAGGTCGCGAGCGTCTCGGTCATGTTGTTGATGGTGTCGGCGAGCGCTGCGACCTCGCCCTTCGATTTCACCGTGAGGTTCTGCTTCAGATCGCCATTGGCGACCGCGGTCACCACCTTGACGATGCCGCGGACCTGCTCGGTCAGGTTCGCCGCCATGAAGTTGACGGTGTCGGTGAGATCCTTCCACGTGCCGGCGACGCCGGGCACTTGCGCCTGGCCGCCCAGCTTTCCTTCCGTGCCCACCTCGCGCGCGACGCGCGTCACTTCGCCGGCGAAGGCGTTGAGCTGGTCCACCATGGTGTTGATGGTGTTCTTCAGCTCCAGGATTTCGCCCTTCACGTCGACGGTGATCTTGCGCGAGAGGTCGCCGCGCGCGACCGCCGTGGTGACTTCGGCGATGTTGCGGACCTGGGTGGTGAGGTTCGCAGCCAAGAGGTTGACGTTGTCCGTGAGATCCTTCCAGGTGCCGCCGACGCCGGGCACCACGGCCTGACCGCCGAGCCGGCCCTCGGTGCCGACCTCGCGCGCCACGCGCGTGACTTCGGCGGCGAAGGAGCGGAGCTGCTCGACCATGGTGTTCAGCGTGTCCTTCAGGAGAAGGATCTCGCCGCGTACGTCCACCGTGATCTTCTTCGACAGGTCGCCGCCGGCGATCGCGGTTGCGACCTCGGCGATGTTGCGGACCTGCGCCGTCAGGTTGGAGGCCATGAAGTTGACGTTGTCGGTGAGGTCCTTCCAGGTGCCGGCGACGCCGGGCACCTCGGCCTGGCCGCCGAGCTTGCCTTCGGTGCCGACCTCTCGCGCCACGCGCGTGACTTCGCCGGCAAAGCCGTTGAGCTGATCCACCATGGTGTTGATGGTGTTCTTCAGCTCGAGGATTTCGCCCTTCACGTCGACGGTGATCTTGCGCGAGAGGTCGCCGCGCGCCACCGCGGTCGTCACCTCGGCGATATTGCGGACCTGGGCGGTGAGGTTACCCGCCATCGAGTTGACGCTGTCGGTGAGATCCTTCCAGGTGCCGGCGACGCCGGGGACGTTGGCCTGACCGCCGAGGCGGCCTTCGGTGCCGACCTCGCGCGCCACGCGCGTCACCTCGCCCGCGAAGCGGTTGAGCTGGTCGACCATGGTGTTCAGCGTGTCCTTGAGCTGAAGGATCTCGCCGCGCACGTCCACGGTGATCTTGCGCGACAGGTCGCCGCCGGCGATGGCGGTGGCAACTTCCGCGATGTTGCGGACCTGCGCGGTGAGGTTGCCCGCCATCGAGTTCACGGAGTCGGTCAAGTCCTTCCAGGTGCCGGCGACGCCGGGCACGTCGGCCTGGCCGCCGAGCTTGCCGTCGGTGCCGACCTCGCGCGCCACGCGCGTGACTTCGCCGGCGAAGGCGTTGAGCTGGTCGACCATGGTGTTGAGCGTTTCCTTCAGCTGAAGGATTTCGCCCGAGACGTTCACCGTGATCTTCTTGGACAAGTCGCCCTTCGCCACCGCGGTTGCGACCTCGGCGATGTTGCGTACCTGGCCCGTGAGGTTCGAGGCCATCGAGTTGACGCTGTCGGTGAGGTCCTTCCACGTGCCGCCGACGCCGCGCACCACCGCCTGACCGCCGAGCTTGCCTTCGGTGCCGACCTCGCGCGCCACGCGCGTGACTTCGCCGGCGAAGGCGTTGAGCTGGTCCACCATCGTGTTGATGGTGTCCTTCAGCTCGAGGATCTCGCCGCGCACGTCCACGGTGATCTTCTTCGAGAGGTCGCCGCCGGCGACTGCGGTGGTCACCTCGGCGATGTTGCGGACCTGCGCGGTCAGGTTCGAGGCCATCGAGTTGACGCTCTCGGTGAGGTCCTTCCAGGTGCCGGCGACGCCGAGCACGTTGGCCTGGCCGCCGAGCCGGCCCTCGGTGCCGACCTCGCGGGCGACGCGCGTCACTTCGCCGGCGAAGGCGTTGAGCTGGTCGACCATGGTGTTGAGCGTTTCCTTCAGCTGAAGGATCTCGCCCGAGACGTTCACCGTGATCTTCTTCGACAAGTCGCCGCTCGCGATGGCGGTCGCGACGTCGGCGATGTTGCGGACCTGCGCGGTCAGGTTGGAGGCCATGAAGTTGACGTTGTCGGTGAGGTCCTTCCAGGTGCCGGCGACGCCCGGCACCTGGGCCTGGCCGCCGAGCTTGCCCTCGGTGCCCACCTCGCGCGCGACGCGCGTGACTTCCGAGGCGAACGAGTTGAGCTGGTCCACCATGGTGTTGATGGTGTCCTTCAGCTCCAGGATCTCGCCGCGCACGTCCACGGTGATCTTGCGCGAGAGGTCGCCGCGCGCCACGGCGGTGGTGACGTTGGCGATGTTGCGGACCTGTGCGGTCAGGTTGCCGCACATCGCGTTGACGGAGTCGGTCAGGTCCTTCCAGGTGCCGGCGACGCCGGGCACGATGGCCTGGCCGCCGAGCTTGCCGTCGGTGCCGACCTCGCGCGCCACGCGCGTCACTTCGGAGGCGAAGGAGCGCAGCTGGTCCACCATCGTATTGATGGCTTCCTTGAGCTGGAGGATCTCGCCGCGGACGTCGACCGTGATCTTCTTGGAGAGGTCGCCATTGGCGACCGCGATCGTCACCTCGGCGATGTTGCGAACCTGGTTGGTCAGGTTGTTCGCCATCGAGTTGACGCTCTCGGTGAGGTCCTTCCAGACGCCGGTCACCTCCGGCACCTGGGCCTGGCCGCCGAGCTTGCCTTCGGTGCCGACCTCGCGCGCCACGCGCGTCACCTCCGAGGTGAACACGCCGAGCTGCTTGATCATGGTGTTGACGATCGTCGCCGACTGCAAGAACTCGCCGCGGAGCGGACGGCCGTCGACGTCGAGCTTGACGGTCTGCAGCAGGTCGCCTTGCGCCACAGCGGCGACCGCACGCGTCACCTCGCGGGTCGGCCACAACAGGTCGTCGATCAGCGTGTTGACGGAGCCTTCCATGTCGGCCCAGGAGCCGGAGGCGAGGCCGAACTTCACGCGCTGGCGGGTCTTGCCTTCGCGTCCCACCACCTGGCCCACCAGCTCGAGCTGCTGTGCCATGCGCTGGTTGGCGGCGATAATTTCGTTAAAAGTGTCGGCGATCTTGCCGTCGATACCGAGATAGTCGCCGCTCATGCGCACCGAAAAGTCACCGCTGCGCATCGCCTGGAGGGCGAGCAGCAGCTCCGCTCGGGAATCCGGCTCGGACGTACCGTTGATTTTTGGCTTTGGGACGCGACGACCGGAGCGTGATGCAGTTCCGGAATCGAGGTCGCTCATACTGTTTCCCCCGCAGGCGTCGGCCGAATCTGAGGCAAGACGCGTTCGACGAAATAAGAGCGTCAGCCAAATTCGAAATCAAGCGCCAACGTACGGCGCCAGGAATTGGAACCCGCTTTGCTCAGCCCAACCACACTAACGGCGGTCCGGCCGGTTTGGTTCCATGGCCTCAGAAGGAAAAAGGCCCGCAAGTGCGGGTTGTCCATGCGTCCGTCGTCCGCAGCCCTCCTTCGGAACGGAGCGCCGAGCCTGACGGTTAGCCAGCGCAGACAGGGAGAACGGACATGAAGGCAGCAATTTTCGCCATCGCCATCACGGCGCTTGCCGCGGGGTCGGCTCTGGCGCAGGGCGGTGCGCCAAGCGGGCGCGGCTCCGTGACGGGCGACCCCGCCGCAAGCTCCGCTAACCCGCAGGCGGACACGCCGACCACCGGAGCGGCCACCCGCTCGAATCCAAGCGGAAGCGGCACGTCATCGTCCGGCGGCAAGGACGACAACGGCGATGCGGGTCGCGACAAGATGCCGGAGAGCGACCGCACCGTGCGGCCGCAGAGCCAGCAACATCCGAATGCCAAGTAGAGTTATTTGTCCGCCATGGTGCGCTCGGCGTCCCTGACCTGCGCGCGCAGCAGCGGAAGCTGTTCGCGCGCGAACGCTGCGAGCGCCGCATTGTCGGGCGCCGTCAGATAGCGCTCGAGCAGGCCGATGATCGATTCATACTCGGGAATCTGCGCGGCATAGAAACTTCTGACATAGGCCGGACCATCCGACATTTCGGGCTCGACGAGGCTCGCGCTCGAGGATGTTGCCCTGCCGAGCTGCAGTTCGGCGCCGATCGCCTGCTGGACCTCTTTCAGCCTCTTGTCGCGCTTAGCCGCTTCCTCGGCGCGCAGGGCGGCGAGGTTCTTGACCTCGGCGTTGCCCTTGAGGTCGGTGTTCTCGAGCAGCCCCTGTTGAAACCGGCTGAAATTGTAGGCACCGCTGATCACCTCGATCGCGGAGGGCACCCGTGCGCCGGGCTTTCGTTCGCCAAGGCTGTCGGCAAGCGCCGAGGTGCTGATCAATGCCAGAATGATTGCGGCGACAACTCGCATCGATCTTCAATGACGAACCGCGTGCGAAAGTTCCCCGACCATTACGATCCGGTAAGCGGGTTGCGGCGCAAGAGTTCCGTCCCCACGTCCTCTATATGAAACAGTCTGATGTCTTCAGAGACAACGCTGACAATTGTCTTCAGCTTGCCGAGCGCGCTGACGGACAGCCCGCCCATAAGCGCTATTCGCGCATGGCCGACGCCTGGACGGCACTCGCCAACGAGCAGGATTGGCTCGACGGCGAAATTTCGCCCGTTCCCGTCCATGCAGCTCCAAAGCGGAACGGGTGAGCTCGTCTTCAAAATCTGCATGTGAGACCGCTCAAGGAAGGCGCACAACTGATTTGGGATCATCCGGGAACGTCGATCGCGGAGATTTCCAATTGCAGAAGGAGGTTTGGCGATGGCTCCGCGTCTGGCTCTTCTCTCCCTCATTCTCGCCTTTGGCGTCTCCGTCGCGTTCGCGACGGTGACCACGGTGCGACAGGTGCATCTCGAGAGCGCATCTCCCGTCCACGCCGTGCGCAGCTGATTGCCGCAGCGGAACATTTGACGCCGCTATGCGTAAGCGCTCCGACACATCAGCAGAAGCGAGAGCGCATCATGGCCCATTCCGACCAAGGCATCGTCAAGGACAAGCGTGGGGAGGTGCAGCCCCGCGACAAGGAACGTGCGCAATCCGTGCACAAGGCGGATCCGAAAGGCTCCCCCTCGCGTGAAGCGACGCGCGATCCCAAGCTGAACGACAACATCAAGACGCCGGGTTCCGGCGCCATGCCGGACGGCTCGAGCGACGCCACGGGCTAGCTCTCACCAGGAACGAATTTCCGCGGGAAGTGTCGACGGATTGCTTCCGGCAGTCATGCCCCCGGTGCGCCGGAAGCAATCTCCAAGGACGGCCCTGGCACCCACCGTGCCGGGGTCGTTTGCTTTTGGTGGGGGCTTTCCGTGCGTCATTCGGCGCCGCTCTCCGGATCCCCCTGAGTATGTCCTTCAGGCCCGCGGCCGAATACGCCGAAGCTGCTTGACTTCACGCCCGCAGCGGCATCGACGCCCACAGCGGCCAGTCCGAACTTCAGGAGTTCGCGGACTGCTGCCGCCCGCGTCGGCATGCGGTGCTTGAACCGGAAATCGTCAATGGCGGCCAACTCTTCCGGCGAGAGCATGACCTGAAGGCGCTCGGCGCGAAGGTCGTTCATGGCGATCACGCAAATTGAGTAGGTTGAGTAGCTTACTCAACGAACCTACTTGATGAGAGTTCCGCGAAAGCCGACGAAGTCTGCAAGGGAGCAGGAAATCAAATAAAATCAATAATTTATTGAAACGCATGCCGCCGTAAGGCATTGTTCCGGAAGGGAGAAGACCATGACGGACGAAGTCAGGTTACCTCGCAAGCTTTCCGAAGAACCCGCAGCGCCCGAGCCGGTGCGGCCAAGCCAGCAGAAGATCATCGATGAGGTCGAGCGCTGGGCCAACAGCCCGGGCCTCCAGCCGCCGCAATCGCAGCCTTCGACGGGAGCGAAAGCGAGCTAGGGCATGATCCGAAAAAGTGCGAAGGGGTTTTCCGCAAAGATCATGCGTAAACAACAATCTAAAGCGCGATGACGATTCATCCAAATCTCATCGCGCTTTAAGGCTCTGCGAAGCGAGAGCCCGTTGCCGACGGCGAATGGCCTGATCGGCGCGATTTGTGGGAGACACTGCGAAGCTTGCGTCTGAGCCACCAGGCCGACACGGACACGATGGCCCAGACCGTCAGCGCGGCGAAAAAAGCGAGCGCGACGCTTGCCCCGACGATTAAATGGAAGATAGCGGCGAACGCGGCGAGGCCGATGCTACCGAGCGCGGCGCCGGCAGCATCGAGCGCCGCGGCCTTCTGTCCGCGACGCCGCCCGCTCAGGCCGGCCTTCTCCTTGGCGTGACGCTCGTGGCTTTCGATCAGCGTCGCGCTGGCGCAGAAGATGGCCGGAAGAGCAAGAAAGAGCCCGCCGACGGACGGGCCGAACTTCGAGCCGATAACGCCCGCGAGCACCGTCGCACCGCCGCCGAGCACGAAGCGAATGGCGTACTCGTACCACCGCGTCTGTTTCAGCGCCGATGTCGATAGCTTCACCAGCATCAGGCGGCACCTCCCAGGCCGGCGAGCAGGCCGAAGGCGACAACGAGCCATGCGGCAAAGGCGAGGATCGTGGCTGGAAGCGCGCCGAAACGGAACCTCATCAGGAGGTGGCAGACGACGACGCTGTAGCAGGCGAGTGCGACGGCGCCATATATCATCGTCCAGCTCTGGGCCGCAGCATATTGCGGGCCGTGCTGGACCACTGCGATGGCGAGGGTGGCAAGCGCCACCGACGGTGCGGCGCCGAGCAGCCCGGCAAAGCTCTTCGGCCGCAGCATGTCACCGAGGATCGCGAAGACGGATACGATCAGGCCGCCGGCGACGAAGCGCACGAGATATTCAGTCATGGCTGTCCCCCGGCCTTGCGCTGCCGCTGCCGTGACTTCGCCATCGTGAACGGCCGGAACAGGCGCTCGACAACGATGCCCAGCATGAAACCTGCCACGACATCGCTGGCCCAGTGCGCGAGCAGCGCGACGCGCGTCAGGGACAGCGCCACCGCAAAGGAGCGCGCCAGGTTGCGCGGGACCGGCGGCAACAGGCCTGCGGCCGAGGCAAGGGCGCCCATATGCACGGCGTGACCTGAGGGAAATGCATCGTGCGCGCGTCCCGAAAAGGGAACACCGCGCCCATGGCCGCTCACCGTCAGCCGGTCGGGCCTCGTCTGATCGAACACGGATTTCAAGACATGCGGTAACACGGCCGTCGCCAGCGACACGATCAGGACATGATCAGCAACGGGGCGCTGCTGCGGGTGCCGGAAGCGGGTGTAGAGCCATCCTGCTGCCGCGAGCGCAACCAGGACATGCTCGTCGGCGCCCCAGGTCATGGCCTGGGCGGCATGCTCGAGCCCCGAGTTGGTATTGTGCGCGATCTCGTTGGCGACCGCCGTGTCGATCCGGGTGGGTTTGACTGTTACAAGGGCCATCGGTCCGTCGGCGACTGTTCCTCCATGACAATTTTGTAAAGCCTGGAAACAAAGAAGGTTCCTGGCTCAACCGGCAGGCACCGCCCAGCGGCAGCGCGATGACGTTCTCATCGCGCGTCAGGAAGGACGCCGGAGGGCCGGCGTCCTTTCAGCAATGCGTTACTTGCTGGATTGGCCGACGCTTGGCGCCCTGCCGAGGTTCTTGGCCATCTCGAGGTGGTGCTTCAACGCCGGGAGCGTCTTGCCGGCCCAATCCTTGAGCTCGGCATTGTCGCCGCCCTTGGCGTAGCGCTCGAACAGCGACACGGCATCTTCATGCGCGCTGACCTGATAGGAATTGTAGTCCGAGCTGAAATCCTTGCCGCTCGCATTCTTGAGCTTGTCGATCTTGCTCTGATGCGAGCTGTCGAGCGCCGTCGGCAGCTTGGCCTGCACCTTGCCATTGCCGACCAGTCCCTTGAGCTCGTTGCTCGTCTTGGTGTGATCGGTGATCATCTGCTGCGCGAAGGCTTTCTCTTCCGCGTTGCCCTTCTGCTGGGCGAGCTTGCTCGATTCGATCTCAAACATGTCGCTGATCGCGACCTGCGTCACGAAGTCCGCGGTCGCAGGCGCAACGCCGAGCGCCGAATTCACGCCGGTCTTTTCGCCCAGCGACTGGGCGACGGCAGGGCCTGCGAGAATCATGCAGGCAAGAGCGATGATTGTGCGTTTCATGGTCAAATCCTTCCGAAAAGGTCGCGTGGCCGCTTGCCGGCGACGTGCGGCGACCAACACGCCGCCGGGGCCGAGGTTCCTAACGGCTAATCCGCGCGATTCCGTCCGGTGCGCGGATTGATGGGATCTGTCGGCTTGCGTCGAAGCCGTTCGGGCAGGAACGGTTCGGCCGCCGTGGCGGTCGCGTCGGCCCGTACGTCCGCGTGGTGCTGCGCCTGCTCGTGGGAGGTGGGGTTGTCACTGATCCGGCGCTTGACGTCGAGACCGTCGACCGGATCGTTGACGCCGTGCCGGATGTCGCGGAAATCACTCATGGCTCGCCTCATTGCTTTCCTGGCAGGATCGATTCCAGCACCTGCCGCGCTGCTCCCTTGATCATCCCGCTCTCGTTCGGGTCGCCCTTCATCAGGGCGAGCGAGAAGTTCTTCGCCTGCTGCAAGGTGATGTGCGGCGGCAGCGGCGGCACCTCGGGATCGGTTTTCACTTCCAGCACGACGGGCATCTCGCTTGTTAGCGCCTGTTCCCAGGCCGAGCCGAGCAGCTGTGGGCTGTCGACGAAGATGCCGCGCAGGCCGATCAGTTCGGCGAAGCGCGAATAGGAGACGTCGGGAATGCGCTGTGACGCCTCGAACTTGGGATCACCGTTGATGATGCGTTGCTCCCAGGTGACTTGGTTGAGGTCCTCGTTGTTGAAGACGCAGACGATGAAGCGCGGGTCGTTCCAGTCGCGCCAGTACTTCGCCGCGGTGATCAGCTCGGCCATGTTGTTCATCTGCATGGCGCCGTCCCCGACGAGTGCAATCACGGGGCGGTCCGGATGGGCGTATTTGGCCGCGAGCGCGTAAGGCACAGCAGCACCCATCGAGGCGAGCCCGCCGGAAAGCGAGGCCGTCATGCCGCGCCGCATCTTCAGGTCGCGGGCGAACCAGTTGGCGCAGGAGCCGGAATCGCTGGTGATGATGGCGCGGTCGGGCAGGCGCGGCGACAGTTCCCAGGCGACGAGCTGCGGATTAACTGGCGCGGCGGGCTGATGCGCGCGGCCATCCAAAGTCTTCCACCAGGTCGCAACGTCGTCCTGAATGCCCTGGCGCCAGGCGCCGTCGCTCTTGGGCTTCAGCCGCGGCAGCAATGCGCGCAGCGTCTCGGCGGCATCTCCGATGAGGCCGACCTCCATGGGAAAGCGGATCGACATCATGCCGGCGTCGATGTCGATCTGGACGCCGCGCGCGCTGCCTTCCTTCGGCAGGAATTCGGCGTAAGGAAAGGCCGAGCCCACCATCAGCAGCGTGTCGCATTCCATCATCATGTTGTAGCTGGGCTCGGTGCCGAGCAGGCCGATCGAGCCGGTGACCCATGGCAGGTCGTCGGGTAGCGCCGCCTTGCCCAGCAGCGCCTTGGCGCAGCCGGCCGACAGCCGGTCGGCGACCGCGATGACTTCGTCGGTTGCACCGAGCGCTCCGGCGCCGACGAGCATCGCGACCTTCTTGCCGGCATTGAGGATCTCCGCGGCGCGGTCGAGATCGGCATCACGAGGGACGACTTTAGGTGGGCTGTACCCGACGCCGGAATGCAGCGTGCCGTGCGCACGGGGCGGGTCCTCGTAATTCTCCTCCTGCAAGTCGTTGGGCAAGATGATGACGGTGGGAGTCCGCCGCGCCAGTGCGATCCGCACCGACCGATCAATCAGGTGTCGCACCTGCGCAGGCGAGGAGGCCTGCATGACATAGGCGCCCGCGACGTCCTTGAACATCGAGAGGAGGTCGAGTTCCTGCTGATATTGACCGCCGAGGGCGTTGCGCGACTGCTGGCCGACGATCGCCAGCACCGGCTGGTGATCGAGCAGCGCATCGTACAGCCCGGTGACGAGATGCGAGGCGCCGGGACCGGAGGTCGCAATGCAGACGCCGAGCTGACCTGAGAATTTTGCGTAAGCGGTGGCCATGAATGCCGCCATCTCCTCGTGCCGCGCCTGCACGAAGCCGATGTTGCCGCCCGCCCGGTTCATCGCACCGAACACGCCGTTGATGCCGTCGCCGGGATAGCCAAAGATGTGGCGCACGCCCCATTGGTGCAGGCGCTGAATGATGAAGTCGGAGACGGTCTGGGACATTGCGGGCGGCTTTCTCTGTTGCGGCCTCGATAGCCTCAGAGAACCGGTTCTTTGTGGCGATGTTCCCAAGCATTTCCGGAACACGCGCCGGAACGATCACGCACCCCTTTCGGTTGATTCACAAATAGCCGAGTGGAGAATAACGATGCTCAATCAGAGCGAACTGGACCGTAACGAGATGGGCCGGCTGATCGGAAGCGACAAGGTCGAGGGAACCGCGGTCTACGGTGCCGATCGCAACAAGATCGGTTCAATCGAACGGGTCATGATCGACAAGATCAGCGGCAAGGTCTCATATGCGGTGCTTGGTTTCGGCGGCTTTCTCGGCCTCGGCAATGATCACTATCCGTTGCCCTGGCAATCTCTGAAGTACGACACCGAGCTCGGCGGTTACGTGACTGCGATCACCGCCAAGGATCTCGAAGGCGCGCCGAAATACGGTGAGAAGACCGACTGGAACTGGAGCGACGACGCCGCCGTGCGCGGCATCAACTCCTATTACGGTGTTCCCTTCGCTTGAGCTTTGAGAGGCGCGGCGTCTCACTCACTCCGCCGCTTCTCTCCGCCCCGGGCCCGCATGCACATGCACCTGCTTGGCATGCAGCACCTCGCCGCATTCCGAGCACACCATTACGGGATCGAACAGCTTGCCGCAGCTCTTGTGCTCGTGCAGCAGCGGGCGGCCGCGCTCGTCGCCCATATGGGCGTCGCCCCAATGCACCATCGCCATGATGATCGGGTAGAGGTCGAGCCCCTTCTGGGTGAGGATGTATTCGTAGCGCTTCGGTGCCTCGGAATAGGGGACGCGGCGCAGGATGCCGAAGCGGACCAGCTTCTTCAGCCGCTCCGAGAGCAGATGGCGTGTGATCTGCAGCGAGGACTGAAACGCTTCGAACCGCCGTACCCGCAGGAAGCACTCGCGCAGGATCAGCAGCGTCCAGCGGTCGCCAATCGCGGCGACGGTGCGCGCGAGCGAGCAGGGCTCTTCCTCCAGCGTGTCCCATTTCATGATGCAGTTCCTGCAAGTCGTCAGTCTGAAAAAGGAACTAAGTTGATCGATCAGAGAGATTTTCACTGGAAGCTAACACTCAGCCACTCAGTTTGACAGTTCTATTTTTGAACTATAGCCTCCGGCACATAAATGCCGCGCGCTCGCAGCGCGGCCCATGGGAGGAGGCGGTCTTGTCCAAGCGAAACGCCACTGCGGCCGTCATCGGAGCCGGCGATTTCATCGGCGCCGAGATCGCCAAGAAGTTTGCCGCCGAAGGGTTCTCGATTTTCGCCGGCCGCCGCAATGGCGATAAGCTGGCGCCGCTGGTGCAAGAGATCGAAGCCGCCGGCGGCGAGATCCACGCCCGCTCACTCGACGCGCGGAAAGAAGATGAGGTCATCGCCTTCCTCGACGACGCCGACAAGCACGCACCGCTGGACATCTGCATCTTCAACGTCGGCGCCAACGTCAATTTCCCGATCCTCGACACCACCGAGCGCGTGTTTCGGAAGGTGTGGGAGATGGCCTGCTATTCCGGCTTCCTCGCGGGCCGTGAGGCGGCGCGGCTGATGCTGCCGCGGGGCGGCGGCAACATCTTCTTCACGGGTGCGACTGCAAGCCTGCGCGGCGGCAGCGGGTATGCCGCCTTCGCCAGCGCCAAGTTCGGCCTGCGCGCGGTCGCGCAGGCGATGGCACGCGAGCTCGGGCCGAAGAACATCCACGTCGCCCATCTCATCATCGATTCCGGCGTCGACACCGAATGGGTGCGCCAGCGCCGGCTCGAGGCGCTCGGGCCGAATGCGCTCGATAATCCCGATCTCCTGATGCCGCCGTCATCGGTCGCGAGCGCCTATTGGCAGCTCTACCAGCAGCCGAAGAGCGCCTGGACCTTCGAGATGGAGATCCGCCCCTTCGGAGAGAAATGGTGACCGCCGCGAGAAAGTCCGGCTAGACTGAGCTCAACATCAAGCAAAACCGGGAGGATTTTCAGTGAAGACCGCGATCACCGAACTGTTCGGCATCGAGCACCCGATCATCCAGGGCGGCATGCATTTCGTCGGCTTCGCCGAGCTGGCCGCTGCCGTCTCCAATGCCGGCGGGCTCGGCATCATCACCGGTCTCACGCAGAAGACGCCCGAGCTGCTCGCCAAGGAGATCGCGCGCTGCCGCGACATGACGGACAAGCCGTTCGGCGTCAACCTCACCTTCCTGCCGGCCTTCTCGGCGCCGCCTTATCCGGAATATATCGCGGCCATCGTCGAGGGCGGCATCAAGGCGGTGGAGACCGCGGGCCGCAGCCCGGAAGCCTACATGCCGGCGCTGAAGGCCGCCGGCATCAAGGTCATCCACAAATGCACATCGGTGCGTCACTCGCTGAAGGCCGAGCGCATCGGCTGCGACGCCGTCAGCGTCGACGGCTTTGAGTGCGGCGGCCATCCCGGCGAGGACGACATTCCCAACATGATCCTGCTGCCGCGTGCGGCGGAAGAGCTGAAGATCCCGTTCGTCGCCTCCGGCGGCATGGCCGATGGTCGCAGCCTGGTCGCGGCGCTCTCGCTGGGCGCGGCGGGCATGAACATGGGCACGCGCTTCATCGCCACCAAGGAAGCGCCGGTGCACCAGAACGTCAAGAATGCTCTCGTCGCAGCCACCGAGCTCGATACCCGCCTGATCATGCGGGCGTTGCGCAATACCGAGCGCGTCCTGAAGAACGCCAATGTCGACCGCCTGCTCGAGATCGAGCGCGAAAAGGGCGCCAAGCTCACGATCGACGACATCCACGACCAGGTCGCGGGCGTCTATCCCAAGATCATGCTGGACGGCCAGATGGATGCCGGCGCCTGGAGCTGCGGCATGGTCGCGGGCCTGATCCACGACATCCCGTCCTGCAAGGAGCTGATCGATCGCATCATGGGCGAGGCTGAAACCATCATCCGCAGCCGCCTGCTGGGGTTCCTGGACGGGACGGACGCTGCGCGAAAGGTCGCCTGACACCGTCAAACTTCTTAACCACGGCGGCATCTGACCGCTGGAATTACGCGCGGCGCCTCCTAGATAGGGGTAAATTGCCCCTTTCATAAATCGATTTCAGGAGGCGTCCGTGGTCCTGAAAAGCGTTCCCTTCGCAATTGCCTTCGCCCTCGTGGTCGCAGGGGCCGGTGTTGCGCGCGCCGACGACTACAAGCCCGGCGAATATCTTGGTCTCGATCTCTCCAAGGCGGTGCTGTCGCCGAAACGTCTCGGGCCGGAGACGCACTTCGCGCCGGTCGCGCTCGAAGCGCGTGGCGCGAACGAAGCGCAGGCGCGTGCTGAGCCGGTCGATGTGCCGAAGAAGGTTGCCGCCGAACGTGTTCGTGTGGCCGAGCCGAAGAGCGCGCATGCCAGAAGCGCACCGTCGCGCGGGGCGGCCCGCGCCAAGCTAGCACGCCGCGGCAACCCGCTCGATGCGCAGGCGATGGACACCCGCATCCAGACCTGGCCATGCCGCTCTGGCGGCATTTGCAACTGGAAGCGGTGATCACAGCCGTCATCCCCGCGTCGCAAAACCGTAGGCGCGGAGTCAAGAAACCGTAAGCTGGCAGTCAAGGAGCGCAGGCACCTTCCGTCGCGATTCGACGAAGGTCTCCTGAATGGCAACGCTCCGCGCCTCGCGCGCCTGGACCCGGCGGCAGTTCCTGGTCCGCTCCGCCTCCGGTCTCGCCATCGCCTCGCTCGCGAAGCCTCATGTGAGCCGCGCCGCCGATCGACCGCAGATCACAGGCGGCATCCAGTCCGGCGACGTCTCCGGCGGCTCCGCGGTGATCTGGGCGCGCGCCAATCGGCCCGCGCGGATGCAGGTGGAATGCTCCACGGTCGAGAGCTTCAAGACCATCATCGCCTCGGCCTCCGGCGATGCGCTGCCCGCTGCCGATCTCACTGCAAAACTCCTGCTGGCGGATCTGCCGCCTGGGCAAGACATCTTCTACCGCGTCGGCTTCGACGACATCGCCACCGGACTCGTCGGCGAAAGCCGCGTCGGCCATTTCCGCACCGCGCCGGCAGCGCGCCAGTCGATCTCGTTTCTGTGGTCCGGTGACACCGCGGGCCAGGGCTGGGGCATCGACGTCTCCCGCGGCGGCTATCGCAGCTATCGCACCATGCTCGATAACAATCCAGATTTCTTCATCCACTGTGGCGATCACATCTACGCGGACTGCACGATCCCTTCCGAACAGAAGCTGCCGAACGGCGAGACCTGGCGCAACCTCGTCACCGAAGAGAAGTCGGAGGTGGCGCACACCCTGGCGCAGTTCCGCGGCAACTACAAATACAACCATCTCGACGAACACTTTCGCGCCTTCCATGCAGAGGTGCCGATGTTCGCGCAATGGGACGATCACGAGGTGACCAACGACTGGTCGCCGATCGGGACCTATGACGAGTCCGGACACGAGGACGACGGCACCCCGCGCCTGGTCGCGCGAGCCCGCCGGGCCTTCTTCGACTTCATGCCAATCCGCGACATCGGCGCGCGGCACGGCCGCGTCTATCGCAAGATCGCCTATGGCCCGCTGCTCGACGTCTTCATGATCGACATGCGCAGCTACCGCGACGAGAGCTGGAACAAGGGCGATGATCACCGCGGCTGGATCCTGGGCGCCGAGCAGCTCGCCTGGCTCAAGCGCGAGCTCGCCGCTTCGCGCGCGACCTGGAAGGTGATCGCGGCCGACTTGCCGATTGGCCTGATCAGCCTGGATGCCGTTGCGCTCGGCGATGGGCCGCCCGACCGGCGTGAGCACGAGATCGCCGATCTGCTCGCATTCATCACGCGCGCCGGTATCCGCAACATCGTCTGGCTCACCGCCGACATGCATTACACCGCCGCGCACTACTACGATCCGAAGAAGGCGCAATTTAAGGATTTCGAGCCGTTCTGGGAGTTCGTCTCCGGCCCGCTGCATGCCGGCAGCTGGGGACCGGGCGAGCTCGACGACACCTTCGGCCCGGTCGCGATATACCAGCATGGCTGCAGCGCTGCGCAAGGCGAGAATCTCGCGCCCTGCTTCGGCTTGCAGTTCTTCGGGCGGGTCGACATCGATGGCCACAGCGGCGTGATGACGGTGACCCTGAAGGACGTCGACAATCGCGACCTCTGGTCGGTCGACATCGTGCCGCAGCCGCAGGTGCAACCCGCGGTCGTGGCGCAGCATTGGTGAGGTTGCGGCGCGCCAGTCGTCATGCCCGTGCTTGTCCGGGGCATCCACGTTCTTCGTGCCGCGTGGCAATGCGTGGATGACCGGGACAAGCCGGCCATGACGATGGAGAGGCATTGCTAACCCGATCTTGATTGGCCGCTGTGCTCCTCCCGCGCTAGGGTGAGGGGTCCCGCCACTTCTTTTCCATCACCGAAAAGTCTGCTCACGCGGCATCGCCGCGCGATCCGGTGGGCTGAATTGCTCAGGAGCCTGTTGCATGGATCATCTGAAAACCCAGGGCATCAGCATGCCCAAGCTCGGCCTCGGCACCTTCCGCATGCAGGGCGATGCCTGCCGTGCCGCGGTCGAGAGCGCGCTTTCGATCGGCTATCGCCACATCGACACGGCCGAGATGTACGCCAACGAGGAGGCGATCGGTGCGGCCATCGCCGCGTCCGGCGTGCCGCGCGGCGAGCTGCACGTCACCACGAAAGTCTGGCACGAGAACCTCAACCGCGATGCAATCCGCCGCGCTTTCGACGCCAGCCTTAGGAAGCTCCGGCTCCACCATGTTGACCTCTATCTCGTGCATTGGCCGTCGAAGGCCGCGAACTGGGGGGCGGTGTTCGAAACGCTGATGACGCTCGAGGAGGAGGGGCGCACGCGCGCCATCGGCGTTGCCAATTTCACCACCGCGCTGCTCAAGGTCGCGGTCGAGGAGATCAAGGCGCCGATCGCCTGCAACCAGGTCGAATATCACGCCATGCTCGATCAATCGAAGGTGCTGGCCTATCTCCAGCCGCTGTCGATTCCGCTGGTTGCCTATTGTCCGCTGGCGCAAGGGCGTTTCGCGAGCGATCCGGTGCTGGCCGACATCGGCGCCCGGCACAATGCCACCGCCGCGCAGGTCGCGTTGAAATGGCTGCTCGACCAGGACGGCGTCGCCGCGATCCCCAAGGCCTCGCGTCGCGAGAGCCAGCAGGCCAATCTCGACGCGCTGAAGATCACGCTCGACGATGTCGACCGCGAGAAGATCGCGGCGCTGGCGAAGGACAGACGCTGCGTCAGTCCGGGCTTTGCGCCGGCGTGGGATTAGCTGCAGTGATCGGGCAATAGAAATGGCCCCGTGAGGGGCCATTTCCTTGTCGCGTTGCGCATTAGTCCCAGTGGTGATGGCGATGGCTGCGCTTGATCACGACGACCTTGTCGCCGCGATGGTGGCGATGCCAGCCATGATGACGATGTCCGCGGAATTCGGCGCGGGCGCCGTACGGGCCGTGGTGATGATGATGATGATAACCGCCGCTGCGCTTGATCACCACCGTCTCCGCACTTGCGAGCGTTGGCGCCGCGATCACGAGCGCACCGAGAGCCGCAACCACATAACCAAGCTTCTTCATGATGTCCTCCTCCAAACGAATGCACATCTAAACCGCAGATTTGCGCGAACGTTCCGGAGGAGCGGGAAGAGAATTCTGAACGGATGTTCAGACGAAGGCGTGCTAATCGCAGCGCTGCTGCGCGGGCGTCGGCGCACCGCTGGCGACGTATTTGCCGTTCCTGATCGTGTACTCGCCGCGCTCGCTGCGATTGTAGATCGCGCGCAGGCTGCCGTCCTTCTGCAACAGCAACCCGAACTCGCGGGCCTGATGCAGCGAGGGGAAGTACACCATGACATTGAGCAGGCCCTCGGCATTGACCGTGGCGGACACCACCTCGTTCTCGTCCCTGGCCTCGCCGAAATCGCGCCGGTACATCACACGGCCGTCTTTCCGGATTTCGTAAGTCAAGCGCGCGCCCTGGTCGCGGTCGGGCCTACCCGAGCAATCGACCGCCCAGGAGCCGAGCAGGCCCCATTGCTCCACGGTCACGGCCAGCGTCTCGGCACCAGCCGCGGGGGTGAACGCGACCCACAGCACCGCAGCCGCGATCCAGCGGCCCGAACAACGCATCATGTCCTGAAAAACCCCGCCTCGAACAATTCCAAAGTTTAGCATCCCGCGCGCGGCCCTGCCACGGCGGCTGCCGATCGCCCGCGAATTTGATCCGCGTCAATGAGGCGGGGCGGTTCGAAGATAAGATGGCGTTTCCCGAAGGCGAACGTGGATAGAGCAATGCTGAATCAAGTCATGGATTTTGCGGGCGAAGTACTGCCGGGGAGCTGTGCCGTACCGCCTTATTCCGAGGCCGCGTTTCTGAGCGAGCTGGGCGATCGGTTACGGTCCTCACGCATGCGCTGCGATCTGTCGCGCCGGGAGCTCGCCCGGCGCTCGGGGATTTCCGAGCGCTACATCGCCCAGATCGAGGCCGGCAAAGGCAACGTCTCCATCGTCCTGTTGCTGCGGCTGGCTTCCGCGATTCACGGCAGTCAGCCACAGGCGGCGTGAGGAGACGTCCGGACTGGGCCTCAGGCTCGCTTCTCCACATTGGCGCTGCGGGCGGGCACGCCAAACTCCTTGCGGCAGACTTCGGCTAGCACGGCGACGCCATCGCGGATCTGCTGGTGCGTGGGGCTGGCAAAGCACAGCCGCAGCCGCGAAGCGGAATGGCCCTTGCTGGTCGACCATTCCGGCCCCGGATTGATCGAGACGCCGGCGGCGAGCGCGGCCTGATACAGCTTCAGCGTATCGACCTGGTCGGGCAGCTTCACCCAAAGGAAGATGCCGCCCTTGGGCTCCTCGAACTCAGCGGCGGTCCCGAACTGCTCGTTGAGC
This sequence comes from Bradyrhizobium sp. IC3123, assembly GCF_020193625.1. Taxonomy (NCBI): domain Bacteria; kingdom Pseudomonadati; phylum Pseudomonadota; class Alphaproteobacteria; order Hyphomicrobiales; family Nitrobacteraceae; genus Bradyrhizobium; species Bradyrhizobium sp. IC3123. The sequence continues at coordinate 592,034 of NZ_JADYVF010000005.1, read as the reverse complement.
GCTTCCATGAGCGTGTCGAGCTTGGTGCGCAGCGCCTTGGTCAGGGCCGGCACGTGAGTTGAAAAATGCGGCTTGCAATAGGTGGCGAGCACCATCTGCTCCAGCGCACCGGAGCCAGCATCCGTCTTCAGCGCCAGCATCCGCGACATCACCTCCCAGGGCGCCACGACGAAGCCGACGCGCAGCGCCGGCGCGATCGACTTGGAGAACGAGCCGATATGAATCACGCCGCCGCTCTCGCTCATCGCGTAGATCGCGGGCGGCCGCTGCCCCGACCAGATGAGGTCGGCATAGCAATCGTCCTCGAAGATGGGCACGCCATATTCGGTCGCGAGCCGCAACAGCTCGGTGCGGCGGCTCTCGGGCATGATGCTGCCGGTCGGGTTCTGCACCGTCGGAATGGTGTAGATGTATTTCGGCCGGATGCCGCGGCGCTTCAGGTCGGCCAGCGCGGAGGCCAGCAGATCCATGCGCATGCCGTCCTGGTCGAGGGGAATGCCGACGACGTTGACGCCGAGCCGCGCCAGCCGTGTCAGGGAGCCCTGATAGCTCTCCTGCTCGAAAATCACGGTGTCGCCGCGCGTCAATAGGGTGGCGTTGACGAGGTCGAGCGCCTGCAGCGAGCCGGAGACGATCAGGAGGTCGTCGACCGTGCAGCTGATGCCGGCGTCGCGCTTGAGTTTCGTCACCAGGAATTCGCGCAACGGCAGGTAGCCCTGCGGACCATGCGCCAGACCGTAGGTGGCGAGCGAGCGGCCCTCGCGCCGCAGCACCGTGTCGGCCGCTTCGATCAGCTCGTCGAGCGGCACCTGTTCGGAATCGTTGTTGCCGCCGACGAAGCTGTATTTGGCAAGGCCCGTCCAGCGCGCAGACGGGGCCGGCAGCCCTGCTGGAAACAGGGGCGCGAAATCGAAGCTGGACGTCATGGGAGCGTTCCTCGTTTTGTTCTTGTTGAGCTCGGCTTTGCACCGGCCGCCTTACTTCTTGCCGGCCGTCCTGGTCGGACGGCCCTGACTGATGAAAGCGTAATGCGTGTTGGCGATGCCGCCAACCATTAAGGCTTCGACCACGGGTTCTGCGATCTCGCCCGTGGCGGCCCAGTCGACCAGAAAATTGGCGCCGGTCCCGCCGCGCACGTCGTCGGTCGGAATGAAGATCGAGACGGTGGCGAGCGGCCTCAACGCCACCGGCGTCTTCAGATAGCTCTCGACCTGCTTGCCTGCGGTGTCGAAATAGGCGATGCGTTTGATGACCAGCGGCTGGGTCTCGGAGGCGTTGTGTACGCTCAGCGTCACCGAGAAGTCGACACGCAGCTTGCCCTGGCTCATCGCGACGCTGGAATAGGCGGGCACGTAGAAACCGCCGGATACGGCGAGGTCCTCCTTCAGCGGCGTGGTGAGCGAATCGGCAAAGTTTTGTTCGATACTGACCTTGGATTGCGCGGCGGCGGGCACGGCAAAGGCGAGGGGAGCGAGCAGCATGGCTGCGAAGAGCCCATTCCGCATGTGACGAATTGCTCGCTTGCCGCACCGCAACCCACCTCTAGGGTGCGGCAAAACGGACCAATTTGGCATGCATGAGCTCATTCGCGATATCACACTCTCTATTCTGTTCGCCTGGATGCTGGGGCTTCTCGCCCATTTCTCCCGGCAACCGCTGATCCTGGCCTACCTTATCGCCGGCTTCTGCATAGGTCCATTCGGCGCCGGCTGGGTCCATTCGCAGGAATCGATCAGCGTCATCTCCGAGCTTGGCCTGATCTTCATGCTGTTCATGATCGGGCTCGAGATCGACCTGAAGAAGATCGTTCGGGCCGGGCGGGTGATCCTGTTCGCGGCGGGCAGCCAGCTGCTGGGCGGCTGTCTGCTCGGGCTTCTGTTCTTCGTCGGCATCGGCCTGTCGCTCGGCGGTGGGCATTTCGATGCGGTCTATCTCTGCGTCGCCTGCGCGCTGTCGAGCACGGTCATCATCGTCAAGGTGCTCTACGAGAAGCGCGAGCTCGATACGCTGCCGGGCCGCATCACGCTCGGCGTGCTGGTGCTCCAGGACATCTTTGCCATCCTGTTCCTGGCGGTGCAGCCGAGTCTCGCCAATCTGCAGGTCAGCGTCATCCTGCTCTCGATCGGCCGCGTCGCGGTGCTGGTCACGGCCGCGCTTCTGGTCAGCCGCTACGTGCTGCCGCGCGTGTTCCACCAGATCGCCCGGCGGCCCGAGCTGATCCTGCTCGGTGCGCTCGCCTGGTGCTTTCTCGTCGCCGAGACCGCCTATCAACTGTCGCTGTCGCGCGAGATGGGTGCGCTGATCGCCGGCGTCTCGCTCTCGACCTTCCCCTATGCGCTCGATGTCACCGCCAAGGTCACCACGCTGCGCGACTTCTTCATCACGCTGTTCTTCGTCGCGCTCGGCATGACCATTCCCGTGCCCGGCCTCTCGGTGATCAGCCTCGCCTTGATGATCGCGGCGTTCACGGTGGTGAGCCGCCTCGTCACCACCTTCACCCCGCTCTATCTGATGAAGCAGGGCCTGCGCGCCAGCCTGTTGCCGGCGCTCAACCTCGCGCAAATCTCCGAGTTCTCGCTGGTCGTGATCCAGACCGGCGTCGCGGACCGCCACATCGCAGCCGAGACGGCGAATGCGGCTTCGTTCGCCTTCGTGGTGCTGGCGGTGCTCTCGACCTTCGTGATGACCCGCAGCGACGAGATCACCCGCTGGGCGATCGGCCCCTTGAAGCGGATCGGCCTGCGCGATCTCGACCATGGCAACGGCCATGCCGAGGAGGGCCACGGGGGCGGCCATGGCGAGGCCCGCCGCATCGTTATCCTCGGCTTTTTCCGTGCGGCGAGCGCGCTGCTGGCCGAGATCGAACGGCAGGCACCGGTGCTGCTCGAGCAGATCACCGTGGTCGATTTCAACCCCAATGTGTACCAGACCCTGCTTTCACGTGGTCTGCACGTGATCTATGGCGACATCAGCAGCGCCGACACGCTGCTCCATGCCGGCGTCGGCAAGTCCGAGATGATCATCCTCAGCGTGCCGGATTCGCTGCTGAAGGGCGCCACCAACGAGAAGTTGGTCCGTCACGTCCGCGCGCTCAATCCGACCGCCCTGATCGTCGCCACGGCCGACCTGTTGGCCGACGTCGGCGCGCTCTACGAGGCCGGCGCCAGCTATGTCACCGTGACCCGGCTCAGCGATGCACATGAGCTGTTTACCGTGATCGAAGCCGCCCAGGCCGGCCTGCTCGCGGACAAGCGCGCCGAGCTCGATCAGCGCCTCGGCGAGCGCCGCGAGGTGCTGCCCTGACGGCGTCGGGCCGCCTTCCTTGCCCGCCTTCCTTGCGGGCAATCTGCGCCTATATCGCTGGTATGCCCGGTGCAAGCCTGAAACCCATCGGCAGGCCCGCCCTCGGACATATGTGGTTGCGCTGGGGAGACTAGCGCCCCGACCCAAGTCCGGCTAAGCCTCCCGGCCATAACCGATAGAGATTGGGAAATGCCCGATAGCGTTCAGGAAGTCTTGCAGGCCTTTGCTCGGGGTGAGCTCGTGGTCGTCACCGACGACGAGGACCGCGAGGGCGAGGGCGATCTGATCGTCGCCGCCTCGCTGTGCACCGCCGAGAAGATGGCCTTCATCATCCGCCATACCTCCGGCATCGTCTGTGCGCCCGTGACGACCGAGGACGCGCGCCGGCTGCGGCTCGATCCGATGGTCGCCCACAACGATTCCGCGCACACCACCGCGTTCACGGTCTCGATCGACTACAAGCCCGACGGCGGCACCGGCATCTCCGCCGAGGAGCGCGCCTCGTGCTGCCGCGCGCTCGCCAATCCCAATGTCGGCGCCAACGACTTCGCCCGGCCCGGCCACATCTTCCCGCTGATCGCCAAGGACGGCGGCGTGCTGCTTCGCTCCGGCCACACCGAGGCCGCGGTCGACCTCTGCAAGCTTTCCGGCCTGCCGCCGGTCGGCGTCATCAGCGAGCTCATGAACGACGACGGCAGCGTGATGAAGGGCGAGCAGGTCGCGCAATTCGCGGTCAGGCACAAGCTCAAGCACGTCACCATCGCGGACATGATCGCCTACCGCCAGGCGCGCGAGAAGCTGATCGAGCGGGTCTCGACCTTCGTCACCGACAGCCCGATCGGTCCCTTGCAGGGCTATGCCTACCGCTCGCCGTTCGATTCCATCGCCCACGTCGCCTTCGTCTATAACGGGGTCGGCGACGGCAAGAACGTGCTGACGCGCTTTCACAAGCCGAACATCGTCAAGGACACCTTCACCGGCCACAAGCGCATGGCCGCCGTGCTCGAGCATTTCAAGAAGACCGGCCGCGGCGTGCTGGTCTACCTGCGCGACGGCGCGGCCGGCGTGCCCGTTTCGCCGCTGCCGGACGAGACGTCGACGGAGGCCGACCGCAACCGCCAGTGGCGCGAGGTCGGCGTCGGCGCGCAGATCCTGCGCGACCTCGGCGTGACTTCGATCCGGCATCTCACCTCGTCGGTGCACGACTACAAGGGCCTATCGGGCTTCGGCATCGAGATCGTCGCCAACGAGCAGCTCGAAAGCTGACACGCATTGTCTTTCTCCCGGTCGCGCTGAAAGCGCCACCCCGGAACGACCAAGCCAGGATGCAATTGAACTTGTTGCCGCGGCGCTTTACTTTGTCGGGCAATTATCGACGGAACCAGACGCGAAAGGACGTTTCATGAGCGTGCGCCCTCAGGCCAAGGACAAGCCGGCTGCGGCTTCTTTCCAGTGGGACGATCCGTTCCTGCTCGACGAGCAGCTCACCGAAGACGAGCGCATGGTTCGCGACACCGCCCGCGCCTATGCGCAGGACAAGCTGCTGCCGCGCGTCTCCAAGGCCTATCTCGAGGAGAAGACCGACCGCGAGATCTTCAACGAGATGGGCGAGCTCGGCCTGATCGGCATCACGCTGCCGGAAGAATATGGCTGCGCCAATGCGAGCTACGTCGCCTATGGCCTCGTCGCGCGCGAGATCGAGCGGGTCGATTCCGGCTATCGCTCGATGAACTCGGTGCAGTCCTCGCTGGTGATGTACCCGATCTACGCCTATGGCGACGAGAACCAGCGCAAGAAGTACCTGCCCAAGCTCGCCAGCGGCGAGTGGGTCGGCTGCTTCGGCCTGACCGAGCCCGATGCCGGCTCCGATCCGGCCGGCATGAAGACCCGCGCCGAGAAGGTGTCGGACGGCTATCGCCTCACCGGCAGCAAGATGTGGATCTCGAACGCGCCGATCGCCGACGTCTTCGTGGTCTGGGCCAAGTCGGCCGCGCACGACAACCAGATCCGCGGCTTCGTGCTGGAGAAGGGCATGAAGGGCCTGTCCGCGCCGAAGATCGGCGGCAAGCTCTCGCTGCGCGCCTCCATCACCGGCGAGGTCGTGATGGACGGCGTCGTGGTCCCGGAGGACGCCCTGCTGCCCAACGTGTCCGGCCTCAAGGGCCCGTTCGGCTGCCTCAACCGCGCCCGCTACGGCATCTCCTGGGGTGCGCTTGGCGCCGCCGAGGACTGCATGCACCGCGCCCGTCAATACACGCTCGACCGCAAGCAGTTCGGCAAGCCGCTCGCCGCGACCCAGCTGGTGCAGAAGAAGCTCGCCGACATGGAGACCGAGATCGCGCTCGGCCTGCAGGGCTCGCTTCGCGTCGGCCGCCTGATGGACGAGGGCAAGTTCGCGCCCGAGATGATCTCGATCATGAAGCGCAACAATTGCGGCAAGGCCCTCGACATCGCCCGCACCGCCCGCGACATGCACGGCGGCAACGGCATCTCGATCGAGTATCACGTGATGCGCCACGTCCATAACCTCGAGACGGTCAACACCTACGAGGGCACCCACGACGTCCACGCCCTGATCCTGGGCCGCGCGATCACGGGCATTCAGGCGTTTTTCTAGTCACTGTGTTTTTCCGCCGCGGCTAGCTTGCTCAACTGTCATCGCCCGCGCAGGCGGGCGATCCAGTATCCCAGAGACTTCGCTTTTGTCACTGGCGCTGCGGCGTACTGGATACCCCGCCTTCGCGGGGTATGACGGCAGAGAGTGTGGCACAGGAAGTCCCATGTCCGACAACGACGACGTCCCGTTCAACCGCAACTTTCCGCTGAAGCCCGGCATCGTCGAGGAGGTCCGCCCCGGCGTGCGGCGCGTGCTCTGCAACAATCCGAGCCCGTTCACCTTCACGGGCACGGTCAGCTACATCGTCGGCAAGGGCAATGTCGCGATCATCGATCCCGGTCCAGACGATGCGGCGCATGCGGCGGCGCTGCTCGATGCCGTGCGCGGCGAGACCGTGACGCACATCTTCGTCACCCACACCCATCGCGACCATTCGCCGAACACCGCGCGGATCAAGCAGGCGACGGCGGCGCCGGTCTATGCCGAAGGCCCGCATCGCGCCTCGCGGCCGCGATTCGAGAGCGAGAAGCACAATCCGGAATCCGGCGCCGACCGCGATTTTGCCCCGGACGTCAATCTCGCGCACGGCGACGTCGTGGAAGGTGACGGCTGGCGGCTCGAAGCCGTCGCGACGCCCGGCCACACGGCCAACCATCTGGCATTCGCCTGGCCGGAGCGGAAGTTCAACTTCGTCGGCGATCACGTGATGGGCTGGTCGACCTCGATCGTGGCGCCGCCGGACGGCTCGATGATCGACTACATGGATTCGCTCGACCGGCTCGCCACCCGCGAGGAGGATCTCTATTTCTCGGGCCATGGCCCCGAGATTCCCGAGGGCCAGCGCTTCGTGCGCTTCCTGATCCGCCACCGCAAGGCACGCGAGGCCTCGATCCTGCACCGCCTCGCCAAGGGCGAGACCGACATCCCGACCATGGTCCGCGCGATCTATATCGGTATCGATCCGCGCCTGACGACAGCTGCCGGCTATTCCGTGCTGGCGCATCTGGAAGATCTGGTCGCCCGCGGCGTGGTGGCGACGGATGGCGATCCCGTGATCGGCGGGACCTATCGGATGGCCTAGGGGCGAATAGCGAATGGGGAATAGCGAATGGGCGGCTCCATTCGCTATTCGCTACTCCCCATTCGCCAAGTCACTTCTTCACCGTCTTCGCCGGCGCCTTGGGCGGCGTCACCGGCGTCTTCTTCACCGGCTTGAGTGCATCGGCGTCGGCGGCGGTGTTGAGGTCGTCGATGAATGTCTTGACGCGTGCGGCGTTGCTGCCGAGGTCGCTGTCGAAATTGCGCGACGCAGAGCGGATATCGACGCGGGAATCATCGCCATCCGGCACGACCCTGATCGAAACGTCCTCGCGGAAACCCATGATCGGCGTGCGCGCCACCGCCTCGATGCGGCCGATGCGGCGCGGCGGCTGCGGTGCGCGCTCGTCGATCACGATCCATTTGCGCTTGTGGACGAGCTGAAGCGCGATCGCATAGGCGCGGTCGGCCGAGATCTCGAGCTCGACGGGCTCGATCTCGGGATAGAAATGGCGCTGCTGCTCCGCCGAATAGAGGCCGGCATAGACCGCGGTGTTGGTGCCCTCGCCGGTGCGCAGGCGCGCCAGCGCATCGAAGCGCGGCGGATCAATCGGATTGGTGGTGATGTCGTAGATCGACGGCAGCTTGCGATATTGAAAGGCCAGATAGGCGGGATAGGCGAGGATCGCCCCGTCGATCAGGAAGGCGAGCAGGATGCGCGCCATGCCGCGCGAGCCGTTCTGCCAGATTGCGGCAAAGCCGGCGAGCCCGAACAGGATCGAGAGGCCGGCGATCGCGAGCCCGCCGATGAACGTCGCCAGCGCCGGCTTGGGCTCCAGGAAATCGAAACGGACGACGATGATCGACACCACCACCGCCAGAACCGCGAACACGGCCAGATTGCGCGCCCAGCTCGCGAGGCTGGACACGGGCTCCGACTGGTAGGGAGCGGAAAACCTGCGGGCCATCGGGTGAGCTCTGCCGGGGTTGGCGATGCCGGCCGATTTGGCGCGACGATGCGCCGTTGAGACCACGGCGCGGGAGCAAATTCAAGGGTTCCTGCTACGCCCAAGCCGTCATGCCCGGGCTTGTCCCGGCCATCCACGTTCACTGCACCGTGGGGCAAGGCGTGGATGGCCGGGACAAGCCCGGCCATGACGTCGTGGAGGCTTCAACAAGTCGGACGCTGACGCCCCTCCAAGGAGGGGCGCACCCAGCCCGTCACGCCGCCGCGTTCGGGAACCGGTAATCCTTAAACTGGTCGCGCAGCGCCGTCTTCAGGATCTTGCCGGTGGCGGTGTGCGGAATGCCGTCGACGAAAGCGACGTCGTCGGGCATCCACCATTTGGCGATCTTGCCCTCCATGAACTTCAGGATGTCCTCGCGCGTGGCCTGCTGGCCCTGCTTGAGCTGCACGATCAGCAGCGGCCGCTCGTCCCATTTCGGGTGGAACACGCCGATCACGGCGGCTTCCGCCACGGCGGGGTGGCCCACCGCGAGGTTTTCGAGGTCGATCGAGGAGATCCACTCGCCGCCGGACTTGATCACATCCTTGGAGCGGTCGGTGATCCGCATATAGCCGTCCTCGTCGATGGTCGAGACGTCGCCGGTGTCGAAGAAGCCGTCCTCGTCGAGGATGTTGCTATCGACGCGGTAATAGGCCTTGGCGACGGCGGGCCCGGAGACCTTGAGGCGGCCAAAGGTCTTGCCGTCCCAGGGCAGCTCCTTGCCGGCATCGTCGGTGATCTTCATCTGCACGGCGAACGGCGCATAACCCTGCATCTGCAGCACGTCGAGCCTGGCATCGCCTGTCGCATTCTGGAACGGCGGCTTCAGCGCCGCGACGGTTCCGATCGGGCTCATCTCGGTCATGCCCCAGGCGTGGCGGACGTTCGAACCCATGTCGAGGAAGGCCTTGATCATCGAGCGCGGCATCGCCGAGCCGCCGCAGATCACCATCTTCAGATCCGGCAGTTTGAGATTGTTGGCCGTCATGTGCTGGAGCAGCATCAGCCACACCGTCGGCACGCCGGCGGTGTGCGTCACCTTCTCGGTCGAGAGCAGTTCGTAGACCGAGGCGCCGTCGAGCTTGGCGCCCGGCATCACCAGCTTGGTGCCCTGCGAGGGCGCGGAGAAGGCGATGCCCCAGCTGTTGGCATGGAACAGCGGAACGACCGGCAGCATTGTCTCGGACGCACTGGTGCCGAGCGCGTCGACGTTATTGGCCATCAGCGCGTGCAGCACGTTGGAGCGATGCGAATACAGCACACCTTTGGGATCGCCGGTCGTGCCGGAGGTGTAGCACATCGCCGCCGCCGTGTTCTCGTCAAAGTCCTTCCATTTGAATTTGCCGTCGGCCTGCGCAATCCAGTCCTCGTAGGCGACCGCGTTCTTCAGCGTGGTCTCCGGCATGTGAGCCTTGTCGGTGAGCACGATGTAGCGCTCCACGCTGGGCAGCTTGTCCGCGATCTTCTCCAGGATCGGAATGAAGGTGAGATCGGTCATCACGACGCGATCCTGCGCATGATTGATGATCCAGGCGATCTGTTCGGGGAAAAGGCGCGGATTGACGGTATGGCAGATGGCGCCGATCCCCATGATGCCGTACCAGACCTCCAGATGGCGCCAGGTGTTCCAGGCGATCGTCGCGACGCGATCGCCGAGCTTGATGCCGTCGCGCTCCAGCATCTGCGAGACCTTGAGCGCGCGCTTGTGGATCTCGGCGTAGTTGGTGCGATGGATCGGTCCCTCGACCGAGCGTGTGACCACCTCCTGCTTGCCATGAATCCTGGCGGCGTGTTCGATGATCCGGTGGCAGAGCAGGGGCCAATCTTGCATCAAACCAAGCATTCCGACGTTCCTCCGAGAAGTCGCTGGGCGCGTTATCGCTCTCAGCGTTGGGCCAAAGAATTGCCATGAGTTTTAGCCTGCCGGACTTGCGTCGCAAATGGTCTTGTCGCGGCTATATGTCCGCCGGGGCGGCAATGGTTACCGCTGCGGCGGGGCTGTTGCTGATCGCCGAAAGGGCAGAGGCGCGGAAATATCCTGCGCCGCTCGATATCTTCAACCTTGGAGCACCGAAGCCCCGCGCAACCGTTCGCGCCGCCAGGATTCCGCTGCCGAAGCCGCGTCCCGAGGAGGCCCCCAAAGCGTCGGATGAGGGGGCGGCGCAGGCAGACGGCAAGCCGTCCCCCGACAAGCCAGGCGCGGACAAGCCCGCCGAGTCCGCGCCGCCGCCCGAGAAGCAGGCCTCGGCCTGCCGGCTGGCGCTGACCGAGGAGATCGCGATCGCGCCGTCCATTCCGGATATCCGCGGTCCCGGTGCCTGCGGCGGCGAGGATCTGGTGCGACTGGAGGCCATCGTGCTGCCGGACAAGCGCAAGGTGACGGTCAAGCCGGCGGCCATCCTCCGCTGCACCATGGCGTCCGCGCTCGCCGATTGGGTGCGCAAGGACATGACGCCGCTGGCGACCAGCCTCGGCTCCGCCGTCAGCGAGCTCGACAATTTCGACAGCTTCGAGTGCCGCGGCCGCAACCGCGTGGCCGGCGCGATGCTGTCCGAGCACGGCAAGGCCAATGCCATCGACATCCGCGCCGTCAAGCTCGCCAATGGGCAGTCGATCGGCCTGACCGACCGCACCACCTCGCGCGAGGTGCGCGAGCGCGTGCTGCACTCGGTCTGCACTCGCTTTTCCACCGTGCTAGGCCCGGGTTCGGACTGGTACCACGAGGACCACATCCATCTCGATCTTGCGCAGCGACGCAACGACTACCGGATTTGCCAATGGAACGTGTGGGATCCGCTGCCTCAGGTCGCACCGCTGCTGCCGGCGGAGCGTCCCGAGGAGGCACCGCCGCGCGAGGTCGCGGCCAAGCCCGAGGCAAAGGAGGGCGCCGACGGCGGTGAGGCGGAAAAGCCTGCTGCACCTGCGGACAAGCCGGCGGCGGATGGCAACAAAGCCCGATCGCACCAGCCGGCAACAAAAAAGCGCCGGTGAAACCGGCGCCTTTGAAAGGCCTCGGACAAGGCCTGCTTAGTAGGGTGAACTGGAACCGCCCTGGAGCGCGAGGCGCGGCTTGTAGGGCGAATCGCCGTGCTTGGGCTCGAGCACCACGACGAGGGTGCCGAGCTTGACGCGATCATAGAGATCGATCGCGTCCTCGTTGGTCAGGCGGATGCAGCCTGACGAGATCGAGGCGCCGATATATTCCGGCTGGTTGGTGCCGTGGATGCGGAACAGCGTGTCCTTGCCCCCAGAATGGAGGTACAGCGCGCGGGAGCCCATCGGATTGTCCGGTCCGGGTGCGACATAGGTCGGCACGCCGAGGCGCGAGATTTCGCCGGGGGTGGGGTGCCAGGCCGGCCACTCGGTCTTGCTGGCCACCTTGGCGATGCCCGACCAGGCCATGGCCTCTTCGCCGACAGTGATGCCGTAGCGGATCGCTTTGCCGCCCTCCAGCACGTAATAGAGGTAATGGTTGTCGGAATCGACCACGATCGAGCCCGGCGCTTCCTTGCGGTGGAATTCGACAATGGCGCGGCGGAACGGTTCTGCGACCGCGGTATTCTCGTATTTCACCTTGGCAAGGAGTTCTTTGTCCTTGGGCTTGAACGCCTTGGTGTCCGTCGCCTCGTAACGTGTCGTGGCCTGCATGCAGCCCGACAGCATCAGGCCAGCGGCCAAAATCCCAAACATAATTTTCAGCGACGACATGGTTTGGTTCCAATCAAAACAATACCGTGCGGAAGGGACCTGAGCGTAGCGCCCAAGTTCCTCGACTCCGTTAAGCCCATTATGGTTGAAATCTGCCACAATTCCAGCGCTGAAGCCGTTTTCCAGGGCTGTAAGACCCCAGCTGTGGCTTTTCTGCCGCAAATTTGGGGGTGTCGTGCGGGTTTTTTTGGTAAGACGCGCCAGACTGTTCCTCCGGCGCCACAGTTGAGCCCTAGCGGCCGCCGCAGATGCAAACGCTCCGTTAATGTTGTTGTCATCGTGAACCTGTCAGAATCGCGCTAAGGGCTGTCGTTCTGTCGTAGGATCTCTGGAGCTTTTGATGTTTTCGGTGTTCGTTCTCTCCGAGACCTCCCTCAAGAAGGCGGTTGTCGAGGATCTCACAGCGCTGCCGGAGAACGCAGTCTGGATCGACCTCGTCAACCCCTCGGCTGCCGAGGACAAGGCGGTCGAGCGGCTGGCGGGCATCGCCATCCCGACCCGGGAAGACATGCAGGAGATCGAGATCTCCAGTCGCCTCTATATGGAGAACGGCGCGCGCTACATGACCGCGACGCTGATGTGCCACTCCGATACCGACATGCCCCGGACCACCGCGGTGACCTTCATCCTTGGCGACCACCGCCTGGTGACGGTCCGCTACGACCTGCCCAAGCCCTTTGCGCTTGTCGAGGCCAAGCTCGCCCGCTCCTGCACGCCCTCGATCACCGGCGAGATGGTGCTCATGGAGCTCCTGGACGCCGTGATCGACCGCTGCGCCGACATTCTGGAGCGCTGCGGCGCCGAGATCGACCAGGTCTCCCACGAGATCTTCGAGCCGGAGAGCGAGCGCCACGGCCATGCCAAGCGATATTCCCAGATTCTGATCTCGATCGGCCGCAAGGGCGACTTGACCTCGAAGGTTCGCGAGAGCCTGGTGTCGATCGGCCGCGTCGTGACGTTCCTGTCCGCCGTGGTCGAGGGCGTGAAGTGGTCGAAGGACATGCGCGAGCAGCTCAAGACCATGCAGCGCGACGTCGCCTCGCTGACCGATCACGCCTCCTATCTCTCCAGCAAGATCACCTTCGTGCTCGACGCCATGCTCGGCGTCGTCAATCTCGAGCAGAACAACATCATCAAGCTGTTTTCGGTCATGGCCGTTGTCCTGATGCCGCCGACCCTGATCGCCTCGATCTACGGCATGAACTTCAAGGTGATGCCGGAACTCGAATGGGTGCACGGCTATCCGATGGCACTGGTGATGATGCTGATCGCCGCCATCGTCCCCTACTGGATCTTCAAGTGGAAGAAGTGGCTGTAGGATCGTGCGCGAGCAAAGATACCTACCGAGACCTTACGCCGCTCGCATAGACACGATGAATCGTGTCGCAGAATCGATCGGGATTGCGGCGACGCGGTGACGCGTGTGTCATGCCGCAATTCCTCCGGTAAAATTTGAGCGGTGGGCTGAACGTTTGCGCGAAACTTGTCTGCGATAAGCAGGGCGTAGCCGCGAGGAACAGCCATGGTTGAGAAACACATAACGTCGCCCCGCAACGTCATCGATCTGGCGAACTACCGTCAGGTTCTGGCGAGCGGCAAGGCGCCGTCGATGTCGGCACGCATGTGCCGGCACTGTGGTGCTCCGCTGCTCGATGGTGAGAACGACGACGACTGCTCGACTGCATTCAGCACGGCCGCTCCGCGGCCGCGCGAGCGGTCACGTCGGATTCGACTCGATTGAGGAACGGAAGGTAAGGGCGATCCAGGTCTTGCGGCGGCGTTGTCTGGATCGCCTTGCTTCCCTGAGCGGCCATTTCCACTTCCGTCATTGCGAGGAGCCACCCGGTCCCGCCTCCGGCGGGCCGGATGACAGGCTCCGCGACGAAGCAATCCAGACTGTCTTTGCGGAGGCAGTCTGGATTGCTTCGCTTTCGCTCGCAATGACAGTGCCCGCCTACACGTGCTGGCCGCCGTTGATGTGGATCTCGGCGCCGTTGACGTAGGAGCTGGTGTCCGTGCACAGCACGTAGATGATCTTTGCCACTTCGTCGGGCGTGCCGAGGCGGTGCATCGGGATCTGCTGCTCGACGATCTTCTCGGTGCCCGGCGACAGGATCGAGGTGTCGATCTCGCCCGGGGCGATCGCGTTGACGCGGACGCCGATGCGGCCGAAGTCGGAGGCCATCTCGCGTGTCAGCGCTGCGAGCGCGGCCTTCGAGGTGGCGTAGGCTGCGCCTGCGAAGGGGTGCACGCGCGAGCCCGCGATCGATGTGACGTTCACGACCGACCCCTTGGCGGCCTTCAATTCCTCGATCAGCCCCCGCGCCATCATGATCGGCGCGAAAAAGTTGACATGGAAGACGTGGGTCCAGGTATCGAGGTCGGTGTCGACCGAGCCCAACCGCGAGCCGCCGGCGCCCTTCGGCGAGATCGCGGCGTTGTTGACCAGCGCATGCAGCGTGCCGCCCTCGAGCCGGTTGCGGATCTCCGAGATCGCGCGCGCGGTGTCCTTGGGATCGCCGAGGTCGACCTGGATGTGGTCCTCCGGCCCTGCGTCCCAGGGGCAGTCCTCCGGGAAAGGATGCCGCGAGCAGGTGATGACGCGCCAGCCCGCCGAGGAGAAACGGATCACGGTGGCGTGGCCGATGCCGCGGCTGGCTCCGGTCAGGAGCAGCGTACGGCGCGGCGCATTGGACGAATGCGGCATGGACATCTTTCAGGTCGGCCCAAAGCTTACGGATACATTCGCGTCTTGGACCACGGTTGGCCGGCCGCGTCACGGCGAAATTCGATGCGGTCGTGCAGGCGGAAGGGGCGGTCGTGCCAGAACTCGATCCGCACCGGCGTGATGCGCCAGCCGCTCCAGCCCGGCGGCCGCGGCACTTCGCCGATGACGTATTTGGCCGCGACCTTGGCGATGGCCTGCTCGAACGCGAAGCGGCTCTCCAGCTCTTGCGATTGCTTGCTCGCCCAGGCGCCGATCTGGGCCTGCTTCGGTCGCGTCGCGAAATAGGCGTCGGCCTCCGCGTCGGTCACCGGCGTCACGTTGCCGCGGATGCGCACCTGACGGCGCAGCGACTTCCAGTGAAAAAGTAACGCTGCCTTAGGATTTGCGGCGAGTTCGCGGCCCTTCTGGCTGGCGATGTGGCTGTAGAAGACGAAACCGTCGGCATCGAAGCCCTTCATGAGCACCATACGCACATCGGGCATCCCGTCGGTATCGACGGTTGCGAGCGCCATGGCGTTCGGATCGTTCGGCTCGCTCTTGACCGCTTCGTTCAACCAGGCCTCGAACAACGCAAATGGCTCGTCGGCGGCGGTGAAATCACCGGATGTTAAGGGTGTCTGGTGTTTCATCGAGGTCGTGTCGGTCATGTCCGGAGTCCGAGTTGCGTCCCGCGGCCCAAAACGCGTTGTTGTCCGCTACCGCCCTATATAGGGCATGGGGACGCGTTGGCCTATCGGCGATCCGGCCTTCCGGCTTCGTCATGACGATGATTCTGATCGGGCTTGGCGCCGGCGGTTGCAGCTTTTCCCGCAACGACAGCAGCGCCTATGCCAAGGCCGACGACAGCGACCTCACCGGTTCGATCGCGCGGCCGAAGGACGCTCCCCCGACCGAGACCGATCTTGCCTTCACCCGCAACGCCGCCTCCGACGTCCTCAGCAAGGGCGACAAGGATTCCAGCCAGCATTGGGAGAATCCGGAGACCGGGGCGCGTGGCTCGGTGACGCCCATCGCCCAGTCCTACGCCGCCGAGGACGGGCGCAAATGCCGCGACTTCCTGGCGAGCTATGTCAACGGCAATACCGAAAGCTGGCTCCAGGGCGCCGGCTGCCAAAGCGGCCGTGGCCGTTGGGAGATTCATACGCTAAAGCCGTGGCGCAGCTGAGCATGATCCGAACCCGAAAGGCCGCGTTCGCGAAAAGTAGGAACCGGTTTTTCCGATAAGACCATGCTCCAAAGAAAGAGCTTCAGCTCGCGTGGCTAGTTGCAAAAATGCCACTCTCTTCCCACATCACCGGCAGGTGGGGCGGGGAGCCCTTTGAACAATTCGATTTCTTGAAGGAGACGTGACGAATGCGCGACCCCTATGAGGTCTTGGGGGTGCCGCGGAGCGCCAGCGCTGCCGCGATCAAGAGCGCCTATCGCAAGCTGGCCAAGAAGCACCATCCGGACAGCAACACGGGCGATCCGAAGGCGGCCGAACGCTTCGCCGAGATCAACTCGGCCAACGAGATCCTCGGCGACGAGGACAAGCGCAAGCAGTTTGATCGCGGCGAGATCGACGCCGACGGCAAGCCGCGCTTCCAGGGTTTTCCGGGCGGCGGCGGTCCGCGCGGCCGCGCGGGCCCTGGCGGGTTCGAAAGCTATACGTTCCGAAGCGGCGGTGCGGGCGGCCCGGGCGGCGGCGCCTTCGAGGACATCCTCAACAGCATGTTCGGCGGCGGGATGCGCGGCGCGCGGCCCGGTGCCGGCGGCGGTGCCCAGTTCGAGTTCGACACCGGCGGCGTCGGGCTCGATCTCGACGTCAACGTCGCCATGAGCGTCTCGCTGGAAGAGGCGGTCAAGGGCGGCGAGAAGCGGGTTCGGTTGCCGACGGGCAAGGAGCTCAACGTCAAGATTCCGGCCGGAGTCACCGAGGGCCAGCAGATCAGGCTGCGGGGGCAGGGAGAAAGTGCGCAGGGCCATCCGCCCGGCGATCTCCTGATCACCATCAACATTGCCCCGCACCCGTTCTTCAAGGTCGAGGGCGCCGACCTCAGGATCGACCTGCCGGTGACGCTGTACGAGGCGGTGCTCGGCGGCAAGGTCCGCGTGCCCACTCTCGGCAATGCCGTCGAGCTCTCGGTCCCCAAAAACACCTCCAGCGGCCGGACCTTCCGCCTCAAGGGCAAGGGCCTGCCGAAAGCCGGCGGGACCGGGGATCTCTTCGTCACCGTCAGGATTATGCTACCGGACGGGAACGACGCCGAGCTTGAAGCATTGATGGAGAAGTGGCGGGACCAACACCCCTACAATCCACGTAGCGGGCTTGGTTAGGCGTTCGAACTGAAGGGGTTCTCCTAAAGGACCGAGGCATCATCGTGGAGATGATGCCCATCATACGCCTGAGGCGTGGTAGCGCTTCATGGTTTCGACGTGTCGGCTGTCCGGCGGGGCAGCCGATGAAAAGGTGCGGCCTCGAGAGGGGGACCAGCGCGGTACCAAAAACCCCAATCGAGGCCGCCCGCGTCGATCGGCGGATCGAACGCCACTCATAATCGCGTGAACACCCGGTGCGATAATGAGACGCGTCGATGTCCTGATTCCAAATTTTCGATGTCGGAATCTAGGCACCGCGCTTGCGCGGTTGTCTATGTGCCGTTTTTCTCTGCTTGGTCGTAGACGGCCTGCGCCACCTTGGTCAGCCGCTCGCGATCGCTGCTGCCGCTGACGACGTAGCCGACGCCGCGCTCGGACCAGAACAACGCGCCGTCCTTGTCCGTCTTGGCGTAGCGCATTTGCGTTGCACCATTCTCGGTCTTGGCGCTGTAGATCGTGTACCGCTCGCCCGAGGCGCCCTCGTACATCAGGAACGACGCGGGACCGTTCGGTCCCGGCAGCAGCCGGCCGCCGACCAGCTTCAGCCCGCTCGCCTCCAGGTTCGGCGCGAACACGGTCCAGCCGCAGCGCCGGGTCAGCCAGGCCTGCAAGTGATCGCGCTCATTGCCGCCGACCTCCACGGGGTGACGGACCTCGACGACATAGAGGCGGTGGGCGTCGAGCGCGTCCGCCGTAAAGCTCCGGAAGGTCGAGGGCGCGTTGGCGGCGCCATGCGCCACCCAGCCGGCGGTGCCGCCGGCGACGAAGGCGACCAGCACGGCCGCTGCGGCGCCATAGAGCCATTGCCGCGGGCGGCGCTCCAGCCGCTCGAGCTCGAGCCGTGCGGGCACCGGCTCATGGGCAACCACATCGTAGCGGGCGTGCAGCATCTCGGCCATGGTGCGCCAGGATTGCACCCGCTCGGCATCCTCCGGGTGGGCGGCAAGAAAGGCCTCGACATCGGCGCGTCGCTCGGCCGGCAGCTCGCCGTCGACATAGGCGTGCAGTTCGTCCTCGGTCACTGGGATCTTGCGGTCGTTCATGTCGGTCGTCTCTGGCTCTGCGGCCCAAAATGTCTTCTGCGAGTTAGCTTCGCGCAGCTCACTGTCCGGCTGCGGGCGGAGATCGTTCGACGCATCGACCCGGCCATCATTTCACCCGCCTGAGCGCCGTACGCTCGCCCTCCAGCGAGGCTTTGACGTGGGCTCTTGCGCGCGCCAGGCGCGACATCACGGTGCCGATCGGCACGCCCTGGATGTCGGCAACCTCGCGGTAGCTCATGCCTTCCAGCATCACCAGCAGCAGCACCGAACGCTGCTCCTCGACCAGAGTAGCCAGCGCCTTCTCGATGTCGCGTCCTTCGGCCTCGGTCCCGCTGGCATCCGGGTTGTTATCCGTCAGCGGCATGAAGTGCGGCCGCCTTGCCAGCGAGCGCCGCCGGTTCTTGTTGAGGTTGGTCAGGATCGTATAGAGCCAGCTCCTGACGTCGCCTCCGAGAAACAGCCGCTCCGAACGTAGCGCGCGTACCAACGTATCCTGCACCAGATCGTCGGCCGCATCCGCATCGCGTGTGAGGGCGCGGGCATAGCGGCGCAACGCCGGGATCATGGCTTCCACACTCTGGCGAAACGCACTCATTGCGGTCCTGACATCCCTGGCGTTCGGCGCGCGCCCATAGCGATCATAACACCCCAGCGGAACAGCTATTCCGGCACTCGAAACAGCGTTAATGCCGCGGATTAGGGCTGTACCGCGAGGGAGGGCTGGTGTACCTCCAGACCTCAACGAGAGTTCGACGGGACGTGCAAGAATGGCGCAGAATTCGGGTCTGATGCAGGGAAAGCGCGGGGTCATCCTCGGCGTCGCCAACAACCGTTCGATCGCCTGGGGCATCGCAAAGGCATGCCACGCCGCCGGGGCCGAGCTCGCCTTCACCTATCAGGGCGATGCGCTGAAGAAGCGCGTCGAGCCGCTCGCCGCCGAGATCGGCGGCCTCGTGCTCGGCCATTGCGACGTCACCGATGCGGCGACCATCGATGCCGCCTTCGCTGTGCTGAAAGAGAAATGGGGCAAGATCGACTTCCTGGTGCATGCGATCGCCTATGGCGAGCAGCTCGACGGCCGCTACGTCGACACCACGCAGGAGAATTTTTCGAAGTCGATGCTGATCTCCTGCTATTCGTTCACGGCGGTGGCGCAGCGCGCCGAGAAGCTGATGACGGATGGCGGCTCGCTGATCACGCTCTCCTATTACGGCGCCGAGAAGTGGATGCCGCACTACAACGTCATGGGCGTGGCCAAGGCGGCGCTGGAAGCCAGCGTGCGCTATCTCGCCGCCGACCTCGGCGAGAAGAACATTCGCGTCAACGCGATCTCGGCAGGTCCCATCAAGACGCTGGCGGCATCCGGCATCGGCGACTTCCGCTATATCCTGAAGTGGAACGAGACCAACGCGCCGATGCGGCGCAACGTCTCCACCGAAGACGTCGGCGGCAGCGCGCTTTATTTCCTCTCCGATCTCTCGCGCGGCGTCACCGGCGAGGTGCACCACGTCGATTCCGGCTATCACGTGCTCGGCATGAAGCGGCCGGATGCGCCTGACATCTCGCTTGGCGGGAAGGACTAGCCTCTAACTGAAATGCCCAAGCCTACGATCTACTATCTTCGCCACGGCGAGACCGAGTGGAATGCGCTCGGCAGGCTTCAGGGCACCAGGGACATTCCGCTGAACGCGCGCGGCTGCAGCCAGGCCGTGCAGGCCGGCGGCATTCTCGCCGAACTGTTCAAGCGCGACGGGCGCGACAAGGCCGCGCTGGCTTACGTGTCGAGCCCGCTCGGCCGTGCGCGCCAGACCATGGAGCTCGCGCGCGGCAAGCTCGAATTGCCGCCTGCCGATTACGCGCTCGACGATCGTCTGCGCGAGATCGGCTACGGCACCTGGGAGGGGCTGACGCTGGCCGAGAGTGAGGCGAGGGATCCGGACATCTATGCAAGGCGCCTCGCCGACAAATGGACCGTGGGGCCTGCGGGCGGGGAGACCTACGCCGACGTGCAGGTCCGCGTGCGCACCTGGTACGACCAGCTCCTGTCCGACACCGTCGCAGTGGCCCATGGCGGGACCTGCCGAGCTCTGATGGTGGCCTTGGGCCTCGAGACGCCCGCCAGCGCCGCCGAGCTCTATATCGAGCAGGGCGCCGTCTACGTGTTCCGCGACGGGCGGTTGGAGAAGTTTAGTTAGCCCGGAGCGCTGCCTCGCCCCCGCCGTCATGTCCGGGCTTGTCCCGGGCATCCACGGACTTTCGTGCTCGCAGCCACCAAGAACGTGGATGGCCGGGACAAGCCCGGCCATGACGGCTTCGCCGATATTTGACCCCTATTTCAGGGCGAGTTAAGTCAGCATTGACTTACGAACCCGCGAGCAGCGATGTCCTTCAACACTTTCGGCCACATGTTCCGCGTCACAACCTTCGGCGAGAGCCATGGGGTGGCGATCGGCTGCGTGGTTGACGGCTGCCCGCCGATGATCCCGCTCACCGAGGCCGACATCCAGCGGGATCTCGACCGGCGCCGTCCCGGCCAGTCGCGCTTCACCACCCAGCGCCAGGAGCCGGACCAGGTGAAGATCCTGTCCGGCGTGATGGCCCATCCCGAGACCGGCGTTCAGGTGACGACGGGCACGCCGATCGGCCTTCTGATCGAGAACACCGACCAGCGCTCGAAGGATTATTCCGAGATCAAGGACAAGTTTCGTCCCGGTCATGCCGACTTCACCTATGAGGCGAAGTACGGCCTGCGCGACTATCGCGGCGGCGGGCGCTCCTCGGCGCGCGAGACCGCGATGCGCGTTGCCGCCGGCGCCATCGCGCGGAAAGTGCTCCCCGATGTCAAGGTGCGAGGCGCCCTGGTGCAGATCGGCCCGCACAAGATCGATCGCGACAAGTGGGACTGGGACGAGGTCGCCAAGAATCCGTTCTTCTGTCCCGACAAGGACAAGGCCGCGTTCTTCGAGACCTATCTCGATGGCATCCGCAAAAGCGGCTCCTCGATCGGCGCCGTGATCGAGGTCGTCGCCGAGGGCGTGCCGGCGGGTCTCGGCGCGCCGATCTACGCCAAGCTCGATTCCGATCTGGCGGGCGCGATGATGACCATCAACGCGGTGAAGGGCGTCGAGATCGGCGCCGGTTTTGGCGCGGCGGAACTGACGGGCGAACAGAACGCCGACGAGATGCGCTCCGGCAATGACGGCACGCGCTTCCTCTCCAACCACGCCGGCGGCGTGCTGGGCGGTATCTCCACCGGGCAGCCCGTGGTGGTACGTTTCGCGGTGAAGCCGACCTCGTCGATCCTGCAGCCGCGTCTCACCGTCGATCGGCAAGGCACCGAGACCGAGATATTCACCAAGGGCCGCCACGATCCCTGCGTCGGCATTCGCGCCGTCCCCGTCGGCGAGGCCATGATGGCCTGCGTGCTGGCCGATCACTTCCTGCGCGATCGCGGACAGGTCGGGCGTTGAACTCGCGGTACTAGTCCACCGCGCAGCTTGACGGCCCCGCAACTTCGTCCGCAAATGCGGCCATGAACAGCTCCGAGCTTCAGCGCATCACCAACTGGCTGATCGACGGCACTTGGGCGGCTCAGGAGTCGGCCGTAGGGATTGCCGATTTCTGCGAACGTCTGATCGCGGCGGGCCTGCCGCTGTGGCGGTTCGGCATCTTCATCCGCACGCTGCATCCCGAAGTCTTCGGCCGCAACTTCATCTGGCGGCAGGGCGAGGGAGTCGAAATCGGTGCCGTCGATTTCGAAATCCTGGACACGCCCCAATTCGCCCACAGCCCGCTTCGCGTGGTTTTCGAGCAGGGCATCGAGGTCAGGGGCCGCGCGGGCGACCCCGACAGCAAGCGATTTCCGTTCCTCGAGGACATGCACGCCGAAGGCGCGACCGATTATATCGCGGTGCCGGTGCCTTTTCTCGACGGCTCCATTCACGCGACGAGCTGGATCACGCGGCAGCCCGGCGGCTTCAGCGACGACGACATCGCAGCCATCCGAGCTCTCATAGCGCCTCTCGCACGCATCAGCGAGATCATCACTATGCGCCGCACCGCCGAGATGCTGCTCGACACCTATGTCGGTAATCGCGCCGGCGCGCGCATCCTCGGCGGCCAGATCCGCCGCGGTCACAACGACACCATGCAGGCGGCGATCTGGCTGTCGGACCTGCGCGGCTTCACCGCGCTGTCGGACCGGCTGCCGCCCGAGACGGTTGTCCAGATCCTCAATCATTATTTCGACTGCCAAGTCACGGCGATCCGAGACCATGGCGGCGAGGTGCTGAAGTTCATGGGCGACGGCCTGCTCGCCGTGTTCCCGATCGACGAATATGTCGGCGATGCCGCTCATGTCTGCGCGCAGGTGCTGGAGGCGGCGCGCGACTCGCGCGCCAGCGTCGAGGCGCTCGCCTTTCCGGTGGGCGAGGCCGTCGAGCGCTTCCGCTTCGGCGTCGCGCTGCATGTCGGAAACATCCTTTACGGCAATATCGGCGGCGGCAACCGCCTCGACTTCACCTGCATCGGCCCGGCGGTCAATCTCGCGGCAAGGCTGGAGAAGATCACGGGGCGCCTGGGGCGGACCGTCGTCGCCTCGGAAGGTTTTGCCAATGTCTGCCGCCATGATTGGCACCAGCTCGGCGAGTTTCCGATCGCAGGATTTTCCAAGGCGCAGCGCGTCTACGGGCTGGCGGAGGAGACGCCGGTGGTGATGGCGTGATGTGCACTGAGCTGAAGGCCATTCATCGTCGCAGGATGAAACCTATTCCTCCGGCTCCGTCGTGAACAATAGCGGATAGCCCTTGGCGCGGCCGGCGTCGGTGGCGCGCGTTGCCTTGGTTTCGGCGACGTCCTTGGTGAATACGGCCACCACGCAGGCGCCCAGCTTGTGCGCGGTGATCATCACCTTGTAGGCCTGATCCTCGGTCATGCGGAATTCGGCCTTCAGCACCATAGTGACGAATTCACGC
Organism: Bradyrhizobium sp. IC3123; assembly: GCF_020193625.1. Taxonomy (NCBI): domain Bacteria; kingdom Pseudomonadati; phylum Pseudomonadota; class Alphaproteobacteria; order Hyphomicrobiales; family Nitrobacteraceae; genus Bradyrhizobium; species Bradyrhizobium sp. IC3123. The sequence continues at coordinate 569,259 of NZ_JADYVF010000005.1, read as the reverse complement.
GGCGTGTAGTCGTCGTTGATCAGGATGACCTTGTGGAGCTTCGGCCGCTCGACCTTGGTCCTGGTCCTGGTTTTCGGTTTGGTGACGGTGTCGTTCATCGTGCCCCGAAACGCCCTAGCTCGAATGAGCCACCAGCCAACACATCATACCGCAGGAGCGGGGAGCGCTCCAAGATATGCGGCCGCTCGCCACTATGCCGTCGCGGCTGGGCAGGAATGCACGACTTGCGCCTGCGCGAGTTACGGAAGTGCGCGAACGAGCTGTAATGCGGCGATCAGAGCGCCCACCGACAGCACGACCGATGCAATCATGTAGGCGGCAGATGCCCATGTCTGGCCGCGCTCGATCAGATACCAGGCATCCAGCGAGAACGTCGAGAACGTCGTGTACCCGCCACAAATTCCGACCGTCAGAAAGATCCGCGCGGCCTGCGGCAGGTTCCATTTGGTCGCGAACAGTGCGGTAAAAATGCCGATCAGGAACGATCCGGTGACGTTGACGATCAGCGTGCCCCACGGAAAATCCGTACCGAACGCGCGGCCCGACCCGATCGCAACGAGATAGCGTATGACCGCGCCGAGCGCTCCGCCGCCGGCAACGGCGAGGATGTATTGAATGTTCAATGTCTCGTTCCCCACTTCGCCATTTGCTTCACTTGCCCTCCGTGGCCAGACCTTTGCCGACGGCGAGCAGCCCCACCAGCGAAACCAGCGCGAATCCAAGCCCGGCAAGAAACGTGCTCGCCGGTCCATAGGCGTCCCACAGCGCACCCGCGATCACGCTCGCAGCCAGCAAGGCAATCCCGGTGAACAGGTTGAAATAGCCGAAGGCGGTGCCGCGCAGGCTTGGCGGGGCGGCATCGGCGACCATGGCCGAGAGCAGGCCCTGCGTCAGTCCCATATGGAGTCCCCACAGCACGACTCCGAGCGCGAGGCCCGCAAGGCTCGGGAGCAGCGCCAGCGCGAGGTCGGCCGCGGCGAGGAAGACCAGGCCGAGCGCGAGCAGGCCGGTCCGGTTGATCCGGTCCGACAGCACGCCGGCCGGATAGGCCGACAGTGCATAGGCGACGTTCATCAGCACCAGTACAGCCGGCACCCACATCACGTCGAGCCCGATGTTCTGTGCGCGCAAGATTAGGAAGGCCTCGCTGAAGCGCGCGAGCGTGAACACGACGCCCACGGCGACGACGCGCCAATAGACCGCTCCGAGTTGGCGCATTGCGGCGAGATTGAGCGGATTTTCCGCACGTTTCCGGCTCGGATCGGGCTCCGGCTCCTTCACCGCGAACGCGATCAGCCCGAAGGACAGGAAGGCCGGCAGCACCGCCACCCAGAACACGAGGGTAAAATTGTCGGCCGTCCACCACATCAGGCCGATGGCGACGAGCGGCCCGACGAAGGCGCCGATCGTGTCGAGCGATTGCCGCAGGCCAAAGCTCGCGCCGCGCAGGCCGACCGGGGCGATATCGGCGATCAGCGCATCGCGCGGCGCGCCGCGAATGCCCTTGCCGACTCGATCGATGAAGCGCGCCGCTACCAGCCATCCGACGCTGGGCGCGAGCGGGAACAGCGGCTTGGTGAAGGCGGCCAGCCCATAGCCGAGCGCGGCGAGCAGTTTGCGGCGGCCGAGCCAGTCCGACAGCGCACCGGAGAAGATCTTGGTGATCGAGGCGGTCGCCTCGGCAATGCCCTCGATGAAGCCGACGGTGAGGGTGGAGGCGCCGAGCACGGTGACGAGATAGACCGGCAGCAGCGCGTGGATCATCTCGGAGGAGATATCCATGAACATCGAGACAAAGCCGAGCACCCAGATCCCCCTGGGCAGCGCGGTAGGCACGGCATTCGGTGTCGTCATCGTCACGTCTTCGTCGTCCCCTCGCATTCGCCTGCCGGCCGCCAGCAGGCAACAAAAAACCCGCCATCGGCGGGTACGTCCATGCTCCCGCCAAAGGCAGAGGCCCAAGATTGCCTCTCCTCGAGCAGGAGTCATCAGCCCATGAGGTCATCGACCGCCGGGCGGTTGTCGGGGGACTCCATCCCCATCTGTGCGACCAACCTAGCATGGAAATCGTGCCGGACAAGTGGGCGGGGTCGCGTGCCTCCGCCGGCAGCTGGATTCCGGGCCCTCGCTTCGCGAGTCCCGGAACGACGGCTCTTGAGATCGCCCCTGTTCCCGACGCAAGCGCGGCAACATGGCGGCAGACTTGCGTAACGTGTGAATTCCTAACTCGAATGTGAAGCACAAGCGATCTTCGGCCTTTGCGGCAAGCCGATTGCATGTCACCATCGCGTCATACGACGGGAGACTGCGATGCGTTTGCTGTTCTCGATCGGGGCTGTGCTGGTGGCCGGCATGTTCGCCGGAGGGGACGTCGCGGGCATCGCGGCACCAGGACCCAAATTCGAATCGCCCAGAACTCAACCGCAGCGGCTTGCGGCCGACAAGGACGCGCAGAGCGTCGATGTCGAGCTGATCCTCGCGGTCGACGTGTCCTACTCGATGGACATGGACGAGCTCGCGATCCAGCGCGAGGGCTATGCACAGGCGATCCAGTCGAAGGAGTTCCTGCAGGCGCTGAAGCTCGGCCCGAACGGCCGCATCGCAGTGACCTATTTCGAGTGGGCCGCCTCCAGCGACCAGAAGATCATCATTCCCTGGCGGCTGATCGATGGTCCGGAGACGGCGGACGCGGTTGCCGCCGAGATCATGAAGACGCCGATCCGGCGCGCTTCGCGCACCTCGATATCAGGCGCGATCAACTTCGCGATGCCGCTGTTCGACGAGGATCCCTATCGCGGCCTGCGCCGCGTCATCGACATTTCCGGCGACGGTCCGAACAACAATGGCGGCCCGGTCACGATGGCGCGTGACGCCGCGCTGGAGAAAGGCATCGTCATCAACGGCCTGCCGATCATGGTCAAGGAGCCGTCCTATTCGACCATGGATATCGACAATCTCGATCTTTATTACGAGGACTGCGTCATCGGAGGGCCGGGGTCCTTCGTCATCACGATCAAGGAGCGCGACAAGTTCAAGGAAGCGATCCGCACCAAGCTGCTGATGGAAATCGCCGGCCGCACCCCGGAGCGGCCCGTGATGCCGGTTGCCGACAAGGAGCCGCGCGTCAATTGCCTCATCGGCGAGAAGATCTGGTCCGATCGCTGGGGGCGGTGAGGGGGCGGTTTTTTCCGGTGGCATCACGCCAGTTCCGGCTGAGATCTTTTGCCCGCCGCCGACGCGCGCGCTTAACGGCTCGTTAACGGGTGCGTGGCCCTAATCGCATCGTTACTGTGCGTTCCCGCCGGCATCCTGACCTGCCCAAGCGAGCGAAAGCGGGTTTGTCAGGCCCGTCCGAGCAATCCAATGGCCATCGTCACATCGAGCACCAGCCAGATTTCGCCCGCCAACGAGCGGCTATATCGCCAGAGCGCACTGCTCGGCGACTGGAAGGGCAATTGGGTCGGCAACAACCAGCCCGTCGGTTTCAAGGTCGTCAACATCCGCGGCGCCCGGGCGCAGGTCGAGTACACCCACAACGGACGCACCGAGCGCGGCTTCGGCGAGGTTCAGGGCACGCTCATCACCTTCGGCGGGGTCACGGTCGGCACCAAGGACGGCAAGAACATGGTGATGCTGTTCTCGTTCGGGGGCGTCGGCAAGCAAACCGCAAATCTGCAAAAGCAGGACCCGCCCGCGTCCGACAGCCGCCTGATGGGAAGCTGGGGCGGCTATTCCAGCGAGAACGGCAAGAGCGCGAGCTTCAAGGTGCTGTCCGTCAATGGCAAGGAGGCCGAGGTCAGCGTCACCACCGACGGCGTCACCCGCAAGGGCACCGGCTTCGTCTACAAGAACGTCATCATGTTCGGACAGACGCAGATCGCAAGCGACGACGGGCAGAACGGCAAGATCATCTACCAGGTCGGCACCAAATCCTTCATGGTGCCGGTGACGAAATATCCGCCGGCGGATTCGTCGTCTTCGGTCGACAAGACCGCATAACCCTTTACGGCGCTGTTCCGCCGGGGTGAGCCAGCGCCTTCAATTCTCGGTCGACCTGCCGCAGCATTGCGCAGGCCTGCGCGAAACCGCCATCAGCGACGAGTCGCCAGATTTCGTCGGCCTGCTCCACCAGGTGTGGAATCGTCAGCGGCAGGCCGGCTGCCTCCTGCAGCGCCCCCTTCTCGTTGATCAGATAGCGCTCGTTCAGTGCGAACAGAACCTGCGCGACGCAGGCGAGCGATCTGTAGAGGCAGCCCGCGACGTGGGTCCGCTCGTTGCGTGCGGCCGCGAGCTCGGCATTTTCGATGCTGAACAGGACTTCCCATTGGAAGCGCCGGATCAGGGCGCTGCGCAGAGCTTCCGGATAGGGAAGTGCGATCGACTTGAATCGGGCAATCAGGCCGGTCGGATCGTGCAGCGGCTGACAATATGCGATCTCGCCCATCCAGATCGCCGAGCAGAAGCCATGTGGATGGCCGGGTTGGTAGTCCATGGTGACCACGCCGGCGCCGCAGGATTCCATGACGGCCTCGACCGCGTCGGCGTCGCGGTAGAGCAGGTCGACCTTGCGGCCTTCCACCGAAAGCCAGGCGCCGCCGACGATCCAGGGCCCCCATTCTCCGACGGGCGTCACCGTCGTGGCGGCGGGATCGTCCGCGATCGTCTTCGCGGCGGCCAGCAACCGTCCTGTGTCCAGCACTGACTTGAAATAGAGTCCGATATCGTAGTCCGAGGCCGCGTGCGCGCGGCCCCGCGCGCGAGAGCCGCCGAGCACAACAGCTTGAACGCCAGGTACATCGGCAAGAACGGATGTCAGGCGGGTGAGCAGCGGATCGTCCGGCATCAGGTGCGGTTCCCCGAAAGAACTGCGGCCGCGAGGGCCGGCGCGGTCACTCCGCTGGCATTGATGATGGTCGAGGAGTATAGTTTTAAGGGCTTTTAGACGGTAGCCAGAATGTTCGACCTTGCACGCTCATGCGCTCTTGCAGCTCTCGCCGTGTTCTGCCTCGGCGGAGCGCCGGTTCACGCGCAAGTGGCGCCGCTGCGATATTGGATTCCCGGCGGGCCTTTCGGCCTTGGCGGCGCTGCCGGCCTGAGCTCCGACAGCTATGGCAACTTTGCGGGCTTCAACGCCGGAGAGGCCGATTGGCGTACGAGCTCTGCGAACGGCTTCGTCATCGGTCGCGAACGCGGAAATCTCGGATTGAGCGGCTTCAACCAGGCGGGCTCGCTCGGCAATTTCAGCGCGCTCTCTTATGACAGCACGCAATTTGGCTATCAGATGAAGACCGCCGGCGGCATGCCCGTCACCTTCTTTGCCGGCTTCGACACGCTGAAATACGGCAACGGCATCGGCAGCTCATTGGCGCCGCTCACCTCCAGCGCCGGGCCCGGTTATGGCGGGTTTGCGGGTGTCGAATTCAAGCCGACCTCAAATCTCAGCCTGTCGTTCGGTGTCGGCTACGCCCAGCAGGATTCGGGCCGCATGGACAGCGACATCAGATCGAACATGCTGCCCGGCGAATCGCCGGCGCTGAGCGGCCTTCGGCGCTAGGGTCGCATCACCAGCTCCGGCGGACGCCGCAGCGATTGCGGCAGGCTTGGGCCGGTGCCGAAGCGCATCACGATGTCGGGGCGTCGTTCGCCGAGGCCGAGCCGGGTCGCGAATTGCTGCCTCAGTGCTGCGACCTCGACCGGCTGGTTGACGAAGGAATATTTCAGTCCCAGTGCGGTCGCCTGCAAGCCGAAGCGCTGGCAGGCGCGGCCGACCGCGATCCAGTGCGAGGTGTCGCTGCGATCGGCAGCAAGCACGACGACACCGGCCGAGCTGTCGAGCTGCTCGCGATATTTCTTGTTTTCTCCGCTTTCGGTGAAGAACAGCTTCAGAAGCGGCCGGGCTATCCAGGACGGCAGCGCAGGATTTCCCGATGCGGGCGCGAACAACCCGTCCATGGTCGCGACCGCCTCTGCCTCGTTGAAGCGGATCCAGTCGACGAGCTCGCGCATGAAGGCCTTGTCGCGCATCTGCGCCGAATTGCCTTCGAGCACATAGTCGGCGACCTCAGCCATTCCGGCACGCTCGGTGATCAGGATCGCAGCGACGCCGGGTTGCCGGCAGGCGTTCTCGAGCTGGCGCAGGATCTCGGGCGCGGCTTGCTTGCCGGCGAAGGCCGCGCGGGTGCACTGCCTGACGGGAATTGCATCGGCCAGGGCCGATGCTGCAGGAGCGGCCTCGCCGAGCGTGATCACGATGCGATCGCCGTCGACGACCGGATCGGCGCGGCAGCCCAGCGTGGCCGCGGCGAGGATGAGGTTTTCGGCGGCGCAGCCGAGACTGACGAAGAGATGATGATCGTCGGGATCGACGGCCGGACAGCGCCGCGCGACGTCAGGCGCAATCGTGATGACATTGCCGCGGACGGAGAAAAGCCAGGGCTGGGTGTTGTGGCTGTTGGCCGCCAGCGTCGCAAACCGGACCAGCTCGCGATCCCTTAGGCCGGCTCGCAGCGGAGCCCGTGACGAGGTGACGGCCTCGTCGTAGGTCATCGCCGCCAGCGCGGCGGAAGGGCTGCCGATCGCTGCCGCAGAAAGCCCGAGCGCGGTCGTGATGAATTGTCGCCGGTTGGCCACGGACTTCCGCTCCACACCCCATGATGGGGCATTCTTAGCGCCAGGCGGCGCCGAGAAGATTGACCGGAATCAAGGTCGGCAGGATCACGATACGCCGGCGACCAGCGGACGCTGCAGGTGCCGGGCCATCAGGTCGGCGGCTTCGCCGTAGCGCCGCGCTTCCAGAACGTCGAGCAGGCGCAGATGCTCGCGCACGTGCCGCCTCATGCCGTCACGATCGGCGAAGCTGCGATAGGCGAACAGGCGCCTGATCGAGTTCACACGCTTGAGCGCTTCGAGGAAGAATGGATTGCCTGTTCCGCGGATGATCTCCTCGTGGAATTCGCAGCCGGAGTGAAAGATCTCGCCAATCGTCATCTTCTCGATTTCGCCGTCGAAGACCCGCTGTTGGCGCTCACGCAGGCGTGTGATCACCTCCTGGGGCAGTGCAAAGCCGGGCTGTGCGATCGCCGCCGGCTCGATCACCGCGCGAAACGCCTTGGCCTGCGCCTGCGCTTCGGGGCTCGAGACCGTCTCCGCGAAACGCCAGCCATAGCCGGGCAGGCGTGCGATCCAGCCCTCGGCGGCGATACGGTCCAGCAGCCGCTGCAACTCCGCGCGGCTCAGATCATAGCGGCGCAAGAGCTCCGCCTCCGTGACGTCGGCTGGGAGTCGGCTCGCGAGCACGTCCCCTGCGATGGCCGTATAAACCTGCTCGCCGCGCCTGACGGCCGCGAGCGCCGGTTGGGCGGCGCCGCTGGTCGGATTCTTCGCCAGCACGAAGCCACGATGCGGCTCGCCGCGTGCCAGCCCCGCCGCTTCCAGGGCCTTCAGGCCGAGCCGGATCGGCGCGCGTGAAAGGTCCAGCGCATCCGCAAGCCTTTGTTCGACCAAGCGGTCTCCGGCCTTCATGCCTTCGCGGCGGGCTAGCGCCATGATCAGGCCGGCGAGCTGCTCGGCCCGCTCGGAACCGTTCTTGTCGCTGCGCGGTCGGGAACTGTCGGTGGCGCTCATTGCAGTGCACGCAAGTTTTAGGGCTTGACAGACTGTCTCATGAATTGTTCTTTTATGCAATAATATACAATCGTCCCGAGGGAGACCCACATGGCCCGCGAGCCCGATGTCCACATTTGCGAGGTCGCGCCCCGCGATGGTCTTCAGAACCTGGACATCTTCGTTCCGACCGAGGCTAAATGCGCGTTGATCGACATGATCGCCGCCGCGGGCATACGCGAGATCGATGCCGGGTCGTTCGTCCCGCCGAAGGTCGTGCCGCAATTCGCCGACGTTGATGCGGTGATGGCGCATGCGCTCATGCACAAATCGACTCTCATCGGTGCGCTGGTGCCGAACCCGAAGGGCGCCGAGCGCGCCATCGGCGCCGGCGTCGACGCCGTCTATTTCGTCATCTCGGCCAGCGAGACGCACAACCGCGCAAACGTGCGCCGCTCGGTCGACGAGCAGGTCGAGGGGTTTCGCGCAGTCCGCGCTGCGATCGACGCCCAGCCGTTGGGGCAGCGGCCGCGCTTGATGGGGGCGATCTCCACCTCCTTCGGCTGCTCGCTGGAAGGGGAGGTGAGCGAAGCGGCGGTGTGCCGGGTTGCGCGCGCTTTTGCCGAAGCGCGTGCCGACGAGATCGGGCTTGCCGACACCGTCGGTTATGCGACGCCGAAATCGATCCGGCAGATCGTCGGGGCGGTGCAGCGCGAGCTCGGGTCGCAAATGACGCTGCGGCTGCATCTGCACGATACGCTCGGCGCCGGCCTGGCCAATGCCGTCGCCGGCCTTGAAGCGGGCATTCGCCGTTTCGATGCCGCCGTATCCGGCCTCGGCGGATGTCCCTTCGCTCCGGGCGCACGCGGCAACATCGTCACCGAGGATCTGGTGTTCATGCTGGAGCGCATGGGGCTCTCCACCGGCATCGACCTCGACCGCCTGCTGCAGACCCGCGAGATTCTCGCCCGCCACATCCCCGCAGACCATCTGACCGGGCATCTGCACGAGGCCGGAATTCCCAAGCTCCTGCGGAGCGCGGCATGACCATGGCTGTGCGTGAGACGGGATCTGAGCTTCGTCCGTTGGCGGGCCTTCGGGTCATCGAATTCAGCCAGATGGTGATGGGGCCGAGCTGCGGCTTGATCCTGGCCGATCTCGGTGCCGACGTGATCAAGGTCGAGCCGCCCAAAGGTGACCGTACCCGCGCCTTCAAGGGACCTGCCGCTGGCTTCTTTGCGACCTACAGCCGCAACAAGCGCAGCATCGCTCTGGACACGTCGACAGCACAGGGCCAGCACATCGCACGCAGACTGATCGAGCACAGCGACGTGCTGATCGAGAACTTCCGGCCGGGCCTGTTGAAGCGGATTGGTCTCGACTACGAGAGCGTCGCGGCTTTCGCGCCGCGCCTGATCTATTGCTCGCTCAAGGGCTATCTGCCTGGTCCTTACGAGAACCGCCTGGCGCTCGACGAAGTCGTGCAGATGATGGGCGGCCTCGCCTACATGACCGGTTTGCCCGACAGGCCGATGCGCGCCGGCGCCTCGGTCAATGACGTCATGGGCGGCATGTTCGGTGTGATCGCGATCCAGGCCGCGCTCGCCGAGCGGCAGCGTACCGGCCGGGGCCGCTACATCCAGAGTGCGCTGTATGAGAACAACGTGTTCCTGATGGCCCAGGCGATGATGTGCGAGGTGGTCAGCGGGCAGCCATCGATCCCCTATTCGATCAAGGACAGCCCGTGGCCCGTCTACGACCTCTTCGACACCAGGGATGGTTCGAAACTGTTCGTCACCATCGTCGGTGAAGAGCAATGGGAAGCGTTCTGCCGCGCCTTCGATCGCGAAGCCTGGCTCTCCGATCCACGCTTTGCGACCAGCAATGACCGGGTCGATCATCGCGGCTGGTTGATCCCGGAAATCGCAAATATCTTCAAGCAATGGGACAAGGCCGATCTCGCCGCGCGGCTCGAGCAGCTCGATCTGCCCTACGCACCGGTGAACAAGCCCGGCGATCTCTTCGATGATCCGCATCTCAACCAATCCGGCGGCCTGACCGACATCCGTTTGCCTGACGGTAATGAGGTCAAGACACCGCTGTTGCCGATTGCCATGGACGGAAAGCGGCTGTCCAACCGCTACGATCCACCCGGTATCGGCGAGCACAGCGGCGAGATCCTGCGCGAGATCGGGATGTCGCCGGATGAGATCGAACAGCTGCGACAAGCAGGGACAATCAAGGTCCCGCCGTCCTGACGGACCGCGCGATTGAACAAGAACCAAGGGAGGAGGATCACATGAGCATTTCGAGACGCCAGGCGCTGTTCGCGGGGTCTGCATGGGCCGGCGCGTCACTGCTGCCGGGGCCATTGCGTGCGGAGGCCAAGCAGGTCTCGCTCGCTTTCGGGCCGGTGTCGCCGGTTTACGCCGTCGGCATGATCGCGGAGCTGAAGGGGTACTTCAAGGACGAAGGGCTCGACTCCAAGCTCGTTACCGGCAATGCCGGTACGTTCGGCCGGCAGACATTGGCGGCGGGGCAGGCGCTGTTCGCGCACGGCGATGCCAGCCATCCGCTCCAGCTCGGTGCGCGCGGCAAGCCCTGCAGGATGCTGCTCGCGACCGAGATGGTATGCTCCTACGCCAACATCGTGGTCCGGCAGGACCTCTACGAGAGCGGCATCAATTCGATCGAGAAGCTCGCGGATTACAAGCGCCCCGACGGCGCCAAGCCGATCGTTGCCGCGACCGCCATCGGGTCAGGCACCTGGGTGTACGGCACCTATGTGTTCGAAGCGCGTGGGCTCGGCAACAAGGTGAACTGGGTTGCGGGCGGCGGGCCCAACACGATGTTCCCATCGCTGCAGACCAAGCAGTTCGACGCCATCGTGGCGCCGCCGAGCTGGATCGTCGAGGTCGAGAAGAAGGGTTTTGGCCGGACGATCTACGACACGTCGAAGCCTGGCGTGTTCGAGAAGGATTTCGGCGGGACGTTGCCCGTGCTGGTGATCTACACGCTCCAGGACACGGTCCAGCAGGACAAGGCGATGGTGCAGGCCTACGTCAACGCGATCTACCGGGCGATGGCTTTTGTGAAGGCGGCGCCGCTCGCGGAGGTGCAGGCGCTGGTCACGCCGAAGTATTTTTCAGGGATAGATCCCGATGCCGTCAGCGCCGAGCTCGGCTTCGACAAGTCGACCTGGGCCTATGACGGCGTCATCGACAAGGCGTCGTTCGAGCGCGGCGCCAAGCCCTGGTACCGCAAGGGCACGGACATTCCCGAGACCAGGTACGAGGATGCGGTCGACATGAGCTTCCTTCAGGCGGCCAGGGCGAAATACAAATGATCGCCGCGCCAAGCCAGAGCCTCGCGCTCGCGCGCGACGAGGATCGAGCAGCGGCTGCGCGCACGCGCATCGCCGTACAGGGTCTTGCCAAGCGCTTCAACGCGTCCGGACGCGAGTTCGTGGCGGTGGATGACGTTTCCTTCGAGGTCAAGCAGGGCGAGTTCGTCGCGCTGCTCGGTCCATCCGGCTGCGGCAAAAGCACCATTCTCAATATGGTCGCGGGGCTGTTGCCGCGCTCCGGCGGACGCATCCTGATCGACCAGGACACGGTCGAGACCGGCGAGGTCAACCCCAGGGTCGGCTATGTCTTCCAGCGCGATACGCTGTTTCCGTGGCGGACCGTGGAGCAGAACATCGGCTATGGGCTGGAGATCGCGGGAGTGCCAAAGAGCGAGCGCGCCGCGCGCGTTGCCACCGCCATCGAGAAGGCCGGCCTTGCAGGCTTTGCGCAGAGCTTCCCGCGCATGCTGTCCGGCGGCATGCGCCAGCGTGTCGCCTTAATGCGCACGCTGATCCTGGAGCCCGAGATCCTGCTGATGGACGAGCCGTTCGGCGCGCTCGACACCCACACCAAGCTCGAGATGCACAAGACGCTGCTGGAGATCTGGGAACGCGAGCGGCAGACCGTTCTGTTCGTGACGCACGATCTCGGCGAAGCCTTGACGCTGGCGAGCCGCATCATCCTGCTCTCGGCGCGCCCCGGGCGTCTCAAGGAAGACTTCGACGTCGCCATTCCGCGTCCGCGCGATCCCGTGGCCGTGCGCGAGACGGCCGAGTTCGCCCGGCTCTATTCCCACATCTGGCATTCCCTCGGCGAAGAATTCCGCCGCACCAGGGCCGACTGATCATGTCCAACAGCCGCACCGTCATCCTGTTCTGGCAATTGGCCATTCTCGCAGTGGTTCTCGTCGTCTGGCAATGGGGCTTCGAATGGAGCAAGACGCTGCTGCCGAAGGCCTACGTGCCGAAAATCCTCGATCCCTATTTCGTCGCCAAGCCGTCGCTGATCTGGCAGAGTTTCTTGCGGCTTGGCTGCTTCGCAGACGCGACCGGCTTTACCGCCTGCATCAAGGGCAGCGACAACAATCTATGGCTTGCCACACTCGTCACGTTGAAGAACACCTGGTGGGGCTTTCTGTTCGGCTCGGCGAGCGGGATCGCGGCCGGCCTGGTGCTCGGCCGTTCCGATTTCCTCTCTCGCGTGTTCAGCCCCTACATCGTGGCGCTCAACTCCATACCGCGCATTGCGCTGGTCCCGCTCGTCATCCTGATTTTCGGCCTCGGTGACCTCTCCAAGATCGCAACCGCCTGGCTCGTCGTGTTCTTCGTGGTGTTCTTCAATACCTTCGAAGGAACGCGTGCGGTCGACCGTGACCAGATCGCTGCCGCCCGCCTGCTCGGCGCCAGCGAATTCACGGTGCTGCGCACGGTCGTGATCCCGTCCGCGCTCGCCTGGGTGTTTGCCTCGCTCCTGCCGGCCGTTTCTTTCGCGCTGATCGGCGTCATTGTCGGCGAGTTCATCGGCGCCGAACGCGGTCTCGGCAAGCTCATCATCGAAGCCGAGGCGCGGGCCAATGCCAGCGAGATGATGGTGGCCATCTTCGTCATGATGTTCGTCGGCATCCTGCTGGCGATCGCGGTGCGTTCGCTGCAGTCCTACCTCTTGCGATGGCAGCCGCAATTCGAGGCTTCGGCGTAGCCCGCGTCAGCGGCTGAACCGCGCCACCAGCTCGACATGCGGCGTGTGGCGGAACTGGTCGACCGGTACCACGGACTCCAGCCGATAGCCGCCGTCGATCAAGAGCCGTGCGTCGCGGGCAAAGGTCGCGGCGTTGCAGGACACGGCGATCACGAGCGGCACCTTGCTCGCCGCAAGCTTCAGAGCCTGCGCCTGCGCGCCCTGGCGCGGCGGGTCGAATACCACGGCGTCGAAGTCCCGCAGCTCCTGCGGCACCAGCGGCCGGCGGAACAGATCGCGGGGCTCGCACTTGATCGGCTTCAGGCCAGGTGTTCGCGCAGCTTTCGCCAGCGCCGCGATGGCGCCGGCGTCGCTGTCATAGGCTGCAACGCGCGCCTTCTCCGCGAGCCTGAGCGCAAACGGACCGACGCCGCAGAAGAGGTCGAGCACCTCCTTGGCCTTGCCGATGCGCTCTGTGACGAGTGCCGCAAGCGCCTCCTCGCCTGCCACCGTCGCCTGCAGGAACGAGCCCGGCGGCAGCGTCACCTCGGCGCGGCCCATCCTCACCGTCGGCGGCAAGCGTTGCAGCACCAGCTCGCCATGCCGGGTCAGCCGCGCCAGGCGGTGCTGCTCGGCGACCCGCGACAGCGCGGTGACCAGCGCCGTCGGCAGCGGGCCCGAGCCGCGCACGTCGACATCGAGCCCGTTGGCGGTCGCGGTGACCTGGATGTCCAATGGCTTGGTCACCGGCATCTTGGACGTCAGCGGCTCGGCCAGTGCCCAGGCGGCATCGAGTGCGCCCTCGAGCGCGGGATCGAGGATCGGACAACGATGGATCGGGATGACGTCGTGCGAGCTCGCAGCCGAAAAGCCGACCTTGAGGATGTCGTGCGTGCCGAACCGGCCGTGCAGCGTGATGCGCCGGCGCCCGGCGCCGTGGGCGTCGACCAGCGGCGCCACCTCGCAATCGATGCCGGCCTGCGCCAGCGTTTCGATCACGATGTTGCGCTTCCAGGCCCGATACGGCTCGTTCGCCCAATGCTGGATCGCGCAGCCGCCACACACGCCGAAATGCGGACAGAATGGTTCGACGCGTTCCGGGCTTGCGACCTCCACCGCCAGCAGCTTGCGCCGGTCGGGATGATGGCCTGCGACGTGATCGACCTCGACGGTCTCGCCGCCGAGCGTATAGGGCACATAGATTGCTTCGCCGGCGTCGAGGCAGACGCCGTCGCCGCGATGGCCGACATGATCGATCGTGATGCGCTCAACCACGGCGCGCGCCCAGGAAGAATTCGATATTGCCGTCGCCGCCGGTGATCGGCGAGGGGAATATGTCGATCTCGGTGCAGCCGAGCGAAGCCGCGAAGGCTGCGATGTCGTCGCAGATCTCCCGGTGCACGGCGGCATCGCGGATGATGCCCTTCTTGTTGTGCTTCCGCTCCGCCTCGAATTGCGGCTTGATCAGCGCCAGCAGGCTCATCGGCGCGGCTGCCAGCGACAGAGCTACCGGCAGCACTGATTTCAGCGAGATGAAGCTGACGTCGATGACGACGACATCGGGCCGCGCCGGCAGGCGCTTGCCCTCATAGCTGCGGATGTCGGTCTCCTCCATCGACACGATCTTGGGATGATCGCGCAGCGAGGGATGCAGCTGGCTGGTTCCGACATCGATGGCGAACACCAGGCTCGCGCCGTTCGCCAGCAGCACCTCGGTGAAGCCGCCGGTGGATGCGCCGACGTCGAGGCAGACATGGTCCTCGATCTCAATCGGGTACCGCTCCAGCGCCCCGGCGAGCTTGACGCCGCCGCGGGAGACGTAAGGGTGCGCCGGCTCGGCCTGGATCACCGCGTCCTCGGCAATCGTCTCCGACGGCTTTGCGACCTGCTTGTCGTCGGCCGTGACGAGGCCGGCCTCGATCGCCGCGCGGGCCCGCGCCCGGCTCTCGAACAGGCCGCGCTCGACCAGCAATACATCCGCGCGCTTGCGGGCAGGGGGCATCGGATCTCCGACGGACGACTAAAAAGCTTATGTAGCGATCAATCGCGCGGCCGCCATCCGGACGCAAGTCTCGAACGCGGTGAGATCGTGCCAGACGTCGGTCGGCATAGTGGCCGGCGTCACCAGCGGGCAGCCGTGCAGCTCCAGCGCATGGATCATCATGAGGTTGTCGACGAGGCCGAAATCTTCGACCGTCAGCCCTTGGGCATCGACCAGCCGCCCGTTCTCGGAGGTGACCTCCATGAAGCGACTGAGGCGGTCGGCATAGGCGGCGCCATCGTTGGAATAAGCCAGGCAGAATTTGCGGCGGCCGGCCATGTAGCCGAGCTCGTAGACGGTGCCGGGATCGGCGCCGGCGCCGCGGAACGGCGTGAGGTTGGCGATGATGGCATCGGCCGCGTCCATCATCGCCTCGTTGCCGCAGAAAATCTGCCGCGAGGCGTCGCACGCGGTGAGGTCGATCGCGTTGTCGAGGGGATAAAGGCCGGTAAGCCCGTGCGCGGCGCAGATTTCGACCTTGCGCCGGCCGATCTCGACGGCATCCGGCAGGAACACGTCGGGGCCTGCCAGATAGATATTCATCGCACGACCGATTGAGAAGGCATCGGAGTTGCCGCGACGTCGGCGGTGCAAAACCTCTCCCAAGGGGAGAGGTCGCGCCGAAGGTGCGGGTGAGGGTTACGCTCTCACGTGGGATCTGAGCCCCTCACCCGGATTGCACTGGACGATGCGCATCGCCAGGAGCAATCCGACCTCTCCCTACGGGAGAGGTGGGGTTCAGCGTCTGCCGCGACAATCAAGCCAGCTTGACCGTCTCGGTCTTCACATCCTTGCCGAGCGCCTCGAACACCTTGGCCACGATGCCCTTGGCGTCGAGGCCGGCGCGGGCGTACATGGCGGCCGGGGTGTCGTGATCCTGGAACACGTCGGGCAGCACCATCGAGCGGAACTTGACCATGCCGGTGTCGAGCACGCCCTGATCGGTCAGGAACTGCGCGACATGCGAGCCGAAGCCGCCGATCGAGCCTTCCTCGATCGTGATCAGGATCTCGTGGTCGCGCGCGAGCTTGAGGACCAGCTCGGTGTCGAGCGGCTTCATGAAGCGCGCATCGGCGATCGTGGTCGACAGGCCGTGGGCGGCGAGCTCGTCGGCGGCCTTCTCGCATTCGGCGAGACGGGTGCCGAAGGAGAGCAGCGCGATCTTGCTGCCCTGGCGGATCACGCGGCCCTTGCCGATCTCGAGCGGAATGCCGACCTCGGGCATCTCGATGCCGCGGCCTTCGCCGCGCGGATAGCGCAGCGAGCTCGGACGGTCGTCGATCGCAACCTGGGTCGCCACCATGTGCACCAGCTCGGCTTCATCCGCCGCCGCCATGATCACCATGTTGGGCAGGCAGCCGAGATAGGCGTTGTCGAACGAGCCGGCATGGGTCGCACCGTCGGCGCCGACGAGGCCGGCGCGATCGATGGCGAAGCGGACGGGCAGGCTCTGGATCGCGACGTCGTGGACGATCTGGTCGTAGCCGCGCTGCAGGAAGGTCGAGTAGATCGCGCAGAACGGCTTGTAGCCTTCGGTAGCAAGGCCCGCGGCAAAGGTCACCGCGTGCTGCTCGGCGATGCCGACGTCGAAGGTGCGGTCGGGGAAGGCCTTGTTGAAGATGTCGACACCGGTGCCCGACGGCATCGCCGCGGTGATGGCGACGATCTTGTCGTCCTTCTGCGCTTCCTTGACGAGGCTCTGGCCGAACACGTTCTGATAGGCCGGCGCGTTCGGCTTGGCCTTGGCCTGCGTGCCGGTCGCGACGTCGAACTTGACGACGGCGTGATACTTGTCGGCGGAGGCTTCCGCCGGGCCGTAGCCCTTGCCCTTCTGCGTCACGACGTGGACCAGGATCGGACCGGTCTCCATGTCGCGGACGTTCTTCAGCACGGGCAGGAGATGGTCGAGGTTGTGGCCGTCGATCGGGCCGACATAGTAGAAGCCGAGCTCCTCGAACAGCGTGCCGCCGTCCATCATGAAGCCGCGGGAATATTCCTCGACGCGATTGGCGCGGTTGGCGAGGATCTTGGGCAGGCGCTTGTTGATCTGCTTGGCCGCATCGCGCAGCGTGCGATAGGTCTTGCCGGAATAGAGGCGCGACAGATAAGCGCTCATGGCGCCGACCGGCGGCGCGATCGACATGTCGTTGTCGTTGAGAATGACGATCAGGCGCGAGTTCATCGCCCCCGCATTGTTCATGGCCTCATAGGCCATGCCGGCCGACATCGCGCCGTCACCGATCACGGCGATAACGTTGTTCTTGCCGCCGGAGAGGTCGCGCGCCACGGCCATGCCGAGGCCGGCGGAGATCGAGGTCGAGGAATGCGCCGCGCCGAACGGATCGTAGTCGCTCTCGCTGCGCTTGGTGAAGCCGGACAGGCCGCCGCCGGTGCGCAGCGTGCGGATGCGGTCGCGCCGGCCGGTGAGGATCTTGTGCGGATAGGCCTGGTGGCCGACGTCCCAGATCAGCCGGTCGCGCGGCGTATCGAAGACGTAATGGATCGCGGTGGTGAGCTCGACCACGCCGAGGCCCGCGCCGAAGTGACCGCCGGTCACCGAGACGGCATCGATGGTCTCCTGCCGCAGCTCGTCGGCAACCTGGCGAACCTGCTCGACCTTGAGCTTGCGCAGATCTTCCGGCGTCCGGATGGTGTCGAGAAGCGGCGTCTTACTGTATGCGTTCACGGCGATTTCCAATTTGTCAGCACCGGAAGGTCATTCCGGTGCGCGATGGGTTTGCACAATATCGGCGCAGCGCGAGTCCTATAACCGTCGGAGCCACCTGCACGGGGCAAGGCCCCGCCTTCAAGCTTAGGTAAGCTTAAGTGTGCTCCGGTTCAGTCTCTGTGATCCCTGTCACTTAGATCGGCTTCGTCCGTCCCAAGCCAATTTCATCAGCAGTTTGAAGCACTTGTCGTCGGTAATCGGTGCCCACGCAAGGCTTACAAAAAGCCACACTCCGCGCAGCTTTACACCAAAGCTTAGGCCAAAGCCAACCCGCTGGGCCGATTAGGGGTATGCAGGTGCAACTCGCGGACCAGAAGTGGTTAACCTCGGTGCGGGGTAAGGGGTTCCGGCCTTGCTCGGTTCTTGGCAGGCTTTTTGGCCCGAGTATGGGCTTTTCTAGCTCTCAACGACCCGATTCGAAGGCAGGGACGTATCCACCGCCAGGGAACCGCATGCCGGCCGGGAACTGCGCACGGCGATAAGGACGCAGCGGCCACGCTCACCGCGAAGACATTCTACGCGGACCTGCGTCGCGGTCTTGCACGGCCCTGCGGGGGTCAGAAGACTGAGCGGGAGAGCACTCTTATTACTGGACGTCGAGCGGGGCCGTGCCGGTGGCCTGGCCGCTGGCATCGGTGGTGATCTTGTCGACGCGCGCCTCGGCCTGGCGCAACAATTCCTCGCAGCGCCGCTTCAGGGCCTCGCCGCGCTCGTAGATCGTCACGGATTCCTCGAGCGGCACCTTGCCGTCCTCGAGCCGCTTCACGATCGTTTCGAGTTCCTCGATCGCGCGCTCGAAGGTGAGCCTGGAGACGTCGACTTGAGTGTTTTCGGCCATATCCGTTTCCGATTGCCCGATTCGCTTCACCTTTGAGAAAGCAGAGTTTTACGGGCGTAATGTGGCGGGTGGGTCAAGCGCCCATCAGGGCGCCGACATGCGCCGTAACAGATTCTTTCAGTCCCTGCAGGTCATAGCCGCCCTCGAGCACCGAAACAACGCGGCCGCCGGCGGTCTTGTCGGCGAGGTCCATCAGCTTGCGCGTCACCCAGGCATAGTCCTCCGCGCGCAGGTTGAGCGAAGCCAGGGGATCGCGATAATGCGCGTCGAAGCCGGCCGAGATGATCAAGAGCTCCGGGCTGAATTTCTCGAGCTGCGGCAGGATCAGATTCTCGAACGCGACGCGGAATTCCGGGCCGCCGTCCTCGGAGGCGAGCGGCGCATTGACGATGGTGTCGTGATCGCCGCGCTCGCTTTTGGCGCCGGTGCCCGGAAACAGCGGCATCTGGTGCGTCGAGCAGTACATCACGGTCGGGTCCGACCAGAAGATGTCCTGCGTGCCGTTGCCGTGATGCACGTCGAAGTCGACGATGGCCGCGCGCCTGATGCCGTATTTGCGCTGGGCGTGGCGCGCGGCGATCGCGACGTTGTCGAAGAAGCAGAAGCCCATCGGCTTGCCGATCTCGGCGTGATGTCCGGGCGGGCGGACCGCGACGAAGGCGTTGCGATGCTCGCCGGCCATCACCGCTTCGGTCGCCGCAACCGCACCGCCGACGCCGCGCATCACCGCCTCCCATGTGCCCGGGGACATCGAGGTGTCGCCGTCGATGTAGACCTGACCGCTGGTGGGCGCGATGTGGCGCAGCTCGGTGACGTAATGCTCGTTGTGGCAGAGCGTGACGAGATCGAGATCGCCCTCCGGCGCCTCCTCGCGCGCCAGGAACTGGAAGCGCTCATGCGACAAGGCTTCTTCCACCGCGCGTAGGCGATCCGGCCTTTCAGGGTGTCCCGGCGGCGTGACATGGTCGAGGCAGGCCTTGTGGGAAAGGAGAAGCGTGCTCATCAGGTCGGCCTCACGGAAAAACGGGCTTTTGCCGTCGTTGGCGCATCCGGCGCCAAAACGCAATGCAAAACCCAATCTAAGCGCTTGGCCGGGAATGGCAAAGGGCTGCCCGCTTGATCCGGATCAATTCACCCGCAGGATGCGCCTGGGCGGCAGCGGACCGACCGGCCCGTGCGCCCGGAAGAACGCGAACAGCGCGTCCGCATCGTAACCGCCGTATTGTGGCGCGGTGCCCTGCTTGGCGACGGTAAACCCGTCTCCGCCGACGGCGAGGTAATCGTTGAGCGTGACGCGGTAGCCGCTTCCTGGCTCGATCGGCCTGCCGTTGAGTGTCATCTTCTCCAGGCTGACGCGCTCGCCGAACGGTTTTGAAGCATCCCAGGTATAGCTGAAGCCGTTCGACACCTGGAGAATCCGCGGCCGCTTCGGGTCCAGCCATTGCTGCTCGAGTAAGTCCTTGAGCTGGCTGCCCGTCAGCGTCATGGTGACAAGACGATTGCGGAACGGCTGGCTGGCGAAGACGTCGCCGAACGTGATCGCGCCGTTCTCCTTTGGAACGATGTCGGTGCGGATGCCGCCGGGATTGGTGAGCGCGATGACGGCGCTGCCATCCTTCGCATCGCGCGTTGCGAGCAATTGCGCGTCGGCGATGATATCGCCGAGCGCGCTTTCGCCGGCCTCGTTCGGCACGCGCGACAATGTCTGCGTCACCGAGCCGGCGGGCCGGTTGGCGATCGGCGCGGAGAGCTTGTCGTAGGCGTCGATCAACGCGGTCTGCTCGGGATCCCTGGCCAGCGAAGCATTGGCGACGATGACGTTCTCGGCCTTGGCGGCGACGATATCGCGAGTCACAGGATCGAGCTTGAGGTCGATCGCGGTGACGAGTGTGCCGTATTTGTCGCCGCTGGTGACGAGCCGCCCGTCGATATCGCAGATGTAGGCGCGATGGGTGTGGCCGCTGACGACGACGTCGACGGCAGGATCGAACTTCCTGACTATGTCGACGATCGGTCCCGTGATGGCAGGGCATTCATTGTAGTCGCCGGCGGGCTCGCCGCCCTGGTGGATCAGCACCACGATCGCTTCGACGCCGCGCGACTTCAGCTGCGGCACCAGCGCGTTCACCGTCTCGGCCTCGTCGCGGAATTCGAGCCCGGCGATGCCCGCGGGCGAGACGATGCCGGCGGTCTCCTTCAACGTCAGGCCGATGAAGCCGACGGGGATGCCGTCGAACTCCCTGATCTCGTAGGGCGGCAGCACGCTCTTGCCGGTCGCGGTCTCGACGGTGGAGGCCGCGAGATAACGGAATTTGGCGCCCGTGAAGGGATGCGGCCCCTGGCAGCCGTCGACGGGATGACAGCCGCCGTTCTGCATGCGCAGAAGCTCGGTGTTGCCCTCGTCGAATTCGTGATTGCCGACCGAGCTGATCGCAAGGCCCATCATCGAGAGCGCCTCGATCGAGGGCTCGTCGTGAAACATCGCCGACAGAAACGGGCTCGCGCCGATCAGGTCGCCTGCGGCGACGAAGATGGCGTTCTTGTGTCCTTCGCGCAGCTGCTTCAGCAGCGTCGCCATGTACTCGGCGCCGCCGGCCGCCACCGTCACCTTCTTGGACTTGTCCTCGGGGTCGTTGATGCGGATGCCGCCCGGCGGCGGCCGCAGATGGCCATGGAAATCGTTGATCGCGAGAATGCGCAGCTCGACGGGGGCTGCGCTCTGGGCCGCAGCGGGGAGGGTGCCGGTGAGAGCGAGGACGAAGCAAGCCAGGCGGAGAAGATGTCGCATGGAGTTAGACTATTCGTTCGGCGCGAAGATTTCACGAAGGTTGTTGTCGTCATTTTTGAGGCACGCGCAGCGTCGTTCCCCCGACAATCCCATCATCGCACGAGCCATGCCGCTCGATGAATGCCAGGTCCGCTACGTGCCGCAACAATTAGCTACAATGTTTCATTTGAAAAACCGCTGGTTGTGGGGCACGATCCGGCCCCGTTCCCTTCAGACAGACCGTCAGATTCATGATTGCCGCCCCCCGGATCGACGAATCCTCACCGTATTATCGCGGCTGGCGGGTCGTGCTGGCGTGCTTCCTGATGGCCTTCTTCATGTTCGGCTTCGGCCTCTACGGCCAAGGCGTCTATCTCGCCGAGTTGCAGCGCGCTCACGGCTGGCCGGGCACGCTGATCTCCGCGGCCAGCACCTTCTCGTTTCTCCTGACCTCCGTGCTCGTCATCTTCACCGATGACCTGCTCGAGCGCATCGGGCTGCGCGCGCTGATCCTGTGCGGCCTGTCGGCGCTCGGCGCTTCGACCGTGCTGCTGGCGCTGGTGCAGACGCCCTGGCAGCTCTATCTCGCCTATGCGCTGATGTCGGTTGGCTGGACCGGCATGGGCACGGTGGTGATCGCGACCGTGCTGAATTCCTGGTTCGAGCAGCGGCGCGGCCTCGCGCTCAGCCTTGCCTTCAACGGCGCGACTTGCGGCGGCATCATTCTCGTTCCGCTGTTGCTATCGCTGACCGGCAGCATCGGCTTCCGGTCTGCGATGCTGACGGCGACCCTCGCGATGATGGTGCTGGTGCTGCCGGCGGTCGTGACCTTCATCGGATGGCCCGCAGGGATGTCGCCTGCAGCCGGCGGACGTTCCTCCGGCTCCTCAGCGCCGGTTCGCTCGCGCAAGGCGGTGCTCGCCAACGCGGCGTTCTGGACCATGGTGCTGCCGATCGCGCTCGCGCTGCTGGCGCAGATGGGTTTCATCGTCCACCAGGTGACGTTTCTCGAGCCGCTGATCGGCCGCTCCGCCGCAGGGCTTGCCGTCACGATCATGGCGGCGATGGCGATCGTCGGGCGCCTCTCGCTCGGCCTGTTCGTCGACCGGCTCGATGCCCGGCTCGCCTGTGCGGTTTCGATGACGAGCCAGGCGGCTGCGCTGTTCGTAGCTCTGCAAAGCACGAGCCCGACCGTGCTGCTGGCCTGCTGCGCCGTCTACGGCTTCTCGATGGGCAACATCATCACGTTCCCGCCCTTGATCATCCAGCGCGAGATCGGTGCTTCGGCCTTCGCGACCGCGGTGGGCTTGGGCACCTCGATCAGCGGCATCGTCAGCGCCTTCGGCCCCGGTGTCGTCGGTCTCGTGCGGAGCGTTACGGGCAATTACACGACGGCGTTTGCGATCTGCGTGGTGCTCGATCTCGCCGCGGCGGGCGTGGTGCTGTGGCGGCCGGGGAGAAGGGCTCAGGTCGCAGCTTTGTAGCCCGGATGGAGCGCAGCGCAATCCGGGACCGCTGTATCCGCGGTGAGACTTTCCCGGATTTCGCTACGCTCCATCCGGGCTACGATGTCGCGTTTGCGGCGCTCACCTTACCCCAGCAACGCCGCATCCGCCGCGGCGACCGACTCCGCGCTCTCCGTCACGGTGCGCTCGAGTGCGCCGGCCTGCACCGCGATGTTCTCGGCGAAGAAGCGCGCCAGCGCGACGTAGCGTGGCGCATCGCCAAGGCCTTCGGCCTTGGCGGCGAGCGCCTCGGAGGCGAGCAGGCAGCCGCCGAGCGTCGCGCCGAATTGCTGCAGATAGGGCGTCGCCCCCGCAAGCGCGTCGTTCGGCGCGGAAGCACCGCGCTCCAGCAGCCATTTGCTGGTGCGCGTGAGCGCCTCCAGCGCCTCGCGCAGCTTGGTGCCGGTGGTGCCGAAAGCGGGATCGTTGGAGGCCTCCACCTGCTTGACCGTTGCCGAGAGCTCGTCGAGCAGCGCCCACACCGATGCGCCGCCATTGGCAGCTAACTTGCGCGTGACGAGATCGATCGCCTGGATGCCGTTGGTGCCCTCGTAGATCGCGGTGATGCGGGCATCGCGGTAGTGCTGGGCCGCGCCGGTCTCCTCGATGAAGCCCATGCCGCCATGCACCTGCACGCCGAGATAGGCGACCTCGTTGCCGATATCGGTGGAATAGGCCTTGGCCATCGGCGTCAGCAGCGCCGCGCGTGCGGCGGCTTCAGCGCGCACCGTCGGATCCTTGGCGCGGGTCGAGACGTCGATCGCAACAGCCGTCGCATAGCAGATGGTGCGGGCGGCCGCGGTCTGGGCCCGCATCCGCATCAGCATGCGCTTGACGTCGGGATGCACGAAGATCGGATCCGAGCCGTCGCCTTTCTTGCCTACCGCGCGGCCTTGGCGGCGCTCCTGCGCATACGACAGGGCCTGCTGGTAGGCGCGGTCGGCGACGCCGACGCCCTCCAGGCCGACGCCGAGGCGGGCCTGGTTCATCATCGTGAACATGCAGCGCATGCCCTGGTTCTCTTCGCCGATCAAAAAGCCGATCGCGCCGCCATGATCGCCCATGGTCATGGTGCAGGTCGGCGAAGCATGCATGCCGAGCTTGTGCTCGACGCCGCTCGCATAGATGTCGTTGCGCGGCCCCAGCGAGCCGTCCGCGTTGACCATGAACTTGGGAACGAGGAACAGCGAAATGCCTTTGGTGCCGGCGGGCGCATCGGGCAGACGCGCCAGCACGAAATGCACGATGTTGTCGGTCATGTCGTGCTCGCCATAGGTGATGAAGATCTTCGTCCCCTTGATGCGATAAGTGCCGTCGGCCTGCTTCTCGGCCCGGGTGCGCAGCGCGCCGACGTCGGAGCCGGCCTGCGGCTCGGTCAGCTGCATCGTCCC
The DNA here is from genome assembly GCF_020193625.1 of Bradyrhizobium sp. IC3123. Lineage (NCBI taxonomy): Bacteria > Pseudomonadati > Pseudomonadota > Alphaproteobacteria > Hyphomicrobiales > Nitrobacteraceae > Bradyrhizobium > Bradyrhizobium sp. IC3123. Next base: position 545,363 of record NZ_JADYVF010000005.1, on the reverse strand, counting down.
GGTCCATTCGCCGGAGACGAGCTTTTTGAGATAGATCTGCTTCAGCTCGTCGCTGCCGTGGGCGTCCAGCGCCTCGATCGCCGATGCCGTCAGCAGCGGGCAAAGGCCGAAGGCGACGTTGGCCGCACTCCAGATCTCGGTGCAGGCGGCGTTGATGGCGAGCGGCAGGCCCTGGCCGCCGAAATCTTCCGGGCCGGACACCGCATTCCAGCCGCCCTCGGTCCAGCGCTTGTAGGCGTCAGGCCAGCCCGGCGCGGTCGTGACCTTGGCGCCCTCGAGCTTGATGCCGTGCTCGTCGCCGACCTTGTTGAGCGGCGCCAGCACGTCGGATGCGAACTTGCCGGCTTCCTCCAGCACGGCCGCGGCAATGTCGGCGTCGAAATCGCCGTAATGGCCGGCCTCCAGGGCGGCCTTGAGGCCCGCGCCATGGTTGAGCGACAGCAGCATGTCAGAAATCGGCGCGCGGTAGGTCATGGCTCACTCCCCGAGAACAGATATTGGCGCCGTATTCCCATGAAACGGGAGCGGTCTCAACTGCCGGGACGCCGGATGGCCTGGCCGGAACGGGCAGGGCCGTTGGGGCCCAGCATAGAGTGTCGGCCGCCGGGCCCTTTTTGCCCCTCCAGGCGGTTGAAATGCCGCGCCGCTCCCTATAGACCGGCTGCGACCGACGGGAATCTGCGGGTGCCGGTTCTGCCCGTTCCGTTCGTCGTCTGTTGGGGCGTAGCCAAGCGGTAAGGCAGCGGATTTTGATTCCGCCATTCGGAGGTTCGATCCCTCCCGCCCCAGCCAGATCTTCCGCCCAGCCTGAAATCACCCACGGACCCGGCCCGGCTGGGGAGCTGCTGCACAGCTCTGCGCTGCACAGGGCGTTTCTCGGCAAAGATTCCGCCGACCGGGCCTTCCCCATGCGAACCATGACCCGCCGCGACAAAGATGGCGACGTTGAGGGGCGAACGGTCTACGACGGTGAGGTCATCTCATGAACGCCACCTAAAACGAGAACAACGTCATGCCGCACTTGGTGATCGAATATTCGGAAGGGGCGCTCGCTCGCGACGACGTAACAGGCTTGATGGAAGCGCTCTTTGAAGCCGCTTGGCGAACGGGCATCATGAAGGCGGAGGACGTCAAGGTGCGCGCGTGCGTCTACAACCATTTCCTGGTTGCCGGGAAGCGTGACAGCTTCGTGCATCTGTCTGTCTATTTGCTCGAAGGTCGATCGCCCGACCAGAAGGTCGAGCTGAGTACGAGCCTTCGGCGGACGATGACAGAGCGATGCCCGGATGTGGCCAGCATAAGCGTGGATGTCCGTGACATGGACCCGGTCGCCTACAAGAAACGGCTAAAATGACGGGTGCTCGCCAAAAGACGGCAGCTTCTCAGACGAGCAGGGGCTGCGCGGCGAGGGACATCTCCTTGAGGAGAGGCAGGAAGCGATCGATCATCTCACCGGTCGTGATGCGATCGACATGAGCGCCGATATTTGCGGCCGCGATGACGGCGCCATCGTAGCGGCGAATTGGCACCGATATCGACCGAAAGCCCTCTTCGGCTTCCTGATCGACAAGGCTATACCCTTTGGTGCGGTCGGCAATGATCGTCGCAATCACTGCCGATTTGTCGACCAGCGTCGACTGGGTCAGAGCCGCCAGCTTCATGCCGTCGACCGTTCTCGTCAGCTCGTCGTTTGCCAATCTGCCCAGCAGAACGCGTCCCACCGACGTGCAGAAAGCCGGCAGCCGATATCCTATGTCCAGTCCGGTCGAAAATACCCGCGCCGGACTCGAGCGGGCGATGAAAACGACCTCTTCGCCATCCAGGACCGCAAGGGAGCAGACCTCCCTGGCCTTGCCGGCGACCTCGTCCATCAACGGCTGCATCACGGTGCTGATTTGGTTCGACGTCAAATAGGCCGAAGCCAAAAGCAGCACTCTGGGCGTTAGCGAAAACAACCGCTCGTTGCCCGCGACGAATCCGGATTTTACGAGGGTCATCAGAATCCGGCGCACCGTCGCCCGCGGAAGATTCGCGCTCTTGGAGAGGTCGCTGAGGGTCATTGGACGGCGATCGATACCGAACGACTGTATCACGCGAAGACCCCGATCCAGGGTCTCGATGAACTCGCTGCCCTCCCGCGCCTTTTCCTCTTCTTCCGTACGCTTCAGCCTCGGCATTCTATTGGGCGGTCCCTCTCAGTGGCCTCTCGAAAGCGAGAACCATCACAAATCCGCGCGCTAGGCGCCAGCCTTGTCTCCGGCTGTCACCAGGGATTTGAGGTCAAAGGAAGAGTCTGCGGCTTGCTCCGGTGCAGGGGAGATTCCCGCCGCAATCAGGCGTCGGGCTGCCATTTGCTCGCCTGGCCGGTTGACGCTGTCCACCGCGACCAATCGGCCCTGGCGATAGTAGAAGACCGAGAATCTTCCGTCGTCGACCGAACCTCGGACCGCCTGCCGATCATATCGTCCGGCCAGCCCGACGATCTGCAGCTTGACGTCATATTGGTCGGACCAGAACCTCGGCACATTCTCATAGGGCGCTCGAGCGCCGGCGATCGCCAGTCCAGCGGCCTTCGCTTGATCCTGGGCGTTTTGCACCGATTCCAATCTCACCCAGCTTTCGCAAAAGCGGTTGAAGTGGTTGGCGCAGTCACCGGCCGCGAAGATGTCCGATGTTTCGCATTGTCCGTGCGCGTCAACGACAATTCCATTCGTGCATCTAAGCCCCGCCGAGCGCGCGATCTCGTCATTGGCGACACCACCAATCCCCACCAGCACCAGGTCGGCGTGGACAACGGCACCGTTGCCCAGCACGACAGCGGAAACTTTTCGACCGTTTCCTTTGAAGGAAGCAACCGTTTCGTCGAGCATCACGTCGACGCCAGCCCGCAAATGCGTATCAAGAAGAAAGGTCGACAAGACCGGCGAGACGGCACGTTCAAGCAGGCGGCTGCTCGCTTCCACGACGGTGACCTTCTTGCCCAGCTTTGCCGCGGAGGCCGCAACTTCCAGCCCTATGAAGCCGCCCCCGATGATGACAATCTCCGCAGCATTGGCCAGACCTGCCTTCAGGTCGATCGCATCGGTCACCGAACGCAGATAGAAAATTCCATCGAAGTCCGCGCCTTCAACCGCGATGCGCCGCGCGCGCGAGCCCGTGGCGAAGAGGAGTTTTTCAAACTTCAAAGCGTTGCCGCCGGCCAGAGTGACCTGTCGCGCGTGCAAATCGAGCAGCGTGGCGCGCTGCCCAAGAACGAGATTGATCTGCTTGCCTTCGAAGAAAGTCTCGTCGCGCAAGGTCAGATTTTGCTCGCTGATGCGCCCGAGAAGGAAGTCCTTGGATAGCGGCGGCCTCTGATAGGGCAGCCACTCTTCGTCGCACACAATGGTGATGGGCTGAGAATAGCCGGCGTCACGAGCCGTGAGAGCGGCTTGAACCCCGGCATATGATGCGCCGATGATGACCAGCCCTGTCATGATTGCCTCGCCGGCACATGGACCACCAGCTCGTCGAGAGGGGCGGGCACCTTCAGCTGGCAACTCAGCCGACTGTTCGGCTTTCGCTCTCCCGAGACGGCGGACAGCAACTCGAGCTCTTCTTCGCTCGGCTGAGGGAGAGAGCTTGCTTGTTCTTCATCGACGTAGACGTGACAGGTCGCGCAATCGAGGCAGCCGCCGCATTCGCCGTCGATGCCGTGAATACCGTTGCGGACGGCCGCGAGCATCACGCTCACGTCGGGTCCGACCTCGATGGATTTTCCGCTGCCGTCCTGCTGGACAAATCTCACTCGCGGCATCCGACCTCCGTTTCCTAAGTTTGTTCGATCTGAGAACATAAGTTCGTTAAACGGTTACAGCAGTTCTGGCGGACCCTCAATCCCGACCTGTTGGCCGCCGCTGCGGTTCCATTAGGCAAGTTATGCGGAAATATTTTGCTTGCTTGCGCGTCACATTGGAGTCATTCTGAATGATATCGAACTAATGTTCGACTACCGAACGACAGGGCAGGATGCAATGAAGCTGACGACAGCGATCGTGGGAGTGGTGCTGACATCAGGCGCGGCGTTTGCCCAGCAGCAGGAGGCCAATGCTCCCTCGCTTGCCTTGATCAACGGCAAGATTCTCACCATGGACGGTCAGTCAAAGGTTGCGGAAGCGCTTGCCGTTCGCGACGGAAGAATCTTGGCCGTAGCAGACGCGGCGACGATCAAGGCGTTGGCCGGAAATCGCACCCGCACGATCGACTTGCAGGGCAAGACTGTCGTTCCCGGGCTGATCGACACGCACGCGCATTTCAAGGCTGCCGGTCTGTCCGACTACGTAGTCAACATGAGCGGCGCCAAGACTGTTGCGGATGCCCTCGCAAGCATCAAGCAGTTCGTGGCGAAGAAAAAGCCCGGCGAGTGGATCATCGGAAGCGCCTGGCATCCCCCGTCACAGCTCGCGGAAAAGCGTTACCTGACACGCCAGGAAATCGACGGCGTCGCGCCGAACAATCCGGTCTATCTCCGGACCGTTGGCCACTTCTCGATGGCCAATTCGATGGCGCTCGAGAAGGCCGGCGTAACCAAGGCCACGCCAAACCCAAGCGGCGGATCGTTTGAGCGCGACAGTGCCGGTGACCTGACCGGCGTTCTGGTCGAGACGGCGATCGATCAGGTCGAAAAGACCGTTCCGGAGTGGACGGCGGACGACGAGTTTCGCCAATTCAAGCTCGCGCAAGGTGTGCTGAACTCGTTCGGGATCACCAGCGCCGTAGAAGGGGCCACCTCGCCCAGGGACATCGCGGCCCTGCAGCGCGTGGCGCAGGCCGGTGAAGCAACGCTACGGGTCGGTCTCATGTGGCGCCCGGAGCCCCCCGCCGAGAACGCGGCCTGGGAGGCCATCATGCGAGGCAACGGCGCCTCCTCCGGCTTTGGCGATGACTGGCTGAAGTTCGCCGGAATCAAGATCCTTTACGATGGCGGCATGACGCTCAAGACGGCGCTCATGCGCGAGGCCTATCCAGACTCGCATGATGGCTACCACGGCATTGCCCAGCAATCGCCGCAACGCCTCAAGGATCTGGTGTCCATTTGCAATCGCCACAATTGGCGCGTGGGTGTCCATGCCGTCGGCGACAAGGGCATCGACCACGTCCTTGATGCATTCGAAGCGGCCGACAAGGAGAAATCGATCAAGGATCGGCGTTTCGTCCTGATCCATGGAAGCTTGATAGTGCCCGAGCAAATGGAGCGCGCAAAGCGTCTCGGTGTCAGAGTCGACCTCCAGAACGTTTTCATGTGGGACAAGGCGGCCACCGTCGAGCGCTTCCTGGGTGCGGCGGTCGCCAATCGGGCCGTGCCCACGAAAACTCTCATCGAGAAGGTGGGGCTGAACAGCCTCGGCGCAGGCACCGACTTCCCGGTGAACACGATCAATCCCTTCATCAACATCTACGTCATGGTAACCCGCAAGGATCTCGCCGGACGCGTTTATGGAGCGAACGAAGCCGTCAGCCGCGAGCAGGCGCTGCGCCTCTACACCAGCGCGGCATCGCACTATATGTTCGAAGAGAACGAGAAGGGGACGATCGAGGCCGGAAAACTCGCGGACCTGACCGTGTTGTCGGCGGACCTCATGACGGTCCCCGAGGAGCAGATCAAAGACATCAAAGCCGACCTGACGATCGTCGGCGGCAAGATCGTGTTTCAGCGTTAGTCTGCGTCCCGATAGCATGAGGACGCATCTCGAAGCCGAGAGAGGAGATCCAAGTCATGATGAGCCAAGAGCAGAACGACCTTATTACCCGCGTCGGACCGAAGGCGCCTGCGGGAAAGCTGATGCGGATGTATTGGCAGCCTGCTGCGCTCGTCGACGAACTCGCGGAGGGGCGCCCCATCAAGGCCGTCAAGCTTCTCGGCGAGAACTTCGTTCTGTTCAAGGACGAAACGGGGCGCTATGGCCTGCTCGATCGCGACTGCCCGCATCGGGGCGCCGACCTTGCCTTCGGCCGGCTCGAGAACGGTGGCCTGCGCTGCGCCTTCCACGGGTGGCTGTTCGACGTCACGGGACAGTGTCTCGAGACGCCCGCCGAGCCTGCAAACTCCTCGCTCTGCAAAAATATCAAGCAGCGGTCCTACCCCGTCGTGGAGAAGGGTGGAATCCTGTGGGCGTATTTGGGTGAAGGCGAGCCGCCCGCGTTTCCGGAGATCGACTGCTTCGCGGCGCCGGACGAATACACCTTCGCCTTCAAGGGCCTGATCGAATGCAATTGGCTGCAGGCGCTGGAAGTCGGCATCGACCCGGCTCACGCATCGTTCCTTCACCGGTTCTTCGAGGATGAGGATACATCGGCGGCCTATGGCAAGCAGTTTCGCGGTGCGTCGGCCGACTCGGAAATGCCCATGACGAAGGTCCTGCGCGAGTACGACCGGCCGATCATCAACGTCGAGCACACCGAATACGGCCTGCGGCTCATCGCCTTGCGAGAAATCGACGAGCAGCGCACCCACGTTCGCGTCACCAACCAGCTATTCCCGCATGCGTTCGTCATTCCGATGAGCACGGAGATGACGATTACCCAGTGGCACGTGCCCGTCGACGACGTGAATTGCTATTGGTATGCGATTTTCACCAGCTACGCCGCGCCCGTCGACAAGGCGAAAATGCGCGCGCAGCGCCTCGAGCTTTACGAATTGCCGGAATACCGCTCGCGGAAGAACAAGTCGAACGACTACGGCTTCGACCCGCACGAGCAGGCGACCGAGACTTACACCGGCATGGGCGCGGACATCAACGTCCACGACCAGTGGGCCGTCGAGTCGATGGGCGCTATTCAGGACCGGACGCGTGAGCATCTCGGGCAATCCGACAAGGCGATCATTCAGTACCGCCGGCTGCTTCGCCAGGAGATCGAGAAGGTGGCCTCCGGGGGCAAGCCGCTGTTGTTCCTCGACGCTGCCAGCGCGCGCAGCATCCAGGGGCCGGCCACAATGGACGGCATCGGTCCGACGAAGGGCTGGGAAACCTACTGGATGGAAGTGGACGTCAAGCGTCGTCGGGGCGCTCCCTGGGCCGCGCCGGTGCCCGCCGAGCTCGCCAAGAAGGTGCCTCACCTGACCGCCGCCGAATAAGCCAGGCCGCCCAGCTCAGCAAAGGAGATGTCGTTGAGTTTCGTCGAAAAGCACGGTCTCTGGTCGGCCGAACAGAAGGAGGCTGCCATCCGCATGCGGCGGATGGCGGAGGAGCAGGAGTTGCATACGATCCGGCTCTCCTTTCCGGACCAGCACGGCATCTTGCGCGGCAAGGCGCTGGTCGCTTCCGAGGCGCTCTCGTCGATCGAGAGTGGCTGCTCGATAACGACGACATTGCTCGCGAAAGATACCTCTCACCGCACGGTGTTTCCCGTCTTCACCGCCGGCGGCGGGTTCGGGATGCACGAGATGCAGGGGGGAGGCGACATCTTGATGGTCGCTGATCCCACCACCTTCAAGGTTCTCCCCTGGGCATCAAAAACCGGGTGGGTGCTTTGCGACCTCTACTTCTCCGATGGACGACCCGTGCCCTTCGCCTCCAGGGGCCTGTATCAATCCGTGCTGGGGCAGCTCAAAGACCGGGGCTATGATTTCAAAGCGGGCCTCGAGGTCGAATGCCACATCTTCAGAGTCGAGAATCCCCGACTGGCGCCTTGGGACGCCGGCAGTCCCGGCCAACCGGGTGAGCCTCCGGAGGTCAGCCTGCTTTCGCAGGGCTATCAGTACCTGACGGAGCAACGTTACGACCAGATGGAGCCTGCGCTCGAGCTGATCAGGCAAAACATCGTGGCGCTGGGCTTGCCGCTTCGGTCGATCGAGTTGGAATACGGCCCGAGCCAGTGCGAGTTCGTGTTCCAGCCCACCGTCGGCATTGAGCCGGCGGACACCATGGTGCTGTTTCGTACGGCAGTGAAGCAGATCTGCAACCGCCACGGCTATCACGCGACCTTCATGTGCCGGCCGCGGATACCGAACGTGATGTCATCGGGGTGGCACCTTCACCAATCGCTGGTCTCCCGAACAGACGGCGTCAACGCGTTCATGACCAGCGAACCGGCCGGCCTGTCGAACCTTGGCAAGCACTATATGGCCGGGCTGCTGGAGCATGCCAGGGCATCCGCGGTCTTCTCGACGCCGACGATCAATGGCTACAAACGCTACCGTTCCTACTCGCTGGCTCCGGATCGGGCGATCTGGGGACGCGATAACAGGGGCGTCATGATCCGCGTGCTGGGCGGTCCCGACGATAAGGCCACCCGGCTCGAAAACAGGATCGGCGAGCCGGCCGCAAACCCCTATCTTTACATGGCGTCGCAGATTCTGGCCGGCCTCAACGGCATTGATCGCCAGCTCGATCCCGGTCCGTCGGCGGACACCCCCTACGAGACCAAGGCGAACCTCCTGCCGACCTCCTTGCGCGAGGCGGTGTTCGCGTTGCGCGATGACCCCTTCTTCCGCGAGGCTCTGGGAGAGAAATTCGTCGACTACTACGTTTTCATCAAGAACGCGGAAATTGAGCGCTTCCAATCGACGGTCACCGAGTGGGAGCAGCGAGAATATTTCGAAATGTTCTGAAACAGCATCACCGAAGCGGGAGAAGAGAGATATGAGCTTGAGGTTTGGACTTGTTGGGGCCGTCGCGATTGCCACTGCCTGGATGTCGCCGGCGCAGTGCGACACCATCAAGGTGGGGATCATCGGCACCATGTCCGGTCCGTATGCCTTGTTCGGCCAGAACTTCAAGTACGGCATTGACGCCTGGGTGGCCAAGCATGGATCGAAAGTCGGCGATCATCAGATCGAGTTTGTCTATCGCGACGAAGAATCGCCGAACCCCGCCAAGTCGAAATCATTGGCTCAGGAGTTGATCGTCAAGGAGAAGGTTCAGTACATCGCGGGACTGTACTTCACTCCGGACGCCCTGGCCGTCGCTCCGCTTCTCGAGGAAGCGAAGGTGCCTATGATCGTCATGAACGCCGCGACGTCCGCGATCGTCGAGAAGAGCCCCTACATCGTGCGGACGTCCTTTACGATGTGGCAGAACACGGTCCCCGCGGCGAAGGTGGCGAAGGCCAGAGCGGCCAAGAAGGTGGCGATCGCCGTCAGCGATTACGGCCCCGGCATCGATGCCGAATCGGCCTTCAAAAAGACGTTCGAGGCAGATGGAGGCACCATCGTCCAATCGATCAGGATGCCGCTCAATACGACCGATTTCGGCCCGATCATGCAAAGGATCAAGGATTCCGGCGCAGACATGATCTTCACGTTCTTGCCGGCCGGTCCACCAACCCTGGGGTTCGTCAAGGCCTATATCGACAATGGACTGAAAGCGTCTGGCGTGAAGTTGTTGTCCACGGGTGATGTCGTGACCGAGCCCGATCTTCCGACTATCGGTGACAGCGGCGTAGGCATCCTGTCGACTTACCACTACGCGGTCTCGCATGACTCTTCAGAGAACAAAGCCTTCCTGGCCGATCTGATCAAGGCCGGTGCCAAGCCTGACGACATCACCATGGCGTCGGTCGCGGCCTATGACGGTGCTCGGCTCATCTACAAGATGGTTGAGGCCACCAACGGCCAAAAGGACCCGGACAAAGCCCTTGCGGCCGTGAAGGGCATGAAATGGGTCAGTCCGCGCGGCCCCGTGTCGATCGACCCGGATACCCGGCATATTCGTCAGAACGTTTATCTGCGCGAAGTCGTGAAGCAGGACGGCAAGCTCCTCAACAAGGAACTGCAAACGTTCGATGCGCAGCCGGACTGGGGCCTGGCGAAGAACTAGGGCGGATCGCTCGCGATGTAAATCTCGCGAGCAATCTCTTCATCGTGTCGGATAAGGGCCCGGAATGAGTGGTCGGTCGCAGTCTATTCGCTTCGTCAACGGTCGCATATATGGCGATGCCAGCGACCGGATGATACCCGGCTTGACGGACGCGCACATCCACCTGTTCGGGCTGGCTGCCGAGCGGCTCCAGATCCGAAAAGCCGCGGAAGCATTCAACTAATGGCGTGGACGGGTCTCAGCATCGGGCTAGATGCCCTCTCGTACGGCATGGTGCTTTTCATCATCTCCATCGGCCTATCCATCATGATGGGCCTGATGAGGGTAGTGAACCTCGCTCATGGCGCATTTGCGATGATCGGGGGATATCTCGCGTCTTTTGCGCTCAAGAACGCGGGAGTTGGATATCCACTCGCGATTGTCCTGGCGGTCCTCGGCACCATCGCGATCGCCTTTCCGCTCGAATTTCTTCTCTACCGCCGGATTTATCGCAAGTCCGATGAGCTGACCCAGATATTGCTCACGATCGGCATCGCGTTCGTCATCATTGGCGTTGCCAACTACATTCTTGGCCCGACAACCAAATCCATTCCGCTGCCTCCGCTGCTGAGCGGTCCCGTCGATCTCGGCTTCCGAATGATCCCGGCTCATCGGATTTTCGTGATGATTTGCGGAGTGTGCACCGCGGGCTTGCTCTGGCTACTGATCGACCGCACCGAGTTTGGGATCCGGCTGCGTGCCGCGGTCGACAACGGTGACATGGCCGAGTCGCTCGGAATCAAGACGCAGATCCTTTTTTCCGCGACCTTCGCGCTTGCGGTCGGCCTGGCGGCGTTCGGGGGCGTGGTGGGCGCCGAACTGTTGCCCGTCGAACCTTTTTACGCGCTCAGATATATGGTGACGTTCCTTGTCGTCGTCTCGGTCGGCGGGGCAGGATCGATCCCGGGCGCCGTGGCGGCATCGATATTGCTTGGCCTCGCGGACACGACCGGCAAGTATCTTGCACCCGAATATGGTGAGTTCTTCTTCTATCTTGCAGTCATCCTGGTCGTGTTTCTGTTCCCGAACGGCCTTTTGGGCAGGAGGCACTGACGTGACCGATCGAGCCATGGTCGATGGCGTGAGCCCGCCGCGTTTTTCCGTGCCGCTTGAGCTGCGCGCTGTCGCAATCACGCTGGCGCTCGGAGTGCTCGGCTACACGCTTTTTCCGGAGGACCTCGCGTTTCTGACGCGACTGATCAGCATCACGCTTCTGGTGCTGTCGCTCGATCTGGTCACGGGGTATTGCGGTGTCGCCACCCTGGGGCATGCGGCGATCTATGGTGTGAGCGCCTACGTCGTGGGTAACGCCTGCCTTGCCGGACATTCCGACCCCCTGCTGTTGTTGCTCGTGGGGGCGGTGGCCGGTGCCGTGATGGGGCTGGTCTCAGGCGTCCTTGTCACGAGGTTCAAGGGTCTCCCCCAGCTCGTGCTATCCATTGCCGTCGGACAGCTCGTCGCGGCGCTGGCCAACAAACTGTCCAGCCTGACGGGCGGAAGCGACGGATTGTCCGGCATTTCGCCTGGACGAGTCTTCGGGGTCTACGCGTTCGACATGTACGGTCGCACCGGCTACGTGTTCTCCGTTGCGGTGCTCATGGTCGTGTTCGTGGTGCTGCTTCGAATCGTGCACTCTCCGTTCGGCCTGCTTTGTCAGGCAATCAAGGATGACAGCCTGCGAGCTCGGATGATCGGTGCCCGCGTGTATCCCCGGCTCGTGCTGATGTATGGCGTGTCGGGGGTTGTTGGCGGAATTGGTGGTGCTCTCAATGCCATCAATACGGGCGTCGTGGGACTGGATAGCATCGGATTTGAGCGGTCGGCTGAAGCTCTCGTCATGCTGGTCCTGGGTGGCGCAGGCAGTCTCTGGGGCGCGCTGATCGGATCCATCGTCTTTCAAGTGTTCGAGCACTACGTCTCGGCTGCGAATCCATTCCATTGGATGACCATGGTCGGTGCGTTGCTGATCGCGGTCGTTTTGTTCGCCCCGAAAGGCCTGGTGTCCCTTGGAGGCTTGCTTGCTGGTCGCACCGCCTCGGTGATGAGGAGGCGCCCGTGAGCCGGCCGCTGCTCGAACTGCGAAACGTTTCGATGTCCTTCGGCGGGATGCGGGTCAACGATGATATTTCCTTCAGTATCGGGAAGGGAGAAAGGGTCGCGTTGATTGGCCCGAACGGCGCCGGCAAAACCACGCTCGTCAACGTCATCTCCGGCGACTTGACCCCTTCACAGGGCGCCGTCCACCTCGCCGGGGTTGATGTGACCGCACTACCGATTTCCGATCGCGTCGACGCCGGCTTGATCCGGACATTTCAGATTACGAGGCTCTTCAAGAGCCTGACGGTCGCACAAAACGTCGCGCTCGCCGTGATGCAACGAAAGGGGCTCACGAGAAGCATGTTTTCCTGCCCGATGGATCGGCCGGACGTTCGTCGGGAGTGGGAGCGGGCCCTTGGAACGCTCGGTATCGCCCATCTGGCCGACAGGCAGGTCTCGCAACTGGCGTACGGTCAGCAGCGCCTTCTTGACCTGGCAATCGGGCTTGCTCTCGAGCCGAAGGTCCTGCTCCTGGACGAGCCCGCGGCAGGGGTTCCGTCGGAGGAGTCCTCCAAGATCATCGAGGCGATCGACAGATTGCCATCTGATATCGCGGTCTTGATGATCGAGCATGACATGGACCTGGTGTTCAAATTTGCCCGCCGTGTGCTCGTTCTCGCCAACGGAAAGCTGATCTTCCAGGGCGATCCGGCAGAAGTCACGCACCATCAGGAAGTCCGTCGAGCTTATCTAGGTAGCTACGCAGATGCCCGCCACGCGTCTTGAAGTCAAAGGTCTCAGTGCCGGGTATGGCCCCACCCGTATCATCGATCACATGTCGTTCGAGGTCTTGCCCGGAGGCCGTCTCAGCATCCTTGGTCGAAACGGAGTCGGCAAGACGACCTTGCTCGCATCGCTGATGGGTCTGACGACCCATCATGGGGGAAAAGTATTCCTGGGCGAGGCTGATCTCACGGATACCGGGGCATCGACACGCGCTCAACGAGGTCTCGGTTACGTACCGCAGACACGCGACATATTTCGGTCGCTGACGGTGGAAGAAAACCTGGTCGCGGGTCTCAAGGATCGAGGTCGAGAGGCACTTGAAGAGGTCTACGTGATGTTTCCGAGGTTGGCCGAACGTCGACGCCATTTCGGGACGCAATTATCGGGCGGCGAGCAGCAGATGCTCTCGCTCGCCAGGACGCTGCTGGGAAGGCCTTCAGTTCTCCTCTTGGATGAGCCGCTCGAGGGGCTCGCGCCGGTGATCTGCGATCAGATCATGGAAATCATCACCGCGCTGGCGAGTTCTGGTGAGATGACCATCGTTTTGGTCGAGCAGCAGATCGAACGAGCGCTGCGCTTTGCCGATCATGTCATGGTGGTTGAACGCGGCAAAGCGGTCTGGAGTGGGGAATGCGCGCACTTGCGCGACGACCCCAAGATGGTCGAGCGCCTGCTCGGTGTTGGGGTGCACTGAGGCATGCGGCGTCCTTGTCATTGGGACGATGGGCAAGCTCGTATCACCCTTGCCCCTTCGGGCGGCGGGGTTTGGCCGTAGCGCTCGCCCGGAAAGGCGAACCGGCAGCACGATCGCACGCCAAAGGGCCGGACAAGTTGATCCCTTGCCGCAAAGCGCTCAAGGACGACCGCAAGCGCTGTCAGTTCAGCCTTCCAAGCAGTCTTCGGATGATCTTCCGCAAGTTTTCGGCGTACTCATCGACGACCTGACGCCTCTCGGCCGATGGCGGCAGCTGACATTCGTCGTTCCCGTCCGGCGACGGAGGATCCGTCTTGGAACTCCCGCGCATGATCGAGGCGATCGGCTTTGTCACTTTCACGGGAAGTCTGACCTCTGATGCACGACGCGCGTCGTTCAGGCTAGGTGCCAATTCCATCTGCGGCCTTCACACAAGTTAAGTCGCCGGAGCGGGTCGATCTGCATGGCTCGTCGCCGACGCATGGCGCCGCAACATTTTGCAAATCGCGGCGCGCTAGGTGCATGAGGCGGTCGGATCGCACTTCGGGCAGCGGCCGTCGGCGGCTGCGCCGAGCTGGCGGCCGAGCTCGGCCCTGAGAGCCTCCTTGTTCCATTCGGCGCCGTCGCATCTGACGATTCGCTTGGCGCGCTCGAAGGCGTGACTCTCGGCGGCGTCATCGCCGATGCGGACGATCACGTCCCGATGGAACGGGCAGGCCGTCGTCGCGCGGGTCGTCTCCAGGGCGTAGCGCACGACCTCGGTGAGATCGTCGGTGTCAATGTCGGCAAGCATGTCGGTTCTCCTGATCGGCATCCTCCCTTGTCCAGACCATGCACTGGCTTCGACGAAAACCGGCCTCGGGCTCGATGGGAGCGCCGAGGCCGATTGTTCGCGTGGCTCTTCCATCCAGGGTCTGAACTCGTCCAGCAAACCCGCGCTGCCGATCTTCGTTCCATCGAACTCTTCGGCGGAGCCGCTCTCCGGCCTGCTCCATGTTCGCGGTCTTCTGCACTCTCCGTGAAAGCGGCGCCGGGAAGGCCTCGAAATCCAAACGTCGCTCGCTCCGGCAAAGGGGACCTCGAAAAAGCGTTCCCGATGCCGACACAAGACTATCGCCGGCGTCGCAAACATGTCTTGATCCAGCTCAAGGGAGGCGGCGGTATTCGACCGAACGCTTCTCGATCGGCAACCTGCTTACAAGCGCTGCGCGATGTCTTCACCGCTGCTCGCGTCAATCCGTTCAGGACATCTGCGTAAGTATTGGCCCGCAATTTCCAGGTCGCCGCGACGGGCGCATATCTCCAGCATGGAGCGCAACGTCATCTTCAAATGCCCCCGCACGGGCGTGAACGTGCAGCACTGGATTTCCGGCACAGGCTCCGACGCCGCGGACACGCACGTCCCGGTCCGGTGTCCCGCTTGCGCCTCGCTGCACTTCGTCAATGTCGCCAGCGGCAAGACCTTGAGCGAGGGCATCGGTCGGCCACGCGCGACCACGGCGCCAGCCGGTCACAACCAGCCTGATCCATCGCGTCCTTGACTTCGTGAGCTTCGCGCAGCCGCGCCCGGATCAGATTTCCGACTGGATCCTCAAGGCATCTCAGACCCAGCCACCATCGACGATATAGTGCTGGGCGGTGCAGGCGGACGCCTCGTCGGAGGCGAGGAAGACGGTGAACTTCGCAACCTCGTCCGGCATGAGCCGGCGCTTCAGGCATTGTCGCTGCTGCAGCTCGATCTCGCCGGCCGGCGTCATCCATTTCTCGAGCTGCCGCTCGGTCATGATCCAGCCTGGCGCGATCGCATTGACGCGGATGTTGTAGGGGCCGTAGTCGCGCGCCAGCGAGCGCGTCAGCCCGATCACGCCTGACTTGCTCGCGGTGTAGGCGGCCATGCCGCCTTGTCCTGCGATCCACGACACCGAGCCGAAATTGACGATGGCGCCGGCATTGGCCGCCTTCATGTCCGGCAACACGGCCTGAGATGCGAAGAACTGGTGCTTCAGGTTCACCGCGATGCGGTCGTCCCAATAGTCCGGCGTCATCTCCTCGGTGTTGTGCCGCTCGTCATGCGCGGCATTGTTGATCAGGATGTTGATCGGGCCATGAGCCTTGCGTGCCGCGACGACGCCGGCACGCAGCGCAGGGATGTCGGTGAGATCGACATGCTGGAAATGCGCAGCCAATCCCTGCTCGGACAGCTCGCGCGCCAGGCGCTGTCCCTCCTCGACCTTGATGTCGAAGAACACCACCTTGGATTTCTGCTCCGCAAAGCGCCGCACGATCGCAGCGCCGATTCCGGCTGCGCCGCCGGTGACGAGCACGACCTTGCCGGCGAGGTCGGAATAGATCGCAGCCATTGGGCACCTCGGTTTGTTGCGGCCGGCGCGGCGCGCCGCAGCCGACTCTTTTGCGAACCTTAGCCATTCCGTTGGTGAGGTGCATAGATCAGATTTTGTGTTGCGTACCTCAAAAATTGAGGGCAGGATTGCGTTCAAAGAATAAAAGTCGTCGGGAGGATGTGATGAGATTGCTCGGGAAACTGGGACTCGCCGCTGCCGCATGCCTGCTTTGGGCCAGTTCCGCGTCAGCCGACGCCACGGTCAAATGGCTGCACATCGAGGTCAACCCGGCCCAGGTGAAGATCTGGGAGGAGGTCGCACGCAGCTATGAGGCGTCGCACCCAGGTGTGAAGGTCGAGATGCAGTTCCTCGAGAACGAGGCCTACAAGGCCAAGCTGCCGACCATCCTGCAATCCAAGGATCGGCCGCACATCATCTATAGCTGGGCCGGCGGAGTGCTGAAGACCCAGATCGAGGCCGACGTCCTGGCAGACATCACCGATTCCGTGAAAAGCGGCGGCTACAGCGACACGATCGCACCGGCAGCGCTCGCGGCTTTCACCAGCAACGCCAAGGTCTATGGCCTGCCGACCGCGCTCTCGCAGGTCGGCTTCCTCTACAACAAGGACTTGATGGCCAAGGGCAATGTCGACGCGAGCAAGATCAAGACATGGGACGATCTGCTCGGCGCAGTGAAAACGCTGAGGGCCGCGGGCGTGACGCCGATTGTGGTTGGCGGTGCCGATAAATGGCCGCTGCATTTTTACTGGACGCATCTCGCAGTGCGCATCGGCGGCAAGCCGGCCTTCGATGCAGCACTGAAGGGTGAGAATGGCGGGTTCGCCGGCGAAACCTTTCAGAAATCCGGCGAGCTGTTCAAGCAACTGGTCGATCTCCAACCCTTCCAGAACGGCTTCCTCGGCTTCAAGAATCCGCAGGCCGTCGGCTATTTCGGCGACGGCAAGGCCGCGATGATCCTGGCCATCTCGTCCTTCTATCACACCCAGCGCGCGCTCGCCGCCGACAAGGTCGGTCTCAGCGATGACAAGCTCGGCTGGTTCGATTTCCCGGTCGTACCCGGCGGCAAGGGCGAGCCGTCAGACACGCTCGGCGGCATCACCGGCTGGTTGATCACCAAGGGGTCGCCCAAGGAAGCCACCGACTTCCTCAAGTTCTTCATCTCCAAGGACGTGCAGGCGCGGCTTGCCGCCGGCAACTTCATCGTTCCCGTCGTCAAGGGCGGCGAAGCCGGTCTCAACAGCGCCTTCATGAAGCAGATCGCGGCCAATCTGGCGAAGTCCAACTATCACCAGAACTTCTATGATCAGAGCCTTGGCCCCTCGGTCGGTCGCGTCGTCAACGACGTCACGGCCGAGATCGCCGGCGGCAGCATGAGCCCGCAGAACGCAGCGAAAGCCATCGAAGCGGCGTACAAGCAGGGTAACTGACCGGTGGCGCGACGGATCGCGATGTCGTCGCCGATCGGCGTTGCCGGTGAGGCGGCCCCCCAGGTCGGGATTCGTGGCGCGGTTCGTGGCCCTGGCTGGGATGGCCGCTTCACGGTCCTGATCCTGTTCCTGCCGCCCGCGCTGCTGCTGTTCACGCTGTTCGTGGTGCTGCCGATCGGCGAGGCCGCCTGGTACTCGGGCTTCAACTGGAACGGGTTCGGCAGGCCGACGAACTGGATCGGCTTCGACAATTACCGCTTCGTGCTGGAGACGCGGGCCTTCTGGCTCGCGCTGCGCAACAACGGGCTGATCATCGCCGTTTCGCTCGCCATCCAGCTGCCGCTTGCGCTGACGCTCGCCCTCATGCTGGCCGAAAAGTTTCGTGGCGCCGTGGCGCTGCGCATGCTGTTCTTCATGCCCTATATCCTCGCCGAGATCGCGACGGGGCTGATCTTCAGCTTCGTCTATGACGGCGACTACGGCCTCGTCGCCTCGATCTGGCGCACCTTCGGCGCCGAGCCTCCGCATCTGTTGGCCTCGACCGACACGGCGATGCTGGCGGTCCTGATTGTGGTGGTCTGGAAGTATTTCGGCTTCCACATGATGCTGTTCATCGCCGCGCTCCAAAGCCTCGACAAGAACCTGGTCGAGGCCGCCCGTATCGACGGCGCGACGCGGACGCAGACGCTGCGCCACGTCGTGATCCCCTTGCTCTATCCGACGATCCGCCTGTCGGTGTTCTTCGCCATCATCGGATCCCTGCAGCTGTTCGATCTCGTCATGCCGCTGACGCGCGGCGGACCGGCGGATTCCTCGAACACGTTGGTGAGCTTTCTCTATAACAACGGCATCTCGCGCATGCGGGTCGGCTATGGCAGCGCCATCGGCGTCATCCTGTTCGCGATCTGCGTGACCTTTGCCTTCACCTACAAGCGATGGTTCATGCGCGATGAATAGTGCCGGGGCTAGAAGCGCATTCGATCCCGCAGCGCTGTTCAAGGCGCTGTTCCTCGGCTTGGTCGCGATCTTCGTCCTGGTGCCGCTGCTCGCGACCTTGCTCGGCGGCTTCAAGTCGCTCGGCGAGCTCCGTGTCAATCCATTCGGCCTGCCCGCACAATGGGAATGGCAGAACTACGCCGACATCCTGTTCTCGGCGCGCTACTGGCAGCTCCTGCGCAACTCGCTTGTCATCTCGACGCTGGCGGTGACGCTGACCCTGATCACGGCTTCGATGGCTGCGTTCACCTTCGCCCATGTCAGGTTCTTCGGTTCATCGATGCTGCTCAGCTATCTGACGTTGGGCCTGCTGTTCCCCGCTGCGACCGCCGTGCTGCCTCTGTTCATCAAGGTGCGGGATCTCGGCCTGCTCGATACTTATTTCGGCGTCGCGCTGCCGCAGGTGGCGTTCAGCCTCGCCATGAGCGTGCTGCTGCTACGCCGCTTCTTCAAGGACATCCCATATGAGCTGCTCGAGGCCGCGCTGGTCGACGGCTGCAGCTACATCAAGTTCTTCCGCTATGTGACGTTGCCCTTGTCGCGTCCGATCCTGGCGACCGTCGGCACCATCACCTTCGTCAACAGCTGGAACGCCTACCTGCTGCCGCTGGTGATGCTGAACACCGACGCGCTGTATCCCTGGCCGCTCGGCATCATGGTCTACCAGGGCGAATATTCGTCCGAATGGCACCTGATCCTGGCCTTCATCACACTCACCATCCTGCCCACGATCATTCTGTTCCTGCTGGCGCAGAAGCACATCGTGGCCGGCCTCACCGCGGGCGCGGTCAAGGGATGAGCCGTATTCTGAGGAGATAACATGAGAAAAGTCGGCATCGGAATCATCGGCTGCGGGGTGATCAGCACCGCCTATCTCAAGGCGGCCCAGCGCTTTCCGGTCATGGAGGTCAGGGCGCTCGCCGACATGCGCAGCGAGATTGCGGAACGCCAGGGCGCGGCCTTCGGCTTGCCGGGAATGCGGGTCGACCAATTGTTGAAGCGAGACGACGTCGAAATCATCGTCAATCTCACGGTGCCGCTCGCCCACACCGATGTCAGTTTGGCGGTGCTGAACGCCGGCAAGCACGTCCATTCGGAGAAGCCGCTCGGCATCAATGTCACTGAGGCGCGCAAGGTCATGGAGCTTGCCGCGCAGAAGAACCTGCGCGTCGGCTGCGCGCCCGACACGTTCCTTGGCGGCGGCCATCAGACCGCGCGCAAGCTGATCGACGACGGCGCGATCGGCACGCCCGTCGCGGGCAGCGTTTTCTTCGGCTGCCCCGGCCACGAGCGCTGGCATCCGGCGCCTGGCTTCTATTACCTGCGCGGCGGCGGGCCGATGCTCGACATGGGGCCGTATTACATCACCGATCTCGTGCAATTGCTCGGCCCGGTCGCCAGCGTGATGGGCTCGACCGCGCGCCCCAAGACCGAGCGCCTCGTGACCAGCCAGCCGATGAACGGCGCGCTGATTCCGGTCGAGGTCCCGACCCATGTCGCCGGGACGCTGGAGTTCGAAAGCGGCGCCGTCGTGTCGATCACGATGAGCTTCGACGTGCCGAAACATCGGCATGCGCCGATCGAGATCTACGGCGACAAGGGCAGCATGCTGGTGCCGGATCCAAATCGCTTCGGCGGCGAGGTGCAGGTGGCGAAGACCGGCGGCGAATGGGAGGCGATGCCGCTGACGCACGGCCACGTCGAGGGCGAGTTCCGCTCGATCGGCGTCGCCGACATGGCTGGCGCGATCCTGAACGACCGGCCGCATCGCGCCAGCGGCGCGCTCGCCCTCCACGTGCTGGAGGTGATGGAGGCGTTCCAGACTTCCGCCGACGAGGGCCGCCGCGTCAAGATCGAGAGCCGCGTCGAGCGGCCGGCGATGCTGCCGGCGGGACGCGAAACCGGACAGATCGATTGAGGGTATGACCATGCGCAAGGCAATGATTGTATGGGGTGGCTGGCCGGGACACGATCCCGATCTCTGCGCGTCGATGATCCGTGGCTGGCTGAAGGCCGAAGGCTTCGAGGTGCGGATCGAAACCACGACGGCAGCCTTTGCCGATCCCGCGATCCACGATCTGTCGCTGATCATACCGATCTACACGATGTCCAAGATCGAGAAGGCGGAAGCGCTCAACCTCTGCGATGCGGTGCGCAGCGGCGTCGGGCTAGCCGGCCATCATGGCGGCATGTGCGATGCCTTCCGCGAATCGGTCGATTACCAGTTCCTGTGCGGCGGGCAGTGGGTCGCCCATCCCGGCAACATCATCGACTACAAGGTCGACTTGACGAAGCCGGATGATCCGATCATGACGGGTCTGAAGAGCTTCGAGCATCGGTCCGAGCAATATTACATGCATGTCGATCCCGCCATCGAGGTCCTGGCAACGACGACCTTCACCGGTGAGCACGCGCCCTGGATCGAGGGCGTGGTGATGCCGGTGGTGTGGAAGAAGCGCTATGGCGCGGGGAGGGTATTCTATTCCTCGCTGGGCCACCGCGCCTACGAGCTCGACGTGCCGGAGATCCGGACGTTGATGACCCGCGGCATGCTATGGGCCGCGCGCGAATGACTGAAGGCGCGACCCAGCCGGTGCTTCGGGCCACGCTCGAGGACGTCGCGCGCGCCGCGGGCGTTTCGCTCGCCACCGTCGATCGCGTCGTCAACCGGCGCGAGGGTGTCCGCGCCAAGACCGTCGCCCGTGTCGAGGCCGCGGTGGCAAAGCTCGGCTATCGCGCCGATGTTGCCGCGGCGCGGCTCGCCCGCGGGCAGACCTTCCGTTTCGCTTTCGTGCTGCCGACCGGCAGCAACAGCTTCATGACCAACCTCAGCGAGCAGGTCGTGCGCACTGCGGACTGGCTCGCCGGCCATCGCGGCTTCATCGACATCCACCATGTCGACGTGTTCGACCCCGATGTCCTTGCCCGAGCGCTGGAGAACCTCTCGCCGGCCTATCAGGGCGTCGCCGTCATCGCGCTCGATCATCCCCGGGTGCGCGCCGCGATCGACGAGCTCGTCGCGCGCGGGGTTGCCGTGGTCACCCTGGTGTCGGACGCGCCGAGTTCGTCCCGGGTGCATTATGTCGGGATCGACAATCCGGCCGCGGGCCGCACGGCCGCCACGCTGATGGGACGCTTCCTTGCCGGGCGCGAGGGCACCGTCGCCGTGATTGCGGGATCGTTGTCGCTGCGCGACCACACCGAACGGCAGTTCGGCTTCCACCAGATCCTGTCGAGCGAGTATGCGAGCCTGTCCGCACTGCCTGTCATCGAGGGGCGCGACGACAGCGACCGCACCCGGGACCTCACGGCCGCGCTGCTCGCCCGCCATGCCGATCTCCGCGGCATCTATTGCTGCGGCGCCGGAAACCGCGGCATCGCCGATGCGCTCGAGGCCTCGGGCCGCGCGCGCGAGGTGGTCTGGATCACCCATGAGCTGACCGAGCACACCAGGCGGTTCCTGGTGCGCGGCACGCTCGACGCCGTCATCAACCAGGATGCCGGCCACGAGGCGCGGTCTGCGGCGCGAGTCCTGCTCGCGCATTGTTCTGGCGAGCCGATCAGCCCCGACCAGGAGCGCATCCGCATCGACATCTTCCTGCGGGACAATCTGCCGTAGCGTGAAGCGCACGGAAGCGCCGCGCGAGGACTACCCCTCGTACTGATCCGGCCCCATCGCCCAAGCCGACTCGTCGTGGCCGACCGCGTAATTGCGGTTGTTGAGCGCCGGATTGCGATTGACCATCGGACGCATGAACATCGGATGGGTCACTGAGCGCACCTCGTGCTCGACCGTGAACAGCTTCTTGCCGCTGTCGAGGTCGACGATGTCGCAGAACCGGTACTGGTATTGATTGTCCTCGCGCGAGATCAGCTTGCGCGCAAGCAGCTTGCGGTAGGGGCCGGAGAAGTCAGTGATGTACATCTGCACGTGGTGACCGTCATAGTCGGCTTGCGGCCGGTCGGTCTCGCGAAACAGCAGATGCTGGTTGCGGCCCGTCTTCACGGCGGCCACAGTGCCATCGCCGTTCCGCAAGCTCGCGGGCATGCCCATGACTTCAGGGTAGAAGGCGCAGATGCCGGCTGCCGATCCCTTGGGCACGTCGAACTCGACATAGGGAATGCCGAGCGCGATCCGGCCGAACCGCGCCGCGTCGGGCTCGTAGCAGCGCACGCGGTTGCCCCAGGGGCAAACCGCCTCGACATGGTCGTTATGCTCCCTGAACGCGAACGTCGTGCCCTCGAGTTTCTTCGCGACCGATGCAAGCCGCGCCAGCAGCGCCTCGCGGCCTTCGATGACGAGGCCAATATGTCCGCGCAGCACCTGCGGCCGGCCGCTCGGCAGATGAAACTGGCTCCGCCCGGCGTTGATCCACATGTTGGTGTCGGACACCATCAGGTAGGGATCGCGGGTGAGTCCGAGCCCGGCGACGTAGAACAGCGTGGCGAGGCGCTGGTCCGGGACCTGGATATTGACGTGCTCGAAATGGATGGCGTTGCCGAGATCTTCTGCGGACCGATCGAATTGTTGCGGCATGGTCGTGCGCTTCTCGCTGGGGACAAACGCGTGCATCTTAGAGCATAGTTTCCAGCCGTCGAATGCTTTCGCCGGGCCCCGGGCCATGCGATGCGAGGTGCGGCTGACGCCGTGAAGAAATAAGAAAAATACAAGGTCAAGAACTAGCCGCCTCTCGGCGGCTAGTTCTTTGGAGGGATACTCCTCCCGCGTCGTCACCTAACCGTGATCGGAAGCACATCGGAGGAGGCCGCCCTGGAGCGGTCTCTTCTTCTGCGGATTGCCCGTTATTGGCCCCGCAGTTTTTCCCCGGTCTTTTCTCCGTGATCGGTGGAGCTTTTGACTTTGCTGCCGGACGTCTTGCCGGCGCCGGTCGTCGTCTTGGGGCCGCCCTTGCCAGCGTCATTCGCCATGCTGTTATTGGTCCGATCAACGCCCGCGCTCCCGGCGCCGCCGCCACCTTGGGCCAAAGCAATCGTGGAAGTCACAGCCAACGCAGCAGCAGTCGCAATCGTCGCTAGTTTTTTCATCGGGTTCTCCTTGTTTGGACTAAAAAAACCAAGCCTCCGATGCTCGAATCGTTCCTGGCGCCTGCTCCTTTGTCGCAAGACCTGAATCCGCGCCGTCATACATGAGGGCCGGCCCATGCCTGTCTTGATCTTGCCGTGGCAGCCAGTCCCTGTAATCTCCTTGGAACAACAGGGAAGAAGCCGATGGGAGGAGTTCTGGAGGGCGTGCGCGTGCTCGATTTCGGGCGCTATATCGCCGGGCCCTATTGCGCGACCTTGCTGGCCGAGTTCGGGGCCGAGGTCATCCGGGTCGAGAAGCGCGACGGCAGCGAGGATCGGTTCGTCGCGCCGGTGGGCGAAGGCGGCGAGGGCGCGCTGTTCCTCCAGATCAACCGCAACAAGAAGGGCATCACACTCGATCCAATGAAGGCGGAAGGCCAGGAGGTGATGCGCCGCCTGATCGCGACCGCGGACGTCGTGGTCGCCAACCTGCCGCCGCAGACCCTGCGCGCGATGAAGCTCGACTACGAATCGCTGAAGGCGATCAAGCCGGACATCATCCTGACCACGGCGACCGCGTTCGGCGGGCCGGGCCCGTGGTCCGACCGCGTCGGCTTCGACGGCGTCGGCCAGGTGATGTCGGGCTCGGTGTACATGACCGGCACCGGAGATCCGCCGTACCGCGCGGCGGTGAACTGGGTCGATTTCGGCACTGCGCTGCACTGCGCGTTCGGCACGCTCGCCGCGCTGATCGAGCGCGGCAAGTCCGGGCGGGGGCAGATCGTCGAAGGCGCGCTGCTCGCAACCGCTTTGTCCTTCACCAATGCCACGCTGATCGAGCAGGCCGTCATCGACGTCAACCGCGTGCCGACGGGCAATCTCGGCCAGACCGCGGCGCCCGCCGACATCTACCGCACCAAAGACGGCTGGGTGCTCTGCCAGGTCACCGGCCATCCGCTGTTCAAGCGCTGGGCGCGGCTGATGGGCGAGGAGGATGTGTGGCTGAATGATCCGCGCTTTGCCGACGACATCAGCCGCGGCAACAACGGCCCGCTCATCAGCGAGCGGATGGCGCGCTGGTGTGCCGAGCGCACCACGCAGGAGGCCGTCGACACGCTGGGCCAGGCCATGATTCCGACCGGCCCCGTGCTCTCGCCGCAACAGGCGCTGGATCATCCGCACATCCGCGCCGCCGGCTTCATGCAGGACGTCGACTATCCGGGCTTGCCGAAGCAGGCGCCGGTCGCCCGCGCCGCGGTGCGGCTGTCGGAAACGCCGGGCGAGATCGCGCACCGTCCGCCGACGCTCGGCGAGCACACCGACCGCGTCCTCGCCGATCTCGGCTACGATGCGGACGAGATCGCGGCGCTTCGGCAGAGCGGCATCATCTAACTCACAGCAGCTGCTTCAACGCCTTTGCATCGGCGGGTGCTGCGCTCTTCTGGTCGTTGTCGAAATAGACATAGACGTCGCAGCCCTGCCGCTTCCACGACTTGATGCGCTTGGCCCATTGCGCCAGCGTGGGTTTGGTATAGTGCCCGTGATAGCGCCCGCTTGGCCCGTGTCCGCGCACATAGACGAAATCCGCTGTGCGCTTCCACGGCGCCGGCGCGTCGTGATGATCGGACAGGCACAGCGAGATGTTCTCCTCAGCCAGCATGCGCAGGATGCGCGGCTGATACCAGCTCGGATGACGAAATTCGAAACTGTAGCGGCGTTTCCGCGACAGCAGCTTGAAGAACGAGGCGAGCCGGTCCGCATTCGCCTCGAATTGCGGCGGCAGCTGGAACAGGATCGGGCCGGCCTTGCCGCCGAGCCTGGAGATGCGGTCCTCCAGCAGCTCGAGGCTGTTGACGGAGCGCTCCGACAGGCGCTTCCAGTGCGTGATGAATTTCGACGCCTTCCAGGCGAACACGAAATCGCGGCCGGTCTGCTCCCGCCATCCCGTCACCGCCTCCGGCGTTGGCGTGCGGTAGAACACCCCGTTCAGCTCCGTGGTGTCGAACTGCCCGGCATAGTAGCTGAGCTGCTGCTTCAGCGTCACGCCCTCGGGGAAGAACGGGCCGCGCCAGGAAGCGTAGTGCCAGCCCGAAGTTCCGATCAGAACGCGCGCCATGTTTTACGTACCATCCGTTGCCATTTGCCGGAGGGAACGTCCGTGCGGCCGATACGTTTCTCGTGAGCGTGAACGCGAGGACCGGAACCGATGTACGCGCTGTTCGAAGGCAACAAGCAGATCGGCAATCCCTTTCCGACCGAGAAGGAAGTGTGGGAAGCTGCCTTGATCGAGGGCCTCGTCACGGACGTCCCCATTGCGGACGAGGAGGGCGGCCACATTCTGCCGGCCGGCTATCACGTCGAGCGCATCGAAGAGACGGAGGAGACGTTCGCGCCGCGGCCGGACTGGAAGCTGCCGCGCGAGATCTCCTAAGTCAGTTCGTCGCCAGCGCCGCCTTGGCCACTTCCGCCATCCAGCTTGATGCCACGGGCAGGATCGCGTCGTTGAAATCGTAGCGCGGGCCGTGCAGCTCGGCGCCATCGCGCAATTCGCCATTGCCGATCCAGACGAAGGCGCCGGGCCGCTGCTGCAGATAATGGGCAAAATCCTCGCCGGCCATGCTAGGCGCGAGATCACGCCGCACCCGCGCCTGCACCTTCTCTGCGGCGATGCGCGCGAGGTCGGCCTCATCAGGCGTGTTGATCACGACGCCGACACCCCAGACGATCTCGGGCGTGACCTTGACGCCGAAGCTGGTCGCGATCCCGGCGCAGGTGCGCGTGATGCCGTCGAGGATGACGTCCTTGACCGCTTCGCGGTGATAGCGCAGCGTGCCGCGGATGGTGACGCGTCCGGCGATCTGGTTCGGCGCGGTGCCGCCTTCGATCGTGCACAGCGACAGCACGGCGGTGTCGAGCGGATCGACGCTGCGCGAGGTGACCGATTGCAGCGCGACGATGAGGTGCCCGGCCGCCACCAGGGGATCGCGCGTCAGATGCGGCATGCCGGCGTGCCCGGCGTGGCCCTCGATCGTGATGGTGATGCGCCCGCCGGAGGCCATGACCACGCCGTCGTGCACGGCGATGGTGCCGGCGGCAAGGCCCGGCCAGTTGTGGAAGCCGAATATCCGCTCCATCGGAAAGCGATCGAACAAGCCGGCGGCGACCATCGCGCGCGAGCCGCCAAAGCCTTCTTCGGCCGGCTGGAAGATGAAATCGACCGTGCCGCTCCAATCGGTGTCGCCCGCGAGCAGCGCTGCGGCGCCCAGCAGCGCGGCGGTATGGCCGTCATGGCCGCACGCATGCATCACGCCGGATGTCTTCGAAGCGTAGGGCAGCCCGGTATCCTCGGTGATCGGCAGCGCATCCATGTCGGCGCGCAGGCCGACCCGCCTCTGCGCGTGGCCGCGCCTCAAGGTCGCGACGATGCCGTGGCCGCCGATTCCAGCCTCGAAGGGAATGCCGAGCTCGGTGAGCTTGTTCTGCACGAACGCGGCGGTCTCTTTCTCCTGGAGCGACAGCTCCGGGTGGGCGTGAAGATGCCGCCGCCACGCGGTCAGTTTTTGGTGCAGTTCGGGGGACAAGGCAGGCGTCTCTCGCAAGGTGTCGGTTGCCGTCACCATAAAGGATTATCACCGCCATGCACCCTGCACCTTGGAATGCCTCGCGTGCAGCAATGTGCGCTTTTTCCGTCATTCCGGGGCGCGCCTCTTGGCGCGAACCCGGAATCCATCGTGCAGCGAGCTCCGCGGCCCAACAGATTCCGGGTTCGCGACTTCGTCGCGCCCCGGAATGACGAGCAATGGGTGTTACGCCAGCTTCGCCAGCCCCTTCCAGTCAAACCCGATCCCATGACCCGGCCGATCGGGCGCCAGCGCCAGCCCGTCCTTCAGCACCAGCGGATGCTCGATATACTTGTCGAGCCCGAAGCCGTGCGCCTCCAGATAGGATCGGTTCGGGCAGGCCGCGAGCAGGTGCACGGTGATGTCATGCGCGCCATGGCTGGTGACGGGCAGGTTGAACGCCTCCGCCAGCCGCGCGATCTTCATGAAGGCGCTGACGCCGCCGCAATTGGTGACGTCGGGCTCCGGGTAGGACACCGCTCCACTGGCGATGTAGTTCTTGAACTCCCACAGCGAGCGCAGATTCTCGCCCGCCGCGATCGGCACGCCGCCTGCCTGCATGATACGCACATGGCCGGCGACGTCGTCGGGGATGATCGGTTCCTCCAGCCAGGTGAGGTCGAAAGGAACGAAAGCACGCGCGGCGCGGATCGCCTCCTCGACCGTCCATTTCATGTTGGCATCCGCCATCAGCGCAAAGCCGTCGCCGAGATGCTGCCGCATCGCGGAGAGACGCGCGACATCGGACTTGAGGTCGGGCCGGCCGACCTTCATCTTGATGGCGCGAAAACCCTTGGCGAGATTGCCGTCGGTCTGCCTCAGCAGCGCATCGACGGAGAGATCGAGGTCGATGCCGCCGGCGTAGCACGGCACGTGCGCATCGAAGCCGCCGAGCAGGCGGTACAGCGGCAGCTTGGCGCGCCGCGCCTTCAGATCCCACAGCGCGATGTCGAGTGCCGAGAGCGCCAGCACCGCCGGCCCGCCGCGCCCGCCATAATGCAGCCCCCACCAGACATGATGCCAGATCGCCTCGGTATCGTCGGCCTCGCGTCCTTCGACCAGCGGCGGGATCTCGCGCTCGAGAATGTCGGCCACAGCCCCGCCGTTGCGCCCGACCGTATAGGTGTAGCCGACGCCCTCGGCGCCATCGGCATCGCGGATGCGGCAGGTGAGCAGCTCGAACGCCGTCATGTCGCCATGCGTGGAGTCCGACAGGGTGATGGGGAGGGGGATCCGGTAGAGCCCGGTCTCGATGTTTGCGATGCGTGGCATGGTGCCTCCCTGATTTTTGTTCTTCGTAGGGTGGGTTAGCCGAGCGGCTGCGCGAAGCGCAGGCCGCTGGCGTAACCCACCTCTTCTGTCTCCGCGGATACGAAGATGGTGGGTTACGCCCCGCGGTTTGCGCTTCGCGCAATCCGCGGGGCTAACCCACCTTACGCTAGACTATGAAGTCAGTCGCCTCCAGCGAGGCCGCATGCACTCCGCTCAGGGTGATGGTATCATTGGCAGTGAGCTGAATCACCGCATTGCCCGAGCTGTCATCGCTGATGAGGCCGGACAGGGTCGCCCAGTCGGCAAAACCGTAGTCGTGCAGGTTGATCACGTCGAGTTCCCCCGCGGTGCTGCCGACCGCGATGTTGCCTTGATTGAAGTCGTTGATGACGTCGTTGCCGGAGCCGGCCGTGAAGACGAAAACATCGTTGTTCGGTCCGCCCCACAGCTGATCATTACCCGCGCCGCCGTTCAGCGTGTCCGTGCCGCCGGTGATAGAGCCAGGGGTAGATGGCGCATAAGTCCGCGCATCGCCGTAGAGATGATCAGTGAACTCTCCGCCATTGAGGATGTCATTGCCGCCACGCGCACTGCCGGACATGTTCATGGCGTCGCCAATCAGCTGGGAGCCGTAGACGGCCGGCGGCGGCTCGCCGCCATTCGTCACGAAGGTCAGGGTATCGTTGCCACCCTGGGCATTGCCGGTCAATGACGTGAGCGAATCGCCGGCCAGCGTTCCACCTCCGATCGCCATGCCGCTGCTGATGCCGAGCGTGAGGTCGTCGTTGCCACCGATTGTATTGCCGGTCATGGCACCGATGGCATCCCCACTGAGGGTCGCCGTGCTTTCGTATGCATATTCGAATACGTTCAGCGTGTCGTTGCCGCCATGCGCGTTGTCGCTCATGGATCCCCCGGCATCGCCGCTGAACACGTTCTCGAAGGCGCGCCCACCGGTCACGCCTGTCAGCGTGTCATTGCCGCCTTGCGTGTTGCCCGACATGTCGCCTCCGGCATCTCCGTAAATGGAGATGTTGGAGCGGAAATTGCCGCCGGCGTCGGCGGTGAGCGTGTCGCTGCCGCCTGCAGCATTGCCCAACATGGTCTCGGCGTCGCCCATAATGGTGGCGCCGCTAAAGGGATAATCCACGTTCGCCGTGAGCGTGTCGTTGCCGCCGTGGGAATTGCCCTGCATGACCGTGTCTTCGCCGATCAGCGTAACGAACACGTCCGTGTTGAGGATGGTTGCCGTCACCGTGTCGTTCCCGCCCCAGCCGTCGATCGGGAAGTTGGGATCTCCGACGATGGTCGCGGTTTGGCTGAAGTCCGGAAAGGTGAGGATCAGGGTGTCGTTCGGCATCGTGCGCATGGCGCATCACTCCCATTTCATGTCAGTCGCGTGACTCTGAAAACAGCGGAGGTCTCGGCGAGACGCACTGCGGTCACGCTTGGATCTGAATCTACTTGGAGTTGATGGCGGAGGTTTGCTCCTGACTCGGTTTGATTGCGGCCGAGGAACCGCGTGACGGTGCTCGCCATCGATGGCAGCACGGGACAGGTGCGGACTTCACGGAAACCGCGATCGACTCGTTAGATCAGAGCCGTGTTAAAGCGCTATGACGTGCCGTTTGCCATCTCACCGCATCGTCGCGAGCTGCACCGCCAGCGCGCAGGCGCGGTCGTATTCGTCGAGATTGATCCATTCGTCGACCGTGTGCGCCTCGTTCTGGCCGGCACCGAAGGTCACGGTCGGAACGCCGTGGCGGACCATCCAGTTGGCGTCCAGGCCGCCATTGGCGGCGCGCACGTTCGCCGTTCCGCCCACGGCAGACACCGCCTCGATCGCGCGTTTGACCACCGGCAGGTTCTCCTTCATGCGGAACGGATAATAGTCGGTCTCGGCCTTGAATTTGACCTTGCCGGACTTGCCTTGCGCGTTGGTGACCTTCTTGGCCGCCTTCTCGAACGCGGCCTTGTAGGCCTTGGTGATCTCCTTGAAGAATTTTCCGTCGTGGCTGCGGCTCTCGCCGCGCACATGCACGTAGTCGGTGACGACATTGGTTGCATCGCCCGCGGGGCGGCCTTCGCCGCCGGTGACCGGGCCGACATTGCTGGTGCCTTGCCTCTTGCCCTTCACGACCTTGCCGAACCAGCCGCCGGCCTTCACGTCCGCAAGCGCCAGCGCCATGATCATGGTCGAGGAGATGCCGCGCTCGGGTGCGACGCCGGCATGCGAGGCGCGGCCGAAGATCTCGACGGTCCAACGGTCGGCGCCGACGGCCCCGATCACGACGTTGGAGGCCGAGCCGCCGTCATAGTTGAACGCCATCACGGGCTTGCCGAGCTCGTCGAGCTTGACGTGCCGCGCGCCATAGAGCCCGCTCTCCTCGCGCACGCAGAACAACAGCGTGATCGGCGGATGATCGAGCTTCTGCTTTTGGAGCTCGGCGGCCAGCGTCACCAGCACGCCGCAGCCGCAGCGATTGTCGCCGCCGAGCGCGGTCTTGGCGTCGTTGACGATCTTGCGCCCCGTCAACTTTGGCTTGGCACCGGCGCACAGCGGCACCGTGTCCATGTGGGTCATGAACATGATGCGTGGATGGTTGTGCAGCGCGCCGCGGCCGGGCAGGTCGACGATGAGGTTGCCGGTCTCGGTCGGCACCGGAATGCGCGTGTTGGCGTCATCGAGCCGGATCGCCTTCGCCGGCACACCGCTCTCCTTCAGCGCAGCCGTGAGCTCCCGCCCGATCGCCGCCTCCTGCCCGGTGACGCCCTCCACGGCGAGGAAGCGCATGAGACGATCGGTGGCGGCTTTGGTGTCGACAGGCATGGACTCGAATTCCCTTGATGCGGATGGCGGCGCAGCATCTCCTGCGCTTCCGCATTTCGCAAGGGGCTCAGACGCGCTGCGTGTAGATCAAGAAAATCAGCACGCCGACCGCCAGTGCCGCCGCCATGAACAGCAGCACCGCCGGCAGCCCCGCGAGTGCGGCCACCGCGCCGGTGACGGATTGCATCAGCGCAGTGCCGAGAAAGAAGGCGAGATTGACGGCCGCAAGCGCCTTGCCGGCGACCTGCGCATCGACGAGTTGCCTGGACATGCCGAACAGCAGCGGCTGCGCCGAGGTGAAGAGCCCGATGAGCACGAACAATGCCAGATCGTAGGAGGGCGGCATGACGTTCACGCCGAACAGCCATGCAACGGCAAAGTGCGGCGCTCCCAGCGCCATCAGCGCGAGCAGTAGCGCCGCGATCGCATGCGTGCCGGCGACCAGCTCGCGGCGGCGGCCGAGCCTGCGGTCGATCATGCCGACGAGCAGCGGGCCTGCGATCATCGCCAGCGTGAACGCGCCGAGCTGGTTGCCGGCCTCGATCCGCGTCAGGCCCTTGATCTCCATCAGCCAGGGTCCTCCCCACAGGCCGCGCAGCACCAGCGTGCTCGCCAGCGACACCATCGCCAGCGCGATCACGCCGCGCAGCGGCCGTGACAGGCCGAGCCTGACCACATCGATCATCTGCGACAGCGGCGAGGACTCGTCCTTGTGCTCGGCCGGCTGGTGCGGCACCAGTACGAACACCGCCAGCGCGACGAGGATGCCGCCGATTGCGGAGATCCAGAACCCGGCGCGCCAGCCGTAAGTATCGATCACGAAAGCGAGCGGGCTCGCCGACAGCAGCATGCCGATATTGCCGATCGAGAGGATGGCGCCCGACCACAATCCGAATCGCGCCGCCGACAATTGCTTGGCTGCGAGCGTCATCGGGCACATCAGCATGCCCGAGGTGGCGACGCCGAGCAGCAGTTGCCCGACGGCGAAGCTCTCGGGCCCCGTCGCAAACCCCGAGGCCATCGCGCCGAACACGGTTCCCGCCAGCAGGGCGAGCGACACCGGCCGCACGCCGAACCGGTCCATCGCCGCGCCGACCGGGATCTGCGAGGCTGCAAAGGCAAAGTGGTAGACCGACGTGAGGCTCGCCAGCGCCTGCGGCTCGATGTGGAAATCCGCCGCCATCAGGTCGAGGCTCACCGCCGGAATGGTGCGCAGCAGGGTCGACAGCATGTGGCCGCAGGCGAGCGCGACCAGCGCGAAGATCAGCGCGCGGGTGGCGGTGCCCGCGTTGTCGGCGGTGGTCATGAGCGTCCCGTCCCGAGAAGGTCTTGGGTTGGGTTACAGGATTGAGGGCGAAGTGCCAACCTCGAGAGGTTGATCAGGTTGCCGGAGATCATTGGTGGCTCATTGAGGGGGCCGTTTTGGCCCAGGGCGCGGACTCATAACGTCCGGCCGGCCCAAGGCGGATAGATGCACGAAGCCCACGGTAGTGTCCTGCAAGCCTGTAGTAGTGCGCCGCCACCTGATGGCACTGCTTGAAGCACGTCGAAGGGGTTGCGAGCGCGACAATGGCTAAAGCAGATCGGATCGCTGCGATCGCTTTTCGACCGGACGACGTTCATTCAATCGTGGCATGCCGCGCGACTTGTTCGGCAGCATCGGCAGAATGGCAAGCCATTCATTGCCTGTGAGTTCGGAGCGCAGGTTTCGGCCTCTTCCGACTGGTCGCTTGAATCATGGCCCGGATGGCAGGCTCAACCGGTCGCATTGCATCCGAAAGCGGACCTGTTGTGGTCACCTCGCCTCGCCGCTCGTGACGCACTGCGGACGTGCTGCGGCGGCTACGGCGACAGAAAAAATGGTATGGTGGTTCGCGGCTCAACGTATGGAAATTTACCCATTTCGTGGGCATATAGTTTGACTGCTAGAGCTAAGTTGGTGGGCATTGCAACTCGTCACGGTGACGAGGGGGAGGATTATGCCGATAAACAAGATGCCGGATTATCCCTCGTACATTGGCTATTGCTTTCTTTGGCTGGTTGCGGGTTTCGTCGTTTGGCTCATTAGCATCGCGCTGTTCTGGTCCGGACACTGGATCATTGGCGTTATCGCCATTCTCGCGACAATCGCTCTCTATTTCCGTCACGGAATGGCAATCGCAAAGCAGCGGGAACGAAGGCTGCGGTTTTCATACGGCGCCCACTATCGCCGATATTCTC
The DNA here is from genome assembly GCF_020193625.1 of Bradyrhizobium sp. IC3123. Classification (NCBI taxonomy): domain Bacteria; kingdom Pseudomonadati; phylum Pseudomonadota; class Alphaproteobacteria; order Hyphomicrobiales; family Nitrobacteraceae; genus Bradyrhizobium; species Bradyrhizobium sp. IC3123. Next base: position 512,257 of record NZ_JADYVF010000005.1, on the reverse strand, counting down.
TCCGAGAGCTTTTCGGCACACTGTTTCCACGTCGCAACGAGAGCTGATCCGGCGCAACTCAGACTTCCGCTTCCGGCCCGATTGGAGACGTACTTGCGTCCAATTTGAGCGATGGCAGGACCGACCTTGACCCGCAACGGGCATCAATGGCCTTGACCCGGTGCGGCCTACCTTTTGGTTTGATAGGCTTCCCTCAGGGGCGCCCCCCGCGCGCGAATCCGGACTTCCGCTGTTGGCCCATCACTGCCGCATGGTACGGGTGGAGAGGGCAAATGCGGTTATACAATCAACTGCCGACGAGATTATCGGCGAATTGCAGCGCTGGGTGAAAAGGCCACATTTCTACCAGAACTCAATCGCACGATCGATGGGACGTTTACGGTTGTGATCGCAACGGCGTGGTCAGTAGCAGATGGCACGCTTAACGGCCGGCGTCACCGAAGATGGCATGCTCGCAAGCTAAAGTTGGCGTGTTCGAAGCCGCAACTAAGCTTAACTATGAGGGGATCGTCTCCAAGCGTGTCGATGCTCCTACACGATAAAGTCCGTCGCATGCAGGTCCGCCGTTCGGACGCCCTGCAGCGTTATCGTATCGCTCGCGGTAAGGTGAATCACAGCGTTTCCGGAGCCATCGTCGGTGATCAAGCTCTTCAGCGCCGTCCAATCCGCAAATCCGTAGTCCTGCACGTCGATCAGGTCGTGCTCGCCCGCCGTGCTGCCGACGATATCATTTCCTTGATTGAAGTCATGTATCAGATCTTGTCCCGAGCCCTTGTCGAACGCGAAGATGTCGCTGTTCGGTCCGCCCCACATCTCGTCATTGCCGCCTTTGCCGTTCAGGATGTCCTTGCCGCCTATGATCGAACCTGGGGCCGCTGGATCGTAGGTTCGGGCATCGCCCATCAACGTGTCGACGTACGATCCGCCCGTGAGGACATCGTTGCCCCCCTGCGCGTTGCCGGACATGGAATCGACATCGCCAATCAGCAGGAAGGAATAGAAGTGAAGATTGCCGTGGAAATCGACAACGGTGAGGGTATCGTTCCCGCCACGGGCTCCACCCGACAGCCCGCCCCCGTCGCCGTATAATCTGCCGCCTCCGGTTTGGGCTTCGTCCCCGATTGTGAAGGTGAGATTGTCGTTCCCGCCGCGCGCATGATCGGTCAGGCCGAAGGCATCGCCGTACAGAAGAGCCGAGCCGGTCTGGCCGGTCTGGAGAGCGATCAGCGTGTCATTGCCGCCATGGACGTGCCCGGACATGGTTGCTCCATCACCGATCAGTGTGTTCAATGATCGGCCACCGAACGCGCCGATGACGATGTCGTTACCGCCCTGCACGTGATCCGACATGGCGCCCTCGGCGTCGCCATAGAGTGTGAAGCCGCTGCGAACCGAGCTCGTGCTGTCGCCGATCACCGTGTCGTTGCCGCCCTTAGCGTGGCCTGACATGGATTGTGCATCGCCGTCTACGATGACGGTATTGAGCGAGCCCGTGATGTTCACCCTGAGTGTGTCGTTGCCACCGTGGGATCGATCCAGCAGGGTCGCCGTATCGCCCACCAGATTGACGAACGTCATGCTCTCGATGTTAATCGTAATGTTATCGTTGCCGCCACGCGCATTGGCCGGGAACTCAGGGTCGCCGAATAAAGTTTCGAAGCTAACTTGCGGGAGGGTCAGCGTGATCGTGTCGTTGGGCAAACGGCGCATGGCAACTCCAATTTCAAAGGCGGAGAGGACGTGATGATGTGAGGATCGCTTCAACGGTCAAAGCTACGTCGGGTTGATGACCGAGATGCGCTCGGAATTGGACTTGATTGCGACCGCCGCGCGCCCTCACGCTGGCAGCGGCTTGCCAACAGAGGTTGGAGGTTTGGCGGCAACTGTTAGCCGCGGCGTCCCCTGAGGCGCTGCCGCTAGATGTCGCTTTACAGTGTTAGAGCGGACGTTTGCAGTGGAACGCCAGACCGACGCTTCTGACCCAAAGGGGACATGCGCATTCATCGCCACCTCCACCAGGCTTCACCTCACAACCGCGTGCCGCCTGCGGCCCACCGAAAGTTTGACCGGCAATAAAGACGGTTGCACTATTAGGTCAGGGTTCTCGACGACCGTGTCATTCAGTTTGATACCTCGCCCCAAGATCATCCTCCTCCCTTCGCCTTTGGAACTGGTCAAACCCGTACGAACCAGCAATTCCAGCAAGGGTATTCCGCGGTCGCGCTCTGCACCATTCAACTCCAACGTCGGCACACCGACCGGCACACCGTGTCCTTCGAACGCCTGCCGCGCGGTAGCGGCTGCATGCTTCGCGGCGTCGATACCATGGACGAGAGCCGTGGCTTCAGTTGCAAGCCGCTCTTTAACGGAGTTTATCTCAGATCCGTCGTTCTCGAGCTTCCCTATCTCGACTGTAGAAAGGTCCGTAAACAGTCTGAGAAACCGACCGACGTCAGCATCTTCTGTGTTTCGCCAGAACTGCCAGTATTCGTAAGGTGACAAGCGGTCCGCGTTCAACCACACGGCTCCTGCTGCGGTTTTGCCCATCTTCGCTCCCGAAGCGGTCGTTAACAGCGGAGCAGTCAGCCCAAACACTTCCTTCCTGTCCAATCGCCGTATCAGGTCGATTCCGCTCACGATGTTACCCCATTGATCAGCTCCCCCCATTTGCAAGCCGCAATCGCATCGACGGGAAAGCTCCAGAAAATCGAACGCCTGAAGAATCATGTAATTGAACTCTAGGAAGGTCAGATTCTCCTGTTTCCCAAGTCTCGATTTCACGCTGTCGAACGAGAGCATCCGATTGATCGAGAAGTGCCGCCCGACCTCGCGAAGCATGTCGATCCAGTGGACACCGTCCAACCAATCGGCATTGTTGACCATCACAGCGTCGGTTGGGCCGTCGCCAAAAGTCAAAAGGCGTTCGAACACGGTTCTGATGCCGTCGATATTCGCGGCAATCTGCGCATCAGTCAGCATGGGGCGAGCATCGGAACGGAAGCTTGGATCACCAATTCTGGTGGTACCCCCGCCGATCAAAACAATCGGTCTATGGCCCGCCTGCTGAAGACGGCGCAACGTCATGATCGGCAGAAGGTGACCAACGTGCAGGCTGTCCGCCGTCGCGTCGAACCCGACATAAGCGGTGACGGTGCCCGCTTCAAACGCGGCGTCGATGCCAGCTAAGTTGGTAGCTTGATTTAAGTGGCCGCGTTCGATCAGCGTTCTCAGAGCCTGAGATCGGGGCTGGAATTGGTCGACTGAAAACCCAAAATCTTTCATCGGAATCTCCTGGAATTGCCGTCAGGAGGTCTCCGGAATAACAAAGCCGCCCGACGGCGGCTTGTTTCAAGACATGATCGAAACGCGCCGCTCCCTATGGAAACGTCGCGTAATACTTGGCTGCGATTTGCACAAACTCGATCATGCAGAGCCTTTAAAGCAGCATCGTTGCAAATGCAACTGTTTTATCCCGCGTGCGATGGTGCGCAGCAAGGTCGACAGCATGTGGCCGCAGGCGAGCGCGACCAGCGCGAAGATCAGCGCGCGGGTGGCGGTGCCCGCGTTGTCGGCGGTGGTCATGAGCGTCCCGTCCCGAGAAGGTCTTGGGTTGGGTTACATGATCGAGGGGGGCGGGCGCCAAGGGCGGCAGCGGGACCCCCTCATGCCGGAATATGGCTTCTCCGTATCATAGGGTGAATGACCAGGCAGGAGGCCGGTGATCGGATGCGCTGCCGCGTGCGTGACGGCCGCTGCCTCGGCGGGCTTATCGCAGCCGTCGTGAACCGGAACGAGCGCAAAGACTTTATCTCGGGAACACGTGGTATCCTGCTCACCAGGAAGCGCCACGACATGCGGTGGCAACGGCAATGTCCTCGTCCGAGAGTACAAGTCAGACGACCAGCGACGCGGCCCGCCGAGAGCGGCGACGGAGCAATTTCCTTCTGTTGATTCTCGCCGTTGGATTTCTCGTCTTCGGCGTCGCGGCGGGTGCGCTCTATTACGCCTTGCGGCCGGAGGTTCTCCGGATCGCCGTCGGGCCGCCTGGCAGCGACGACTGCAAAGTCATTCAGGCGATGACCGATGCGTTCGCCAGCGAAAGCCGAACCGTCAGGCTGCGTCCGATCAAGGCCGACGGAGCGATGGAAGCTCTCGCCCTGCTCGGGTCAGGGAAGGCCGATCTTGCCGTCGGCCGCGGAGACCTGGACATGCCGGCCGAGGCGCAGACCGTCGCGCTCGTACGCAAGAACTTCGTCGTGCTCTGGGCACCTTCCGGACTTGCGGGCAAGGGTTTGAAAAGAAAGCCGTCGCCGAAGATCAACGAGGTCGCCGATCTCTCGGGGCGCCGTGTCGGCGTGATCGGGCGGACGCCGGTGAATCCCGCGCTGCTGCGCGTCATCCTGAGCGCCTCTGGAGTGCAGCCCGACAAGGTCGCCGTGGCACAATTCGGCACCGACCAAATCGATGAGCTCGCGCGCGATCTCACCCTCGATGCCTTCATGGCGGTCGGGCCCCTCGACAGCAAGATCACCTCCGACGCCGTTGCCGCGACGGCGCGAGCGCGCGGCGAGCCGAAGTTTCTCGCCATCGATGCATCGGAAGCGATCGCCATCAGGCATCCCCGGTATGAATCAGAGGAGATTCCGCCCAGCGTCTTCAATGCGAATCCAGCCTGGCCAGGCGAGAAGGTTGAAACTGTCAGTGTCAGCCATCTGATCGTGGCGAGAAAGAGCCTGCCCGAAGCAACGATCGCCGCGTTTTTCCGTCAGCTGTTTGTCGTTCGTCAGGCGATCGCGAGGCAGGTCCCTGGCGCTGCGCACATCACCAAACCCGACCCCGAGAAGGACGGCGAGCTGCAGGTCCACCAGGGCGCGGCGGCCGTCATCGACGGCAACGAACGCACGTTTCTCGACCGGTATGGCGACTATTTCTGGTTCGGACTCCTGCTTCTCTCCGGAATCGGATCCGCCGCCGCGTGGCTGCGCCGCTACTTGAACCGCGACGAAAGGGACGACAACACCAGCCACCGCAACAGAATCCTGGCCATGATTTCCAGCGCGAGGACCGCGGAATCCAATCAGGAGCTCGTGGCATTGCGGCGCGAGGCCGATACCATCATCGCCGAGACGCTCGAATGCTACGACGACGGCGCGATCGAGCAAGAGGAGCTTGCGGCCTTCGGACTGGTGCTCGACCTCCTGAGCAATGCCATTGCCGAGAGACGAGCCGCATTGCAACGGTCCAATCTCGAAACGGTTCGGGGCGCGGTAGCGAGCCACGGTGGTACGCCGCGGGGATGAAGTGTCGTAGGTGCCTCCGGTGTGCGCGCGGCGGTTGCACTAGTCGCCTCGGCATACTCGCCTTCGCCATCGAAAGCTTCCGCCCACCGACATAGGAACAAAAGGACATCGTCTCTCTTACCTCGGTTAAGGAGACCCGATCATGCTGTCCTCGAGACCACCACGGCCCATTCGCACAACGCTCGATCTTGCGAGCGCCGAGCAGGTCAAGTCGGTCCGCAGGCGGCTTCGCATCTCCAATGCCGATCTGGTCAGGATCGTCGACAAGATTGGCAACTCTCTGGCGGCCATCGAGAAGGAAGTGGAGCTCGAAAAACTGGCTGCTCGGCAGTGCAATGCCAGGGACGCGGCGACGGCCGTCGAATGAATCAAAGCCATCACGTCGAAAAGGGAGAATTGCGATGAACGGTCTGATCTACCTCATAGGACTCGTCGTTGTGATCGCGGCCATTCTTTCGTTCTTTGGCTTGCGGTGAGCGCGGCGGCCCTGCAGCCTGACGCACCACCAAGCCCGGTGAAGTAATCTCGCGTGCACCAAATGGTTGATCCGCACCAGGTCCATACCATCATCGCGACGACGGCTTGCGCGTTCTTCAAGGACGCTCCCGACGCTCAAATCGGCACTGAGGAAGCCAAGCTGCTGGCCAAGCAAATCACTGAAGCGCTGAACGCAGCTGGGCTGCAGATTGTCCCTGTGGCTCCGGCAAATACACGGCCCTAGTTCTATGGCTGCGGCACCGAGCTTTCTGGCTTAAGGCTCCATCAGAGCTTCGTTTTCTTGAGGTCATGTCTCGCGCCGGAATGGCGTCATCCGCGTCGCTCCTGGGCCGCAATCTATTTCAACTCGATCAGCAGCTTCCAAGCGTCCTCCAGCAAGGCCTTCATCCGGTGTCGCTCGGCGCGGGCGTCCGGTGTGCACATTCCATGTTGATATGCATTCCGGTTGCCCTTCGGAGCGCCCGATCTTGGCGCGCCGCCATGCATGCGGCAGCGGCGCTTGCCGTGCACGGCTGGCGCGCGGCACGCGAGACCGCGGCGCGTCTGCGCCCCGCAGCGCGGGCTCGACTGCATTGCATCGGTATGACGGATGTGATCGCCGGTCATACGCAGGCGCCACTCGTATGGACCTCGCGGCCTGCGCCCGTTTCTGCATTCGAAGTCGTCTCCATTGCGCCAGCCTCCGCAATGATCATGCTGGCATGCTGCGTGACGTTGCCCACGATCGCCCGTCCGCCGTCCTGCACTGACAAATTCTGCACCGTGATCGCGCGCTCGTCGCTGTTGCGGTGGCGGTTCAGCGCTTCGACCTGGGCGGCGAAGGTGCGGGAGAGCCGGGTCAAGGCGCGGGCGATGCCCTCCTGCTGCGTCAGATCGTCGGTGCAGGCGAGACGGCAGGCACAGCGCATCGCCGCCATGTGCACCGACACCATCTGGGAGACCAGCAAGGCCTCGATGGAATCCTTCGGCGCGATGCTCCTGATGGTCGAGATCATGAAGGCGAGATTGGCCTCATCCGGCTTCTGCCCGACCACGCTGGCCTTGACCAATTGCCTCAATATGCCGTGCATCGCGTCGCGGTCGGCGGCGCCGAGCGCCTCGGCCAGCAGCCGCTCGCCGGCCTGTGGGTCGGGATGGCTGATCGCAATGCGCCGCTTGTAGAGTTTTACGCGCGGGGTCGCGGCGGGGACGCTGCGATCGGATGCCGCGAGCGGCGAGGGGATGTGGCGTTCGAGAGCTGTCGTCATGGGCATGTGTCCTTTGAGCGCGCAAGCGCGAACGGCCGTTCGCCGCTGCGCGCGAATGCGGATTTCGGAATGTCGATGAAGGGTTTAGGCGCAACCGCGTCGGCACGGGTCCGGGCCGGCAGGCCGTGACGCTCGCGACCGTTGCGATGATGGCATTATGGCACTGTTTTGCCCGACGCGACAGAATTTATTTCGTAAATCCGAAAAATTTCCTCGGCCCTGCGCAAGCCTTTGTTCTGAAAGGGGCGGTCTACTGTGCATGGGGTTGTTTTCGCACTTTTGTTTTGGAAGCGGCACACACGTGCCGTGCGGCGGAATGCCGGCGCTCAAACGCGATTGCGAAATCCGGCACGGCCGCTATTCATGACTTCTACGGCGTCGCACCAACAAGCATGCACAAGCGGCGCCAAGAGGTCTGGGAGAGAACGAATGCAACGAACCGCCCGCCTGCTGGCAGTCATCGCAGCTCTATGCGCCTTGGCGCCGGCGACAGAGGCTCTCGCGCAGAAATATCCGTCGCGGCCGGTCAAGATCATGGTCGGCTTCAGTGCGGGCGGCCCGGTCGACGTCGTCGCGCGCATCATTGGCGATCGGCTCAGCAACAAGCTCGGCCAGCCCTTCGTCGTCGAGAACCGCGCCGGCGCCAACGGCATGATCGCGGCCGAAGGCGTCGCGCGCGCCGATGCGGACGGCTACGCCATGCTCGCCTGCAACTCGTCGACGATCACGCTGAACAAGACGCTGTTCAAGGACATCCGCTACGATCCGCAAGTCGATTTTGCGCCGCTCACCACAGTGGTCTCGGCGCCGCTCGTCCTCGTCGTCAATCCCGAGAATCCCAAGACGGCGAACGTCAAGTCGGTGGCCGATCTCGTCGCTGCGGCGAAGGCCGCGCCCGGCGCGCTCGCCTACGGCTCGGGCGGCAACGGCAATCTCGCCCATCTCGCCATGGAGCTGCTCAGCCAGAAGGCCGGCATCAAGCTGATCCATGTGCCCTATCGCGGCGGCTCGGCCGCCGAGGTCGGCATTCTCGCGCAGGAGGTGCTGGCAGTGTTCGATCCGCTCTCCGCCGTGCCGCTGGTCAAGGCCGGCAAGCTGCGCGCGCTGGCGGTATCCTCGGCCGAGCGGCTGCCGGCGCTGCCCGACGTGCCGACCGTGGCGGAAGCCGGCTATCCCGGATTCGACATCTCGTTCTGGGTCGGCTTCTTCATGCCGAAGGCAACGCCCGCGCCGATCCTGGAAACCCTGCATCGGGAGATCGTCGCCGCCGCCAAGGATCCCTCGGCCGAGGAGAAGCTCGGCGCGCAAGGCGTCGTCAGCGTGCTCAGCCCGGCCGACTACGCCGCGAAGATCGCCAAGGAGACCAAGGAGCTCGCGGAGGTGGTTGCGGCCGCGAACATCAAGGCGGAATAGGGCGCGACGCGCTATCTGCCGATCAGCAGCTTAAGCCGGTCGAGCAGCGGACGCTGTCCTGCATTGATCTTCTCCTGCGCCGCGTCGAGCGTGAACCATTCGGCGCGGTCGACTTCCGGAAAGGCCTGCCGCTTGCCGCTGCGCGGCGGCCATTCCATCTCGAACGTGTTGCTGCGAATGCTGCGCACGTCGAGATCGAGCTCGGCCGCGAACGCGGTGACGAGCTTGCCCCCGCGCTGCCTGACCTGGCCGAGCGGGGTCAGCGGCAGGGAAAGCTCCAGTCCCAGCTCCTCGGCGAACTCACGTCGCGCCGCGATCTCCGCGTCGTCTCCGTCCATGTATTCACCCTTCGGGATCGACCATGCGCCGAGATCCTTGTTGCGCCAGAACGGCCCTCCGGGATGGACCAGGAGCACCTCGATGTTCCCACGCTTGCGATAGGCGATGATCCCGGCACTCTTCGATGGCATTGCAGGTTCCGCAGAAAAAGAGCCGCGGCCTTCCCTCGGGAAAAAGTGGAACTGCGCGTCCTAGCGCAGGTTAGTAGCCAATGTTCATTTGATGAAAGGGAGTGAACCATGATCCGCCTGTTGGCAACCACCGCATTGGGGGTGGTGCTGGCGAGCGCCGCGTATGCGCAATCGCCCAGCACGAATCCGCCGTCTCAGCAGACGCCGCAGTCCCAGTCGAACTCCACCGCGCCATCCACGACCTCGCCGTCGAGCGCGACCGACAAGCAGCAGACCACATCGCAACCGCAGCAATCCCCGTCGTCGGGAACGCCGGCCCAGACCACGCAGGCCAATCCACCATCGTCCGGCTCCGGCACCGCCGATACGGGCTCGACTGCGCAGTCGCAGAGCGGGACGGCGAATTCCAATGCAGCCGGTAACCAGCCTGCAACGCAGCAGAGTGCCAACCCGCCAGCTGCGAACACCAACCAGGCGCAGGACCGGTCCAATCCGCCGCCGGCCAGCAATCAAGCCCAGCAGGCACCGGCCGCATCTGGAACCAACCAGGCCCAGCAGGCACCGTCTGCGCCGACGAGCAACCAGGCGGCCGCCCAGACCGACGTCAACCTCAACAAGCAGCAGGAGACCAAGATCAGCGCGTCGATCTCGCACCTCAACGTGCGGCCGCTGACCAACGTCAATTTCGCGCTGAACGTCGGCACGGTGGTGCCGCGCGACGTGCACCTCTCGACGCTGCCGCCCGACGTCGTCGAGATCGTGCCGCAATATCGCGGCTACAGCTTTGCGCTGGTGAAAGATCAGATCGTCGTGGTCGATCCGGCGACCTACAAGATCGTGACGGTGCTGCCATACTCAGGCCAGTCCACGGCGACAACGACGACCCCGCGCGAGCGTAGCGCCAGCAAGTTCTCGGATCGCGATCGCGAGGTGATCCGCAAGCATGCGAAAACCCGTACCGAGGGGCGCAAGGAAGTGCGGACCACCGGCAGCACAGCGCGTAGTGAGATCCGCGTCGGTGACCGTCTTCCCGAGAGCGTCGAGGTCGAGGAATTCCCGACCACGGTCTATCGCGATGCGCCGGGCTTGCGTGAATATCGCTACATCCACCGCGACACCCGGACCTATGTCATCGAGCCGCGCGAGCGGCGGGTGATCGAGGAGATCGACTAGGTCGATTTAGGTCGGAGCCGCCGCAAGCGAGCGGCTCCGATCGTTAGCCTGACGTCCGTTCGCGCGATGCGAGACGAACGGCGCGAGCCTTCGCGCTCTTTCCGGCCGCGCGTGCCGCGATCATGCTGCGGGCCTTGCCGGGAGCCGTGACATTCTTCCGCAACAGTGTGGCGAGCCGCTTGCGGGCGCCCTTCGTCGTCACGCGCGCCGCGACTTGCTCCGCCTTGCGAATGATGTTCGCAACCGAAGGCGTCAGGTTCACCGGAACCCAGGCGACGTCCTTGGCCTTCGAAAGACTGCCGATGCCTTCGCATGGCGCTTCGCGCGGCAGGTCGATGCGGATCGCGAGTGCCTCCGACCGTTCGGTCCAGTCTTCGGCCTTGGTGCCGGTGATGATCCGGACATAGTCACGCGTTTCGCGCGGCAGCTCGCTCTGCCTGGCAAGCCATTTCTGGATGCGGCCGGGACCGGCATTGTAGGCCGCGGCAGCAAGGCCGAGATTGCCGAAATCGTCGCGCAGCTTGCGCAGGAATTTTGCCGACGCCGGCAGCGCCTTCATCGGATCGAAGGGATCGTCGAGCCCGACCTCGGCGGCCGTCCCCGGCATGAACTGCGCGACGCCCTGCGCGCCAGCATGGCTGACCTCGTTGGACTTGAAGCGGCTCTCCTGCCAGATCAGGCGCGCGAAGAACGGCACCGGAATGCCGCTGGATTCGGCGGCCTCGCGCAGCGCGTGACAAAATCGTTCGGTTGGCGAGGGCTCCGCCTGCACCAACGGCTCGACCGCGCGCGGTGGCTCGATCACCTGCTCGTAAGCCGCGTGCGCGTTGGCAAGCTCGATCGCTTGCACGCTGGCGACGAAGAGCTCGACCACCGGAACAAGTGACGAGGCATGATTGTTCTTGAGAACAGTGGTGTCGAAACGTGATGCTTGGCGGGATGCCGATGGATCGAGATCGCACATCAGAAGCAGAAACGCGGCGCAAGCCGCGACGACAAATCGCATTTGCTGGGAGAACCTCGAACTGTGGGATGAACGGCCAGCGATGCGCCGGCGATAGGAAGTTCTTAACCGTCCGATTGCGGCAAAGCTGCGATCTCGTCGGTTCCTTCGGTGTTACTACGGTGTTCCCGAAGAGAAACTCTCCGCGGCTTTGCGGGCTGTTTGCGAATGGGATGCGCGATGACGATGCGATGGATACTAGGCGCGGTGATGTCGCTGTGGCTCGCCGGCCCGGCGCTCGCAGGCAATCTCGATCGGGCTGCGGTGAACGAGGCTGCGCGTCCTGCGAAGCCGCCGGCCACCGACAAGCTGAATGCAGCCGTGGTGAAGCTTCAGGTGCTGCTCGATCGCGCGCAATTTTCGCCCGGCGAGATCGACGGCAAGTTCGGCGAGAACGCGCAGAAGGCGCTCAAGGCGTTCGCGGAGCAGAACGGCATCGCATCCGACAAGGTTGTGGCGCCGGAGCTCTGGGACAAGCTGACCGCGGCGAGCGAGGGCCCGATTCTCGTCGACTACAAGATCACCGACGCCGACGTGAAGGGACCGTTCTTAAAGAAGCTGCCGGCCAAGCTCGATGACATGAAGTCGCTGGACGCGCTGAGCTACACCAGCCCGCTCGAAGGACTTGCCGAGAAATTCCACATGAGCGCGGATCTGCTCAAGGCGCTCAATCCGGGCAAGACCTTCGACAAGGCCGGAGAGACGATCGTCGTCACAAACGTTCCGGCGCGGCGCGAGCTGCCGCGCATTGCCCGGCTCGAAGTCGATAAGACCAACGGGACCTTGAAAGCGTTCGACGCAAGCGGCGCTCTGCTGGCGTTCTATCCGGCGTCAGTCGGCAGTCCGGATCGCCCGACGCCAACCGGAACGCTGAAGGTCACCGCCAGCCACGAGCTGCCGACCTACCGCTACAATCCCGACTACAAGTTCAAGAGCGTCAAGTCCAAGAGACCGTTCGACATTAAGCCGGGTCCGAACAATCCGGTGGGCGCATACTGGATCGGCCTGTCGGCGCAGGGCTACGGCATCCACGGAACGGCAGAGCCCGACAAGGTCAGCAAGTCGGCGTCGCACGGCTGCGTTCGGCTCACCAATTGGGACGCGCGTGTGCTCGGCGAGAACGTGAAGCGCGGCATGCCCGTCGTCTTCCTCGATGCGCCGACGGAATCCTCATCGAAGCGGCAGGGCACGCCCGCTGCGAAGCGTGCCGCGAACTAGTCCTTCGGAAAATCCTTCCGCATCGCGATCTCCGCGGCGTCGCCGGGCGACAGCACGTTTTGATCGAAGGCGGCCTGCGGCGTCGTCATGATGTCGTAGAGCGAGATGCCCTTGATCGGCTTGCCCATGAGCTCGCGGACGCATTCGGCGAGCGTGCCGTTGTAGACGAGATAGGGCGGCCCGCGATCCTTCTGCCGCTCGCCCTTCAGCGACGGCCATTTCTTCAGCTCGGCCGGCGCGTCATAGGCGATCGGCGATCCCTCTTTGAACATGCGTTTGGCCCCGGTGGCTTGATGGCCGGGAAGTCTACAGCCGCCGGGTAAACGCCCGTTAAAGAATTGGCTCAAATCAGCCGGCAATGAAGGCGAGCAGGGTGCCGTTGGCCTTGGCCGGCGGCACGCAGATCGCAGCTCCGCTCCGCACCGCGGCTGGCCCCAGCGCCTTCTCGGTCGCCGCGAGATCGCCGCTGACCAGCACCAGCGCGGCGCCACCGCGCTCTGAGAGGCCATTCAGCGACACGCCGGGATAGCGCTTGGCGAGTTGGTCCAGCGTCAGGTAGACGAAGTCGGCGCGATCGCCGCCGGAGGGCACGATGACGGCGCCGTCCGCGTCGGTCTTCGCCTCGCGGTCGATCAGGCGGGCGAGATGCGCGGCCTCCTTGGCGGGCTCCGGCGTTGCGATCAGCGTCTGCTTGATCCGCTTGGCCGCATTGGCGTGGGTCATCAGCTCGGGGATCCACACAGTCTCGCGGGTCTTGTGCTGGCAGGCGAAGATGCGCACGCCGCCCGGCGCTTCAGCCGTCGGCCACATGAAGGTGCGGAATTTCGCCGCCGAGATCGTGCCGTCTGGCAGCGTGACGGGGCGTTCGAAATCGGTCGGGCCGATCGGCTCCAGGCCCCGTGCACGGATCTCCTCGGCGCCGGCGGTGCTATCGACTGCGGTGAAAGCGATGCGCTCGATGCCCTCGCCATGGCGCTCGACGAAGGCGCGGGCCGGCGCATTGTGCTCGGTTGCCACGAGCACGCCGAGCAGCTCCATGTAGTCGGGGTCGAACATGATGGTGTAATTGCCGGTGCCCATATGCGCGCTGTGGGTGCCGCGCGGCGAGACCGTGAAGCCGAGTTGTCTGTAGTTCTCGGCGGCCTTGTCGAGGTCCTTCACCATGACGACGGCGTGGTCGATACCGATGACGTTCTTGAGGGCCACTGTTGCTATTCCCCGATTGCAAGCTGATTTTGCGCCGCGCCGGCGGCTGTCGGCCATGTCTACGCCGGATGGGCCGTCAAGTCATTTTCAATTCGGCGAGAGATGCGGAATTTCATTCCGCGCGATGCATCCTCCGACGCGCTTCAGCGCGCCTGCTCGAGGTAAGCCGCGAGGACGGCGCGCTCCTCGCCGGTCATCTCGGTGATGTTGCCGGGCGGCATGGAATTGGACCAGGCTGCAACCCGCCCGATCAGGCGAATGTTGCGATGGATGTGCTCGGGCGTGTCGAGCACAATGCCCTTCGGTGCGGTGACGATGCCGGCCCAGACCGGCTCGGCCGCGTGGCACATGCTGCAGCGGGACATCACGATCTCCTCGACATTGGCGGCCGTGACCGGCGCCGACAATGCGCCCGTCTTCACCTCGCGCGGTCCGGCGGCGGAGAGGAGGAGGATCGCAATCACGCCGGCCGCGGCCACGCCCCACACCCACCAGGGCGATTTGCGCCCGGCATGACGCTCGTTGAAGAAGTGGCGGATCACCGGCCCGAGCGCCAGGACGATCGCGACGATGATCCAGTTGAAGCGCGTGGCGTAGAGCAGGGGATAGTGGTTGCTGATCATCAGCACGACGACGGGAAGCGTCAGGTAATTGTTGTGGACCGAGCGTTCCTTGCTGGCCTTGCCGAGCTTGGGGTCAGGCGCCTGTCCGGCGATCAGGCTGGCCACGATCTTCTTCTGGTTCGGGATGATCAGCGTGAAGACGTTGGCCACCATGATGGTGCCGATGATCGCGCCGATCTGGTTGAAGGCGCCGCGTCCGCTCAGCACATGGGTGAAGGCGTAAGTGAGTGCGACCAGGAACAGATAGCCGCCGATGGCGAAAGGCAGTTCGCGCTGGGCGAGCCCGGTGCGGCAGGCGGCCTCATAGAGCAGCCACGCCAGCGCCAGGCTGCAGAAGCTGAACAGTCCGGCCTGGAATGATGTGAGGTCGAGGATCGACTTGTCGACCAGGAACAAGTCGGCCTCGAGATAATACACCACCACCATCAGCGCGAAGCCGGACAGCCAGGTGGTGTAGGCCTCCCATTTGAACCAGGTCAGCTCGTCCGGCATCTGGCTGGGCGCGACCAGGTATTTCATGATCCGGTAGAAGCCGCCGCCATGGACCTGCCAGGCCTCGCCCTGCACGCCGCCCGGCAGGTCGGCCTTCGGCTTCAGGCTGAGGTCGAGGGCGATGAAATAGAAGGAACTGCCGATCCAGGCGATTGCGGCCACCACGTGCAGCCAGCGCAGCAGCAGGCTCGCCCATTCCGATATGACGGATCCCCACATGATCTCCTCATCCGGCGCGACCTGGATGCCGCAGCCTCCATGACCGTAACCGGCGATCGCCGCCCTCACAATGTGTCGCACCGTTCAACCGCATTTTCCAGTATGATGGACTGCGGCTGATGCACATCGTGCGGGCATGAACTGACGTGGGATTCGGCAGGCGCCAAACTCGCCGAGAGACCTTTTGCGGGTGATCGGCGTTGACGCACGACACGCCCAAGGCGGAGGACGACGAATTGAGCGACAGGATAACGTTCGTGGCGATGCTCGCAGCGCTGCTGGCTGCTGCTGCGGCGGCCGGCGCACACGCCGAGCCCGTGTTGCAGGGCAAGGACGCCTATGGCGATTGGCGCGCCGACAAGCCCGGCACGGTCAGGCTGATCCGGCCGCAGGATCTGGTCAGGCCCGGCGCCACGCGATCGGTTGCGAGCTCGTCGCGCGTGGTGCCGCGTCCGCCGGAAGCCCAGCTCCAGGTGCCGGCCGGCTTCAAGATCGAGCTGTTCGCCGAAGGCGTGCGTGCGCCGCGCATCATCCGCGCGGCGCCGAATGGCGATGTGTTCGTCGCGGAAACACGCGCCGGCACCGTTCGGGTGCTGCGCGCGGGCGAGGGCGGCAAGGTCGCGACCAACGAGATCTTCGCCAGCGGCCTGCGGCAGCCGTTCGGCATCGCTTTCTTTCCGAACGGCGACAATCCGCAATGGGTCTATGTCGCCAACACCGACAGCGTCGTTCGCTTTCCCTACAAGGCCGGCGATGTGAAGGCGCGCGGCAAAGCGGAGACGGTTGTCGCAAGCCTGCCAGATGGGGGCCATTCCACCCGCGATATCGTCTTCACGCCCGACAACAAGCGTATGCTGGTGTCGGTGGGTTCGCTCAGCAACGTCGCCGAAGGCATGGGCACGCCGCCCGGCGGGATGGAGGCGTGGGCGAAGACGCAGCCGCTCGGCGCCACATGGGCCAGCGAGCTCGAGCGCGGCGCGGTGCTGGCCTTCAACCCTGACGGCAAGGAGCGAAAGATCCATGCCACCGGTATCCGCAACTGCGTCGGCCTCGCGATCCAGCCGCAGACCGGTCTGCCCTGGTGCTCGACCAATGAGCGCGACGGTCTCGGCGACGACCTCGTGCCCGATTACGTCACGAGCGTGAAGGAAGGCGCGTTCTACGGCTGGCCGTGGTTCTATATCGGTGGCAATGAAGACCCGCGCCATGCCGGCGCGCGGCCGGATCTCAAGGACAAGGTGACGGTGCCCGATGTGCTGATCCAGCCGCACTCGGCCTCACTCGGCATGACCTTCTACCAGGGCGCGCAGTTTCCGCCCGAATACCAGGGCGACGCCTTCGCCGCCCAGCACGGCTCCTGGAATAGGTCGAAACGCACCGGCTACAAGGTGATCCGCATCCGCATGAAGGACGGCAAGCCGACCGGCGAGTACGAGGATTTCGTGACGGGGTTCGTCGTGAACGATACGGAAGTGTGGGGCAGGCCGGTGGGAGTGGCGGTGGCGAAGGATGGATCGCTGCTGATCTCGGAAGATGGCAACGGCACGATCTGGCGGGTGACAAGCGCGCCGCGGTGACGCTGCACCCTCTCCCCTTGTGGGAGAGGGTGGCTTCGCGAACGCGAAGCCGGGTGAGGGGTATCTATCGTCACGAGCAGTCTCAGGTGTAGAGAGAACCCCTCATCCGGCGCTTTGCGCCACCTACTCCCACAAGGGGAGAAGGAAGAAGAGCACCTCATCCTCGCCTCACGCTCGCACCGCCATCCACCGGCAGCGTCACGCCCGTGATGAAATTCGCCTCGTCGCTCGCCAGGAACAGCGCGGCGTTGGCGACGTCCCAGCCCGTACCCATCTTTCTGCGCAGCGGCACCTTGCTGTCGCGTTCGGCTTCGACCTCGGCGCGGGTCTTGTGCCATTCGCGGGCGCGGGTGTCGACGGCCATCGGCGTGTTCATCAGGCCGGGCAGGATGACGTTGGCGCGGATGCCGTATTCGGCGTTCTGGTAGGCGAGCTGTTCGGTGAAGGCGATCATCGCCGACTTCGTCGCCTTGTAGGCGACGTAAGGATAGGTGGTGATCGCGGCCATCGACGAGATGTTGATAATGGCGCCGCTTCTCTGCGCGCGCATGATCGGGATCACTTCCTTCGCCGCGAGAATGCAGCTCTTCAGATTGATCGCGACGACGCGATCGAACGCCTCCTCGGTTATTTGCAGCAGCTCGGCATCGCCACCGGCGAGGCTGACGCCGACATTGTTGTGCAGCACGTCGATACGCTCCCAGCGCGATTGCGCGTCCGCAACCATCGCCTTGATATCCGCAGCCTTGGTCACGTCCGCCTTGAAGGCCGCCGCCGTGCCGCCTTTCGCGGTGATCATCGTGACCGTCTCCTGCGCCGATTCCAGATGGTGGTCGACACACAAGACCTTGGCGCCCTCGCGCGCGAAGGTGAGCGCGGTGGCGCGGCCGTTGCCCATGCCTTCGCCGGGGCTTTGCCCGGCTCCGACGACGATCGCGACCTTGTCCTTCAAGCGCATCTCGGTTCACTCCCGTCCTTGTCATTATTTTCGTGCAGACTAGCAATCGCGCTCCTGGGAGAGAAGAGCGCGCTTTCCGCGTTCATGTCATTGACATCGCACGGAATTGCATGTGGCGGCCGGTCCATCGCGCATGGCTGGCCGTTGCGGTCCAGGAACCGTTCCGGCCTCGCAGCGTTTGTCGCGGAGCCTTTCCCGCGCTAGGCTCAGTCCCGGGGCTTCCCAACCACCAGTGGCTTGCCGATGAATCTGCTCGATCCGCAAGGGCCCGTGGCTGCGGCCAATAGAACTATTTTGGTCGATTCGGTCTTCATCATGCTCGTGATCGTGGTGCCGACCATTTTCGCGATTCTGGCTTTCGCGTTCTGGTTTCGCGCCTCGAATCCGAGGGCGCGCTACCAGCCGGAGTTCGTCTATTCCGGCCGCGTCGAGATGGTGGTGTGGTCTATTCCGGCGCTCACCGTGATCCTGCTCGGCGGCGTCGCCTGGATCGGCTCGCACCAGCTCGATCCCGCCGCGCCCGTGCCGGGCACCGGCAGCCCAGTGCGGATCCAGGCGGTCTCGCTCGACTGGAAATGGCTGTTCATCTATCCGGACCAGCGCATCGCCACCGTCAACACGCTGACGGTGCCGGCCGGCGCCGAGCTGAATTTCCAGCTGACGTCATCGAGCGTGATGAACACGTTCTTCATCCCGCAGCTCGGCAGCATGATCTACACCATGAACGGCATGGTGACGAAGCTGAACCTGCGCGCCGACAACGAAGGCAAGCTTCAGGGCCTGTCCGCGCATTTCTCCGGCGACGGTTTCCCGGACATGATGTTCGACGTCAACGTGATCTCGCCGCTCGCCTTCCCGGACTGGGTGGCGCATACGGCGAAGACGGACGCGGTGCTGAACGAGGACAGCTACAAGAAGCTGATGCAGCAGGGCATTGAGAAGGGCAGGCCGGTCTACCGCCTCGACGATCCGCGCCTGTTCGATTTGATCGCGACCCAGCACATTCCGCCGGGGCCCGGGCCGGCCCTCGCGTCCGAAGCAGGCCGGTCGCACAGTGGAGGCCATGATGCTCGGTAAGCTCGATTGGTCGGCCATCCCGCTCGACCAGCCGATTCCGCTCGTCGCCGGCGCGGTGGTGCTTGTCGCGATCCTCGGCGTGCTGGGCTGGGTCGTGGTGAAGGGACATCTGCCCTATCTCTGGCGCGAATGGATCACCAGCGTCGACCACAAGCGCATCGGTGTCATGTACATCCTGCTCGCCTCGGTCATGCTGCTGCGCGGCGGCAGCGACGCCATCATGATGCGGATCCAGCAGGCTGTGGCGTATCAGTCGCAGGGCTATCTGCCGCCGGAGCACTACAACCAGATCTTCTCCGCGCACGGCACCATCATGATCTTCTTCGTGGCGATGCCGTTCGTGATCGGGCTTATGAACCTCATCGTACCGCTCCAGCTCGGCGTGCGCGACGTCGCCTTCCCGACGCTCAATTCGGTCGGCTTCTGGCTGACGGCGACGGGTGCGCTCTTGGTCAATATCTCGCTCGTGGTCGGCGAATTCGCGCGCACCGGCTGGCTCGCCTTTCCGCCGCTGTCGCAACTGTCCTATTCGCCCGGCGTCGGCGTCGACTATTACGCCTGGTCGCTGCAGATTTCCGGCGTCGGCACGCTGGTGGCCGGCATCAATCTCGTCACCACCGTGCTGAAGCTGCGCACCAAGGGGATGAACTACCTGCGCATGCCGATGTTCTGCTGGACCACGCTGGCCTCGAACCTCCTCATCGTCGCGGCGTTCCCGATCCTTACCGCGACGCTGGCGATGCTGCTGCTCGACCGCTATCTCGGCTTCCACTTCTTCACCAACGAGGCCGGCGGCAACGTCATGATGTTCATGAACCTGATCTGGGCCTGGGGCCATCCCGAGGTCTACATCCTGGTGCTGCCCGCCTTCGGCATCTTCTCCGAGGTGGTCTCGACCTTCTCCGGCAAGGCGCTGTTCGGCTACCGCTCCATGGTGCTCGCGACCATGGCGATCTGTGTCGTCTCCTTCATGGTCTGGCTGCACCACTTCTTCACGATGGGCGCAGGTCCCAACGTCAATGCCATCTTCGGCATCGCCAGCATGATCATTGCGATACCGACCGGCGTGAAGATCTACAATTGGCTGTTCACAATGTATGGCGGCCGCATCCGTTTTGCGACACCGATGTTGTGGTCGGTCGGCTTCATG
The DNA here is from genome assembly GCF_020193625.1 of Bradyrhizobium sp. IC3123. Taxonomy (NCBI): domain Bacteria; kingdom Pseudomonadati; phylum Pseudomonadota; class Alphaproteobacteria; order Hyphomicrobiales; family Nitrobacteraceae; genus Bradyrhizobium; species Bradyrhizobium sp. IC3123. The sequence continues at coordinate 492,633 of NZ_JADYVF010000005.1, read as the reverse complement.
GTGACGTTCCTCATCGGCGGACTGACCGGCGTGCTGCTCGCGGTGCCGCCGGCCGACTTCATCCTCCACAACAGCATGTTCCTGGTGGCGCACTTCCACAACGTGATCATCGGCGGCGTGCTGTTCGGCGTTTTTGCCGGCTTCGAGTACTGGTTCCCGAAGGCGTTCGGGTTCCGTCTCGACGAACGCTGGGGCAAGGCTGCATTCTGGTTCACCTTCGTCGGATTCTTCATCACCTTCATGCCGCTCTACATTGCCGGCATGCTGGGCATGACGCGGCGGATGCAGCACTACGACGTCGCGGCCTGGCGGCCCTGGATGATCGTTGCGGCGGTCGGTGTGGCGGTGCTGACGATCGGGGTGATCTGCCAGATCGTGCAGCTCGTCGTCAGCATCCGCAATCGCGAGGCGTTGCGCGATCGCACCGGCGATCCCTGGGACGGGCGCTCGCTGGAATGGGCAACCTCGTCGCCGCCGCCGGTGTTCAACTTCGCCTTCAATCCCGATGTGCGCGGCGAGGACGCCTATTGGGACATGAAGGCGCGCGCGAAGCAGCAATCGCTCGCGCATGAGACGCCGGATTATCAGGATATCGAGATGCCCCGGAATTCCCCGACCGGATTCGTCTGTGCCTTCTTCGCCACCATCATGGGATTCGCGCTGATCTGGCACATCTGGTGGATGGTGATCCTGGGCGGCTTGGGCGCTTGGGCGACCTTCGTCGTGTTCGCCTGGCGCGACCATGACGAATACGTCATCCCGGCCGAGGAGGTCGCCCGCATCGACCGCAGCAACATCGAGGAACGGCGCAACCTCGTCAGCATGGCGGGAGCAGTCTGATGGCGATGACCGCGACCGCAGGCCACGCGCACGCCGATCCCCATCATATCGGCCTCGTCATCGAGCATCCCGGCCCCGCGCCGAAGCGGATCGTGACCGCCTACGGCTTCTGGATCTTCCTGCTCTCCGACATCGTGATGTTCTCCTGCTTCTTCGCGGCCTATGCGGTGCTGTCAGGCCAGACCGCCGGCGGCCCCAAGGGCGCGGAGATCTTCGAGCAGAGGAACGTGGCGATCGAGACGGTCTGCCTGCTGTTGTCGAGCTTCACCTGCGGCATGGCCAGCATCGCCGCCGACGTGCGCAACCGGTTCTGGTTTTATCTTAGCATGACCGTGACCTGCGTGCTCGGGCTGATATTCCTCGTTCTCGAGTTTCGCGAATTTGCCGACCTCATCGCGCGCGGCTATGGCCCGTCACGCAGTGCGTTCCTGACCGCGTTCTTCTCGCTGGTCGGCTGCCATGGCCTTCACGTCTCCGCCGGCGTGCTGTGGCTTCTCACCATGATGGCCCAGGTGTTCGCCAAGGGCTTTCGCGCAGACATCTTGCGCCGGATGACGTGCTTTGCGCTGTTCTGGCACGCGCTCGACATCGTCTGGGTCGCAGTGTTCTCCGTCGTTTACCTGCTCGGGAGCGCGCCATGAGTGAGCAGACGCATGGGATGGTCAAACGCGACCTCGCGCCGGGCGAGGAAGAAGAGCATAGCGTCGGCGCGAGGATCCTCGGTTACGTCGTCGGGCTCGTGCTCGCGCTGCTGCTCACGGCGACGTCGTTCTTCATCGCCGGCACGGACCTGGTCTGGCAGCCCTCGATTCCCGTCGCGCTGATCGTGCTCGCGATCGCACAGATGGGCGTGCATCTGGTGTTCTTCCTGCACATCACCACCGGCCCCGATAACACCAACAACGTGCTGGCGCTCGCCTTCGGGCTGCTGGTGGTGTTCCTGGTGGTCGGCGGCACGGTCTGGATCATGGCGAATCTCAACGCCAACATGCCGCCGATGGACCAGATCATGCGGATGCAGTGACAGCCGCGCAAAAAGAAAGAGCCGCTTGCTTGTGACAAGCGGCCCAAGTCTAGGGAGGAAACGCCCAAGCAAAGACAATCGGCCGGAGCCGGATTGCTGCCAAGGAAACGCTCGCGCAAGGGCGCTTGCGTTGGCATACAAATGCAGCAACCGCCGACCAAGTTCAATTCCGGATCAATACGGTCTCGGATTACCACTGACGGGTGCGTGAGGGAGCTTGCTCACCTTGGCCGGCGGCAATTGTAGGCCTTGCGGAAGCCGGCCGCCTGGGCGTCGTCCTCCGAGCAGAACCAGCGATCCGGTGTCGTGGTCGCGGGATAGCTCGGACATCCGCGCAGATGGTAGATGCCGATATTGCCGGTGACGCGGGCGCGCACCGCGAGCTTGCCCTTGATGCTGCAGTTGGGGGGCATGGTCAGCTCCTCCGGAAACAGCACGGCGCGGATTTCCTTGTCGCGGTCCGGGCGGCAGGCGGTGCCCAGCAGCGCGCCGTCCTTCTTGCCGCTGCGGAAATCTTGCGGTGCAACAAAACAGCCCTTCCAGATCCCCGCCGCCGTCGTCTTCGCCTCGGTGGCTGCCGGCTTGACGTTGGCCTTCATCGGCTCGCGTGCGAGGGCAAAGCCGAGCTTGATCAGCTGCTCGTTCAGGCTGGCCTTGTCGCCTTCGGCCGTGCAGATGGCGCGGTGCCGCTTGCCAAAGCTCTTCTCGGGCCCGACATCGTCGCAGCGCACCGTTCGTTTGTTGATGAGCTTCGCGAGCTGGTCGCGGGCCTCGATGCCGCAGGTCCAGGCATCGGCTTTATTGTCGATGCAGACCTGGTCGAGCTCCGGCGCGTCGACGCCGTCGAGCCGGTAGGTGACGTCGCCGAGCTGGACCGAGTTGCCGTCACGGGCCGTCGCGGCGCCGGTCAGCGCGGAAACTGGTCCGGACAAGGCCAGAAATCCGGACAAGGCGAGAAACGAAACGAGCGCAAAAGCGCGGGCGGCTGCAAAGATTTTCTGGAAGGACATACGGTCTCGCTATCGATGGCTCGTGCGCCCCGTTCCTAGCATCCGGATGTGGCGAGACCAATGGTCTGCGCCTCGCGAAGTGCGACATTCCGGCCCCGCCGCTTTACTCCGCCGGCGCTCTGCCCGTATCGTTTCGCCGGCCTCGCTGACCGCGCAAGGCCGAATCGCCCGGTAAGCGGCGAGGGGGAGGACAAGGTTGCGATGAAAGACCCGGTGGATGTCCTGATCATCGGCGCCGGCGCTTCGGGCGCGGCGGTGGCGTGGTCGCTGGCCGAGACCAAGATGCACATCCTCTGCCTGGAGCAGGGCGGCTGGATGAACCCGGCGGAATATCCCAGCACGGGCCGCGACTGGGAGGCCAAGTTCTACGGCGAATGGTCTTCGAGCCCGAACGTGCGCGGCCGGCCCGAGGACTACCCGATCAACGACGACAACTCTCCGATCAAGGTCGTGAACTACAACGCGGTCGGCGGCTCGACGGTGATGTACACCGCGCACTGGCCGCGGCTGCATCCCTCCGATTTCAAGGTGAAGACGCTCGACGGCGTCGCCGACGACTGGCCGATCGACTACGAGGCATTGACTCCGTTCTTCGAAGAGAACGACCGCATGATGGGCACGTCGGGCCTGTCAGGCGATCCGCTGTCGCCGCTGACGCATCCGCCGATGCCGCAGCAGCCGATGGGCCTGTCCGGCGCCATCATCGCCAAGGCCATGAACAAGCTCGGCTGGCACTGGTGGCCGTCGGACACCACGGTCGCGACGATGGACTACGAGGGCCGGGCGCGCTGCATTAATCTCGGCCATTGCACGCCGGCCTGCGCGCAAGGCGCAAAATCCTCCACCGACATCACCTATTGGCCGCATGCGATCCGTGCCGGCGTCGAGCTGCGCACGCATTGCCGGGTGCGCGAGATCACCACCGATGAGAACGGCATGGCCTCGGGCGTGGTCTATTACGACAAAGACGGCATCGAGCAGTTTCAGCCCGCGCATGTCGTCGTCATCGCCTGCAACGGCGTCGGCACGCCGCGGCTGCTGCTCAACTCGGCATCGGGCCGCTTCCCCAACGGGCTCGCCAATTCGTCGGGCCTCGTCGGCAAGAACCTGATGTTCCATCCCTATGCGCAGATCTACGGCTATGTGAAGGAGCCGACCGACTCTAACCGCGCGCCGCCGACCTGTCTGTGGAGCAAGCAATGGTACGACACCGACCTGTCGCGCGGCTTCGTGCGCGGCTATGGCGTGCAGTTCGTGCGCGGGGCCGGGCCGGTGTTCGAGGCCGTAGTCAGCGAGCAGAAGGGCATCTTGCCGTGGGGCGAGGATCACCACCGCGTGTTCCGCAAGCTCAACGGCCATCGCTTAGGTTTCTCCGCGATTTGTGAGGATCTGCCGGAGGAGCACAATCGTGTCACGCTCGATCCGGTGCTGAAGGACAGTCACGGCATTCCCGCGCCGAAGGTCGACTACACCATCAGCGAGAACAGCCGGAAGATGATGGAGCACGCGCTGGCGCGCGGCCGCGAGTTCCTCGAGACTGCCGGCGCGAGCGACATCTGCGTCAACTCGCCGATCCCCTGGGGCGGCTGGCACCTGCTCGGCACCGCGCGCATGGGCACCGACCCCGAGCGTTCCGTCGTCAACGAATGGGGCCGCGCGCACGACGTGAAGAACCTCTTCATCGTCGACGGCAGCATCTTCGTCACCTCGGGCGGCGTGAACCCGACCTCCACCATCCAGGCCCTCGCGCTCTACATCGCCGACCAGATGAAGCAGCGCCTCGCCAATCTGTTCGATTGAGGGTGTGATGTCCGCAGACAACCAACTGACACGCAGGCAGCGCGACGACCTCCGCGCTGTCGCCGCGATGATCATCCCGGCCAGTGACGAGTACAAGGTGCCGGGCGCCGATGATCCCGCGATCCAGGCCGACATGCTGGCGACGCTCGGTCGCGATACCAAATTGGTGGCGGCGGCGCTGGATCATTTGGCGCGGCTCGCCGGGGGCCCGCTTGCCGAGCTCGATGTCGCCAGACGCGATGCGGTGGTGCACGAGTTTCGGAAGAGCGGCGGTGCCGCCGCGGCAACGCTCGTCCGTGTCGTGCTGCAATGCTATTACCGCGACGACCGCGTGCTGGGCTCGCTGGGGCTCGAGTTGCGCGCGCCATTCCCCAAGGGCCATGTGCTCCCAGAGGGGGACTGGTCGCTGCTCGATCCGGTCAAGGCGAGAGGTGGCTCGCTGAGGCGCCCGCCCTAGCCATCTGGGCAGCCCGGCGCTGCGCTCCAGGCGGGCCCTTGCGGCGACGGGAACAGGCCACCATCTGTGTGAGCCTTCGAGGACTCTTGCCATGTTGGACTTCACATCAGATATCGCCGATGACGCACCGTCACCGCGAACGACGGCGCCTGGCCCGGCCGATGACCGGGCGCTGCTGGACGCCTATTCCAATGCCGTGATCGACGTGACCGACCGGGTCGGGCCCGCGGTCGTGCGCGTCGAGACCGGCCCCAAGGTGTCGAACGGTCGCGAGCGCGGCGGGCTCGGCTCCGGCATCGTGATCTCGCCGGATGGGCTCGTGCTCACCAACAGTCATGTGGTCGGCACGTCGAAGGAGATCCGGCTGCGCGACGTCGAAGGCCATGTCGGCGACGCCCAGGTGCTCGGCGTTGATCCCGATACGGATCTGGCGCTGCTGCGTGCCAATGGCGTGCGGCACTTGCCCTATGCCGCGCTCGGCAATTCCAAGAGCCTGCGGCGCGGCCAGCTCGTGATCGCGATCGGCAATCCGCTCGGCTTCGAATCGACCGTGACGGCCGGCGTGGTCTCGGCGCTCGGCCGCTCGATCCGCTCGGTGAGCGGGCGCACCATCGAGGACGTGATCCAGACCGATGCCGCCCTCAATCCCGGCAATTCCGGCGGGCCGCTGGTGTCGTCGCATGCCGAGGTGATCGGCATCAACACCGCGATCATCAATGGCGCGCAAGGAATCTGTTTTGCGGTCGCCAGCAACACCGCGCAATTCGTGCTGTCGGAGATCATCCGCCACGGCTATGTCCGCCGCGCCTATATCGGTGTCGCCGGGCAGACCGCGCCGGTCCCGCGGCGGCACGCGGTGCTGGCCGGCGTCGAGAACAAGATGGGCGCGCTTCTGATGCAGATCGAGCCGGATGGACCAGCGGCGAAGGCAGGCCTGTTGCCCGGCGACGTCGTGATCAGGCTCGACGGCGTCGAGATCAACGGCGTCGACGATCTGATCCGCGTGCTCGACCGCGACCGGATCGGCCGCCGGCTACCCATGGACGTGCTGCGCCTCGGTCGCCTCCGGGCGATCGATATCGACCCGATCGAGCGCAAGCCGGCGCGCTGAACCGGGCGATGACAGCGAGTGTGTGGCTGACGCGGAGAGGGGCTGGCGCCTAGCCTCTACTCCGCCGCGGCGGCAAAGCGGCTGTTCTCCAGCTCCGCTTCCAGCCGCGCCGTCTCGGCCGCCGCCAGCCTGATGTTGGCCTCCTTGACGTAGCCGAAGCCGCGGATGGTCTCCGGCACGCGCGCAAGCCTTGCCAGCAGCGGGATTTGATCCGGCTTCAGCCCTGTGATCCGCTGGTCGATCATCGCCAGATAATCCGCGATCAATTTCCGCTCAGTCCGGCGCTCCTCGGTGCGGCCGAACGGATCGAACACGCTGCCGCGCAGGAACTTGAGCCTGGCGAGCACGTGGAAGGCGTGGATCATCCAGCTGCCGAACTCCTGCTTCTGCAGATGTCCGGTCGTCTTGTCGCGCTTGGCGAAGATCGGCGGCGCCAAATGGTACTTCAGCGTGAAATCGCCGTCGAACTTCTCAGACACTTTCTTGGCGAAGCTGCCGTCGGTGTAGAGCCGGGCGACCTCATATTCGTCCTTGTAGGACATCAGCTTGAACAGGTTCTTTGCGACCGCTTCGGTGAGCTCGGTTGACCCGGGCAAAGCCGCGCTCTCCGCCTTGCGCACCTTCGCGACGGCTGCGAGGTAGCGGTCGGCATAGGCCTTGTCCTGATAGAAGGTCAGGAATTCGGCGCGCGTCGCGATGATATCGTCGAGCGATTTCGCAGGCGCGGACGCTCTTGCCTTGAACTGGAGCACGCTGCGCACGCGCGACATGTCGTGGGCAGCGAGCCGGCCCCAGGTGAAGGCGAGCTTGTTCATCTCGATCGCGGCGCCGTTGATCTCGATGGCGCGAAGCAGGGCTTCCAGCGACAGCGGGATCGCGCCCTTCTGGAACGCAAAGCCGAGCATGAAGGGGTTGGTCGCGATGGAATCGCCCATCAGTGCCGCGGCAATGCCTGTCGCGTCGATGATGTCGAGGTTGTTGTCGCCGATAGCGTCGCGGAGCACGGTCTGCATCGCGCCCATCTCGAAATCGAGATCGGGGTTTTGCACGAAGCTCGCGGTCGGCTGCAGATCAGCGTTGATGTAGGCCTTGGTCACACCGCGCTCGGCGCGGCTCAGCGCCGTCGAGCCCGCGGAAACGATCATGTCGCAGCCGAGGATGACGTCGGCGCCGCCCGTGGTGATGCGGACGGCGGAGATGTCCTCCGGCTTTGGGGCGATGCGGACATGGCTCATCACCGCGCCGTTCTTCTGCGACAGGCCGGTGAAGTCGAGCGCCGAGCAGCCGCGGCCGTCGACATGGGCAGCCATGCCGAGCAGGGCACCGATGGTGATGACGCCGGTGCCGCCGATGCCGGTGACGAGGATGTTGTAGGGCCCGTCCAGCTCACGCGCCGGCGGCAGCGGCAGATCCGCGAACAGCTGGCCGGAATCCACAGCCGAGGTCTTCATCCGCTTCAGCGAGCCGCCATGGACGGTGACGAAGCTCGGGCAAAAGCCCTCGACGCAGGAAAAGTCCTTGTTGCAGTTCGACTGGTCGATCTGGCGCTTGCGGCCGAATTCGGTCTCCAGCGGCTGCACCGAGACGCAGTTCGAGGCCTGCGAGCAATCGCCGCAACCTTCGCAAACGAGCTCGTTGATGAAGGCGCGCTTGGCGGGATCGGGATAGAGCCCGCGCTTACGGCGGCGGCGCTTCTCGGCGGCGCAGGTCTGGTCGTAGATGATGACCGTTAGGCCCTTGATATCGCGCAGCTCGCGCTGCACGGCATCGAGCTCGCGGCGGTGGTGGATGGTCGCGCCTTGCGGGAAGTATCCGCCTTGCGGATACTTTGTGGGATCGTCGGAGACGATCGCAAGCCGCTTGACGCCTTCGGCCCAGACTTGATGGGCGATCTGCGCGACGTTGAAGGCGCCTTCGGCGGGCTGGCCGCCGGTCATCGCCACGGCGTCGTTGTAGAGGATCTTGTAGGTGATGTTGATGCCGGCGGCCGAAGCCGCACGAAGGGCGAGCAGGCCGGAATGCGTGTAGGTGCCGTCGCCGAGATTCTGGAAGATGTGATTCTCGTTCGTGAAGGGCGACTGGCCGATCCAGTTCACGCCCTCGGCGCCCATATGCGAGATCAGATCCGTGCGGCGGGTCGGCATGCTCAGCGCCATGCCGTGGCAGCCGATGCCGGCCATGGCGCGGCTGCCCTCGGGCACCCGCGTCGAGGTGTTGTGCGGGCAGCCCGAGCAGAAGAACGGCGTGCGCGCGAGCTTGATCGGCGTGCTGGTCGTCACCGGGTTGTCGAAGGCCTCGAGCCTGGCGAGGCGCTGCTCCAGCACGGGACTGTGATGGCCGAGCTTGCGCAAGCGCGCCACCAGCGCGCCAGCGACGATGGTCGGCGTCAGCTCGCCCTCGCTCGGCAACAGCGGTGCGCCGCGCTCATCGCGCTTGCCGGTGACGGTCGGGCGCTTTGAGGCATCGACGTTGTAGAGGATCCGCATCAGCTGGTCTTCGATGAAGCCGCGCTTCTCCTCGACCACCAGCACGTCCTGAAGACCTTCAGCGAAACGTTTCGCGCCGCTTTCCTCCAGCGGCCAGGTCAAGGCAACCTTGTAGATGCGAAGGCCCAGGTCCTGCGCGTCCTTGTCGGTGATGCCGAGATCAACGAGCGCCTGGCGCAGGTCGAGATAGGCTTTTCCAGTCGCGACGATGCCGAGCCGCGCAGGCTTGGAATCGAGCACCATGCGGTCGAGCTGGTTGGCGCGGGCGAAGGCCTGCACCGCGGCCATCTTGGGGCCGAACAGGCGCTTCTCAGCCTCGAGCGGCGGATCGGGCCAGCGGATGTTGAGGCCGCCGGGCGGCATCTCGAAATCGTCGGGCACCACGATCTGGATGCGTTCAGGGTCGCTATAGATCGACGCGGAGCTCTCCACGGTCTCGCTGATCGCCTTGAAGCCGACCCAGCAGCCCGAGAAGCGCGACAGTGCAAAACCGTAGAGGCCGAGGTCGAGATAGTCCTGGAGCGTGGCAGGATTGATCACGGGAATCAGCGCCGCCGCGAACACCTGCTCGCTCTGATGCGCCAGCGTCGAGGACTGGCAGCCGTGGTCGTCGCCAGCGAGCGCCAGCACGCCGCCGTTGCGCGAGGTGCCGGCGGCATTGGCGTGCTTGAGCGCATCGACCGAGCGGTCGACGCCCGGGCCCTTGCCGTACCAGATTCCGAACACGCCATCGACCTTGGCTCCGGGAAACAGGCCGACCTGTTGGCTGCCCCAGACCGCGGTCGCCGCTAGATCCTCGTTGAGGCCGGGCACGAAGGCGATGTCGTGGTGCTGAAGGTGCGCCTTCGCCCGCCACAACGCATGGTCGTACATACCGAGCGGAGAGCCACGATAGCCCGAGATGAAGCCGCCGGTGTTGAGGCCCTGAAGCCGGTCGCGTTCGCGCTGCAACATGGGCAGGCGGACCAGGGCCTGCGTGCCGGACAGGAAGATCCGCTTCGATTCGAGCCGGTATTTGTCGTCCAGCTCGACCTGCAACAGCGTCATTCGGAAGTCCTCGTCTTTCGTTCGGCGGGAGGTTTGCGCTGCGGGAGGAATCGCGGCTGCGCGATGCGAATTGTGACAGTCAAAAGGATGGGCCAGCGAAGTCAATATCGCTGGCCGCATCCGTGGCGCTCCTGCTAGTCATGGCTTGCACGCGGAGAGCGCCATGACTGCAAACGCATTCGACACCGAGATCACGGAGACGGCCGAGGCCCTGATCGGGCCGTGGCGTCAGCCACGCCAGATGCTGCAGGCGCAGACCTATGACGCGCACGCCTCGATCCATGACGACGCCACCGCGCAGAAGCTCGGCTTCAAGGGCGGCACGATCGAGGGCCCGACGCATTTCAGCCAGTTCGCTCCGCTCGGCGAGCGGCTGTGGGGGCAGGCTTGGTTCGAGATAGGCTGCCTTTCAGCACATTACCGCAGCGTCTGCTATGAGGGCGAAGAGGTGCAGGCGATCCTGGCGAAGCCATTGCCCGGCACCCGCCAGTGCCAGATCCAGATGGTCAAGCGCGACGGCACTGAGGTGCTGCGCGGCACGGCATCAGTCGGCGATTTGCCGGTTGCAACGGCGCTCGAGGCGCGCCTTGGCGAGCTCAAGCCGCTCACTGATCCCGTGATCTTGCGCGATGTGAAGGTGGCGCAGACCAGCAAGCGGCAGTCGGTGCGCATGGCGTTCGACCAGAACATGGGCGACCTCTATCCGTTCTCGCTGAGGCAGAAGCTCGCCGTCATCACCGAAAGCTCGCCGTACTATTCGGGCGCGGATAATCCGTGGGGCAAGCCCATCATCCCGATGGAGATGCTGAGCGTGCTGTTCCAGTACCGCTCCAAGGACGATCCGCTGCCGGCCAAGGGCCCGGCCGTCGGCCTGTTCGCCGACCAGGAGATCCGCCTCCTGAAGGGTCCACTTTTCGAGGGCGAGGAATACGAGGTCGAGCGCGAAGTGGTCGCGCTGTCCGGCAGCCGCCGCACCGAAAGCGCCTGGGTCAAGACGCGCGTGTTCGACAAGGCGGGCACGATGGTGGCGGCCATGCTGCTGAACATGGCGACGCTGAAGGAGTCCTACGCCCCGTATGAGGAAGAGCATCGGCAGTTGTATGGGGCAGGGCGGTAGTCCCACTCCCGTCATTCCGGGGCGCGCGCAGCGCGAGCTATGATGCGCAATTGCGCATCAGAGAATCCATCTCACCTCGCGCACTGCCGCCCGATGGATTCCGGGCTCGACGCTTCGCGTCGCCCCGGAATGACGAGCGGAGGCCGCTCATCCTTTAAGCAGATGCACGGCGCGAAGCCATCGCACAGGGAATGAGCAGACGCCGATCGCCGGCGTAACCTTCTGACCAGACGACAAATTCCTCGCTACCCGCGCTCAACCGCAATTGTACACAATGGCACGGCGCTTGCAGAACTCCCGGCCAGGAGAGTTCTCGCGGGGCCGTCATGTTGAACTCAGCCAAGCCGACCAAGGGCGTCGTCAGCGCCGAGCCCGAGCCGATCGCGCTCGACTGGCCCGCCACCGCGCTCCTCATCATCGACATGCAGCGCGACTTCATGGAGCCCGGCGGCTTCGGCGAGACGCTGGGCAACGACGTCAGCCAGCTCGCGCGCGCGGTGAAGCCGATCGGCGCGGTGCTGACGGCCGCGCGCGACACCGGCATGCTGGTCATCCACACGCGGGAGGGGCATCTGCCCGATCTCTCCGATGCGCCGCCGGCCAAGGTCGAGCGCGGCGCGCCGAGCCTTCGCATCGGCGATCCTGGTCCGATGGGCCGCATCCTCATTCGCGGCGAGGCCGGCCACGACATCATTCCCGAGCTCTATCCGCTCGACAGCGAAATCGTCATCGACAAGCCCGGCAAGGGGGCGTTCTACGCGACCGAGCTCGGCGAGGTCTTGGAGAAGTACGGCATCGAGAATTTGCTCGTGTGCGGCGTCACCACGGAAGTGTGCGTCAACACCACGGTGCGCGAGGCCAACGACCGCGGCTATCGCTGCGTCGTCATCGCCGACGGCTGCGCGTCCTACTTCCCCGAGTTTCACGAGATGGGCCTGAAGATGATCAAGGCCCAGGGCGGCATCTTCGGCTGGGTCGCGGATTCAGTCGCAGTTCTGGAGGCAATGAAGGTTTCGACCACATAGGGGTATATCATGAGCACATTGACGGGGGCGGCCGGCAGTTCTGATCTGAACAAGTCCGACTTCAAGCCGGCGCTATGGACATCGGGCGACTGGAACGCGTTGTTCGGCTTCGGCACCAACATCCTCGTCAACATGCTGGTGCTCACGGGCCTGTTGCGCTTCGTGCTGAAGATGCCCGATAGCCTCGTGTTCGGCCGCATCCTGCCCGCGCTGGGGCTGATGATGTGTCTCTCCACTTTCTACTACGCCTATCTCGCCTACCGCCTCGCCCAGAAGACCGGCCGCAACGACGTCTGCGCGCTGCCGTCGGGCGTCAGCGTGCCGCACATGTTCATCGTGACCTTCGTGATCATGCTGCCGATCACGCTCAAGACCGGCGATCCGCTCAAGGGCTGGTCGGCGGGCCTGGTCTGGGTGTTCTTCCAGAGCTTCATTCTGATGATCGGCGGCTTCATCGCGCCGTTCATCCGCAAGATCACGCCGCGCGCGGCGCTGCTCGGCACGCTCGCAGGGGTCTCCGTCACCTTCATCTCGATGCGGCCAGCGTTAGAGATGTACATGACGCCGCAGATCGGTCTCGTCTGCTTCGCCATCATCCTGGTGAGCTGGTTCGGCGGCGTGAAGTATTGGCGCGGCATTCCCGCGGGCCTCGTCGCAATCGCGGCCGGCATGATCATCGCCTGGGGCTCGAACCTGTTCGGGCTCGGCCTCGGCGGCCTGAGCATCGCGGGCGTCGGTGCGGCCTTCGCCAATTTCGGCTTCTCGGTGCCGATCCCGGCGTTTGGCTACGTCTTCTCCGGCTTCGAATTCCTCGGCATCATCCTGGTCACGGCCATTCCGTTCGGCATCTACGACCTCGTCGAGGCCATGGACAATGTCGAGAGCGCGGAAGCGGCCGGCGACGACTATCCGACCACGCGCGTGCTCACCGCCGACGGCGTCGTCAGCCTGATCGGCTGCCTGATGGGCAATCCTTTCATCAACGCGGTCTATATCGGCCATCCCGGCTGGAAGGCCATGGGCGGCCGAATCGGCTATTCGGCTGCGACCGGCATCATGGTGGTGGTGCTGTCCTGGTTCGGCATCATCTCGGTGCTGCTGGCGCTGGTGCCCGTCGTCGCGATCTCGCCCATCCTGCTCTATATCGGCATGCTGATCGGTGCGCAGGCGTTCCAGACCACGCCGGTCAAGCATGCACCCGCGATCGTGCTGGCACTGACCCCGCACCTTGCGGCGTGGGCCAAGCTGCAGATCGATACGATGCTGGCCTCGACCATGACTGCGGCAGCAACCGTCGGCGGGATGGCGGCGGACAAGGCCGACGCAGTCAAAACGGCTGCGATTGCCGCGCTGCCGCAGCAAGGCGTGTTCTATCACGGCCTCGAGGTGATGGGCGGCGGCTCCATCCTCGGCGGCCTCATCCTCGGCGCTATCGGTGTCTTCATCATCGAGCGCGATTTCGAGAAGGCCTCCGCCTTTGCGCTGGTCGGGGCGATCCTGACCTATTTCGGCTTCATGCATGGCGAGGCCGTCGGCATCGGCGGCGGCTTTGGCGTGACCCCCGCGGTCGCGCTGGCCTACGCCGTGATGGCCGCCGGCCTGTTCGCGGCCAGCAAGCTCGGCGCCAGCGAACACTATGCCGCGCATCCGGAGATGTCGGCCGCACCGGCGGAGTAGGCCCGGCTTCATTGTTGCGGAACGGCCGGGCGGATGGTCCGGCCGTTGCTGTTTCAGGGCCGCACCGCCGGCGTTTCCATCGGCAGGCCGCGCGCGCGCGACATCAGATAGAGCTCGAGCGCGACCAGCTCGGGCGAGCCGTAATCATAGGCCTGGGCGCGGACACCGCTCATGCAGCTGCGCAGCCGTCGCTCCAGCGAGCCCAGCGTCTGCCATTCCAGTCGATACAGCGGATAGCCGGTCGGCTGTCCTTGCGTGATCGGAGCGCCCGCGAGGCGCTTGTCGAAATTGTCGTCATGGCAGTTGGTGCAGGCAAGGTTGAGCTGGCCTTCGCGCTGCATGAAGAGGTCGCGGCCCTGGTCGACAAACGGCTTGAGTTGCGGATCGTCGCCGGCCGTGATCGGATTGCCACGCGACTGGTGGGCGACGAAGGCGGACAATGCGAGCAGGTCGCGGGTCTCGTAAGGTAGCGGCGTCGCCTGCTGATGATTGGCTCGGCAGAGATTGATGCGCTGGTCGAGCGTGACGGGACGGCCGAGGGCCTTGTCGAAGGCAGGATAACGCGCCGCGACGCCCTTCATGCTGGTGCGCGCATCGCCATGACAATCGGCGCATGCCCTGTCGGCGCTGCCGGTCTTCTTCTTCCACAGCTGCTCGCCGTCGAGCACGAACAGCATGCCGGGATTGGCGGTGTCGTCGTCCTGCATCGCCCGGGTGTCCGGGCCCATGAAGGCATAGCCGGAGCGGCGCGCATCGGGCGGGATCTCTGCGGCGAGCAGGGCTGGGCCCGTGACGAGGAATATCGCCGCCGCCGCTATCGCGCGCCAAGCGATCATTCGACCCTGATCGATGCGGATGCGGTGGACGAATAGCCGTTGTCGCCAATCCACTCGAACTCGAACTTGCCGCTCTCCTTGGCCACCGTGAAGAACGACAAATATGGGTTCGCCGCGATCGCCGGAAACAGGTCGGCACGAAAGATTTCGGCGCCGTTGTAGCGGCAGATGAAGCTCGTGATGATGTCGCGCGGCACGAGCTTGCCGTCCGCGGTATGGCGGAATCCTGTTTCCATGATGTGCGAGGTCAGCGTGCGGATCTCGATGATCTCGCCGCGTTTTGCTTTCGAGGGAACGTTGATGAGGGCGGCCATCAGTTCATCTCCTCGGTGCAGGCCGCCAGCGTCACGACGACATCGGCGGCAACCTGCCAGAACGTGTCGTCGGACAGGCGCGCGATCGCGACCACCTTCTGGGTGTCGGCGAGCCGGATCCGGGTCGAGACCTGGGCGCGGCCGGAGGAAGGACCAAGATAGAAATTGCCGATGTTCGGCTGCGGGTTCTTCTCGTTGAAGACGTGGATGCTCTTGACGTGGTCGTCCGCCGTCATCGGGCTTGCAACGCTGACCGTCATCGGCACCGTATTGCCGTTCTCGACCAGCGGCGGAACGTCGAGCCTGATCCTGCCGTTGCGAAGCTGGGCTTCGCCGACGAGGTTACGGATCGCAGCGTTGAGCATCGCCGGCGTCGCTTGAAGCGGCCGCAGCGTCACGATCGGGACCGTGCCGGCGACTGTCACGCCTCCGGCGAGGTTCAAGAATTGTCGTCGCGTGGTTGGCATGAAACCTAGTCCCGAAGCGTTGCAAGAAAAGCCACGATGTCCTCGATCTCCGCAGCCGACAGGATCGGCTTGCCGGCGAAGTTGCGTCCGACGCGGACGAGGCCGTCGTTGCGATAATAGGACGGCATGATGGTGTCCGGATTGAAGCGCGAGGCATCGACCAGTCGAAGCCGCAACTGGCTCGCGGACCACCGGTTCCCGGCACCGGCAAGATCAGGCGCGAGGTCGCCCTGGAACCGCGTTTCCGGAAATGGGCCGGAATGGCAGAGGATGCAGGTCGTCGTGCGTGCGAGCACCAGCGCGCGCCCACGCGTGGCATCGCTGGGCGAGCCGGTGAGCGAGGCGGGAATGCCGTCGCCGACGATTGTGTAGGGCACGAGCTCGTCCGCGCTCGCGCTGCAGGCGAGGCTGGCAGAGATCAGCGCTGCGATATGGATCGGTGCTCTAGCCAAAGGTATCCGCCGTGATGGTTTCAAACCAGCGCTCGGCCTCGTCCGCCTCGCGGGCGCGCAATTCGCTCGGCGCGTCGACCGGGCTGGTGGTGCCGCCCTCGACCTCGGCGAAGATGTCGCCCCTGGGCTCGTAATTGCCGGCCAACGAAAAGCCGTAACCGGGCGCGACGACGTTGTAACAGACGCCTGTCAGGCGTGGCGTCTCCGGCGCGCGGCCTGCAAAGAGATTCACGATCGCTCCAGCACAGGCCTTGCCTTGCGCGCTCGCAGCGGATGCTGATTTGGGAATGCCCCCGCCGAGGCAGGCATCGCCGATGACGTGGACGTTCGAAACGAGTTTCGACTCGAACGTGACGGGATCGATCGGGCACCAGCCCGTCGCGTCCGCAGCGCCCGCGATGGCGGCGATGCGCCCCGCGCGCTGCGGCGGGATGACGTTGGCGACGTCAGGGGTGTAGTTGCCGAACTCCGTGACGATGGTTCGCATCGTCGGATCGACCGAGGTGACGCGGCCGCCTTGCGACAGTGCGACGCGCTCGATCATGTCGCCATAGAGCTCCTTCCACGCTTTCTCGAACAGCCGCTGCTGAGAGAACGCGTCCTTGGCATCGAGGATCAGAACTTTCGACCGCGGCTTTCTCGACTTCAGGTAATGCGCGATCAGGCTCGCGCGCTCGTAGGGCGCTGGCGGGCACCGGGAAGGATTGGCCGGGATTGCAATGGCGATCGTGCCGCCGTCCGCCATCGCTTCCAATTGCCGGCGCAGCAAAAGCGTTTGCGCGCCGGCCTTCCAGCCGTGCGGCATCGTCTCCGATGCGGCGTCGTCGTAGCCGGGCAGGGCTTCGAAATGGAAGTCGATGCCGGGCGAGAGCACGAGGCGGTCATAGCCGAACGTGGTGCCATCGCCCGTCGTCACACGACGTGTTTGCGTGTCGATGTTCGTCGCAGCCTGTGTGACGATGCTGATGCCCCCGGCGGCAAGCTTGTCATAGGCGAACTGCTGCGCCTCGATCTCGCGCAGGCCCGCGATCACCTCGTTGCTGAAGGGACAGGAGATGTAAGTCTGGTTCGGCTCGATCAGGGTGACCTGCAATTTAGCATCGGCGCGCGCGAGCGCACGGGCGCAAGCCGCGCCGCCAAAGCCGCCGCCGACCACGACGACGCGGCCCGCCGATTGCGCGCGCAGGATCGAAGGTGCGGCGAGCGATGTGGCGGCGACGGCGATGCCGAGGACGGCATTCCGCCGCGTCACCGGCGCATTCATGTGTCTTGTCCGAAAAGTGTGCCGCGGCGGCCTGAGTGGCCGCCGCGGCGTGTGTCAGGCGAACGTGATGTTCTGGTCGCGCAGCGGCACATGGCGAATGCGCTTGCCGGTCGCGGCGAAGTACGCATTCAGCACGGCCGGCGCCGCCACGCCGATGGTCGGCTCGCCGACGCCGCCCCAGAACCCGCCGCTCGGCACCATCACCGTCTCCACTTTCGGCATCTCGTTGATGCGCATCGAATTGTAGGTGTCGAAGTTGGTCTGCTCGATCTTGCCGTCCTTCACCGTGCAGCCGCCGTAGAACAGCGCGGAGAGGCCATAGACGAAGGAGCCGGCGACCTGCCGTTCCACCTGCGCCGGATTGACGACGTAGCCGGGATCGGTGGAGGCGACGATGCGATGCACCTTGATCTTGCTGCCCTCGGTCACCGAGATCTCGGCGGCGCCGGCGACATAGCTGCCATAGCCCATGACCTGGGCGATGCCGCGATAGACGCCGCGCGGCGCCGGCGTGGTCCAGCCGATCTTCTCGGCCACCGCATTGAGCACCGCGAGGTGCTTGGGGTGGTTGCCCATCAGCTTGCGGCGGAATTCGAGGGGGTCCTGGCCTGCGGCATGGGCGAGCTCGTCCATGAAGCATTCCATGTAGATTGCGTTGTGGTTGACGTTGACGCCGCGCCAGAAGCCGGGCGGGACGTGCGGGTTGCGCATCGCATGCTCGACCAGAAGGTTCGGCACCGAATAGCCGAATGCGGCTTCGCCGGATTGGGCGACGCCCTGGAATGCGGCGGGATCCATCCCGTTCTGCAGCGCTTCGGGGCGGAGCGAGAACAAGATCGATTGCCCGGACAGGCGGTAGTGCAGCGCGATCAGGTTGTTGTTGGCATCGAACGCGCCGGTCATCTTGCACTGGGTGATCGGGTGATACCGGCCGTGCGCCATGTCCTCTTCGCGCGACCACAGCAGCTTGACCGGCGTGCCCGGCATCTGCTTGGCGATCGTGACGGCTTGGCGCACATAATCGGTCTGGCCGCGCCGGCCGAAGCCGCCGCCAAGCATCACCTTGTGCACGTCGCACTTCTCGGGCGGCAGGCCGGACGCTTCCAGCACCGCCGCAAACGCCGCCTCGCCGTTCTGCGTGCCGCACCAGACCTCGCATTTGTCCGCCGTGTAGAGCGCGGTGGCATTCATCGGCTCCATGGTGGCGTGGTTCTGGTAGGGATAGGAGTAGACGGCCTCGACCTTCTTGGCGGCACCGGCAATCGCGGCCTTCGCGTCGCCGTTCTTGTTGCCGACATAGGCCGGCTGCGCATTGTCGAGGCCCTCGGCCAGCCACTTCGCAATCGACTCGCTGGAGACCTTGGCGTTGTCGCCTTCGTCCCAGACGATCGGCAGCGCCTCCAGCGCGGTCTTGGCGTGCCACCAGGTGTCGGCAACGACCGCGACCGCGGTATCGCCCACCTTGACCACCTTCTTGACGCCTTTCATGTTGGCGATCTTGGCTTCGTCAAAGCTCTTCAGCTTGCCGCCGAACACCGGGCAGTCCTTGATCGCGGCGTTCAGCATGCCCGGCAGCTTGACGTCGACGCCGTAGATCATCGCGCCGGTGGTCTTGTCGGCGGTGTCGAGCCGATTGACGCCCTTGCCGATCAGCTTCCAGTCCTTCGGATCCTTCAGCTTGACGTCCGCCGGCGGCGTCAGCTTCGCCGCAGCTTCGGCGACCTTGCCATAGGTCGTGGTCCGGCCCGAGGGCGTATGGGTGATGACGCTGTTCTGGGCCCTGCATTCGGAGGCCGGCACCTTCCAGGCGTCGGCTGCGGCCTGGATCAGCATCACGCGCGCGGTGGCGCCGCCCTTGCGGACATAGTCCTGCGAGGAGCGGATGCCGCGGCTGCCGCCAGTCGAGAAATCGCCCCAGACGCGCTTGCGCGCGACGCTCTGGCCGGGCGTCGGATATTCGGTCGTGACCTTGGTCCAGTCGCATTCGAGCTCCTCGGCAACGAGCTGGGCGAGGCCGGTCAGCGAGCCCTGGCCCATCTCCGAGCGGGCGATGCGGATCACCACGGTGTCGTCGGGCCTGACCACGACCCAGGCGCCGATCTCCGGCGAGCCGTCGGCGGCGCGGACCACGGCGGGGCCGCCGAAGGGCAGGTCGAGGCCGATGGCAAGGCCGGCACCGACCGCAGCGGTGCCGATGACGAAGGCGCGGCGGTTGAGCCGCGGCGATATATGCTTGTTCATGTGGGGATTTCCTTACGCGCTCGCGATCGTGTGGATCGCCTCGCGCACCTGCTGGAAGGTGCCGCAGCGGCAGATATTCGTGATGGCCTCGTCGATGTCGGCGTCGGTCGGCTTCGGCTTCTCGTTCAAGAGCGCGGCCACCGCCATGATCATGCCGCTCTGGCAATAGCCGCATTGCGGCACGTCCTGGGCGATCCAGGCCTCCTGCACCTTGTGCAGCGTATTGCCCGAGGCGAGCCCCTCGATGGTGGTGATCTGCTTGCCCTCGGCCTCGCTGACCGAGATGCCGCAGGAGCGCATCGCAACGCCGTCGAGGTGAACCGTGCAGGCACCGCATTGTGCAATGCCGCAACCGTATTTGGTGCCGGTCAGGCCGGCATTCTCGCGGATCGCCCAAAGCAGCGGCGTATCCGGCTCGACGTCGAGCGTGAAGGGTTTTCCGTTGATTGTTAGGTTTGCCATCGCAAGTCCCCTGATTGGCCCAATCCACCGATTGAACTCAGGGGCGCAATGTGTGCGGCAAACTGGAACGGTTCAAATCAACAGTCCGAGGTTCAAATCAACAAACCGAGCGCGACCAGGGCGCATGGCCCCCGCTCTGGGTATGGACCGGGACGCCGTTTTGGCTCATCCCTTCGCAATCGATTCGGGTTGAGGCCTTGTTCCGAGGGCGCCAATCCGCGGCTTGAGGCGACGTCCGGCTGTGAATGCCGGTTCCAGGGCCCCGCGCGGCTTGCGCTGCGGCGACAGTTTGTCCCTATTGCCGGGGTGCAAGTCGCGGGCGCTTTGGTACACTGCGCCGACGCAAAAGGAGTTCCATGAACGTGCCGAGTCCCTGCAACGTACTGATGCTCTACCCGCTGTTCTCGGCAGAGTCCTTCTGGACCTTCGGCGAATCCTGCAAAGTGCTGGGCGTCAAGCGCCCGGCCGCCCCCCTGGGCCTGATCACCGTCGCCGCGATGCTGCCCGAGAGCTGGACCGTCCGGCTGATCGATTGCAACACCGCGCCGTTCGGGGAGGAGGATCTCGCCTGGGCCGACGTCGTGTTCACCGGCGGAATGTTGCCCCAGCAGGCCGACACCTTGCGTCTGATCGAGTTCTGCCGCGCTGCCGGCAAGCCGGTCGTGGTCGGCGGACCCGACCCCACCTCGAGCCCCCATATCTATGAACGGGCCGATTTCCGGGTGCTCGGCGAGGCCGAGAGCGTCATGAACGAATTCATCGCGGCCTGGGAGAGCGGCGCGCGATCCGGCCTCTTCACCGCACCGAAGTTCCAGGCCGACGTCACCAAGACGCCGGTGCCGCGTTTCGACCTGCTCAAGTTCGAGGACTATCTCTATCTCGGTGTGCAATATTCGCGCGGCTGTCCCTTCACCTGCGAGTTCTGCGACATCATCGAGCTCTACGGGCGCGTGCCGCGGACCAAGACGATCGAGCAGATGTTCGTCGAGCTCGAGACGCTCTACAAGATGGGCTATCGCGGCCATCTCGACTTCGTCGACGACAATTTCATCGGCAACAAGAAGTCGCTACGGCAGTTCCTGCCGAAGCTCGCCGAATGGCAGCGCACGCACGGCTATCCGTTCGAATTCTCCACGGAAGCCTCGGTCAATCTCGCCGACGACCCGGAGCTGTTGGAGCTGATGGGTGCGGCCAATTTCTTCGGCATCTTCGTCGGCATCGAAAGTCCGGACCCGGCGACGCTGGTCGCGATGCGCAAGAAGCAGAACACGCGGCGCAACATCGCCGAGAGCATCCACAAGATCTACGCCGCCGGCATGCTCGTCACCGCGGGCTTCATCGTTGGCTTCGACAACGAGAAGGTCTCGATGGCGGAGGCGATGATCGACTTCATCGAGGAGGCGGCAATCCCCGTCGCCATGGTCGGCCTGCTCTATGCCTTGCCCAACACGCAGCTCACGCGCCGGCTGGAGCGCGAAGGCCGGCTGCATTCCGGGCACGACGTGGCGCCGACGATTGGCGCCGATCAGTGCACGGCGGGCATCAATTTCGATCCGGTCCGCCCGTTGCGCGACATCCTGACGGACTACAAGCGGGTGCTGGAACACATCTACAGCCCGGCGGCCTATGCAGCACGTGTCGACCGCCTGATGACGCTGCTCGACCGGTCGAGGCAGCGTTCCGAGCTTGCCGAAGGCGATATCCGCTCCAAGCTCGGAGCCATGGAGACCGTGCACAAGGTGGTGTCCGCGCTTCCTGAGGCGCGGGGGCCGCTCTGGCAGACCTTCATGAACTGCGCCAAGCGCGACACGTCATCGGCGCGCATCGCCGTGCAGATGATCGCGGCCTATGCGCATCTCGGACCGTACTCGCGCAAGGTCATCGCGGCGATCGACCAGCGCCTGGCCGCGCTGGACAACGAGGCCGTCTCTCCTGTGGCTGTCGGCGTGACGGCGGCCTGAGGCCTTACTTCACGGCGAGCCGCAGGAAGCTCATCACGCTGCCGAGCGCGGCAAAGCCCGCGCCGAGCGCCAGCGCCAGCGTCGCGCCCTCGTGGCCAGCGAGTGCGAAGCAGGCGGCGGCGAGCGCCGCGCCAGTGGTCTGCCCAGTTAGGCGCGCGGTCGCGACGATGCCGGAGGCGCTGCCGCTGCGGTGCGGCGGCGCGCTTGCCATCACCGCCTTCATGTTCGGCGCCTGGAAGAAGCCGAAGCCCATGCCGCAGATCACCATCCGCCAGATGATGTCGGCAATGGCGGGATTGGGCGGCAGCGTCGCCAGCAGCGCCATGCCGAGACCGAGCAGCACGAGCCCGATGCCGCCGAGCAGGCCGACGGCATGGCGGTCGGAGAGGCGGCCTGCGATCGGCGCCATGATGCCGACCACCAGCGGCCAGGGCGTCATGAAGAAGCCGGTCTCGACCTGCGAGCGGCCGAGCACATCCTCGAAATAGAACGGCAGCGAGACGAAGGCGAGGCCCTGGACGGCGAAGGAGCACACCGCCGTCGCCGCCGACAGCGCGAACATCGGCCTGGCGAACAGGTCGATCGGCAGCATCGGCGCGGGATGATCGGCGTGGCGGCGGGTCAGGATCACGCCGAGCACGAGGGCTGTGACCAGCTCGATGCCGACCACGAATGGCGACAGATTGTGCGCGGCGCTGCCGATGCCGGTGATGAACAGGCCGAGGCAGGCGGTGGCCAGGATCGCGCCGAGCAAGTCGAAGCCGTGATCAGCGCGCGGGGTCTTCGGCAGCATGGCAAAGCCGATGCCGATGGCGATGAGGCCGAAGGGGATGTTGACGGCGAACAGCCACGGCCACGGGCCGAAGGCGAGGATGGCGGAGGCGATCGAGGGCCCGAAGGTGAAGGCGGTCGCGACCACGAGCGCGTTGTGACCGAAGCCGCGGCCGAGCATGCGGCCGGGATAGACGAAGCGCACCAGCGCCGTGTTGACGCTCATGATGCCGCTCGCGCCCAGCCCTTGCAGCGTGCGCGCCAGCAACAGGCTGTCGAGCGACCATGCCACCGCGCAGAACAGCGAGGCAATGGTGAACAGGATCAGTCCCCCGAGATAGATGCGCTGGTGCCCGACGATCTCGCCGAGCGCTCCCAGCGGCAAGAGCGTCGCCACCAGCGCGATCTGGTAGACGTTGACGACCCAGACCGACTGCTCCGGCGTGACGTGCAGGTCGGCGGCGATGGCGGGCAGGGCGATGTTGGCAATGGCAGTGTCGAGCGAGGCCATCGCGAGCGCAGTGAAGATCGCGGCAACCGCCCAGCGCCGCTGCGTCGACGGAAGACCGTCGGCGGTGGGATTGTCGGGCTCGCGCGCGGCGGCAGGTAACGTGATCGTCATTTTTGTTGGCGCGCTGCTCCGGCGGCGTAGCCATGGGGGACGTTCGGCATGTACTACGGAGGCGCCGGCTTCCACAGGCGCAAGCTTGCATGCTGTGTATGCGCGAAGGTCAGGCGATGCGGCTGCGCTGCGAGCGCAGGGCCAAATGAAAAGAGTCGAAAAACAACCCCATGCACAGTAGGAGGCCCTTTGATCGACAAGGCATTTTCCTGCCGTGTCGAAAACGGCGGTCGCAGCCGCAATCAAGTTGACCCGTCGGGCAAAACACTGGCAGGATGCCAGCGTGCCGGCGATCGGCCGGGAGCAGGCCGCATGCGCGTCCTGCGCGCGCCGCCTCCACCACGCCGACGTTGAGACAGATCAACACTCGACCTGCGCGGCCGCCCGAACTTTCCATCAGCGCATCGATGGAAGGGCGGCTACATGCAGATTCTGCTCAGGGAAATCCGGAATACCCCTTTGCTCTGGATGCTGGCCTTCGTGCCCATCGTGCTGGTGGCCGAGGCGGTGGCGCCGCATTCCCACACGCTGCTGTTCGTGCTCGCGGTGCTGGCCATCGTTCCGCTGGCGGCGCTGCTCAGCCACGCCACCGAGGCGGTCGCCGCCAAGACTGGCGATGCCGTGGGCGGATTGCTCAATGCAACGCTCGGCAATCTGACCGAGCTGATCATCGCCATCACGGCGCTGCGCGCCGGCCAGTACATGCTGGTGAAGGCCTCGATCGCGGGCGCGATCGTCACCAACGCGGTGTTCATGCTGGGCGCCTGCCTGTTGCTGGGCGGCCTGCGCTATCATGTGCAGGAATATAACCGCGCCGGTGCGCGGCTCTCGTCCGGCCTGTTGCTGATGGCGACCGTCGCGCTGCTTGCGCCTTCGGCGGTCGCCGATCTCGACCACCTGCCGCAGGGCGGGGGCATCCTCAACAAGCTCAGCCTCGGCATTTCGGTCCTGCTCATCACAGCTTACGGGCTCGGCCTGTTGTTCTCGCTTCGAACGCACAAGGAATTGTTCGCAAGCGCCGGTCACGGCGACGACGACAAGGAGGCGCACTGGCCGATCGGAACGGCCGTCGGCACGCTGCTGGTCGTCACCGTGCTGGTCGCGCTGGTCAGCGAGATCTTCGTGGAATCGGTGCAGAAGGCGGCGGAAACCTTCGGAATGAGCCCGGCCTTCGTCGGCTTCATCGTCGTCTCGCTGGTCGGCGCCGCCGCGGAATTCGCGGTGGCCTTCGCCGCGGCACGCAAGGACCGGCTCGACATGGCCGTCAGCATTGCGCTCGGCAGCGCCTCGCAGATCGCGTTGTTCGTCGCACCCGCTTTGGTGCTGCTCAGCTATGTCGTGGGGCCGAAGCCGATGGACCTGCAGTTCTGGCCGGGCGCGGTCACCATGATGATGATCGCGACGGTGACGTCGGCCTTCATCACGGCCAGCGGGCGCTCGGCCTGGTTCGTCGGCGCCCTGCTGATCTTCATCTATTCCGTGTTCGCGCTGACGCTGTACGTGGTCCCGCCGGCGGGGCAGGGGTGAAGTTCGGTGCCCCTCGATCTCGCTCCGGCAGGCTATTGGTCGTACGAGAAAATGTCGGCTCCAGGCCGCGATCGTCGGCGTCAGCTCGGGTGCATGGCGGCGCGATGCGCAGGGATCAGCAAACCGCGAAGGTTAGGCGTGCTTCGTCGAACCCACCTTACGGCACAAACGTGCTGAGCTCGTAGACGACGACCGCAGCGCCGAGGCAGCGCCGCCAGGGATTCACGCCGCGGATAATCTCATCGGCGCCCCAAATCACTAGTCCGCTTTTAAAGACGATTGTCAGGGCGACGCTGGCTCTTCCCGCGGAAGGCCAGATCCAAAGCAGAAGGCCCGCGACGATCACGATCCATAGAATGAGGTTGGGCCATTGCGCGATGGTGATGGCACCGGTTTCGCGGCTCCTGAAGAACCAATCGAGGAATCGGCGCACGATCACCGCCTCAGTCAGATCACGACCTCACCCTCTTCGCGGCCCGTCCAATAAGTGATGCGCTTGGCTTTGACCTTGATCAGGACGATGCCCGGCGTATCGATTCCGTTTTCGAACCACTTGTCGAGGTCGCTGGTCCAATGCTGTTGGAAGGCGGCCTTGTCGCGGATCAGCTCGGCAGTCCCTTCGACCGCGAGGTAGATTCCCTTCGAGAATAGGCCCGCCTCCGATGAGAATCCGAGCGCTACCTTGGGATTTCGTTGGATGTCCGACACCGTTCGCGCCTGTTCGTAGGTGAAGTAGTACGAGGTGCCGTCGTAGGCGACGTCGCCGTTGTTGCTCATCGGACGGTTGGCAATCTCGCCGTTCTCGGTGTGCGTCGAGAGAATGGCGATGTCGATGCCGGCCATTTCCTTTGAGATTTCGGCGAGCGATTTCTTGGGCATGAACTTTCCTCCAGTGGAGCGGAGGCAACGATTGGATTGGGCCCATGTTCCCCGAAGCCGGGCACGAAGTGCGCGCCCGCGGTTCAGCAATGACTCGCTTATTGCCGGCGTCGGTCTGGCGGTTGGCCGCCATGCTCGCCGAAAATGGCCGCAGGTGCGGCCCTGCGCTGGTTGTCGCGCTGGCCGGCTCGTCAAGACCCGACGTGACGACCGACCTCGACCTGATCCTCCCAGTCCTCCCATTCGACATTGTTGATGTGGAGGTAGCTCGAGACGGCCGAGCCGATGGTCGGAAAGAACTGGGCTTCGCCGACCTGCGCATACAACCCGAACCGCTTCAGCTTGTCCTTCACGGGATCCTTCAGCTCGGCAAAGCAAAGTTCGATGCTCCTGACGTGGAGCGCCTCGTCCAGTTCGGCAATTGTGTCGCAGGCGGTGACGTCGACGCTCGTGACCGGTTCGGCGGCGACGACCAGCCAGCGCACGGGTGTCGGCGATTGCTCGACCGCGGCCAGAATACGTTCCTTGAAGAACTCGGCATTGGCGAAGAACAGCGGCGCGTCCCAGCGGAACAGCACCAGTCCGGGTATCAGGCGGGCATCGGGATATCTCGTGATGTCGTGATAGCCCTTGACGCCCTGCGCCCGCCCGAGAATTGCGGAGTGCGGACGCCAGCCGTCCCACAGAAACTCGGCAATGGCGACCGCGATGGCGAGGCCGATTCCGGGAATTGCGCCGAGCACGGCTACGCCCACGAAGCACAGCACGGTCAACCAGAATTCCCAGCGCTGGATCCGGTAGATTCGTTTGAGATCACTGATCTCGATCAGGCCGATTGCGGCTGCGATCACCACGGCGGCCAATGCGGCATTCGGCAGGTGCTGCAACAGGTTTGGCGCAGCCAACAGAAGGAACGCGATCGCAAACGCGCCGACGACACATGTGAGCTGGGTGCGGGCGCCGGCGGCTTCGGCAACGGGCGTGCGCGAGGAACTGCTGCTGATCGGGAAGCCTTGGAAAAAGCCGGTCGCCAAATTGGCCGCGCCGAGGCCCACCATCTCTTGGTTCGGATCGACCTTGTCGCCCAGACGAGCAGCATAGGTTCGCGACAACACGCTGGTATCGGCGAACGAGACCAGAGCGATGGCGCAGCCGCCGGCCAGCACGGGGATCAGATCGCCATAGCCGATCCTGGGAATGGAGAAGGCCGGCAGACCTTGTGGAAGTGGCCCCAAGACTTTCACACCATAACCAGTTCCCAGATCAAGGAGTGAGACGACAAGGGTCGCTCCGACGACGGCAATCAGGATTCCCGGCAGTCGCTTGCTGTCCTTGAGCAGCAGTATGACGATCAACGTACCAAATCCGACTGCGAATGCGGCCCAATTGATCTTGCCATCACCGATCCCAACGGCGATCGCCCATAGGTCTCTCAGCGGTCCTTCGCTTTCGATCGAGAAGCCGAGCAGCTTTGGCAACTGGCTGATCAAAACGGTCAGCGCGATCCCGTTCATGTAGCCGTACCGTATCGGCTTGGACAGCAGCTCCGTCACGAACCCTAACCGTGCGATGCCGGCCACAATGAGCACCGTTCCCGAAACGAGCGCCATCATGGCGGCAAGCATTGCGGCGCGGACCGGATCGCCGCCGGACAGGGGGACGATGACGCCGAGGATGACAGCTGCCAGCGCCGAGTCCGGTCCGAGCACGATGATGCGGCTCGGACCGAACATCGCGTAGGCCAGAAGCGGGACGATGGTCGCGTAGAGGCCGTGGATGCCCGGCAGACCGGACGCCACGGCATAGGCAATTCCGACCGGGACAAGCATGGTCGCCAGCACGAGACCTGCGAAGACATCATGCCGAAGCCAGGCCGCTTCGTAGTACCGAAGCGTATCGATCCCGGGCACCCAACGCGTCCAAACGTTCACCGCGCGCACTCCAAAGGCCGGTCGCCATGCAAAGCGATCGCCGGTCAACAGACGATCAACACGGATATCTGCAGTCACGTGTCGGCTCGCCGATAGCGCGCGACGATCTCGCAACGACTCGACCACTCGCTTGACGCAAATCAACGTTGCCGTAACCCCGACTATTCCGCGGCGCAGCAATCCTTGAGACGAGAGCCTTCGCTCCTAGACCTGATACCGCAACCCGCCATCCACCGAAGGGCCGAGAGCCTTTTCTGTGCCATCCTTCGCGACGCCCGCTCAGGCGGGCTCCTGAGCAGGGCGTGTGTGGCTGCAGTCTCGGAAGACACTGACGCCGATTAGCCTCATCCTGAGGAGGCGCGTAAGCGCCGTCTCGAAGGACGAGGCGTGCGCACCGGCCAAGTCATGTGCGATAACCTGGCCATCCCTCACGTTCGTCCTCACCGCACGATCATCGACTCCGGCCAGTTCGGTGCTTGCCACACCGTCGACCACGGCTGGTCACCCCCACAGCCGCGCGCCGTGACATCCACGCGGACGAGCACGAAGCTGCTGGTGCCACTGGTAAAGCCTTCGGTCCTTCCAAGGCGGTAGACGTGACGAAGGCGAGAGCTCGGACACATGTCTGTTCCGGTCTCAGCCTCGAACTCACCGGCCTCCTTTCGCCAGGTGATGAGGCCCGGCCGCGGCGTGGTGCCGAACCCGGTGTTCTGTGCGAGGAATGGAAACACGACGAGCTTCGGGTGGCGCGCGTCCCTGAGGTCGAAGACGAGATGACTTCCCAAGATCCACTGACAATAAACGAGGACGAGACGGCGCTCTCTCTCGACCAAGAAGCGAAGCGGAATCTGTTTCATGCCTTTTTCGACGTCGCAGTTTTCGCGTTGTGCCGCGCGCGCCACCTGCCGCGGGACTTCGGCGAGGGCTGAGACCTGGAAATCCGTTCTGCCTCCAAACCGAATGGGATCGAACGCAGCGGCGTCATCTCGACTGCCGGCGCTCTGCTTGTCCTCGCCAAACGCGGCGGAGGTCAAGTGAACTGCGGCAACGAGCATCAAGAGGCCGACCCCAACCCTCACGCTCTTCAATGTCGAACGCATCGCATGAATTCCTAGAACTGATACCGCCGCAAGCCCCCCATCCACCGGGATCACCGCTCCCGTGATGTATCGCACCCGCGAGGCCCAAAACACTACGAGCGCACGCACTCATGCGGTCAAGCCGGGCCGTTTCGGCGATCTCGAGCCAGCTGTGGTGGCACGAGAACAACTGAAGGGACACGCCTGGGTGTGTAACGGGCATGGGCGCGATGAGGCAAGTGAAGGACCCGCATCCGGGAGTTACGATCCTCGAAATTTGAGGCGCTCCCAACGCGGGCTTGGGCTGTCGACTCGCCTACTGCCAAGATCGGCGTCGCATCGCCAAGCTACCAGTAACTTTTGAACGTTTGCGCATTCGTCGTTCCTCAGCCTTTTCCAGGCGGGTACGAAGGTTCTGAAGCTCCGTCAGTTGAGAGCTGAGCGACAAAACACGTTGACGCAGAATCGCAATACGGTCGCACTGACCACGAGTACTCATGACGCGCCCTAAACTATGACTGTCAGGAAATGAACAGCTGGGCCAAGAAACAGAATGGACTTAAACCTATGGGTGTTGATGACCATAGCAAAGGTTCATGAAATTTGATTGACACGCGCGGCAGGGACATCGCCGACCGCGATCGGAACATGCCAAAGATCAAAGCGCCGTTGGATCGGTGATTTTGCGCGACCACCCCAGTTCGATTCCGAGTTCTTACGGAAAACCGCTGCTAGAGCACAAGCCCGAGCACCAACCAGCTGGCAACAGACAAACAGACGCCAATTCCCAAATACGGCAATGCAATGCGCATGGTCATTCCTCCATGCCTAGACGCGACGAGAACATGGTCAGATACGCAGATTCGGGGCGCCAGCCCTATATTCCATGCGATGTATGAGGTGTTTAACGGCATCCGACGAGCATATTTAATTTGACTTTTGAATATGGTCAAAATTATATGTATTTGAGTTAATTGCTATATTTAATTTGGGCGTGTCGCCGCGCCGCAACACATTATCTACGCGTGTTCTGATCGGGTGCCGAAACCATGCGAACAGGCTGGGCGATCGCTCCATTGGAGTTGCTCTTGAGAGAGGCGTGATGCATGCGCCAATCAATCGATACTGCACCCAGGGACCGAGAAAGCACCCGAATAGAAGATGCGGCGGAGGAGCTCGGTCACGGGTCGCCCGAGACGGGCAGATGGGGCGCAAAGGACGGCTCAGCGCTCCGCTCTTCACGGACCCATTGGTGGGGTGAGACCGAGGATATCGATCCGGAGGAGACGGGTAGTTCGCTCATTGCAGCTGTCGTTCTGGTCGCCCTTATCTTCGCTGGGGTGACCCTGCTCGGTGCTTTCGACCCGTTCAACGCACAACCGACTGCCGAAACAACTCGAATCGACGGCGGGAGCGCCGCCGGCCTCGACCAGCGGCCTCACTTCGCGACCGGATCGCCAGCACTCCTTCAGAGCGAAATGTCCGAGGCCCCGATTCAGGCGGTCTCCGCAAGCGCGGCGGGCCCGCCACCACGGCTCGACGCCGACGGGCGCAGTGACGCGCTCTCCGGTGAACTGGCCGGCGCGCGCAGGGAGCTCGAAGAGGCGGTCCAGCGCACGCATGCAGCGGAAACTGCCACGGAGGAGCTGCGGCAGTCTCTTCAAATTGAGCGAGCCCGCAGCGCCGCCTTCGCGGACGAACTTGCCGGAACCCGCCGCGAAGTAGAGGCTCGTATCGCGCAGGCGCGCGAGGCGGACGAGGTGGCCGCACAGCAGAGGGATGCGGCGGCGTGGGAGATCGCTGAACTGCGGCAGTCCCTGCAGCAGGAGCGGGAAAAGAGCGCCGTCCTGGCGAAGCGAGTGAGCGCCGCGCAGGCGATAGCGGCAAGCGCTGAGCAAGAACGCTACGAGGCGCAGTCACGCGCCGCCGCCCTCGCGAGCGAGCTTGCCGGCATGACTGGCGGATCGGCTACGGCCGACGGTGCGACGGCGGAGCAAAGCGAGGCGGTGGGCGGGGAGATCGCGGAATTGCGGCAGTCCTTGCAGCAGGAGCGCGAAAGGAACGCAGCCCTCGCGCAACAAGAGGACGCCGTGCGGTCGGCAACGGCGAACGCCGAGCAACAACGCCGTGCCCTCGAAGAGGCCCAGGCTCATGCTGCCGCGCTGGAGAGCAAGCTTGCGCAAACGCGCGGCGTCATCGAATCGCTGAACGGGCATCTGCGCGAGGCGAACGATGCAGCCTCGCAGCAGAGACAGGCAGCGAACCGGGAGATCGCCGAACTGCGACAGTCGCTGGAGCGGGAGCGGAGCAGGACTGAAGCCAGGGAGAGCGAGATCGCCTCGGTATCGCGCCTTATCGATCAGCACGCCCCGGCGGCGCAAAGAAACGGCGGCCCGACCTTGTCGACGGCGCCGAACGTGACCGCAACGGAGCCGCCGACGAATCCAGGCCAGGACGAGGTGGAGGCCCGATTGATCCCGCGTGCCAGAGCGTTGCTCGATCAGGGCAATATCGGTGCAGCGCGGATTGTGCTCGAGCTTGCGGCTGAGAAGAACAGTGCGCAGGCGACCTTCATGCTCGCGGAGACATATGATCCGGCGGTTCTGTCGGCTTGGGGTGCCTATGGAACGCGCGGCGAGGCGGCCAAGGCGCGCGAGCTCTACGCGAAGGCACAGAGGAGCGGCATTCGCGGAGCCAAGGAACGACTGGATGCATTGCATCACTGAGAGTGGGCTTTGCATTCATGCCGGGAAGAGTGGTGAGGGTGGGCAATCCGGAAAGGAACGACATGAACAAGCTGCCAAGGTCGCTCTCGTCGCTCGTGCTCGCCGCGCTGGTGCCGATTGCCGTGCTGCTTCAAACGACTTGCCTGGAAGCACAAACCGCAAGATCCGCCAAGGCCGATGCACAAATGCTCCGACGGCCGCTCCCTCAGGAGAGCGAAAAGGGCCGGATGAACGCCTGGACCGTCGGGCTCGCCGGCGGCCTGCTCGAGGGCGCGCCGATCCGCCTCGCGGCAGAAATGGCCCGTGTCGTCGACGACGGAGCAGAGCTGCATCTCCTGCCGATCGTCACCCGGGGCGCCACCGACAATCTGAATGCGCTGCTCTATCTGCGTGGTGTCGATACCGCGATCATCAATTCCGACGCGCTCGAGGAGTACAAGCTTCAGGTTCCGCAGATCCAAAGCCGCATCACTTATCTGCTCAATCTGTTTCCGTCCGAGTTGCACATCTTCGTGCGGCCGGAGATCACGAGCCTGCAGGACCTTGCCGGCAAGAAGGTGAACTTCAATACTCAGGGCACCGCAGCCGCCTATTCCGGTCCGCTGATCTTCAGCCGCCTCGGCATCGACGTCGACAAGACGTTCATTCCGCATCAGCTTGCCCTGGAACAGATGCGCAAGGGGGAGATGTCGGCCGTCGTGTTCATCACGTCGAAGCCCGTGGACGCCTTCGTGCGAGGCCGCTGGGAAGCTGGATTCAAGTTCCTGCCGGTCCATTACGACAGGAAGTTCGAGGACTATTATCTGCCGGCGACCTTGAACGCCAACGAGTATCCCAATCTGATCAAACAGGGTGAGCGGGTTGCGACTCTTGCCGTGCCGACGGCTCTCGTTGCATTCAACTGGCCGCCACGCTCAAACCGCTATCAACGCGTGGCGCGCCTCGTCGAGTACCTGTTCTCGCGGATTGACCGCCTGCAGGCACCAGGCTTCGATCCGAAATGGCAGTCCATCAATCTCGCGGCGTCCGTCCCCGGGCTCACCCGCTTCCCGGCTGCGCAGGAATGGCTGGATCGCAAGGCACGCAGCGTACAGGCGAGGCCATGAAGAGTGCCGTTCCTCCGTTCGCCGTCGCCTTGAACGTAGCCTGCGGAATCGCTTACGCGCAAGACACGGGCGATGCCGTCGAATCACTTCGGGCTTGTTCGGCGATGGAAGGGCGGGGCCGGCTGGAATGCCTGCAAGAACTGTCACGTAAGATTCCGCCGCCCGGGCGGCGGGCGTCAGACGGCGGCTGGCTGATCAGCGAGACCACCTCGCCGGTCGACTATTCACCCGTCGTCACCGCCACCACCTTTTCGGTTGGCGGCTCGGATGGAGCCACGATGCAACTCGCAATCCACTGCCGCAAAGGCCGAACGGAAGTCACGGTCGCCGGACCGGCGCTGTCACGGAGCGCCAACGAATACGTCATCTCCTTTCGGCTGAATGCGGACACGCCGATGCAACTCGCGGCGGCGTCGCCGTCATTCGGCTCCGGCGTCGCTTTCGGGGGCGACGTCGTAAAGTTGCTGAACGCGCTACCCGACGAGGGTCACATCGTCGTGCGCCTTTTCGCCCGCACTGGTCAGGTGCAAGACGGACAGTTCCTGCTCAGCGGATTCGAGAACGTGCGCAAGAGAATGGCGGCTGCATGCAAATGGCCACATAGCGTCGCCAGACCGGGAAGGTGATGGTCAAGGAACGGGAGACACGAGATGATCAATCCGAAGTTGACGATAGCAATCATCGGCGGCCTGGCGATGGTGCTTCTGGTCGAACCAAGCGCGCAGGCGCAACAGGACAACCAGTTGATCCCGCAGATGAGCGAGAAGAATCAAGCACGCGATCCGAAGCAACCGACTAGACGGATGCACGTGAGCAAGCCGGGGCAGACTCACACGAGCAAGCAAACCGCTGCGACACGGGCGGCGATGGCTCAGGCGACAAAACCCGAGATCGTCAAAAAGCCGCACCAGCTGATATTGCAGGTCAATTCCAACGAACCTGCGATGATGAGCCTCACGCTCAACAATGCCACCAATGTCGCGCAATATTACCGCGATCTCGGTGAACCAGTCTCAATCGAGATTGTCACCTTTGGTCCCGGTCTTCATATGCTGCGCGATGATACCTCGCCGGTAAAGCCACGCATCGAGGTGCTCGCGATGAGCAATCCCGAAATCTCCTTCAAAGCCTGCGGCAACACCCAGGAAAATATGCGGAAGGCGGAGAACAAGGACATCAATCTGATTCCGCAGGCGACGGTGGTCAAATCGGGTGTCGTCCGCGTCATGGAGCTGCAGGAACAGGGCTGGAGCTACGTCAAACCGTGAGGTCCGGCGACAATGAGGCTGTCGGATGCGCAGTTAGAGCGGAATGGCTTTAGGTTGAATCGATTGCCACGGGCTCGGTGCAACCTCTCCCGCTCTTGTCAGCCGAAGCCTTGGCGAAGGCGGATGCGGGAGAGGTCACGCCACCGGCTCGCGCCCACGGCGCGCCCGACGACAGGCTCCGGCGCGGGTCAGGGCTTTCTCCTCTCGGGGCTATCCCATTGCGGAAACATTCCCCAGCCCTCTCTCACAAGCGGGAGAGGGAGTGCACTTGCCTTGTAGCAATCTCCTTCACCAGCTCGGCGAGGAGATCGGTACGGCGCGCCACGCCGATGACGCGCACGCCTTCGGCGGCGAGGCCCCTGGCGATGGCGCGGCCGATGCCGATGCTCGCGCCGGTGATGACAGCGGTTTTCGATTTGAGCCCGAGGTCCATGGTCGCACGCTCCCTTGGTCCTGCCTGCTTTTTGTTGTTCGTTTGCCGCTCTGTCCCGCGGGCTTGCGAATTGCCCGACCGGGACGAGCAGTGGTAACCAAGAGGCTTGCCGAAGGACAAGAGCCTTGGCGAGGGAAATACGAAGAACAAAGGCGTCGAAGGATGGTCTGGGATCCGCAGCAATATCTGAAGTTCTCCGGCCATCGGCTCCGGCCCGCCGTCGACCTGTTGATGCGGATTCCCGATTTTGCCCCACGCGCGATCGCCGATCTCGGCGCCGGCGCCGGCAACGTCACCAAATTGATCACGGAGCGCTGGCCGGAGGCACGCGTGACCGGGGTCGAGGGCTCGGCGGAGATGGTCGCGGCAGGACGCAAGGCCGCGCCTGACGTGGAATGGTCACATGAGGATCTCGGCCATTGGAGTCCCGCTGGGCAGTACGACTTGATCTATTCCAATGCCGCACTGCATTGGTTGCCCAATCATGCGGCACTGTTTCCCTCGCTGATGGAGAAGGTGACGCCCGGGGGCATGCTCGCGGTGCAGATGCCGCGCAATTTCCTCGCGCCTTCGCATGTGCTGATCGGCGAGACTGCGCTCGACGGCCCATGGCGGTCCAAGGTGGAGCATCTCGTCACCCGGCCGCCGGTGGAAGGGCCGGCCTTCTATCACGATCTGCTCGCGCCGATGTCGGCCAACATCGACATCTGGGAGACCGAATACCTGCAGGTGCTCGAAGGCGACAATCCCGTGAAGGAATGGACCAAGGGCACCTGGCTGACGCGCTATCTCGACGTGATCCAAGGCGAGGAGAAGGCCGCATTCGAAGCCGCCTACGGGATGCGCGTCGCAAGGGCCTATCCGAAGAATGCGGCGGGGCAGACGCTGTTCCCGTTCCGGCGCCTCTTCATGGTCGCGCAACGGAAAGGCTGATGGCGCTGCCGCAATGCGGCATAGCAAGCGTTGCCTTGGACTCGCGCGGATGCCGGCTTGCGCATCCGGCGGTCATCACGTTAGCTTGGCAGCGCTTAGCTCTCGTTGTTACCGACGGCTGCGGCCCAATAACAACAGTACCAACGGTCGGGGGCAATTGCGCTCCCGGCCGTTGCGCTTGAATGATCCAATCCGGGGGGACCAAGTTGCTGCGTGTGCTGAATCGCTTTCTCGATCATCTCGAGGAATGGCTGATCGCGACGATGATCGCGGCTGCGACGTCGCTCATCTTCGTCGCGGTGGTGCACCGTTACGGCGCCGGGCTGTCGATCGACCTCGCCAAATGGGCGGAAGCCCGCAACCTCACCGTCCTCGCGGTGCCCGCGCGCGCGACGTTCGCCTGGCTTGCCGCGCTCGATTTGTCATGGGCGCAGGAGCTCTGCATCTACATGTTCATCTGGATGGCGAAGTTCGGCGCCGCCTATGGCGTGCGGACCGGCATCCATGTCGGCGTCGACGTGCTGGTCAACATCCTGCCCGGCGGCTCGCGCCGTCGCATCATCACCTTCGGCCTCCTGTGCGGCGCGCTGTTCACCGCCATCGTGGGCTATTTCGGAGCCGCCTTCGTCAGCCACATGTGGCACAGCGGCCAACAGTCCAACGATTTGGAAGCGCCGATGTGGATGGTGTATCTCACCATCCCGCTCGGCTCCGGCCTGATGTGCTTCCGCTTCCTGCAGGTCGCCTGGTCGTTCTACCGCACCGGCGAGCTGCCGCATCACGATATGGCGGGCGTCGAGGGCGTCGAGGCGGATCCGGTGCATCCGGCGCCGGTCACGCCCACCCAGGTGGTCCGGGACGAGCGCAGCCCGCTCGGCTGGATCCTGATGCTGCTGCCGGTCCTGATCGTCGCGCTGTGCTTCGCGCATGCGGCCCATGTCATCACCTTGCCGCAGGGCCTGCGCGTCTTCATCGTGTTCGCGCTGCTGATCTCGCTGATGCTGACCGGCATGCCGATCTCGATTGCGCTGGGTCTGACCGTGCTCAGCTTCATGTTCACGCTGACTGACGTGCGAACCGAATCGGTGGCGCTAAAGCTGTTCACCGGCATCGAGAATTTCGAGATCATGGCGATCCCGTTCTTCATTCTGGCCGGCAACTTCCTGACTCATGGCGGCGTGGCGCGGCGGATGATCACCTTCGCAACCTCGCTGGTCGGCCATTGGTATGGCGGGCTCGCGCTGTCGGGCGTGGTCGCCTGCGCGCTGTTCGCCGCGATCTCCGGCTCCTCGCCGGCGACCGTGGTGGCGATCGGCTCAGTGATCCTGCCCGCGATGGTCGCGCAAGGCTTTCCGAAGCGGTTCGGCGCCGGCGTGATCACGACGTCGGGCTCGCTCGGCATTCTGATTCCGCCATCGATCCCGATGGTGCTCTACGCCGTCTCCACCAACAGCTCGGTAGGCAAGCTCTTCATCGCCGGCATCGTGCCGGGGCTTGCGCTCGCCACGCTGCTCGGCATGACGACGTTCTATCGCGCCTGGCGCAACGACTATCCGCGGATGCCGAAGGCGACCTTCATGGAGCGTCTCGATGCGTTCCGCAAGTCGATCTGGGGCATCCTCCTGATCGTGATCGTGATCGGCGGCATCTACAGTGGCCTGTTCACGCCGACTGAAGCTGCCGCCGTCAGCGCGGTCTACGCCTTCATCGTCGCGGTGTTCATCTACAAGGACCTGAAGCTGCGCGACGTGCCGCGCGTGCTGCTGTCGTCGGCCAACCTTTCGGCGATGCTGCTCTACATCATCACCAATGCCGTGCTGTTCTCGTTCCTGATGACCTACGAGAACGTGCCGCAGGCGCTGGCGCAATGGATGATCGACCAGGGCCTGGGCTGGATCGGTTTCCTGCTGCTCGTCAACATCCTGCTGCTGCTCGCAGGCAACGTGATGGAGCCGTCCTCGATCATCCTGATCATGGCCCCGATCCTGTTTCCGGTCGCGGTCAAGCTCGGCATCGACCCGATCCATTTCGGCATCCTGATGACGGTCAACATGGAGGTCGGCCTGTGCCATCCGCCGGTCGGCCTCAATCTCTACGTCGCCTCGGGCATCGCCAAGATGGGGATCACCGAGCTCACGGTCGCAGTGTGGCCGTGGCTGCTGACGATGCTGGGCTTCCTCGTGGTGGTGACCTATTGGCCGGGCCTGTCGCTGTGGCTGCCGCGGCTATTAGGGATGTAGCGGTGCGACAGGTGTACCCTCTCCCCTTGTGGGAGAGGGTGGCTTCGCGAAGCGAAGCCGGGTGAGGGGTTTCTCTCCTCACGAACAGTTCTGCGAGCGGAGACATACCCCTCATCCGGCGCTTCGCGCCACCTTCTCCCACAAGGGGAGAAGGGAAGAGACCGGCAGCGATGTAGAAAGTCTACTCCGCGCTGCTCACCAGCTTGATCCGCGGTGCCTGCGCCTCGGTCAGGCTGCGATATGCGGCGAGGTAGTCCAGGGCCATGCGCCGCGCGGTGAAGCGCGTTTCGAACTGCTTGCGGATCGCGGTGCGGTCGAGTTGCGGAAGCCGGTTCACCACGCCCGCGGCGCTGATGACGTCCTCGACGATGAAGCCGGTGAGGCCCTCGTCGATGATCTCCGGCACCGAGCCGCGGTTGAAGGCGACCACCGGTGTTCCGCACGCCATGGCCTCGATCATGACGAGGCCGAACGGCTCCGGCCAGTCGATCGGCAGCAAGAGGCCGAGGGCGCCGCTCAGGAAATCCGATTTCTCGTGATCGCCGATCTCGCCGATGAAATCGATCAACGGATTGTTCTCGATCATCGGCCGGATCAGCTCGTCATAATAATCCTGGTCGGCACGGTCGACCTTGGCGGCGATCTTGAGCGGGATGCCGCAATGGGTCGCGATCTTGATGGCGCGATCGACGCCCTTCTCGGGCGCGATGCGGCCGAGCACGGCGAGGTATTCCTGTTTCGCCGGCTTCGGCGTCAGCAGCTTCTCCGGCAGGCCGTGGTGGATCGTCGTCACCCAGTTCGCCTGCGGCACCGGCCGCCGCTGCGCATTGGAGATCGAGATGACCGGCATCTTGGTGAACGTGTTGAAGACCGGCTGATGCTCGGGAAGATCGAGCCGGCCGTGCAACGTCGTCACGAACGGGGTCGGCTGGCGGTGGAACAACGACCAGGGATAATAGTCGAGATGGAAGTGGAGGAAATCGAACTCCTCGTCGTCACATTTTTGCCGCACCCGCTCCAGCAGCACCATGTGCAGCGCGTTGGGATCGCGCACGGAACCGTCGAGCCGAAGCGCCCGCGGCCATAATGCATCGAGCTTGGCCGATGTCCGCGAGTCGCCGCTGGCGAAAAGCGTCACGTCATGGCCCAGGGCCACCAGCTCTTCCGTCAACCAATGCACCACCCGCTCGGTGCCGCCATACAGCTTGGGTGGAACAGCCTCCGTCAACGGAGCTACCTGCGCGATGCGCATCTCACCATCTCCTCTGCGATCATGAAGTTGAAACCCCCGCCTTAACGGCACCGGCAATGCCAGACGAGGGAACGTTCCCGCACCTGCGAAGTTCCTTCCCCCGAACGTTACATATTCGACACGTCGGCGGAGCGTCGCGATGCTGCCACTACATCTTCGCACATCGTCCGCATCCGCATGTCGTGATGGGATTGCCCGGGAACCGAGGCGAAGCGGTCGATGTTCACTCGACCAGTAACGAAACGAAAAATCAGCATAACGGGGCGACAGCCATATGGATCAGCTTTCTGGGTACGCGCGTAGGCCATTTGCCTTTGTCCTGCGCTATCTCCGGCGTCGTCTCGCGTCGCATTTGGTGATCCTGACCGCGGTCGTGGGGGCCGTTGCCTGCTCCGTAGGCACCCAGTATGGCGTCAAAGCTCTGGTCGACGCCTTGTCGGCCGGTCCCTCGTATGGCGGTGGCGTATGGCTGGCATTCATTCTGCTCATGTCACTGATTGCCGCCGACAACTTCCTGTGGCGGATCGCAAGCTGGACGGCGAGCTTCACCTTCGTCCGGGTCACCGGCGATTTACGGCGTGACATATTTCGTCATCTGACCGGGCACGCCCCGAGCTACTTCTCGGACCGGATGCCCGGCATGCTGACGAGCCGCATCACCGCGACCTCGAACGCGGTGTTCACCGTCGAGAACATGTTCGTCTGGAATGTGTTGCCGCCGTGCATTGCCACAATTGCGGCAATCATCCTGATTGGAACCGTCAGTCCCTACATGGCGCTCGGCCTGATCGCGATCGCGGGCGGCATGGTGGTTGCGATGTTTCGTCTGGCCGCGGCCGGCAAGCCGCTGCATGACGATTTCGCCGACAAGGCCGCATTGGTCGACGGCGAGATGATCGACGTCATCAGCAACATGCCGCTGGTGCGCGCCTTCTGCGGCATCAGCCACGAGCATGAGCGGTTCGACGCGACCGTGAACCAGGAGCTGACCGCGCGCAGCCGCAGCCTGCGTTATCTGGAGAAGCTGCGGCTGTTGCATGCCGTCATCACCGTGCTTCTGACCATTGCGCTGATGGCCTGGGCGATCTCGCTCTGGCAGAAGGGCCAAGCGACGACCGGCGACGTCGTGCTGGTCTGTACGCTCGGCATCTCGAT
The DNA here is from genome assembly GCF_020193625.1 of Bradyrhizobium sp. IC3123. NCBI lineage: Bacteria > Pseudomonadati > Pseudomonadota > Alphaproteobacteria > Hyphomicrobiales > Nitrobacteraceae > Bradyrhizobium > Bradyrhizobium sp. IC3123. The sequence goes on along the minus strand of NZ_JADYVF010000005.1, from coordinate 453,120 downwards.
CCTGAGCGCGACGCGCGATCTTGCGGTGGCGCTGGTCGACGTCACCCAGCACGTCGCGCGTCTGACAGAGGCGATCGCCACGCTGCTGGTGCCGCACGAGCTCCGCGATCATCCCGAGGCCGAGCCCCTGGTCAAAAGCGGCGCGGCCATCGCGTACAACAACGTCACCTTCGGCTATCCCGGCAGCGACAAGATCTTCGAGCGCTTCAGCCTGCGCCTCCAGCCCGGCCAGCGCGTCGGACTGGTCGGCCAGTCCGGCGGCGGCAAGTCGACGCTGTTCACGCTGCTGCAGCGCTTCTACGACGTCGACGAGGGCAATATCACCATTGACGGCCAGGACATCTCGAAGGTGACGCAGCTGAGCCTGCGCGAGGCGATTTCCGTCGTGCCGCAGGACATTTCCTTGTTTCATCGCTCGATTCGCGAGAACATCCGCTATGGCCGGCCGAACGCGACCGACGACGAGGTGCTGCGCGCGGCGATCGCAGCGCGCTGCGACTTCGTCGAGAGCCTGCCCGAGGGCCTCGACACCATGGTCGGCGACCGCGGCGTCAAGATGTCGGGCGGCCAGCGCCAGCGCATCGCGATCGCGCGCGCCTTCCTGAAGGACGCGCCGATCCTGCTGCTGGACGAGGCGACCGCCGCGCTCGACAGCGAATCCGAGGAGGCGATCCGCGAGGCGCTGTCCCGCCTGATGCGCGGCCGCACCGTGATCGCGATCGCTCATCGCCTTGCGACGCTGCGCAATTTCGATCGTGTCGTGGTGTTGAGGAATGGTAAGATCATCGAGGACGGCTCGCCCGAGCGCCTGATGCAGGGTCACGGGCCGTATCGTGAGCTGGTCACGCAGGAAATGAGCCGGCTCGCGCAAGCCGCCGCGTAAACCAACAGTCGCGTTCTCGAGTCGGTCGCGTTTCGAATCAAGCGCAGGGGAGCAGCTCATGTCGGCAGAAGCCGTAACCCAGTTCGTCTCCGTGACGCGGACCCCGGAACAGGTCGCGGAACAGCCCTTCTACATTCCGATGACCGGGCCCTCGGCCCGGCCGCGGCGTTCGCTCAAGCACGACGACACCTTTATCGTGCTCGACAGCCACGGCGACATCGGCGCGTCCGCTGGCGGGCCGGACGGGCTGTTCCATCACGACACGCGCTATCTTGCGCGGCTGGAGCTCGTGCTCGACGATCTCCAGCCGCTGCTGCTCGGCTCGAATCTGCGCGACGACAATTCGGCGTTGACCGTCGATCTCACCAATCCGGACATCTACCGGCAGGGCAACCTCGTTCTGCAAAAGGACCTGTTGCACGTCGTGCGCACCATCTTCCTGTGGCGCGGCACCGCGTACCAGCGCATCGGCGTGCAGAACCATGGCGACCGGCGCACCAGCTTCGAGCTGACGCTGCTGTTCGGCAACGACTTCGCCGATCTGTTCGAGGTCCGCGGCGAGCGGCGGCCGCGCCGCGGCGTCGGAACCGGCCGGCTGCTCGGGCCGACCGACGTCCTGTTCGAGTATCGCGGCCTTGACGACGCCGAGCGGACCACCGGCCTGCATTTCGATCCGCGTCCGACGCGGCTCTCGGTCAACGCTGCGACCTGGGAGCTCGACCTGGAGCCGCACCAGGCCAAATCGCTGTTCGTGGCCGTGTCCTGCAACCGGCCGCTGACGGAGAAGCCGGTGCGGTTCTTCCCGGGTCTGCTGGCGCACCGCCGCGAGATGCGGCAGTCGACCATGGGCGCGGCCAGCATCGAGACCTCCAACAACATCTTCAACGAGGTGCTGTGCCAGGCCATGGCCGACCTCAACATGCTGATGACCGAGACGCCGCAGGGACGCTATCCCTATGCCGGCATTCCCTGGTACTCGACGACGTTCGGGCGCGACGGCCTCATCACCGCGCTGCAGATGCTCTGGGTCGATCCGCGCATTGCCAAGGGCGTCCTGCGCCGGCTCGCGCATTTCCAGGCCGCGGCGGTCGATCCGCTCGCGGACGCCGCGCCCGGCAAGATCCTGCACGAGATGCGCGGCGGCGAGATGGCGGCGCTCGGGGAAGTCCCGTTCGCGCATTACTACGGCAGCGTCGATTCGACCGCGCTGTTCGTGCTGCTCGCAGGCAGCTATTTCGAGCGCACCGGCGACGAGGCCACGTTGATCGAGCTGTGGCCGGCGATCGAGGCGGGGCTGGCCTGGATCGACGGCCCTGGTGATCCCGACCAAGACGGTTTCGTCGAATACCAGCGCGCGACCGAGAAAGGGCTGGCGAACCAGGGCTGGAAGGATTCCTATGACGCGATCTTCCATGCCGACGGCCGGCTTGCCGAGGGCAATATCGCGCTCGCAGAGGTCCAGGGCTACGTCTTCGCCGCCAAGCAGCTCGCGGCGCGTTGCGCGCTGCGGCTCGGCAAGCCGGACCGCGTGCGCAAGCTCGAGGCCGAAGCCAGGGCGCTCGCCGAGCGCTTCGAGCAGGCGTTCTGGTGCGAGGAGCTCGGCACCTATGCGCTCGCGCTCGACGGCAAGAAGCGGCCCTGCAAGGTGAGGACCTCGAATGCCGGGCAGATCCTGTTCAGCGGCATGGTCCGCGAGGACCGCGCGCGTCTCGTCGCCGCCGATCTGATGCGGCCGCATTTCTTCTCGGGCTGGGGCATCCGCACCGTCGCGCAAGGCGAGGTGCGCTACAACCCGATGTCCTACCATGACGGATCGATCTGGCCGCACGACAACGCGCTGATCGCGCTGGGGCTGGCGCGCTACGGCCTCAAGCATTCGGTGGCGCATGTCTTCAAGGGGCTGTTCGACGCCGCGACCTACATGGATTTGCGCCGGCTGCCCGAATTGTTCTGCGGCTTCCGGCGCGAGAAGCGGCGCGGGCCGACGCTGTACCCGGTCGCCTGCGCGCCGCAGGCCTGGGCCAGCGCGACGCCGTTCACGTTGCTGGAGGCGGCGCTCGGCCTCGAGTTCGACGTCGCGCGCGGCGAGATTCGCCTGCGCAACCCGCATCTGCCGGCGTTCCTCAACGAGGTGATCCTGCGCGATCTGCGCCTTGGCGAATCCAGCGTCGATCTTCGCGTCAGCCGTCACGGCGACGACGTGGCGCTGGAAGTGTTGCGCACGCGCGGTCAGATCCAGGTCTCGATCGTGCTGGCGCGCTAGAGGCGCGAGGAGGAGGTCATGCGTGCAATCGGAAGGTTGATCTTGGGCGTGTCGATCGTCGCGGGCTTGACGGTCGCCGGATCGCGCGCGGCCGAGGAGCCGCCTGCATCCCCGAGCGAGGCAAAGGCACCGGCAAATGTGCAACCGCCGGCTTCCACGGTGCCCGTCACGCCCAAGGACGCCGCGCCACCGCCATCGGTGACCATCATCGGCGCGAGCGAGGCCCACGGCGTTCTCGGCCGCGACGTTCGCAGCGCCGCCGGCGAGGACATGGGTCGCATCGTCGACGTCATCGTCGATCGCACCGGTCATGTCCGCGCTGCGGCGATCGATTTCGGCGGCTTCCTCGGCGTCGGCAGCCGCAAGATCGTCGTCGACTGGAACGCGCTGCGCTTCGGCAAGATCGCCAACAAGAAGGACAGCATCACGCTGGAATTGACCAAGGCGCAGGTCGCGGCCGCACCGGAATACAAGGAGGACACGCCGATCGTCGTGCTCGGCGCGTCCGGCAGCCTTCAGCCGCTGCAAGCGATTCAGTGAGGTGCAGGGAGGGCTGACCGCCCGTGCTGTTGTCGAGGAAGCCGAATCATGCAGATCGCGGCGGCGTCGTCGAGCAGGACAACGTCGCGGAGCCGGCGGCTGCGGGCATTCCGGCGCCGTCGCGCCAGAGCCTGCGCGGCCTCGACTGGTTCATCTTCTTCCTCGCCGACGTGCAGACCGGATTCGGTCCCTTCATCGCGGTCTATCTGACGACGCAGAAATGGACCCAGGTCGAGATCGGGTTCGTGCTGTCGATCGGCGGCATCGTCGCCCTGATCGGCCAGATGCCGGGCGGCGCGATCATCGATGCCGCGAAATCGGAGCGCCTCGTCGCTGCCCTCGCGATCGCGACCATCGGCGCCTGCGCGCTGGCCTATGCGGCGATGCCGATCTTCGCCGTCGTGGTGACCGCCGCCACGCTGCATGCGATGGCGAGCTGCGTGCTCGGGCCGGCGATCGCCGCGATCAGCCTCGGCCTCGTCGGCCCGCTCGCGATCGGCGAGCGGCTCGGGCGCAACGCGCGCTTCGCCTCGCTCGGCAACGGCGTCGCGGCAGCGGTGATGGGCACCGCGGGCTACCTGTTATCGAGCCGCTCGGTCTTCCTGGTCACCTTCCTGCTCGTGATTCCAACCCTGATCGCTCTGTCGCGCATCCGCGAGAACGAGGTCGACATCAGGCGCTGTCACGGCGAGCTGCCGCCTGAAGCCGCCGACCGCGGCGATCCCAATATCTGGCACCTGATCCGGCAGCGCCCGCTCATCGTGTTCGCGCTCAGCGTGCTGCTGCTGCAGCTCGCGAACGCCGCGATGATGCCGCTGATGGCGAGCGCGGTGACGGCGCGATCGAGCCAATGGGCGACCGTGCTCGTCGCCTTTTGCATCGTCGTTCCGCAAGCGATCGTGGCGATGCTGTCGCCGACGGTCGGGCGCAAGGCGCAAGCGTGGGGCCGGCGCCCGCTGCTGCTGATCGGATTCGGTGCTCTGGCGATTCGCGGCCTGTTGTTTGCGACCGTGCGCGATCCGTATCTGTTGGTGCTGGTGCAGGTGTTCGACGGCATCACCGCGGCGGTCTTCGCGGTGATGATCCCGCTGATCGTCGCCGACGTCGCGTTCGGCAGCGGGCATTTCAACCTGGCGCAGGGGATCGTCGGCACCGCAACGGGCATCGGCGCGTCGCTGAGCACGGTGCTTGGCGGCTATGTCAGCGACAAGTTCGGCAATGCCACCGCATTCATCGGGCTGTCCGGCGTTGCCGCAGCGGGGCTCCTGCTGATCTTCTTTGTGATGCCGGAGACGCGGCGCACGGGTCTGACCGCCACCAAAGAAGTGGCCGGCTGAACGTATTCAGCCGGCCAAAGTGGGTCGGGAGGAAGATTGAGGATCAGGCGTCGAGATTGTGCAGACGCTGGCGGTTGCGCAGCATGATCTGGCGGGCACCGGAGAAACCGAGAATGCCCTGAGCGTGCAGCTGCGACAGCGCGCGCGACACGGTCTCCAAGGTGAGGCCGAGATAGTCGCCGATGTCGCGGCGGCACATCGGCAGTGCCATCATGCCGGCGACGGCGAGGCGGCGGTCCATTTCGAGCAGGAAGGTCGCGACGCGCTCCATCGCAGTCTTGCGGCCCAGCAGCAGCATGTGGTCCTCGGCATGGCGCAACTCGCCGGCGGTCATGGCCCAGAGCTTGCGGGCGACCTGCACGTCGGTGCCGGCGGCCTTTTCCAGGCTGGCGCGCTTCACGAGGCGGACGGTGGTATCGATGATGGCTTCAGCGGCGAGGCGGTGAGTGGGACCGGATTCGAGGCCGAACACGTCGCCGGGAAGATGGAAGGCGCCGATCTGGCGGCGGCCGTCGGAGAGAAGCTTGTAGCTGCGCACCGCGCCGGTCACGACCTGATAGACATATTCGGCCGCCTCCTCCTCGCCATAGATCTCCTCGTCCTTGCCGTAGGAGAACTCGGTGGCGACCAGGCCGACATGGCCCGCGATCGCGCCGAACTGGTCGGTAACGGGGTGGGCAGGAGCAATCTTGCCACCGATTTGGGTGTTGATCGCCTGGGTGTTGAGCGTCTGGGTCAGCATCTGCGCCATCTCCGTTGTGATGGAGCACTGCTACGATGAAACACGCAATCCGGAAATTTCGCGCGTTATCTTAGGGATGTTTACCTACGTAGAGTCCCTAGGTCACGCTCCGGGGCGGTCCTGGATGGCGTGGCGGATGCACTTGACCAGGTTTTCGTCGAGAAGCGGCTTCAAAACCACGTCCTTGATGCCCGCCATCGCGGCCCGGGCCGAGATGTTCTCGTCGGGATAGCCGGTGATCAGGATCACGGGCGCGTCGCGGTGCGATTTGCGAAGCCGGCCGGTCAAATCGATGCCGTTGATGTCGGGCATCTTGTAGTCGATGACGTAGCAGTCCGGCCCGGGCGCGGCGCCGAGATTGAGCAGCGCCGTGCCACTCCTGAAGGTCCGCACGGCGAAGCCGTCGGTCTCCAGCAGGAACCGCAGGGATCCGAGAACTGCGGCATCATCGTCGACCACAAAGACGGTGGGTTGTGGGGAGGACGACGGCCGCGCACGATGTGGGCTGACCTCAACCATGCTGTCTGGCTAGCACTGCGCCGTGAAGTCGCCTTGACCTGCCTCAATCGTTGAGCATGCCGGCGCGCATCGCGAGGCGAACCAGTTCCGAAAGGCTGCTCGCCTGCATCTTGGTCATGACGTTGGCCCGGTAGACCTCGATGGTCCGCGGGCTGATGTCGTATTCGCGGGCGATCAGCTTGTTGGAGAGGCCCGCGACCAGCCCCTCCATGACCTGGCGCTCCCGCGGGCTCAAGGATGCGACGCGGGCAGCGATATCCTGCGCGACGGCCTCGTTCTTGGCGGCGGGCTCGGCCTGGCGGAGCGCCGACTCGATCATGGCGGTGAGACGGTCGTCATCGAATGGCTTTTCCAGGAAGTCGACCGCCCCGAGCTTCATCGCCTCGACCGCCAGCGGCACGTCGCCGTGACCGGTCATGATCACGATCGGGAACGGGCTTTGCTGCGCCTTCATTCGCTTCAAGAGCTCGATGCCGTCGAGGCCGGGCATGCGCACGTCGGAGACGACGCAGCCGAAATCGAGGCCGGGCAGGGCTTCGAGAAAGGCGAGCGCGTCGTCGAACAAAGTGACGGCGAAGCCGGCGGAATCCAGCAGGAAGTTCAGCGAGTCCCGCATCGCCGCGTCGTCGTCGATGACGTAAACATGTCCCTTGGTCGTCATGGATCAGCTCTCGTCGGTTGCCGGCAGGGTGAAGCGGAAGGTCGCTCCGCCCGCTGCGTTGCTCTCGGCCCACATGCGGCCGCCATGGGCCTCGATGATCGAGCGGCTGATGGAGAGTCCCACGCCCATGCCGGTGTCCTTGGTGGTGAAGAAGGTCTGGAACAGGTTTGGAATGATGTCTTCCCGGAAGCCGATGCCGGTGTCGGAGACCTCCACCTCGATCATGCCGTCGGCGACACGGGTGTTGGCGACAACGAGCTCGCGCCGCTGCGACTGCGCCATCGCCTCGAGCGCGTTGCGGAACAGGTTGACCAGCACCTGCTGAATCTGCACCCGGTCGGCGAGAACGAGGTCGGCGTCGGGATCGAGGCTGAAGCGCAGCTGCACGTTCTGCTCGCGCGCGCCGGCGAGCCCGAGCGCGCCGGCTTCCTCGATCAGCTTGGACAGGCTCTCGACCCGCTTCTCGGATTCGCCGCGGGAGACGAAGTCGCGCAGGCGGCGGATGATCTGGCCGGCGCGCAACGCCTGCTCCGCCGCACGGTCCAGCGCGCTTTCGACCTTCGGCATGTTGGGATCGGTGCTGCCGGCGAGGAGGCGCCGCGATCCCTTCATGTAATTGCTGATCGCCGCCAGCGGCTGGTTGAGCTCGTGGGCGAGCGCGGAAGCCATCTCGCCCATCGCGGTCAGCCGCGACACGTGCACGAGCTCGGATTGCAGCTCCTGGAGCCGCGCCTGGGTCTGCTGGTGCTCGGTGAGATCGCGCACGAAGCCGGTGAAATGGGGCTCGCCCGCGCGTTGCGTCTTCCCGACGGACAGGTGCATCGGGAAGGTCGTGCCGTCGCGGCGTTTGCCCGTCACGATCCGGCCGATGCCGATGATGTGCGGATCATTGGTCCTGAGATAGCGCGTGAGATAGCTGTCGTGACGCGACTGATCGGGCTCCGGCATGAGAATGCTCACGTTCCGGCCGATCGCTTCCTGCTTGCTGTAGCCGAACAGCCGCTCCGCCGCGCTGCTGAAGAGCTGCATGATGCCGCGTGAATCGATGACGATCATGGCATCGGGCACCGTTTCGAGAATCGAGCGAAGATGATTCTCCTGGGACCGCAGGGCCTCTTCGAGCTGCTTCTCCTCGTTGATGTCGAGGAATATCCCGCTGAGATGACGCGGCATGCCCGCATCGTCCCGGATCACGCCGGCCCTGGCCCGGATCCATTGGCCGTTTCCGGACGCGCCGCTGACCTTGAAGGACAAGTCGAGGCCCCCGCCACCTTCCGATGTGCGCCCGATCGCCTTCAGGAGGTGGTCCCGATCGCCCGGCTCCAACAGGGAAAGAAAGAGATCGTAGCTGACGGCCTGGTCCGGCTGCAGGCCGAACAGCCGTCTGGCCGTGTCCGACCAGTCGAGCTCGCGAGTCTGCAGGTCGAGGTCCCAGGTGCCGACCCCGAATCCCTCGATGCGGACTCGGAAATGCTCGCCCCGACCATCGTCTGCCGGATGGTTCCCGCGGGTCGGCGCCAAGGTTCTGCTCCTATTCTCGGCGGACCGGCAGGATGCCGTTACCGCTTCAGCAATGTCGCCCAAGGCTCGGCCGGAGGCAAGCGCGGACGTTGAATCCACTGCCGGACTCCCCATTCCGGGAGAGTGGGCAGCCAGAGACCTCGATTTGATCTAGCTCAGCCTGTTGCGCGGCAGCAGGTCTAGGATTCAAAAAATTCTGTAATGCTGGAGATTTCCCGATGACATACGCCACCGTCATGGTCAGCCTGGCGCTCGATCAACTCAACGAAGCGCGTCTTCAGGTCGCAGGCGAGCTCGCCGAACGATTCGAGGCGGCCATCGTCGGGGTCGCTGCGGCGCAGTTCGTCCCGCCGCTCTATTTCACCGACGGCGCAGAGGCGCAAGCGCTGATCGACGAGGGCGAAGCTTCGATCAAGCGGCGGCTGGCCGGGCTCGAAGCGCAATTCCGCGCGGCCGTGAAAAATCGCGGTGGACACGCGGAGTGGCGCAGCGCGATGGATTATCCGGCCCGCTTCGTCACGGCGCAGGCGCGTTGCGCCGACATCGTCGTCAGCGGTGGGCAGAGCCCGGCCTTCTCCGATGCTTTCTCGCTGGCGAGTCCCAAGGACCTGGTGATGCAGACCGGCCGCCCGCTGCTCGTCGTTCCCGACCGGGCCAACTGGCTCGACCTGCGCAGCGTGCTGGTGGCGTGGAAGGACACGCCGGAAGCGCGGCGGGCGGTGGCGGGCGCGCTGCCGATGCTGCACAAGGCGAAGGACGTCACCATCGTGGAAATCCCGGAGCGGGGCGACGACCGTTCGGCCGTGATGGCCGGTGTCAGCGACGTTGCCGCCTGGCTCGGCCGCCACGGCATCACCGCGACTGCGCGGGTCCTCGAGGCCGCAGGAAACGAAACCCCAGCTGCGCGGTTGGAGAAAGTCGCCGGCGACACCGGCGCGGGCCTGATCGTCGCGGGCGCCTATGGTCATTCGAGATTTCGCGAACTGATCCTCGGAGGCGTCACGCAATATCTGGTGACGCAAACCGTCCGCAGCGTGCTGCTGTCGCACTGACCATCGTCCGGCCAGTTTGAGGAATCGAGGAGGACGCGCCGTGTACCAATTTCTTGAACAGACCGTCGACGGCTACATGACGCGCAACGTCAAGACGGTGCAGCGCGACCTCGATTTGTTCCAGCTCAGCGAGATGTTCGAGACCGACGATTTCAATTCCTATCCGGTCGAAGACGACGGGCAGGTGGTCGGCATCGTGACCAAGTTCGACATCCTGAAGTGCTTCGCCTTTACGCCGAGCCAGATGTTGCCGCGCTACGACGACCTGATGAGCCGCAAGATCGGCGACGTCATGACGCCCGAGTTCATCTATGTCAGCCCCGACACGCGGCTGACGCGCGTGCTCCAGATCATGGTCGAGCACCGCATCAGGAGCATCATCGTGCTGGACGGCACACAGAAGCTGGTCGGCATCATCGCGCGCGAGGACGTCATCGCGGCGCTCAAGGCGACGGCGCGGGAGTGAGGTCTGGATCCTTCTGTTCCAACCTCCGTGATTTCACGGAGGTCATCTATCTTTCTTCCCTTCTCCCCTTGCGGGAGAAGGTGGCGCGAAGCGCCGGATGAGGGGTCCGCTTCAACGGAAAAACTTTTCGTGCGGAACCAACCCCTCAACCAAGTGAGTTTGCCGCACCTTTCTCGCTGCCCTCTCCCACAAGGGGAGAGGGCATTTCAACCGGCACTGCATCGGCTCACATTAACAGAAATCCATCTATCTTGATTTCAATCAATTCGCCGCGAGGGTGGATGTGGTTTCTGGCAGCGTGTTCTTTCAGAGAGAATCCGCATGAGCCAGCCCTCCATCTCAAAATCCATGACCATCGGTGAAAGCGGCTTGGCTGTCGTATTCGCAGTCACCGCTTTCCTCTGCGTGATCGCCTCGGCCAAGGCGCTCGATGCGCCCTTCGCGTTCCACGCTGCGCTCAGCGCGGCGGCGAGCCTCGCTGCGGTGTTCTTCATCGTCAACCGCTACTTCGAGCGGCCGGCGGCGCTGCCGGCCCAGGAGATCAACGGCCGCCCGAACTACAGCATGGGGCCGATCAAGTTCTCGGCCTTCATGGCGATGTTCTGGGGCATTGCCGGATTCCTCGTCGGCCTCATCATCGCCTCGCAGCTGGCCTGGCCCGCGCTGAACTTCGATCTGCCCTGGATCAGCTTCGGCCGCCTGCGTCCGCTGCACACCTCCGCCGTGATCTTCGCGTTCGGCGGCAACGTCTTGATCGCAACCTCGTTCTATGTCGTGCAGAAGTCCTGCCGCGCGCGCCTTGCCGGTGACCTCGCGCCGTGGTTCGTCGTGCTCGGCTACAACTTCTTCATCCTGATCGCCGGCACTGGCTATCTGCTCGGCGTCACCCAGTCGAAGGAATATGCCGAGCCGGAATGGTACGCCGATCTGTGGCTGACCATCGTCTGGGTCGTCTATCTGCTCGTCTTCCTTGCCACCATCTTCAAGCGCAAGGAGCCGCACATCTTCGTTGCGAACTGGTTCTATCTCGCCTTCATCGTGACGATCGCGGTGCTGCATCTCGGCAACAACCCGGCGCTGCCCGTTTCGGTGTTCGGTTCGAAGTCCTACGTCGCCTGGGGCGGCATCCAGGACGCCATGTTCCAGTGGTGGTACGGCCACAACGCGGTCGGCTTCTTCCTGACCGCCGGCTTCCTCGCCATCATGTACTACTTCATCCCGAAGCGCGCCGAGCGGCCGATCTATTCCTACCGGCTCTCGATCATCCACTTCTGGGCGCTGATCTTCCTCTACATCTGGGCAGGTCCCCACCATCTGCACTACACGGCGCTGCCGGACTGGACGCAGACGCTCGGCATGACCTTCTCGATCATGCTGTGGATGCCCTCCTGGGGCGGCATGATCAACGGCCTGATGACGCTGTCGGGTGCCTGGGACAAGCTGCGCACCGATCCCGTGCTGCGCATGCTCGTGGTCTCCGTCGCCTTCTACGGCATGTCGACCTTCGAAGGCCCGATGATGTCGATCAAGGTGGTCAACTCGCTCAGCCACTACACCGACTGGACCATCGGCCACGTGCATTCCGGCGCGCTCGGCTGGGTCGGCTTCGTCTCCTTCGGCGCGCTGTACTGCCTGGTGCCGTGGGCCTGGAATCGCAAGGGCCTCTACAGCCTCAAGCTCGTCAACTGGCACTTCTGGGTCGCCACCCTTGGCATCGTCCTCTACATCTCGGCGATGTGGGTGTCCGGCATCCTCCAGGGCCTGATGTGGCGCGCCTACACCTCGCTCGGCTTCCTCGAATATTCCTTCATCGAGACCGTCGAGGCGATGCATCCCTTCTACATCATCCGTGCCGCAGGCGGCGGCCTGTTCCTGATCGGCTCGCTGATCATGGCCTACAATCTCTGGATGACGGTTCGCGTCGGCGAACAGGAAGTCCAGATGCCCGTCGCTCTTCAGCCGGCGGAATGAGGAGCTCAAGCAATGTCGTTCTGGACACGTCACCAAATCTTCGAAAAGAACTCGATCATCCTGATTGTCGGCATCCTGCTGGTGGTCGCGGTCGGTGGTCTCGTCGAGATCACTCCGCTGTTCTACCTCAAGAGCACGATCGAGAAGGTCGATGGGGTCAGGCCCTACACGCCGCTGGAGCTGGCGGGGCGCAATGTCTATGTCCGCGAGGGCTGCTATCTCTGCCATTCGCAGATGGTCCGGCCCTTGCGCGACGAGGTCGAGCGCTACGGCCATTTCTCGCTCGCCGCCGAGAGCATGTACGATCACCCGTTCCAGTGGGGCTCCAAGCGCACAGGCCCGGATCTCGCCCGTGTCGGCGCCAAATATTCCGACGAGTGGCACGTCACCCATCTGGCCAACCCGCGCGCGATCGTGCCGCAGTCCGTGATGCCCGGCTATCCGTTTCTCAGCAAGGCCGAGATCGACCCGGATGCGATCGCCGGCGACATGCGCACCCTCAGGACCGTCGGCGTCCCCTATAGCGACGAGCAACTCGCCAATGCCGCCGCCGACCTGAAGGCCCAGGCCGATCCGGACAATGCCGGCACCGACGCCTTCACCAAGCGCTACGCCAAGGCCGTCGTACGCAATTTCGACGGCAAGACCGGCACGCCGACCGAGATGGACGCGCTGGTCGCGTACCTGCAGATGCTCGGCACGCTGGTCGACTTCAAGATCTACAACGAGAAAGCCAATCTTCGCTGAGAAGGCATGAACGATGAAAGCCATCCTGACCGTCCATAATCTTGCGTCCGATCTCGTGACGACGATCTGGACACCGGTGTTCGTCGCGATCTTTCTCGCGATCATCGCCTACGCATTTTGGCCCCGTAACAAGGCTGCGTTCGACAAGGCAGCGCACCTGCCCTTGCGGGAGGAGTGAGAAACCATGACCGATCATTCTAGCGACATCGATTCCGTCTCCGGCAAGTCCACGACCGGACACGAGTGGGACGGCATCAAGGAGCTCAACACGCCGCTGCCGCGGTGGTGGGTGATCACCTTCTATCTCACCATCGTCTGGTCGATCGGCTACTGGATCGTCTATCCGGCCTGGCCGCTGATCCAAAGCAACACCACCGGCCTGTTCGGTTACTCCTCGCGCGCCGACGTCGCGGTCGAGCTCGCCAACCTCGAGAAGATCCGGGGTGACAAGATGGCGGCGCTGGGCTCGGCCTCGCTCGCCGACATCCAGAAGGATCCGGCTCTGCTGGCGCTTGCGCGCGCCAAGGGCAAGACGGTGTTCGGCGACAATTGCGCGCCGTGCCACGGCACGGGTGCGACGGGGTCCAAGGGCTATCCCAACCTGAACGATGACGAATGGCTGTGGGGCGGCTCGCTCGACCAGATCATGCAGACCATCCAGTTCGGCGTGCGGTCGGGCCATGCCAAGACCCATGAGGGGCAGATGCTCGCCTTCGGCAAGGATGGCGTGCTGAAGGGCGACGAGATCGTCACCGCCGCCAATTACGTGCGGTCGCTGTCGGGCCTGTCGACCCGCAACGGCTATGACGCCCCCAAGGGCCAGAAGATCTTCGCGGAGAATTGCGCCGCCTGCCACGGCGACGCCGGCAAGGGCAACCAGGAGATGGGCGCACCTGATCTGACCGACAAGATCTGGCTCTACGGCTCCGACGAGGCGAGCCTGATCGAGACCATCGGCCAGGGCCGCGCCGGCGTGATGCCGGCCTGGGAAGGCCGGCTCGATCCCGCCACCATCAAGGCGATGGCGGTCTACGTCCACTCGCTCGGCGGCGGCAAATAGGCCGATCCGCGAGCGACGACTTCCGGCGGGGGCGAAGAAAAGCGCCCCCGTTTGCGTTGGATCAACCTGCGCGGCGGTGCCGGGTCTAGGTTTAATCGCACCTTTGAAGAAGCTCGAGGCGATGAACAAGACCGTCAATCCGAACGAACTGAAGCCCGCGGACGACGTCGGGCCGCTCTATGCGGCCCGCAAGAAGGTCTATCCCCAGAGCGTCTCCGGTACTTTCCGCCGGATCAAATGGGGCCTGATGGCATTCTGCCTCGGCGTCTACTACTTCCTGCCCTTCGTGCGCTGGAATCGCGGTCTCGGCGCGCCGAGCCAGGCGGTGCTGATCGATCTTCCCAACAGCCGCTTCTATTTCTTCTTCATCGAGCTGTGGCCGCAGGAGGTCTATTACTTCACGGGCCTGTTGATCGTCGCCGCGGTGGCGCTGTTCCTGATGAACTCCATCGGCGGGCGGATCTGGTGCGGCTATCTCTGTCCGCAGACGGTGTGGACCGACCTGTTCTACGCGGTCGAACGCCTGATCGAGGGCGACCGGCGCGAGCGGATGAAGAAGGACAAATCGTCCGATCCGATGAAGCTGGAGCGCATCTCCGAGATCGTGCTCAAGCATTCGATCTGGCTCATGATCGCCTGGTGGACCGGCGGCGCCTGGGTGCTCTATTTCAACGACGCGCCGACCCTGGTGAAGGAGCTCGTCACCTTCCAGGGGCCGATGCTCGCCTATATCTGGATCGGCATCCTCACCGCGACGACCTATCTGCTCGCCGGCTTCATGCGCGAGCAGGTCTGCACCTATATGTGTCCGTGGCCGCGCATTCAGGCCGCACTCACCGACGAATGGGCGCTCAACGTCACCTATCGCTATGACCGCGGCGAGAAGCGCACCTCGGTGAAAAAGGCCGCCGAGCTGCGCGCCCTCGGCCAGCAGGTCGGCGATTGCGTCGACTGCTACCAATGCGTCGCGGTCTGCCCGACCGGCATCGACATCCGCAACGGGCCGCAGATGGAATGCATCCAGTGCGGCCTCTGCATCGACGCATGCGACAACGTGATGACAAAGATCGGCCGGCCGAAGCGGCTGATCGGCTACGACAACGACATCAACATCCATCGCCGCCAGGAAGGCAAGGCGCCGATCTACCGGATCGTCCGGCCTCGCACCGTCGTCTATAGTGCCATTATCGCGGCCGTCGGCGGCTTCATGATCTATACGCTGGCGACCCGCAGCCTGCTCGACGTCAACGTGCTGCACGACCGCAACCCGGTCGCGGTCAAGCTGAGCGACGGCTCGATCCGCAACGCCTATACGGTGCGGCTGCTGAACAAGAGCGGCTACGACCGCGTCATCGCGATCGACGTCGAGGGGCCCGTGAACCCCACGATGCACGTCGTCGGCATCGATTCGGTCACGCCGGACCGTCCGATCATCGTGATCCCGCGCGATGCGACCAGCGAGCTGCGGCTGCTGGTCACCGCGCCGGCCGAAAACAATCCGGAGAAATCGATTCCGGTCCGCTTCCACGTCATGGACATCGGGCTCGGCGTCGCCGCGAGCGCCACCGACAATTTTGTCGCGCCGTAAGATCAGGAGACCACCATGTCATCCAAGCCGCTGACCGGAACCAAGGTCTTCCTGATGCTGGTCGCTTTCTTCGGCCTCGTGATCGGCGTCAATGCCACCATGATGAAGCTCGCCATCGCAACGCTGCCCGGCACCGACGTCGACAGCCCCTATGCCGCGGGCCTGACTTACGAGCGCGAGATCTCCGCGGCGCAGGACCAAGCCGCGCGGAAGTGGAAGGTCAACGCCCATGTCGAGCGCCGCAACGACGGCGGCGCCTCGGTCCAGGTCGAGGCCCGCGATGCCGGCGGCCAGCCGATCTCCGGGCTGAAGTTCGGCGGCAGGCTGGAGCGGCCGACCGACAAGCGCGCCGACCTCACCGTCGAGCTCAGCGAATCCGGCATCGGCCTCTATCGCGGCAATGCGGTGTCCGTCGCGCCGGGCCAATGGGACCTGGTGATCGAGGGTGAGGCGCGGGGGACGCGCGTGTTCATGTCGCGCAACCGCGTGATCCTGAACTGAAGGATTCCGTCATGCAGGTCACGCGCGATTTCTCTCACTACGTCCGCGATGCGGGCGAGGGCCGCCGTCACATCGATCTCGCCGTCGAGGGCGTCCACTGCGCCGGCTGCATGGCCAAGATCGAGCGTGGGCTCTCGGCCATCCCGGACGTCACGCTGGCCCGCGTCAACCTCACCGACCGCCGCGTTGCGCTGGAATGGAAGGCGGGTACGCTCGACCCCGGCCGCTTCATCGATCGGCTCGAGGAGCTCGGCTACAAGGCCTATCCGTTCGAGACCGAGAGTGCGGAAGTGGCCGAGGTCGCCGAATCCCGCTTCCTGCTGCGCTGCCTCGGGGTCGCCGCGTTCGCCACCATGAACGTGATGATGCTGTCGATCCCAGTGTGGTCCGGCAACGTCTCGGACATGCTGCCGGAGCAGCGCGATTTCTTCCACTGGCTGTCGGCGCTGATCGCGCTGCCGGCGGCGGCCTATGCCGGCCAGCCGTTCTTTCGCTCGGCCTGGCGCGCTCTGTCGGCCAAGACCACCAACATGGACGTGCCGATTTCGATCGGCGTGATCCTGGCGCTCGGCATGTCCGTGGTCGAGACCATCCACCACGCCGAGCATGCCTATTTCGACGCCGCGATCATGCTGCTGACCTTCCTCCTGGTCGGCCGCTTCCTCGATCAGAACATGCGGCGGCGGACCCGCGCGGTCGCCGGCAATCTCGCCGCGCTGAAGGCGGAGACGGCAGCGAAGTTCATCGGGCCCGACGAGATCTCGCAGGTGCCGGTTGCGGCGATCAACCCGGGCGACATCGTGCTGCTCCGGCCCGGCGAGCGCTGCGCGGTCGACGGCACCGTGATCGAAGGGCGTTCCGAGATCGACCAGAGCCTGATCACCGGCGAGACGCTCTATGTCACGGCCGAGCAGGGCACGCCGGTCTATGCGGGATCGATGAACATCTCCGGCAGCTTGCGGGTGCGGGTCTCGGCTGCCTCCGAGGCGACGCTGCTCGCCGAGATCACGCGGCTGCTCGACAACGCGCTCCAGGCGCGCTCGCGCTACATGCGCCTTGCCGACCGGGCCTCGCGGCTCTATGCGCCGGTGGTGCATGCGACCGCGCTCCTGACCATTCTCGGATGGGTCCTCGCCGGTGCGAGCTGGCACGATGCGATCGTGACCGGCGTCGCCGTGCTGATCATCACCTGTCCCTGCGCCCTAGGGCTTGCGATCCCGACGGTGCAGACGGTGGCCTCGGGCGCGATGTTCAAGGCCGGTGTTCTGCTCAATGCGGGCGATGCGATCGAGCGGCTGGCTGAAGCCGACCATGTGATCTTTGACAAGACCGGCACGCTGACGCTGCCCGAGCTCGAAGTGATGAATGCCGCCGACATTCCCACCGATGTCTTCGAACTCGCCGGCCGGCTCGCACTGTCGAGCCATCACCCGGTGGCTGCCGCCGTCGCGCAAGCTGCCGGTGCGAAGTCTCCGATCCTCAGTGCAGTGGAGGAGGCCGGGCAGGGTGTCCGTGCGACCGTCGACGGCCTCGAGCTTCGCCTCGGCCGTCCCTCCTTCTGCGGTGCCGAGGCGCTGGTCGCCAGCGCCTTGGTCGATCCCGAAGCTTCCATCGTCGCGTTCAGCAAGGGCAGCGAAAAATTCATCCTCTCGGTTCGCCAGGGCCTGCGACCCGATGCCAAGGCGGTGATCGCGGCTCTGAAGGCGCGCAACATCGGCATCGAGATCCTGTCCGGCGATCGCGAGCCGGCCGTGAAGGCCGCGGCTCAATCGCTCGACATCCCCGAGTGGCGCGCCGGCGTCACCCCGGCCGACAAGATCGCGCGGATCGAGGAGCTGAAACGGCGCGGTGCGAAAGTGCTGATGGTCGGCGACGGCATGAACGATGCGCCATCGCTCGCGGCGGCCCATGTCTCGATGTCGCCGATCTCGGCCGCGCATCTCAGCCAGGCCACCGCCGATCTCGTCTTCCTCGGCCGGCCGCTGGCTCCCGTCGTCGCCGCCATCGACGCCTCGCGCAAGGCGCTGCATTTGATGCGGCAGAACCTCTGGCTTGCGATCGGCTACAATGTGCTCGCGGTGCCGGTTGCGATCAGCGGCGTCGTGACGCCCCTGATCGCCGCTGCCGCCATGAGCGGATCGTCGATCCTGGTGATGCTGAACTCGCTGCGCGCCCGCAGCGCCTCGCGGGAGATCGTGTAATGGAGATACTGGTCATCCTGGTCCCGCTAGCATTGATGCTCGGAGGTGCCGGTCTCGTCGCTTTCCTGTGGTCGCTCAGGAGCGGCCAGTACGACGATCTCGACGGCGCCGCCTGGCGCGCGATCGCCGACGACGAGCCGCCGCAGGAAGCGCCGGCCAAGCGCTAGCGTTTCAGGGCGAATGTAAGCAGGGCTGCGGCAGCGAGCGCCGCGCCCACGCCGAATACGCACGCCTGCCATCCGAAAGCGTCGAACAGGCGCCCGAGCACGGCCGTACCGACCAGTCCGCCGCAGAAGTAACACGTAAGATAGGTCCCGCTGGCGATGCCGCGATTATCGGCTGCGGCCTGTCCGACGAAACCCGTCGCGGCGGCCTGTGCGAAGAATGTGCCGACCCCGACCAGGACCATGCCGGCGAGCACTTCGCCCAGACGCGGCGACAGCATCAAGGGCAGGCCGAGCCCGGCAACAGCGAGCGCGCCCCAGATCGTGGGCCGCGTTCCCAGCCGGGCCGCCACCCTGCCGGCCAGAAGCGTCGTGACGATCGACGGCAGGAAGACGAAATAGACGAGGCCGAGATCCATCATGCCGAGCGACAGCGGCGGCCGCACCAGCACGAAATTGACGTAGGTGAAGGTACCGATGAAGGCGAACAGGATGCAGAAGCCGATGCCGAAAGAGGCGCGCAGCTGCGGATTGCGCCAATGCGCGATGGTGGCGGCGAGCGGCGCAGCCGCCGGCATCATCGCATGCATCGGCCGCACGCGGTTGACGGTGAAATAGACCAGCGCTGCGCCGGTAAGATTGAGCGCCGCGAAGAAGTAGAAGTTCCAGGCGAGGCCGAGGCCATCGGCCAATGCGGCCGAGATCAGCCGGCCGACGAGGTTGCTGGCGACGTTGCCGGTGATGTAGGCGGCAAAGGCGCCGCCGGCGTCCATGGCGCTGCATTGCTCGCCGAGATAGGCGAGGGTGAGCGCGAAGGCGGACGCCATGCACAGGCCCTGCGCGACCCGCAACGCGGTGAAGACGGCAAGATTGGGCGCGACAGCAAGCAGGCTGGTGGGAACCGCAAGCAGGACCAGGCTGAGCAGGATGCCCGTTCGCCGGTCGATACGCGGGCTGAAGAAGCCGACGACGAGGCTGGCTGCGGCCATGCCGAAGGTGCTGGCATTGACGGCAAAGCCCATTGCCGCGGGTGTGACGCCGTAGTGCCGTGTCAGCGAGGGCAGGATCGCCTGCGTCGCGAAGAGATCGACGACCGTCAGGAATGCGGTGAGGCCGATCACGAGCGAGCGAAACGCGAAGCCAGGGGAATGCGCATTCATCGTCGTCGCGGTCGGTTTGATCGATGCGGAAAGATCGGTCATGTCGTTGCGCTCCCTCATGCCCCGGCATGCCCCGAGCGCGCGCCTCGTCCTTTGAGACGACCGCGGAGCCTGTCATCGGGCCGCGCTCTGCGCCGACCCGGTGGCGTCTCCTCAGGATGAGGCTAAGCGACATCGTGGCCGCCGAGGCTGCTGCCGCACACTCCGTCCTCATCCTGAGGAGCCCGCCTGAAGCGGGCGTCTCGAAGGATGGCCGCACGGAATTACATATGGCGGTCGTTGGGATCCTTGCGGACGTCGCCGACATAGAGAATGACGGTCTCCTTGCCGA
The DNA here is from genome assembly GCF_020193625.1 of Bradyrhizobium sp. IC3123. Classification (NCBI taxonomy): domain Bacteria; kingdom Pseudomonadati; phylum Pseudomonadota; class Alphaproteobacteria; order Hyphomicrobiales; family Nitrobacteraceae; genus Bradyrhizobium; species Bradyrhizobium sp. IC3123. Next base: position 433,413 of record NZ_JADYVF010000005.1, on the reverse strand, counting down.
GGTTCTTCCACCAGTGCGAGGTGCCGTGGACTTCGGGGCGGATGTCGCCGGCCTTGTGCACGATCGGGTCGACGCAGTTGGAGGCGTATTCGACGATCTCGCCCTGCTGCACGAAGATCAGGGCCGGACGGTCGTCATGGCTGTGCCAGGGCACGATGCCGCCGGGCTCGATGGTCAGCTTGCGGAAGCGCAGCTCGCGGCCCTCAATACGGGCGGGCTGCTTGCCGAGATCGATCGCGCCGAGCGTCACGTCGGTAACGCCGACAGGCTTGTAGTCGACCATCGGCTGCGCATTCGGCTTGGTCTTGCCGGCCGGACATTCGCCGGCGAAAACCGGCGTCGCAAATGTCAGCGCGCCGAGAACGGCAACGCCTGTCCAAACCACGCGCGACATTGTGAGATGGCTAGACATGGAAAGTCTCCTCTGTTGGCCGCGAGCCCTGATGGCCGCGGGCTATGGCAGGAGCTTCGTCGAGACCTTTTCCATGTTGAAATGCCGGCTTGCTTTCGATGCGATAGCCCCGCGCTATGCCGATAGGCGGCAGCTATCGAACCGATTGGGCATCGGCATTTCCGCTTTCGCAACATCCGGCGTCCGATGCCAGCACGCCCGATTGCGGTCGCCCCTTGCGGGCGGGCGAACCGGGAAACTAATATTCGCCCGCAAGGAAGCCGGAGCAGGAAGATGACGTCTCTCTCGCCAGCCGATGCCGAACAGCTCAGGCTCGCGTTCCAGCGCTGCCGCGACATGGACAGCACGCTGAACGAACAGCTCCGCGCCTATGCAGATGCCAGCCGCGAGGTCTTTCCGGCCTATGGCGAGGCGGTCGATCGCCTGGTCGCGCGATTGAGCGACAACGGCGGCGGCGAGACCGCGCCGCGGCCGGGCGACCCGATGCCGCCGTTCATGCTGCCCGACGAGGGTGGCCGTCTCGTGTCGCTGCCCTCGCTGCTGGAGGGAGGCCCCGTCGCGGTGATGTTCTTCCGCGGCCATTGGTGTCCCTATTGCCGGCTCAATGTCCGCGCCGTGGTCCAGGCGCTGGACCGCATCAAGGCGATGGGGGCGCAGGTTGTCGCGATCGTGCCGGAGACGCAGGAATATACCGGGCAGCTCAAGGCCGAATCCGGCGCGCCGTTTCCGATCCTGACGGATCTCGACAACGGCTATGCGCTGTCGCTCGACCTCGCGATCTGGTTAGGTGCCGAGATCCAGCAATTGCTGTCCTATCAGGACATGGCGAAATTCCACGGCAATGACGGCTGGATGCTGCCGATCCCGGCCGTGTTCCTGGTCGGACGCGACGGCATCGTGAAAGCCCGCTTTGTCGATCCGGATTTCCGCAAGCGCATGGAGATCGAGGATCTGGTCGAAGCGCTGGAGCGCGCGAGCCAGGAGAATTGAGCTACGCTTTCTTCCTTCTCCCCTTGTGGGAGAAGGTGGCGCGAAGCGCAGGATGAGGGGTTGCCTCCGCAATCACAAAAGAGGATTGGAGTCGCGGAGAGATACCCCTCACCCGTCTCGCCGCTATGCGGCGAGCCACCCTCTCCCACAGGGGGAGAGGAGAAGGGCGGTCGACACTGTAAAGACTACCCCGCGATCTCGCGCCAGTCGGCGCCGCGCAGCATGCGCATCACGGCGTTGCCCACGGCGGTGCGTTGCCGGCCGGCGACCCCATAGAGATTGACGGTGCGGCGGGCGTCCAGCCCCGTGACCGCGGCGCGGGTCAGCCGCTCCGGCACGGGCGAGGTGTGCGGCACCATGGCGACGCCCATCTCGGCCTCGACCAGCTCGATCAAGTCGCGCTCGTTCGAGACCTCATGACCCTGTTCGATGTCGATGCCGTGCTCGCGCAGGCTCGCGGAGATGCGGCGCGCGTGCTCGCAGAAAGTTCGGCTCAGCAGCAGCTCCGATCGCAGATCGTCCAGTTCGACCGAGCTGCGGCCGGCCAGCCGGTGCCCATCGCCGACGACGAGCTCGAAGCTCTCGGTGAACAGCGGCCAGACATCCAGCCGGTCCCAGGCCTCGTCGATCTCGGCCGCAATGCCGAGCTCGGCTTCGCCCTTCTTCAGGAAGTCGCCGACCTCCCGGCCCGAGCCGCGCAGAAAGCGGAATTCGAGCCGGTTGAACTGCCGCTTGATCTCGTTGAGATGCGGAATCAGCAAAGCGAGGTCGATCGAATGCGTCAGCGCAATGCGGAGCGCACCGATCTCTCCGCTCCTGAACGAGGAGGCGAGCGAGCGCGCGCCGATGGCCGCGTCATAGCACTGCTTCAGGAGTGGATGCATGCGCTGGCCGAGCTCAGTCAATTGCGCGGCGGGGCGTTCGCGGCGGAACAGGTCGCCGCCCAGCTCGGCCTCGAGCTGCTTGATCGCTCGCGTCAGCGAGGGCTGCGTGACGTTGCATTCCTCGGCCGCGCGCGTGAAGTTCAAGAGCTGCGCCACCGCGAGGAAATAGCGGACCTGGTGCATTTCCATGGATCGGCTCCCAGCAAAAATCGACCGGAAATCTAGCCGATCAGGGCGAAAAATGACATCCCGCCTGCGATAGCGCGGACGTATCGACTCGGAAGCCAACCGGCATTTCCGCAAATCCCGGAGATCCCGCACATTTCGCTCCAGCCTGGCGCGGTGTCGCGCTGAGAAGAGGTCTGGATCATGAATATTCCCATCAAGACGCAGACGTCCGCTTCATCACGCGTGCTTGCCGGCAAGGTGGCGCTTGTCACCGGGTCGACCAGCGGCATCGGTCTCGGTATCGCGCGGGCCCTCGCCGCCTCGGGCGCCGACATCGTGCTCAATGGCCTTGGTGTCGCCAGCGAGATCGGCCGGACGCGCGAGCAGATCGCCGCCGAGTTCGGCGTCAAGGCCAGCTATTCGCCGGCGGACATGACGAGGCCGAAATCGATCGCCGAGATGATCGCGGCGACGGTGGCCCAATCCGGCCGGCTGGACATCCTGGTCAACAACGCCGGCATCCAGCATGTCGCGCCGCTCGACCAGTTTCCGGTCGAGAAGTGGGACCAGATCCTCGCAATCAACCTGTCCTCGGCCTTCCACACCACGCGGTTGGCCTTGCCGGCAATGCGGCAGCACGGTTTCGGCCGGATCATCAACATTGCCTCCACGCACGGCCTGGTCGGTTCGCCGTTCAAGGCAGCCTATGTCACCGCCAAGCATGGCATCGTCGGCCTCACCAAGGTGACGGCGCTGGAGACGGCGGAGCAGGGCATCACCTGCAACGCAATCTGCCCTGGTTATGTCCATACGCCGCTGGTCGAGGCGCAGATCGACGGCCAGGCCAAGGCCCATGGCATCTCCCGCGATCAGGTGATCCGCGACGTGCTGCTGGCGCAACAGCCGAACAAGCGCTTTGTTGCGGTCGAGGAGCTCGGCGCACTCGCGGTGTTCCTGTCGACGGACGCGGCGGCCTCGATCACCGGCGTTGCGCTGCCGGTCGAAGGCGGTTGGACCGCGCATTGACATGGGCCGGCGCAGCAAGTCGAATACTCGAACAGTGCAAGCTCACCAGGAGCGAGATATGGGCACGCAGGACAATTCTCAGCATAAGCAGCACGACCTGCCGGGTCAGGTCGTGCTCGTGCTTCAGGGCGGCGGCGCGCTCGGCTCGTACCAGGCCGGGGTCTACCAGGCCTTGCACGAAGCCGGCATCGAGCCGGACTGGATCATCGGCACCTCGATCGGCGCCATCAATGCAAGCCTCATCGCCGGCAACGCGCCCGAGCACCGGCTCGCGCGCTTGCGGGAGTTCTGGAAGCGGATGGAGCAGAAGCCGGTCTGGGACTGGCGAGCCGCGTTTCCCGGCTTCAACGAGAAGCTGGCCTATTGGTCGACCGTGACCCACGGCATTGCCGGTTTCTTCCGGCCCAATCCGCTGGCCCATGCCGGCGATTCCTATCCGCTGGGCGCCGATTACGCCGGCTATTATTCGACCGCGCCGCTGGAGAAGACGCTGAGCGAGCTCGTCGATTTTGATCTCGCCAACCGCTGCGCGCCGCGTCTGACGGTCGGTGCGGCTCATGTCGGCACCAGCGAAATGCGCTATTTCGACAGCCGCGACGGCGAGCTGACGGTGAAGCATGTGATGGCTTCGGGCGCGCTGCCGCCGGCTTTCCCCGCCGTGCGCATCGACGGCGAGCTCTATTGGGACGGCGGCATCCTGTCGAACACGCCGACCGAAGCCGTGTTCGACGACAATCCACGCAGGAACTCGCTGATCTTCTCCGTGCATCTGTGGAATCCGGTCGGGCCGGAGCCGACCACGATGGCGGAGGTGCTGAACCGGCACAAGGACGTGCAATATTCCAGCCGCATCGCCAGCCAGATCGTGCGACAGCAGCAGGCCCATCGTCTGCGCCACGTCATTAACCAGCTCGCGGCGCGGCTGCCCGAGAGCGACCGCAACGATCCCGCGGTGAGGGAGCTGACGAGCTACGGCTGTCCAACCCGCATGCATGTGGTGCGGCTGCTGGCGCCTCAGCTCGAGCACGAGACCCATACCAAGGATATCGACTTCAGTCCGTCCGGGATCACGCGGCGCTGGCACGCCGGCTATGCGCACACGAAATCGGTGCTGGCGCGAAAGCCCTGGATCGGCGAATTCGATCCGCTCGCCGGCGTCGTGCTGCACGAGCATATGGACGAGATGCCGATGGCTGCGGAATGAGGGTCCTGTTCGTCATTGCTTTGCACGACGACGATTTCGCAGGCGCGCGGTCCGGAGTATGGTCGCCGTATCTTCGTCGCGAGGCTTGCAATTGGTCGCTGAGAAAGATCTGGAGGAGTCGCTCGATACGCTGCGTGCCAACGCGGCGGGACCGGTCGCGGGCGTATTCGGTCCGGCCTCACTGACCTGGCAGATCGACCGGGAGGCCGTGCTCTTTCTCGGCGCCGGCCGTGCGCTGCTGCTGCAACTGGCCCATCCCTGGGTGGCGGCGGCGATCGCCGAGCATTCGCGCACCCTTGCCGATCCGATCGGCCGCTTCCATCGCACCTTCGACATCGTCTTTACGATGGTGTTCGGCTCGCTGGACCGGGCGCTGCTGTCGTCCCGGCAGCTACATCGGCGTCACAGCATGATCGTCGGCGAGATGCCCGAGACCGTGGGGCCGTTCGCAGCCGGCTCGCGCTACTGCGCCAACGACATCCCCGCGCTGCGCTGGGTCCATGCCACGCTGGTCGAGACCGCGCTTATGGTACATGATCTGGTGCTGCCGCCACTCTCGGCGGAGGAGCGCGATCGCTATTGGAGCGAGGCCAGGCTGTACGGCGCCCTCTTCGGATTGAAGGGGGATGATTTGCCGGCGGACTGGTCCGGCTTCGTCGCCTACACCAAGGCAATGGCGCAGTCGGAGACGCTGACCGTTGGCCCTGCGGCGCGCGAGATCGCCGCGCAGATATTCAGCGGCGCGCGCCCGTGGCTGCGGCCGCCGCGCTGGTATTGCGCGCTCACCGCGAGCATGCTGCCCGAGCGCTTGCGCGCGGGCTTCGGCTTCGAGCTCGACGCGCGTGCGATCCGATCCGCCGATCACGCGCTGCGGTGGATCCGGCGCGTCTATCCGAAATTGCCTGGCCGGCTGCGCTATGTCGGTCCCTACCAGGAAGCGCAGGCGCGGCTGCGGGGCGAAGCGCAGCCTGACTGGATGACACGGTGTCTTAATCGCGCCTGGATCGGCCGTTCGCAGATGGATGTGCGCGGGAAATAGGGACTCGAGGCAAGCTCGTTGCAGCTTGTCATTCCGGGGCGCGCGGAGCGCGAACCCGGAATCCATTTCTCCGAGCGTTCCGGCCGCACGATGGATTCCGGGCTCGCGCCAAACGGCGCGCCCCGGAATGACAGCGGTGCCTCACACCGACGCCAGCTTGCGGTACAGCGCGCTGTAGCTGCCGGCCGAGATGCTCCAGGAGAACGAGCGCCCCATGGCGCTGCGGCGCATCGTGTCGAGCTGGTCGTGGGCCATGAAGGCCGAGAAGGCGCGCCGCACGCCGCCGAGGAACGACTCGCGCGACGGCCTCGAGAACAGGAAGCCGGTCTCGCCGTCGCTGATGGTCTCGGCGAGGCCGCCGGTCTGGTGGCCGATCGGCAGCGAGCCGAAGCGCTGGGCGTACATCTGGCTGAGCCCGCACGGCTCGAACCGCGACGGCATCAAGGTGAAGTCGCTGCCGGCAAAGATGCGCCGCGCCTGGGCGTCGTTGAAGCCGATCGCAACTCCGATGGCGTCGGGGCGGCGGCGGTGCGCGTCGATCAAGGCCTGCTCGAGCGCCGGCTCGCCGGAGCCGGTGACCACGATCTGCCCGCCGGCATCGACGATCTCGTCCGCCGCCGACAGCACGAGGTCGATCCCCTTCTGGTGCACGAGCCGCGCGACGATGCCGAACATCGGCCCGCGCGAGACCGCCAGCCCGAACTGCTTGCGGACGTAATCCGCGTTGGCCTTCTTGCCGACCCAGTCGCCGGCGCCGAATTGCTGGGCGAGCTGGGCGCAGGAGCGCGGGTCCCAGCTCTCGTCGATGCCGTTGAGGATGCCGGTGAGCTCGGCGGCGTCCGAGCGCAGGCGGAGCAGGCCCTCGAGGCCACAGCCGAACTCGGCCGTGGTGATCTCCCGCGCATAGGTGCCGCTGACCGTGGTGAGGTGCGAGGCGTAGACGAGGCCCGCCTTGAGGAAGGAGACCTGATCGTAGAACTCGACGCCGTCGATGTGGAAGGAGCTCTCCGGTGCGCCGATCCGCCGCAACGAGTCCTTCGGGAAGAGGCCCTGATAGGCGAGGTTATGGATGGTCAGGATGGACGGCAGCTTGGCGCCCTGCCAGGCGAGATAGGCCGGCACCAGCGAGGCCTGCCAGTCGTTGGCATGGATCAGGTCTGCTGCCCAATTCTTGTCCAGCTTGCCCATGGCGAGCTCAGCCGCGGCCGAGGCCAAGCGCGCGAAGCGGATGTCGTTGTCGGGCCAATCGCGCCCGAGCTCGTCGCCATAGGGGTTGCCCGGTCGGTCGTAGAGCTGCGAGCACAACAGCACATAGACCGGCAGGCCGTCCTTGGTCGCGGCACGGCCGAGCGAGCAGGCCGGCATCTCCGCGAATGCGGGACAGCGGCCAACGACCTGAATATGCGTGAGTTGCTCGATGATGTCGCGATAGCCGGGCAGCATGATCCGGATATCGGCGAAGGAGCGAAGTGCGCGGGGGAGGGCGGCGGAAACGGCGCCCAATCCGCCGACGCGAACGAAGTCGTCCATCTCTGTGGTGACGAACAAGACCCTCAAGAACAACCGCCCTCTTTCGACCCCGCTTGCTGCTATGCAAGAACGGGTCCAGTTGTGCTGGAAATCCAAAGCCCGCCCACGCGGCACGTCTGTTCGGTAAACACTTTCCTACTCAGCCGCCGCCCTCTAGGGTCGCCGCATCAACAACAAAGATCTTCGATGGTTCCACGAGTTCAAGGGCGCAGGCAGGCATGCAGCTAGCAGATAAGCATGAGGGGAAGACGACAAAGGCCTTCGCGGGCCTGCGGGTGCTGGATTTTTCGACCACCATCGCCGGGCCCCATTGCACACGGATGCTCGCCGACATGGGTGCCGAGGTCATCAAAATCGAGACCGACGGCGGGGAGACGATGCGGACCCGGCCTCCCCTCCGCAACGGCTGCAGCACCGCGTTCGGCCAGCTCAATGTCGGCAAGAAGAGCGTGGTCCTCGACCTCAAATCCGAGGACGGCAAGGAGGCGGTGCGTCGGCTGGCCGCGACGTCGGACATTCTGGTCGAGAATTTCCGTCCCGGCGTGATGCGCCGCCTTCGGCTCGACTACGACAGCCTGCGTCAGGTCAACCCGAGGCTGATCTACTGCTCGATCTCGGGCTATGGCCAGACCGGCCCTTCGGCCGAGCTGCCGGCCTACGCCCCGGTGATCCACGCGGCTTCGGGCTATGACATGGCCCATCTCGCCTACCAGCCGGGCCGCAACCGTCCCGACTATTGCGGTATCTACCACGCCGACGTCGTCACCGGGACCTATGGTTTTGGCGCGATCGCGTCGGCGCTCTATCAACGCAGCGTGACGGGCGCCGGCCAGCACATCGACGTCTCCATGCTGGAAACCATGCTGTCGCTGACGCTGACCGAGCTGCAGAGCTCGCAATTCGCGGTGCCGCCGCCGCCACGCCCGATGTTCGGACCGACCGAGACGGCAAGCGGCTACGTCATGATCACGATCGCCAGCGAGAAGACGTTCCAGGCCCTGATGGGGGTGATCGGCCGCCCGGACTGGGTCTCCGATCCGCGTTTCGCCACCTATGCCGCGCGGCGCGCGAACTGGGCCGAGCTGATGGACGGCGTCGAAATCTGGTCGCGGCAGCTTTCGACCGATGCGTGCTTGCGCGTGCTTGGCGCTGCCGGCGTGCCGGCCTCGGCCTATCGCAGCGTGTCCGAGGCCTTGGCCGATCCGCAGCTTGCGCACCGCCAGGCACTCTCCGAGGTGCGGGACGAGGGCGGCTCGTTCCAGGTGCTCAACCTGCCGTTTCGGATGTCGGGGGCTGACACGGCGCCGGCCAAGACCGTGTCCGTGCTCGGGGAGCACACCGACGCGTTGCGCCAGGAGATCGGCCTTGCGGACGGTACGGCAATTCCGCCAGGCAAAACGGCCGCGACATCCTGAGTCTCATCGCCGCCACATGCGGCGTTCGAACTCTCGTTCGTTCCTCTTGCCGAGGCGGGCATTTGTCGCCAAGCTCGCCTCCGAGTCATTCACGATCCGAAACATCGGACGAGGGATCCCGGGAGGAACCATGACGAACGCGGCGGCCTTGGCACGCAGGCGCGTGCCTATTTTCCTCGTTGCGGCATTTGCACTGGCAACGCCAGCGCAGGCGCAGAAATCAGGCGGCAGCATCACGGTCGGACAGGAGCTGGAGATCGCAGGCTTCGATCCGCTCAAGGTCGGCGTCTACGACACCTCGACCTTCACCGCTGCCGCCGCGATCTTCGACACGCTAACGACGCTGAACGACAAGGGCGAGGCCGCGCCGAAGCTCGCGGTGTCCTGGAGCCATTCCGAGGACTACAAGACCTGGACCTTCAAGCTCCGCGAAGGCGTCAAATTCCACGACGGCACGCCGTTCAATGCGCAGGCCTTCAAGGAGAATTTCGACCGGCAGAAGGACCCCGCCAACAAGTGCCGCTGCGCCTTCTACATCACCAACGTCAAGGAGGTGCTGGCGCCGGACGAATACACAATCGTCTATAATCTCACCGATCCTTCCGTGAACCTGCCGGCGACGATCACCATCCAGAGCCAGAACAACGTCATCCATTCGCCGACCGCCTGGAAGACCAAGGGCGACGATTACAACCGCAATCCCGTCGGCACCGGCCCGTACATCCTGAAATCATGGACCGCCGGCGACCGCATGGTGCTGGAGAAGAACCCGAACTACTGGGACAAGGGTCGCCCGTATCTCGACCGCATCGTCCTGAAGCCGCTGCCCGACGCGCAGTCGCGCTTTGCCTCGCTGCAATCGGGCGAGGCCGACATCATCTGGGATGACGAGAACGACGCCGACAACATCATGAGGGCGCAGAAGGACCCCAAGCTCACCGTGCACACCTACAAGGGCTCGGGCGCGCAGGTCTACGCCTTCAACACCAAGGTGGCGCCGTTCGATGACGTGAGGGTGCGGCAGGCCCTGGTGATGGCGATCGACCGTCCCAAGATGTCGCAAGCGATCAGCAACGGCCTGAGCCGGCCCGCGAGCAATCCTTACGGCGACGGCTCCTGGGTCAAGTGCAAGGACGACGGGGCGCTGCCGTTCGACGTTGAGAAGGCCAAGGCGCTGATCAAGGAGTACGGCAAGCCGGTCGAGTTCAAGATGCTGGTGACGGCGACGCCGCGCGGCCGCATGATCGGCCAGGTGCTGCAGCAATTCTGGAAGCGCGTCGGCGCCAACATGGAGATCGAGCAGGTCGACCAGGCCACGATTCCGACGCGCGCCTTCACCCGGCAGTTCCAGCTGACGCCGTGGCGCATCGTCGATCTCGCCGATCCCGATCCGCAGATGTACGCGAATTTCCGCAGCGGCAGCCCGCTGGCGCTCGCCGGATACGCGAACCCCGAGCTCGACAAGCTTCTGGACCATGCGCGCGTCACCGCCGACATCGGCCAGCGCACCGAGGATTACTGCGCCATCAGCCGCCTCATCAACAAGGAGGCGATCTGGTTCTGGACCTTCCAGAATACCTATTACGCGCTGTCCAGCGCCAAGCTGAAGGGCTTTCCGAAGATCTACAACGGCGTGATCGACGTCTCGACCACCTGGCTGGAATGACCGCGCGATGCTGAACTTCGTCGCGCGGCGGCTGCTTGCCATGCTGCCGGTCCTGCTCGCCGTCTCGTTGCTGACGTTCCTGATCGCCTCGCTGCTGCCGGGCGATCTCGCGCTCGTCATCCTGGGCGATCAGGCAACGCCGGAGAACGTCGCGGCGCTGCGCCGCGACATGGGACTCGACCAGCCGCTGTGGTGGCGTTACCTGAGCTGGCTCGGCCACGTGGTGCAGGGCGATCTCGGCCGCTCGTTTCGCACCGGGCAGACGGTGCTGCAGGCGGTGGCCGAGCGCATCCCGGTCTCGCTGCAGCTGATGCTGATGGCCGAGTTCATCGGGCTCCTGATCGGTGTTCCCGTTGCGATCGCCTGTGCCGCGCGCGCCGGCGGTGCGTTCGACCGCTTCATGACCGGCAGCGCTTTCGCGATGCTGTCGATGCCGTCGTTCCTGACTGCGATCCTGCTGATCTATCTGTTCGCGGTCGAGCTGCGCTGGCTGCCGGCGACCGGCTATGTGCCGTTCACCGAGGCGCCGCTGGCCAATTTGCGCTTCTTCGTGCTGCCGGCGCTGACGCTGGCGCTGGCGGAATGGCCGGGCATCATGCGGGTGCTGCGCTCCGACATGATCGCGACGTTGCAGGAGGACTATATCGCGCTGGCGAAAGCAAAGGGTCTCAAGCCATCGCGCATCCTGTTGGTGCATGCGCTGAAGCCTTCTTCGCTGACCCTGGTGACGGTGACGGGCATCAATATCGGTCGCCTGCTCGGCGGCACGCTGATCGTGGAAACGATCTTCGCGCTGCCCGGCATCGGCCGGCTGCTGGTCGGGGCGATCTACACCCGGGACCTCGTCATTCTCCAGGGCGTGGTGCTGCTGGTCGCCTGCGGCTTCGTCATCGTCAACTTCATCGTCGACATGCTCTATGCCGTGCTCGACCCCAGGATCCGCCATGGCCACGCTTGAGCTGTCGATCCAGGACGAGGAGGTAGCTGCGCCGGTCGGCCGCAAGCCCAAGGTCGGCCTGTTGTTCTGGATCGCAAGCGCCTGGGTTGCGATCATCCTTTCGCTAGCGATCCTGGCGCCGGTGCTGCCGCTGCAGAACCCGACCGATATGGACATGCTGGAACGGCGCGCCGCCTTCTCCGGGGAACATTGGCTCGGCACCGACGGGCTCGGCCGCGACGAGCTCGCCCGGCTGATCTTTGGCGCGCGGGTGTCGCTAACGGTCGGGCTGATCGCGCCCATGATCGGCCTCGTCATCGGCGGCGCGCTCGGCCTGCTGGCCGGCTATTTCCGCGGCCGGTTCGAGACGCTGGTGGTCGGCAGCATGGATGTGCTGCTCGCGTTTCCGCCGCTGATCTTCGCGCTCGCGGTGGTCGCCTATCTCGGGCAGTCGGTCCCCAACCTCACTGTCGTCCTCGGCGTGCTCGGCATTCCCGCCTTCATGCGCGTGGCGCGCGCGGCGACGCTGACGCTGGCGCGACGAGAATTCGTGATCGCGGCCGAGGCGTTAGGGGCGAGCCATGCGCGCATCCTGCTGCGCGAGCTGCTGCCGAACGTCATCCTGCCGCTGCTCGCCTTCTTCCTGCTCGGCGTCGCCGTCACCATCGTGGTCGAGGGCGCGCTGTCCTTTCTCGGCCTCGGCGTGCCGCCGCCGATGCCGAGCTGGGGCAGCATGATCGGGGAGGGACGTGACAGTCTGGACGTCGCGCCGCGCCTCGCCTTTCTGCCGGCGGCAGCACTGTTTGCGACGGTGCTGGCGTTCAACCTCGTCGGCGACACCTTGCGGGCTCTCACTGACCCACGTCAGGGGGCACTGTGACCGCGCCGCTCCTGGCCATCGAGGATGTCGCGGTCGAGCTGCCGACCCCGCGCGGAAACCTGCGCGCGGTCGATCACGTCGACCTTTCGCTGCAGGCCGGCCGCACGCTCGGGATCGTTGGTGAATCCGGCTGCGGCAAGACCATGCTCTCGCGCGCCGTGCTGCAACTGCTGCCGAAGAAGGCGAAGCTGACGGGCCGGGTGATGTTCGACGGCGAGGATCTGGTGCGGCTCGAGGCTGAAAGCCTGCGGCGGCTGCGCGGGCGCGACCTCGCGGTCGTATTCCAGGACCCCATGACCTCGCTCAACCCTGTGCTCACCATCGGCACGCAGCTGATGGAGACGATCCAGGAGCACCTCGAGCTTGACGCTCCCGCCGCGAAGGCCCGCAGCATCGAGCTGCTCGCCGCCGTCGGCATTCCCGCCCCGGAGCAGCGGCTCGCGCAATATCCGCATCAATGCTCCGGCGGCATGCGCCAGCGCATCGCGATCGCGATCGCACTGTCCTGCGAGCCGAAGCTTCTGATCGCGGACGAGCCGACCACCGCGCTCGACGTCACCATCCAGGCGCAGATCCTCGATCTGCTCGCGCGCGAGCAGCGCCGCCGCCACATGGCGATGATCATCATCACCCACGATCTCGGCGTCGTCGCCGGCCGCGCCGACGAGGTCGCGGTAATGTATGCCGGCCGGGTGGTGGAGCGCGCGCCGACGCAAGCCTTGTTCAAGCGCATGCACATGCCCTACACCGAGGCGCTGCTGGCGGCGATCCCGAAGCTCGAGACCGCGCCGCATACGCCGCTGCCGGCGATCTCGGGCCGTCCACCCGATCCGACGCGCCCGCTGAAGGGCTGCTCCTTCGCGCCGCGCTGCAATTATGCCGGCGGGCGCTGTCATGAAGCCAAACCGGTCCTGACCAGCGCCGAAATGCCTGATCATCTCTATGCGTGCTTCCATCCGATCCGGATGACGGAGGGGGTCGAGGCATGATGCAGCTTGCCGCGCGCCCCGCGCCGCTTCTCAACGTCGACAATCTCGTGGTCGAATACGGCCTCGGCAACAAGATTGTTCATGCCGTTTCCGGTGTCAGCCTCCAGGTCGCGCGCGGCGAGACGCTTGGGCTGGTCGGCGAATCCGGCTGCGGCAAGTCGACGCTCGGCCGCGCGGTGCTGCAACTGCGCCGCGCCAAGTCCGGCCGCGTGATGTTCGACGGCGAGGACCTCACCGCGATGGAGGGCGAGGCGCTGCGCCGGATGCGCCGCCGCGTGCAGCTGATCTTCCAGGATCCGATTGCTTCGCTCAATCCGCGCCGGCGCATCGGCGACATCGTCGCCGAGCCGCTGATCATCGCCGGGATCAAGGATGCCGCCGAGCGCAAACGGCGCGTTCACGAGGTGCTCTCCGCGGTCGGGCTCGACCCCGATCTCGTGGCGACCCGCCTGCCGCACGAATTCTCCGGCGGCCAGTGCCAGCGCATCTGTATCGCGCGCTCGCTGGTGCTCAACCCGGAGTTCATCGTCTGCGACGAGCCGGTGTCGGCCCTCGACGTCTCCATTCGCGCGCAGATCCTCAACCTGCTGGAGGAGATGAAGGCGCGCTTCGGTCTGACGCTGCTGTTCATCGCGCACGACCTCGCGGTGGTCAAAGCGGTCAGCGACCGCGTCGCAGTGATGTATCTCGGCCGGCTCTGCGAGGTCGCCCCCTCCGAGCAATTGTTCGCGCGGCCTGCGCATCCCTACACCGCGCTGCTGTTGCAGGCGATCCCGGTGCCGGATCCGGACGTGCGACCCGCCGAAAGTGTGGCGGCCGGCGAGCCGCCATCGCCGATTGCGCCGCCGTCCGGCTGCCGCTTCCGCACCCGCTGCCCGCGCGCGGATCAGCGTTGCAGCGCGGAGATACCGGAGTTGCGCCAGGTCGCACCCGGCCAGTTCGCGGCTTGCCATCATCCGCTGGCCTGAACTAAGACCGGTTTGTCTGGTCGCGCCGACCATGGCATGGTGGCGCGACAACAAGAAGCATGCGGGAGGACGCCGATGAAGAGTTTCAAGGTTGCCGATTTCAAGGCGCCGCTGCAGGAGGTCGACGAGGCGACGCCGCAGCCCTCGGGCACGCAGGTGCTGATCAAGGTGAAGGCCGCCGGCGTCTGCCACAGCGACCTCCACATCTGGGAAGGCGGCTACGATCTCGGCCATGGCCGCAAGCCGCTCTCGTTGAAGGACCGCGGCATCAACCTGCCGCTGACCATGGGCCACGAGACGGTCGGCGAAGTCCTCGCCTTCGGCCCCGACGTGAAGCCGACCGACCAGGGCGACCTGAAGGTCGGCGATGTCGGGCTGGTCTATCCCTGGATCGGCTGCGGCAAATGTGCCACGTGCCTCGCCGGTGACGAGAACATGTGCCTGACGCCGCGCTCGCTCGGGGTCTATTGCGACGGCGGCTATTCCGATCACATGCTGGTGCCGCATCCGCGCTACCTGCTCAATCTGAAGGGCCTCGATCCTGCAACGACCGCGCCCTATGCCTGCTCGGGCGTCACCACCTACAGCGCGCTGAAGAAGGTCGAGCAGCATTTCGACACGCCGATCGTGATGTTCGGCGCCGGCGGCCTCGGGCTGATGGCGCTGTCGCTGCTCAAGGCGATGGGCGGCAAGGGCGCGATCATGGTCGATATCGACGCGAGGAAGCGCGAGGCGGCGGAGAAGGCCGGTGCGCTTGCGACCGTCGATCCCAAGGCCCCTGACGCGCTGGAGCAGCTTGCCAAGAAGGCGGGCGGCCCTATCCGCGCCGTGATCGACCTCGTCGGCAACGCTGCTACGACGCAGCTCGGCTTCGACTGCCTGACCAAGGGCGGTAAGCTCGTCCTTGTCGGCCTGTTCGGCGGCGGCGCGACCTGGGCGTTGCCGCTGATTCCGATCAAGGCGGTGACGATCCAGGGCAGCTATGTCGGAAACTTGCGCGAGACGCAGGAGCTGCTCGACCTCGTGCGGTCCAAGAAGGTGCCGCCGATCCCGGTGACGCAACAACCGCTCGCCAAGGCCAACGACGCGCTGCTGCAATTGCAGCAGGGCGCGGTGGTCGGGCGTACGGTGCTGACGCCGTAACGAATGCTCTCTCCCTCGTCATTGCGAGGAGCGAAGCGACGAAGCAATCCAGAATGTCTCCGTGGATGCAGTTCTGGATTGCTTCGCTTCGCTCGCAATGACGACCTGGTTGACACCTCCCTTGAGGCCTTAAATGTCCGCAAACAACGCCTTCCACATTGCCGTGCTCGCCGGTGACGGCATCGGCCCTGAAGTCATGGCGCCGGCGCTGGAGGTGCTGCGCAAGGTCGGCGAGAAGTCCGGCCTCGGCTTCCGCTTCACCGAGGCGCCGGCCGGCGCCAACCATTATCTCGCGACCGGCAAGTCGATGCCGGATAGCACCATCAAGCTCTGCGAGGAGGCGGACGCGATCCTGCTCGGGGCCTGCGGCCTGCCGTCGGTGCGCTACCCCGACAACACCGAGATCGCGCCGCAGATCGAGCTGCGCTTCATCTTCGATCTCTATGCCGGCGTGCGTCCGGCGCGCCTCATTCCGGGCGTACCGAGCCCGATCGTCGGCGCGGACCAGCGCGGCATCGATCTCGTCGTGATCCGCGAGTCCACCGAAGGCCTGTTCGCCTCGATGGGCAAGGGCGTCGTCACCCACGAGGACGCGCGCGAGACCATGGTGATCACGCGCAAAACCTCCGAGCGTTTGTTCGAGTTCTCGTTTCGCCTTGCCGAGCGGCGCAAGGCGCGCGGCAAGCCGGGCGCGCTCACCTGCGTCGATAAGGCGAACGTATTCAAGGCGTTCGCGTTCTTCCGCGGCATCTTCGACGAGATCGAGAAGAAGCATCCTGACGTGAAGACCGACCGGCTCTATGTCGATGCCTGCTCGGCGATGCTGGTCAAGCGTCCCTGGGATTTCGACGTGATGGTGATGGAGAACATGTTCGGCGACATTGTCTCCGACATCACCGCGAGCCTGATCGGCGGCCTCGGCATGGCGCCGTCCGCCGACATCGGCGACAAGTACGCGGTGTTCCAGCCGTGCCACGGCACGGCGCCCGACATCATGGGGCAGGGCAAGGCCAACCCCACCGGCATGATCCTGTCCGCCGCGATGATGCTGGATTGGCTCGCCGACAAGCACGGCATCGAGAGCGCTGCGGAAGCCGGCGAGACGATCGAGCGTGCGGTGGACCAGGTCTATGCCGGCGGCATCAAGCCGATGGAATTCGGCGGCGGCAATGGCACGGCTGACATCACGAAAGCGGTGCTGGGAGCGCTGTAGGGGCTGTGCTCCTGGCCTCTCTCCACGACGAAATTACTTCCCCCTAAACTGCGGCTTCCGCTTTTCCATGAAGGCCTGCCGGCCCTCGCGGAAATCCGCGCTGTCCATGCAGGCATTGCCGATCACCTTGATCGCCTCCATGTCGCGCCGGCTCTCGTCCTTCAGCACCTGCGCGATTGTGATCTTGGCCGCCTTGATCGCGAGCGGGGCGTTCTGCGCGATCGTCTCGGCCATCGCCATGGTCTCGCCCCAGAGCTCGCCTTGCGGAAACACGCGCTCGACGAGGCCGATGCGCAGCGCCTCGGCGGAATCGATGCGCATGCCCGTATACATCAGCAGCCGCGCCCAGGACGGCCCGACCAGCGACACCAGATGCTTCAAGCCGTCATAGCCATAGGCGATCCCGAGTTTTGCCGCGGGAATGCCGAATTGGCTGTCCTGCGAGGCGAGGCGGATGTCGGCGAGCATTGCGACTTGCATGCCGCCGCCGAGGCAAAAACCGTCGATGCAGGCGATGGTCGGCTTGGGATAATCGGCGAGCAGCGCGCGCTGGGCGGCGCTGCGCTTGGCGTATTGCTCGGATGCCGCCGCATTGTGCCTCACCTTCTCGAACTGGCTGATGTCGGCACCCGAGACGAACGCCTTGCCGCCGGCGCCGCGCAGGATCACGACGCGCACCGTGTCGTCGTCGCGCAAGGCCGTCAACGCCTCGCCAAATCCCTCCCACATCTCCAGCGACATCGCGTTGCGCTTGTCGGGATTGTTGAAGGTGATCACGCCGACGCCATCGGCCGTGTGCGTCAGAATCTTGCCGTCGGCGTAAGGTGTTCCGGTCGTGCTGATAACGTCTGGCATCGCGCGCTCGCTGCTCGGTGGCGAGGCGCAATGTGCGGCGCAGGCGCCGCCGCGGTCAACCGGCGCGGGAGAGCAGAGCCTGCATCCGCCTGTGCTGCGATTGCATGGCGCGCGGCGTTCGACGGAGGCGGAAAGGTCGGGGGAAGACCGCCAACAAAAAGGGGCGGCCATGCCGCCCCGAGACCGGCCGCGCGCGGTTGCGCGCAGACATCTTTCGGCCGATCTCGTGCAATCCGGCCGCGCCCCCGTGACGCGGCGGATTGAACGTCGGCCGTGAAGGCCGGACCGTCGACCGGCCTCAGCTCTCGTTCGCCGCGATCGATTCCATCAGCGAGACGAGCTGACGCTGCACCGTCTGATCCTTGATCTTGCTGTAGGCGCGCAGCAGGCGGAGGCTGAAGGCCGAATCGAGAAAGAGCAGGCTCTCGACTTCGCGGGCCTTGTTGTCGCCGTCGTAGAAGAAGGTCACGGGCACATCGAGGGCGGAGGCGATCTGCTGAAGCCGGGCCGCGCCGACGCGATTGACGCCCTTCTCGTATTTCTGCACCTGCTGGAAGCTGACGCCGAGCTTCTCGCCGAGCTCGGCCTGCGAGATCTTCATCTCGACGCGCCGCAGACGGATCCGCTTGCCAAGCTCGATGTCCGGCTTGCCCGCGCTGCGCTGCTTCATTCTTTTGGCCGCTGCTTTCATCTCTGTTTTCACCTTTGTTCTTCGGTTGAAAATCCCCCGAAGAGCTGGGTCAGGGGTTCGCCCATATACGAGTCCTTGAATTCATGCGGGTGCACGAACTCTTCCTTAAACCACGGGAAGCGGGCCGGATTGAAAGCCTCGATCAGCCAGTCAATCATGTGCCGCACGCGCGGGATACGGCCGCTACCAGGGTGGTAGGACAGCCAGATATCCAGCGGTCGGTTCAGCTCGACCTCCAGTGGAATTAATTTCCCGCCGAGCGCAATGGCGTAGCTCGGGAAGACGCCGATGCCGGCGCCGTTCGCGACCGCCCAATAGTTGGCGCTCGAGACGTTGGTCTTCATGACCAGAAGGTCACGTTCGGACACGCCCGGGAAGAAGCTTTCGAAGGATTCCTTGGCGGCGAGCTGGTCGGCGAATTGCAGCACCAGACGATGCTTGATCAATTCCGCCGCCGAGCGCGGCGCGCCATGCTTTGCGATGTATTTCTCCGAGGCCCAGAACATCAGATGCATGCGGCCGAGCCGCACCAGCTTGATGTCCAGCGCCGAGGGACGGGACAGATGAATGGCGACGTCGGCCTCGTGGCGCGAGACGTCGGCCGAGCGCATCGCGCAATGCAGGTCCACCAGGATCTTCGGATAGGCCTGCTGGAATTCGACCAGGCGGGGGGCAAGCCAGAATGTGCCGAGCCCCTCGGTGACGGCGACGCGGACCTCGCCCGACAGCGCGTTGGCCATCGAATCGCTGGCGCGCAGCACGTCGAAGGTGGCTGCCTCCATGCGCTCGACGGCGGAGACCACCAGGGCGCCCTCATCGGTCAGATGGGTGCCGTGGACGTCGCGCGTGAATAACGTGGTGCCGGTCTGGCGTTCGAAATCGTCGATGCGGCGCCGCACGGCGTTGATCGACAGAGACAGGCGCTCGGCCGCCGAGCGAAAGCTTCCGCATCGGACGACTTCCAAGAATATGCGGGCGGCGTCCCAGTCGGAGAGGCCGCTGATATTTGTCTTTGGGCGTTCCTCCAGAGGAACGCCCCTTTCCGCCAAGGAGTGCATACAATTCCCTTTGGAACGCTAAACTGGCAGAATCTGGCGCAAACCACAACCACGACGGGTTGGGGAACGACGAGTTTTGAACGTCATCCTTACTACCTTAGGGCGGTATTTGGATGCTCCCATGGGCTGGGAATTCGGGCGAGGCTAATCGGCTCGAGTGAGGGGTATGACGTGAGTTCCGTTGCGAGCCGCGAGATGGCTGCGGGAGTGCCGGCGCTGACTGCAATGAACGGTCTTGCGCAGGAGTCGGTGCTCTTCGCCGTTGCTGGATCAATCGCACCGCGTCAGGCGTTCGCTCCCGGAGCATTGCTGCGGTCGCCAAAGGCGCCGCATGGCGATGCGAGCGGGAACCCGGTTCCACAGCAGAAACACACTGAAATCAGGTTCGAAGGCGCAGTCGCCTCGTGCTATCTATCGTCTTCCATGGGGGCCGAAGGGGGCGTGACAGATACGTCTCGCAGGCCGAATTAACGGAAAGAACGCCGGTGTCGCATTCAGACGAACAGTTGCAGTCGGTGCTGGAAACGCTCGAGGAGTGCCGCAGGGTTCTCAATGCCTGCAACAGCCGCGAGTCGGCCGAGATGCTGTCCATCGTCATCCTCGACGTCAGGATGAAACTGAAAGGAATCGACAGTGCCGATCTCAAGGCGCTGTGCGACGAAATGCTGCGGAGCGCTGCCAGCGAGCCGCCGCCCCCTTCCAAGCAGACGCAGGACCAGCCCCGGCGTCCGCTGCTCCGCGTGGTGAAGTAGCCGCGCCGCCCAATCTCGCTTTCCGGCGAGGTTTGTGCGCGTCCCGATGCCGCATCTGTGATCACGGAGGGCATCGGGCGGAGCCCTGGCTTTGTGCGCCTCTGTTGCGCATTCTCCGGCATGGGCTACACCAGAGCCGGTTCGGCTCCGGGCCGGGCGCGGTTCCTGCGCGCCCTGACGGGGCCTGAGATGGCTCCGATTGCATCATGCAAAATGTTTCGATTCCGGCCG
Source organism: Bradyrhizobium sp. IC3123 (assembly GCF_020193625.1). Taxonomy (NCBI): domain Bacteria; kingdom Pseudomonadati; phylum Pseudomonadota; class Alphaproteobacteria; order Hyphomicrobiales; family Nitrobacteraceae; genus Bradyrhizobium; species Bradyrhizobium sp. IC3123. The sequence goes on along the minus strand of NZ_JADYVF010000005.1, from coordinate 413,362 downwards.
CACTGATTGCCGGCCTCGTCAGCTTCCTCTCGCCTTGCGTCCTGCCTCTGGTTCCGCCCTATCTGGTTTACCTCACGGGCGCCACGATCGAGCATGTCGAGAGCGACGAGCCGGTCGCGGCCTCCAAGCGCGCGATCATGATGTCGGCGCTCCTGTTCGTGCTCGGCTTCTCCACCATCTTCGTGGCGCTCGGCGCCAGCGCTTCGCTGATCGGCGGGCTGATCCGTGCCTGGTCGGCGGAGCTGTCGATCCTCGCCGGCATCGTCATCATCATCATGGGCCTGCACTTCCTCGGCCTGACGCGGATCGGCTTTCTGATGCGGGAAGGACGCCTGCCGATCCCCAAACCGGTCGGCCTGTGGGGCGCCTATATCATGGGCCTCGCATTCGCGTTCGGCTGGACACCCTGCATCGGCCCGATCCTCGCCGCGATCCTCTCGGTCGCCGCGGCGGAAGCCACGGTGACGAGGGGCGCCGGCCTGCTCGCGGTCTATTCCGCGGGCCTCGGCATCCCATTCCTGATCGCCGCGCTGATGATCGAACAGTTCTCCGCGCTGTTCGCGCGCATGAAGGGCCACCTCGTCAACGTCGAGCGCGCCATGGGCGTCCTGATGGTGCTCACCGGCATCGGCTTTCTCACCGGCGCGGTCTCGAATGTGAGCATCTGGCTGCTGGAGACGTTTCCGGTGCTGCAGACGATCGGTTAGGGCGCGCGGGGACCGGGGTTTTCACGGACGAAAAAGTAGAGGAACCGTTGAAATCGGTCAGGCATGCTGCCACGGAACGACGATTCCAAACCTTTCCGGTCCCGAGGCGTTTCATCGGGGGACAACTCGCATGGTGGAGATCACGTGACCAAGACACTGCGCTTAGAACCCCTGTCGGACAACGCGGCGTTGGTTGCCTGGCAATTTTTGGGGCAGCCGTTGCAGGAGTGGCCGAGCTGGGTTCAGTCGAATTGCTCGCTGCAGAAGGATGCCGACGGAAAATTCGAGCTTCGGCACGAGCGGCGCAGCGGCACACAGATCGTCTATCTCGGCGAGTGGCTGGTGAGAGATCTCGATGGCGGCGTGGACTTCTACACGGACGCTGAGATCTGGTCGCGGTTCGCTGCCAAGCGCTGACGCGCTGAGAGATTCAGCCGACGCGTCGATCGCGCCTTAGTCTTTCCTGCTCGAGCTTCGGACGATCAAAAGCCTGTGTGGCTGGTGGGGCAAAAAGCCTCGCGGTAGGAGCCGCCCAGAGAATGCAATCTGTAGTAATATTTCATCGTACTACACCCTGAGGGGCAATTCTTCTGAACGTATACTGAAACGAGAATTTTGGAAGTGACATCTTCGGCGCCCCTCTCCCCTAAAGCATTTGAGCAGGAGCAAGCGATGGGAACCGACGTGAATGTTCATCCCGGTCACGGCAAGGCCGGACGTCAACCGACGCGACAATTTCTGGATACGCTTTCCGGACACGACGATCCGGGCATGTTTGGCCGGATGTTTCCGACCCTGGAGCCGCTGGCTGTCGACGACGGTCCGCTGCGCGAGCTCGCCGACGCGATGAAGGATCCCGCCCCCGGCGACGCCGCGGGCAACAACCTCAACGTCCCGGCGGGTTTCACCTATCTCGGCCAATTCGTGGATCACGACATCACGCTCGATCTGACCTCCTTCGGCGAGAAGGAAGCCGATCCGACGGCGGTCACGAATTTCCGCACGCCCGCACTCGATCTCGACAGCGTCTATGGTCTCGGCCCCGACGGCAGCCGTCATCTCTACGCGCGCAATTCGGCCAGCGACAGCGGCAAGACACCGGGCCCCAAGCTGCTGATCGGCAAGACCGTCAACGTCGATGACATCACCGGCGATCATCGCAACGACCTGCCGCGCAATCCCGAGGGGTTTGCCCTGATCGGCGATCACCGCAACGACGAGAACCTGGTCGTCGCGCAAACCCACCTTGCGATGCTGAAGTTTCACAACAAGGTCTGCGATCAGCTCGCGGCGTCCGGCAAGCCGGCGGGCGAGATCTTCGAGGAAGCGCGCCGGATCGTGACCTGGCACTACCAATGGATGGTCCTGCACGATTTCGTGGAGCGGATCACCGAGAAAGGGATCGTCGCGAAGATCCTCGAGCAGGGGCGGCGCTTCTACCGCTTCAAGAAGATCCCCTACATGCCCGTCGAGTTTTCGGGCGCCGTCTATCGTCTCGGCCACAGCATGGTGCGCCAGGTCTATAGCCACAACCGGATCTTCACGCCCGGTGGCCTCGCGCCGGCGACCCTGGACCTGCTGTTCAGGTTCACCGGGCTGTCGGGCGGCATCATCGGCGATCTGGCACCAAACCCGATTCAGCCGCCGCTCCCGCTTCCGGTGCTTTCGAGCAACTGGATCATCGACTGGCGGCGCTACTATAAGCTGTTGCCGAACAATCCTGCGGGCGTGGGCTTCAATCCCTCCCGCAAGATCGATCCGTTCATCGTGCCGCAACTCCATACCCTGCCTGGTGACGGCGGCAGCCTGCCGTTCCGCAACCTCAAGCGCGGCGTGTTGCTCGGATTGCCGTCCGGGCAGGACGTCGCCAAGGCCATGAAGATCAAGAATCCGCTGACGCCGGAGGAAATCTCGAAGGGGAGCGACGGCGCCGTGGCGAAGAAGCATGGCCTGCACCAGCACACCCCGCTCTGGTACTACATCCTCAAGGAGGCGGAGCAGCGTGGCGGCGGCGAAAGGCTCGGCCCGGTCGGCGCGACCCTGCTTGCCGAGGTCTTCGTCGGCCTCGTCCATGGCGACCACCAGTCGTATCTCTGGCTCAAGGGCAAGACCTGGAAGCCGACGCTGCCGTCGCAAGTGCCGGGCGAATTCACGATGGCCGACCTGCTGCGTTTCGTCGGGGATGTCAGCCCGATCGACGGCATCTCGACCGTCTAGACCAGACGCCCGCCAGCGTTGCAGACGATGGGCCGGACCGGCGTGCATGGCGCGCCGGTCTGGAGGTTTGCAACAATGCTCAGGGCTTGAACACGTAGCCCGGCGTGATCGCCGCCGTCTCCGGGATCGGCGGCAGGTCGGCGAACAGCTCAGGACGGTCTTTCATGACCTTGAGAATGTGCTTCGGCTCGATATGCGCATTGACATCGAAGGTGGATTTGAGGATGCCGAGCCGGGTGAGCCGGTCCTGGGCGCTCCACAGCGCGCGGTAGTTGTTCGCCGACAGCCGGCGGTCCGCCTGCTGGATGTTGAACTGCATCGCGGCCTCCGCGACCTCCTGCTTCAGGCCTGGAATCCAGCGCGTGGCGACTTGTGCCGCCAGCTTCGGGTTCTTGCGCATCCATTGGTCGGCCTCGGAGACGGCGGCGAGGAATTTCTCGATGGTCTCGCCGTTGGCCTGCACCCATGGGCGCAACGCGACGTTGAAGCCGATATAGGAGATCACGTCGCCGCCCCGAATGATCTCGACGGCGCCCGGCACGTCCTTGCCCGCGACGATCGGCCAGGGGTCCCAGCCCGAGAACGCGTCGATGCCCTTGGCGAGCAGGGCGACGGTCATGTCCGGGGGCGGGGTGTTGACCAATGTTACGTCGTCGGGTTTCAGTCCGGCCTTCTCCAGCGTCGCTAGGATGTAGAGATGGTTGATCGTGCCGAACGACGCCGCGATCTTCTTGCCCTTCAACGTCGACAGGTCGCCCTTGACGATGCCCGAGCCTTCGCGCGCGATGATCGCCATCGTGGCATCGGAGCCGGCCTTGGTGGCGTTGCCGCTGTAATTGCCCAGCGCGACGAGGTCCATGCCGCGCAGCACCGCGCCGATCATGGGTACGCCGACCTGCACGATCTCGCTCTCGCCGGCCTGCAACGCGTTCAGCGCGTCGACACCGGTGGCGTAGGGGCGTGCGATCGTGACGTCGAGCCCGTACTTCTCGAAGAAGCCGCGCTCGAGCGCGATAGGCAGGCCAATCTGGTCGATGCCAGTGACCATGCCGGCCTTGAGTTTCGTCAGGGTTTGGGCGCTTGCCGGCACCATGCCGGCGAGAAGCGCCAATCCAAGCAGCAAGAGTCGTTTCATAGTCTCAGCCTCCCTCTTTTATCGGCCCCACCGCCGTCACCCAATAGGGCCGGGCCACGGCATTGAGGTCCGTTCTTTTGACACCGCGCAGCTCGATCGAATGCTCGTCCGTGCCCGAGACGCGTCCGTATTGCTGGAAGGCGAGCACGTGGAAACGCTCCGGCGTGAACGGCAGCTCGATCTGCACGTTCACCTTTTCCGACGTGCCCGTGAGCTGCGGCGAGATCTTTCCGGGCGCCGCGATGGTCAGCCAGAGCTGAAACAGCGCCCATGCCGCAATTGCGCCGAGCGCGATGCGCAGCTTGGGTGATCGCAGGGCTTCGGAGGCGATGCTCATGCTGCGCGCACCATCTGCAGCACGCGCGCCGAGAGCTGCTTGAACTCATCATCCCTGACGAGATCGTCCCAGATGCGAGGACGCGGCAGGTCGACCGCGATCTCGTCGAGCACGCGTCCCTTCGAGAGCACGACCACGCGATTGGCGAGAAACACCGCTTCCGACACGTCATGGGTGATGAAGATCACCGTCGGCTTGCGCTCCTGCCAGATGCGCGTCAGCTCCTCCTGGAGCGTCATGCGCGTCTGCGCGTCGACGCTGGCGAACGGCTCGTCCATCAAGAGGACGTCAGGGTTGTTGGCGAGTGCGCGCACCACGCCGACGCGCTGCTGCATGCCCCCGGAAAGCTCGTTGGGATAGCGGTGCGCCGCATGCGAGAGCCCGGCAAGCGCGAGATATTCATGCGCGATGCGGTCGCGCTCGGCCTTCGGCACGCCGCGCATCTTCGGCCCGAAGCCGACATTGTCGAGCACGGTCTTCCAGGGAAACAGCGCGAACGACTGGAACACGACGCCCCGCTCGGGGCCGGGCCCGTGCACCGGCTTGCCGTCGAGCAGGATGTCCCCCTTCGAATAGGGAATGAAGCCGGCGATCATGTTCAGGATCGTCGTCTTGCCGCAGCCGGAGGGGCCGACCACCGAGATGAACTCGCCGGGCTCGACCTCGAGTGAGACGTCGTGGACGGCGGTGACATGCGCGCCTGCATAAGGGTCGAAATAGGTCTTGCCGAGATTGCGCAGCGAGAGCGTCTTCATGATGTCACTAATCCCCAACGCTGGCCGGTCGCACGCTCGAGCGGGGCGAGAATCCAGGCGTCCACGATGTACCAGAGCAGTCCGAGAATGATCATGCCGAGGATGATCTCGACGGTCGACCCGGCGCGGCGCGCATCGAACATCATGAAGCCGATGCCCGACGTGCCGACGATCATCTCGACCGCGATCAGCGCGCGCCAGCCGTAGCCGAGTCCGTTGCGCAGGCCGGTGATGATGTTGGGCAAGGCGCCCGGCAGCGTCACCTCCCAGAGCACGCGCGCCCGCGAAGCCCCGAGGCTCAAGGCGGCGCGTGACAGATCGCGCGGTACCGATTCGACGCCGAGCACGGTGTTGAGCACGACGGGGAACAGCACGGTGTAGACGATGACGAAGGTCATCGTCGTCAGACCGAAGCCGAACCAGATCAGAAGGATCGGCAGCCAGGCGATGTCGCCGATGGCCTGGAAGAACAGCAGCACCGGCCAGCAGATGCGATGCGCCCAGCGGCTGGTGCCGATCAGGATGCCCAAGGGTATGCCGAGCGCCATGCCGACCGCGGCGCCGGTCGCGAGCCGGATCAGGCTGTCCTGGAGATAGTCCGGCAGGATGCCCTTGTAGGTCAGCGTGAAGAATGCGCGGATGACGTCGGCCGGGCCGGGGAAGAACGCGCGTGGAAACAGCCCGGCCTCGCTGACCGCGGTCCACAGCGCCAGCACCGGGATGAAGGGAATGATCGCGGCGATGCCCGGCCAGCGCCGGGTCAGGCGGGCATAGCCGGCCCAGATTTGCAGCAGGACGTTCATGCGCGCCTCACCATGCCCCAGCGCTCGATGGTCGCGCGTTCCAGCGGGACCAGCAGCAAACGGTCGATCAGAAGCCAGAGCACGCCGATCACGATCATGCCGAACACGATCACCTCGGTGCGGTAGAAATCGCGCGCGACGAACAGCATGTAGCCGAGCCCGACATTGGTCGCGATCATCTCCGCGGCGATCAGGCCGCGCCAGGCAAAGCCCAGGCCGGTGCGAATGCCGGTGACGATATTGGGCAGCGCGCCCGGCAGCAGTACTTCGGTCAGCAGCGCCCAGCGGCCGGCGCCGAGCGAGGCGGCAGCGTTGCGCAGCGTGTGCGGGATGGTCCTGACGCCGAGAAGCGTGTTGTAGGCGACGACGAAGAATACGGCGTTGAAGATCACGAAGACGATCGCGCCGAAACCGTAACCGAACCACAGCGTCGCGATCGGGATCCAGGCAATGCCGGCGAGCACCGAGAAGAACCGGAACAGCGGCGTGAGAAAGGCCGCGACCGTCGGGCTGACGCCCATGGCGATGCCGAGCGGCACCGCCGTGGCGATGCCGATCAGTGTCCCCAGGCCGACGCGCAAAAGGCTGGCGCCGACATGCGCGAACAACGTGCCGTCCCGGATCGAGTCAAGCGCGGCGGTGCCGACCGCGCCGACCGAGGGAAACACGCGCGGATTGACGTTGAACAGCGGGATCACGGCGGCCCAGACCGCGACCAGCGCAAGCAGCGGCGCGACGAACATTGCAGCGCCGGCCAGCGAGTTGACGCTGCGCATCAGCCGCGACGATCGGCCTTTCAGACTGCCCGTCAGCTGCATTCGACCTCCCTGACGCTCAGCTATGCCTGTACCGGCATTTCCCACTGATCATTGCTGGTATCGTAGCCGCGTCTCGCGCAATCGCATATCTGTATCGGTTGCGACCCTCCTCGCGATCCGCGCGGAGCGGGGATCCGGGCCGAGCCCCTCATGTCACGGTGCATGGCGCTTTCTCTTGCGGTTGAGGCTCGGCTTCCTGACGGCGCGCAGGGTCGATCCATCCGCTTTGCGAGCCGCCGCGGCGATAATGGTCTTTCGGTTCGACAGCTTCGATCGGGTGTAGCCCAGCAGCCGTTCCATCGCGGCGCGCGCCTTCTCCGGGTTGCCGCTCTCGATGGCCCGCGCCGCCATGACGTGGTTCGGCAGATTGTCCTTGAACCAGCCGCCGGGGCCGCCGACGGCAACGGTGAAGACGGTGCCCAGAATGGTATCGATCGCGCCGCGAAAGCCCTGGAGGACCGGATTGTGGGTCGCGTCCAGGATGGCGAGATGGAAAGCCTTGTCGGCAGCGAGGGCGCTGGCCTGGTCCTTTGCAGTCTGCATCGCCGCCAGGGCCGTGTCGATCCGCCAGCGGTCGTTCCTTGTTGCACGCTCGGCCGCAAGCGCTGCGGCAGCGGGCTCGATGATCGAGCGCACCTCCTGGATTGCCAGCAGAAGGTCCCGATCCGGCTCGTCCTGACCGACCAGCCAGCTCAGCACGTCGCGGTCGAGCAGGCTCCATTCATGGCGCGGCAGCACGTGCGTGCCGTGGCGCGGCCGCACGCTGACCAGACCTTTGGCGGCGAGCGTCTTGATGGCTTCGCGCACCACGCCGCGCCCGACTCCGAAGCGGGCTTCGAGCTCAGGCTCCGGCGGCAGGGCTGTCCCGACCGGAATGAGATCCTGCGCGATCTCCCGGCCGAGCGTCGTCAGCACGGCGCGAATGCGGCCGGGCTTGATCGGCTTGTCGACGGGGCTCGGGCGCGCTCTTGCCACTCGTACGTTTCTCCCGTCCGGCCTGTCGCGGCTGGTTCGTTTGTATTTGGCTGCCACGCCCGGCAGCTGCAATCATCGGATGTTTAACATCGGATGAATGGATGAGGGCAAGCGCAATTGTCGCAGCACACCCCGTGTTGCGTTGCGATATGCGCCGGGGACCGCGGATCAAAGCGGCAGCGTCGTTCCAGCAACAAGGAGGCGAGCCGAACGGGCCGGGCAAGCTTTGGCAAACGCAGGCGCTCCGGGATCGCCGGAGACCTCGCGCCTCCGCCGCACACCGAAGCGGCGAGTTGCAGTGCAGCAGGCGTTTACGTGCAGTCCTGCGACGAAGGGGTAGCTCCAGCCCACGCGAAATGACTTCCGTCCCGCCGAGGTTTTTCATACGCTTGCCTCTCGCAAGCCGCATAACGGCTGCGCTCACGGCCCGGCGACAGGGCCGGAGCATCAAAGGGAGGGGAGACGATGAAGCGAAGGTCATTTCTCGCTGGGATCGGTGCAACCACTGCGGCAGCTACCATCGGCATGCCGTCGATCCTGAGGGCGCAAGCCCCGATCACACTGAACGGTGCCGTGCAGTTCAATGACGACCATGCCTTCAATCGGGCCCTGCTGCGGTTCGAGGAGCTGGTGAAGAAATATTACGGCAAGCCCGTCAACTTCACCCTGCACAGGAACTCCTCGCTCGGCCTCGAGAAGCAGTATTTCGAGTACATGTCGCAAGGCAAGGCAGTCGATTACGGCATCGTCTCGCCGGCTCACATGTCGACCTTCGCCAAGGCCGCCCCGTTCATCGATGCGCCCTTCGTGTTCAAGGGCATCGAGCACATGAACAAGGTGGTCGAAGCCAATATCCTGGCGCCAGTCGCCGACGAGGTCGCGGCCAAGGCGGACGTGGTTCTGATCGGTTATGCCGGCGGCGGCATCCGCAACATCTTCGCCAACAAGCCGCTCAAGAACCTCGCCGACCTCAAGGGCCTCAAGGTGCGCGTGCAGGGCGCGCCGATCTGGTCGAAGACCTTTGCGGCCGTTGGCATGAGCCCCACGGTGATCGCCTATAACGAAGTCTACAACGCGATCCAGAACGGGGTGATATCAGCCGGCGAGAACGAAGCGGCCGGCGTCGAGGCGATGAAGTTCTATGAAGTGGCGCCGCATCTCAACCTGACCCAGCACGCCGTGTCGATCCGGCCGATCTGCTTTTCCGTCAAGACGCTGAAGACCCTGCCGAAGGATCTGCAGGACGCGATCATGAAAGCGGGCAAGGAGGCCGGCGATTACGGCCGCCAGCTCGAGTCGAGCGAGGAGGTCGTCAAGCTCGACACGCTGGAGAAGGCCGGCAAGCTCAAGCGCGTTCCGTTCGAGGAGCGGGACGCCATGAAGAAGCTCGCCGACCCCGTGATGGCCACCTACGCCAAGGAGATCGGCGCGGAGGGCATTTTCGAGAAGATCAACGTCGTCTGAGGCCGCCCTGTCCGCCGACAGCATTCCGGGCAGGCCCCGCTTCCTGCCCGGACATGGCGGATGAGCGCCGTACGGAGCTCCAATGTCCGAAATGCACGTCCCGTCCACACCGTCGCTGTGGCGTCGCGTCACCGCGGCCTATGCGAAATTGTTGGAATTCCTGCTTGCCGCCTGCGTCGGCATCCTGGTCATCCCCGTCACATTGCAGATCGTCTCGCGCTACACGCCGTTCATTCCCTCCTACATCTGGACCGAGGAGATGGCGCGATTCCTGTTCATCTGGACGATCATGATCGGCGCCATGGTCGGCATCCGCGAGGCTCAGCATTTCGAGGTCGACGTGTGGCCCGATTTGTCGCGGCGGTCGGAGGCCGCAGTGCGGATCCTCGCGCGGCTCGGCGTGCTGGCACTGGCCCTCGTGTTCGTGTCGGCCGGCATCGAATTCACACGCTTCGCCTGGAACAGGACGTCGGAGCTGGCCGATCTGCCGCTCTGGCTGATCCACGTCGCCTGGCCGGTGGCCGGCGTGACATGGATTGTGTTTGCGGGCGAACAGATGCTCGATGAACTGCGCGTTCTGGTCGGGGCACAGCAATGAACGGCACCGTACTTTCTGCCGGACAGGCCGCCATGGTGCTGTTCGGGGTCTTCGTCGGCCTGCTGATCGTGCGGGTGCCGGTCGCCTTCGCGCTGGGTCTTGCCTGCGTGCCGATCCTTCTGATCGAGCCGCGCCTGTCGCTGATGACGCTCGCGCAGGAGACTTTCAACGCATACAACTCGTTCATCCTGCTCGCGGTGCCGTTCTTTCTGTTGACGGCGAACCTGATGAGTATAGGCGGTATCACGGATCGCCTGGTGGCGCTGTCGCGCTCGATGGTCGGGCACTGGCCGGGGTCGCTGGCGCAGATCAACGTCGTGCTGTCGGTGTTCTTTGCCGGCATCTCCGGCTCCTCCACTGCGGATGCGGCGAGCCAATCGAAGATCTTCATCGATGCGCAGACCAAGGAGGGCTACGATCTCTCGTTTTCCATTGCCATCACGGCGGCCTCCGCGGTTCTTGCGGTCGTCATTCCGCCCTCGATCCTGATGATCGTGTGGGGCGGTCTGATCTCGACCTCGATAGCGGCGATGTATCTGGCCGGTATCGTGCCCGGGCTGCTGATCGCGGGCGCGCAGATGGCGACGGTGCACGTCTATGCGGTGCGCCGCGGCTACCCGACCTATCCGAAGTCGACCTGGGTCGACATGCGATGCGCCATCTGGCGGTCGATACCGGCGCTGATGACGCCGTTCATCATCGTCGGCGGCATTCTGCTCGGCTGGTTCACCGCGACGGAATCCGCCTGCGTTGCCGTGCTCTATTCCGTCGTGCTCTCGGCGTTCTTCTACCGCGAGACGGGAATCCGCGAATTGTACAGAGCCTTGCTCGACACTGGGCGCCTCGCCGGCGTAGCGCTGTTCTGCGTCGGCACCGCCAGTGCGTTCGGCTGGCTGCTGGCCTATTACAAGATCCCGCAAGAACTGCTGGCGAACGTTTCGACATGGGGCATGGGTCCCGTCGCGGCCGGCTTCTTCATCGCCTTCTGCTTTCTGGTGGTGGGCTGCTTTCTCGACGCCATCCCCGCGATCATCATCGTCGGCACCGTGCTGGAGCCGCTCGCCAGGTCCGTCGATCTGCATCCGGTCCAGTTCGCGATCATCTCCATCGTCTCGCTGGCCTTCGGATTGGTGACGCCGCCCTACGGCCTCTGTCTGATGATCGCCTGTTCGATCGCGGGCGTGCGGCTGCGCTATGCCCTGAAGGACACGGTCATCATGCTGATCCCGATGCTACTCGTGCTGGCGGCGGTGATCATTTGGCCCAGCGTGTCGCTGTTCCTGCCGCGCCTGATCGTGCCGGAAATGCTCAAGTGACCGCCTGATAGGAGGACCCCGCAGCCGGGCAGGGCTATCGCATCTGAGGGATTTTCCCCGTGGCCATCCTTCGAGACGCCCGCTTTAGGCGGGCTCCTCAGGATGAGGACGAAGTGTGCGGCAGCAGTCGAAACGGGCACTGACGCCGATTAGCCTCATCCTGAGGAGGCGCGTAAGCGCCGTCTCGAAGGACGAGGCGTGCTCGCAGGCCGCCGCAGCGAGTCATATGCGATCGTGCTGCCGCGGCCGACGGCCGCGGGTTCGTCGCGGTGGGCTACAGATTGCTTTCAGTGATCGCGGCGTAGATCATGCTGCGCAGCTCGCGGCGGATCGGATAGGCGCTCGACGGCAGCACTTGCGTCATGAAGATCGCGATCAGGTCCTCGGCCGGATCGATCCAGAACGAGGTCGTGGCGGCGCCGCCCCAATTGTATTCGCCGGGGCTGCCGGCGATCAATGTCTCGGCCGGGCGCATGGTCACGGCGAAGCCGAGACCGAAGCCGATGCCGTTATAGGTCGCTTCCGAGAACAGCGAGCGCGAGACGTCCGGCAGCGCACGGCCGCCCGGAATGTGGTTGGTGGTCATCAGCGCCAGCGTCTTCGGCCCGATCAGCCTGACGCCGCCGAGCTCGCCGCCATTGAGCAGCGCACGGCAGAAGGTCAGATAGTCGGCAACGGTCGAGCACAGCCCGCCGCCGCCGGAGATGAACGAGGGCGGCGACAGGAACGAGCTCGTTGCCGGGTCGTCCTGGAGCGTCAGCCCCTCGCGGCGCTGGCCCGCATGGAAGGTCATGCCGCCGCCGGGATCGGCGGAATAGCAGGCGGCGAAGCGATGCGCCTTCGAGGCCGGGACGTGGAAGTCGGTGTCGGTCATGCCGAGTGGATCGAGGATGCGCTGTTTCAGGAACTGCTCGAACGGCATGCCGGAGATCTTGCCGACGAGATAGCCGATCACGTCGGTCGCAACGGAGTAATTCCAGGACTCGCCCGGCGAAAACTCCAGCGGGATCTTGGCCAGGCCCTCGACCATGGTCTGGAGTGTGCCTGATTTTTCGACCTCGCCGATCTTTTCACTGCGGTAGGCGGCATCGACGTTGGAGCGTTGCTGGAAGCCATAGGTTAGGCCGGAGGTGTGGCGCAAGAGGTCGACGATCAGCATCGGCCGCGACGGCGGCCGGGTCAGGAACGCCGGATAGGTGCCGGCGACGAACACGCCGAGGTCCTTCCACTCCGGAATATATTTCGCGACGGGCTCGTCGATGGCGACGAGGCCTTCCTCGACCAGCATCATGAAGGCGACGCTGGTGAGCGGCTTGGTCATGGAATAGATGCGATAGATCGTATCGTCCTTCACCGGCACCTTGCGCTCGACATCGGCAAAGCCCTGCACCGAGCTGTGCGCGACCTTGCCGCGGCGGTAGACCAGGAGATGCGTGCCCGGGAAACGCCCGGCATCGATGTACCGGCGCTTGAGATGCGCATCGACGCGGTCGAGCGCGGCCTTGGACATGCCGACGGATTCGGGCGAAGCGGGGGTGGGGGCGAGCATCAGTTCCTCCGGGGCGTTTTGTCGGAAAGTTAATACCGAAATGACGGCCGCATTCCAAGCCGGTTGCGCTTAACGAGGCCGGGCCGGCTGGTGTAGACTCGGGCTCGGAACGCAAGGAGCCCGCCGGGGCCAACGAGAAGAACGCGAGGGCAAACGCACGATGACTCAGTTCACCGAGACCGAACTCACCGAAGCCGTCGTCAGGAGCTTCGACCACACGCCCGACACGCGCGCGAAATTTCTGCTGCAGGAATTGGTGAGGTCGCTGCACGATTACGTGAGCAAGACCGGTCTCACCTTCGCGGAATGGGAATATGCCATCGATTTCCTGACCCGGACCGGGCAGAAATGCACCGACACCCGCCAGGAATTCATCCTCTTGTCCGACGTGCTCGGCGTCTCCATGTTGGTCGACGCCGTCAATCACAGGGATCGCGACGGTGCCACGGAGACCACAGTGCTCGGCCCGTTCTATGTCGGCGAGCACAAGGTGACTGCGCACGGCACCGACATCTCGCCGAACAACCAGACCGGCGAGCGGATGTTCGTGCAGAGCCGCGTCACCGACCTCGAGGGCAAGCCGCTCGCCGGCGTTCCCGTCGACGTCTGGCACGCCGATGACGACGGCTTCTACGATTCCCAGAAGCCGAACTACGATGAGGTCGGCGCCTCGGCGCGGGCGCGCTTCATCACCGATGACGATGGCCGCTTCTTCTTCCGCACCATCCTGCCGTGCAGCTATCCGATCCCGACCGATGGTCCGGTCGGCGAGATGATCGTGCAGACCGGCCGCCACCCGATGCGCCCGGCGCATGTGCACTTCCTGGTCAATGCCAGAGGCTATGAGCCGCTGATCACGCACGTCTTCATGGACGGTGACAAATATCTCGACTCCGACGTGGTGTTCGGCGTGAAGGACGACCTCGTCGCCAAGGTCGAGCCGCGCAACGACCTTGAGATGCCCGACGGCACCACGGCGAACGGGCGGTGGCATTTGATGACTTACGAATTCCACCTCAAGCCGGGCGGCGGCATGGCACCGAAGCCGCTCGGGATGAAGGCGACCGAGCCGGCGTGAGGATGCGAAATCTCAGTCATCCCCCGATATAGGCTGCCAACTCGTCGGGCGTACCCTTTGGAAAGGCGTCTTTCAGATGATCGAGGAAAGCGGAGACGCGCGCACTGAGCAATCGCCGCGAGGGATAGAGCGTCCATAGGGCGATGTCGGCTCCCTCGACGTCGCCCCAGCGAACGAGCGTGCCGGCGGCAAGATCGTGGCTGACGAGCGACAGCGGCAGCCTCGCGGCGCCGATACCGGCTCTCACGGCATCGCGAACCATCATCAGGGATGACAGTCGAAGCACGGGATCGATCGCGATGCGCGATGGGCCGCTTGGCCGTCTGATGTCCCAAACCGCAGCTTTGTCATCGCCGCGCAAGATGGCCGGAACGGCGAGGTTTCCTCTCGGGTGCTTCAGAGCGGGGCTGGCGACGACCAGCATTCGGTCGCGCAAAAAGATGCGGCCGACCAGGCTTTCATCCGGATCGGGATTGACCCGGATCACGAGATCAAAGCCTTCCTCGATCATGTCGACGTAGCGGTCATCGGTCGTGACTTCGAGCCGGACTTGCGGATGCCGAAGGGCGAAGCCGGCCGCGAGACGGCCCATCGCGGTTTGCGAGAAGAGCAGGGGTGCGCTGATCCGCAACCTGCCCTTTGGCTTGTCCCCGCCCGAGGCGATCGCGGCCGCGGTCTCGTCGAGCTCGGTGAGGAGTGCGCCCGTCCGCTCATAGAGCGCGCGCCCTTCCTGGGTGAGCTTGAGCGTGCGCCCGCCGCGCTCGAACAGACGCAGATCAAGACTGCTCTCCAGTTCGGACACACGTCGAGACAAGGTCGCTTTCGGACGCCCCGCTGCTCGCGCGGCCTTTCCGAACCCTCCGTGACGGGCGACGAGATTGAAATCGGCGAGCGCAAGCAAATCCATCTGTTCCACCAATGAGACGGTCTGTCCAAATATAACGCCTATCGGCTCGCATGTGGATCATTAGTTTCCGGGTGTCTTCCAATACCCAACCGGAGTGATCCCATGACCATCCTCGTTACCGGCGCCACCGGCACCATCGGCCGCAACGTCGTCGAGCAACTCGTCAAGCGCGGCGCCGATGTGCGCGCACTCGTCCGAAATCCCGAGAAGGCCAACCTTCCGGCAGGTGTCGCCGTCGCCCAGGGCGACTTGCTGGACGTCGATTCCGTGCGCGCTGCGTTTTCGGGCGTCTCGACGCTGTTCCTGCTCAACGCCGTGGTGCCGGACGAATTCACTCAGGCGCTGACTGCGCTCAACCTTGCCCGCGAGGCCGGCATCGAGCGGTTCGTCTATCTGTCGGTCATTCACAGCGACCTCTACGTGAATGTGCCGCACTTCGCCGGCAAGTTCGGGGTCGAGCGCATGATCGAGCAGATGGGCTTCAAGGCGACCATCCTGCGGCCCGCCTATTTCATGAACAACGAGCTCATGATCAAGGATGCCGTGACCGGATATGGCGTCTACCCGATGCCGATCGGCAGCAAGGGGCTTGCGATGATCGACGCGCGCGACATCGGCGAGATCGCTGCGATCGAACTGATCCGCCGCGAGACATCCGCAGCGCCGCTTCCGCTCGAACGCATCAATCTTGTTGGCCCTGAGACACTCACTGGCGCGAAGGCCGCCGCGATCTGGTCGGAGGTGCTCGGCCGCGCGATCGCCTACGGCGGAGACGACACCGCGGGGTTCGAGAAGAACCTCAGGCAGTTCATGCCGCCCTGGATGGCTTTCGACATGCGGGTGATGGGCGAGCGTTTCCTCACCGAGGGAATGATCCCTGAGCCCGGCGACGTCGAGCGTCTGACCGGCATGCTGGGTCGTCCCTTGCGCTCCTATCGCGACTTCGTCGCCGAGATCGCGGCCCCCGTTTGAGGCTTGCCAGAGCAGAAGCGCAGGCGGGCTGGCTGCGCCGCTCGCTATTAATCATGTGGCGAGCGGCAATCTCGATCAGCGCGCATGCAGCAAGGCCAGCAGCACGACGACGGCGCAGGCGAGCGCCGCCGTTGTCAGCTTCCAGAACATCAGCGGGCTGCGCTCCAGGAGCGGTGTGATGCGCGTGTCGAGATAGGCCGGGTTGGGCGTGCGAAGCTCGAAGATGAATTCCGAGAGATCCTCGTGCCGCTTGTAGGGATCGGGATGGAGCGCGCGCCGGAGCGCGCCGTCGACCCAGGCGGGAACGTTGCGGTCATCGTCGGCGGCGCGATATTTAAGCTTTCGCACATCCGCCTTGCGCCGGATTTTGGCGATTTGGGTGCCGTAGGGCAGCTTTCCCGTCAGCATCTGGTAGCAGATCACGGCCAGAGAAAACATGTCGGAGCGCGGCGAGCCGCCTTGCCCCAGGAAATATTCCGGCGCCGTGTACTGGACGGTGCCCAGGATTTCGTCGGCCTCCCCTGGCGGCGCCGCCTCGGCCACGCCGGCGACCCTGACCGATCCGAAGTCGATGATCTTGGCGGTGCCGGTCTTGTCGATCAGGATGTTGTCGGGCCTGAGGTCTTGATGCAGCATCTCCATGCGATGGAAGGCGCGCAGGCCTGCGGCGATCTGCTCGATGAGGCCGCGCACGGTTTCGAGATCGGGCCGCGGATTGTCGGTCATCCACTGCTTCAAGGTCTGCCCCTCGACGAACTCGGTCGCGACGTAGAGATAGCCGCGTCGCCGCGACTGCGACAGCGGCTTGAGCACATGCGGGCTGTCGATCCGGCGTGCGATCCATTCTTCCATCAAGAAGCGCTTGAGATAGGCGGCGTTGTCGCGTAGGTCGACCGACGGCAGCTTGAGCGCGACCGGCTGCTCGGTCTCGGTGTCGACGGCGAGGTAGATATGGCTGCGGCTGCTGCCGTGGATCTCGCGGACGATCCGGTAGCCGTCGAAGATCGCCCGCGGCTCCGGCAGCGTCGGCAGCGGCAATTCCGAGCTCTGATTGAAGATGCCGGCCGGATCGCGCTGCGGCACCGCATCGATCCGCAGGATCTGCACGGTGATGTTGTCGTCGCTGCCGCGCCGATAGGCTTCCTCCACGATCGCCTTCGCCGCCCCGTCCAGCTCGGCTGCGTGCTCGTCGATTGCACTCGTGACGAAACGCGCATCGACGAACTCGTACGCACCGTCGGTTGCCAGCAGGAAGGTGTCGCCGGCCTCGATTTCGATCGCCTGATAGTCGATCTCGAGCTGCGGATTGATGCCGAGCGCGCGGCCGAGATAGGTCTGCTCGGACGAGACGATGATGCGGTGATCGTCGGTCAGTTGCTCCAGCGCCTTGCCGGCGACGCGATAGACGCGGCAATCGCCGACATGGAAGATGTGCGCGGTGGTTGCCTTGATGACCATGGCGCTGAGCGTGCAGACATAGCCCTTGTCGCGGTCATAGGCATATTGGCTCTTGCGCGTCTGCGCATGCAGCCAGGAATTGGTCGCCTCCAGCACACGGCGGGCGGAGGTCTTCACCGTCCACGACTCCGACGTGCAGTAATAGTCCATCAGGAAGCTCTTGACCGCCGACTCGCTGGCGATCTGGCTTACCGTGCTCGAGGAAATTCCGTCGGCGAGAACGGCCGCGATGCCCTTCAGGCTGAGCAGCGGCTCTTCCGGAATCAGGACGCCGTGAAAGTCCTGGTTGATGGGCTTGCGACCCTTGTCGGAATGCTGGCCGACCGAGATCTGGAGTCCGCGGGGCATCGTCATCACCGGGAGAGGGGAGCCTCACCGTGCTTGGGCGAGGCTCCCCTGTCGATACCTATTCGATCAGGCCGCGACGCGGGGCTTCGCGGGCTTCTCCGCCTGTCGCTTCGGCAGGGTCATGACGTGGGTGGCATAGAGGGTCATGCCGGTGAAGGCGAGGCCGCCGACGAGGTTGCCGAGCACGGTCGGGATCTCGTTCCAGATCAGATAATCCATGATCGAGAACTTCGCGCCGAGCAGCAGGCCCGACGGGAACAGGAACATGTTCACGACGGAATGCTCGAACACCATGTAGAAGAACACCAGGATCGGCATCCACATCGCGATGACCTTGCCGGGGACGGAAGTCGAGATCATGGCGCCGACGACGCCGGTCGAGACCATCCAGTTGCAGAGCATGCCGCGCAGGAACAGCGTCGCCATGCCGGCCGCACCGTGCGCGGCATAGCCAAGGGTTCGGCCCTCGCCAATATTGCCGATGGCGGCGCCGACCTTGTCGGGTGCCTGCGTGAAGCCGAAGGTCGTGACGAAGGCCATCATGAAGGCGACGGTGAAGGCGCCGGCGAAATTGCCGACGAAGACGAGACCCCAATTGCGCAGCACGCCGTTGAGCGTAACGCCCGGGCGCTTGTCGATCAGCGCGAGCGGCGAGAGCACGAACACGCCGGTCAGGAGGTCGAAGCCCAGGAGATAGAGCATGACGAAGCCGACCGGGAACAAGAGCGCGCCGACCAGCGGCTGGCCGGTGTTCACGGTGATCGTGACGGCAAACCAGGCTGCGAGGGCCAGGATCGCGCCGGCCATGTAGGCGCGGATAATGGTATCCCGGGTGGACATGAAGATCTTGGACTCGCCCGCATCCACCATCTTGGTGACGAATTCCGAAGGCGCGAGATACGACATCAATGGTTCCTTTGCTTCGTAAGTGAGATCGACACGCCCCCGACGAGGGCGCGGCTGAACGTCATCGGCCGTGCGGGCAGCCTGCCGCGCACGAGGGCTATGGAAAGTTTGGAAGCCTTGGGAATCGCGTCACGAGGACTCTGAAGCCGGAGACCGCGAAGCAGGTGAGCTTCCGGGATGCAGCCGCCAGAGGCTGCATCAATGCGGCCAAGCCGCAGTCGTCGTTGACGCAACCTTAGAAGCAATTTGTGTGCCGTGGCGCGTCGATCGAAAAAGGTAGCAAATTCAGCTAGATGTCAGCTGCAGGGGGATGATTGGCAGAACTGCGCCGCCTCTTGCTTGAGCGACTGCACAACGTTTGTGCGGCGCACAAGGATTGAGCAGACCGCAAATTTCGCGTGCGGAACAGGGCTGCGTTAGTCAGGCGCGGAATTACCAAGCATCTGATTATCCATCATTTTTGGCGGTGGCGGGCTTGGCATGAAGCTTGAATAGTTCCAAGCCGACGCCATTGAAGCCGTCCCGCGAGACTTCTCATCCGAATTGCTGACGCACCCAAACGGGGTCTCCCCGTCGCGCGTTCGCATGCGCCTTTTTCTGGCGTCACGGACGGACGGGCTGCTCGTGCGCACTGACGCAATCATTCCGCAACGACGCAAAAGGACGACACGACCTATGACCAAGCGCATTCGCCGGCCCTCCGAGACTGGCCTCAGCCGCCGTCAATTGTTGAAAGCCACCGGCTCGACCGCCGCACTGCTCGCCGCCGCCAAGCTGAATTTCCCCGCCGGCGCCTTCGCGCAGGACGCAGGCCCCGAGGTCAAGGGAGCCAAGCTCGGTTTCATTGCGCTCTCCGATGCCGGCCCGCTGTTCGTCGCCAAGGACAAGGGCCTGTTCGCCAAGCACGGCGTGCCTGACACCGACGTGCAGAAGCAGGCGTCCTGGGGCACCACGCGCGACAACCTCGTGCTCGGCTCCGAAGGCAACGGCATCGACGGCGCGCACATCCTCACCCCGATGCCGTACCTGATCTCGGCCGGCAAGGTGACGCAGAACAACCAGCCGACGCCGATGTACATCCTGGCGCGACTCAATCTCGATGCGCAGTGCATCTCGGTCGCCAAGGAATATGCCGACCTCAAGCTCGGCACCGATGCGGCGCCGTTCAAGGCGGCGCTTGAGAAGAAGAAGGCGTCCGGCAAGGCCGTGAAGGCTGCGATGACCTTCCCCGGCGGTACCCACGATCTGTGGATCCGCTACTGGCTCGCCGCCGGCGGCATCGATCCCGACAAGGACATCGAGACCATCGTGGTGCCGCCGCCGCAGATGGTGGCGAATATGAAGGTCGGCACCATGGACTGCTTCTGCGTCGGCGAGCCCTGGAATCTCCAGCTCATCCACCAAGGCATCGGCTACACCGCCGTCAACACCGGCGAGATCTGGAATAAGCATCCGGAGAAGTCCTTCGGCATGCGCGCGGCCTTCGTCGACAAATACCCGAAGGCCAGCAAGGCGATCCTGATGGCCGTGCTGGAAGCCCAGCAATGGGCCGACAAGGCGGAAAACAAGCAGGAGCTGGCCGCCATCATGGCCAAGCGGCAGTGGATCAACTGCCCGGTCGAGGACGTCTACGATCGCACCGCCGGCAAGTTCGACTATGGCATCCCCGGCAAGGTGGTCGAGAACTCGCCGCACGTCATGAAGTACTGGCGCGATCATGCCTCCTATCCGTTCCAGAGCCACGATCTCTGGTTCCTCACCGAGGACATCCGCTGGGGCAAGTATGAGCCGAACTTCGATACCAAGGCGCTGATTGCCAAGGTCAACCGCGAGGACATGTGGCGCGATGCGGCCAAGACCCTCGGCGTCGCGGCCGCCCACATTCCGGCCACCACCTCGCGCGGAAAGGAGACCTTCTTCGACGGCAAGGTGTTCGACCCCGAAAATCCGGCCGCCTATCTGAAGTCGCTCGCGATCAAGCGCGTCGAAGTCTGATGGAGCCCTGCGGCCGCCTTTAGGGGCGGCCGCATCGTCCCTGCCACGCCGGAGAGAGATAGCGATGAACATGACTGCCACGAAGATCGAGGTTGAGACCGCGACGCCTGCCGCAACGATTGCGCCGGTCGTCACGCTGACGCCGAAGCGTCCCCCGCGTACTGAGGCTTACGCACGCATGGCACGCGAGACCGCCGTGCGCGTGATCCCGCCGCTGGTCGTGATCGCTCTGCTGACGCTGGTGTGGGAGCTGGTCTGCCGCAGAGCCGGCTCGGCGCTGCCGCCGCCCTCAAAAGTGTTTGCGGATACCAAGGAGCTGATCTTCGATCCGTTCTTCGACCGTGGCGGCATCGACAAGGGCCTGTTCTGGCATCTGTCCGCCAGTCTCCAGCGCGTCGCCTTCGGCTATTCGCTCTCGGCCATCGCCGGCATCGCGCTCGGCGTGCTGGTCGGGCAGTCGGTCTGGGCGATGCGCGGGCTCGATCCGCTGTTCCAGGTGCTGCGCACGATTCCGCCGCTGGCTTGGCTGCCGCTCTCGCTCGCGGCCTTCCGCGACGGCCAGCCTAGCGCGATCTTCGTCATCTTCATCACCTCGATCTGGCCGATCATCATCAACACCGCGGTCGGCATCCGCAACATCCCGCAGGACTATCGCAACGTCGCCGCGGTGGTGCAGCTCAATCCGCTGGAATTCTTCGCCAAGATCATGATCCCGGCGGCGGCGCCCTACATCTTCACGGGCCTGCGCATCGGCATCGGCCTGTCGTGGCTCGCGATCGTCGCCGCCGAAATGCTGATCGGCGGCGTCGGCATCGGCTTCTTCATCTGGGACGCCTGGAACTCCTCGCATATCAGCGAGATCATCCTGGCGCTGTTCTATGTCGGCATCATCGGCTTCGTGCTTGACCGCCTGATCGCGGGGCTCGGCAAGGTCGTCACCCGCGGCACCGCGCAGAACTGAGGAGAGGGGACATGACCGCCTACCTGAAACTCGACCACATCGACAAGGTCTTCACCCGCGGCACCGCCACCACGGAGGTGCTCAAGGACATCAATCTGACGATCGAGAAAGGCGAATACGTCTCGATCATCGGCCATTCCGGCTGCGGCAAGTCGACCCTGCTCAACATCATCGCAGGGCTGACCGGCGCCACGATGGGGGGCGTGCTGCTGGAAAACCGCGAGGTGAACTCGCCAGGGCCCGATCGTGCCGTGGTGTTCCAGAACCACAGCCTGCTGCCGTGGCTGACCGTCTACGAAAACGTCAGGCTTGGCGTCGACAAGGTCTTCGCCAAGACCAAGTCCCGTGCCGAGCGCGACGCCTGGGTGATGCACAATCTCAACCTCGTGCAGATGGCCCATGCCAGGGACAAGCGTCCATCGGAGATCTCCGGCGGCATGAAGCAGCGCGTCGGCATCGCGCGGGCGCTGGCCATGGAGCCGAAGGTGCTGCTGCTCGACGAGCCGTTCGGCGCGCTCGACGCGCTGACCCGCGCCCACTTGCAGGACTCGGTGATGGCGCTGCATCAGAAGCTCGGCAACACCATCCTGATGATCACCCACGACGTCGACGAGGCCGTGCTGTTGTCCGACCGCATCGTGATGATGACCAACGGGCCGAGCGCGCGCATCGGTGAGGTGCTGGAGGTGCCGCTGGCGCGGCCGCGCAAGCGGCTCGACCTCGCGACCAACGCCACTTATCTGAAGTGCCGCCAGCGCGTGCTCGAATTCCTCTACGAGCGTCATCGCTTCGTCGAAGCCGCGTAAGTCACGCGTTCACGCGGGATACGCCCGCGCTTAATTAATCGACATCAAGCTCAATCCTTGTGCGTCGCACAGGGATTGAGCGAAACGCAAATTTTGCGTGCGGAAAAGCCCTGCAAACGATTCGGGCAATACGAATAACATCCTGAAATCCCTGTGTTTCCTGCGTGCGCGCAACTGGCACGGAAATTGAAACGTCTTTGCGCGACGCCAACGACGACGTCCCTCAACATCATCAATCAGCATCGTGATCTCGCCACCGGGGTGAAGCCTCGGAGCGCGCCTCCGTGACCGGAGGCAGAGCCTGCAACGACGCAGCGGTGAGCCTGGAAGGGATACGCAATGACGAAGAATCCGACCCTGAACTCCAGCTGGATTTCAGACTGGCGCCCCGAGGATGAGGCGTTCTGGAACAATACCGGCAAGTCGATCGCGCGGCGCAATCTGATCTGGTCCATCGTCGCCGAACATATCGGCTTCTCGGTCTGGCTGATCTGGAGCATCGTCACCACCAAGCTGCCGCAGGCCGGCTTCCACTACACCACCGACCAGCTGTTCCAGCTCGTCGCCGTGCCGGGCCTGATCGGCGCCTTCATGCGCTTTCCCTACACTTTCGCGGTGACGACGTTCGGCGGCCGCAACTGGACCATCTTCAGCGCGGCGATCCTGTTCATCCCGACCTTGTCGCTCGCCTATTTCGTCAGCCAGCCCGACACGCCGTTCTGGCTCATGCTGCTGGTCGCCTCGACCGCGGGTCTCGGCGGCGGCAATTTCGCCTCCAGCATGACCAACATCTCCTTCTTCTTTCCCGACCGGATGAAGGGATGGGCGCTCGGCCTCAACGCGGCCGGCGGCAATATCGGTGTCTCCAGCGTGCAGCTCCTGACCCCGATCCTGATGACGCTCGCCGTCTTCAACCTGTATCAGGCGACGCCCGTCGACGGCATCTTCCTGCAGAATGCCGGCCTGATGTGGGTGCTGCCGATCGGCATCGCGGTGTTCGGCGCGGTGTTCTTCATGAACAACCTCACTACGGCGAAATCGTCGGTGAAGAACCAGCTCGCGATCGTCAAGCGCAAGCACACCTGGATCATGGCGTATCTTTATATCGGCACGTTCGGGTCCTTCATCGGCTATTCGGCGGCGTTTCCGCTGCTGCTCAAGACGCAGTTCCCCACCGTGACGATCTCGATCGCCTTCCTCGGCCCGCTGGTCGGCTCGCTGTCGCGTCCGCTCGGCGGCTGGCTCGCAGACCGGGTCGGCGGCTCCATCATCACGTTCTGGAATTTCATCGTGATGGCGGGCGCCACGGTCGGCGCGCTCTATTTCGTCGGACACAAGGATTTCATCGGCTTCCTGTCGATGTTCCTGATCCTGTTCGTGACGACGGGCATCGGCAACGGCTCGACCTACCGCATGATCCCCTCGATCTTCCGCGAGGAGAACCTGTTCAAGGTGCGCGGCAAGGGCGATGCGGCACGCAGCGCTGCCCTGAAGACCGCGAGCATCGAGAGCGGCGCGGCGGTCGGCTTCATCGGCGCGGTCGGTGCCGTCGGCGGCTATCTGATCCCGAGCGGCTTCGGCAAGTCGATCGCCATGACCGGCGGGCCGCAGCTCGCGCTCGTGGTCTATCTCGCCTTCTACGCCTCCTGCCTCGCTCTGACCTGGTGGTTCTACCTGCGTCGCAGCCCGCAGGGCGAAGGCGCGCCAAGCCTCGCCGAGGCGCGTGTGTGAGCACGACAAACTGGCGCGAATGTCGCTTCTCCCCGTACGCGGGGAGAAGTCTCTCTGATGACGTTTGATCCATGAACTTTGTCCGCAATGGCGCGGACGAAGGCAGACCGAAACAGACAGGAGAACATTATGACGCCCGAGCAGATTACTCTCATTCAGCAGAGCTTCGCCAAGGTCGCCCCGATTTCGGAAGCCGCCGCGGTGCTGTTCTACGACCGACTGTTCGAGGTGGCGCCGTCCGTGCGCGCGATGTTTCCCGAGGACATGACCGAGCAGCGCAAGAAGCTGATGGGCATGCTCGCCGCCGTAGTCGGCGGCTTGTCGAACCTGGAATCGATTCTTCCCGCGGCCTCCGCGCTCGCCAAGCGTCACGTCGATTATGGCGCCAAGGCCGAGCACTACCCCGTGGTCGGCGCCACCTTGCTGTGGACCCTCGAGAAGGGCCTTGGCGAAGCCTGGACGCCTGAACTCGCCGCAGCCTGGACCGACGCCTATGGCGTGCTGTCCGGCTACATGATGTCCGAGGCCTACGGCGCGCAAGCGCAGGCCGCCGAGTAGGAGATGCGTTGTGAGTGAACCGCTGGTTATCGTCGGCAACGGTATGGCGGCCGCGCGTCTGGTCGACGAGCTCGCCAAGACCGCGCTCGGCCGCTATGCGGTCGCCGTGATCGGCGAAGAGCCGCGGCTCGCTTACAATCGCGTGCTCCTCTCCTCCGTGCTGGCGGGCGAGACCGGCTCGCACGAGATCGAGCTGCGGCCGGCCGGTTGGTGGCGAGACCGCGGCGTCACGGTGCGCTACGGCTATCGCGTCAGCGAGATCGATGTCGGCCGCCGTGAGCTCAAGATCGCGGGCGAGGAGAGCATGGAATATTCCAAGCTCGTGCTCGCCACGGGATCGACGCCGCTGCGGCTCAACGTGCCAGGCGCCGATCTTGCCGGCGTGCACACGTTTCGCGACACCCGCGACGTCGACCTGCTATTGACACTGGCCGCGGCTAGGAAGCGCGTCGTCGTGGTCGGCGGCGGCCTGCTCGGGCTGGAAGCGGCCTACGGTCTCGCCAAGGCCGGCGCGCCCGTGACGCTGCTGCATCTGATGGATCGGCTGATGGAGCGTCAGCTCGACGCGCCCGCGGCCGACCTGCTCAAGACGCTGGTCGAGCGCAAGGGTATCCGCGTCATGCTCAATGCCGCGACGGCCCGCATCCACGGCGAGGGCCACGTCCAGGCCGTCGAGCTGGCCGATGGCAGCCGCATCGAGGCCGATGCGGTGATCTTCGCCGCCGGCATCAAGCCGAACGTCGCGCTGGCGAAGGAGGCGGGGATCGCGGTCAACCGCGGCGTCGTCGTCAACGACGTGATGCAGACCTCCGCGTCCGATATCTTTGCGCTTGGCGAATGCGCCGAGCATCGCGGCACCTGCTATGGCTTGGTCGAGCCCGCCTACGAGCAGGCGCGCGTGCTGGCGCGGCATCTGGCCGGCCGGCCCGCCGCCTATCAGGGCAGCGTGGTCTCGACCAATCTGAAGGTCTCCGGCGTCAGCGTGTTCTCCGCTGGCGACTTCATGGGCGGGGAGGGCAGCGAGAGCCTCGTGCTGTCGGATCGCAGGCGCGGCACTTACAAGAAGCTCGTCATCGCCGACGGTCGGCTCACCGGGGCGGTGCTGATCGGCGATACGATCGATGCGCTCTGGTACCTCGAGCTGATCCGCAATCGCGACAAGGTCGCTTCGATCCGCACCGACATGATGTTCGGCCGCGCGCTGGCGCAGCCTTCGAAAGCGGCGTGATATGACGGCGATCGATCCAAATCTCCGCACCACCAAGACCACCTGCCCCTATTGCGGCGTCGGCTGCGGCGTCCTGGCGACGCCCGACGGCAAGGGCAGCGCGGCGATCGCGGGCGACCCCGATCATCCCGCCAATTTCGGCCGGCTGTGCTCGAAGGGCTCCGCGCTCGGCGAGACCGTCGGCCTGGAAGGGCGGCTGCTCTATCCGATGATCCGCTGCAAGGGCGTGCTCGAGCGGGTCGCCTGGAGCGATGCGCTGGACCACGTCGCCCACCGCATGCAGCACATCGTGGCGCGCGATGGCGCCAACGCGGTCGCGTTCTATCTCTCCGGCCAGCTCCTCACCGAAGACTATTACGTCGCCAACAAGCTGATGAAGGGGTTTGTCGGCACCGCCAATGTCGACACCAATTCCCGGCTCTGCATGTCGTCCTCGGTTGCGGGCCATCGCCGCGCTTTCGGCGCCGACACGGTGCCTGGCTGCTATGAGGATCTCGACCAGGCCGATCTGCTCGTCTTCGTCGGCTCGAACGCGGCCTGGTGTCATCCGGTGCTGTTCCAGCGCATGCTGAAGAACAGGCAGGAGCGCGGCGCCCGCATGATCGTGATCGATCCGCGCCGCACCGATACCGCCAGCGATGTCGACCTGTTCCTCGGCCTCAAGCCCGGCACCGACACCGCGCTGTTCTCAGGCCTGTTCGTGCATCTCGCCGACAATGGCGTGCTGGACCAGGATTACATCGCGCAGAACACGTCTGGCTTCGATGATGCGCTGGCGCGCGCGCGCAACATTGCCGGCAGCGTCACTGCGACCGCGCTCGCCACGGGCCTCTCCGAGCAGGACGTCGCCGCCTTCTTCAGGATGTTCCGCGACACCGAGAAGGTCGTCACGCTGTATTCGCAAGGGGTCAACCAGTCGGCGCAGGGCACCGACAAGGTCAACGCCATCCTGAACTGCCATCTCGCCACGGGGCGCATTGGCAAGCCGGGCGCCTCGCCGTTCTCGCTGACCGGCCAGCCCAACGCGATGGGCGGCCGCGAGGTCGGCGGCCTCGCCAACATGCTCGCCGCCCATATGGGCTTCACGCCGCCTGATATCGACCGCGTCAGGCGGTTCTGGAAGGCGCCGCGCATCGCCACCCATGAAGGCCTGAAGGCGGTGCAACTGTTCGAGGCGATCAACCGCGGCGAGGTCAAGGCGCTCTGGGTGATGGGCACCAATCCCGCGGTGTCGCTGCCCGATGCCGACATGGTGCGCGATGCCCTGAAGAAGCTCGAGCTGTTCGTGGTGTCCGAGAACGTGCTCTCCAACGACACCGTCGCGGCCGGCCCGCACGTGCTCCTGCCGGCGCTGGCCTGGGGCGAGAAGTCAGGCACGGTGACCAATTCGGAGCGGCGCATCTCGCGCCAGCGCGCGTTCCTGCCGGCGCCGGGGGAAGCGCGTCCCGACTGGTGGATCCTGAGTGAGACCGCAAAGCGCCTCGGCTTCGGCGACAGCTTCAACTACAAATCGGCCGCCGATATCTTCCGCGAGCATGCCGCGCTCTCGGCATTCGAGAACAATGGCAGCCGCGATTTCGACATCGGCGCGCTGACCTCGCTGTCGGACGAAGCCTTCGATGGTTTGAAGCCGGTGCAATGGCCGGCGCGCGAAGGCGGGACGCCCGGCGAGCGCTTCTTCGCTGCTGGCGGCTTCTTCACCAATGACGGCAAGGGCCGCTTCGTTGCGCCGGAGGTGCCGGCGCTGCGCGGCGAGACCGGTCCGTCGCGCCCCTTAAGGCTCAACACCGGGCGCATCCGCGACCAGTGGCACACCATGACGCGCACCGGCCTGAGCCAGCGCCTGGGCGCGCATCTGCCTGAGCCTTTCGTCGAGATCCATCCCGACGACGCCGGCAAATACGGCATCGTCCATGACGGCTATGCCCGCATCACCACCGATTACGGCCAGTGCATCCTGAAAGTCGTCGTCAGCGAGTGGCAGCAGCGCGGCACCCTGTTCGTGCCGATCCACTGGAGCGCGATGAACGCCTCGCACGGCCGCATCGGGGCGATGGTCGCACCGTTCACCGATCCGTTCTCGGGGCAGCCGGAAGCCAAGGCGACGCCGGCCGCGATCGCGCCTTACGAATTTGTCTTCCGCGGCTTTGCATTGTCGCGCAAGCCGCTCGATCTGCCGCAGAACCTGTTGTGGACGCGCGTGACCGTCAGCGGCGGCTTCGGCTATCTTTTCGCCGACAACGCGGATCTCGCCCGCTGGCCCGCCTGGCTCGAGAGCGTCGCCGGCGAGGACGTTGCCGAATATCGCGATTTCGGCGGCGGGGTTTTTCGCGCGGCTTCGTTTGTCGGGAATCGAATCGAGACCTGCCTGTTCGTCGGCCCCGCGCACGATGCCGGCGACTGGGAGGTGGTGAAGAGTCTGTTCGCGGCCGATCAGGTCAGCGACGAGCAGCGCCGCATGCTGCTGTCGGGCAGGTCAAGCGAAGGCGCGGCCTCGACCGGCCCCATCGTCTGCGCCTGCTTCGGCGTCGGCCGCGGCACCATCTGCGACAGCATCGCCAGCGGCGCGCGCACCGCCGCCGACATCGGCGCCAAGCTCAAGGCCGGCACCAATTGCGGCTCCTGCATCCCCGAGCTGAAACGCCTGATTGCGATGACGGAAGTGCCTGCACAGCAGGCGAAGGTCGCGAGCGCGGCGGGATAGGTCTCGTAGGGTGGGTTAGCGCAGCGTAACCCACCACTCTTCGTCAATGCGGAAGCGAAAGAGAGGGGTTACGCCAAGGGACTGCGCTTCGCGCAGCCCCGGGGCTAACCCACCCTACGCAGCGCCCGCACCATTGCAATGTGGACCACCCCAATCGACGCGCCGGCTAATGTGCCGTATGGTGCCGCGCTCCTTTCAACATCCACAACAACCATGATGTACCTGGAAACGCCGCCGCGCCTGATCGAGACCAGGCTGTTCACCGCCATGCCCGAAAAGTTTCGCCGCAAGGGCGTGCGAACCGATTGGGCCGACGCCAATCGGCCGAACATACCGACCGAGAGCTTCATCGAGGGGCCGTCATTCGACAAGGACGGTAATCTCTATATCGTCGACATTCCGTTCGGCCGCATCTTTCGCATCGCGCCCCATGGCGAATGGTCGCTCGTGATCGAATATGAGGGCTGGCCGAACGGGCTGAAGATCGCATCCGACGGACGCATTCTGGTCGCCGACTACAGGCATGGCATCATGGAGCTCGATGCCGAAGCCGGCCGCGTCAAGCCGGTCGTGACCGGGCGCAATTCGGAATCGTTCCGCGGCTGCAACGATCTGCATCTCGCCTCAAACGGCGATATCTATTTCACCGATCAGGGCCAGACCGGCCTGCACGATCCAAGTGGCCGGGTCTATCGGCTGGGATCGAACGGCCGGCTCGACTGCCTGCTCGACACCGGCATCAGTCCGAACGGCCTGGTGCTCGACCCAGCCGAAACCGTGCTGTTCGTCGCGATGACGCGCGACAACGCGGTGTGGCGGCTGCCGTTCATGAAGGACGGCAGCGTGTCCAAGGTCGGCCGCTTCTGCTCGCTGTTCGGCACCAGCGGCCCCGACGGCTTGACCATGGATGCCAAGGGCCGCCTGTTCGTCGGCCACCCCTCGCTCGGCCACGTCTTCGTGTTCGCGCCGAACGGGGAACTGATCGCGCGCATCAAATCGTGCGCGGGACCGAACTGCACCAATGTCGCGATCGGTGGCGAAAACAAGGATCGGCTCTATATCACGGAGTCGTCGTCCGGCAGCGTGCTGGTGGCCGAAATCGGCGGATTGTAGCGCTGACGTTTCGCCTCTCCCCGCTTGCGGGGAGAGGCCGACGCGCAAAGCGCGGCGGGTGAGGGGGCCTCCGCGAGTCTCTTTGCTATCGAGTTTGCGGAAGCAGCCCCTCACCCCGACCCTCTCCCCGTAAGAACGGGGAGAGGGAAAAATAACAGCGGAGATCGGAGCGACCATGAACAAGAAACCCTTCGGCGAGATCGGCGCCAGCGTCTCCGTCATCGGGCAGGGCACCTGGTATCTCGACCACGGCGACCGCAAGCGCGCGATCGCGGCGCTGCAGCGCGGGCTCGATCTTGGCATGACCCACATCGACACCGCCGAGATGTACGGCGATGCCGAGCTCGTCATTGCGGATGCGATCGCAGGCCGGCGCGATGAAGTGTTCCTCGTTTCGAAAGTGCTGCCCAGCAACGCCTCGCGCCGCGGCACCATCACCGCCTGCGAGCGCTCGCTGAAGCGGCTGAAGACCGACCGGCTCGACTGTTATCTGTTGCACTGGCGCGGCTCCTATCCGCTGGAGGACACCGTCGCTGCGTTCGAGGAGCTGGTGCAATCAGGCAAGATCAAGTCCTGGGGCGTCTCCAATTTCGATGCCGACGATCTCGATGAGATTCTCGACGTCTCCGGCGAGGGGCGGATCGCCTGCAACCAGGTGCTCTACCACCTGAAAGAACGCGCGATCGAGCATGCGGTGATCCCGTGGTGTGAACGGCATAATGTTGCCGTCGTTGCCTACTCCCCTTTCGGCCACGACGATTTCCCCGCAGGCAGCAGCAAGGGCGGCGCCGTGCTGGCGCGCATCGCGGAGGCGCGACGTGCGACGCCGCGTCAGGTTGCGCTGAGCTTTCTCACCCGTGCGACTACGGTGTTCGCCATTCCGAAGGCCTCGTCTGCGGAACATGCCGGCGAGAATGCGGCAGCAGGCGACCTCGTGCTGACGAAGGACGAGATTGCGGCGCTCGACGCGGTGTTTCCGCGCGGGCCGAAGCCGCGCGGCCTGCCCATGCTGTAGTGCACAACGGGCAAGATTAACGGAGCATTGACGCGCGCGGCGGCTCGCGCATATCGGCATCCTGTTTTCGGAAGTTGTGAATGCGGAGCAGATGTCGTTTTTTACGGCTGTTCTCGATTCGCATTTTGCCCGGGTTCCAGCCGTGACACCGCCGCCCGCCGCAGCCGCAAGGCTCGACAGTATTCCCATGCCCGTTCCGGAGAAGAAGCAGCAGGCTCGCCGCGCGCCTGCGCGCGTCGATCATCCCTTCAAGGGCATTGCGCTGGTGTTGCTCTCGACGATCTTCCTCGGCTGCTCCGACGTCACCGCGAAATATCTGTCGACCAGCCTGCCTTCGATCGAGATCACCTGGATCCGCTTCGTCACGTTCGCGCTGCTATTCACGCCCGTGATGCTGCCGGGCTCGCCACTGCATGCGATGCGCACCGAGCGGCTCGGTCTGCAATTGATGCGCGGCGCCGCACTGCTCGGCTCGTCGCTGTTTTTCATCACCGGGCTTGCATTTCTGCCCATCGCCGAAGCCTCCGCCACCGGCTTCGTCTCGCCGCTATTCGTCACCGCGCTGTCGATCATCTTCCTGAGCGAGAAGGTCGGCATGCGCCGCTGGATCGCGACCGCGATCGGCCTGACGGGCGTTCTGATCATCCTGAGGCCCGGCACGAGCGCGTTCCATGCCGCCGCATTCTTCCCGATCATCTCGGCGTTCTGCTGGGCCGCCGCGCTGATCCTGACGCGGATGATGAGCGGTCGCGAAGCGGTGCTCACCACCATGGCCTATTCCGCGCTGACCGGCGTTGCGATCCTCAGCGTCATGGTGCCGTTCGTCTGGGTCACGCCGAGCTGGACCGCGATCGGGCTGGGCATCGTGATCGGCGTCGCCTCGACCGTGGGCCAGTGGATCATCGTGCTGGCCTATCGCTACGGCGATGCCTCGGTGCTGGCGCCGTTCTCCTATACGCAGTTGCTCTGGGTCAGCATTCTGGGCTTCTTCATCTTCGGCGAGGTCCCGGATATCTGGACGGTCGTCGGCGCCGCCTTCATCGTCGCCAGCGGTCTTTATATCGCCCATCGCGAGCGGGTGCGCCGCGCCCAGCTGCTGGTGCTGGAAGAGCGGTCCCCGAACCCCTGACGCAAGTTTGCACGTCCTGCTTCGTGCTATCACTCGCTCCAAAGGGGAGGAGCCGGATGCGCGCCGCGATTTTCAGGAACGGTGAGATTGTCGTAGGTCGGATGGCCGAGCCGACGCCGGGCCCCGGCCAGGTTCTGGTCAAGACGCTCGCCTGCGGCATCTGCGGCTCCGACCTGCACGCGCGCCAGCACGCCCATCGCATGGTGGAGATGGCGCGGAAGACCGGGCGCAAGCCGATGGACCTCAGCCGCGACGTCGTGTTCGGCCACGAATTCTGCTGTGAGATCGTCGATTACGGCCCCGGCACATCGCGCAAGCTGAAGCCGGGAACCCAGGTCTGCTCGCTTCCCGCGCTGGTGACGCCGCAGGGCATCGAAGGGATCGGCTACTCCAACGACAATATCGGCGGCTATGCCGAGGCGATGCTGCTGAGCGAAGCGCTGCTGCTCGAAGTACCCAACGGCCTCGCGCCGGAGCATGCCGCGCTGACCGAGCCGCTCGCCGTCGGCGTTCATGCCGTCGCCAAAGCCAATATCCGTGGCGGCGAGGTACCGCTCGTGATCGGCTGCGGCCCGGTCGGACTCGCGGTGATCGCCGCGCTGAAGCTCAAACGGCTGCATCCGATCGTCGCGGCCGACTATTCGCCGGCGCGGCGCGCGCTCGCCGCAAAACTCGGTGCCGACATCGTCGTCGATCCCCGAACGTCGCAGCCTTACGCGACCTGGGCCGAGCACGCGCAGATGTCGGAGGCCGAGAAGGCGGCGCGGCCGCCGTTCCAGGCCATGCTGCCCGCGTTGAAGCCCGCGATCATCTTCGAATGCGTCGGCGTGCCCGGCCTGTTGCAACAGGTGTTCGAGGGTGCCCCGCGCGATGCGCGCATCGTCGTGGTCGGCGTCTGCATGGAGAGCGACAGAAGCGAGCCCATGCTCGGCATCATGAAGGAGCTCAACGTCCAATACGTGCTCGGCTACACCCCGGAGGAGTTTGCTGCGTCGCTGCGCCTGATCGCCGAAGGGCAGGTGGACGCGGCCGCGATGGTAACCGCCGAAGTCGGCCTCGACGGCGTCGCCAAGGCCTTTGCCGATCTCGCCAACCCCGAAGCCCACACCAAGATCATCGTGCAGCCGTGGCGGTAGGAGTGTCAGTATTTCGCCGGCACGTACATCTCTGGCGGGACCGGGCCTCGCTGATAGTCGGGATGTCGCACGCGCGGCGGCAGCGTCACCGGAGCCCGCACGACCTCCTGGTACGGGATCTGAGTCAATAGGTGTGCGATGCAGTTGAGCCGGGCGCGCTTCTTGTCCACGGCATCGACGATCCACCACGGGCTATCCGGCAGATGCGTGTGCTCCAGCATCGTCTCTTTGGCCTTGGTGTACGCCTCCCAGCGACTGCGGGACTCGACGTCCATCGGGCTCAGCTTCCACTGCTTCAGGGGATCCTTGATGCGCATGGTGAATCGGAATTGCTGCTCGTCGTCGGTAATCGAAAACCAGTACTTGACGAGGATGATGCCGGATCGGATCAGCATGCGCTCGAATTCCGGCACGGTCTTGAAGAACTCCTGGTACTCCGCCTCCGAGCAGAAGCCCATCACGCGCTCGACGCCGGCGCGGTTGTACCAGCTTCGGTCGAATAGCACGATCTCGCCGCCGGCCGGCAGGTGCGCGACGTAGCGCTGGAAATACCATTGCGTACGCTCGCGCTCGTTCGGCGCGGGGAGCGCCGCGACGCGGCAGATACGCGGATTGAGCCGTTGCGTGATGCGCTTGATCACGCCGCCCTTGCCGGCGGCATCGCGGCCCTCGAACAGCACCACGACCTTCTTCCTCTCGCTCTGCACCCAGTCCTGGAGCTTGATCAACTCGCCCTGGAGGCGAAGCAGTTCCCGGAAATAGAGCCTGCGATCGACCGTCGGTTTCAGCGTTCCGGTCTCGTCGAGGAGCTCGTCGAGACGGGCATCATCCAGCTCCATCTCAAGTTCCTCGTCGAGATCGTCGGCCATTTCCTGGATGATGCGCTCGCGCTTGGATATCTCGGATTTGCGATCGGCTGCGGTCATGGGTTCTTCTCTCGGCTCGGATACCAGCACAACGACCATCGGCGGGGTTTGTTGCGCCCATGTGACAACATGCAATCCGGCGGACGCTTGGTCACACCGGCAGCGCGATCGAATATTTCACCTGGCTGAGCGCAAAGCTGGACTCGATCGAGGCAATGCCGTCAAGCCGGGTCAGCTTGGTCTTCAGGAACGTCTCGTAGGAGGCGAGGTCGGCGGCGACGACGCGGAGCAGATAATCGCGGTTCCCGGTCATCAGATAGCATTCCAGCACCTCGTCCCATTTCGAGATGGCGCGGGCAAAGCGGTTGAGATCCTCCTCCTTCTGCCGTGCCAGCTTGATCGAGATGAACACGCTGACATGCAGTCCCAGCGCCTTCTGGTCGACGGTCGCGACATAGCGCGAGATGACGCCGCGCTCCTCCAGGAGCTTGACGCGGCGATGGCAGGGCGAGACCGAGAGCCCGACCTTGTCGGCGAGCTCCTGCATGGTCAGGCGGCTGTCGTTCTGAAGATGGCTGAGGATCTTGCGGTCGATGGCGTCGAGCTCGGGCATTGGGATGAAACCTGCATTTTGTCCGCTGCGTTGGTAAAGTATCCCAATATCGGCGGGGATGGCGCGAAAAATTGAGAAGTTTGACGCACCGCGCAGGCGTATGATCGGTGCATATTTCCCGGAGCATCGCCATGCCCGTTGACCGCGCCCGTCTCGACATCCTGACCGCCCTCAGCCGCAAGGCGCTGTGGCTGTCGTCCTGGACCATCCACCACGCCAACCACATCCGCTCTAATGCGGATGGCCTCAAGGTCGGCGGCCACCAGGCCTCGTCCGCCTCGCTAGCCACCATCATGTCGGCGCTGTACTTCCACGTGCTGCGCCCTGAGGACCGCGTCGCGGTGAAGCCGCATGCGAGCCCGGTGTTCCACGCCATCCAGTATTTGTTCGGCCGGCAGAGCCGCGAGAAGCTGGAGAATTTTCGCGGCTTCAAGGGCGCGCAGTCCTATCCCTCGCGCACTAAGGACGTCGACGACGTCGACTTCTCCACCGGCTCGGTCGGCCTCGGCGTCGCGCAGACGCTGTTCTCTTCGCTGGTGCAGGATTACGTCAAGGCGCATGGCTGGATGAAGGATCGCCGCGAGGGGCGGATGATCGCGCTCGTCGGCGACGCCGAGATGGACGAAGGCAACATCTTCGAGGCGCTCGCGGAGGGCTGGAAGCACGGCCTGCGCAACACCTGGTGGGTGGTCGACTATAACAGGCAGTCGCTCGATGCCGTCGTGCGCGAAGGTCTCTGGGAAAAGTTCGAGACCATGTTCCGCAATTTCGGCTGGGACGTCGTCATCGTGAAATACGGCCGCCTGATGCGCGAGGCCTTCGCCGAGCCCGGCGGCGAGGCGCTGAAGACGTGGATCGACAATTGCCCGAATGCGCTCTACGCGGCGCTGTGCTTCCAGGGCGGCGCGGCCTTCCGAAAACATCTGCATGACGAGATCGGCGACCAGGGCCCGATCACAAAACTGATCGACAAGCGCAGCGACGAGGAGCTGCTGGCGCTGATGTCGAATCTTGGCGGCCACGACATGGCGAGCATGCTGGAGGCGTTCGATTCCATCGACCACGACCGCCCCGTCTGCTTCATCGCCTACACGATCAAGGGCGTCGGCTTGCCGTTCCAGGGCCACAAGGACAACCACGCCGGCCTGATGACGGTTGCGCAGATGGAGAAATATCGCGACAGCCAGAACATCCGGCCCGGACACGAATGGGACAAGTTCGAAGGGCTGCCGCAGGATGCAGCCGAGCTCGAGGCCTTCCTCGCGCGGGTGCCGTTCAATCAGGATGGCCGCCGGTTCACGGCGCCCGTCGTCGAGGTGCCGCAACAGCTCGCCTTCAAGCCGTCGCCGCAGATGTCGACCCAGCAGGGCTTTGGCCTCGTGCTGAACGAGATCGCGCGCAGCGACAGCGAGCTCGCCAGGCGCATCGTCACGACCTCGCCGGACGTCACCGTCTCCACCAATCTTGGCCCCTGGGTCAACCGCCGCGGCCTGTTCGCGCGGGCCGAGAAGGCGGACTTGTTCCGCAGCGAGAAAATTCCTTCGACCTACAATTGGGACGCTTCGCCAAAGGGCCAGCATCTGGAGCTCGGCATCGCCGAGATGAACCTGTTCATCATGCTCTCGGCGCTCGGCCTGTCGCACCAGATTAACGGCGAGCGGCTCTTGCCGGTCGGCACGCTCTACGATCCCTTCATCGAGCGCGGCCTCGATGCGCTGAACTACGCCTGCTACCAGGACGCGCGCTTCATGGTGGCGGCGACGCCGTCCGGCATCACGCTCGCGCCCGAAGGCGGCGCGCATCAGTCGATCGCAACGCCCTTGATCGGCATGGCGCAGGACGGCCTGGCCTCGTTCGAGCCGGCCTTCGTCGACGAGCTCGCCGTGATCATGGCTTTCGGCTTCGAGCACATGCAGCGCGAACCGGGCGAGGGCGGTTCGGTCTATTTGCGCCTCTCCACACGCGCCATCGAGCAGGCGCAGCGGATCATGACACCGGAGCTGCGACAGGGCATCACCGACGGCGCCTATTGGCTGCGCAAGCCGGGCCCGAATGCCGAGGTCGTGATCGCCTATACCGGCGCGGTCGCGCCCGAAGCGATCGAGGCGACCGGCTTCATCGGCGAGAGCCGCCGTGACGTCGGCCTGCTCGCGATCACTTCGGCCGACCGTCTGCATTCGGGGTGGACCGCCGCGCGGAAATTGCGGCGCGACCGCCGCGGCGTGCAGCATCTCAGCCACATCGAAAAGCTGCTCGCGCCGCTGCCGCGCGACTGCGGCATCGTGACCGTGATTGACGGCCATCCGTCTGCGCTCGGCTGGCTCGGCAGCGTCCGTGGCCATCGCGCCGAGGCGCTCGGTGTCGAGCAGTTCGGCCAGACCGGCAGCATCGCGGACCTTTATCGGCACTATGGCATCGACGCCAACGCCATCATCGATGCGGCCGAAAGCCTCACCACCGGCGGGCCGGTGCTGCATCGGAAGATGGCGGTGTAGCGGAGGTAACTGCCTCGTCATTCCGGGGCGACGCGAAGCATCGAACCCAGAATCTGGAGATTCCGGGTTCGATGCTTCGCGTCGCCCCGGAATGACGCCGTCGTCCACCTTGCCTCGTTCCCGCCATCGGCTCATATAACCTCCGCTCGCCGCAACGCTGGCCCCGCATATGGCGGGTTCAATTGCCGGCGCTTTCGTGCAAGGATGCCTGCCGAAACGCCCCCTCCAAGCCCCCAAGAAGAGGTTAACGATGGTCAATCGCATGCAATTCTACATCGACGGCGCCTGGGTCGACCCCGCCGTCAAGAAGTCCACCGCCGTGATCAATCCGGCGACGGAAGAGGCGATGTACGAGGTTGCGCTCGGCTCCAAGGCCGACGTCGACAAGGCGGTTGCCGCCGCCAAGCGCGCTTTCGAGACCTTCTCCCAGACCAGCCGCGAGGAGCGCGTCGCGCTGCTCAGCAAGGTCATCGAGGTCTACAAGGGCCGCCTCAAGGAGATCGGCGCCGCCGTCTCCGACGAGATGGGCGCACCGCTGCCGATGGCGGAGAAGCTGCAGGCCGGCGCCGGCCTCGGCCATCTCATGACCACGCTCGACGTGCTCAAGAACTATCATTTCGAGGAGCCGGTCGGCACCGCCATGGTGCTGCGCGAGCCGATCGGCGTGGTCGGCATGATCACGCCCTGGAACTGGCCGCTGAACCAGATCGCCTGCAAAGTCGCGCCCGCGCTCGCCGCCGGCTGCACCATGATCCTGAAGCCATCTGAGTTCACGCCGACCTCGGCGCTGATCTTCGCGGAGATCCTTCATGAAGCCGGCGTGCCCAAGGGCGTGTTCAACCTCGTCAACGGCCTCGGCCCCGAGGTCGGCGCCGCCATGAGCGAGCACCCTGATATCGACATGATCTCCTTCACCGGCTCGACCCGCGCCGGCATCGACGTTGCGAAGCGCGCAGCGCCCACGGTGAAGCGCGTCAGCCAGGAGCTCGGCGGCAAGTCGCCGAACGTCATCCTCGAAGGCGCCGACCTCACCAAGGCGGTGACCGGCGGCGTGATGCACATGTTCAACAATTCCGGCCAGTCCTGCAACGCGCCCTCGCGCATGATCGTGCCGCTGTCGAAGATGAAGGAAGTCGCCGCGATCGCCAAGGCCGTCGCCGACAAGACCAAGGCGGGCGATCCCCGCGCCGAAGGCACCACCATCGGCCCGGTCGTCAATCGCGGTCAGTGGGACAAGATCCAGGGCCTGATCAAGAAGGGCATCGACGAGGGCGCAACGCTCGTCGCCGGCGGTCCTGGCCTGCCCGAAGGCGTCAACAAGGGCTTCTATGTCCGTCCGACCATCTTCGCCGACGTCACGCCTGACATGACGATCGCGCGCGAAGAGATCTTCGGGCCGGTGCTGACCATCATCGGCGCCAAGGACGAAGCCGACGCGGTCAAGATCGCCAATGATACGCCGTATGGCCTCGCGGGCTACGTCACGGGTGCGACGGTCGAGGACGCCAAGCGCGTCGGCCGCCAGATCCGCGCCGGCAACGTCAACCTGCAGGGCGTGCCCAACGACCGCACCGCGCCGTTCGGCGGCTACAAGCAGTCCGGTAACGGCCGCGAGTGGGGCAAGTTCGGCCTCGAGGACTTCCTCGAAGTGAAGGCCGTCGCCGGCTTCAACGCGGCGTAAGTTCTTCCGTCTGAACAAACGAAGCGCCGGAGCGGGCAACCCCTCCAGCGTTTTTTATCGCTGTCCTGTCATTCCGGGGCGTCGCGAAGCGACGCGCCCGGAATCCATTCCTCCACAAACTCCGTCGCACAATGGATTCCGGGTTCGCGCCGAAGAGGCGCGCCCCGGAATGACGCCAGAGAGTTTCGCATTCCGAGGAAAGATCTCGTAGGGTGGGCAAAGGCGCGCTCTTTGCGCGACGTGCCCACCATCGCGCGACGAACGAGAGATGGTGGGCACGCTTCGCTTTGCCACCCTACGAGACCGTGCCCGCGGCGCGTCTATCCCCCCACAGCACCTTGCGTGTTCACGTAAAGCGCGTAGATCGACTGGCTCGCGGCCATGAACAGGCGGTTGCGCTTGACGCCGCCGAAGCAGACATTGGCGCAGCGCTCGGGCAGGGCGATGCGGCCGATCATGACACCGTCGGGTGCGAACACCACCACGCCGTCGAGCTCGGGATCGCCCATGCCCCAGCCGCACCAGAGATTGCCGTCGATGTCGCAGCGCATGCCGTCGGGCGTGCCCGGCCCGGCATCGATATGGACGCGCTTGTTCGAGATCGTGGTGCCCTCGGGCGAAACGTCGTAAGCGAGGATCTTGCGGTTGGGCACGCCTCGCGATTCCACGACATAGAGGATCTTCTCGTCCGGTGAGAAGCACAGGCCGTTCGGTCCGAGCACGCCTTCGGCGACGATGGTCGCCTTGCCGGTATCGGGATCAAGCCGATAGACGTTGGGCTCGATCTCGGGCTCGGCCTTGTAGCCCTCGTAATTGCCGAGCAGGCCGAAGGTCGGATCGGTGAACCAGATGGAGCCGTCCGATTTGACAACGACATCGTTCGGCGAGTTCAACCGCTTGCCGTTGAATTGATCCATCAGCACGGTGATGCTGCCGTCATACTCGGTGCGCACCACGCGCCGGCCGCCGTGCTCGCAGGTGATCAGCCGGCCTTGCCGGTCGCGCGTGTTGCCGTTGGCAAAATTCGAGGGCTTGCGGAACACGCTGACCGCACCGGTCTCTTCCTCCCACTTGAGGATGCGCTGGTTCGGGATGTCGCTGCACAGGAGATAACGCCCATCGCCGAACCACACCGGCCCCTCGGCCCAGCGCAGGCCGGTCGCCAGCCGCTCCACCGCCGAAAGCTTCAGCCAGTATTTTTCGAAGCGGGGATCGAGCGCTTTGATCGCGGGATCGGGGTAATAGGTCGCCGGCCGCCAGCCTGGCCGTTCCTCCGTGTGGGACGATGCCTCATTCATGCCGGTTCTCTCGTTTCGTTCCCTCTGGACAATCCTGCTATCATTAGAGACACGTGACCGCAAATTCGATCACCAACGGCGAGGGACGACATGGCGCGTATTTTGATGACGGGAGCTTCGGGCGGAATCGGCACCAGCCTGCGGAAGCTGTTGCCGCCGATCTACCCGGATCTCCTTCTGTCCGATATCAAGCCGCCGGCCGATCTCGGCCCCGATGAAAAATTCAAGGCCGCGGACCTTGCCGATCTCGCGCAATGCGAGGCGATCTGCGAGGGCGTCGACGGCATTCTCCATTTCGGCGGTTATTCGGTCGAAGGCACCTGGGATCAGATCCTCCAGGCCAACATCATCGGCGGCTACAATCTGTTCGAGGCGGCGTACCGCAAAGGCGTCAAGCGCGTGGTGTTCGCCTCGTCGAACCACGCCGTCGGCTTCTATCCGCGCCATCACAAGATCGGCACCGACGTCACTGCGCGGCCCGACAGTCGCTATGGCGTCAGCAAGGTGTTCGGCGAGGCCGTCGGCGCGCTCTACGCCGACAAGCATGGGATGAAGGTGACGTGCCTTCGCATCGGCAATTTCGGCGACATGCCGCTGGACAAGCGCCGGCTCTCGATCTGGCTCAAGCCGGACGATCTCGTGCAGCTCTGCCGCATCGGGCTCGAGCATCCCGACATCCATTTCGAGATATTCTACGGCGCCTCTTTCAACGAGCGCGCCTGGTGGGACAACCACCGCGCCTACGAATTCGGCTATCGCCCCACCGGCCGCGCCGAAGATTTCCGTGAGCACGCCATGGCCGAGCAGGCCAAGCTGAAGCCGGACCCGGTCGGCGACTATTTCCAGGGCGGCACGTTCTGCAGCATGGAGTTCGACGCTGATCCGGATCGTGTGATCGACTGGAATAAGCGGTAGAGATCGTTCACCGGCCGAGCGTCAACAGCGGCTTGCCGGTCTCGACAATGTAGGTCGCAAGCTCCGCGGCGTTGCCGCTGCCGACATTCTTCACGGCGTGATGCACTCCGTGAGGAATGAGCAGCACGTCGCCGGCCTTCAGGATCACGGGCTCTCTACCGTCGAGCCGATATTCCAGCTCGCCTTCGATCAGATAGACGAGCTCTTCGCCCGGGTGACTGTGCCTGACGGCAACGACGCCCGGAGGAAAGTCGACGCGAACCTGGATGACCTCGCGCCCGGGCGCACTCAGCGCTTCCTTCATGAGATGTGTGCGCTTGATGTCGCCCAGTCGTGGCTCTTCGGATCGTGCCGAGAGTGAAGCCAGGCTGATTGCGGCGATCAGCGCCGCCGCAACCACGGTTCCACGTTTCGTCATGTGAATGTCCTTTCGGATTGTGCAGGATGTTGTCGGTGAGCGCATCAACCGGCGGCAGCCGCCGGCATTGCGCGAAAGCTGATGGCCATGCGGTTGTAGGCGTTCATCAGGCTGATCGCGATCGTGAGGTCCACGAGCTCACGTTCTTCGAACACAGCGCGTGCGGCCTGGTATGCCTCGTCGGGCACGCCGGTCTCGGCGACCCGCGTCACCGTTTCCGCCCAGGCCAGGGCAGCCCGTTCGCGTTCGTCGAAGAGATTTCCGGCCTCGCGCCATGCCTGCAGCAGCGCGATCTTCTCGACCTTTTCTCCCTTGTTGAGCAGGTCGCGGGTGTGCATGTCCAGGCAGTAGGCGCAATTGTTGATCTGAGAGATCCGCAGATAAACCAGCTCGATCAGCGTGGCGGAAAGCCGGCTCTGCAGGACGTATCCGTAGACGCCCCCGAGCGCCTTGATGCCTGCCGGCGCGATCTGGTTGTAGTCGAGACGCTTACTCATGTTTCTCTCCTTGGCGGTGATTCTGCTGGATGGCGGTGGTCGGATCCTTCTCGCTGCTATCGATGGCGAACACCGCGAGCAGCGCGAGCCCCGCCGAGGTTGAATCGTATTTTCATGGCGGGGCTCCTGTTCGAGTTCGGCTATTGCGCTGTGGCTGAGCTCTCACCTGCGGATGACGGCCTTCAGCGAGTCCGTGAACACCCAGAAGGAAGCGGCGAGCAGGCCGACGTCCTTCAGCAGGAACTGACCCGGAGCGACCGTGATCGCGGGGACCCCGAGCTCCGGCACGACGACGCCGGGCGTCGAGATCATGAAGCTCAGCGTGGTGACGAACAGCCCGGCCGACAACAGGCCGCCGGCCGCGGAGTAGATCGGGCTGGACAGGCGGAGCGCGATCAGGAGCCCGATGCTGAGTTCGACGAAGCCGAGAAAGGTCGAGAAGCCGCGCACCGAGAACAGCGTGTAGAACCATCGCAGCAGCGGACTGTTCTCGACCAGGGGTACGAGTCCCTGTGCTTCGTAGTCGGTGAATTTCATCCCGCCGAACCAGCCGTAGATGATTGCGAGCGAGGCGTAGAGACCGATCCGGCTGATCGGTTCGGCGTAAGCGAGCAGGCGTTCAGACTGTTCGCGCCAACTGATCGTGCGGCGCAGGGCGATGGATAAGGTGGACGATTGGCTGATGATGCGTGACATGGTGATCTCCGTTTGATGCCGGTTGTTCGCTCACGCATTCACGTGCGTGTGCAGGTTGTAGCGAGGGGCGGGAATAGTGCTCGAGAGCTTGTTCGTCATGGCAAGCCGCGCGCTCTCGTGGCGATCCCACTCCGACTTGTCGGCCAGCGCCGGGATCGTCACGACTTCGCCGAGGTCGAGACCGGCGAGGGCGGCGTCGACCAGGTCGTCGGCCGACATGACGATCTCTGCCGGAAGCTGGTGAACCGGCGTGCCCGCGATGTCCCAAAACTCCGTCGCAGTGGCGCCCGGCAGCACGGCCTGAATGCGGATGCCCTTCCCGGCGAGCTCGTGAACGAGTGACTGGGTGAATGCGAGCACGAAAGCTTTCGAGCCGCCGTAGACGCCGTTGAGCAGCTCCGGCGCGATCGCGACGATGGAAGCGATGTTGATGATCGTGCCGTGGCCGCGGGCGATGAATCCGGGCACCGCTGCGTAGGTCAGGCGCGTCAGTGCACCGACGTTGAGACGGATCATGTCTTCCATCTTGTCGATGTCGGAATCGATCAGCGGGGCCGAGGCGCCGACGCCGGCGTTGTTGACCAGCACCGAAATGTCGCCGTTGGTTCTGATGAGTTGCTCGACGCGGCGGAGGTCGGCAGGGGATGTGAGATCGGCTTCCACCGTTTCCACCTTGCGGCCAGTTTCGTTGCCGAGCCTGCGCGCGAGCGATGCGAGCCGCTGCCTGTTGCGCGCAACGAGGATGAGGTCGTGGCCGCGCTTCGCCAGGCGATCGGCGTAGATCGCGCCGATTCCGGTCGAAGCTCCGGTGATGAGGGCAGTGCCTGTTCTGGTCTGGGTCATTTTCGTCTCTCCTTCGGTTTGGGTGCGGGAAGGAATAGGCACTTCCGGAAATGGTGGGTATCTGGCAAAATCGGGATCTTTCCTTCCAGAATATGGAAGTGTCCCATGGATCGTCTCGAAAGCATGTCGGTGGTCCTGGCGGTGGCGGAGGCGGGCAGCCTGTCCGCCGCCGCGCGCCGTCAGAAAATGCCGTTGGCAACGGTGAGCCGGAAGGTTTCGGAGCTCGAGGAGCACCTCCAGACCAAGCTGTTTCATCGCTCGAGCCGCGCGCTCGTCCCAACGGACGCCGGTCGCTCCTACATCGCCGCGGCCAAGCGAATTCTCGCCGATCTCACCGAAGCCGAGCGCGTTGCCTCCGGCGAATACACCACGCCGCGTGGTGATCTCAGCATCACGACGCTGGTCGCGCTCGGTCGGCTATGCTTGCAGCCGATCCTTGCCGAGTTTCTTGCGGCATTTCCGGAGGTGGATGTTCAGCTCATCTTGCAGGACCGGACGCTCAACCTTCTGGACGAGAACATTGACGTCGCGCTTCGTGTCGGCGATCTCGCCGACAGCGGCCTGATCGCCGTGCGCGTTGGGGAAATTCACCGCGTCGCCTGCGCCAGCCCGTCCTATCTGAAGCTGCGGGGAACGCCGAAGGCTCCCGATGATGTCTCCGCCCACGACTGCATCAGCTATCCTCCGCTTCAATCGCCGGGCACGTGGAGATTCAAACGAGGGCAGACCGAGTATGCAGTGCCGGTGCGGTCGCGCTTCATTGCGAGCAATCTGGAATCGGCCATCGATGCCGCACGCGCAGGCATCGGGATCACCGTCGTGTTCTCCTATCTGGCGTCGGATGCGCTGAGGTCTGGAGAGCTCGTTGCGGTCCTGCAGGACTTTCAACCGCCGCCGCAGCCGGTCAGCTTCGTCTACTCGCCCAACCGCTTCATGCCGGCGAAGCTGCGAGCGTTTCTCGACTTCGCAGGGCTGCGCCTGAGGGCGCGCTTGGCCGACAGTCCCGGAAACGTTGCGCCGCGGAGGCCGCGGGCGTAACTGCGGGCCCGCACATCAGAAATGCAGGTTGAGCCGCAACAGCGCCTGGTGCCGCTCGAACTGATCGAGGTTGAGGCTGCGAACGTCGCCGATCGCCTGGCCGGCAACCTGCATCTGCCAGGTGCCGGAGATGCCGACCTCCTTCGAGATGTTGTAGGAGAA
Organism: Bradyrhizobium sp. IC3123; assembly: GCF_020193625.1. Taxonomy (NCBI): domain Bacteria; kingdom Pseudomonadati; phylum Pseudomonadota; class Alphaproteobacteria; order Hyphomicrobiales; family Nitrobacteraceae; genus Bradyrhizobium; species Bradyrhizobium sp. IC3123. The sequence goes on along the minus strand of NZ_JADYVF010000005.1, from coordinate 369,121 downwards.
GGTTGGGCCAGCAAAGACGGCGTCTCCCAAAAAGCGGTCGAGGCCGCCGCCGTCATAGGCCCGCGCGTAGCGTACGCCGAGGCCGAAGAGGAGGTCGGGATTCACTGCGTAGGAGATCGCGGCCTGGAGCTGCATCTCGGAATCGTGTCGCCAAAGATTGGTCAGGGTCTCGCGGGTTCCGCCGGTCCCGTACCAGACGTTGAAGGCGGCGAACAACCTGTCCTTCACCAGCTCGCGATCGAACAGCGCGGCAAACTCTGCGCCATATTGCGCGATGTGCATGCCGCTGCCGTCGTCGATCCGGCTCCAGCCGGGCTGCGCATGGAGGGTCAGCCCAAAGGGCGCGACGGTACGATCGAGCAGCTTGTAGCGCAGTTCGAGCGCCACCCCGCCGAAAGCGACGTCGCGATGATCGGCAAATCCCGGAACGCCATTGATGTGATGTCCGGTCAGTGCGAATCCGGGTGCTATCCGGAAGTTGTCCGAGACCGTGTATTTGACCTGATTGAGATTGGCCCAGGCTGCGTAAGTGCCGGAGCGCTTGCCGAATGCGCCGACATTCTCGAACTCGATCTCCATTTCGCCGGGCTTGCCGATGTCGGAGCCCATGCTGAAACCGAAGATGTGCTCGGTGTCGATTTCCGAATGAGCCGACGGCAAACCTCCCGTCAGCTTGCTGACGCCGGGGGCCGGTGCTGAGCCGGGCCAGGCATAGGCGAGGCCGCGTGGACCGTCGTCGGCAGAGGCGGAGACGCAACTCGCCAGATGACCGGCGACGACAATTGCGGCCGTTATTGCGCCCCGCAAGCTCAACTTTCTCAGCACGACATCCACCAACCCGCGCGAACCAAGGACACTGATCGACGCAAGGAGCTTGGTTCACGCGAAGCCCCTGCGATTGCAAGTCATTCGCAAGAACAATTCCACAGAATGGCCGGCCGTGCAACTACTTGCTAATCATTCTTAGTTGCGTTCAATGGAATTCACTTCGGCTGGGCGGCGGGTCGGGTCCGATCCACGCTGGAGAGGCTGGAAACGGGAGATTCCCTGCGCGTTCGGCGCCGTCCCGTGCGGCAATGCCGCGCGGTGCTCAGGAGTGCCAGAAACCAAGCGTCAGGCCTGCAAGTCGAGTTATTGACAATCAGGGCGCTGGCCTTACCACCACGACAAAAGCTGAAGGGAGCGCCCTGATGACGAGTGGCTTGCGCAAGGGTCTGACGAGCTATGGCGATGCCGGTTTCTCGCTGTTCCTGCGCAAGGCGTTCATCAAGGCCATGGGCTATTCTGACGACGCGCTGGAGCGCCCGATCGTCGGCATCACCAACACCTATAGCGACTACAATCCCTGCCACGGCAACGTCCCTGACATCATCGAAGCCGCCAAGCGCGGCGTGATGCTGTCGGGCGCGATGCCCTTCGTGTTCCCGACCATCTCGATCGCGGAGAGCTTTGCGCATCCGACCTCGATGTACCTGCGCAATCTGATGGCGATGGACACCGAGGAGATGATCCGCGCCCAGCCGATGGATGCGGTGATCGTGATCGGCGGCTGCGACAAGACGCTGCCGGCGCAGGTGATGGCCGCGATCAGCGCCGATCTGCCGACCGTGGTCATCCCCGTCGGTCCCATGGTGGTCGGTCATCACAAGGGCGAGGTGCTGGGGGCCTGCACCGATTGCCGCCGCCTCTGGGCGAAATATCGCGCCGGCGACATGGACGATGCCGAGATCGAGGCGGTGAACGGCCGGCTGGCGCCATCGGTCGGCACCTGCATGGTGATGGGCACGGCCTCGACCATGGCCTGCATGATCGAGGCGATGGGCCTGTCGCTGCCGATGAGCGCGACGATTCCCGCGCCGCATGCCGAGCGTTTCCGTCTCGCCGAGGCCAGCGGCAAGGTTGCCGCGGAGATGGCCAAGGCCAAGGGCCCGAAGCCGAGCGACGTGTTGACGCCGGCCTCGTTCAAGAACGCGCAAGTCGTGCTGCAGGCGATCGGCGGCTCGACCAACGGCTTGATCCATCTGACCGCGATGGCGCATCGCTCGCCGCACCGGCTCGATCTCGCAGCGTTCGACCAGATCGGTCGCGAGGTGCCGGTGCTGGTCGATCTCAAGCCGTCCGGCGAGCATTATATGGAGCACTTCCACCACGCTGGTGGCGTGCCGAAGCTGCTGGCGCAGCTCGGCGATCTCGTCGACCTCGATGCCAAGACCATCAGCGGCCAGACGTTGCGGGAGATCGCGGCGAATGCGGAGGACGTGCCAGGCCAGGATGCGATTCGTCCGCGTGATAATCCGATCAAGAAGGAGGGCGGCCTCGCCATCCTGCACGGCAATCTCGCCCCGCGCGGCGCGGTCATCAAGCAATCCGCCGCCAGCCCGAAGCTGCTGCAGCACACCGGGCGCGCCGTCGTGTTCGAATCCGTCGAGGACATGACCTTGCGGGTCGACGATCCCGATCTCGACGTCAACGCCGACGACGTGCTGGTGCTGCGCAACGCCGGCCCGAAGGGCGCGCCGGGCATGCCGGAAGCCGGTTATCTGCCGATCCCGAAGAAGCTCGCGCGCGGCGGCATCAAGGACATGGTGCGCATCTCGGATGCGCGCATGAGCGGCACCGCGTTCGGCACCATCGTGCTGCACATCACCCCGGAATCCGCCGTCGGCGGGCCGCTGGCGCTGGTTGAGAACGGCGACATGATCCGCCTTGATGTGGCCAAGCGCAGCATCGAGCTCTTGGTTGACGCCGCCGAGCTGGAGCGGCGCCGCGCTGCGTTGAAGCCGGTGGCCGCGCCGGAAGAGGCGCGGCGCGGCTACGCCTGGCTGTTCAACGAGACCATCCTGCAGGCCGACGAGGGCTGCGATTTCGACTTCATGCAGAGGAATGGCCCCGCGAAGGGCTGAGCCACCGCCTCGCTACTTCCCCTTGCTCGTGAACTTCTTCACGGCGGTGCGGAACGCTTCCGTGTTCATCGCCATGATGATCTTGTGCTCCTCGGCATCGAGCTGCTGCTTCACCGGCGTGGTCGCCGCCTGATAGACCAGCTGCTTGGTGCCGGCGATCGAAGCCGGCGGGTTCTGCGCGAGACGCTCGGCAAGTTTTCGCGTCGCGGTCTTCAACTCGGCCGCGGGGACGGTCTTGGCAACCAAGCCCCATTCATAGGCCTGCTGCGCGGTAAAATTATCCTCGGCGAGAAAGATCTGCAGCGCCCGGCGGGAGCCGACCGTGCCGACGATGCCGACCGTCGAGCCGCCGTCCGGCGACACCCCGATCTTGGCATAGGCCGGCGTGAACTTGGCATCGTCAGCGGCGATGCAGAGATCGGTGACGAAGGCGAGGCCCATGCCGGCGCCGGCGGCCGAGCCGTGCACGCTCGACAGCGAGATCTTCGGCATGCGCCTGATGATCTCGATGAAGGCGTGATAGTGCTTCAATAGCTCGCCGACGACGGGCGTCACCGTGCCGGCTTCGGCGGCGGCCCCGATCGTCTGCAGGTCGCCGCCGGCGCAGAACGCGCGGCCTTCGCCTTCGAGCACCACGACGCGGATGTCGTCGGCGCCTTCGATATAGGTTGCGAGCTGCTCGAGCTTCTGGGCAATCGCAAGATCGATCGCGTTGAATGCGGCAGGGCGGTTCAGCGTGATGGTCGCGATCGGGCCGTCGACCTTGAGCAGGGCGGGATCGTCGGGCTTTGAGACGGGAGCGGTCATCTGGATTCTCCGGCAGGAGGTCGAGGCTCGAACTAAATCGCAGAAGGGCAGGGGTGACAATCCCCGAACCACCGCTCTTGCGCCGGGCGGAACGATAGGCTCAAATGGAGCCGCTTTCGCCAAGGGACGGACACGAGCGCCGGCTCCTCGCAAGGCCAGCAAGCAAAATCAGCGAGAGAGGAGGCGGCATGGGTCACGCTCGTGTCTTCCGGAAATGGGCTGTCCGATGACTGGCCCGGTGATCATCGTCGGTGCCGGCCATGGCGGCTACCAGATCGCGGCATCGCTGCGCCAGGCCGGCTTTGCCGAGCGCATCTGCCTGATCAATGACGAGCCGCATCTGCCCTATCAGCGGCCGCCGCTGTCCAAGGCCTACATCAAGGGCTCCGCGGGCCCGGAGAGCCTGATGTTCAGGCCTGAGAAGTTTTACCAGGACCAGAGCATCGAACTGATCGCCGGCCGCGCCGCCTCGATCGACCGCGCCGCGCGTAAGGTGCATCTCGCATCCGGCGAGACGCTGGACTATTGGCACCTCGTGCTGGCGACCGGCGCGCGCAATCGCCTGCTCGATTTGCCCAATGCCAATCTGCCCGACGTGAAATATCTGCGCATTCTCGATGACAGCGAGGCGCTGCGCGCGATCATGCCGTCGAAGACGCGCGCCGTGATCATCGGCGCCGGCTTCATCGGCCTCGAATTCGCCGCGACCGCCCGCATCAAGGGCCTCGAGGTCGACGTGCTCGAGCTCGCCCCGCGTGTGATGGCGCGGGCGGTGACGGCGGAGGTCTCCGAATATTTTCAGGCGCGCCACCGCGAGGCCGGCATCCGTATCCATCTCGGTGTGCAGGCGACCTCGATCGAAGCCGAGGCCGGCAAGGTCACCGGCGTGTCCTTGAGCGACGGGCGGCATCTGCCGGCCGACCTCGTCGTGGTCGGCGTCGGCGTGCTGCCGAACATCGAACTCGCGGCCGAGGCAGGGCTGCCGGTCGCCGCCGGCATCATCGTCGATGAATATCTGTCGACGGCTGATCCCAACATTTCGGCCATTGGCGATTGCGCGCTGTTCGCAAGCCCGCGCTTCGGCGGATCGCTGCGGCTGGAATCGGTGCAGAACGCCACCGATCAGGCCCGCTGCCTCGCAGCAAAGCTGACCGGGGATAAGAAACCGTACGACAGCCATCCCTGGTTCTGGAGCGATCAGGGCGACGACAAGCTCCAGATCGCGGGGCTGACGACCGGCTACGACCGCGTCGTGCTGCGCGGCGATCCCGCCAAGAAGGCATTCTCGGCGTTCTGCTATCACGGCGACAAGCTGCTCGGAATCGAATCCATCAACCGCGCCGGCGATCACATGTTCGGCCGGAGATTGCAGGCTATGGACCGCTCCATCACGCCGGAGCAGGCCGCGGACGAGAGCTTCGACCTCAAGAGCGCGCTGGCATGAAGTTCTTCTCCCTCTCCCCGTTCTTACGGGGAGAGGGCTGGGGTGAGGGGCTTTCTCCGCGCATAGGATAGCAGTCGGACTCGCGGAGAGTCCCCCTCACCCGGAATTTGCTCTCGCAAATTCCGACCTCTCCCCGCAAGCGGGGAGAGGCGAAGAGGCCTCTACAGTATCGCCGCCACTTCCGCCCCCGTCGGCATCGACGGTCCGGCGCCCATGCGCTGCACGCTGATCGAGGCGGCGGCATTGGCGAACGTCAGCGCCTCACGCAAGGGCGCGCCATCAGCGAGTTGCGCGGCGAGCGCGCCGACGAAGCAGTCGCCGGCGCCGGTGGTGTCGAGTGCCTTCACCACACGGCCGGCCACCGAGATCTCCTCGTGCCCGGCGAGCGCGAGCACGCCGCGCTTGCCGAGCGTGACGCAGATGGTCTGGTCCTCGCGCGCCTGAAGTTTTCGCGCGACATCGATGATGCGGTCGGCCGCGTCGCTCTCGGAGAGCTCAACGCCGGCGAGGAAGCCGAGCTCAGTTTCGTTCAGCACGAGGATGTCGACCAGCGCCAGCAGCTCGCCCGGCATCTTCTGCGCCGGCGCCGGGTTCAGCACGGTCACTGCCCCCGCCGCGCGGGCGCGGTGGAAGAAGGCAGCGATCGTCGGCAGCGGAATCTCGAACTGGCTGACGGCGACGTCGCCCTTCAGCAGCGGCACGACCTTGACGTCATCAGCGCCGACCAGCCCGTTCGCTCCGGGAACGACGACGATGGTGTTGTCGGCCTCGGCCACCGTGATGATGGCCGTCCCGGTGTGCGCCTCGGCCGTCTCCACGACATAGCCGAGGTCGATGCCCTGGTCGCCGAGAAAGGCCTTCAGCTCAGCGCCCAACGAATCCCTGCCCAGCCGCCCGATCAGCGTGGTCCGCGCCCCTAACCGCGAGGCCGCGACCGCCTGGTTCGCGCCCTTGCCGCCTGGGAAATACAGGACCTGGCGGCCGGCGACGGTCTCGCCGATTCGTGGATGGCGATCGGCCGTCGCCACCACATCCATGTTGATGCTGCCGGCAACGAAGACCCGCCCCATCTCTTTCTAGACCCTGACCTCGAACTCGTGCCTGACCTTGGCGATATCGACCAGCGTCGGCAAGCCGGCCTCGTTGCCGAGGCGCTGGATCTTGTAGGTCGAGGCGGCGCGGGCAAAGTCGAAATGCTCGCGCCAGCTTTTGCCGGGATGGGCGAGGTAGGAATAGACATAGGCGCCGTGGAAGACGTCGCCAGCGCCGTTGGTGTCGATCACGCGCTCGCGCGGGATCGGCATCGCCGGCATCACCTGCACCGTGCCTGTTTCGTCGTACCAGAACAGGCCCTTCTCGCCCATGGTGACGCCGCCGATCTTGCAGCCGCGGCTCTTGAGATAGTCGAGCATCTTCTCCGGCGTCAGATCCATCTGCTCGCACAGGCGCTCGGCGACGATGGCGACGTCGATGAATTCGAGCAGCTCATGGGTGTTGGTGCGCAGGCCGCCGCCGTCGAGCGAGGTCAGGATGCCGGCCTCGCGGCACACCTTGGCGTAGTGGATGGCGGCATCCGGCTGGTGGCCGTCGACATGCAGCGCGCGGCAGCCGCCGAGATTGAGCATCGGAAAGGGGTGGATGTGCTCGTCGTCGCGGCAGCGGACGATGGCGCGCTTGCCGTCCTTGGGCATGATGAAGGAGAGCGAGGACTGGTTGACCTTGCGCCCATGCAGCGAGATGCCGTACTTCGCGCACATGTCCTGGAACATGCGCCCCAGCCAGTCATTGGCTGCGGTCGCGATCAGGTCCGGCACGATGCCGAGCTTGGCGCAGCAGAACGCGGCCGTCACCGCATTGCCGCCGAAGGAGACCGCGTAGTCACGCGCCACGTGTTTCTCGTCGCCGGTCGGCATGTGGTCGGTGATGAAAACGACGTCGATATAGGTCTGTCCGATGAAGAGAGCCTGCATTGCTTGTCCGTGATGCGCTTGTGGTCCCGGCCGGCGAGATTACTCTAGCACCGGTTCCGCTCCGGGGGGACGCTGAAATTATTCGCAAATCTGCCGCCCGAAGCGCTTGAGGTCAGCATGGTCCGGGAATACGACCATCACTGGCCCATGCCAAGCCCGGACAAACGCCGTCTTTCGCTCCCGGGGTTCCCCGTCCACAAAAAGGGTGCAGAATGATCATCGGCCTCGATCACATCGTCGTTCTCGTAGGCGATATCGGTGCGGCCAAGGCGGCCTATCAGACGCTGCTCGCCCGCGCGCCGGCCTGGCAGAACTCGGGCGAGGGCGCCGACCGGGTGCTGTTCACCCTCGACAACGTGACCGTCGAGCTGATGGCCCCTCACGGGTTCAGCGTCACCGCCGACCGCATGCGCGCACTGCTCGGCGACCAGGAAGGCATCCTCGCCAGCCTGTGCTTTCGTGTCGCCGACATCGGCAAGATGCACCGGCGGCTGGAGCGGGTGGCCCTGAGGCCTGATACGGTCGCCGAGGTCGAGAGCAGCGACGCCGCCACCGACGCCGTGCTGCACTGGAAGCGCACGCGGGCCGCCACCGAGCTGACGCGCGGCGTGCGCATGTTCTTCCTGGAACTGGCCGACGAGCGTCCGAAGTCCGCCGTGACCGACATCGCGCCGATCGAGGGGCTCGACCATGTCGTCGTCACCACGGAGGATTCCGAGCGCGCCGCCGCGCTCTACGGCGCCCGGCTCGGTCTTGATCTCGCGCTCGACCGCTCGCACCAGGACTGGGGCCAGTTGATGTTCTTCCGCTGCGGCGACCTCATCGTCGAGGTGGTGCGCCGCCCGGTCGCGGGCGGCGATGCCGCGCATGACCGGCTCTGGGGCCTGAGCTGGCGGGTCGGCGACATCGACGCCACCCGCGCCCGCCTGATCGCGAGCGGACTCGACGTCAGCGATGTGCGCACCGGCCGCAAGCCGGGGACGCGCATCATGACCGTGCGCAACGGCACCTGCGGAATCCAGACCGTGCTGCTGGAGCGTTCGCCGAAGCCGGTGGAGTGATTCTGTCATTCCGGGGCGATGCGTAGCATCGAACCCGGAATCCATTTCGCGGCTGACTCTGCCGCCCAATGGATTCCGGGCTCGCGCCAAGAGGCGCGCCCCGGAATGACGAACATTCTCAAACTCACGCTCGCGTGCTACACGCGTCTTGTCGGCACCCAGCGAGCACCCGGTTTGGCGAAGGCAAAGCGAACTCTGAAATGGCAGCGCGACCCCGAGGGGATGCGGCTGCGCATTCTCGAAGCCGCCAAGCAGGAGTTTTCCGCCCATGGCCTTGCCGGCGCGCGCGTCGACCGCATCGCCGCCAAGGCCGGCGCCAACAAGCGCATGCTGTACTATCACGTCGGCAACAAGGACGAGCTCTATCTCGCGGTGCTCGAAGGCGCCTATGACAAGATCCGCAGCGAGGAGCGCGGGCTCGACCTCGAACATCTCGATCCGCCCGAGGCGATCCGCCGCCTGATCGAGTTCACCTGGAACTACTTCCTGCGCAATCCCGAATTCCTCTCGCTGCTGCAGACCGAGAACCTCGCGCGCGCCAAGCACCTGAAGAAATCGACCAAGGTCAAGTCCATGCATTCGCCCTTCGTCGAGATGATCCGCACCGTGGTGCGCCGCGGCGTCGATAGCGGCGATTTCCAGGTCGCGGTCGATCCGGTGCAGCTCTACATCTCGATTGCAGCGCTCAGCTTCTTCTATCTCTCCAATTCGGCAACGCTCAGCGTGATCTTTGGCCGCGATCTCCTGGACAAGAAGGCCAAGGAGGAGCGGTTGGCGCATATGGTGGGCCTGGTGCTGGCCGCGCTGACGGGGCAATCCGCGGCGCTGTTCGAGATCGCGAAGACGCCGAAGTCGCGCGCCGCGGTCGTGCAGGCGGTGTAGCCCGTAGCCATGATGGGGCGCCTTGCTCCGTCATTGCGAGCGCAGCGAAGCAATCCAGACTGTCTCCGCGGAAAGATTCTGGATTGCTTCGCTGCGCTCGCAATGACCACGTGGAGGCGCGTGCACCTCACTCCGCCCCCGTGCCCCGACGCAGCGCAGCAACGCTTACATTGCAGCGCGTCCGGGACACGGAAGGCGATAGTCCCGTCCCCAAAAGCTCCCGGAACCCCGAGCACAAAACGTCACAGGGAAAGCTCTGGACAGTATTTATCCAACGGGTTAATTTCTCCCCATAACGAAAAGACTGCCGGGAGTGAAAATTGGCCGAGCCGAAGCCGCAAAACGCTGTTTCCAAGCTGCTGAATGCAGCCTGGGTTCGGCCGTTCTTGTTCCTGGTCTTCATCGTCGTCGCCTGGGATCTCGCGATCCGGCTGTTCAGAATCCCCGCGTACCAAATCCCGGCGCCGCTCGACGTCGTCGCCGTGCTGCGCACCGAATGGCCGGAGCTGCTGCGCCAGTCCTGGCCGACCACCTATGCGACCGTCTGCGGCTTCCTGCTGTCGGCACTGTTCGGCATTCCCGTCGCGATGTTGATCGCGGGCTCGAAGACGGTGGAGAGCTACGTCTATCCACTGCTGGTGTTCTCGCAATCGGTGCCGAAGATCGCGATCGCCCCGCTGTTTGTGGTGTGGTTCGGCTTCGGCATCATTCCCAAGGTGATCTCGGCGTTCCTGCTCGGCTTCTTCCCGGTCGTGGTCTCCGCGGTGCAAGGCTTCAAATCGGTCGATCCCGATATGGTCGATCTCGCCCGTGCCATGCAGGGCAGCCGCCTGCAGGTGTTCCGCGCGGTGAACCTGCCGCATGCGCTGCCGGCGATCTTCTCCGGTCTCAAAGTGTCGGTGACGCTGGCCGTGGTCGGCGCGGTGGTCGGCGAGTTCGTCGGCTCCAATTCCGGCATCGGCTACGTGATGCAGCGCTCGATCGGCACTTTCGACCTGCCGACGATGTTCGCGGCGCTGGTGATCCTGGCGCTGCTCGGCGTGGTCCTGTTCTGGATCGTCGACCGGGTCGAGAAGCTGGTCATTCCCTGGCATGTCAGCCAGCGCGAGGACATGATCTTTGCATCCTGACTAAAGCAACGAGCGGCCACCAACGGCCGACGCAACCAACGGCAAGGGAGAAAAACGATGAAGCGGTTGATTGGAGCTGCATCCGTAGCACTGATGGCGTTCGCAGCCATGCCGGCGCAGGCAGCCGACAAGGTCGTGCTGATGCTGAACTGGTACGTCTATGGCGAGCACGCGCCGTTCTATTACGGCAAGGCCAAGGGCATCTACGCCGCCGAAGGCATCGAGCTCGAGATCCAGGAAGGCCGCGGCTCGGCTGCGACCACGCAGGCGGTTGCCGCCAAGACCGCGGACTTCGGCTATGTCGACGTCCCCACCATGATGCGCGCCGCGATCAAGGGCGCGCCCGTGGTCGCAACCGGCGTGCTGCTGCAAACGAGCCCGATGTCCGCCATGGGCTTCGCCGACAAGAACATCAGGAAGCCTGAAGACATTAAGGGCAAGACGGTGGCGATCACGCCGGCCGATTCCATGACGCAGATCTGGCCGCTGTTCCTGAAGAAGACCGGCCTGAAGGAAAGCGACTTCAAGACCGTCGCCGGCGACGGCCAGACCAAGCTCAACGCCGTCATCAACGGCCAGGCCGATCTCCTGCTCGGCTACGTCATGGACCAGTCGATGAAGATCAAGGACGCCACCGGCAAGGATGTCTATCCGATCAAGTTCGCCGACTACGGCATCAACATGGTCTCCTCGGGCGTCATCGCCAACACCGACTATGTGAAGGCCAATGCGGACCTCGTCCGCCGCTTCATGTCGGCGACGACCAAGGCGGTCGAAGCTGCCGAGAAGGAGCCGAAGGCGGCGGCGCAATCGATCCTCGATGCCAACCCCAAGGGCGGCAAGATCGACACGCTGACGCAGGGTTTTGAGCTGACCATCCCGCTCTACCGGACCGCGGAGACCAAGGGCAAGCGGCCGTTCCAGGTCACCGACCAGAACATGACCGAGACCGTCAACCTGCTGGTCGAATATGGCGGCCTCGACGCCAAGGCCAAGGAGAACCCGAAGGCTTTCTACACCAGCGATTACCTGCCGAAGAGCGGCTCGTGAAACCTGCGACTGTCATGAGTGAAACCGCGCAGTCGGCCGCTCATCTGAGACTGGTGAGCGACCGGGCTGCCGGCGATGCGTCGGGCATCAAGCTGTCGGGCGTGTCGAAGACCTACCGGACGCGCGACGGCGACGTGCCGTCGCTGCGGCCGCTCGACTTCCACATCAATGACGGCGAGTTCTTCGTCGTGGTCGGCCCATCCGGTTGCGGCAAGTCGACGCTGCTCAAATTGATCTCGGGTCTGCTGGCGCCGACCACGGGCGAGATCCTGGTCGAGGGCCAGAAGGTGACGACGCCGCACGGCAATGTCGGCATCGTGTTCCAGAACGCGCTGCTCTTGCCCTGGCGCAACATCCTCTCCAACGTGATGCTGCCGATCGACATGAAGCGCCTGCCGCGCCAGGAATATCTCGACCGCGCCAAGTCGCTGCTGAAGCTGGTCGGCCTCGAAGGCTTCGAGAAGAAGTTGCCCTGGCAGCTCTCCGGCGGCATGCAGCAGCGCGCCTCGATCTGCCGCGCGCTGGTGCACGACCCGAAAATCATGCTGATGGACGAGCCGTTCGGCGCGCTCGACGCGCTGACACGCGAGCGCATGAATGTCGAATTGATGCGGATCCAGCGCGAGACGAAGAAGACCGTGCTCTTGATCACGCATTCGATTCCGGAAGCCGTGTTCCTCGCCGACCGCGTGCTGGTCATGACCGAGCGCCCCGGCGCGATCGCCGCGATCTACGACGTGCCGCTGCCGCGCCCGCGCTCGCTCGACGCGATGGCCGACCCGGTGTTTACGGAGCTGGTGCAGCGCATCCGCAAGCATTTCTTCTCGCAAGGGGCGTTGGACTGAAACCATGTCCCCCCGCCTGAAGCTGCGAGACATCGCCTTCTTCGAACGTCCCGTGCAGTTCGCGCGGCCGTTCCGCTTCGGTGCGATCACGATCAACGCGACGCCGCAGCTGTTCGTGCGGGCCGAGATCGAGGTCGAGGGCCGGGGCACCGCCGTCGGTGTCAGCGCCGAGCTGCTGGTACCAAAGTGGTTCGACAAGCGGCCGGAGCTGTCGCCAGCGCAGACGGTGGACGAGTTGCGTCGCTCGCTGGAGATCGCGCGCGGACTCTATCTGGCACGGACCGGCTTCCAGACGGCGTTCGATCTGCATGCCTCCTGCATCGGTGCCCAGATCGCGACCTGCGCGAAAGAGAACATTCCGGGGCTGGCTGCGGCCTATGGCCCGGCGGAGATCGACAAGGCCATCCTCGATGCGCTGCTGCGCGCGATAGGGACCAGCTTCTTTGAAGGAATGGCCGCGAACATCGCCGGCATCGATGCGCGGCTTTCTCCTGACCTGAGCGAGCGGGACATCAGGACGTTTCTCGCCGGCCGGGTGCCGCTGGCGCGTGTTGCCATCAGGCATACCGTCGGCCTTGATGATGTCGTCGAGGGTGAGGGCGGCATTGCCGATCCGCGCGAGAATACCGGCGCGCGCTTTTTCAAGCTCAAGCTGTCCGGCGATCCGGCTGCCGATGCGGCGCGGCTCGCCCGGATCGGCAAGCAGCTCGACACGCTTGGACGCGACTACAAGGTGACGCTCGATGCCAACGAGCAGTATGCCGATCTCGCCGCGTTACAGGCGCTGATGGACGGGCTCAATCGCGACGCCGCGCTGCGCCCGATTGCCGCGCGCCTGCTCTATGTCGAGCAGCCGATGCCGCGCGACATTACGCGGCGAACGCCGCTCGGCGCGCTGGGCACACGCGGCTTCATCATCGACGAAGCCGACGATTCCTACGACGCGTTCCCGGCAGCACGGGCGCTCGGCTATCGCGGCATCTCCTCGAAATCTTGCAAGGGACTTTACAAGTCCATCATCAACGCCACGCGTGTGGCGAAATGGAGCGCGCAAGGCGAAGCCTTCTTCATCACTGGTGAGGACCTCACCTGCCAGGCCGGCCTTGCCGTGCAGCAGGATCTTGCGCTCGGTGCCTTCATCGGCGTCACCCACGCCGAGCGGAACGGCCACCACTACGTCGATGGCTTCGGTGAAACGCCCATAGCAGAAGCTCAGGCCTTCGCCGCCGCGCATCCCGATCTCTATGCCGATGCCAGGCGGGGCATCCGGCTCTCCATTCACGACGGCGATCTCCTGACGGGATCGCTTCATTGCGCGGGCTTCGCCTCGTCGGTCCATCCGGACTGGTTGGCATTGCGCCCGCTCGCCCAGCCAAGATCTCAGGAGCAATTGGCATGACCACCCAACGCCTCGGCCTCATCATGAACGGCGTCACCGGCCGGATGGGGCTCAACCAGCATCTGATCCGCTCGATCGTCGCGATCCGCGACCAGGGCGGCGTGCGCCTGAAGAACGGTGACCGTGTCATGCCCGACCCGATCCTGGTCGGCCGCAGCGCCGACAAGGTCGAGGCGCTGGCCAAGCGCTACAACATTACCCGCTGGACCACCGATCTCGATGCCGCGCTCGCCGACAAGAACGACACCATGTTCTTCGACGCCGCGACGACGCAGGCGCGGCCCGGCCTGCTGACCCAGGCCATCAACGCCGGCAAGCACGTCTATTGCGAGAAGCCGATCGCGACGAATTTCGAGGAGGCCGTCGAGGTCGTCAAGCTCGCCAATGCCAAGGGCGTCAAGCACGGCACGGTGCAGGACAAGCTGTTCCTGCCGGGGCTGAAGAAGATCGCTTTCCTGCGCGATTCCGGCTTCTTCGGGCGCATCCTCTCGGTGCGCGGCGAGTTCGGCTATTGGGTATTCGAGGGCGGCTGGCAGGAGGCGCAGCGGCCGTCCTGGAACTATCGCGATGAGGATGGCGGCGGCATCATCCTCGACATGGTCTGCCACTGGCGCTACGTGCTCGACAACCTCTTCGGCAACGTCCAGAGCGTCAGCTGCATCGGCAACACCGACATCCCCGAGCGCTATGACGAGCAGGGCCAGAAGTACAAGGCAACCGCGGACGATTCCGCCTACGCCACGTTCCAGCTGGAGGGTGGCATCATCGCCCACATCAACATGTCCTGGGTGACGCGGGTCTATCGCGACGACCTCGTCACCTTTCAGGTCGACGGCACGCTCGGCTCGGCGGTCGCGGGCCTCACCGATTGCATGATCCAGGCGCGGCAGGCGACACCGCGCCCGGTGTGGAATCCCGACGAGAAGCGGCTGCACGACTTCTACGGCGACTGGCAGAAGCTGCCCGACAACGTCACCTACGACAACGGCTTTAGGGAGCAATGGGAGATGTTCATCCGCCACGTCTACGAGGACGCCCCTTACAAGTTCACACTGCTCGAAGGCGCCAAGGGCGTTCAGCTCGCCGAATGCGCGCTGAAGAGCTGGAAGGAGCGGCGCTGGATCGACGTCGCGCCCATCAAGGTTTGAGGTCAGTCGGATAATCCCGATGTCTACTGAGCCGTCATTGCGAGCGAAGCGAAGCAATCCAGAATCTTTCCGCAGAGGCAGTCTGGATTGCTTCGCTTCGCTCGCAATGACGGGGAGAGGTTCGAAATCATGAACAAGCCAGTCCAACCGATGTCGTCTTTGTCGCTGAAGCTGCCCAAAGCCGATCGCTCGATCGAGACCTATCGGCTCGCGGCCTCGCGCACGTTCCCCGCAAAGCTCGAGGGGCCGCTGAACCGCATCGCCTTCTCGGCCGTGCACACGGTGGCTGATCCCTTTGCCGACAACGATCCCTGGCTGTCGGCCGCCGTCGACTGGGACAAGACCATCGCCTTCCGCGAGCACGTCTGGGACCTCGGCCTCGGCGTTGCCGAAGCCATGGACACCGCGCAGCGCGGCATGGGGCTGGACTGGCCGACCTCGCTGGAGCTGATCACGCGCTCGGTCGCCGCCGCCAAGCGGCGCAATGCGCTGGTGTTCTCCGGTGCAGGCACCGATCATCTCGCGGTCGAGGACGCTGGGAGCCTCGACGACGTGATCCGCGCCTATGAAGAGCAGATCTCGGCGGTGGAGAAAGTCGGCGGCCGCATCATCCTGATGGCCTCGCGGGCCCTCGCAAAACTCGGTCGCAATGCCGACGATTACGCCAAAGTCTATGACCGCGTGCTCTCGCAAGTCCGTGAGCCCGTCATCATCCACTGGCTCGGCGACATGTTCGATCCGGCGCTGGCGGGCTATTGGGGCACGAGGGATCTCGACAAGGCCATGGACATTGCCGTCGCCATCATCAACGGCAATGCCGCCAAGGTCGACGGCGTCAAGGTCTCGCTGCTCGACAAGCAGCGCGAGATCGACATGCGCCGGCGTCTGGACAAGCGGATCAAGATGTATACCGGCGACGATTTCAACTACGCGGAGCTGATCGCCGGCGATAGCGAAGGTTTTTCACACGCGTTGCTCGGCATCTTCGATGCCATCGCGCCGGCGGCGTCCTACGCGCTGTCGCGGCTGGCGGCAGGCGACGAGGCCGGCTTCCACGACGTGCTTGGCCCGACGGTCCCGCTGTCGCGTCACATCTTCAAGGCGCCGACGCGGTTCTACAAGACCGGCGTCGTGTTCATGGCCTATCTCAACGGACACCAGGATCACTTCACCATGGTCGGCGGACAGGAGAGCACGCGGTCCACGCTGCATTTGGCCGAACTGTTCCGTCTCGCTGACAAGGCCGGCCTGCTCGCCAACCCTGAACTCGCGACGCAACGGATGAAAACCGTGCTCGCCACCCACGGTATCGAATCCTGATGCGCGATTTTTCGTCCGACCACCGCTGGCTGTCGCTGAACACGGCGACCGTCCGCAAGCAGGGTGACCTCGTCGCCATCATCGAGGCCTGCGCGAAGCACGGCATCCGAGCCATCGATCCCTGGCGCGACCAGGTCGCGAACGTCGGTCTCGACCGCGTCGCGCGCGCGGTGCGCGAGGCTGGCCTTGATCTCTCAGGCTATTGCCGCGGCGGCATGTTCACCTCGGATGTCTCGCGCCGGGGCGAAGTGCGCGACGATAACAGGCGCTGTGTCGATGAAGCCAAGGCACTGGGCGCGCCCTGCATCGTCCTCGTCGTCGGCGGCCTGCCGCAATATTCGCGGTTGGGCAGTGAGGCTTCGAAGGATCTGGTGGCAGCGCGCGGGCAGGTCGAGGAAGCGCTCGCTGACATGCTCGACTACGCGAGGCAAGCCAAGCTGCCGTTGGCGATCGAGCCGTTGCATCCGGCCTATGCGGCCGACCGCGCCTGCGTGAACACAACCAAGCAGGCGCTCGATATCTGCGACCGGCTCGACCCCGGCCGCACCGGCATGCTCGGCGTCGCGCTCGACGTCTATCACATCTGGTGGGACCCGGAGCTGATGGACCAGATCGCACGCGCCGGCCGGGACCGCCTGCTGGCGTTCCATGTCTGCGACTGGCTGGTGCCGACCAGGGACATCCTCAACGACCGCGGCATGATGGGCGACGGCGTCATCGACATCAAATCGGTGCGTGCAGCGGTCGAAGCGCAGGGCTTTGCCGGCTATTCCGAGATCGAGATCTTCTCCAACGAATGGTGGGGCAAGCCGATGGACGAGGTGCTGAAGACCTGCATCCAGCGACATCGGACGGTGGTGTAGTTGCCTCGAGTGTCTCGTGAAAAGTCAGACGATTGCGCTATCATCGATTTTACCGTCGAATCCCGGACTATCACTCGTCAATTCGATCTGCGAAGCTCTGCCGACACAAATGCGCTTGCGACCAAGCGGGCGCGGAGGGAGGTTCGCGGTGGAGAAAGTGCGACGCTTGCGTGCGATGAGCTCACTGTGCCGTCAACAGGCCGCGTACAACAGCATGAACAAATGGAAGCTGCTCGCAGAGGCAGAATACTGGTATCATCTGGCTGACCTCGAGCTATCTTCCCATTTCCAACAATGCAACGCCATTGGCTTGAATGAGGTAGAGCAGCCTCAAGCGATCACAGATGCGAAGTGCTGAGCGGAAGACGATTTCCGCCGCGTGAGGACAGAAAGGCCGTGTACTCATAAAAGGAAGTCGGGCTGATCGTCCAGAGCAGCACTGCTTGTGACCCACAGCGGAATTGCCTCGTGTCCAGATCCAATAACGCAAGTACAGGGTTGCCGTATCATCTGTGTGCTCGCTGTGCGGCAACGTCTGAAGCTTGAAAAGGCGCGCGATCATGATCGGGAAAGCTCCTCCATGAGCGCCTTGGCGGAACGAAGGTCCGGCGTTTCGAAGCCTTCCGTAAACCAACCGTAAACCGAGCCAAGAAGGCACCGCGCGTCGGCTATCCTACCCTGGTCGTGCCAAAGCCGAGCCAAACTCATTGCGGCACGTAATTCAAAGGACTTTGCGCTCTGGCTTTGGGCGACCTTGAGTGCAGTTTGCAAATACCCCTCGACCTCGTCAGCTGGAGCACCACGAATCCGGTGCAGTTCGCCATCGATGCATGCAAGTTCTGCCTCCCACATATGCTCGTCACTGCGCGCGGCAAGGACCTTTGCTTCGGCAAGGGCAGCGACGCCGTTGTCGTAGTCACCTAAGTGGAGGTAGGTGGCCGCGAGCATCCATAAGTACCGAACCTGGTACCAACTGGCTCCGAGCCTGTTCCGCTCGTTCAGACTGAGGCGCATGAGCTCCAGGCCGCCCTCCACGTTGCCCTCTTGGGCCATGGCCCAGCCCCGCAGGATGAGGCCGCTCTCGCGCCAATAGTTCAAGCTGTTCTGATCGGCGAGATCGATGATGGCCTCGGCGTGCGCTTTGACGGCCGCCACGTCACCCATTAGCTCCGCAGTGGCCGCCCCGGCATAGACCTGCACATGCGCGGTAAGGTTCGTCTGATTCAACTCAATAGCGTATTGAGATGCGGCACGGCTAGTCCGCTGAGCCTGTTCGGGGTAACCCAGAATCCAAAGCACAATCGCTAAGTAGGGTAGCGCCGAGGCCTTCGGGTCATGTACGTAGTGCACAGGCGGCGGCCGATGCGCCCCTGGTTGATAGCGCCTCAAGATCGTTTCGAACTCCGAGCGTGCGGTTAGAAAATCACCGGCATGCATGGCGGTGAGCGCAGCCAGACGATGCGCAGCTAGTTCCAGTGCTGTGTCACTGGTGCGCTCGGCGGCGCGCTGCGTTTCGGCAACGAGGCTCTGCATGGCAGCAAAGTCGCCGCGCACGAAGTGGAAGATGAATTTGCCGCTAAGGGTGGAGAACAACGCACCCGTGTCGTCGAGTTCATAGCAGAGCGCATGAGCCCTGTTGAAGGCTGTGCCAAGCTGCGGAGCCGTGTATCCGTGGATGGCAATCAGTGGACCTCCGATTGCTGTTTGCAAAGCGAGTTCCTGACGATCGCGCTCCGGGCCTGGTGGATTGGACTTGAGCGCCTCCAGCCCCCTTGTGAGATGAGTGATCGCTTCGAGATTTGCGGAACGCCCAGCCGCAATGCGGCCGGCCCGCAGCCAATAGTCCACCGCCTTTCCTACCAGTCCACCCTCGGTGAGATGCAGAGCGATCGTCTCCGGCTCTGCCTCAGCACGGGCAGGGTAATGTTGATCGAGAGCTGCAGCTATGCGGGCATGGATCTGCTGCCGCTTGCTCTTTAGAAGACTCTCGTGCGCGATGTCCTGCACCAGCGCATGTTTGAAGCTGTAGCCAACATTCGGAGGCACGCCACGACGGAATATCAGTTCCGCCGCCAATAGATCATTGAGAGCATGCTGGAGCGCGTGTTCGTCGAGCGCCGTTACGGAGCGGAGAAGATCGTGTCCGAATTCGCGTCCGATGCAAGCTGCAATCTGGGCAACCTCCTTGACCGGCGCCAACCGATCAAGGCGGGCCATCAACGAGTCCTGCAGCGTCGTCGGAATCGCTAGCGGCGGCAGCGGGCCGATCAATTCATAGCGGCTGCCGTGGTCTTTGAGCAGTCCGGATTCCACGACGGCCTTGGTGAGCTCCTCGACGAACAACGGCACGCCATCGGTCTTGGCCAAAATCTGCTCAAGCACCTCCTGGGGGAGTATTTTGCCGCCCGTAATCCGGTCAACGACTGCCGCCCCTTGCCTACGTCCTAATCGGCTTAGAAAGAGCGCTGTCACGTGTCCATGACCCGTCCAGCGCGGAACGAACTCGGGCCGGAAGGTAATGATCATCAAGATCGGAAGCCGCTGCATCTCGTCGACAAGCCGATCGAGAAATTCGAGCATGGTAGGGTCCGCCCAATGGACGTCCTCGTAAATGGCAAGGACCGGCTGTCTTGCCGCCAAGCCTTGTATCTGTTCCAGAAGGGCCTGGAATGTTCGCTCCTTCTTCTGGTGTGGACTAAGTGCAAGGGGTGGGTATCTGTCCCGTGTCGGGATTGCCAAGAGGTCCGCGAGAATCGGCGCGCTCTCCTGCACATCGTCCGTACCAAGCGCGAGCATGGCCTCGAGTTTGTCGAGCTGTTCGTCGGAAGCGTCCTCCCGCCGTATTGCCGCTGCTCGTTCAAGGAGGCCAACGACGGGATACAATGCGGTGTTGGTATGAAATGGTGAACAGAAATGGCTCAGTGGCGTGTGCGGCACACGTGCGACTTGGTCGCGTAAGGCTCGCACGAGCCGCGACTTGCCAATGCCGGCTTCGCCGCCGAGCAGGACGATCTGTCCTTCCCGCTCCTTTGCCTGCTCCCAGCGGTCCAAGAGCAATGCAAGTTCTTCATTCCGTCCGACCAGTGCGGTCGTTGCCATGCCGTGCTGGGCCTCGAACCTGCTCTCTGCTGCGCCTTCACCAATGACCAGCCACGCCTGCACCAATTCCGGGAACCCCTTGAGAGGCACTCTGCCGAGGTCGTGGTATGTGAAAGCTTCTCCGAGTAGGCGGCGCGTTGACTCGGCAATCACCACGTCACTGGGCTCGGCCAAACCCTGCAGTCGGGCTGCTAAGTTTGGTGTTTCGCCGACGACTGCGCGCTCGCGAGCCTCTCCCTCGCCAATCAACTCGCCGACGACGACCAGACCGGTTGCGATGCCGACGCGAGCGGCGAGCGCTGCACCACTGGGTTCGGTAAGCGATGCGACCGCCTTGGTCACCCGAAGCCCAGCGCGAACGGCGCGCTCCGCCTCATCTTCGTGCGCCCGCGGCCAGCCGAAATAAGCGAGTACGCCATCGCCCAAGAACTTGGCTATGTGGCCTTCGAATCGGTCGATCTCGCCGACCACGGTGTTGTGGTAGGCCTGCAAGAGGTCACGCAGCTCCTCGGGATCGCGCCCTGAAGCAAGTGCAGTCGAGCCGACCAGGTCGACGAACATGACTGTGAGCTGTCGACGCTCCGCGTCCGAAGGGATCGATGGCTTCACGTAGCCGGCAGGGCGATTGGCCTCGACCGCCACCGGGGTGATCGGCGCAGCGAGTGCATGGATTGCCTTTAGCACAGCCTTGCGTGGGCCGAGTGGCAAGCCAAGCTCCCGCAGGTCGGCTTCGGTCAGTTCTGGCAAAATTTCGGACGTGATTTCAGCGTCACAAAAGGTCTTTATGTAGCGCTCCAGCCCGAGACCGCGAAGCCATTGCGCGATATCCACGAGAAGCCTCCTCGTGCCGGATCAGGCGACGGTCAGCTCAATTGAAAGTATGCAACTTCAGCTTCAGCGAACCATCTTCCTGTCGCTCAAACACGTGGGTTGCGATGCCGCCTGCAGGTTGGCGGGTGCCATCCGGTGTCTTACCGTTGGCGCTCCAATGGGCCGTGCCGTAGACGATCTTCTCATCTCCACCGGTGTCGATGACGACCAACCTGTGATCGGTGAATCCGCTTGAAAACAGCCCAGCAAAGAAGCTCTCGATCTCTGTCGGACCGGATATCACTTGATGCGTCGGCGGCAACAATTTGGCGTCTGGCACGTAAGTCGCCGCGATAGCCCTGGCATCTGCTTTGTTGAATGCTGAATCCCACGCGGCGTACGCCGCAGCAATGTCGTGTTTTATGGAGGAAGCTAAGGCTGTCATGATCCCTCCCTCAATCGCGGGCTTGCTTTCGTTGGAGAACGATTACGTCACCTGACGTCGTTCGACCGCTGCAAATTGCAACGAGGGAACGCGACGCCCTCATTGGGCTGCGAACTGTTGCAGCCTGTTGAAGCGCGCCTTCTGCTCGCTGCTCAGCGTGGCATAGAACTCGTCCAGGGCGGGTTCGACCAGCTTGGCGGCCGTCAGCATGGCCTCGAGCCGATGCTGCATCGTCTCCAGCCGTCCGACAGGTGTCAGCGGCGCATCGTTCGGACAGGCCGCCTGTAGGCCCTCAACGCCCTTCGCCGTCGCTTCGCTGAGGCGGTCGAGCGCCTCCTTCTGCTTGCCGGCTGGGTGGAGCACAGCCTCGATCCTCTGGATCGGCAACTGCGTCAGCCCGGACTTCGGATCGCCACAGCCCTCGCTACTCGCCTCCTGCTGCTGCGGCGAGCGCTCGCCGACATTGGGGCCAAGCGCGTTGAAGCGGGCCTGCTGCTCGTCACTGAGCGAGTTGTAGAAATTCTCCAGTGCCGGTCGAACGATCTTGACGGCTTCAAGCGTCGCGCTGATGCGGTTCATCATCGCGCGCAAGCGGCCAGGGGGAGTCAGTGCATAAGTCTCCGCGCAGGAATCCTTGAACACACCGGCAGCGTTGGCCGCCGCGGTCTTGAGCTCGTCCAGCAATGCGCGTTGCTCCGGCGTCGGCCGCACCGCCTGTGCGATATCGGCAAGCGGCCAGGCGGTCACGCCCTTGTCCGGCGTGGCACACAATTGCTGAAGCGTCTGCGGGCTCACGCTGGCACGCTGGCGCGCGCGGTAGCCGCCGCCGGCTTGAGGGTAGTCATACGAGTTGGTGCTGGCATAAGCGGAGTAGGGGCCGTCACCGCCCCAGAACACGGTGTCGACGAAGTCGTCATAGGCGTACGCCCAATATCCGGGCTCGTAGCCATACGACCAGAATGTGTAGTTGAAGATGTCGGAATAGGCGTAAGGCCAGAACACGGGCCCAAGCCAAGCCACGAACACCGCGGGATGACGGTGACGCCAGGCCTGCCGGGGTGCCCAGCCGCTTTGGCGCGTGACGAGAGCCGCTTGGGTCAGCGCAGTGGACTGCTCGCGGAAGCGTTCCGCAAACCGTCCGCGCTCGGCGGCCTGCGCAGCGGCTGCAAGTGCCGGAGCGCGCTCCGCCGGAGCCTGCAGCCCAAGCCGCTGCTGGCGCGCCAGGTCAATTTGCTGCGCGCGCTGCTCTCGGCCAAGCAAGCGGTTTTGCGCCTGGAGCATTCGCTGCTGCGCCCGTTGCGCTTGCACGCCTTCGGGCTTTTGCGACTGCAATTGCTGCACCCGCTGCTGCAGGCGTTCGATGCGGGCCTGGCGCTCCGTCGTCTGGCGCGACAGCATGTCGCGCTGCCGCTGCTCGACGTGCTGCGAGCGCTGTTGCACGCGTTGCTCGCGCTCAAGAAGACGGCTCTGCGACTGCAGCAGCCGTTGCTGCTGTTGCTGCGCCCTTGCGCCTTCCGGTTTCTGCGATTGCAGTTGCTGCACGCGCTGCTGCAAGCGGTCGATGCGGTCTTGGCGTTCCGCGGATTGGCGCGAAAGCATCTCACGCGGCGGTCCCGAACGCTCGCTCACGGCCGGGGGTGCACTTGGGCGCGAAGGGGCGGCGATCTGCGGCGTCGGCCGCGGCGCCATCGCCGGACGTTGCGGCGCTGCCGGCGGGCGCTGGATTTCGCGCCGGGGCGCTGCCACCTGCGGGGCGGCTCGGGGGGCACTGATTTGTGGGGTCGGACGCGGTGGCGGTGAGGCGATGTGGGGCGCCGGACGTGGCGCCATCGCCGGTCGCTGCGGCATGGCTGGCGGCGCGGCGGGACGCGCCATGGCTGGCGGAGCCGCCGGACGTGCCATGGCTGGCGGTGCTGCTGGCGGTGCGGCTGGACGAGCCATAGCCGGTGGTGCTGCCGGGCGGGCCATGGCCGGTGGTGCTGATGGCGGCGCTGCGGCTGGTCCTGGTGGTCCTCCACCCCGTCCGTGTCCGAGAGGTCCCTGGGCTGGCGCGCTCGTCGTCAGCATCGAGACGCCAACCAAAACAGCCGTCAGGCAAACGCCACGCGGAAGCATGATCCTAGCTCCCAACTCGTAATCGCCCACGACTTTCAACGCACAGACTGTGGAATCGTTCGTCCTTGGCCACGGCCGGCATTGCGATCTTCCGACGCAGCCAGTCTCAAGAGAAATCCTGCGTCAGGATCGCGGCGAACCGCTCCAGCGCCCAGTCGACCTGGTCGCTTGTGATCACGAGCGGCGGGGCGATGCGGATCGTATGCTCATGGGTATCCTTGGCGAGGATGCCCTTGCCCTGAAGCGCCTCGCAATAGCGGCGTGCCAGCCCGGCCTCGGGATGCAGCTCGACCGCCAGCATCAGGCCGCGCCCGCGCACCTCGCGGATCGTATTGGCGCGAATGTCCTTCAAGCCCTCCAGAAAGCGCGCGCCTTGCCTCGCCGCGTTCTCGATCATGCCTTCCTCGACCAGCACGCGCATCGCCGCGCGGGCCACGGCGCAGGCAAGCGGGTTGCCGCCGAAGGTGGAGCCGTGCTGCCCGGGTCGCAATGTCCCGAGCACGTCGTTGTTCGAGAGCACGGCCGAGACCGGATAGAAGCCGCCGGACAGGGCCTTGCCGAGCAGCGTCACGTCCGCCTCAATTCCCTCGTGCTGTTCGGCGAGCAGCTTGCCGGTGCGACCGAGCCCGGTCTGGATCTCGTCGAGCACCAGCATCACGTTATTGGCGGTGCAGAGCTCCCGGACCTCAGTGAAATAGCCGGCCGGAGGAATGACGACACCGGCTTCGCCCTGGATCGGCTCGACCAGAAAGGCGACCGTATTTGGGGTGATTGCTTCCGCAAGCGCCGCGGCGTCGCCGAACGGGATGACCTTGAAGCCCGGCGCGAACGGCCCGAAGTGTCCGCGTGTCTCGGGGTCGGTTGAAAAGCCGACGACGCCCAGCGTGCGTCCGTGGAAATTGTTGGCACAGACGATGATCTCGGCCTGGCCGTCCGGCACGCCCTTCACCTCGTAGCCCCATTTGCGGACCGACTTGATCGCGCTTTCCACCGCCTCGGCGCCGCTGTTCATCGGCAGCACCTTGTGGGAACCGGTGAGCGCGGCGATCTCCTCGTAGAACAAGGCGAGCTGGTCGTTGTGGAAGGCCCTCGAGGTGAGCGTCAACCTGTGCGCCTGTTCGACCATCGCCGCCAGGATCTTGGGGTGGCAGTGGCCCTGGCTGACCGCCGAATAGGCCGATAGGCAATCAAGGTACCGGTTGCCTTCGGTGTCCCAGACCCAGACACCTTCGCCGCGCGACAGGACGACCCCGATCGGCTCGTAATTACGGGCCCCGAAGCGCGCTTCTGTTGCGATGAAATCAATGACCGACGAGCTCATCTGCCGTCACTCCATTGCTGCGCGCGGGGGCGTCAATCGACTGCACCGGCGGGTCGCGCCCAAATGAATGTGGGTATCGGTTTGTCAGCTCGGAAGCCTTGATGCGCCGATGGCGCGGCGCGGCCTGATAGTCCCGAAATGTCAGGTGGTTCTGCCGGGCCACAGGGCACCGTTCCGCGACCCAGGCTCTACTGTGCATGGGGTTGTTTTCGCAGTTTGGTTGCCGGCCCCTCAGCCAAGCGCGCAGGGCACGCTCAAGAAGCCGCGGAACCGCACCCGTCCGCCGCGCACCGGCTGACCGCTGACGGCATAGTTCGGAAAGCGCGCCAGGAAGCGCGAGATCGCAATCGCCCCTTCCAGCCGCGCCAGGGCCATGCCTGCGCATTGATGCGCGCCTGTGGCGAAGGCGAGGTGCCGGTTCGGCGTGCGCGCGATATCGAAACGCTCGGGGTCGGGAAACTGCGCGGGGTCGCGATTGGCAGCCCCGATGCACAGCGTCACCGACGTGCCGGCATCGAGCATGACGCCGCCGAGCTCGACCTTCTCGGTGGTCATGCGGTTGCCGAGCTGGTTGGAGCTCTCGTAGCGCAACATCTCCTCGACCGCAGTCTTGATCATGTCCGGGTTCTCGATCAGGCGCTGCTTCTGGTCGGGATGGCGGTCGAGCGCCACGAGGCCGTTGCCGATCAGGTTGGTGGTGGTCTCGTGGCCGGCATTGAGCAGGAAGATGCAATTGTGCAGCAGCTCCTTCTCGGTCAGCCGCTCGCCGTTCTCTTCCCCCTGGATCAAACGCGTCAGCACGTCGCGCTCGGGATTGCCCGGCTTCGCGCGCCGCCGCGACACCAGCGTCTGCAGATAAGCGAGGAAGTCCGCCACCGCCTTGTTGCCGCGCGCAGCTACTTCGGGCGACACTACGGGTTCGAGAGCACCCAGGATCGCCAGCGACCAGTCGCGCAGCGGCCCGCGCTCCTCGTGAGGCACGTCGAGCAGGTTGCCGATCACCTCGATGGGAATCGAAGCGGCAAAATCCTCGATCAGTTCGCAAGCGCCCTTGGTTTCGATGGCATCGAGCAGGCCGTCGACCAGCTTGATCAGGTCCCCCTCCATGCTGGCGATCGCGCGCGGCGACAGCGCGCCCATGATCAGGCGGCGGACGCGGGTATGGGACGGCGGATCGTTGAACACGAGGCTCGTGGTGTGGTGCTCGTAGAGCGGGGTGTCGCCGTATTTCGGCGCGAACTCGCGCTTCTTGTCCGAGCTGAACGACTTCGTGTTCTTGTAGGTCGTGACGAGATCATCGTAGCGGGTCAGGAACACGGTGCCGCTCCGCAGGCGCTTGACCGGCTCGTTCTCCCGCAGTGCACGATAGGTCGGATAGGGGTTGTCGTAGAACTCCGGCGTCAGCTTCTCGAGGTCGAAGCTTGCGGCCAGCGCCTTCGCATCTGCGTTCATCCCGTTATACTCGCCGGTTAAAGCCGATATGCCGTTTTTGTTGTTCTGGTCGGCGCATGCATGCGTCTACAGTCTTCGCAGCTTTAGTCTTGGCACCTTGCTAGCCGACCGGACAGGAAAATGCACGCACGCGCTGACGCTGCCGACACGGCGCCGAACTGGCCCGACGATATTTTCGCGACCTTGCAGCGCTTCGACGTTCGGCAGGTGCCTTATGTTCCGGACGCCGGTCATTCCAAGCTGATCCAGCGCGTGCTGGACTCCTCCACCATGCGCGGCATTGCGCTGACGACGGAGGAGGAAGGCGTGGCGCTGCTCGCCGGCGCCTGGGCGGGCGGACAGCGCGGCGTGCTGCTGATGCAATCGAGCGGCGTCGGCAATTGCATCAACATGCTGTCGCTGATCCCGATCCTGCGCTTTCCGTTCCTCACGCTCGTGACGATGCGCGGCGAGTGGGGCGAGTTCAATCCGTGGCAGGTGCCGATGGGCTCGACCACGCAAGGCGTGTTCGAGCTCTCCGGCGTCAAGGTGCTGCGTGCCTCGCACGCTGCCGAGGTGCCTGCCGTCTTGGAAGCGGCCGCGGCGCAGGCCTACAACGCGCTGACGCCAACCGCCGTCCTTCTGTCGCAGCGCCTGATCGGCGCCAAGGTTTTCACCAAATGAGCAAAGCCAATCTCCTCGACCGCCGGCAGGTGGTGTCCACGCTGCTGGCGAACCGCAAGAACGTCGTCGCGATCGGCGGCCTTGGCGCTTCCACCAACGACTTGTGCGCCGCCGGCGACCACGCCCGCAACTTCTACCTCTGGGGCGGCATGGGCGGCGCCGCGATGATCGGGCTGGGTCTGGCGCTGGCGCAGCCGAAGCTGCCGGTATTGGTTATCACCGGCGACGGCGAGATGCTGATGGGCATGGGCAGCCTTGCCACCATCGGCCTGCAGAAGCCGGCCAACCTCTCGATCGCAGTGCTCGACAACGAGGCCTATGGCGAGACCGGCGGCCAGACCAGCCACACCTCCGCCGCCGCCGACCTCGTCGGCATCGCCAGGGCTTGCGGCATTAACGACAGCCGGGCTGTCACGACCATGGCCGAAGTCGAAGCCTTCGCCAAAGCCGTCCACGACGTCTCTGCGGGTCCGCGCTTTGCCAATGTGAAGATCGACAGCGCCGGCCTTGAGCGGATTCTGCCGACGCGGGACGGGACCTACATCGTCAACCGGATCCGTGCTGACCTCGGCTTCCAGCCGATCTAGGCGGTCCGTCCATCCCCGAACGCCTGCACGCGGGCCGTGCAGGCTCGACCAATTTCCATTGATTCTAGGTCGCACGCAGGTTGCGATGCAACATAGTGCTTGACTCCTGCGTGGGTGAGTGCTTACTCACCCAGCATGAGCTCATTGCGTATGACGAGCGACCTGAGGCGTCAATTGATCCTCGGCGCCGCAAAGCGCTGCTTTGCCCGACACGGCTATAACGGCACCACGACCAAGAGCGTGGCGGCCGCCGCTGCCATTTCTGAAGCGCTGCTGTTCAAGCATTTCCCGTCCAAGGCGGCGCTCTACGCCGAGATCCTCAGCGACGAATGCGAGGCGGATCCCGCTCTGATGGAGCTGCTCGAGCGCGAGCCGTCGACGGCTACGCTGGTCGAGGTGATCCGCGGCATGGTCGAACACTTCCTCCAGATCGCTGACGGTCCCGATCAGGAAGAGGCCCAGCGCCTGCGGCTAATGGCCACGAGCCATTTGGATGACGGCGAATTCGCCCGATTGCTGTATGCCAAGATCGAGACGCTGATCGGCGCTGTCTTCGTCGCCTCGCTCGAGCGTGCGGTTGCGAGCGGTGACGCGCGGCCCTGCGCTGGCGATCCGCTCAACCTGTTCTGGTTCGCGCATCATGCGGTGATGACCGCGGCGCTGACCAGGCTGCCGGCCACGCCCTGTCTTGCTTATGGCAGGGCGACCGACCTGGAGCGGCAGCTCTGTGAGTTTCTCCTGAGGGGTATCGGACTTAACGACGCCGCAATTGCTTCGCATCTGGGCCGCAATCAGGCCGCGGATGCGAACCGGGCGGCGATTGCAGAAAGTGCATGACATGAACATCGTGGCCGAAAACAAGATTTCGGGGCAACCGATCGACAACAAGGCTCCCAAGCGTCCGGTCCGGCCAGTGCGCTGGTTCATCATCGTTGGCACGCTTCTGGCCGTGCTCGTCGGAGGGCTCGTCTGGTTCAATTACTTCCGCGGCCAGATGATCAAGCAATTCTTCGCCAACAACAAGCCGCCGCCGACCGCTGTCAGCGCGGCCGAGGCGAAGTCCGAGGTGGTGCCGAACCTGCTCACCGCGGTCGGCAGCCTCGTCGCCGTGCATCAGGTCGACGTCAGCGCCGACGTCAACGGCCGTGTCACCGCGATCAAGTTCGAGCCGGGCACGCGCGTCGAGGCCGGCACGCCGCTGGTGCAACTGTTCGACGCGCCCGAGCAGGGCGATCTCGCCAATTACAAGGCGCAAGCGACCGTCGCGCAGCTGTCGCTTGAACGCGCCAAGCAGCTGGCCTCGCGCCAGTTCGGTCCGCAGGCGACCGTCGATACCGCGCAGGCTGCCTATGACCAGGCCCAGGCGGGCATCGCCAAGACCGAGGCGTTGATCTCGCAGAAGCTGGTGCGCGCGCCGTTCGCCGGCGATCTCGGCATGCGCAAGGTCGAGGTCGGCCAGTATCTGACCGCCGGCACGGCGATCGTGTCGCTGACCGATCTGTCCGAGCTGTGGGCCAACTTCACGGTGACGGAAAAGGATTCCGGCAGCCTCAAGGTCGGCCAGGTCGTGCGGTTGAAGGTCGACGCCTATCCGGGCCGCACCTTCGAGGGCAAGATCACCACGATCGAGCCCCAGATCTCGACCGATACTCGCAACATCCGCGTGCAGGCCACGATTGCCAATCCGGAGAAGATCCTGAAGCCCGGCATGTTTGTCACCACGACCGTGGTGCTGCCGGAAAAGCCGGCCGTGATCACGGTGCCTGAAACGGCAGTCGATTACACGCTGTACGGCGACTCGGTGTTCGTGATCACCGAGAAGAAGGAAGAAGACGGCAAGACCAGCCTGTCGGCGGTGCGCACCTTCGTGCAGACCGGCAACCGGGTCGAGGGTCGCGTCGAAATCGTCAAGGGCCTGAAGGTAGGCGACAAGGTCGTCGCTCTCGGCCAGCTCAAGCTGCAATCAGGCGCGCCGGTATCGATCTCGACCGATCCGGCCCCGCAGATCCCGGCGCAGCCGCCGCGCTACTGACAATATCCTCGCGTGATCCGGCCCGGCCGGATCACGCGTCTTGAAAAAAAGAAATCGAGATCGCCCGCGATGGCCTTTACCGACATTTTCATCAAACGACCGGTCCTGTCGGTCGTCGTCAGCCTGCTGATCCTGCTGATCGGCCTGCGCGCGGCAATGGTGCTGCCGATCCGGCAATATCCGAAGCTGTCGAATACGGTCATCAACATCACGACCGTCTATCCCGGCGCGTCCGCAGACCTGATCCAGGGCTTCATCACCACGCCGATCGAGCAGGCGGTCGCGTCCGCCGAAGGCGTCGACTACATCACCTCGTCCTCGGTGCTCGGCACCTCGACGATCCAGGTCTACATCAAGCTGAATTTCGATCCGAACCAGGCGCTCACCGAGGTGTTGGCGAAGACCAATTCAGTGAAGTACCTGATTCCAAAGGAATCCAACGACCCGATCGTCACCAAGACCACCGGCCAGACCACGGCCGTGATGTATCTCGGCTTCTCCTCGGACGAGCTGTCCGGCTCGGCCATCTCCGACTATCTGACGCGTGTGGTGCAGCCGGTGCTGTCGACCGTCGACGGCGTCGCCTCGGCCGACATTTTGGGCGGCCAGACCTTTGCGATGCGGCTGTGGCTCGATCCCGTGAAGATGGCGGGCCGCAACGTATCGCCGGCTGACGTTGCGGCGGCGATCCAGGCCAACAACTTCCAGTCCGCGGCCGGCCAGACCAAGGGCTATCTGATCGTCTCGAACGTCTCGACCAACACGGGCCTGACCAACGTCGATCAGTTCAAGAAGATGATCGTCAAGGCCAAGGACGGCGGCTTCGTGCGGATGGAGGACATCGCCACCGTCGAGCTTGCAGCCCAGAGCACGGATGCCAGCGTCGCCTTTAACGGCGAGCGCGCGATCTTCATTGGCGTGCAGGCGACGCCACAGGGTAATCCGCTGACGCTGGTCAAGGGTGTGCGCGCGCTGTTCCCCGAGCTCGAACGCAACCTCCCGCCCTCGATGAAGATGAAGGTCGCCTACGACTCGACCAAGTTCATCCAATCTTCGATCGACGAGGTGCGGAATACATTGGGCGAAGCCGTCATCATCGTGATCGTGGTCATTTTCCTGTTCCTGGCCTCGCTGCGCTCCGTCATCATTCCCGTCGTCACCATTCCGTTGTCGATGATCGGCGTCTGCACGATGATGCTGGCGCTGGGCTTCAGCTTCAACCTGCTGACCCTGCTCGCGATGGTCCTGGCGATCGGCCTCGTCGTCGACGATGCCATCGTCGTGGTGGAGAACATCCATCGCCATCTGGAGGAGGGCAAGACGCCGGTCCAGGCCTCGCTACAAGGCGCGCGCGAAATCGTCGGGCCGGTCATCTCCATGACCATCACGCTCGCCGCCGTGTACGCGCCGATCGGGTTCCTCGGTGGCCTCACCGGGTCGCTGTTCCGCGAATTTGCCTTTACCCTCGCAGGCTCGGTCATCGTATCAGGCGTGATCGCGCTGACGCTGTCGCCCATGATGTGCTCGGTGCTGCTGAAGAACACCGAAGAGGGCCGCTTCGCCAAGTTGGTGAACCGGGTGTTCGGCGCCATGACGCGGTGGTATGGCCGCAAGCTCGACCGCTCGCTCGACTACAAGGCCATCACCGGCCTGTTCGCCGTGACGATCCTGGGACTCGTCGGCTTCCTCTACATGAACACTTCGAAGGAGCTGGCGCCCGAGGAAGATCAGGGCATCGTGTTCGCGGTGACCAAGGCGCCGAAATACGCCAACATCGACTATGTCGATTTCTACGGCGAGAAGCTCGACAAGGAATTCCAGAAATTCCCCGAGACCGATCTGCGTTTCGTGCTGAACGGCATCAACGGCCCGCAAGGCGGCATTGCCGGCATGCTCTTGAAGCCCTGGGACGAGCGCACACGCTCGTCGATCGCCTTGAAGCCGCTGGTGCAGGCCGAGCTCTCCAAGATCGAGGGCGTGCAGGCGTTCGCGTTCAACCTGCCGCCATTGCCGGGCGGACCCGGCGGTCTGCCGATCCAGATGGTGATCAATTCCACGGCCAGCTTCCAGACCGTCTATGAGCAGATGGAGAAGCTGAAGGAGGCTGCACGCAAGAGCGGCATGTTCATCGTCTCCGATAGCGACCTCGCCTACAACCAGCCGAACGTCGAGGTGACGATCGACCGCACCAAGGCTCAGGACCTCGGCGTCAACATGCAGAACCTCGGCTCGACGCTCGCGGTGCTGCTCGGCGGCAATTACATCAACCGGTTCAACCTCGAGGGCCGCTCCTATCAGGTGATTCCGCAGGTGCCGCGCGGCAAGCGGCTGTCCCCGGAATCGCTCGGTGGCTACTATGTGACGACCAACACCGGGCAGCAGCTTCCGTTGTCGACCGTGGTCTCGATCAGGACCAAGACCGATCCGAATTCGCTGACGCACTACAACCAGCTCAATTCGGCGACGTTCTCCGCCGTGCCGATGCCCGGCGTGACCGTCGGCGCTGCGGTCGACTTCCTCGAAGGCGAGGCCAAGAAGCTGCCGCAAGGCTTCAGCCACGACTATCTGGCTGACTCCCGGCAATACGTGCAGGAAGGCAATCAGCTTGCCATCACCTTCGGCTTTGCGCTGATCATCATCTTCCTGGTGCTGGCGGCCCAGTTCGAGAGCTTGCGCGACCCGCTGGTCATCATGATCTCGGTGCCGATGGCAATCGTCGGTGCGCTGATCCCGCTGTTCTTCGGCATGGCGACCATAAACATCTACACCCAGGTCGGTCTGCTCACCCTGGTCGGCCTGATCACCAAGCACGGCATCCTGATGGTGGAGTTCGCCAACGAGCTCCAGGTTAACGAGCGGCTCGACCGCCGCTCGGCCATCGAGATGTCGGCCCGCATCCGTCTGCGGCCGATCCTGATGACCACGGCCGCGATGGTGACCGGCCTGATCCCGCTCCTGACCGCGACCGGCGCGGGCGCGGCCAGCCGCTTCTCGATCGGTCTCGTTGTCGTCGCCGGCATGTCGATCGGCACGCTGTTCACGCTGTTCGTGCTGCCGGCAGTCTATGTGGTGCTGGCGACCGACCATCGCGCGGCGGCCGATTCGGAGCGGAACAAGCAGATCGGCGAGCTGGACCTCGATTCAAAGGCGCTACGGCCGACCTGAGGCCGCCGGCAGGCTAGTCCCGAAAGGGCGGCAGCGGTGATCCGCTGCCGCCCTTTTCGTTGGGTCTCGGGCGAGCTCCTTGCCGCGCTTGCGAGAGACAAGGTCCGGTCTTCTTGCTAGGTTCCGTGGAATGAGCCTGTCCCTCCACCCCGATACACCTCGAGCCGGGACATTGCCGAGCGCGGCCCCAGGCGAGGTCGCCTCCGGCGACACTGCGGGGCGCGGAATCCGGACCCGGCTCTTCGCCAAATACGTCGCGCTTTTCGTGGCGGTCGTCGCCATTGCGCTGCTCGCCAATGGCCTGTTCGAGGTCTACTTCTATTATCGCGAGCACAAGGCCGCTCTGATCCGGGTCCAGCACGAGCAGGCCGAGGCGGCCGCTGCCAAGATCGGCCGGTTCGTCAAGGAGATCGAGAGCCAGCTCGGCTGGACCACGCAGCTGCCCTGGTCGGGCGGCTCGATCGAGCAGCGCCGGTTTGACGCGCTGCGCCTGTTGCGCCAGGTCCCTGCGATCACCGAGCTGGCCCAGGTGGATTCGACCGGCAAGGAGCGGCTGCGGGTCTCGCGGCTGGCGATGGACGCGCTCGACAGCGGGATCGACCTGTCGAGCGATCCGAAGTTCACCGAGGCGGTCGCGCGCAAGGTCTATTACGGGCCGGTCTATTTTCGCCGGGAGTCCGAGCCCTACATGACGCTGGCGCTTGCGGGCGCACGCAAGGATGCCGGCGTCAGCATCGCCGAGGTCAATCTCAAGCTGATCTGGGACGTCGTGTCCCAGATCAAGGTCGGCGAGCACGGCAACGCCTACGTGGTCGGCCCGGAGGGCCGCTTGATCGCGCATCCCGACATCAGTCTCGTGCTGCGCAACACCGACATGTCCGGCCTTGCGCAGGTACGCGCCGTGCAGGCCGGCGGCGCCATGCCTGACGTGCTTTCCGAGGCCCACAACATCCAGGGGCAGAAGGTGCTGACCGCATCGGCCCCGATCGAGCCGCTGCGCTGGACCATGTTCGTCGAGCTGCCGGTCGAGGAAGCCTATGCCGCGCTCTATGCTTCGCTGCAGCGCCTTGCAATCGTGCTGCTCGCGGCATCCATCTTCGCGGTGCTGGCCGGGATCTTCCTGGCGCGCCGCATGGTCGGGCCGATTCAGGCGCTGCGGAGCGGCGCGGAACGAATGGGCGGTGGTGATTTCTCCCAGCGCATCTCGATCAAGACCGGCGACGAGCTCGAAGGGCTCGCCGACCAGTTCAACGACATGGGCGCGCGCCTGCAGGAATCCTATGCGGACCTCGAGAACAAGGTCGAGAAGCGGACCGCCGAATTGCGGGAGTCGCTCGAGCAACAAACGGCGACGTCGGAGGTGCTCGAAGTCATTAGCTCCTCTCCGGGAGAGTTAGAGCCGGTGTTTCAGAAGATGTTGGAGAATGCTACCCGCGTCTGCGGTGCGAATTTCGGCACGATGAATCTGTGGGACGGCCAGAAATTCAACATCGTCACCGACTACAACATTCCGCCCGATTTCTCCGCCTTCCGTAAGCGGACTCCGATCTTCCCACATCCAGGAACGACGCTGGCTGCAATCATCGCGACGCATCAGCCCGCGCAGATCAATGACTTGAGGGAAAGTCCTGGGTACAAGGCCGGTGTTCCCTTTGTCGTCGGAATGGCCGACGTTGCCGGCGCCCGAACCCTTCTCTCCGTACCCATGCTGAAAGAGGATGATCTGATCGGCGCGATGACGATTTTTCGACAAGAGATTCGCGGCTTCACGGACAAACAAGTCGCGCTGGTGGAGAACTTTACCAAGCAAGCCGTCATCGCGATCGAGAATACGCGCCTGCTGAAGCAATTGCGCGAGCGTACGACCGAGCTATCGCAATCGCTCGACAATCTGCGCACCGCGCAGGACCGCCTGATTCAGACCGAGAAGCTCGCCTCCCTCGGCCAGCTCACCGCCGGCATCGCCCACGAGATTAAGAACCCGCTCAACTTCGTCAACAACTTCTCCGCGGTCTCGACCGAGCTGATCGACGAGCTCAACGAGATCCTGCAATCGGCCGCGCTCGACGGCAAGACGAAGGAGGAGGTCGACGAGCTGACCGGCATGCTCAGGGCCAATCTCGAGAAGGTGGTGCAGCACGGCAAGCGCGCCGATTCCATCGTCAGGAACATGCTGCTGCATTCGCGTCAGGGTTCCGGCGAGCATCGCGCCGTCGACATCAATGCGGTGGTCGAGGAGAGCCTCAATCTCGCCTATCACGGCGCGCGCGCCGAAAGGCCTGCCTTCAACGTCACGCTCCAGCGCGATTTCGACCCGGCTGCCGGCATGATCGACGTCTATCCGCAGGAGATCACGCGCGTCTTGCTGAACCTGATCTCGAACGGCTTCTATGCCGCGACCAAGCGCAAGGAGAGCGAGGGCGATGCATTCGAGCCCACCTTGCGCGCGGCAACGAAGAATCTCGGCGACAGGGTCCAGATCCGGATTCGCGACAACGGCACCGGGATTCCAGCCGAGGTGAAGGAAAAGATGTTCAATCCCTTCTTCACCACCAAGCCGGCCGGCGAGGGCACCGGACTCGGCCTTTCAATGAGCCACGACATCGTGGTGAAACAACACGGCGGCACGATCGACGTGGACACCACACAAGGTGTATTCACCGAGTTCATCATCACGCTGCCGCGGACGATGGCAGCGGGCGACACTTCCGGAGGAAAGTCTTGAACGTTTACATCCTGGTCGTCGATGACGAGCCCGACGTCGAGGCACTGTTTCGGCAGCAGTTCCGGCGCGACCTGCGCGCCGGCCGGTTTCAGATGGAGTTTGCCCTCTCGGCCCCCGAGGCGCTCGAGCGCGCCGCCGAAGTCCGTGATCCCTCGCTGATCCTGATCCTGTCGGACATCAACATGCCCGGCATGAGCGGGCTCGACATGCTGCCGAAGGTGCGTGCCGCGCATCCCGATGTTCCCGTCATCATGATCACGGCCTATGGCGATGCGGAGACGCGCCGCAAGGCGATCGAACGGGGCGCCGTCGGGCTCCTCACCAAGCCGATCGACTTTGCGCTGCTGCGGCAGGAGATCGACACGAGGCTCGAGCAAGCCGCATGACTGCGACCATCCTCTTCGTCGACGACGAGCCGGATCTCGAGGCGCTGATCCTGCAGAAATTCCGCAGGCAGATCCGCGATGGGCAGCTCGCGCTGATCTTCGCGCGCGACGGCCTGGAGGCGCTGGAAGCGCTGGAGCAGAATCCGCATGTCGACATGGTGGTCTCCGATATCAACATGCCGCGAATGGACGGCCTGTCGCTACTCGCGAAGCTCCAGGAGGCCCAGGAGAAGAAGTCGACCATCATCGTCTCGGCCTATGGCGACATGAGCAACATCCGCACCGCCATGAACCGCGGTGCGTTCGACTTCCTGACCAAGCCGATCGACTTCGCCGACCTCGAAGCTACGATCGAGAAAACCGTCCGCCATGTGGAGATGCTGCGCGAGGTGCGGCGGCGCCAGATGGAAGCCGAGCGCGCCCATGCCTCGCTGTCGCGCTTCTTCTCGCCGGAGATTGCAAGGCGGCTGGCCGCGAACGTCGATGGCGACGGCATTGAGGTGCAGTGGCGCGATGTCGCCACCCTGTTCACCGATATTACAGGCTTCACCTCGCTGGTCGAGACCGCGCCTCCGCAGACCCTGGGCGAGCTCCTCAACGAATATGTCGGCGGCATGACCGAGATCGTCTTCGCCCATGAGGGGACGGTCGCCAAGATCATCGGCGATGCGATCCAGGTGCTGTTCAACGCCCCCGGCGACCAGCCGGACTATGCAACGCGCGCGGTCGCCTGTGCCCATGCTCTCGACGCCTGGGCGGAGGACTTTTCGGCGCGCTGGAAGGCAAGAGGCGTGAATTTCGGAGCTACCCGCATCGGCGCTCATGCCGGTCCGGCGCTGGTCGGCAATTTCGGCGGCAACCGTTTCTTCGACTACACGGCCTATGGCGACACCATCAATATTGCGGCCCGGCTTGAGGCGGCGAACAAGCACCTGGGAACGCGCATTTGCGTTAGTGCCAGCGTTGCGAATGGGGCCGAAAACTTTCGTGGCCGTCCCGTGGGCGACCTGATGCTGCGCGGACGCAGCGAGCCGCTGCGCGCATTCGAGCCGCTGCCGCAGGCGAGGTTCGAGGCGCCAGCGACGGCGCAATATGCCGAAGCGTTTGCCAAGATGGAGGCCGGCGATGCCGCGGCCATGCCGTCCTTCGCCGCGCTGGTCGGCATGCACGCCGACGATCCGCTGGCCGGATTTCACCTGAAGCGCCTGCTCAACGGCGCCAAGGGCACTCGCATGCAACTGGAATAGGAGTCCGTCATGACGCGCGAATTCTCGGCCGGCAACTATCGTTTCATCCCGTCCGTGTTCCAATATTCCGCCGGTGCTGCCGCGGATGAGGGCTACGAGATCGAGCGGGTCCGGTTCGACCGCCTGGTGCCGCTCGCGGAAGGGTTTGCGCTGGCCGCAAAGTTCATCCAGGAGGCGGGGCGTCCGCTGACGGCATTCTGTGCCTGCGAGCTGCGCTCGCCCGCGGCCTTCAGCGAGGAAGGCTTTCGCGCGTTCAATCTGCACTATGTGAAGACGCTGTCCGAATGGGGCATCTTCGACGGCAGCACCAATCCGGTGGCGCGCAGCAATGTCTGCCCCGAGATCGATCCGCCGTCCGAACCGTCGTTCTATGCGTTCTCCTTCACGCGTCCGACGCGGTCAGATTTGCCGAGCTTCGTCATCGCCGGCGGCGCCGAGGCGCGCGAGGGCAGCGGCTCCTATGTCGAGCGCACGGTGCGCTACCGCGATCTCAGCCCGGAGGGGCTGCGCGAGAAGGTGCGCTTCACCACCACGTCGCAGATGGAAAACCGGATGGCGGCCTTCGGCTTCGGCTGGAAGGACACGACCGGGGTGCAGGCCTATTCCGTGCACGACTTTCACCATGCGCTGGTGGACGAACTGGTCCGTCGCGGCGCGCTCCGCTCCGGGCTGACCTGGCATTTCGCCCGTCCGCCGGTGGTCGATCTGGAATTCGAGATGGATTGCCGCCGCGTGCTGCGGGAGGTGGTGGTCTGAGCTCCTCACCAAGAGGAATAATCAGCGCTGCCTTGGGTCGAGTGCGTCGCGCAGCCCGTCGCCGAGCAGGTTCAGCGACAGCACGACGAGGAAGATCGCAAGGCCCGGCCAGATTGCCATCCAGGGCGCCTGGGTCAGGAAGCGTTGTGCCGCGTTGAGCATGCTGCCCCAGGACGGCGCCGGCGGCTGCTGGCCGAGGCCGAGGAAGGAGAGGGCGGCCTCGGCGATGATGGCCGCAGCGATCGAGAGCGTCGCCTGCACCAGAAGCGAGGGGAGGATGTTCGGCAGGATGTGCGAGAGCGCGATCCGCCACGGCGGATTGCCGAGTGCGCGCGCGGCCTCGACATAGTCTTCGGCTTTGACGACGAGCACCTGGCCGCGGGTCAGGCGGATGAAGATCGGCGTCGCCGAGATGCCGATCGCAATCATGGCATTGCCGAGGCTCGGGCCGAGGAACGCGGCGAGCGCGATCGCCAGGATCAGGAACGGGCAGGCCAGCATCGCATCGGTGATGCGGCTGATCAGCGCGTCGGTGAAGCCGCCGCGGTAGCCGGCGAGGAGACCGAGCGGCACGCCGATGCCGAGCGCGATCGCGACCGAGATCAGGCCTGCGAGCAGCGAGGCGCGCGCGCCGTAGACGACGCGGCTGAGGATGTCGCGGCCGAGCTCGTCGGTGCCGAACCAGTGGGCCGAGGTCGGCGGTTTGCGCACCAGGCTCCAGCTCGTCGCGATGGGATCATAGGGCACGATGAGCGGAGCGAGCACGGCAAGGGCGATGAACATCGTGAGCACGACGAGCCCGAACACCGCTGCCTTGCGCTTGAACAGCCGCCGACGCGCGCGGCGGGCCGGGCTATCCAGCTCGTCGGCTCGCGTGAGAGGGCTCGGCAGCGCGGCGTCGGTCATGGATCAGCCCCGGAGCCGCGGATTGACGAGGATGTAGGCGATGTCGGCCACCAGATTCAGCGTGATGTAGACCGTGGCCGTCACCAGGACGACGCCCTGCACCACGGCATAATCGCGGTTGAATACGGCATCCACGATCAACTTGCCGAAGCCGGGAATGGAGAAGATCTGCTCGGTCAGGACTGCGCCGGAGAGCAGCGTACCGAGCTCGAGCGCGCCGAGCGTGATGACGGGGGTCAGCGCATTGCGCATGGCATGCTTGAGGATCACCGTGCGCTCCAACAGTCCTTTGGCGCGCGCGGTGCGCACGTAGTCGCTTTCCAGCACCTGAAGCATGGCGCTGCGCGTATGCCGCATCAGGATCGCGGCGATCGCATTGCCGAGCACGAAGGCCGGCATGATGGTGACGGCCAGGCTTGCGCGCCAGTTCTCGGTGAGCGGCACGTAGCCGGAAGCCGGCAACCATCCAAGCTCGATCGAGAACAGGAAGATCAGCATGATTCCGAGCCAGAAGTTCGGCGTTGAAATGCCCCACAGCGCAAAGAGATTGGCGCCGTAGTCCCACGCGGAACCCTTCTTCACGGCCGCGACGATGCCGGCGGGAATGCCGATCAGCAGCGCGATCAGAATCGCCATCGAGCCGAGCTGCAGCGTCACCGGCAGCTTCTGCGCGATCAGCTCGCGCACCGGCATCTTATTGCGCAGCGACTCGCCGAAATCGCCCGAGAGCACGCCCTTGATC
This sequence comes from Bradyrhizobium sp. IC3123, assembly GCF_020193625.1. Classification (NCBI taxonomy): domain Bacteria; kingdom Pseudomonadati; phylum Pseudomonadota; class Alphaproteobacteria; order Hyphomicrobiales; family Nitrobacteraceae; genus Bradyrhizobium; species Bradyrhizobium sp. IC3123. Next base: position 329,848 of record NZ_JADYVF010000005.1, on the reverse strand, counting down.
CAGTAGGCGTACTGCACCGGGACGGGCTGATCGAGCCGGTACTGGCGGCGGATCTGCTCGATCACGGCCGGGTCGCGCTCCTCGCCCGCCATCACCAGCGCGGGGTCACCCGGCAGCAATTGCTGCAGCGAGAAGATCAGCACCGAGACGAAGAACAGCGTCGGCACGATCTGCACAAGGCGGCGAGCGAGGAAGTTCAGCATCCTCGCAGCGTCACTTCAGCTTGAGGCCGACAACGCGGACGAGGCCGTCCGGCATTTGCCTGTAGCCTTCGAGCTTGGTCGTGTGCGCGATGATGATGCGGCGGTGATAGAGGTAGAGGATGGCGTGATCTTCCAGCTCCAGCTTCGCAAGTCTCTCGTAGGCGGCCTTGCGCTGAGCCATGTCCGACGTACGGCGGGCATCGTCGAGCGCCTTGTCCGCGTCGGCGTTGGTCCAGGCACTGTAGTTCTGCGGCGCATCCTTGCGCAGGAACACGTAGGAATTGCCATCGGGATCGATGCGTCCGCTCCATGCCAGCATGAAGGCCTGATATTCGCCGGACTCGGCCTGCTTCAGCGACGTCGCAAACTCGGTGACGCGGATCTTCATATCGAAGCCCGCCTCGCTCGCCATGGATTGCACCACTTGAGCCACCGCTTCGGTCTCGGCACCCTTTGGTACCAGGAAGTCAACGCTGACTGGCCCAGTGACGCCGGCTTCCTTCAGGAGGGCCTTGGCTTTGGCGATGTCGCGGCCGTGGATCGGAAATGCGCCCTGATAATAGGGGTGATCGGGATTGACCCATTGGTTGCCCGGCTTGAATTCGCCGTTGAACACCACTTGGTTGATCGCCTCGCGGTCGATGGCAAGATCGAGCGCCTGCCGCACCTTGGCCGATTGGCTGAGCGGGCCCTTGGTCTTGTCCTTGCCGATGTTGAGCGTGATGCCCTGATAGCCGAGCTCGATGGCGGTCGCGACCTTCAGCCGGGAGTCGGCGCGCACCTCCTTGAGATCGGTGGCGAGCACGCGCTCGATCAGGTCGAGGCCGCCGGATTTCAGGTTTGCGAGCCGCACGGTCGCATCGACGATCGGCTGGAACACGATCTTGTCGATGAAGACATTGTCCTTGTTCCAGTAGTCGGCGAATCTCTCGAACACAATGCGGTCCTGCTGCACGCGCTCGACGAACTTGTAAGGGCCGGCGCAGACCGGGCGGAGGCCGAACTTGTCGCCGGCCTCCTTGGCCGCCTTCGGCGACATCATCATTCCGGCGCGGTCGGTGAGCTGAGCGAGCAGAGGCGAGAATGGCGACTTCAGCACCAGCTTGATCGTGAGGGGATCGACGATTTCGACGCGATCGACCGAGGCGAGCTCCGGCTTGCGGAACGAGCCGGGGAACGTCAGATGCCGTTCCAGCGAGAATTTTGCGGCCTCGGCATCGAACGGCTCACCGTCGTGGAATTTCACGCCGGGCCGCAGCTTGATGACCAGCGCCTTGCCGTCGTCGGCGGTTTCGCTCGAGAGCGCCAGCTGCGGCACGATGTTGAGCTTCTCGTCGATGTCGAACAGCTTGTCGCAGAAGGAGGAGAACACGATGCGGCCGACATAGGTGCGCGCCATCGTAGGGTCGAGGATATCGGGGTCTTCGGCGAGGCCGATGCGCAACGTGGTCTGGGCCTGCGCGGCCCCGATCGACACCAGCACAGCGGCGGCTGTTGCGGCCAGGCGAAACATCTTCATCGGTCAATCCCCATTGCTTCGGCTATTTCGTTGCGGACGCGGCGCACTGTATACCAACCCCGTCGGGGCTGCTGCCTTCCGTCTTTTGGCTGAAGGCCGCGACCAGCTTTGCAAGCGCCGGCGAAAACCCGCCGGCGGTGGGTAGAATGGCGTCGGCAGACGGCAGCTCCGCGGTGCGGTGACAGGCGGTGGCATGGCCGGTGCGGTCAGCTAGAAGCGCAGGCGCCTCATTGCGGCAGCGCTCGATCACGAACGGGCAGCGGGTGTGAAAGCGGCAGCCGGCGGGCGGATTGAGGGCGCTCGGGATTTCGCCCTCCAGCAGCACCGTCGTTCGTTTCGCCTTCGGCTGCGGCAGCGGGATCGCCGACAGCAGCGCGCGGCTGTAGGGGTGGCGCGGCGCGGCGAACAGCGCGTCGGCTTCCGCCGTCTCGACGATTTGGCCGAGATTCATCACCGCGACGTGGTCGGCGATGTGCTTGACCACGGCAAGGTCGTGCGAGACGAAGATGTAGGCGAGGCCAAGCCGGTCCTGGAGCTCGCGTAGCAGATTGAGGATCTGCGAGCGGATCGAGACGTCGAGCGCCGAGACCGGCTCATCGCAGATGATGAGCTTCGGCTCGACCGCGAGCGCGCGGGCGATCGCGATGCGTTGGCGCTGGCCGCCGGAGAATTCATGCGGATAGCGCCGGGCGAGGCGCGGCTCCAGCCCGACCAGCCGCAGCAGTTCGGCGACGCGCTCGGCCCGCCGCGCCGGCGGCACCAGATCGTGCAGCGCTAGCGGCTCGGTCAGGATCTGGCCGACTGTCATGCGCGGATTGAGCGAGGCGTAGGGATCCTGGAAGATGATCTGCGCCTCGCGGCGGAAGGCGCGCAAGGTCCCGGCGTCGAGCGCCAGCAGGTCGCGGCCGTCGAAGCGAATCATACCAGCGTCTGGCTCGATCAGCCGCAGCACCAGGCGGCTGACGGTGGACTTGCCGGAACCGGATTCGCCGACCAGGGCCAGCGTCTTGCCGGCCTCCAGCGAGAAGGACACGCCGTCGACCGCCTTGACGTGCGCCAGCGCGCGGCCGAGCAGCGAGCGCTGAGCGACGAAATGCTTGACCAGGCCTTCGACTTCGAGGAGCGCCATCACGACACCAGCAATTCGAGCGGCGCGCGGATGCAGCGCGAGAGGTGGCCGTCGCTGAGTTCGACCAGTGGCGGCGGCACCTTGGTGCAGGCGTCGAGCACGAAGGGGCAACGCGCGGCGAAGCGGCAGCCGGCGGGCGGCTGTGCCATGTTCGGCACCATGCCTTCGATCGTCGCAAGCTGCTCGGCGCGGTGGTCGAGCCGCGGGATCGAGCCGAGCAGGCCGACCGTGTAGGGATGCTGCGGCGCGGAGAACAACTCGTCGACCGGCGCCCGCTCGACGATCTCGCCGGCGTACATCACCGCGACCTCGTCGCAGACCTCGGCGACGACGCCGAGATCGTGGGTGATCAAGATGATCGCGGCGCCGCTCGCGGCCTTCAGCTCGCGCATCAGCTCCAGGATCTGGGCCTGCAGGGTGACGTCGAGCGCGGTGGTCGGCTCGTCCGCGATCAGCAGCCGCGGGTCGCAGGCGAGTGCCATCGCGATCATCACGCGCTGGCGCATGCCGCCGGAGAGCTTGTGTGGGTAGTCGTCAATGCGACGCTCAGGCGAAGGGATATGGACGCGGCGCAGCAGCTCGATCGCGCGGTCGCGCGCGCTCCTCCGCGAGCCGCCCCGGTGACGCAGGATCGTCTCGATGATCTGGTCGCCGATCGTAAAGCTCGGATTGAGCGAGGTCATCGGCTCCTGGAAGATCATCGCCAACCGATTGCCGCGCAGATCGCGCAGGGTCTGGTCCGGCGTGGTCAGCAGGTCGAAACCGTCGAAGCGGATCGCGCCACTTATTTCCGCGCTCTGCTTCGGCAGCAGGCCCATGATCGCCAGCGACGTCACGCTCTTGCCGCAGCCGGATTCCCCGACGAGACCGAGCGTCGCGCCATTGGCGACGCTGAGATCGACGCTGTCGACCGCGTGGGTGATACGGCCCTCGTCGCCATGAAAGCGGATACGCAGATCCTTGATCTCGATGAGGGGGCTGGCGCTCATGATCGTCTCGCGCGCGCCGCTTCGATGCTGGCGTCGATGACGCTGCGATCGGTGTTGCCGGCCGGGTTCTGCCGCGTCGGCATGGAGGCGCGGAAATGCACCCAGAGCTCGTGGCTGACGCGCTCGAGCCGTTCGAGCTCACCGAGCGGATCGGAATGGTCGTCGGCGCGAATGTCGAGGGCCGGCCATTCCTCCTCGCCGTGGATCACGAGCGCGGCCGATTGCTTGCCGCGCTTGTCGCCGCCGGCGGCTTCGCCGGCGCGCATCGCTGCGAGCAGACGGCGCGGGAAGGGCAGGCTGTCGCTGGCGATATAGGTCTTCGCCGTCTCGTCGAGCACGTCGGCCTCGGTGAGCATGTTGCCGGCGATCGAGAAGCCGCTGCCCGCGACGTGGCCGCACCAGTCAACGCAGTCGCGCCCGGTATGCGCGGCGATGGCGCCGCTGGCATCCATGATATGGACCTGGCGGCTCTCGCGGCCGGCATCGGTCGCCAGCAGCGTGGCGAGCACGTCGTGCGCGTTGAGGCCCTCGCGCAACAGCTTGACGCCGTCAATGCCGTAATAGGGATTGACGAAGGCCTGCGTCGCGATGGCGCCGAGGCCGGCGGCGATGTAGGGCACGCGCGCGCCGACGGCGAAGAAGCGGGTCGCAACCGCGATGCCGAACTGGCCGGTGGCAGGATCGCGCGCGATGATCGACCAAGTCATGTGCTGCCTTCAGCGTCCCGCCGCGTAGCTCTGCATGCCGCGCGGATTGGCGGCGGCGCGCCGGCGCGGACCCACGCGTGAGGCCGCGGTCAGGCGTCCCTCGGACCAGTCGGGACCGATCTCGACGATATGCCCTCGCTCGCGCAGGTTCTCGATCGTTGCCTTCGGCACGCGGTTCTCGACCACGAGCACGCCGGGACGCGCGGTGCGCGGCCAGAACGAGATCGGGAAATGTTCGGAATGCCAGGCCGGCGCGTCGATGGCTTCCTGGAGATTGAGGTTACAATGGACGTGGCGCAGGAAGAACTGCGTGATCCACTGGTCCTGCTGATCGCCGCCCGGCGAGCCCCAGGCGAGGTAAGGCTCGCCGTCGCGCAGCGCCATGGTCGGAGAGAGGGTGGTGCGCGGCCGCTTGCCCGGCGCGAGCGCGGCGGGATGACCTTCCTCCAGCCAGAACATCTGAGCGCGGCTGCCGAGGCAAAAGCCGAGCTCGGGAATGATCGGCGAGGATTGCAGCCAGCCGCCCGACGGCGTCGACGACACCATGTTGCCGTCCCTGTCGATGATGTCGAAATGCACGGTGTCGCCGCGCACCTCGCCGAAGCGGCCCACGGTCGGCTCGCCGGCGCCGAGCGCGCCGACCGCCTCGCGCTGGCCCTCCGCGCGGCGCAGCTTGACGACACCGCCGAAGCCCTCGACAGAACCAGGGATGAAATCGAGCGAAGCCTTGTCGGTGACGAGCTTGCGGCGCTCGTCGTTATAGGTATCCGACAGCAGCGTTTCGATCGGGATCTCGTTGAACTTGGGATCGCCGTAGAATTTTTCGCGATCAGCAAAGGCGAGCTTGGCGCATTCGATCTGGAGATGGATGAACTCCGGCCCTGTCGGGTCGAGGCCGTCGAGCGCAAAGCCCTTCAGCAGCGCGAGCTGCTGCAGCGTGACCGGGCCCTGGCTCCATACGCCGGCCTTGCAGACCGTGTAGCGGCCGTAATCGTAGGTGAGCGGCGCCTCGACTGTCGGCTGCCAGCGCGCCATGTCGTCGGCGGAGAGCACGCCGCGATGTGGCGAGCCGCTGACGTCCATCACCTCCTGGGTTCGGCAGAACTTGTCGACGGCTTCCGCGACGAAGCCTTGCGACCAGGCTTTGCGCGCGCGCTCGATCTCCGCATCGCGGCCACCGCCGCCGCTTTCCGCCTCGCTCAGGATCCGGGCGTAGGTCGCAGCCAGTGTCTTGTTGGTGAACAGCGTGCCTGGCTTCGGCACTTCACTGTTCGGGAGGTAGACCGCGGCGGACGTCGGCCAGTGCTTGCGGAACAGCTGCTCGACGGTCTGGATCGTGGCGCAGGCGCGCTCGACCAGCGGATAGCCGTCGCGGGCGTAGGAGATCGCCGGCTCCAGCACGTCGCGCACGCGCATCGTTCCGTAGTCGCGCAGCAGCATCATCCAGGATTCGAAGGTGCCGGGAACGCAGGCGGCGAGCAGACCCGTGCCCGGCACCATGTCGAGGCCTTCGCTTCTGTAATGCGCGATGGTGGCCCGCGCCGGCGCCGGGCCCTGGCCGCAGATTACCTCGGTGCGGCCGCGCTTGACGTCATGCACGATGACGGGCACGTCGCCGCCGGGACCGTTCAGATGCGGCTCGACCACCTGGAGCGTGAAGGCGGTGGCAACGCCGGCATCGAAGGCATTGCCGCCCTTTTCCAGGATGGCCATGCCCACGGCCGTCGCAATCCAGTGCGTCGAGGCGACGACCCCGAACGTGCCCTCGATCTCGGGCCTCGTCGTGAACGGATCGGGATTGATATTACTGCCCATGGGACTTCACCACCTTATTTCCGGCGCGCGCAATTGATCACAGGGCCACGCCGCTTCCAAATGCGCAGGCTGCATGGCACGCGCGCGTCACGCCGGGACCGGCGCGGTGTTGACCGCATGGCAGGCGACGCCGTCGATTAGTTCCGGGGTTTCCTTGCGGCAGAGATCGAACGCCAGCGGACAGCGCGGATTGAAGGCGCAGCCGGAGGGCGGATTGATCGGGTTCGGAATTTCGCCCTTGACCGGAATGCGCTGGCGGCCGCTCATGGCAAGATCAGGCACGGCGCCCAGCAGCATCTTGGTGTAAGGCATGCGCGGATTGGCGAACAGCTCGCGTCCGTCCGCAATCTCGACGATACGGCCGAGATACATCACGCCGACGCGGCTCGCCATGTGGCGCACCACGGCGAGGTTGTGGCTGATGAACATGTAGGTCAGGCCGAACTTGTCCTGGAGGTCGCGCATCAGGTTCAGGATCTGCGCCTGCACGGAGACGTCGAGCGCCGAGGTCGGCTCGTCGCAGACGATGAATTCGGCGTCGGACGCGAGCGCGCGCGCGATCGCGATGCGTTGGCGTTGGCCGCCGGAGAATTCGTGCGGATATTTCAGCCGGTCGTCTGGATGCAGGCCGACGAGGCTGAGCAGCTCGCCGACGCGAGCCTGGATGTCGCGCTCGCCCTGGATCAGGTCGAAGGCACGGATCGGCTCGGAGATGATGGCATCGACCCGGAAGCGCGGGTTCAGGCTCGCATAGGGATCCTGGAAGATCATCTGGATGCGCCGGCGCAGCTTTCGCCGCGCTGGCGCCTGCCGCGGGTCGGTCATGGAGACGCCGTCGATCAGCACGTCGCCGGCGCTTGGCGGCAGCAGGCCGACGACCATGCGTGCCACCGTGGTCTTGCCGGAGCCGGACTCGCCGACCAGGGCAAACGTCTCGCCCTTCCTGATGTCGAAGGTAACGTGATCGACTGCCTTGAGATATTCGAGATGTCCGCCTTCAAGCACGCGGTTGAGCCAGGGTTTCGAGACGTCGAAGACGCGGCGCAGGTTTGTGGCCTGGACGAAGGGAGCACTCATGCCACGCTCTCCGCCGGCACGTCGTCATAGAGGTGGCAGGCCACCGATTGCGCGCCGCGCGGCAGCGGCTCCGGCCGATCGACACGGCAACGATCGAAGGCGAAGGCGCAGCGCGGATTGAACGAGCAGCCGCGCGGGATCGCCGACAGGCGCGGCATCGAGCCCGGGATCTGCACCAGGCGCTTGTCCTCGCCCGCAAGCGTCGGGATCGCGCCCATCAGGCCCTTGGCGTAAGGGTGCAGCGGATTCTTCACGACGTCCTGCACCGGGCCGATCTCGGCGACGCGGCCGGCATACATCACCGCGACGCGGTCGGAGGTTTCGGCGATCACGCCCATGTCGTGCGTCACCAGCATCACCGCGGTGCCGTGGTCGCGTCCGAGCCGCTTGATCAGCGAGATGATCTGGGCCTGCACGGAGACATCGAGCGCGGTGGTCGGCTCGTCCGCGATGATCAGCTCGGGCTCGGCACAGATCGCGAGCGCGATCACGACGCGCTGGCGCATGCCACCGGAAAACTCGTGGGGATAGCCGTCGATACGCTTTTCCGGCGCGGGAATGCCGACTTCGGCCAGGAGGTCGATGGCGCGGCGGCGGGCGGCCGACTCGGACAGATTGAGGTGGGTGCGGATCGTCTCCACGATCTGGTCGCCGACCTTGTACAGCGGATTGAGCGATGTCAGCGGATCCTGGAAGATCATGCCGATGCGCTTGCCCCTGATACGGCGCATCTCCTCCGGCGGCAGATTGTCGATGCGCAGGCCCGCGAGATGAATCTCGCCGCCGGCAATGCGGCCGGGCGGATCGATCAGGCCGATCACCGCGAGGCCGGTGACGGACTTGCCGGCTCCGGACTCGCCGACGACGCCGAGCACCTCACCTTTGGCGATGTCGAAGGAGACGCCGTCGATGGCGCGCAGCGTGCCGCGGCGGGAGGCAAACTCCACGTGAAGATCGCGCACGGAAAGGACGGGTTCGGTCATGGACGAGGCGTATTCATCGAAGCTTCGGATTGAGCGCGTCGCGCAGCCAGTCGCCGAGCAGATTGATCGACAGGATCAGCGCCGCGAGCGCGAGCCCCGGGAAGGCGACGATCCACCATTCGCCGGCGAACAGATAATTGTTGCCGATGCGGATCAGCGTGCCGAGCGAGGGCATGGTGTCGGGCAGGCCGACGCCGAGGAAGGACAGCGTCGCCTCGGTGATGATGGCGAGCGCAAGGTTGATGGTGGCGATGACCAGAATCGGGCCCATCGTGTTCGGCAGCACGTGCCGCAGCATGATCTTCGGCGCCGGCAGGCCGATCAGCTGTGCGGCGGCGACGTAGTCCTTGTTCTTCTCGACCATCACGGAGCTGCGCACCGTCCGGGCATAGCCAACCCAGAAGCTCAGGCCGATCGAGATCACCAGCACCACCAGCATGCTGGTGGCGTCCAGCCGGTTGCCGAGGATTGATTTCGCGATGCCGTTGACCAGCAGCGCGATCAGGATTGCAGGGAATGTCAGCTGCACGTCGGCGATCCGCATGATCACGCCGTCCACTGCGCCGCCGAAATAGCCGGCGATCAGGCCGAGGGCGATGCCGAGCGCGCCGGCGAAGATCACGCCGGCGACACCCACGGCGAGCGAGATGCGCATGCCATAGAGAATCGCGGAGAACACGTCGCGGCCCTGCTCGTCGGTGCCAAGCAGGAACGGGCTCTGGCCGTCCGCAGTCCACAGCGGTGAAATCCGCGAATTCATCAATTGCAGCTGTGCCGGATCGAACGGGTTCTGCACCGCGAGCACGGATGCAAAGATCGCAAGCAGGAAGAACAGGACCGTGATGGCCGCAGCCACCATGGTGAGCTTGGAGCGGCGGAACGAATAGAACAAGTCGCTGTCGAGCGTGCGGCTGAACCAGCCATGGGCGACCTGCGCCGGCTGCGCGCTTTGCTTGTCGGAATTGGAGACGACTGCGTCGGACATGCAGGCTGCCCTATGCGGCGCGACCGACGGTCGAGCGCAGGCGCGGATCGACCACCGTGTAGAGAATGTCGACCACCAGATTGATGGTGACGAAGATCAGTGAAACCATCAGCAGGTAGGCGGCCATAATCGGAATGTCGACGTTTTGCACGGCCTGGACGAACAGAAGCCCCATGCCCGGCCATTGGAACACGGTTTCAGTGATGATCGAAAATGCAATAACCGAGCCAAACTGAAGCCCTGCGACGGTGATCACCGGAATCAGCGTGTTCTTCAGCGCGTGGCCGAAATGGATCGCACGCGTGGTCAGCCCCCTGGCGCGGGCGAAGCGGATATAGTCGGTCCGCAACACTTCCAGCATCTCCGCGCGCACCAGCCGCATGATCAGGGTCATCTGGAACAGGCCGAGCGTGATCGAAGGCATGATCAGTGCCTTCAGTCCCGACACCGTAAGCAGGCCCGTCGTCCACCAGCCGAGCTTGACCACCTCACCGCGGCCGAACGAGGGCAACCAGCCCAATGTCACTGCGAACAGGTAGATCAGGAGAATGCCGATCAGGAAGGTCGGCAGCGAGATGCCGATCAGCGAGACCGCCTGGAATAGTTTGGCCAGCACGGTATCGCGCTTGAGCGCCGAATAGACGCCCATCAGGATGCCGAACACCATTGCAAACACGGTCGCACAGATCGCAAGTTCCAGCGTCGCGGGCATGCGCTCCATCAACAGCGTCGCGACCGGCTGGCGGAACTGGTAGGAGACGCCGAACTTGAACTGCGCCGCATCGGCGAAATAGCGCACGAATTGCACCGGCACGGGGTCGTCGAGGCCGAGCGACTTGCGCACGATCGCGCGTTCGGCGGCCGAGGTGTCGATCGAGACGATCTGGTTGACGGGGTCGCCGGCGAAGCGGAACATCGAGAACGCGATGATGCCGACGGCGAACATGACGCCGATGGCCTGAACGGCGCGGCGAAGCGTGAAAGCGAGCATGCCTTCCACTGTCCTTGGGTGAGCGTACGGCCAACGTCCTTGTCGGCCGGAAAGAAGAGGTCCCGGAAGGCGGATGCCGCCGGGACCTCGTGTTCAACCGACGCTATTCCTTCTTGGTTGCCCAGTGGAACATGACGAGATTGTCGGCGCGCTGCGGCAAGTTCACCTTCTTCGACACGCCCCAGGCCAGCGCCTGCTGGTGCAGCGGGATGTAGGACCAGTCCTTTGTGCCGATGTCGTAGGCCTGCTTGATCAGCTGGTTGCGCTTGGCGGTGTCGGTTTCGACCAGCACCTTGTCGGTGATGGCGTCGAACTCCTTGTTGCAATAGCCGCCTAGATTGGCCTCGCCGCGCGAGGATTTCGCATCGTCGCGGCAGCCCATGATGTCGTAGAGCACGTTGTGGGAGTCCATCGTGCTCGGGGTCCAGCCCAAAAGGTAGAACGAGGTCTGGTAGCCGCCCTGCTTCAGCACCTTGGCGAAGTACTGCGCCTTCGGCTGCGCCAGGAGATTGATCTTGACGCCGATGCGGGCGAGCATGCCGACCACGGCCTGGCAGATCGCGGCATCGTTGACGTAGCGATCGTTCGGGCAGTCCATGGTGACCTCGAAGCCGTCGGGGTAACCGGCTTCGGTCAGGAGCTTCTTGGCGCCGTCGGGATCGAATTTCGGCCGCGTGAACTCCTTGGACAGCACGAACAGTTCCGGCGCGATCATCAGCGCGGACGGCGTCGACAGCCCGCGCATCACGCGCGTCTTGATCAGCTCGATGTCGATCGCCTTGTAGAAGGCCTCGCGGACGCGGACGTCCTTGAACGGGTTCTTGCCCTTGATGTTGGAGTAGAGCAGCTCATCGCGCATCTGGTCGAAGCCGATGAAGATGGTGCGCAGCTCCGGCCCCTTCAGCACCTGAGCGTTCGGGCTGGAATCGACGCGGGAGATGTCCTGGATCGGAACCGGCTCGATGACGTCGACTTCGCCCGAGAGCAGGGCGGCGACGCGGGTGGCGTCGGAAGCGATCGGGGTAAAGATGATCTCCTTGAGATTGCCCTCGACCTTGCCCCAGTAATTGGGATTGGCCTTGAACACCGTCTTCACGCCGGGCTGATGGCTTTCAATGATGAAGGGACCGGTGCCGTTCTCGTTCAGTGAGGCATAGCTCGGCGTGGTCGCCGCCACCGGCGTCGGATCGACGACGTTGTTCTCCTCGGCCCATTTCTTGTTCATGATGTACCAGACATCCCACGCGTTATGCAGAATGGGATTTGGCGAGGGCAGGACGAAGTCGACCGTGTAGTCATCGACCTTGATCACCTTGACGTCCGGCGCAAGGCGAGTCTGCATGTTCGACCCCTTCTTGCGGACGCGATCGGCCGAGAACACCACGTCGTCGGCGGTGAAGGGGTTGCCGTTGTGGAATTTCACGCCCTTGCGCAAATGGAAGCGCCAGCGCGTCGGCTCCGGGGTTTCCCAGCTTTCCGCCAGCGCCGGAATGATCTTGAGGTCCTTGTCGCGCGCCGTGAGGCCCTGATAGACGTGGCCGAGATGAGCGTGGGTGGTGCTCTCGTTCAGGGTATAGGGATCGAGCGACTTCAGGTCACCCTGGTTGGCATAACGTAGCGTCTGGCTCGATGCTGGCGAGACCGCCAACGCGAGCGTGCCGGCGAGTGTCGCCGCAAACAGACTTTGACCGACTGACATTCTTGACCCTCTCCACACTTCCGCGCCGGTGATTTTTGATTGTTCGGCGAGGCTGACTGATCCATGTTGCCCAGAGTTCTCGACCCGTGCAAGCGTCATTCCAGCAAGGAACGCGCCAAGTTGCACCGCTGTGCAGCAATGCTGCCCGGCGTCCCCCGGGGCCGGCCGGCGAGCTTCTGCGCGGGTCGCGGGCCAGCCAATTTGATTGATTGACCATACGAGCCGATTGGGGAAGCCGATCCCAGCGGCTTCCCCTCAGGTCGCTTGCCTTGCAGACCTTCTCGCGGTGATACTCCGACGGGCCGCTCGAATCTCATCTGGAGGGGACATGAAGGTTAACATCGAAATCGACTGCACCCCCCTTGAGGCCCGCCAGTTCTTCGGTCTGCCCGATGTGGGGCCGATGCAGACGGCCGTGATGGACAAGCTGCAGCAGCAGGTTCTCAGCAACATCGAGAAGGTCTCGCCGGAATCGCTGATCCAGAGCTGGTTCACCTTCGATCCCAAGATCGCCGAGCGGTTTCAGGACATGTTCGTCGCGATGGCAGGCCTCGGCGGCACGCGCAGCGGCGACAAGAAAAAATAGTGTCGCCCGGGCCGGACGGGGCGCTGCAAGAAGGCCGGCTTCGTCCGCCGGGTCTCGGCCTGCTGCTCGCCGAGGCCCGTGGGCTATTCGAGTTGAATGCGAGCCTCTTGCTGTCGCCGCTCCTGATGCGGGCGCCGCGGGGCGATGGCCATCCGGTGCTGGCGCTGCCGGGCTTTCTCGCCAGCGACCTCTCGATGGTGCCGATACGGCGCTACCTCAGCGAGCTCGGTTATGCGCCGCATGCCTGGCGGATGGGCCGCAATCTCGGCGGGCTCGGGCGCATGCGGGATTCGCTGCGCATGCGCTTGGCCGAAATCCATGCCGCCACGGGACGCAAGGTCAGCCTGGTCGGTTGGAGTCTCGGCGGCGTCTATGCCCGCGATCTCGCGCTTTGGGCGCCGGACAAGGTCCGCTACGTCGTCACACTCGGCAGCCCTTTCGCCAACGATGTGCGGGCGACCCACGCGACGCGGCTCTATGAGACGTTATCCGGCGAGAAGGTGGAGGACTATGCGGAAGCACGCGAGGCGATTGCCGGCGATCTGCCGGTGCCGGCAACGTCGATCTATTCGCGCGCCGACGGCGTCGTGAACTGGCGGACCTGTCTGCTGCGCCCCTCCGACCGTGCCGAGAACATCGAGGTGCACCTGGCGAGCCATATTGGGCTTGGCGTGAACCCGGCGGTGCTGTGGGCCGTGGCGGATCGCCTGGCGCAACCGGAGGGAGACTTCCGGCCATTTGACCGGGCGGGGCCGTTTGCCATTGCATATGCCCCGCCGGACCGGGCAGTATCGGCCTGACGAGAAGCGCCGCCAAGGCGCCCGTCGAATACTCGGGAGGGAACCATGGCTGACGGTAAGAAGCTGTCGTCGCTTGACGCGTCGTTTCTCTATCTGGAAACACCGGAGATGCCGATGCATGTCGGCAGCATGGCGATCTTCCGCCTGCCTGACGACTACAAGGGCGATTTCTTCGAAGAGTTCAAGGCGATGATCGTCTCGCGCCTGCACATCGCGCCGATTCTCAAGGCGCGGCTGGAGAAGGCGCCGCTCGACATCGATCATCCCTCCTGGGTCGAGGACGACCAGTTCGACATCGACCGCCACATCTTCCGGGCAAGCCTGCCGCAGCCGCGCGACCGCGCCACGCTCGAGCGCATCGTCGGCTGGATGCATGCCAAGCTGCTCAACCGCGCCCGTCCGCTCTGGGAGTTCTACGTGTTCGAGGGCATGAAGGACAACGAGGTCGGGCTCTATTCCAAGATGCACCATGCCGCGATCGATGGCGGCGCCGGTGCGGCGCTGACCAACATGATCTACGACATCTCGCCGATCCCGCGGAAGGTCGATCCGCCGACCGCGGGCAGCAAGCCCGGGCAGGAGCCGCGCGACATCGCCGCCAACCTGCTCGACTCCTATCAGCAGCTGTTCAGCCAGCCGCTGGAGGCTTCGCAAGCGGCGAAGAACCTGCAGCTGCCCCGCACCGGCAAGAGCGATATCGGCTCGATCCTGTTCGACAACGCTATGTACCAGATCGAGAGCGCGGTGCGCTTCGCCGGCAACATCCCGACCGTGCTCAAGAGCGTCTCCGACGTGCTCGGCAAGATCGCCGATCCGAAGTCGCGCGAGAGCCTTGCCAGCATGGTGTCGCCGCCGACCATGCTCAACAAGACGATCTCCTCGGAGCGGAGCTTTGCCGGCGTATCGATCCCGCTGTCGCGGGCGAAGGCGCTGGCCAAGCAGGCCGGCGGCAAGCTCAACGACGTGGTGCTGGCGCTCGCCTCCGGCGTCGTCCGCCGCTATCTCCTGCGATACGGCACGCTGCCGGCGAAATCCCTGACCGCAGCGGTGCCGATCTCGCTGCGGGAGGAGGGCAACACCGAGGCCAACAACCAGGTGTTCGGCATGATCTGCTCGATCGCCACCAACATCGAGGATCCCAAGGCGCGGCTGGAAGCGATCATCGCGCAATCAACCAAGTCCAAGGAGATGTCGCATCCTTTGCGGGCTTTGATGCCGCAGGTCTCCAACATCTCGATGCTGGGCGCGCCGATCATGGTGCAGATTCTGGCGCTGCTCTATAGCCGCTCGAACCTCTCCGACGTGCTGCCGCCCGCGGCCAACATCACCGTGTCCAACGTGCCCGGGCCACGGCAGACGCTCTATGCCGCCGGTGCCGAGCTCTTGCACATCTTCCCGGTGTCTATCTCGACCCACGGGCAGGCACTCAACATCACCGTGCAGAGCTATCGCGACCAGCTCGATTTCGGCTTTATCGTCGGTGCCAACATCATTCCGCATGTGCAGGTGATGTGCGACATGCTGCCTGAGGAATTCGCCGCGCTGGAGGCGGCGTACACGCCGCCGGCCGCTGATATCAAGGGCGCCGCCGAGTAAGGAATTTGCAATGATTGAAATGCCGCCGCTCAAGTTCGCGACGACGAACGGAATCCGCATGGGCTATTACGAGGCGGGCCCGTCCGATGACAAACCGCCGGTCGTGCTGTGCCACGGCTGGCCGGAGCTCGCATTCTCCTGGCGTCACCAGATCAAGGCACTAAGCGAGGCCGGCATCCGCGTAGTCGCGCCCGACCAGCGTGGCTACGGCGCGACCGACCGGCCCGAGCCGGTCGAAGCCTATGACATGGAGCACCTGACCGGCGATCTCGTCGGTCTGCTCGATCATCTCGGGATCGACAAGGCGATCTTCGTCGGCCACGACTGGGGCGGCTTCGTCGTCTGGCAGATGCCGCTGCGGCATCCCACGCGCGTCGCCGGAGTCGTCGGCGTCAACACCCCGCATTGGGACCGCATGCCGATCGACCCGATCGTGCTGTTCCGCCAGCGTTACGGCGACCAGATGTACATCGTCCAGTTCCAGGATCCCGCGCGCGAGCCGGACAAGATCTTCGGCAGCCGCGTCGAGCAGACCTTCGACGCCTTCATGCGCAAGCCGCTGGCAAAGCCGGCAGCGAAACCGGACGAGCCGCCGATCGCGGGTGTCGGCGCCTCGTCGAAGACCAACCTGGCTTTCCCGCAGATGATTGCGGCGTACGACGCCAAGGTCGATCCGCGCACGCCGATCCTGTCGGCTGATGAGAAGAAGGTGTTCGTCGACACCTTCACGAAGACCGGCTTCACCGGCGGCATCAACTGGTACCGCAACTTCACCCGCAACTGGGAGCGCGCCGAGGGGCTGGACCACCACATCCACGTGCCCTCGTTGATGATCATGGCGGAGAATGATGCCGTGCTGCCGCCCTCGGCGGCCGACGGCATGGAGAAACTGATCGATGATCTCGAGAAGTATCTGGTGAAGGACAGCGGCCATTGGACGCAACAGGAGAAGCCGGAGGAGGTCAGCGCCAAGCTGATCGAGTGGCGGAGAAGGCGGTTTGGCTAGCGGTCGTCATTGGGAACGCGTCATTGCGAGGAGCGAAGCGACGAAGCAATCCAGACTGCCTCCACGGATACATTTCTGGATTGCTTCGCTTCGCTCGCAACGACGACATTGAGGCAGGGGGACTACATTTCGATGTCATCCAAGAACCGTCTGGACCCGATTCCGCAGCCGCCGACCAAGCCAGTGGTCGGCAATATGCTGTCGCTGGACGCGGCCGCTCCCGTGCAGCACCTGACGCGGCTTGCCAAGGAGCTCGGTCCGATCTTCTGGCTTGACATGATGGGCTCGCCGATCGTCGTCGTCTCCGGCCACGATCTCGTCGACGAGCTCTCCGACGAGAAGCGGTTCGACAAGACGGTGCGCGGCGCGCTGCGGCGCGTGCGTGCGGTCGGCGGCGACGGCCTCTTCACCGCCGACACCCGTGAGCCGAACTGGAGCAAGGCGCACAACATCCTGCTGCAGCCTTTCGGCAACCGCGCCATGCAGTCCTATCACCCGAGCATGGTCGACATCGCCGAGCAGCTCGTCCAGAAATGGGAGCGGCTCAACGCCGACGACGAGATCGACGTCGTCCACGACATGACCGCGCTGACGCTGGATACGATCGGCCTGTGCGGCTTCGAGTACCGCTTCAACTCGTTCTACCGGCGCGACTACCATCCTTTCGTCGAGTCACTGGTACGATCGCTCGAAACCATCATGATGACGCGCGGCCTGCCGTTCGAGCAGCTCTGGATGCAGAAGCGGCGCAAGACGCTGGCCCAAGACGTCGCCTTCATGAACAAGATGGTCGACGAGATCATCGCCGAGCGGCGCAAGAGCGCGGAAGGCATCGACGACAAGAAGGACATGCTCGCCGCGATGATGACCGGCGTCGACCGTTCCACCGGCGAGCAGCTCGACGACGTCAATATCCGCTACCAGATCAACACCTTCCTGATCGCAGGGCACGAGACCACCAGCGGCCTGTTGTCCTACACGCTCTATGCGCTGCTCAAGCACCCGGAGATCCTCAAGAAGGCCTATGATGAGGTCGACCGCGTCTTCGGCCCCGACGTCAACGCCAAGCCGACCTATCAGCAGGTGACGCAGCTCACCTACATCACGCAGATCCTCAAGGAGTCGTTGCGGTTGTGGCCGCCGGCGCCGGCCTATGGCATCTCGCCGCTGAACGACGAGACCATCGGCGGCGGGCAGTACAAGCTCAGGAAGGGAACGTTCGTCACCATCCTGGTGACGGCGCTGCATCGTGATCCCAGCGTGTGGGGTTCCAACCCCGACGCCTTCGACCCCGAGAATTTCAGCCGCGAGGCGGAGGCAAGACGGCCGATCAATGCTTGGAAGCCGTTCGGCAACGGCCAGCGCGCCTGCATCGGCCGCGGCTTCGCCATGCACGAGGCAGCGCTCGCGCTCGGCATGATCCTGCAGCGCTTCAAGCTGATCGACCACCAGCGCTACCAGATGCACCTGAAGGAGACGCTGACCATCAAGCCGGAAGGCTTCAAGATCAAGGTGCGGCCGCGCGCCGATCGCGAGCGCGGCGCCTATGGCGGGCCAGTTGCGGCTGCGTCCTCGGCGCCAAAGGCGCAGCGTCAGCCCACCACGCGGCCCGGCCACAACACGCCGATGCTGGTGCTCTACGGCTCCAATCTCGGCACCGCCGAGGAGCTCGCAACGCGCATGGCCGATCTTGCCGAGATCAACGGTTTTGCCGTGCATCTCGGCCCGCTCGACGACTATGTCGGCAAGCTGCCGCAGGAGGGCGGGGTGCTGATCATCTGCGCCTCCTATAACGGCGCGCCGCCGGACAATGCGACGCAGTTCGTCAAATGGCTCGGCGAGGATCTGCCGAAGGATGCCTTCGCCGGTGTGCGCTACGCCGTGTTCGGCTGCGGCAACAGCGACTGGGCCGCGACCTATCAATCGGTGCCGCGCTTCATCGACGAGCAATTGTCGAAGCATGGTGCGCGCGCGGTCTATCCGCGCGGCGAGGGCGATGCGCGCAGCGATCTCGACGGCCAGTTCCAGAAATGGTTCCCGGCGGCCGCGCAAGTCGCGACCAAGGAGTTCGGCATCGACTGGAATTTCACCCGCGCCGCCGAGGACGATCCGCTCTATGCAATCGAGCCGGTCGCGGTGACCGCCGTCAACACCATCGTCGCCCAGGGCGGCGCAGTGGCGATGAAGGTGCTGGTCAATGACGAGCTCCAGAACAAGTCCGGCGCGAATGCTTCCGAGCGCTCGACGCGCCACATCGAGGTGCAGCTGCCGGCCAACCTCAGCTACCGCGTCGGCGATCACCTCAGCGTCGTTCCGCGCAACGATCCTACGCTGGTTGATTCAGTTGCCCGCCGCTTCGGCTTTTTGCCGGCCGATCAGATCAGGCTCCAGGTGGCCGAAGGCCGACGCGCGCAATTGCCGGTCGGCGCGGCCGTGTCGGTCGGCCGTCTGCTCAGCGAGTTCGTCGAGCTGCAGCAGCTCGCGACGCGCAAGCAGATCCAGATCATGGCCGAGCACACCCGCTGCCCCGTCACCAAGCCGAAGCTGCTGGCCTTCGTCGGCGAGGAGGCGGAACCGCTCGAGCGCTATCGCTCCGAGATCCTCGCCAAGCGCAAATCGGTGTTCGACCTGCTGCTCGAATATCCGGCTTGCGAACTACCGTTCCACGTCTATCTCGAAATGCTGTCGCTGCTGGCGCCGCGCTATTACTCGATCTCCTCCTCGCCGTCGGTCGACCCCGCGCGTTGCAGCGTCACGGTCGGCGTGGTCGAAGGTCCGGCTGCCTCCGGCCGCGGCACCTACAAGGGCATCTGCTCGAACTATCTCGCCAACCGGCGGGCGGGCGATACGATCTACGCAACCGTGCGCGAGACCAAGGCGGGCTTCCGCCTGCCGGATGATCCATCCGTGCCGATCATCATGATCGGCCCGGGCACCGGACTTGCGCCGTTCCGCGGCTTCCTCCAGGAGCGCGCGGCGCGCAAGGCGAAGGGAGCCACCCTCGGTCCATCCATGCTGTTCTTCGGCTGCCGCCATCCCGACCAGGATTTTCTCTACGCGGAGGAGCTGAAGGCGATGGCGGCGAGCGGCATCACCGAGCTGTTCACGGGGTTCTCGCGCGCGGACGGGCCGAAGACCTATGTGCAGCATGTGCTCGCGGCGCAGAAGGACAAAGTCTGGCCGCTGATCGAGCAGGGCGCGATCGTCTATGTTTGCGGCGATGGCGCGAAGATGGAGCCGGACGTAAAGGCCGCGCTCGTCGCGATCCATAGCGAGAAGAGCCGCAGCGATGCTGCGGCAGGCGCGCGCTGGATCGAGGAGATGGGCGCGAACAACCGCTATGTGCTGGACGTCTGGGCGGGAGCGTAGCCGCAGATCGTAGGGTGGGTTAGCCCCGCGGATTGCGCGAAGCGCAAACCGCTAGGCGTAACCCACCAATTCTGTCCGAGCGGCGGGTTACGCCTTCGGCTAACCCACCCTACAATCCTGTTCGTGCTAAAGCATTCCCATGATTCCCTGGGAAAAGATCGACACCGCCAAGATCCCCGGTTCCGACGAGGAGCTCCGCCTGATGCGGCGGGGCAAGGAGTTCTCCATCAAGCTCGGCACCAACGAGCTGATGAACAGCCGCCTGTCGGGGTCGGAAGCGGCGCTGGCAACCCTTGCCGCGAAGCAGATCGAGAAAGTCGCAAAGCCCGTCGTTCTCATCGGCGGTCTCGGCATGGGTTTTACGCTACGCGCGGCGCTGGCCGTGCTCGGAGCCCAGGCGAAGATCGTGGTCTCCGAGTTGGTGCCGTCGGTCGTCGCCTGGGCGCGAGGCCCGATGGCCGAGGTCTTCGGCGATAGCCTCGATGATGCCAGGGTGAGCATTCGCGAGATCGATGTCGGTGAAATCATCCGGGCGAAGCGTTCGGCCTTCGACGCCATCCTGCTCGACGTCGACAACGGGCCCGAAGGGCTGACCCGGAAGGGCAATGACGCGCTCTACGATGCGAGCGGGCTGCAGGTTGCGAAGACGGCGCTGCGGGCGGGAGGCGTGCTGGCCGTCTGGTCGTCGGGACCCAATCCGCCGTTCACAGGGCGCCTCAAGCGCGCCGGCTTCGACGTCAACGAAGTCAACGTTCGCGCCACCGGCAGAGGCGGCGGCGCGCGCCACGTGATCTGGATCGCGCGGAAAGGCTAGGCGCGCCTCGAGGCTAGAACATCGTGTTGCCGTTCGCCGGGTTTTCAGGAATCTCCTGAATGACGTCCCAATGCTCGACGATCTTGCCGTTCTCCAGCTTGAAGATGTCGACGATCGCGCGGCCCCTGGTGCCGGGCTCGCGAACGGAGTGGACGTGCAGGATGACGAAGTCGCCCTCCGCGAAGCTGCGCTTGATCTCGCTGCGCGAGTTCGGAAACTTCTCGCGCAGGAAGCCGATGAACTTCCGGAAGCCCTCCGGCCCGTCGGGAGCGGTTGGATTGTGCTGGACGTAACGGTTGCCGACATAGGCGAGGGCGGCGTCGG
Source organism: Bradyrhizobium sp. IC3123 (assembly GCF_020193625.1). Classification (NCBI taxonomy): domain Bacteria; kingdom Pseudomonadati; phylum Pseudomonadota; class Alphaproteobacteria; order Hyphomicrobiales; family Nitrobacteraceae; genus Bradyrhizobium; species Bradyrhizobium sp. IC3123. The sequence goes on along the minus strand of NZ_JADYVF010000005.1, from coordinate 309,256 downwards.
CGTCCTTCTGATTGAGGCCCTTCTCATAGAAGGCCAGCACAGTTTGGCGGTTGGCTTCTTCCTGCGCGCTGGCCGCCATCGCGGCGCCGCCGGCGAGAGACAACATGAGAATGGAAGCGGCCATTGCCGCCGATCGAATGATGAAGTGCATGTGAGCTCCGAGAGGCCGCAGCCTCTGTCTGGCGTCTGAGACGGTCTGTATAGCCTTCATCGGAACCCGCGTTAAGACAGGCACCGGCTGCTCACATGGTCACCTGGAGGAGACCGGCCGGCCTAGGCCGCCTGCGCCGCCGCGCCATGCGCGTGCTTGTCGATCGCGTCGATGATTTCCGGCCAGAAGCGCATGGGCAGCGCGTGGCCCATGCCCTCGATCATCAGCAGCTTTGCGTTCGGGATCGACGCGGCCGTGTCCTTGCCGCCTTCGGGGCGGACCAACGGATCGACGGTGCCGTGAATCACGAGCGTCGGAACCTTCACGGTGTGCAGCCGCTCCTTGCGGCTGCCCGAGGCAAGCACGGCGCGGAGCTGGCGGCCGACGCCGGCCGGATTGAGCCCGCGTGCAAACACGCGCTCGGCGCGCCCAAGGTCGAGCGCTTCCTCTTCCGGGAAATGCCCGGCGCGCAGCACCTTCCAGGTCTGGCCGTAGCGGACGATGAACTCCTCCTTGCTGCGCGGCGGCGGCGCCATCAGCACCGCGGCGGCCTCGCGGGTCGGCGGCGGTACGCGCGGATTGCCCGTCGTCGACATGATCGAGGTCAGCGAGCGCACGCTGTGCGGAAACGACAGCGTCACCTCCTGCGCGATCATGCCGCCCATGGACGCCCCGACGAGATGCGCCGACTTGATGCCGAGCGCATCCATCAGCCCGACCGTGTCCTTGGCCATGTCGATCAGCTTGTAGGTCGCGGCCACCGGGATGCGCAAGAAGCGCAGCTTCAGCAGCTCGAACGGCGTCAGCCGCTTGCCGCCGGTGAGATGGCTCGACTTGCCGATGTCGCGATTGTCGAAGCGGATCACGCGGAAGCCGCGTGCGGCGAGCTGCTCGCAGAATGCATCGTCCCAATGGATCATCTGCGCCCCAAGGCCCATGATCAGCAGCAGCGGCTCGGCATTGTCGTTGCCGAAGATCTCGTAGCAGATATCGATGCCGTTGGCGCGGACGGTCTGGGGCGGTTGATGGGCGGTCACGGGTTCCTCCTGCTGACCGATGCTGTATCGCACGGTTTCATTTCACGAAGAAGCCGCGTCTCCGACGTTGCGTCGGTTGCTTGCCGGTTGACCGGCACCGCGCAACGGTGTGGTATGGCGGGACAAGAAGGGTGCAAAGCCCTCCGCATTGGGAGGACGCCGATGACCGACAAGATCACCGATCCGGTCGCCTTGTGGCAGAAGATGGTTGGCGAAATGGAGAAGGGTTTCAACTCCTTCGCGACCAAGGCGATGGAGACGCCCGAATTCTCGCAGGCCATGAACCGCGCCGGCGGCGTTGCTGCAGGTGCTCAGAAGCAATTCGGCGATCTCATGGAGAGATACCTGATCTCGATGAACCTGCCGAGCCGCGAGCAGATGACCGGCATCGCGGAACGGCTCCAGTCGATCGAAGGCCAGCTCGGCGAGATCAAGTCGATGCTGAGCCAGATGTCGGCCACTTCGGGCGCGCCGCAACCCGGCGCCGCGCCGCGGCCACCACGAACCAAGCGTCCGCCGTCCGAAGGCGGAGACCAAAAATGAACGCGCCGGCGGGACTTGATCTTGCCTCGATCCCGGAGCGCATCCAGTCCGAGGTGCAGCGCGCGATTCAGCGCAGCATCAAGGGCGTCGAATATTTCTCGACCTCGGGCCCCTCGCTCGGCTCGACGCCAAAGGACGTGCTGCACACGCGCGGGACCATGAGCCTCTATCACTACCGGCCGATGTCGGACGAGATCTACCGCGTGCCGGTGCTGATCGTGATGGCAACCACCAATCGCGGCTACATCCTCGACCTCGTGCCTGGCCAGAGCTTCATCGAGTTCCTGCTGAAACGCGGCTACGACGTCTACATGCTGGACTGGAGCGCGCCGCGGCCGGAGGAGAAGGGTCTGCGCATGGAGGACTATGTCCTCGACTTCATTCCGGACTGCGTCCGCCGCGTGCAAGCCGATTCCGGCGAGCAGGACGTCTCCGTCATCGGCTATTGCTTTGGCGGCGTGCTGTCGCTGCTCTACGGCTCGATCCACAAGGACGGGCCAATGAAGAACCTGATCTGCTTCACCACGCCGATCGACTTCCGGGAGATGAAGCTGTTCTCGAACTTCTCCGACCGCCGCTATTTCGACGTCGACCACCTCGTCGACAGCGTCGGCAACGTGCCGCCGGAGATGATCCTGTCCTCGTTCGAGATGCTGCGGCCGGCCTCGCGCACGGTGAGCCAGATCCAGCTCTGGGAAAACATCTGGAACGACGAGTTCGTGAAGTCGTACCGCATGTTCGACCGCTGGGCGACCGACACGCTGCCGCTCGCCGGCGAATATTTCCGCACCATCACCAAGGACCTGATGTGGGATAACAAGCTGTTCAACGGCACCATGTCGGTCGGCGGCCGTGCGGCCAGGCTCGAGAACATCACGGTGCCGATCCTGCATGCGGTCGCCGAGCACGATCACATCGTGCCCTATGAGGCGGCCAAGCACCTGATCGCCAAGGTCGGCTCGACCGACAAGGAAGAGGTGATCCTGAAGGGCGGTCACGTTTCGCTCGTTGCCGGCGCCAACGCGGTGAAGCGGCTGTGGCCGAAACTGGATTCCTGGCTGGGAAAGAGATCGATATGAGCGAGCAGCGTTCCTATCCGCGCCATGTCAAGACCGACGCCGGCACTATCGAGATCCGCCTGATGTCGCCCGCGGACGAGGCCGCGGTGCTGGCTTTTGGCAAGGGCCTGCCGACCCATGACCTGTTGTTCCTGCCACGCAACATCAGCGAGCCGAAGGTGCTGTCGGCCTGGGTCAAGGAAATCGAGCGCGGAGCTATTCAGAGCCTGCTCGCGGTGAGAGAGGGCAGGGTCGTTGGTTGCGGCACGCTGGTGCGCGATCCCCATTCCTGGTCGCCTCATGTCGGTGAGATCCGGATGGTGGTTTCGCCCGAGGTCCGCGGCAAGGGCGTGGGCAAAGCGCTGTCGCAGGAGACTTTTGCGCTGGCGCTCGGAGCGGGCCTGGAAAAGCTCTCGGTCCAGATGACGGTGGATCAGCAGGCGGCGATCGCCCTGTTCGAGAGCCTCGGCTTCAAGGCCGAGGCCCTGCTGCGGGACCATGTCCGGGACGTCGACGGCAAGACCCACGACATCGTCGTGCTCGGCCATAACATCGCGCAGGTCCAGGCTCAGATGGAGGCCTACGGCCTGCCTGGCGCCGTGCAGCACTAAGCAGGAGGCGTCCGACATTGGGTCCGGATCGGAACCCATTCACGTGCCCCATGGCTACGGAAGCATCACGATGTCTCTCGTGAGAGTTGTTCACGATTTCGTGATATCGCACTGCAATATCAATATTGCGATGCACAATTAACCGTGCCATATAGGTCGTGCCCCGGGCCAATGCGGACGGGGTGAGCCCATAGCTCAAACCATTGAGGATGGAGAGAACCCCATGACCACTGAAACCAACACCGCTTTCGAGGGCTTCAAGGACGCTTTCAAGAACATCCAGAACCTGGAAGTTCCCGAGGCCGCCCGCGAATTCGTCAAGAAGACTGCCAATACCGCCAAGGACCGTGCTGCCGAGGTGTTTGCTGGCTCCGAGCGCGTGACCGCCGCCGTCGAGAACGCGGTGACCGAGTCCATCACCGAGGCCGGCAAGATCAGCCGCAACATCCAGCAGGCGATCTACGAGGACGCCGAGGCGTTCTTCTCGGGCATCGACAAGCTCGCGTCCGCCAAGTCGGTCAGCGAAGCCGTCGAGATCCAGTCGAGCCTGCTCCGCTCCCGCGGCGAAGTGTTCGTCTCGCGCGCCAAGGCGACCGCCGACTATCTCGGCAAGCTCGCCGCCAACGGTGCGAAGTCCGCTCAGGACAATTTCGCCAAGGTCTACAGCAAGACCGCCTGATCTGGCACCTGAGCACAAACTGAATTTGAGGCCCGCTTCGGCGGGCCTTTGTTTTTGCGCCGCCGTCATTGCGAGGAGCTCGCGACAAAATTGCGTAGCAATTTTGCGCTGATGCGACGAACAATCCAAAGTCTTTGAACGATTCTGGATCGCTTCGCTCGCAATGACGAGTACTGTGATGCAGTCATGGACTCATCTGTCACCTTTTCCTTCGACGCCCCCGGCGATGCCGAACGAGCGGCCGAGCTGCGCCGCGTCAAGGCGCTGGCGACTTTGGTGCTGGCCGCGACGCTGGCACTGTTCGTCGTCGCGAAATGGCTTCTGCCCGTGCATCCCGTGTTCGGCTTCATTGCCGCCTTCGCCGAGGCCGCGACCATCGGCGGGCTCGCCGACTGGTATGCCGTGGTGGCGCTGTTCAAGCGGCCGCTCGGCCTGCCGATCCCGCACACCGCGATCATCCAGAGCAACCAGGCCCGCATCGCCGACAAGCTCGGCGAATTCATCCAGGTGCATTTCCTCGAGGCGGGTCCAGTCGAAGCCAAGCTGAAGGAGATCGACTTCGGCTCCTTCGTCGCCGACTGGTTGCGCGACCGCAAGCGCAGCGACGACCTTGCGCGCTTTGCGCTGCGGCTGTTGCCGGAGGCCGTATCCGCAACCGAAAGCTCCGGCCTGATGACCTTCATCATCCGCCGCATGTCCTCGCAGCTCCAGGCGATCGACCTCGCGCCGCTGGCGGCCGGCACGCTGCGCGGCTTCGTCGCGGAGGGACGGCATCAGATCCTGTTCGACGATCTCCTGCGCGTGATGCACGAGACCTTGAACCAGACGGAGACGATGGCGATGATCCGCGAGAAGGTGCGCGCGGAATTGCCGACCCTGCTCAAGCTCTATCGTGCCGACAAGTTTCTGGTGAACAAGATCGTGGCCTCCGCCACCGCCTTCTTCAACGAAGTGCGCAGCGACCCCAAGCATCCGTTCCGCGGCGAGTTCGACCGCATGGTGCTGAACTTCGTCGACAGGCTCGGCACCGATCAGGCCTATATCGACCGCATCGACGGCCTGAAACGCGATCTCCTGGCGCGGCCGGAGCTCGCCGATCTCGCCCGCACCGTCTGGGCCAACACGCGCTCCTTCATCGAGCGCAGCGCGAGCGGCGAGACGCAGGTGCTGCAACATCATCTCGCCGGGATGTTCGTCTCAGCCGGCGAGGCGCTCGCCAGCGATGCCGAGTTGCGCGGCGAGATCAACAAGGGCCTCGTCACCGTGCTGCGCAGCTTCGTCGCGGACCAGAAGAGCGGCGTCTCCACCTTCATCTCCGATCAGGTCAAAGCGTGGAATATGACCCAGCTGATTTCGCTGATCGAGATCAACATCGGCCGCGACCTGCAATACATCCGCTTCAACGGCTCGTTGATTGGCGGGCTCGCCGGGCTCGCGCTCTACACCGTAGAATTCCTGCTCCGATGGTTGTGACTTTTGCGTCACGGCCGTTAGCATTAACGCGCGGACCTATTGTCGCCCCGCGTCTCTCCCGCTTGAATACCAGGAACCGGCCGCCTAGCTGATTCATGTTGCGCTGCGGAACGATCCAGAAGCCGGCGAGTTGGAATCTGTCTACGCATTTGCCGGCCTCGCCGGCCTCCTTTTCAGCGATTCTTCCTAGGGGACCATTGATGACCGCTACTGCCCAAACGCTGCGTCCGCCGTCCCGTACCTTGATGTTTCTGGAAGGACGCGCGATCCACGAGTTCGGCGCATTCCTCGGCGCGCTGCCGCTGCTGAGCCTTGCGCCGCGCGGCGATGGGCATCCGGTGCTGGTGCTGCCGGGCCTCGTGGCCTCCGACACCTCCACTGGCGCGCTGCGCACGTTTCTGAGCAGCAAGGGCTATGCAGTGGCTGGTTGGCGCCAAGGCCGCAACTACGGCCTGCGGCCCGGCGTGCAGGATGCGATGCTCGGTCAGATCCGAGAGCTCAACGACACCCACGGCCGCAAGATCAGCTTGGTCGGTTGGAGCCTCGGTGGCATCTATGCGCGCCAGCTTGCCAAGATGGTGCCGGACAGCGTGCGCCAAGTGATCACGCTTGGTAGCCCCTTTGCCGGCGATCCACGCTCGACCAACGCCTGGCGCGTCTATGAATGGGCGAGCGGCCGCAAGGCCGACGAGGTTGATCCGCGTTTCGGCGGCGAGCTTGTCGCTCCGCCGCCGGTGCCGACCACCGCCATCTTCAGCCGTACCGACGGAGTCTGCGCCTGGCAAGGCTGCATGGAGAAGACGGGCGCACAGACCGAGAGCATCGAGGTCGAGAGCAGCCATTGCGGCATGGGCCATCATCCGGCCGCCGTCTATGCCGTAGCCGATCGCCTCGCGCAGAAGGAAGGCCAGTGGCGCCCGTTCGATCGCAGCGGCTGGCGCAGCGTGGTGTATCCCGATCCGCATCGGTAGCGCTCCTCTTCACCTCTCCCTGCAAGCTGGGCGAGGTCGGATTGCATCGGAGATGCGATAGCGGGGAGAAGGAGAAGAGCCGTCGTCCCGCTCCACTGTCGCGCCTGCACCAAACGCGCTAAGGCTGCCGCATGGCGCATCCGCTCTCTCGTATCATCGACCAGCTCAAGCGCGAGCCCTCGCGCACCGGCTCCATCGTCATCACAGTGTTTGGTGATGCCATCGTGCCGCGTGGTGGCTCGGTGTGGCTCGGCACGCTTCTGGAATTCTTCGAAAGCCTCGACATCGACAGCGGCGTGGTGCGCACCGCGATGTCGCGGCTTGCCGCCGATGGCTGGCTGACGCGCGAGAAGGTCGGTCGCAACAGTTTCTATCGCCTGGCCGACAAGGGCCGCCAGACCTTCGAGGCCGCGACGCGCCACATCTACGATCCGCCGCCGTCCGACTGGACCGGACGTTTCGAGCTGCTGCTGATCGGCAATGGCGAGGATCGCGACGCATCGCGCGAAGCGCTGCGCAATGCCGGCTTCGGCAGCCCGCTGCCGGGCGTATGGGTCGCGCCATCGGGCGTTCCGGTGCCGGATGAGGCCGCGGGCGCGATCCGCCTCGAAGTCTCGGCGGAAGACGACAGCGGCCGCCGTCTGCTCAGCGCGAGCTGGCCGCTCGATCGGACCGCCGATGCCTATCTGAAATTCATGAAGACGTTCGAGCCGCTGCGCGCCGCGATCGCGCGCGGCACGGATCTGTCCGAGGCCGACGCCTTCACCGCGCGGATCCTCTTGATCCACCATTACCGCCGCGTCGTGCTGCGCGATCCATTGCTGCCCGAGAGCCTGCTGCCGCCGGATTGGCCGGGCAGGGCGGCCCGCGAACTCTGCGGCGAGATCTATCGCGCGCTGCTTGCTCCGTCCGAACAATGGCTCGACAGCCATGGAACCAATGAAAAAGGGCCGTTGCCGGCCGCGCGAAAGCTGCTGGAACGAAGGTTCGGCGCCTGACATTATGTTACAGAAATATCTTGCATGATGTAAATCTTGTTATATATTCTCTCCCAATAAACGGGAGGATGCGCATGTACACCCAGGCGCTGAACACGGCCGAGACCGCTGATCGCGATCTCGAGGACGCAGGCAAGGCTGCGCAATTCCAGGCCCGCGTCGATGCCGAGGAGCGCATCGAGCCGAACGACTGGATGCCGGCGGCCTATCGCAAGACGCTCACCCGCCAGATCTCCCAGCACGCCCATTCGGAAATCGTCGGCATGCTGCCCGAAGGCAACTGGATCACGCGCGCGCCGACCTTGCGCCGCAAGGCCGCGCTGCTCGCCAAGGTGCAGGATGAATGCGGCCACGGGCTCTATCTCTATGCCGCCGCCGAGACGCTCGGCTCCTCGCGCGAGGAGCTGGTCGACGCCATGCTAGCCGGCAAGGCCAAATATTCATCGATCTTCAACTATCCGACGCTGACCTGGGCGGACATCGGCACGATCGGCTGGCTGGTCGACGGCGCCGCGATCATGAACCAGATCCCGCTGTGCCGCTGCTCCTACGGGCCTTATGCGCGCGCGATGATCCGCGTCTGCAAGGAGGAGTCCTTCCACCAGCGCCAGGGTTACGAGATCATGGTGACGCTGTGCCGCGGCTCGGAGGAGCAGAAGGCGATGGCGCAGGACGCGCTGAACCGCTGGTGGTGGCCGGTGCTGATGATGTTCGGTCCGCCCGACGCGACGAGCCAGCACAGCGACACCTCGACGAAGTGGAAGATCAAGCGCTTCTCCAATGACGAGCTGCGCCAGAAGTTCGTCGATGCCACCGTGCCGCAGGCGCAATATCTCGGCCTCACCATTCCCGATCCCGGCATGACGCAGGACGCTGACGGCCACTGGCGCTACAGCGAGATCGACTGGACCGAATTCAAGCAGGTGCTGGCCGGCAACGGCCCGTGCAATCGCGACCGCATGGCCGCGCGCCGCAAGGCACACGAGGAGGGCGCCTGGGTGCGCGAGGCGGCAGCTAGCTATGCCGCCAAGCGCGCCCAGCGTCAGACCGCCCAGGCTGCCGAATAGGAGAGCGATATGGCCACGCCGAACACGCCGCTGTGGGAAGTCTTCATTCGCAGCCGCAACGGGCTCGCGCACAAGCATGTCGGTTCGCTGCATGCAAGCGATGCGACCATGGCGCTGCAGGCCGCCCGCGACATCTACACCCGGCGCGGCGAGGGCCTGTCGATCTGGGTCGTGCCCTCCAGCGCGATCACCGCGAGCGATCCCGCCGAGAAGGGCATGATGTTCGAGCCGGCGGAATCCAAGATCTACCGGCATCCGACATTCTACGAGGTGCCGGAAGAAGTGGGGCACATGTGATGGGGATGATGTGATGTCTTGCGCCAACATCCAGGTCTCCGAAACGCCGCTGGTGCTTTACGCATTGCGCCGCGCCGACGATGCGCTGATTCTTGGTCACAGGCTGTCGGAATGGTGCGGGCATGCGCCGATGCTGGAAGAGGACATGGCACTCTCCAACATCGCGCTCGACCTGATCGGCCAGGCGCGGGAGCTCTACACCTTTGCCGCCAAGGTCGAAGGCAGGGACAACGACGAGGACAAGCTCGCTTACTTGCGCGACGTGCGGCAGTACCGCAATCTTCTCCTAGTCGAGCAACCCAACGGCGATTTTGCCCAGACCCTGGTGCGGCAATTCTTCTATTCCGCCTTCGCCGATCTCTACTGGCGCGCGATGATGAATTCGCGCGGTGCGACGCTGGCGGCGATTGCTGCGAAATCGGAGAAGGAGAGCGCCTACCATCTGCGCCATGCCTCGGAATGGATTATCCGGCTCGGCGACGGCACTGAGGAGAGCCACGCGCGCACGCAAGGAGCGATCGATCATCTCTGGGCCTTTACCGGCGAGATGTTTGCCGTCGACGACGGCGAACGCGCGCTGATCCATGCCGGCATTGCCGTCGATCCCGCAAGCTTGCGCGGGCGCTGGCTGGCGACGCTCTCGGACGTCACGCGTGAAGCAACGCTCGCGCTGCCGCAGAACGAGTGGATGCAGCAGGGCGGCCGCTCCGGTCGTCACAGCGAGCATCTCGGCCACCTCCTGTCGGAGCTGCAATCGATGCAGCGGACTTTTCCGGGGCTGACATGGTGATGGTGACCGATGACGCCGCGCTGCGCCAGCGCGCCTGGGACGCCGCCGCCAGCGTGGTCGATCCGGAAATCCCGGTGCTGACCATCGGCGATCTCGGCGTGCTCCGCGACGTCGTTCTCGACGGCGATCATGTCGAGGTCGCGATCACACCGACCTATTCGGGTTGCCCGGCCATGAACATGATCGCGCTCGAAATCGAGGTTGCGCTGGAGCGCGCCGGTTTTCAACATGCAAAGGTACGGACCGTGCTGTCGCCGGCCTGGACCACGGACTGGTTGACCGAGGACGGACGCAAGAAGCTGCGCGCCTACGGCATCGCGCCGCCGCAAGCTTCAAACTCGCGCCGCGCGCTGTTCGGCGATCAGACGGTGGCGTGCCCGCAATGCGGCTCGGACAAGACAGAGCTGCTGTCCGAATTCGGCTCGACCTCCTGCAAGGCGCTCTGGCGCTGCAAGGCCTGCCGCGAACCCTTCGACTATTTCAAGTGCCATTGACCATGTCCGCAGCCGCACCGCGCTTCCATCGCCTCGCCGTCAGGGACCTCCGTCGCGAGGCTACGGACGCCGTCTCGATGACCTTTGCCATCCCCAACGAACTCGCCGGCGATTACGCCTTCACGCCCGGCCAGTATCTGACGCTGCGCGCCACGCTCGACGGCGAAGAGGTGCGCCGCTCCTATTCGATCTGTTCCGGCCCTGACGACGGCGAGATCCGTATCGCCGTCAAGAAGGTCGATGGCGGCGCATTTTCGAGCTGGGCCGCCGAAGATCTCAAATGCGGCGACGAGCTCGACGTGATGACGCCGACCGGCCGCTTCGGTCTGGTCCCGCCGACAGATCGTGCGCGCGTTCATGTCGGCTTCGCCGCCGGCTCCGGCATCACGCCGATCCTGTCGATCGTGAAGGGCGTGCTCGCGCGCGAGCCGGACAGCCGCTTCTTCCTGTTCTACGGCAACCGCACCACCGACAACGTCATGTTTCTCGAGACGCTCGAGGAGCTGAAGGATCGCTTCATCGATCGTCTCTCGATCTTTTACGTGCTCTCCGGCGAGGAGCAGGACATTCCGATCCTGCATGGCCGGCTCGACGGCGACAAGGTGAGGGTGCTGCTCCGCGCGCTGGTGCCGGCGGCCAGCGTCGATCACGTCTTCATCTGCGGTCCTCTTGGCATGAGTGAGGACATCGAGGCGACCTGCCGCGATCTCGGCATCGCGGACGAGCGCATCCATGTCGAGCGCTTCGTCTCCGAGTTCGGCGGCAAGCCGCGGCCGAAAAAGGCGGTTGCGCCCGACGCGCCGCCGAAGGCGATCGCCTCGCTGATCATCGACGGCAAGCGCCGCGACGTGCCCGTCGCCGAGGACGAGGCCATCCTCGATGCCGCGCTGCGCGCCGGCGTCGATCTGCCCTTCGCTTGCAAGGGCGGCATGTGCTCGACCTGCCGCGCCAAGCTGGTCGAAGGCGAGGCGCCGATGGACATCAACTATTCGCTGGAACCGTGGGAGCTCGAGGCCGGTTTTGTTCTCACCTGCCAGGCCAAGCCGTCCACCGAGCGCGTCGTGGTCGATTATGATCATGTCTGATCAGGCGTTCTGCGGCTCCGCAATGCAAATGCGTCGCAATATTTGACAGTGTGAGCCAACCAGAACAACATCATGAGCAAACGTCTGGCCGGGAGAAGCGCGTGAACGTGAAAGCCGCCCTGTCGTCTGAGGATATCGCCCGTGCCTGCGCCGATGCGATGTGGGCCGAGGACGATGCCTCCAAAGGTCTCGGCATGGAGATCGTCGAGATCGGCCCGGGCTTTGCGACGCTCGCCATGACGGTGCGGCCTGATATGGTCAACGGCCAGCGCATCGCCCATGGCGGCTTCATCTTCACGCTCGCCGATTCCGCCTTCGCGTTCGCCTGCAACTCGCACAATGAGCGCGTCGTGGCGGCACAGGGCCAGATCACCTTCATCAAGCCGGGCAAGCTTGGCGATCGTCTCATCGCAAGAGCGCGGGAGATCACCCGCGGCGGCCGCTCCGGCATCTACGACGTGCGTGTCACGGCGGGCGAGGTCGTCATCGCGGAATTCCGCGGACATTCCCGCGTCATTCCCGGCAAATGGCTGCCGGCGCAAGATCAATAAAACCAAACAAAAAAGAACAGGCAATGTGGGGAAACGAGGATGGCTCTGACGAGGCTCAAGGAAGGTGGCAACGCCTATAGCGCGGAGATGGACGCGCATGAGCGCGCCTCGCGCGACGAGATCATGGCGCTGCAGAGGCAGCGGCTAGCCTGGTCGCTGAAGCACGCCTACGACAATGTCGCGCATTACCGCAAGGCTTTCGACAAAGCGGGCGTGCATCCGTCCGACTTTCGCGATCTCTCTGATCTTGCCAAATTTCCGTTCACGGTGAAGACGGACCTGCGCGACAATTATCCCTTCGACATGTTCGCCGTGCCGCGCGAAAAGCTCGTGCGGGTGCATGCTTCATCCGGAACGACCGGAAAGCCGATCGTGGTCGGCTATACGCAGCGCGACATCGACACCTGGTCCGAGGTGATGGCGCGCTCGATCCGCGCCGCCGGCGGCCGCACCGGCATGATCATCCACAATGCGTATGGCTATGGACTCTTCACCGGCGGTCTCGGCGTGCACTACGGCGCCGAGAAGCTTGGCTGCACGGTTGTCCCCATTTCCGGGGGCATGACCGAGCGGCAGGTGCAGCTCATCAATGATTTCCGGCCCGACATCATCACGGTGACGCCGAGCTACATGCTGGCGATCCTCGACGAGTTCAAGCGCCAGAAGCTTGATCCGCGCCAGTGTTCGCTCAAGATCGGCATCTTCGGCGCGGAACCCTGGACCAACGCGATGCGCGCCGAGATCGAGGACGCCTTCGACATGGACGCGACCGACATCTATGGCCTGTCCGAGGTGATCGGCCCGGGCGTCGCTCAGGAATGCATCGAGACCAAGGACGGCCTGCACATCTGGGAGGATCATTTCTACCCGGAAGTGATCGACGCCGAGACCGGCGCGGTGCTGCCCGACGGCGAGAAGGGCGAGCTGGTCTTCACCTCGCTCACCAAGGAAGCCTTTCCGGTGATCCGCTATCGAACCCGCGACCTGACGCGGCTGCTGCCGGGAACGGCACGGCCGGGCATGCGGCGGATGGAGAAGGTGACCGGGCGCTCGGACGACATGATCATCCTGCGCGGCGTCAATCTGTTCCCGACCCAGATCGAGGAGGTGCTGCTCGCGACCGACTGGTGCGGCGGCCATTTCATCCTCGAGCTCACCCGGGAAGGCCGCATGGACGAGCTCACCATCATCGCCGAGGCGCGGCCCGAGAGCTGGGACGGCCGCGGCCTCGTCGACCATGCGGATCGAATTTCGACCCACATCAAGAATACGATCGGCGTCAGCTCCAGGGTGCAGGTAGTTGCGCCGGCCACGCTGGAGCGCTCGCTCGGCAAGGCCAAGCGGCTCTTCGACAAGCGGCCAAAGGACTGACCGGACGGATTGACTCGACCGGCGCCAGAGGCGACAAGGCCCGCGAGAAATCGCGGGTCTTTTCATGTCAGCCGATGCCAAAACCGTCGAAGCGCGCTGTGTGCGCCTCAGCGCCAAAGCTGAAAATGCCGCTGCGCTTGCGCCGACAATTGAGCGGCAGATGCTTGCGCGCGGGCCGAACGATCTTCTGATCGAGGTGAAGGCTGCCGCGCTCAATCCCTCCGACGTCAAGGCTGCCACCGGGCTGATGCCCTATGCCGTGTTCCCCCGGACCCCCGGCCGCGACTATGCCGGCGTGGTGATTGACGGGCCCGCCGCCACCATTGGGAACGAAGTGTTCGGCTCGTCCGGGGACCTCGGCATTCGTCGTGACGGCACTCATGCGAGCCATCTCGTGGTCGAAGCCGATGCGGTCGTGGAGAAGCCGAAGACTGTGTCCTGGGAGGAGGCCGCCGGCATCGGCGTGCCCTTCGTGACCGCGATGGAAGGCTTTCGCAGGGCGGGCGTGCCGAAGCGCGGCGAGACCGTTCTGGTTTTCGGGGTGAATGGCAAGGTCGGTCAGGCCGCGGTGCAGATCGCGACCTGGCTGGGCGCGCGCGTGATCGGTGTGGTGCGCAGGGCGGAAGCCTATGAAGGCCACACCAACGCGCCCATCGAGGTGATCGACGCCTCCGCCACCGAAACCGCCGCGCGCGTGCGCGAATTGACCGGCGGCAAGGGCGCCGACGTCGTCTTCAACACGGTCGGCGATCCCTATTTCCAGGCCGCGCACAAATCGCTCGCGCTTCGCGGCCGCCAAATCCTGATCGCCGCGATCGACCGCATCGTGCAGTTCAACATCCTCGAATTCTATCGGGGCCAGCACACTTATGTCGGCATCGACACGCTGGGTCTATCCTCGGCCGCGACGGGTGCGGTGCTGCGCGACATCGGGCCGGGTTTTGCCAGCGGCCATCTGAAACCGTTTCCGATCAGGGCGAATGCGATCTATCCGCTGGAGCGCGCGAAGGAAGCGTATGTTGCGGTCGCCGGCTCCTCGCGTGACCGGGTGATCCTGAAGCCGTAACCATGGAATCCACGCAACTCGTTATCCTCGCCGGCCTGGCCATCGGTCTCGTCTACGGTGCCGTTGGCCTGCTCAGCGGTTTCTGCCTGATGAGCAGCATGCGCGGGTTACTGGCTGAGGGCGACGGGCGGCTGGTGCGGACCTACGCGCTCGCAATCGCTGTTGCGATCGCCGCGAGCCAGTTCCTCGCCGGCAGCGGCACGGTCGATCTCGGCAAGTCGATCTATCTGCAGCAATCGTTTTCGCCGGCGGTGCTGTTCCTCGGCGGCCTGCTGTTCGGCTACGGCATGGTGCTTTCGAACGGCTGCGGCTCGCGGGCGCTGGTGCTGCTCGGCCGCGGCAATCTCCGCTCCTTCGTGGTCGTGATCGTGCTCGCGATTGCCGCGCAGATGACGCTGAAGGGCCTCATCGCACCGGCGCGCATTGCGCTGGTCCAGGCAACGCAAGCCACGGCTCCTGCCAATTCGCTGCCGTCGTTGCTGGCGACGCTCGGCTTCACGGAATCGCTTTCACGCGCGCTCGCCGCGGCCGCGACAACCGTGGCGCTGAGCCTGTTCGCTTTCGCGCATCCAGCGTTCCGCCGCTCACCCGGCCAGATCGTAGCGGGCATCATCGTGGGCCTGCTCGTCGTCGGCGGCTGGCTGGCCACCGGCTATCTCGGTGCCGACGACTTCAATCCGGTCCCCGTGACCTCCCTTACGTTCGTCGCGCCGATCGCCGATAGCCTGCAATATGCCATGCTCTCGACTGGACTGACGCTCAACTTCGGCATCGCGACGGTGGCCGGCGTCTTCGCCGGCAGTCTGGTGACGGCACTCGCAACTGGCCGCTTCAAGCTCGAAGGCTATTCCTCGCCGCGCCACATGCTCCGCTCAGGGACCGGTGCCGCGCTGATGGGGATCGGCGGCGTGATGGCGTTCGGCTGCTCGATCGGGCAGGGGCTCACCGGCGTGTCTACGCTCGCGCTGGGATCGTTCGTCGCGGCTGCCGGCATCCTGCTCGGCACCGCGGCGGGCCTGCGCGGGGTTCTGCGGGTTCAGCCTCTCGCGGTGGCCTGACTGCGCAACAACCGATCGCCCAGCGTCGCAAGGCCGATGCCGGAGACGATCAGCGCGGCCGCGACGGCAAGGCTCGCGTCGATGGGTTCACCCAGAAGGATCGCAGCGCTGGCGATGCCGACCAGCGGTGTCCCGGTGGTGCCGAGCGACGTCGTCAGGGCTGAGATGCTCTTGTTGACCATCGACATCGCCCAATAAGCCAGGACCGTTCCGACCAGGCCCGAATAGAGAAACAACAATACGAGCCTCCACGACCACTCCACATGCGGGAGGCCATCCACAGCTGTCGCGCCGACCGACAGCACGATCGTTGCCACGAGCACCTGCCAAAGCAAAAGCTGAAGCGGAGATCCGATCCAGCGATGCGCGCGGATATAGATGATGTTCGCAGCCCAAGAGATCGCGGCCAGGATGACCATGCCGGCGCCGAGCAGCACGTTTGGGTTGGTCCAGTCGATCGAGGATGGATTCAGGATGACGGCAAGGCCGATCAGCCCGAGCAGAGCGCCGGCGAGCTTCGGCGCCGTCAGCGTGTCCTTGCCGAAAAGGGGCGCGGCGAGTGCGACCCAGAGCGGCGTGGTGTAGCCGAGCACGATGCCCTTGCTTGCGGGCAGGAAGCGAAGGCCGCTGGCAACCAGGATCGAGAACAGCGTCATATGCAGCAGCGCCACGCTCAGGATCACGGGAAAGTCGCGTCGCTCCGGGATCACGAGATTGTTGCTCAGTCCGAGCAGCACGAACAATCCAACCAGCGCGATCCAACTCCGGATTGCCGCGCTCCACAACGGCGGGACGAACTGCACGAGCTGCTTGGTCACCGACCAGTTCACGCCCCAGGCCAGCACCACGATGAGGAACAGGCCGATGGCCGCACGGGGTGACAGGGTGTTCATGTCGCAGGTCCTTGAAGCAGTCCGAGCCGCCGGATAGCATCCCGACTGGCATTTGAAAAAGTGCCAGATTGGAGAAGAAGAGAGTGCCAGTATCCGACACGACGATCTCCGCGTTGATCGAGCTGAAGCGGACCGATGGCGAGGGGCTGGTGGCGCAACTGACGAGCCAGCTGCGAGGCCTGATCGCGACCGGCCGCCTCGGCAAAGGCCGCGTTCTGCCGTCGAGCCGACGGCTTGCGAGCGATCTCGGCGTCTCGCGCAACACCGTCACATACGCGTTCGAGCAGCTCGCGGCCGAGGGATATGTCGCAGCGTCTCATGGCCGCCGTCCCGTGGTCATGATCGACGGCCACGAACGCATCGAACGGGGCGCCGTCGCAGCGGGCGAATGCGTCGGCAAACTGCAGCTCTCGCCTTGGGCTACGAAGCTCCAGCAGGCCGACTGGCCGATGTCTTATCGAGGGGAGCTCAAACCGCTGCGCCCGGGGCTGGGCGATTTCAGGGAGTTTCCGAACGAGGTCTGGGCACGGTGCCTGCGCCGCAGCGCCGTGCATGCAGGCAGGCGCGAGCTGGGACCGGTCAACCGGCTGCGCCTGCGGGAGGCGCTGACGCATTATCTGGCGACGAACCGGGACGTCCGCGCCACGGCGGAGCAGATCATGATCCTGCCGAGCGCGCAGGCCGCGCTGACCTTGATTGCTGCCACACTCATTTCACCGGGCGATCATGTATGGGTTGAAGACCCCGGCTATCCCGGCGCGGCGGCTGCCTTTCACGCATCCGGCGCGCGCCTGACCGGCATCAGGCTGGATGAACAGGGCATGCAGCGAATGCCAGGCCTTGGAGCTCCCAGGCTGATCTTCATGACGCCGTCGCATCAGCACCCAACCGGCCGGTTGATGTCGCTGGCCCGTCGAACCGAGTTTCTCGCGGCAAGCCGGCCCGGCAGGACCTGGATCGTCGAGGACGATTACGACGGCGAATTCCACTACGACAGCCGGCCGGTGCCGGCCTTGCAGGGGTTAGATGCCCATGGCCGTGTGTTCTATGTCGGCACATTCTCGAAGGCGATGAGGTCGGACATCCGGCTCGGCTATCTGGTAGCGCCGGCGGCGCTGGTCAGTACCTTGGAGATCGCGCAGCAGCACATGGGACTGATCGCCGCCAGCCACATTCAGGAGGCGCTGGCCGAATTCATCGCCGATGGGCACTTCCTCGCGCATCTGCGCCGCATGCGCCGGCTCTATCACGCGCGCCGCGATCATCTTGTCGAGGAGCTGCAGCGGCATCTCGGTGGCATGCTCTTGGTCGAGGTGCCCCCCGGCGGTATCCAGCTCGTCGCCCGTCTCGAGCGCGGCCGCACTGATCGGGCGGCGGTGAAGCGGCTGGTCGAGGCGGGCGTCGAAACGCGCGCCTTGTCCAGCCTGGCGCTCGGCAAGCCGCGCGATCACGGCCTGCTGCTCGGCTTTGCGGCGTGGCGCGAAAACGAGATCAGCGCGGCCGTGCGCACGATGGCGTCGTGCTTCTAGTGGGGCATCGCTACTCCACCGCTTTCGTCACGATCCGGATCTCCGACGTCAGCGTCCGGTGCACCGGGCACTTGTCGGCGATCTCCATCAGCTTCTTGCGCTGCTCGGCATCGAGCGCGCCGTCGATCGCGATGTCGCGCTCGATCTGGTCGAGCATGCCCTCGCGGGTCTCGCACTCCGCACAATCCTTAGCGTAGATCTTGGAATGCTTCAGCGTCACCGTGACGCGGTCGAGCGGCAGCGACTTGCGGTCGGCATAGAGACGCATGGTCATTGAGGTGCAGGCACCTAAGCCGGCGAGCAGGAAATCGTACGGGCCGGGTCCGGCATCCGCGCCGCCAGCCGCGAGCGGCTCGTCCGCCACCAGATGATGCGGGCCGACGGTGATGGTCTGGTTGAACTTGCTCTTGCGGGTCTCCTGCACCACGACCTTGCGCGGCTCCTCCAGCAGATCCATCGCCTTCGCGGGCGTCGCTGCATCGACGTAACGGCTGGCCCAGGCCACGATCACGTCGGCGGCGTAGAGCGCGTCGGCAGGCTTGGTCAGAAGATGATCGGCATGGTCGAGCGAGACGAAGCTCTTGGGGTGTCTTGCTGCAACGAAGAGCTTCGTTGCGTTGTCGATGCCGACGGTATCGTCGAGGGGCGAATGCATCACCAGCAGCGCCTTGTGCAGGCCGGTGACGTCCTTCATCAGCTCGTGCTCGGCGATGTCGTCGAGGAATTCGCGCTTGATCCGGAACGGGCGTCCCGCGAGCGAGACTTCGACCTCGCCTTGCGCGCGGATGTTGTCGAGATGCTCCCTGAACAGGCCGGTGACGTGGGCGGGATCCGAGGGCGCCGCGATGGTGGCCACCGCTCTCGCCTCGGGAATCCGTCCGGCAGCGGCGAGGATCGCGGCGCCACCCAGGCTATGGCCGATCAGGATCGAGGGCGCCTTGCGGGTCTCGCGCAGATGATCGGCCGCGCGCACGAGATCGGCAACGTTGGAGGAGAACGTCGAGTTGGCGAAATCACCGCCGCTGGAGCCGAGCCCGGTGAAGTCGAAGCGCAGCACCGCGATGCCCTTGGCGGCGAGCGCGACCGAGATGCGCTTGGCCGCCAGCGTGTCCTTGCCGCAGGTGAAGCAATGCGCCAACAGCGCGAAAGCCGCGGGCTCGCCGTCAGGCAGCTCCAGCGCGGCCGCGAGCTGATGGCCGCCTTCGCCGGTGAATTGAAAGCGTTCCGTCGGCATGGGCTTCCCCCCGTCTTGCTCGAACCTAATCGCCCGAATAGCGCTGCTCGGCCCAGGGATCACCGCGGTTATGATAGCCGCGGACTTCCCAGAAGCCCGGCGCGTCCTCGGTCAGGAATTCGATGGCCTGGAGCCATTTCGCGCTCTTCCAGAAATAGAGGTGCGGCACGACCAGCCGCACCGGGCCGCCATGCTCCTCCGTCAGCGGCTGGCCGGACCAGCTGTGGGCGAGCAGCGCGTCCTCGGCGGCAAAATCCTCCAGCGCGAGGTTGGTGGTGTAACCGTCATAGGAATGCAGCACGACGAAGCGGGCATCCTCGCGCGGCTGGCAGGCCACCAGCAGCTCGCGCGTGGCGAGCCCTTCCCACTCGTTGTCATAGCGCGACCAGGTCGTGACGCAATGGATGTCCGAGGTGAACCGGGACTGCTTCTGCGCGGCGAATTCGGCAAAGGTCCAGAACGCGGGGGTCTCGACCGCGCCATAGACGTCGAGCCGCCAGCGCTCGCGCGAGACCGGCGGCGTGACCCCGAGATCGAGTACCGGCCAGTCCTTGGTGAGGTGCTGCCCGGGCGGAAGCCTTTGATCCTCCGGGCGTGTCATCTTGCCGGTGAGAAAGCGGCCCTCGCGCGCCCACTTCTCCTTGGTGCGCGTCAGCTTGCTGTCGGATGGCGTCTCGTCGGTCATGGCCTGTGCTCGTGGCGATGCATGGCGGAGGCGTGCTTGGTGTCGCGCCGCCATGAAAGGCCTGTCCGCTTCCTTTGGGAAGGCCTTACATCGCCTTTCCGAGCAAAAATGGCAACTGGCGGGGGCCGCGCACCGTTCCTTGCGACCAAGTCACAGTGCCTGCCGGATCGAGCCGGAAGTCGGGAATCCGCTTCAGCCATTCCTCCAGCGCCACCTGCATTTCCATGCGCGCGAGGTTGGAACCGACGCAGCGGTGGATGCCGAGGCCGAAGGCCGCGTGACGATTCTCGCGCCGGTCGATCACGACTTTGTCAGCGTCCGGAAACATCGTGGGGTCGCGGTTGGCTGCCGGGAACGACAGCAGCACCATGTTGCCCGGCTTGACCGGACAGCCGGACACCGTGGTCTCCTTGACCACCTCGCGCGCCATCGTCACCGGCGAATAGGCGCGCAGCAGCTCCTCCACGGCGGTTGGAATCAGTCCGGGCTCGGCGATTAGCCGCTCGCGGTCGGCCGGCGTCTTCGCAAGATGCCAGAGCGAGGAGCCGATCGCGCTCCAGGTGGTGTCGATGCCGGCGATCAGCAGCAGGCGCAGCGAGCCCATCACATGGGTGTCCTCGAGCGGATTGCCGTTCTTGTCCCTGGCGTTCATCAGGTAGGAGATCAGGTCGTCGGTGGGCTTGCTCTTGCGCGCTTCGATGTGGCCGCCGAAATAGGCCGTCATCTCCTGCACGGCCTGGAGCAGCTTGCTCTCGTCCTTGATGCCGAGCTCAAGGATCATGTGGATCCAATTGATGAAAAGGTCGCTGTCGCTCTCGGGAATACCGAGCATGTGCGCGATCGCCCGAACCGGGATGTGCTTGGTGTAGCGCGCCGCAGCGTCCACCCTCTGCTCGGCGATGAAGTCGTCGATCAGCTCGTTGCAGATGGCGCGGACGCGCGGCTCGAGCTTCTTCATCGCGTCCGGGGTGAACGGCGGCAGCAGCAATTGCTTGGCCGGCTTGTGCTCGGGCGGATCGGAGGTGATCGGCGGGGCTGCGTTCCTGCTGGTGATTTCCGGCCGTACGTCGCGGACGATGATGCGGCGGGAGGAGAAGTGCTCGGTGTCGTTGGCGATCTCGCGCACGGCCTCATAGGTCGTCGGCAAATAGCAGCCG
The DNA here is from genome assembly GCF_020193625.1 of Bradyrhizobium sp. IC3123. Classification (NCBI taxonomy): domain Bacteria; kingdom Pseudomonadati; phylum Pseudomonadota; class Alphaproteobacteria; order Hyphomicrobiales; family Nitrobacteraceae; genus Bradyrhizobium; species Bradyrhizobium sp. IC3123. The sequence goes on along the minus strand of NZ_JADYVF010000005.1, from coordinate 288,458 downwards.
AGGAAGCGTTTCGTGTGCACCACGGGGCTTACGGCTCGCAGCTCGTCCCAGATCGGGAACGGGTCCTCGGTCCATTGCGGATCGGTGTGGTCGAAATCATGAACCCAGTCGGTGACGGGCGGATGGGCGACAGGCTGGTCGACGTCGGACATGGCAGGGAATCCCTTGGCTCGTGTTCGCTGAACGCAGCGGGGCGGCAACGGCCGCACTATTCCTCGATCACATCGATTGCGATTTCCGGGCAGTTGGATTTCGCAAGCCAGGCCTTGTCCTCGAGTCCCGGAGGGACGGTGCCGTCACCAGCTTCGTGCGCGTTGCCGTATTCGTCGAGCTCGAAAAGCTCCGGCGCGAGCGCCTTGCAGCGGGCATGGCCCTGGCATTTGTCGGGATCGACGTGAACCTTCAGTCGCTCTGCCATTCTCGGCTTCCTTGGTCGTGTGCGCGCGAGGGCCCGAAGGCGGCGCGTTTCCTCATCTCGGTTCTATTTAAGTTATATACTATTACATTCGCGGCGGGCTTCCCTTGTCAAGCGGGAACTTGTAGGCTTCGCCCCGACATGCGTTCACGACCAGCCCGCAAGCCCGCGAAGACCTACCACCATGGCGATCTCCGCGATGCGTTGATCGAGGCCGCACTGCAAGAGGCAGAGCGGGGCGGCGCGGAGGCGATCAGCATCAAGGCGCTTGCCAAGAAGCTCGGGGTCTCGCAGCCGGCGCCATACCGGCATTTTGCCGACCGCGAGGCGCTGCTCGCCGCCGTTACCGCGCAAGCATTCCGGCAGCTCTCGGCGCTCTTGCGTGATGCGATGGCAAAGCCGTCGCAGCAATCGAAGCTCTCGCGGCTCGCACAGGCGACGCTCGATTTCGGCTTGCGCCGGAATGGCATCTACCGCCTGATGTTCGCCTCGCGCACGGTGTCCTGCGCGGCCAAGGGCAGCGAGCTGCACGAGGCGACGCGGGAGACCTTTGCGCTCGTCATCGAAGCTCTGGAAGCGCCCGCCGTGGGCTATTTGCGCGAACGGCAGGCGCTCAAGATCTGGGCGGCGCTGCACGGCGTGGTGATGCTGGCCGAGCAGGGCCTGTTCACGGGCGAGGCGGCGCATGCCACGCGCGAGGAGCTGGTCGAGGATTTCGTCAACGAGACGAAGGCTGCGCTTGCGGTCGCGATCAAGGATGCGCGACGTCGGACCAAGGCCGGCGCTTAACCCTTCGCCTTCAGCAGCTTCATCAGCTTTTCGACCGCGCTGTCCGGCGTGGTCACGACGGGGCGGCCGGCGGCCTCCGCGACCAGCGGCGCCGTCGCGGCGATGCTGAATTGCGCCAGCGCGATGACGTCGCAATCGCGCAAGCTCCGTGAGGCCTCCGCGATCAGCCGGTCATGCGTGGCGCGGTCGCCGCGGTCGAGCGCGGCCAGCGCGCCGTCGGCGAGCTTCGGCACCACCTCGACGGAGGCGGGAAACTCGGGCGGCATCGACGCCAGCGTCGGCGGAAAGGTCGAGAGCAGGCCGATGCGCCGGCCGATGGTCACCGCCCTGTCGATCATGGCCTCGTTCGGCTTCAGCACCGGCATCGGCGCATGCGCGCGCGCGACGGCCTCGATGCACGGGCCGAAGGCGGAGCAGGTGAACAGGATTCCATCCGCTCCCGTCGCCGCTGCATAGTCGCCGAGCGCGAGGAACCGTTCCGTCATGGCATCGTTGAGTTGCCCGTCGCGGGCGAGATCCGCCGAGAGACTGTCGTCAAGCAGGTTCATCAGCCGCGCCTCGGGCCACGCCTGCGCAAACGCTGCCTCGATCGGGGCGATGGAATGCTTGAGGGCGTGGATAAGGGCGATGCGCATGGGGGGCTCGATGCTTCTTCTCCCTCTCCCCGTTCTTAAGGGGAGAGGGTCGGGGGTGAGGGGCTCTCTCGGCACAAAAAGGTGAGAGTTGGACGCGCGGAAACTCCCCCTCACCCGGGTTGCTGCGCAATCCGACCTCTCCCCGCAAGCGGGGAGAGGTGAACTCCCTTACTTGAACGGAATGGCGTACATCAAGCCGCCTTTGCTCCAGAGACCGTTGAGGCCGCGATCGAGCTTGAGCGGGCTCGCCTTGCCGATATTGCGCTCGAAAATCTCGCCGTAATTGCCGCCGACCTTGATCGCCTTGACCAGCCATTTGTTGTCGAGCCCGAGCCGCGAGCCGAGGTCGCCGCTGGCCCCCAGCAGCCGCTGGATCGCAGGCGTTTGCGACTTCGTCATCTCCTCGACATTGGCTTGCGTGACGCCGAGCTCCTCGGCCTCGATCAGGCCGTAATGCAGCCAGGTGATGATGTCGCTCCAGACCTCGTCGCCGTTGCGGGTGAAGGGTCCGAGCGGCTCCTTACTGATGGTCTGCGGCAGCACAATGTAGTCGGCTGCGTTCGGCGCGGCCGTGGTCACCGCGCCGGCGAGGGCCGAAGCGTCCTGGGTCATCGCATCGCAGCGGCCGCCGAAGAAGGTCTGGTACATGGTGTCGACGCGGTCGAACACCAGGGGCTTCCAGTCGATGCCGTTGGCGCGGCCGTAATCGCCGAGCGTGACCTCGTGCGTGGTGCCCTGCGCGACGCAGACGGTGGCGCCCTTGAGGTCCTTCAGCTCCTTGACGCCGAGGTCCTTCTTCACGACAAAACCCTGGCCGTCGTAGAAGTTGATCGGACCCTGCCGCAGGCCCAGCGTCGCGCCGCGCAAATAGGTCTGCGTCGAGTTGCGATAGAGCACGTCGATCTCGCCCGATTGCAGGGCGGTGAAGCGGTTCTGAGCCGTCAGCGAGACGTAGCGCACCTTGGTAGGATCGCCCAGCACGCCGGCCGCCAGCGCGCGGCAATAATCGACGTCGAGACCCCTGTAATTGCCTTGCGAGTCCGGCGCCGAGAAGCCGGCAAAACCGGCACTGACGCCACACACCAGCGTGCCGCGGCTCTTCACCGTATCGAGCGTCGCGGCCGCTGCGATCACCGTCGATGCCGCGAGCAGGCCCGCTGCGATAACCACTTTCCTCATACTACTCTCCCCTCACTGATTGACACTACGCAACACGCTGTCGACGGCCGTGCCCAGCTTGTCGACGATCAGGTCGATTTCGTCCGCCGAGGCGATATAGGGCGGTGCCAGCAGCACGTGGTCGCCGCGCACGCCATCGACGGTACCGCCGCTAGGATAGCAGCCGAGGCCACCGGCAAAGGCCTCCGCCTTGATCTTCTGGTGCAGCTTGAGGGCCGGATCGAACGAGGTGCGGCTAGCGCGATCGGCAACCAGCTCGATCGCCCAGAACAGGCCGCGGCCCCTGATGTCGCCGACATGGCGATGATTGCCGAAGCGTTGGGTCAGGCGCTGCTCGAGCTGCTTGCCGCGCTCCTTCACGCGGTCGAGCAGGCCATCCTCGCGGATCACATCCTGCACCGCGAGCGCCGCAGCGCAGGCGAGGGGATGCGCCAGATAAGTGTGGCCGTGCTGGAACGCGCCCGAACCCGAGCGGATCGTGTCGATGATCTTGCCGCTTGCCAGCATCGCACCGATCGGCTGATAGCCGCCGCCGAGCCCCTTTGCGATCGCCTGGATGTCGGGGGCGACACCTTCTTGCTCCCACGCATGCATCGTGCCGGTGCGGCCCATGCCGCACATGACCTCGTCGAGAATGAGCAGCGCACCGTGACGGTCGCAGATCTCGCGCATCGCTTTGAAGTAGCCGTCCGGGGCGGCCACGGCGCCGGCGGTGGCGCCGACGACGGGCTCGGCGAGGAAGGCGGCGACGGTGTCGGGGCCGAGCCGCTGGAACTCGGCTTCGAGCTCGGCGGCGAGACGCGCGACGAACTGCGCATCCGACTCGGCCTCGCGCTTCTCGCGATAGGCGAAGGCCGGCGTGACGTGGCTGAAAGCGGTCGAGAGCAGCGGCGCATATGGCGCGCGACGCCAGGCATTGCCGCCGGCGGCGAGCGCGCCGAGGGTGTTGCCGTGATAGCTCTGCCGCCGCGCGATGAAGTGCTGCCGCTGCGGCTCGCCGCGCTCGATGAAATATTGCCGCGCCAGCTTGATGCTGGCTTCGATTGCCTCCGATCCGCCGCTGACGAAATAGGCGTAGGCGAGCCCGCCGGGCTCGTGTCCGACCAGTATTTCAGCAAGTGCTTCCGCCGGCTCGGAGGAGAAGAAAGCCGTATGCGCATAGGCGAGGGTGGACGCCTGCTTGGCCATCGCCGCGATCACGCGCGGATGCTGGTGGCCGAGGCAGGAGACCGCCGCCCCGCCGGAGGCATCGATGATGCGACGTCCGTCCTCGGCGAAGAGATAAACGCCCTCGCCGCCGATCGCCTTTGGCGGGGTTTCGCGCAGCGAGCGATGCAGCACGCGGCTGGTGCGAGTGCTCATGGGTCAACCTTTCTCCGGGACGTAGGTGGAGGCAGCAGTGAGCCGCGCCTCGGTGTTTTCCAGCCGCTTCTTCGCGGCGGCGCCGCCGAGCGAGAACGTGACCGCCGCGAGCGACTGCGCGATCGCGATCGCGCCCGTGAGACTGGGGAAAAAGCCGGGCGAGGAGGCTGCCTCGAACAGCAGCACATGGTCGGCGCCTTCGGCCATCGGTGCCGACAGGCTGTCCGCAATCGCGATCAGCGTCGCGCCGCTGCGATGCGCGGCCTGCGCGACGCGGACGCTCGCATGCGTGTAAGGCAGGAAGCCGATGACGATGACGGCTTCGCTTGGCCGGAACGCGCCGAGATCGAGGTCGTCGGGCCCGGACGTGCCGACGAGCTGCACCTGTTCGGGCCGGAACAGGCGCAGCTCGTAGTTCAGGAGTTCCGCGACGCTGCGGCAGCTGCGATAGCCCGCGATCCAGATCCGCTTGGACTCATGCAGCGCGCGCGCCGCTTCCGCGATCGGCTGTGCCGGGATGCGCGGAAGGCCGGCGGCCTCGGCCTCGAGCTTGTCGAGGATGAGCGTAACATCGGCGTTCGGCCCGTGACGGCGGCCTCTTGTGCGGCCGGAGAAGGGCGCGGTCTGGGACGGCCGCCGCGCCTCGGTCAGCGCCGCACGCAGCTCGTCCCATCCGGAATAGCCGATCGCTTTCGCAAGCCGCGTGAACGCGGCGGGATCGGCACCGGCTTCCGCCGCGAGATCGCGCATCGAGCGGGTGGTGGCATCGTAGTCGTTGGCGGCGACGAAACGGCCGACCTCCTGTAAGCGCAGGGGGAGCGACGGCAACGCGATGCGCAGTTCGCTCAAGGGCGAGAATTTCGCGGGCTCGGCCATGAAACATTTGTTGCATGAATCTGAGTTCGATGCAACAGTTGACGTGCGCGCCGGAAATCGCTGCATTCGACGAAGGATTGTTGTGCTGTGACCGCCGATCATCCCAGGCCGCCGCCGCGCCGCCGCTTCGTGCTCGGCCGCAACCAATTGATGGGCCTGTTCTGGCAGGTCCTGGTGGTCGGCATCGCGATCGCAGTGATCGCCTTCCTCTGGTCCAACACCGTCACCAATCTGTCGGCCCGCCGCATTACGACCGGCTTCGCCTTTCTCGGCCGCGAGGCCGGCATGCCGATTGCCGACAGCCTGCTCGCCCACAATCCTGGGGATACCTATCTCTGGGCCTTCGTCGTCGGGCTCGCCAACACCTTGCGCGTCGCCGTGATCGGTATCGTGCTCGCGACGATCCTGGGCACCCTGATCGGGATCTCCAGGCTGTCGGCCAACTGGCTGCTGTCGCGGCTTGCGGCCGTCTACGTCGAAACGCTCCGCGACATCCCGCTGCTGCTCCAGCTACTGTTCTGGTACGTGCTGATGCAGGCGCTGCCGGCTGCACGTGCCGCCTGGCGGCCCGTCGAGGGCATATTCCTGTCCAATCGCGGCCTGATCCTGCCTGCGATCCCGTTCGGTCCGCCGCAGCTCACGGTGCTCGGCACCGCGGTGCTGGGCTGTGCGGTGTTCTTCCTCTTCCGTCGCTGGTTGGTCGCACAGCAGATGCGCGACGGCAAGCCGCGGCCGGCCTGGCCGTCTGCGCTCGGCCTCATCGTCGTGGTGCCGGCGGCGGTCTCGCTGGTGCTCGGCGTGTCCTGGACGGTCGAGTGGCCGCAGCTGCGCGGCTTCAATTTCGTCGGCGGGCTGACGCTCGCGCCGGAATATTTCGCGCTGCTGATCGCACTGGTGACCTACACCTCCGCCTTCATCGCCGAGATCGTGCGCAGCGGCATCCAGTCGGTGCCACGCGGGCAATGGGATGCCGCCAACGCACTCGGCCTGCGTCGCAGCTTCATGCTGCGGCAGATCATCCTGCCGCAGGCGCTGCGCGTCATCGTGCCGCCGATGACGAGCCAGTATCTCAACCTGACCAAGAACTCCTCGCTCGCGGTCGCGATCGGCTACCAGGACGTGGTCTCGATCGCCAACACAACGCTGAACCAGACCGGACAGGCCATCGAAGCCATCGCGCTGATCATGGCGGTGTTCCTGACCATCAGCCTTTCGATCAGCTTCTTCATGAACTGGTACAATGCGCGCATCGCGCTGGTGGAGCGCTAATCATGACCGCGATCACGGACATCCCCGATGCACCCCGGGCCGCTCGCCGACCGCAGCTGGGCAATCCGGTGCTGCACTGGCTGCGCAAGAACCTGTTCTCCTCGATCCCGAATGGGATCATCACCGTCCTGCTAATGGTGCTGCTCGCCAAGGGCATTTTCAGCTCCGTGCAATGGGGCATCGCCAATGCGGTCTGGCTGACGCCCACCAACGATTCCAGCGCCTGTCGCGCCGCGCGTGGCCTCGGCGCCTGCTGGGCCATCGTCCCCGAGAAGTATCGCTTCATCCTGTTCGGCACCTATCCGTTCGACGAGCAGTGGCGGCCGGCACTGTCGGTCGTGCTGTTCATCGCACTGTACTACCTCTCGACCCGCCGCGCGCTGTGGCGGCGCGAGCTGGTCTATCTCTGGATCGGTGCACTGGCGCTGATCAGCGTGCTGATGTGGGGCGGCGTGCTCGGCCTGTCCTTCGTCTCGCAGGACCGCTGGGGCGGCTTGCCCGTGACGCTGATCCTGGCGACGTTCGGCCTCGCTGTCGGCTTTCCGCTCGGTATCCTGGTCGCGCTCGGGCGGCGCTCGACGCTGCCGGCGATCCGCTCGCTCAGCGTGCTCTATGTCGAGCTGATCCGCGGCGTGCCGCTGGTGAGCCTGCTGTTCATGGCGAGCGTGATGTTTCCGCTATTCATGCCGGCCGGATTCAACATCGACAAGCTGCTGCGCGCACAGATCGCGATCATCCTGTTCGCCGGTGCTTACCTCGCCGAAGTGATCCGCGGCGGGCTTCAGGCCGTGCCGCGCGGGCAATATGAAGCCGCCGACGCGCTCGGCCTGTCCTACTGGCGCAAGCACCGGCTGATCATCCTGCCGCAGGCTATCCGTCACGTCATCCCGCCGCTGGTCAACACCTTCATCGCCTTCTTCAAGGACACCAGCCTGGTGCTGATCATCGGCATCTTCGACCTGCTGACGACGGCGAAGACCGCGATCATCGATCCCGCCTGGCAGCAGTTTTCGGTCGAGGTCTACATCTTCGTGGCCGCGATCTACTTCGTCTTCTGTTTCGCGATGTCGCGCTACAGCCGGAGCCTGGAGGCGCCGACAACGCCGAAGTGACGGTTTCTCGTTTGGTGCCGCTTGTTTGCGCTTGCGCCGATTTCCGATCTTGATCTCTAATACCAGAGGTTGCTCCTGCGGTCGACTTGGCGAGGCTGTCATGCGCGTGGCCGTTTTGCGGCAATTCACCGCCGCCCAGATTTGCGTCCTGATCTTCACAACCGCTCTCGGCGTGTCATCGTGCGCCGCGGAGGGGTTGCGGCGCTATCGCGCGCCGATCGGTGAGAGTTCGATTTCGGGAATTTCGTCGGGCGCGTTCATGGCCGTTCAGTTCGGCACGGCATGGTCGTCGGTGATCAAGGGCGTCGGTGTGGTCGCGGGCGGCCCTTACTGGTGCGCAAAGGCGGACGCGTTCGACGCCGTCACCTGGTACTGGGGGCCGATCCGGCGGGCCACGGGTGCATGCATGAAAGGGCCGGCGTCGGATCTGAATCCGAAGGATTTTACGGCAAAGGCCGACGCGAAGGCCGCAGCGGGCGAGATCGACCCTCTCAGCAATGTAGGCAGGCAGAAGATCTATCTCTTTCACGGCTACAATGACGCGATCGTCGACAAGGCCGCGACCGATGCGGCCGCCGATTTCTATCGCCATTATCTGCGGGATGCCAATCGCGGCAACTTGTTCTATCAGGCCACGCTCGGCGCGGGCCACTCGTTCGTCGTGGCGAAGCAGGGCGCACCCGGGCTCAACGAGTGCAAGGCCAACACGGCGCCCTATATCGACCAATGCGGCTATGACCAGGCCGGCGTCATCCTGCAGCATATTTACGGCCGCCTGAATCCGCCCAATGCCGCGCAGCTTGCAGGTTCGGTGAAGAGCTTTGATCAATCGATCTATACCACGCCGCATCTGCCCGACGCGTTGAGCATGGGCGATACCGGCTATGTGTTCGTACCCAGGGATTGCGAGCAGGGCAGTCCGTGTCGAGTCCACGTCGCGCTCCACGGATGCAAGCAGGACGTCGCCGATATCGGACGCAAATTCGTGGATGAGGCCGGCTACAATGAGTGGGCGGACACGAACCGCATGATCATTCTCTATCCGCAGACCAAGACCAGCCCATACTGGCCAAGCAATCCGCAGGCCTGTTGGGATTGGTGGAGTTACGTCAACCATCAGGATAGCTACGTGACGAAGTCCGGATCGCAAATCAAGGCGATCAAGGCGATGCTGGATGCGCTCACGGCCGCTGCCGCGGCGCCCGCCGGCGCGACCGCGCCCTCGCTATCGGCGCCGCAGTCGCTCACGGTGATCGATACGTCGGATAGCGGCGCTGACCTGGCCTGGTCTCCAGGAGACGACGGAACAACCTACCGGGTTTCGCGTGCGGGACCCGATGGTGCGTTCCAATCGGTTGGCGACGTGACAGGCGCGAGCTTTGGGGATTCCGGTCTGACGCCGCAAACAACATATCGATGGCGTGTCTCGGTCATTCTGAACGGGGCGGTGGGCCCGAGCTCCGAGGAGGCGACCGGCACCACGCGATCGACGCCTCCTCGCTGCGCTAATCCCGGCTCCTGCCCGATCGCCAAATAGCGAACCGAGCAACCGTCCCAGCCTGGAGGCGGCCAGCGGGAGGTGAGGTCTCGTGTCCCGGCTCTGCGACGCAGCGCTGGCGCGCTGCCCCTTGTCCGGGACACGAGAGTGAGGCTAGTCCTTCACCTTCGGATCGATCGGCGTCGTACCGCGCAGGCCCAGAATATCCTCCAGCACCTTCGCTCCGGCGATCACCTGCGCGTCGGCGCGCGGCGCGCCGACCACCTGCACGCCGACCGGCAGGCCCGAGGCCGTGAAGCCGCAGGGCAGGGAGAGAGACGGGCAGCAGGCCAGCGTGATGGCGTAGACGATGCCGAGCCACTCGACGTAATTGTCGAACCTCTTGCCGGCGCATTCGGCGACATAGCGATGCTCGATCGGGAAGGGCGGAACGATCGTGGTCGGCGTCAGCAACAGATCGTAGCTCTTGAAGAACTCGACTGCCCGCGCCGTCATGCCGACGCGCTGCGCCTCGGCGCGCGCGAGCTGCTCGACTGTGAGCTTGAGACCCTCCTCGATGTTCCAGATCACCTCGGGCTTGAGCAGGTCGCGCTTGGTGCGCAGCAGATTGGCCTTGGTGATCGCAAAGTCGAAGGCGCGCAGCGCGTGGAAGCATTCATGCGCCTCGCGCCAGTCCGGATGCGCCTCCTCGACGATGGCGCCGGCTTCGGCGAAACGTTCGGCGGCCTTTCGTGTGATCGCCTTCACTTCGGGATCGACCGGGGTGATGCCGAGATCGGGCGAATAGGCGATGCGCCTCGGCCGCTTGCCCGCCTGGGCCGCCGACAGGAACGAGGTTGCGGGAGCCGGCAGCGACAGCGGATCGTCGGCATAGTCGCCGCTCATGGCATCCAGCAGCAGCGCGAGATCCTCGACGTTGCGCGCCATCGGGCCGACCACGCCGAGATTGCGATCGATGCCGGACTTTGGGGTATGCGCGACGCGGCCGATGCTAGGCCGCATGCCGACGACGCCGCAGAAGGCCGCGGGGCTGCGCAAGGATCCGCCCATGTCGGAGCCTTGGGCGAGCCAGGCCATGCCGGTTGCCAGCGCCACCGCCGCGCCGCCGGAGGAGCCCGCGGCCGATTTCGTCGTGTCCCAGGGATTGAGCGTCGCGCCGAACACCTCGTTGAACGTGTTGGCACCGGCCCCGAACTCCGGCGTGTTCGACTTGGCGTAGACGACCGCGCCGTTGGCCTCGAGGTTCTCGACCATGAGGTCAGACTTCGCGGGAATGTTGTCCTTGAAGATCGGCGAGCCCTGCGTATTCAACACACCCGCAACGTCGGTCAGATCCTTGATCGGCACCGGCAGCCCGGCGAGCAGCCCGCGCGCACCGGCCGGCTTCTGCATCAGTGTCTTCGCACTCTCCCGCGCGCGATCGAAGCACAGCGTCGGCAGCGCGTTGACCTTGCCGTCGACCTCCTGGATGCGCGTCTCCACCACGTCCAGGAGCTCGAGCGGCGAGACGTCGCCGGAGCGCAGCTTGTCGACGACGGTGCAGGCGGTTTCGCGGATCAGGTCTTGAGACAACTATCTTACTCCCGTGCTTGTTGTGTCGTCATTGCGAGCGCAGCGAAGCAATCCAGACTGTCACTGCGGCAAGATTCCTGGATTGCTTCGCTGCGCTCGCAATGACGAGAATAGAGTTAACCCCACCCGGCGCTGATGCCGCCGTCGACGGTGTAGATCACGCCCGACGTATAGCCGGCGCGATCCGACGCCAGGAACGCCATGAGGTCGCCGATCTCGCGCGCATGCGCGGGACGGCCGAGCGGCAGGCTCTTCTGGAATTCCTTGTAGCGGCTCTCGTCGCCGAACTGGTGCTTGGCCCGCGTCTTGAGCAGGGTGACGTGGCGGTCGGTGCCGACGGGGCCGGGATTGATGCCGACCACGCGGATGTTGTCGCCCAGGCTCTTGCCGCCGAGCGCCCGTGTGAACGCCATCAGCGCGGCATTGCCGGCGCTGCCGCAGATGTAGTTGGCGTCGAACTTCTCGCCGGCCGCGCCGATGTCGTTGACGATGACGCCGCCGCCCCTGGCTTTCATCTGAGCGTAGACGTAGCGCGTCAGGTTGATATAGCCGAACACCTTCAGTTCCCAGGCGTGCCGCCAGGTCGCCTCGTCGATCTTGTCGATCGAGCCGCCCGGGATGTCGCCGGCATTGTTGACGAGCACGTCGATGTCGGCGGCTTCCTTCGCCAGCCGGGCCACGTCCTCCTCCTTGCGCAGATCGACGATGCTCGTTGTGGCGTCGATCTGGTGCGCGGCGCGCAAACGGTCGGCCAGCGCCTTGAGCTGATCGCCGCTACGCGCCGCGAGGAGGAGATGCGCGCCTTCCTCGGCGAAGGCCTCGGCGGCGGCTGCGCCAATGCCCTTGGACGCGCCGGTGATCAGGACGCGCTTGCCGCGCAGATGCAGATCCATGGGGATACTCGTTCGTGGGAACAGCATCAAATCAGTAGGCGCTTGGCCGCGCCATGGTCAACATTGCAGTGCAGCGTTGCACTGCCGCCGCGTTTGGTCCATTGCAGTGCAGTCAGAAGGCGGCGACTGCCGGACCAACCAAGGACGTTCTCGATGAGCAAGAAACAATACCGGATCGCGGTCATTCCCGGCGACGGCATCGGCAAGGAGGTGATGCCGGAGGGCCTGCGCGTTTTGGAGGCGGCGGCGAAGAAGCACAACGTCTCGCTGCATTTCGACCATTTCGACTTCTCGTCTTACGACTATTACGAGAAGCACGGCCAGATGATGCCCGACGATTGGAAGGAGAAGATCGGCAAGCACGATGCGATCTATTTCGGTGCGGTCGGCTGGCCGGCCAAGATCCCGGACCACGTCTCGCTGTGGGGCTCGCTGATCAAGTTCCGCCGCGAGTTCGACCAGTACGTGAACCTACGCCCGGTGCGGTTGATGCCCGGCGTGCCGTCGCCGCTCGCGGGTCGCAAGCCCGGCGATATCGATTTCTGGGTGGTGCGCGAGAACACCGAAGGCGAATATTCCTCGGTCGGGGGCCGCATGTTCCCGGACACCGACCGCGAGTTCGTGACGCAGCAGACGGTGATGACCCGTACCGGCGTCGACCGCATCCTGAAATTCGCCTTCGAGCTCGCGCAGTCGCGGCCCAAGAAGCACCTGACCTCGGCGACCAAGTCCAACGGCATCTCGATCACCATGCCCTATTGGGACGAGCGCGTGGAGGCGATGGCCAAGAAGTTTCCAGGCGTGAAGTGGGACAAGTACCACATCGACATTCTCACCGCGAACTTCGTGCTGCATCCGGACTGGTTCGACGTCGTGGTCGGCTCCAACCTGTTCGGCGACATCCTCTCCGATCTCGGCCCGGCCTGCACCGGCACCATCGGCATCGCTCCGTCCGGCAACATCAACCCGGAGGGCGATTTCCCATCCGTGTTCGAGCCGGTGCACGGCTCGGCGCCCGACATCGCAGGCCAGGGCATCGCCAACCCGATCGGCATGATCTGGTCCGGCGCGATGATGTTCGAGCATCTCGGCGAGAAGGAAGCCGGCAAGTCGATCGTCGAGGCGATCGAGCGCACGCTCGCCGAACGCACGCTGCGCACCAAGGATCTCGGCGGCAATGCCGACACGACGGCGTGCGGCAAGGCGGTCGCGGATATGGTGGATTAGTTCGCCGCTTCACCCTCTCCCCTTGTGGGAGAGGGTGGCTTCGATGCGAAGCATCGAAGACGGGTGAGGGGTCTGTTTCCGCAGATGCAGACCTATCAGCCGTAAAATTGTTCGCCGAGAGAACCCCTCATCCGGCGCCATAGCCGAAGCTTCGCTTCGGCGTTCTTAGGAACGGCGGCCCAAGGCCGCCTATGCCACCTTCTCCCACAAGGGGAGAAGGGAACGGCAGCAGTGCTTTGGCCTACGACTACACATACGACTTCCGCGACGGATCGAATATCGGCGGATAGTCGTTCTCGTCGAGCAGATCGAGAAACGGATCGAGCCCCCTGGACTTGATCAGCCCGAGCTCCTGATGCGAGATCAGGTTTACGGTCAGGATCTCCACCGGATCGCCCGCAATCTCCAGCGCCTCGGCGATCTCCTTGTCGGGGCCGATGATCGGTGTGAGCAACAGGAACGTCTGGAAGTCCGTTCCTGCAACCGGCGGCCACGGAAGCGCGACGCGATGGCCGAAGCCGAACCAGGTCGTGTCGATGAACGGCAGATTGGCCAGCCAGCGCAGATTGGCGCAAACGTCCTGCGTCGGCTCGCACACGTACCACATCAGCTCGGCCCGGGGCTTCGCGTCGCCGGGGACGCCGTGCATCCGTTGCTCGCTCATGCCGTTGGTGAGAAGGACATAGCCTTCGTCGGAGCCCTCCTGGCAGACCGGGACGAAATCGCGGCCGAAGGCGTGGATGTCGATGCGGCGCTCTGCGTTATCAGTGAATGTGCGCTCGGGCTCGCCAAGCTCGCTCTCGTAGATGGCGAGCCGTTGCCGGTAGAGATCGGATCCGGGTGACGGAAGGTTTGAGCCGGACACGAATTTTGCGAGACGGGAGAGCATGCGAACCTCGGGCGGATGCAATCGGATATCCGCATTGTCGCAAGGTCATGCGGGGCGGTTCAAACCCGTGCCGTGCGCACGTCGACATTTCGCCGCCGTCCAGTCTCTCTTGCGCGATTGGTCATGAGGCGCGAGGCGACGCCGAGGAGCGCGCCTCGCTCCGATCAGCTCGCGATCTTCTCGATCGCCGTCTGTTCCAGCCCGAACTTCTTCCCGGCATCCAGGATCTCCTGCCAGGTGGTTGGGTCGACCGGGATGCCCTCGGCGAGACGTTTCTTCTTGATCTCGCGCTCCGGCTCGCCCGCGATTCTGACCTTGTCGACGCCGGGGGCAGGCGGCGAGCCGGTGTGCCAGCTCACGAAGCTCTCAACTTCGCGTGCAAGGTTCTCGCCGGTGCCGAGCTTGCCCGGATCGATGACGATCGAGAGCATGCCGTTAAGGACGTTGTGCTTGCCGTCGGACGAGCCCTTGACCACCTGGCCGCCGGAGAGCGCGCCGCCGAGGATCTCGCACACCAGCGCAAGGCCCGAGCCCTTGTGCTCGCCGAACGGGAGGATGGCACCGTAGGGCGGAATCACGGTGTAGCGCGGATTGATCGTGGGCTTGCCCTCGTGATCAATGATGGTGCCGACCTCGAGCTCGACGCCCTTGTTATGGGCAACACGGGTCTTGCCCTGCGCGATCCTGCTGGTGGCGAAGTCGAGCACGATCGGATCCTTGCCGGCGCGCGGGATGCCGACGCAGAACGGATTGGTGCCGTGGCGTGCGTCGCTGCCGCCCCAGGGCGCCACGATCGGTCGCGAGATCACGTTGACGAAGTGGATCGAGACCAGCCCGTGGTCGATGCACTGCTCGGCCCAGTGGCCGATGCGGCCGATGTGATGCGAATTTGAGAGGCCGACAAGGCAAACACCGTTCTTCTTTGCGCGCTCGGCCGCGAGCTCCATCGCTTCATGGCCGATCACCTGGCCGTAGCCGGTGAGGCCGTCGAGGGTGAGAAGCGGGCCGGTGTCGAGCACGATCTTGACGTGCGAGTTCACGGCGAGGCCGCCATTGGTGACGCTCTGGACGTAGCGCGGAATCATGCCGACGCCGTGCGAGTCGTGTCCCTTCAGATTGGCTTCGACGAGATTGGTGGCCACGAGCTCGGCCTCGCGGTCCGAGGAGCCGCCGGCCCTGACGATGGCATGGATGGCCTTGGTGAGCGACTCTGCCTTGATGATGCGATAGTCGGCCATTGTTGTTGCTCTTATCCCTTCACGATCCGGCGGCAATGGACCAACGCCGCTTCAATCAGGTTCTCGCTCGCCTCCGGTGTGCGGAAGGCCGAATGCGCCGACAACGTCACGTTCGGCAGCTTCGTCAGCGGATGATCGCCGGGCAGCGGCTCGATGTTGAAGACATCAAGGCCGGCGTGGCGGATATGGCCGGACTTCAGCGCCTCGATCATGGCGGCCTCGTCGACAACAGCGGCGCGGGCGGTGTTGATGAGAATGACGCCGCGTTTCATAGCAAGGATCTTCTCGCGCGTGATCATGCCGCGCGTCTCGTCGTTGAGCAGCAGGTGCAGCGACACCACGTCGCTTCTCGCCAGCACGCTGTCGAGATCGGTAAATTCGACCCCGGGATAGCTCTTCGGCGAACGGTTCCAGGCGATCACCTTCATGCCGCTGCCGGACGCGATGCGCGCGACCTCCGCGGCGATGCCGCCGAAGCCGATCAGGCCGAGCGTCTTGCCGGTGAGCTGCATGCCGTCCTCCCGCAGCCAGTTCCCGGCGCGCATCTCGCGGTCCATCATCGCAATGACGCGGGCCGACGCCCACATCAGCGCGATCGCGGATTCCGCAACCGCCGTGTCGCCGTAGCCCTTGATCAGATGCACGGAGATGCCGAGCTCGGCGAGCTCTTCCGGATTCATGTAGCTGCGCGCGCCGGTACCGAGGAACACGACGTGCTTCAGCCCGGTGCATTTCTTCGCGACTTCGGTCGGCAGTGCGGTGTGGTCGACGATCGCGATCTCGGCGCCGTCGAGAATATCAGGATATTGCTCGGGCGTGATGTCGGGATTCCTGTTGATCCGCACCTTGGGATCACCAGGCTTCCCCAGCCGCTCCATGATCACGGCCAGCGATTCATTGGCGTCGACGAAAACTCCGCGCATGGTTCTCTCCGCTCAGGATGCGACGCCGGCGACTGCCAGCACGGTATGCATGAGGACGTTGGTGCCCGCGGCGCAGTCGCCCTGCGTCGCATCCTCCAGCTCGTTGTGGCTGATGCCGTCCTTGCAGGGCACGAACACCATCGCCGCCGGCATGATCGTGTTGAGGTTGCAGGCGTCGTGGCCGGCGCCGGAGGTGATGCGGCGCGAGGAATAGCCGAGCGTCTTAGCGGCGTTCTCGACGGCAGCAATCAGCTTCGGATCGAAATGCGTCGGCGGCTTGCGCCATACCAGATCGATCTTGACCTCGACCTTGCGGCGCGCGGCGATCTCGGCGATTGCCGCCCGCAGATCGCGGTCGAGCGCATCCATGATGGCGCCATCGGCACTGCGGCAGTCCATGGTGAAGGCGATCTCGCCGGGAATGACGTTACGCGAGGGATTGGCGATGACGGCCTCGCCGATGGTGCCGACGGCGTTCGGTCCGTGCTTCCTCGCAATCGACTCCATCGCCAGCACGATTTCGGACAAGGTCGCCAGCGCATCGCGCCGCAGCGGCATCGGCGTGGAGCCCGCATGGCTCTCGAAGCCGGAGATCTTGCCGTCGTACCAGAGCACGCCCTGGCCGGAATCGACCACGCCGATGGTCTTGCCTTCGGCTTCCAGGATCGGCCCCTGCTCGATGTGCAGCTCGACGAAGCAGCCGAGCTTCTGGAAGCCGACCGGCTTGTCGCCGCGATAGCCGATGCCGTCGAGCGCCTGGCCGACGGTGGTGCCCTCGGCGTCCTTGCGCGACAAAATGTCGTCTGTGGTGAAGTCGCCGACATAGGCGGCGGAAGCCATCATCGCCGGTGCGAAGCGCGAGCCTTCCTCGTTGGTCCAGTTCACGACGCAGATTGGCGCCTCGGTCTCGATGCCGGCATCGTTCAGCGTGCGGATCACCTCCAGCGCGCCGAGCGTTCCCAGGATGCCGTCATACTTGCCGCCGGTCGGCTGGGTGTCGAGGTGCGAGCCGATGCCGACGGGCAGCTTCGACATGTCGCGGCCCTTGCGCAGGCCGAACTGTGATCCGAGCGCGTCGACGTGGACTTCCAGTCCGGCATCCTCGCAGGCCTTGCGGAACCAATCGCGCACCTGCTTGTCTTCACGGCTCAACGTCAGCCGCCGCACGCCGCCTTTGGCCGTCGCGCCGAATTGCGCGGTCTCGTGGATGGAGCCCCACAGGCGGGCGGAATCGATTTGCAGGTTGGTCGCGGCTCGGCTCATGCGGTCGTTCTCTCTTTTGTCCGGCGCCTTTTTCAATGACGCGCCTGTGCGGGCGCGTCAACCGCGAGGCTGCTCTGCGCAATTTGCCGTGCAAGCTCGGCGACGCGCTCCACGGCGACGACATCAGGCGAGGCCAGCCAGCTCGCGGTGAAGGTCAGCGGCGCGATGGAAAGATCGGTGTCGAGCAGCTGCAGCCGTCCGTCGGCGAGTTCGTTCTCGACGATGGCGTCGGGGATCACGGCGATGCCAAGGCCCTCGACCGCCATGTGGATAACGGTCGCCAGCGAAGCGGACGCATGCAGGCGGATCGGCGGCAGCTCCGGCCGGTCGAACACCTCGCGCACGACCTCGTAGGGCTTGGTCTTGCGCGGGAAGGTGATGATCGGAAACCGCGCGAGGTCCGCCGGCGTCACCGGGCCCTTGCCGAGCCCGAGCGACGGACTTGCGAGGAAGCCGATCGGATAATCGGCGAGCACGCGGTTGTGCACGCCGGAGGCGGACAGCGGTCCGACCACGAAGGCGAGCTCGATCTCCTGTGCGAGAAGGCGCGCGGTGAGGTTCGGCGTGATATCGACCTCGATCTCCAGCGACAGGTTCGGATAGACCTCGTTGACGCTCTTGACGAGCCGCGGCAGCCAAGTGTGCACGATGGTCTCGGCGACGCCGAGCCGCATCACGCCGCGCATCGCGGAAGCATCGCCGATCTCCGCCATCATCGCAGCGCGCAGGCCGATCAGCTTCTCCGCGTAGACCATCATCTGTCGGCCGCTCGGGGTCGGGGAGGCGATGCGATGATCGCGGTTCAGGAGCTTCACGCCCATCTCGCGCTCGAGCTGGGCGATGCGCTGGGAGATCGCCGGCTGGGTGGTGTTGAGGCGTTGCGCGGCGCCACGAAAGCTGCCGAGCTTCACGACCCATAGGAATGTCTCGATCGACCTGAAGTCCAGCATTGGAAGGATTTTCCAAATCGATAAATCAGATTTATCGAGATTGATTAGAAACGAAGATTAGACTTTATAGCACGCTTGGTGTTGGCTTGTCTTTGTCGAGTTTATAGGCAGGTCGATCACATGACTGTTTTGGTGGCAGCGCAGCAAACTGAAACACCAGACGCCCTCCCGAGCCGCAAGGCCCGGCTCGCCTACCGCGAGGGGCTGGTCGCATCCACCGCCGGCGCCGCCCCCGGATATGTCCAGGGCAATCTGGCGATCCTGCCGGCGGAATATGCCGGTGCGTTCCACCGCTTCTGCCAGCTCAATCCCAAGCCGTGCCCGATCATCGGCATGTCCGATGTCGGCAGCCCTTACATCCCCTCGCTCGGCGCCGATCTCGACATCCGCACCGACGTTCCGCGCTACCGCGTCTGGCGCGACGGCGAGGTCGTGGACGAGCCCACCGACGTGAAGAGCTACTGGCGCGACGATCTCGTCACCTTCGTGCTCGGCTGCTCGTTCTCGTTCGAGGAGGCGTTGCTCGAGGAGGGCATGCCGATCCGCCACATCGAGAAGAACGTGCGCGTGCCGATGTACCGCACCAACATCGCCTGCGGTGTATCAGGTCCGTTCGCCGGTCCCATGGTGGTGTCGATGCGTCCGTTCAAACCGGCCGATGCGATCCGCGCGGTGCAGATCACCTCGCGCTATCCGGCCGTGCACGGCGCGCCCGTGCATCTCGGCCATCCGCATCTGATCGGCATCAAGGATATCGCCAAGCCCGACTACGGCGATCCGGTGCCGGTCGCCGACAACGAGATCCCGGTGTTCTGGGCCTGCGGGGTGACGCCGCAATCGGTCATCAACGCCGCGAAACTGCCGTTCGCGATCACGCATTCGCCCGGCCTGATGCTGGTGACCGATCTCAAGAACAGAAACATGGCCGTGATTTAGTGGGCAGCGTCTGCTGCTTCTTCGGGCTTTACCGCATCCACCAATCGCTTCATTCGATCAGCCGAAATTCAGTAACAGGGGACTTTGCCATGACGATCACTCGCCGCGACGTGTTGTTGGGGGCCACCGCCACTGCCGCCCTAGTGCCGCTGGCAGCGCGCGCACAGAGCTCGGAAGTCGTGATCGGCGTGATCTATCCCTTCTCCGGCGGCAGCGCGCAGCAGGGCGTCGACGCGCAGAAGGCCTATGAGACCGCGCTCGAAGTCATCAACAAGGATAGCGATTTCGACCTGCCGCTGGCAAAGGGCGAAGGCCTGCCGGGCCTCGGCGGTGCCAAGATCCGTCTCGTGTTCGCCGACCATCAGGCCGATCCGCAGAAGGGCCGCGCCGAGGCCGAGCGCCTGATCACGCAGGAGAAGGTCTGCGCCGTCATCGGCACTTACCAGAGCGCGGTGGCCGTCACCGTCAGCCAGATCTGCGAGCGCTATCAGGTCCCGTTCCTGTCCGCCGACAATTCCTCGCCGAGCCTGCACCGCCGCGGCCTGAAATATTACTTCCGCGCCTCGCCGCACGACGAGATGTACTCGGCTGCGATGTTCGACTTCTTCGACGCCATGAAGAAGAAGGGCACCAAGATCGAGACGCTGTCGCTGTTCCACGAGGACACCATCTTCGGCACCGATTCCGGCAATGCCCAGACCAAGATCGCCGGCGAGCGCGCCTATAAGATCGTCACCGACATCAAGTATCGCGCCAACTCGCCCTCGCTCTCTGCCGAGGTGCAGCAGCTCAAGACCGCCAATGCCGACGTGCTGATGCCGTCGAGCTACACCACCGACGGCATCCTCCTGGTCAAGACCATGGCCGAGCTCGGCTACAAGCCGAATGCGATCGTGGCGCAGGACGCCGGCTTCTCCGAGAAGGCGCTCTACGATGCCGTCGGCGACAAGCTCGAAGGCGTGATCTCGCGCGGCACCTTCTCGCTCGACCTCGCGCAGAAGCGGCCGATGGTCGGCAAGATCAACGAGATGTTCAAGGCCAGGTCCGGCAAGGATTTCAACGACCTCACCTCGCGGCAGTTCATGGGCCTGATCATCCTCGCCGACGCCATCAGCCGCGCCAAGTCGACCGACGGCGAGAAGATCCGCGACGCGCTGGCCGCGACCGACATCCCGGGCGAGAAGACCATCATGCCCTGGAAGCGCGTCAAGTTCGACGAGATGGGCCAGAACAACGACGCCGATCCGGTGCTACTGCAATATGTCGGCGGCAAGTTCGTCACCATCTTCCCGCCGCAGGCCGCGATCGCCGAGGCGATCTGGCCGATGAAGTAAGCGCTGCGGGGGCAGCGGAGCAGGCGGGGTGGGAAGCAAGCTGCTCCCACACCGTCATTGCGAGGAGCGAAGCGACGAAGCAATCCAGACTGCTTCCTTCGAAACATTCCTGGATTGCTTCGCTTCGCTCGCAATGACGAAGCCTGTCGTGACGTTTCGAACGGGGGACCAGAGTTGACAGCCCAAGCCATTATCCAGAGTCTCGCGAGCGGCCTCCTGATGGGCCTGCTCTACGGATTGATCGCGGTCGGCCTCGCGCTGATCTTCGGCCTGATGGACGTCACGAACTTCGCCCATGGCGAATTCCTGATGATCGCGATGTATCTGTCTTTCTTCCTGTTCGCGTTCTTCGCCATCGATCCGCTGTTGTCGGCCCCGTTGGTCGCCGCGGCACTCTTCATATTCGGAGCGGTCGTCTACCTGCTCCTTGTACGTTTCGCCATGCGGGCCAAGGCCAACGCCGGCATGGTGCAGATCTTCACCACCTTCGGCCTCGCCATCGTCATGCGCGGCCTTGCGCAGTATTTCTTCACGCCGGACTATCGCAGCATCCCACAATCCTGGCTCGGCGGCAAAACCATCTCGGTCGGCGGAATCTTTCTGCCGGAGCCGCAACTGGTCGGCGCGCTGGTCTCGATCGCCGCTTTTGCAGGTCTCTACTTCTTCATCCACCGAACCGATTTCGGCCGCGCGATCGAAGCGACCCGCGAGGATCCCGGTGCAGTCGCGCTTGTCGGCATCGACAAGAACCGCGTGTTTGCATTCGGCTGGGGGCTCGGCGCCGCGCTGGTTGGTCTCGCCGGCGCGATCATGGCGGTGTTCTTCTACATCTATCCCGACGTCGGCGCGTCCTTTGCGCTGATCGCCTATGTCACGGTGGCGCTCGGCGGCTTCGGCAGCGTGTTCGGCGCCTTCGCCGGTGGCATCATCGTCGGTCTCGTCGAAGCGGTCACCGCGCTGGTGCTGCCGCCGTCGCTGAAATCGGTCGGCATTTACTCGGTCTATCTGCTGGTCGTCTTCATCCGGCCGCGCGGCCTGTTCGGATCGATGTGATGGACAAGGATTTTGCAGCGCGGCGCCGCCGCGACCTCATCATCGCCGCAGCGCTCGCTACCATTGCCGCGCTGACGCCGTTGTTCGTGAAGGACGTCGTCGTCCAGAACATCCTGATCCTGACACTGATGTATGCGGGATTGTCGCAGAGCTGGAATATCCTGTCCGGCTATTGCGGGCAGATCTCGCTCGGCCACGCGCTGTATTTCGGCCTCGGGGCCTATACCACCGAGCTGCTGTTCACGAAGTTCGGCGTGCTGCCCTGGTTCGGCATGCTGGCGGGCGGGGTGGTGTCGGCGCTGATCGCGATGGGGCTCGGCTATCCCTTCTTCCGCCTCCGCGGCCATTACTTCGTGATCGCCACCATCGTCATCGCCGAAATCGGCTTGCTTCTGTTCCACAACTGGGAATGGGCAGGCGCTGCGATGGGTATCACCATTCCGATCCGCGGCGACAGCTGGCTGAAATTCCAGTTTCTGCGCACCAAGCTGCCCTACTTCTATTTCGCGCTGGCGCTGTGCTGCCTCGCCTGGTTCGTGACATGGTGGCTGGAAAACTCCAAGTGGGGATTTTGGTGGCGCGCCGTCAAGGACAACCCGGAGGCGGCCGAGAGCCTCGGTGTCGACGTGTTCAATTCCAAGATGGGTGCGGCCGCGGTCTCCGCCTTCCTTGTCGCCGTGGGCGGCAGCTTCTACGCCCAGTTCGTCTCCTACATCGATCCGGAAAGCGTCATGGGCTTTCAGTTCTCGCTGCTGATGGCGCTACCGGCCGTGCTCGGCGGCATCGGCACCCTGTGGGGGCCGGTGTTAGGGGCGGCCATCCTGATCCCGCTGACTGAGCTGACGCGCTTCAAGTTCGGCGGCTCGGGGCGGGGTGTCGACCTCATTGTCTACGGCACGCTGATCGTTCTGATCTCGCTGGCCCTGCCGCGCGGCCTGCTGAGCCTGTTTTCACGCCCGAAGAAGACGGGAGCTGCCCGATGAGCGCGCTGCTCGAAACCCGCGGCGTCTGGCAGCGCTTCGGCGGCCTCGTCGCCAACAGCGACGTCTCGATCTCGGTCGGCCGCGGCGAGATCGTCGGCCTGATCGGCCCGAACGGCGCCGGCAAGTCGACGCTGTTCAATCTGATCGCCGGCGTGCTGCCGCCGACGCAAGGCTCGATTTGGTTCGACGGCGAGGACGTCACCCGCATGCCGGCGGCGATGCGCTGCCGGCGGGGCATCGGCCGCACCTTTCAGGTCGTGAAGAGCTTCGAGACCATGACGGTCATAGACAACGTCATCGTCGGTGCCCTCGTGCGTACCACCGTGATGCGCGAGGCGCGCCGCAAGGCGCATGAAGTGCTGGAGTTCACCGGCCTTGCCGCGCGCGCCGACGTGCTCGCGAGCGACCTCGTGCCGGCCGAGAAGCGCCGGCTCGAAGTCGCCCGTGCGCTCGCGACCGAGCCGAAACTGCTGCTGCTCGACGAAGTCCTCACCGGTCTCACGCCGACCGAAGCGCAGACCGGCGTGGCGCTGGTGCGCAAGGTGCGCGATGCCGGCATCACCGTGCTGATGGTTGAGCATGTCATGGAGATCGTGATGCCGCTGGTCGATCGCGCCATCGTGCTCGACCTCGGCAAGGTGCTGGTCGAGGGCAAGCCCGCCGACGTCGTGCGCGATCCCAAGGTGATCAAGGCATATCTGGGAGATCGTCATGCTGTCGGTGCGTGAAGTCACCACCGCCTATCAGGGCCTGGTCGCGATCTCCGCGGTCTCGATCGAGGTCCAGAAGGGCGAGATCGTCTGCGTCGCCGGCGCCAACGGCGCAGGCAAGTCGACGCTGCTGAAATCCATCGCCGGCGCCGAGCGTCCGCGTTCCGGCACGGTGACGTTCGACGGCAAGCGCCTCGACGGCATGGCGCAGCATCACATCACGGCCACCGGCATCGCCTATGTGCCGGAAAACCGCCGCCTATTTCCGCGTCTGTCGGTGCGCGACAACCTTCGCCTCGGCAGCTATCTCTACAGGGGCGAAGCGAACCGCGAAGAGCCGCTCGATCTCGTCTTCAAGCTGTTTCCGCGCCTTCAGGAGCGCCTGGAGCAGCGCGCCGAGACGCTCTCCGGCGGCGAGCAGCAGATGCTCGCGATCGGCCGAGCGCTTATGACCCGCCCGCGGCTGTTGATGCTGGATGAGCCGTCGCAGGGCATCATGCCGAAGCTGGTCGACGAGATCTTTCAGGCCGTGAAGCTCATCCGTGACTCCGGCATGACCGTCCTAATCGTCGAGCAGCGCATGGCCGAGTGTCTCGAAATCGCTGACCGCGCCTACATCCTGCAGACCGGCCGCGTGCTGATGCAGGGCTCGGCGGCGGAGATCAAAGGCAATCCGGATGTGCGGAAGGCGTATCTGGGGCTGTAGCTCCGAGCGTGCTACCGTAGCCCGGATGAGCGCAGCGATATCCGGGGCAGGTGGTCACGCATGTCGCTTCGCTCATGCGGGCTACGCTTTCTTCGCCGCGGAAGCGGCCTTCAACATTTGCTCGACGATTCCATCAAATTCGCTTTTGGCAATCGGGTCTGCCTTGCCGATCTCGTCATATGCCGGGCTTGTCTCTGGCCACCAACGATAGTGACGCCCGGCCCGATCAAGGACCCGGGCCGCTGCTTCAACCTCTGCGTCCGTCGGGCTCGTTGCCTGCATCGCTACATGCTCGTGCCCATGCTCCGGCAGTGTCACCCCGAACACCTTCACCAGATCTGTCACCTGCTCCGGCGATAGGTACCGCGGGTTCATCCCGCGCAGCAGCAGGTACAACTTGGCCGTCTCCTCCAGCTCCTCCGTCGCGAACACCGCAGCTTCCAGCGTGTTGCTGGCGACGACCGGGCCGTGATTGGCGAGCAGCACGGATGAATATTTCCCAGCCAGCCCCTTGATCGCATCTGCGACCGCGGGATCGCCAGGGCGGTAATAGGGCACGAGCGCGGTGGCGCCGCATTTCATCAAATAATAGGCCGTCATCGGCGGCAGCGCGGCGCGCGGATCGATCTCGGGCAGCATCGACAGCGCCACCGAATGCGTGGAGTGCAGATGCACGATGGCCCGCGCGCCGCCGCGCGTGTCGTAGAGCGCATTGTGCAGCGGAACTTCCTTGGTCGGGGCATCGCCCGAAACCAGCCGGCCCTGCTGGTCCAGCCGTGATAGTCTTGCGGGATCGAGGAAGCCGAGCGAGGCGTTGGTCGGCGTCACCAGCCAGCCGCCATCGTCCAGCTTGACGCTGATATTGCCGGAGGAGCCCGGCGTCAGCCCGCGCTCGAACAGGGATCGTCCGAAGCGGCAGATGTCCTCGCGCAGCAATGTCTCATTGCTCATGGCCGTCATGCCTGCTTGTCTCACGCTTTGGCAGCGCGGCCAAGCCGTGTTATTCGGTTGCCAAGCTGCCGCAAAGGGCGGCCATCCGGGAAACGCTCGCAAGGGTCAGTTGCATATGTCCGCCTCCACCTCACAAAATCAGCGTATTGCCGTCGTCGGGCTCGGCTCGATGGGATTTGGCATGGCGACCTCGCTCAAGCGCGCCGGCCATGCCGTGACCGGCTGCGACGTCTCGGCGGATGCCGTCGCGCGCTTCGTGAAGGACGGCGGCGCGGGGGCCAAGACGCCGGCCGAAGCGGCCAAGGACGCAGACATCGTCGTCAGCGTGGTGGTCAATGCCGCGCAGACCGAAACCATCCTGTTCGGCAAGGATGGCGCCGCCGAGACCATGCCGAAGGACAGCGTGTTCGTCTCCTCGGCGACGATGGATCCCGACGTGGCGCGCCGTCTTGCCAAGCAGCTGGAGGCGACCGGCCGGTACTATCTGGATGCGCCGATCTCCGGCGGGGCGCAGCGCGCCGCGCAAGGCGAATTGACGATTCTTGCCTCCGGCAGCTCGGCCGCCTTTGCCAAGGCGCGGCCGGCGCTCGATGCCATGGCTGCAAAGCTCTACGAGCTCGGCGATGCCGCCGGGCAGGGCGCTGCGTTCAAGATGATCAATCAGCTGCTCGCCGGCGTTCACATCGCCGCCGCCAGCGAAGCCATGGCGTTCGCAGCCAAGCAGGGCCTCGACATCCGCAAGGTCTACGAGGTGATCACGGCCTCGGCCGGTAATTCCTGGATGTTCGAGAACCGCATGCCGCATGTGCTCGACGGCGACTACACGCCGCGAAGCGCGGTGGAGATCTTCGTCAAGGACCTCGGCATCATCCAGGACATGGCGCGCACGGCCCGATTCCCGGTGCCGGTCTCCGCCGCCGCGCTCCAGATGTTCCTGATGACATCGGCCGCCGGCATGGGCCGCGACGACGACGCATCGGTCGCGCGCATGTATGCGCAGGTCACCGGCGTCAAGCTGCCCGGCGACAAGTAACAGAGGATCTCCAATGCCCCGTTTCGCCGCCAATCTCTCGATGATGTTCACCGAGGTGCCATTCCTCGACCGCTTCGATGCCGCCGCGCAAGCGGGCTTCACCGCGGTGGAATTCCTGTTTCCGTACGAGCATGCCGCCGAGGCCGTCGGCGAACGGCTCAAGCGCAACGGCCTGACCCAGGCGCTGTTCAACCTGCCGCCGGGCGACTGGAACGCCGGCGAGAAGGGCTTTGCGGCGCTGCCATCGCGCTTTTCCGATCTCAAGGCGAGCCTGGAGACGGCGCTGCCTTATGCCAAGGCGACGGGCGTCAAGCGCCTGCACCTGATGGCCGGCATCGCCAATCGCGGCGAGCGCGTCGCGATCGAGGCCTTCTACAAATCGGTGGCCTGGGCCGCCGAGTTCTTCGCGCCTCACGGCATCGATGTCGTGATCGAGCCGATCAACGCCCGCAACGTGCCCGGCTACTTCCTCAACGATTTCGGCTTTGCGCGGGATCTGATCCAGGAGCTGAGGCTTGCGAACCTGAAGCTCCAGTTCGACATCTATCACTGCCAGATCATCCATGGCGACGTCACCATGCGGCTGCGCGAGATGATGCCGATCATCGGCCACATCCAGATCGCCAGCATTCCCTCGCGCAACGAGCCCGATGGCGAGGAGCTGAACTATCCCTTCCTGTTCGATGAGCTCGACCGGCTCGGCTATGCCGGCTTCGTCGGCTGCGAATACAATCCCCGCGGCAAGACCACCGATGGGCTTGCCTGGTTCAAGCCTTATGCGGGAGTGAAGTCGTGACACTTGCGTTGGGCTGCATCGCCGACGACTACACCGGCGCCTCCGATCTCGCCAACACGCTGACGCGCGCGGGCCTGCGCACCGTGCAGACCATCGGCGTGCCCGCCGACGATCTCGCGCTGCCCGAGGTCGATGCCGTCGTGGTGTCACTGAAGAGCCGCTCGATCGAAGCCGGCCTCGCGGTGTCGCGCTCGCGCGCCGCTGAAACATGGCTGCGCGGCCGCGGCGTGGGCCACGTGCTGTTCAAGATCTGCTCGACCTTCGATTCCACCGACGCCGGCAATATCGGTCCGGTCATGGATGCGCTGCGCGCCGATTGCGGCGAGGGAGCCGTGCTGGTGACGCCTGCCTTTCCGGAGACCGGGCGCACCGTCTATCAGGGCAATCTGTTCGTCGGCGCCGTGCCGCTCAGCGAGAGCCCGCTAAAGGACCATCCGCTCAACCCGATGCATGATTCCAACTTGGTGCGCGTGCTGGCGCGCCAGAGCAGCACGCAGATCGGCCTCGTCGATCTCGCCACCGTCGCGCGCGGCGCGGAGGCCGTGCGGGCACGGCTGGCCGAGCTCGCCGCCAGGGGCATCGGTGCTGCGATCATCGACGCCGTGTTCGACCGCGACCTCGAGACCATCGGTCTCGTCGCCGCTGAACATCTTCTGTCGGTCGGCGCGTCCGGCATGGGCCTCGGGCTTGCGCGCGCGCTGGTGTCGACGGGCAAGGTGAAGCCGGCACCGAGCAGCGAAACCGGCGCGGCCGTCGGCGGCCTGGCGGCATGCCTTGCCGGCAGCTGCTCGCAGGCGACGCTTCAGCAGATCGCCAGCGCCGAACGCATCATGCCGGTGCTTCATCTCGATCCGGAGCGGATCGTCGCGGGCGCCGCTGAAGCGCAGCGTGCGCTGGACTGGGCGAGGCCGCGGCTTGCGGAAGGTCCGGTGCTGATCGCTTCGAGCGCGACGCCGGACGCCGTTGCGGCCGTGCAGGCACGCCATGGCCGCGATGCCGCAGGCCACGCCATCGAGCAGGCCATGGCCGGCATCGCCGAGGGTCTGGTGCAGGCCGGCGTCCGTCGCTTGATCGTCGCCGGTGGCGAGACATCCGGCGCCGTGGTCGATCGGTTGAAAATTCCTGGATTTCTCGTAGGAGTAGAAATCGCGGCGGGAGTCCCGGTGCTGCGCGCGGTCGGTGCAAGCTCCGGCGAGATGTTGCTCGCTTTGAAATCTGGAAACTTTGGCGGTCCGGACTTCTTCTCCGACGCGCTTAGGCTCATGCGCTGAGCGCAGAGCCTCCTTAGTCCATCGTTCATTTCTTTCGGCTTCGGTACTCGTACGGAGCCGCAGTTAACATTTGCGCAGGTGCTCTGCGCTCAGATGTCGCCGCAGCTCCTCTTTGGTTGATTCTTAGAGCTTCGACGCGCATCCGCGCCAGCACAACGAGATCCGATTATGTTCGCCAATATTTCCATCCGCGCCAAGATCATCAGTGTCGTGGCATTCCTGCTCGTCGCGATGGCCGGCATGGGCCTGCTCGCCATCATGAAAATGCGGTCGATGAACGCCAACACGGTCGACATCACGATGAATTGGATGCCCAGCGTGCGGGTGCTGGGCGAGCTTCGGGCGAGCGTCATCACCTATCGCAACGTGGTCCGCCAGCACATGCTTTCCGACACGCTGGACGAGAAGCTCGCCAACGAAAAGACGGCCGTGACGGTGCTCGAGGCGCTTGCCAAATACCGCAGCCGCTACGAGCCGATGATCACCTCGCCGGAGGAGAGGGCGCTCTACACCCAATGGGCAAAGCTCTGGGACGATTACAAGAGGGGCACCGAAGAGGTGATGGCGCTCTCGCGCAAGGAAGCCGGCAAGATCCCACACGAGGCCCGGGAGCTGAATACGAAGACCGTCAACAAGCTCGGTCTTCAGGCAGACGAGGTCCTGACCAAGGACATCGAGCTCAACACCAAAGGCGGAGAACAGGCCGCCCAGGACGCCGCCGACAGTTACGCCTACGCCTTCATGCTGGTCTCGGCCATTCTCGGCGCTGCTATCGTCATCGGCATCGCCGTCAGCTTCTATCTCGTCCGCGACGTCTCTAGCGGCATCAACTCGATCACCCTGCCGATGCAGGCCCTGGGCCGAGGCGACCTCTCCGCCGAAGTCCCGCATCGCGGCGAGAAGACCGAGATCGGCGCCATGGCCGACGTGCTCCAGATCTTCAAGGAGGCGTTGATCGCCAAGAAGGCCGCCGACGAAGCCGCCGCGGCCGACGCCGAAGCCAAGATCGAGCGCGGCCGCCGCGTCGACGACATCACCCGCGAATTCGAAACGATGATCGGCGAGATCGTCCAGACCGTGTCATCGGCCTCGACCCAGTTAGAGGCCTCCGCCTCGACCTTGACCGCGACCGCCGACCGCTCGCAGCGGCTGGCGACCACGGTGGCCGGCGCTTCGGAGGAAGCCTCCACCAACGTGCAGTCGGTGGCCTCGGCGACCGAGGAGATGGCCTCGTCGGTCGGCGAGATCAGCCGCCAGGTGCAGGAATCGGCGCGGATGGCGGGCGATGCAGTCGGTCAGGCCCGTGCCACCACCGAGCGCGTCAGCGAATTGTCCAAGGCGGCCGCGCGCATCGGCGACGTCGTCGAGCTGATCAACACCATCGCCGGCCAGACCAATCTCCTGGCGCTCAACGCGACCATCGAGGCGGCGCGCGCCGGCGAAGCCGGCCGCGGTTTTGCCGTCGTCGCCTCCGAGGTGAAGGCGCTCGCCGAGCAGACCGCGAAGGCGACCGGCGAGATCGGCCAGCAGATCTCCGGTATCCAGGCGGCGACCAACGATTCCGTCGGCGCCATCAAGGAGATCTCCTCGACCATCGAGCGCCTGTCGGAGATCTCGTCGGCCATCGCCGCTGCGGTGGAAGAGCAGGGCGCCGCGACGCAGGAGATCGCCCGCAACGTTCAGCAGGCGGCGCATGGCACCCAGCAGGTGTCGTCCAACATCACGGACGTGCAGCGCGGCGCGACCGAGACCGGCACGGCCTCCTCGCAGGTGCTGTCCGCGGCGCAGATGCTGTCGAATGATTCGGGCCGGCTGAAGAACGAGGTCAGCAAGTTCCTGACCAACGTCCGCGCCGCGTAGACAGACGTGGGTTCCACAAGCAAGGGCGGCGCCATCGGCGCCGCTCATAGTTTTTCCTGCGCGCGTTGCGCTGTCGATATGCCCGTAGAATTGCGACGTACTCTTCAGCGAAAGCTCCGTACTACTGCGTAGCGTCGTTAAACCTAACAATCCTGAGCGACGGTAAGATCGTGGCGGAAGTCGTAGCACGATCGGAGCCGGTCCGGACCAGCAACTCCCGACCGTCAGCATTGGGGAGGATTTAATGTCTTGGATCAACAACCTTCGTATTTCCATTAAGGTTTCCGCCGTATTCGCGGCGATCTGTCTCGTCGTCGCCGGCAGCACCGCAGCCATCTACAACTCGCTGAGCGTAATGAATTCCACGGCGAAGATGACAGTGCATACCTATCAGGTGCTGGAGCAGCTTTCCGAGCTTGTCGGTGCGATGGTCAATCAGGAAACCGGCGTTCGCGGCTATCTCGTGTCTGGCGATGCCGGCTTTCTCGCTCCTTACGAAGCCGGGCTGAAACAATTTCAGACTGCGGCGGCCAAAGTCGGCAGCCTGACCTCGGACAACGCCACGCAGCAGAAGCGACTCGAGCAGGTCAAGGCGCTTGCCAACGACTGGGCAACCAACGTCGCGCAGCGCGAAATCGCGCTGATGAAGGATCCGGCAACCCAGGCGAAGGCGCGTGAGCTCGAGGCTTCCGGAGCCGGCAAGAAGTCGATGGATGGCCTCCGCGCCGTCGTCCAGGAAATGGACAGGGAAGAGCGGTCGCTGTTGTCAGTGCGGGCGGCTGCCTCCGACGCCGCCTCGTCCAGCGCCACCATGGCCATGCTGATCGGAGGCCTCGTCACCCTGCTGCTCTCGCTCGTGGGCGCCTTCGGCGTCGCCTTCGCGGTCACCCGCCCGATCCAGCGCATCACGACCGAGATGGGTGTTCTCGCGAATGGGGACACCTCGGTGATCGTATCGGGTATCGAACGCAAGGACGAGATCGGTGAGATGGCTCAGGCGGTCCAGGTGTTCAAGACCAATGCCATCGAGGTCGAGCGGCTGAAGGCGGAACAGGCTGAAACCGAGCGTCGCAATGCCGAGCAGCGCAAACGCGACATGGTCAGGCTCGCCGACGACTTCGAGAGCGCCGTCGGCCAGATCATCGGAACAGTGTCGTCGGCATCGACCCAGCTGGAAGCATCGGCCACCACCCTCACAGGTACGGCCGAGCGGTCCCAGAAGCTCGCGACCACGGTGGCCGGCGCTTCGGAGGAAGCCTCCACCAACGTGCAGTCGGTGGCCTCGGCGACCGAGGAGATGGCCTCGTCGGTCGGCGAGATCAGCCGCCAGGTGCAGGAATCGGCGCGGATGGCGGGCGATGCAGTCGGTCAGGCCCGTGCCACCACCGAGCGCGTCAGCGAATTGTCCAAGGCGGCCGCGCGCATCGGCGACGTCGTCGAGCTGATCAACACCATCGCCGGCCAGACCAATCTCCTGGCGCTCAACGCGACCATCGAGGCGGCGCGCGCCGGCGAAGCCGGCCGCGGTTTTGCCGTCGTCGCCTCCGAGGTGAAGGCGCTCGCCGAGCAGACCGCGAAGGCGACCGGCGAGATCGGCCAGCAGATCTCCGGTATCCAGGCGGCGACCAACGATTCCGTCGGCGCCATCAAGGAGATCTCCTCGACCATCGAGCGCCTGTCGGAGATCTCGTCGGCCATCGCCGCTGCGGTGGAAGAGCAGGGCGCCGCGACGCAGGAGATCGCCCGCAACGTTCAGCAGGCGGCGCATGGCACCCAGCAGGTGTCGTCCAACATCACCGACGTGCAGCGCGGCGCAACCGAGACCGGCACGGCCTCCTCGCAGGTGCTGTCGGCGGCGCAGATGTTGTCGAACGATTCGAGCCGGCTGAAGAGCGAGGTCAGCAAGTTCCTGACCAACGTCCGCGCCGCGTAAGGCGCGGCCGAAGGATAGATCAAACCGGGAGCGGCGCCAAAAGCGCCGCTCTTTTTTTTCTGCGTAGCGTGATGTCGTCTGGCGGTAGGATCATGGGGAGCCGACCGTAAACATACGGGGCGCCCGTTTCATGGATAGTTAAATTCGATTCACGAGAATCGGCGGAAGGCGCCTCGAGCAGCGGCCGTCCTGTCTTGGAATGAACGCATACCGCATTGTTTGGGGGCTCTGATGCGCAAAAATCTTCCCGTCACCACCGTTGAATATCCGGTCAGTGATGAGACGTTGATCGTTTCGCGGACCGACCTGAAGGGCAAGCTCGCCTACTTCAACGAGGACTTCCTCGCTGCCGCCGGATTCACGTCGGCGGAACTGATGGGCCAGCCGCACAACATCGTCCGCCACCCCGACATGCCGCCGGAGGCATTCGACAATCTCTGGGACACGCTGAAGGCCGGCAAGCCCTGGCTCGGCGCAGTCAAGAACCGACGCAAGAACGGCGACTTCTATTGGGTGCTGGCGACGGCTTCTCCGATCCGCGAGAACGGCGAGATCAAGGGCTATACGTCGATCCGCACCAAGCTGCCGGCCGACCAGCGCAAGCTCGCCGAAGAGGTCTATGCCGCCATCCGCGAGAAGAAGCCGCATGGCTATCGCATCGACGCCGGCATCATCCGCCGCCGCTCCTGGCTCGACCACTTCAGCATCTTTACCGGGACGCTGAAGGCGCGCCTGATCACGATGATGGTGCTGCAGTCGCTGTTCATGCTCGCGCTCGGCATCGGTGGCGCGGTCGCCACCGGCGGTTCGACCAGCCTGATCCTGTCGCTGCTGGCTGTCGCCGGTGCGGCTATCGTCGGCTTCGCAGGCCTTGCGACCATGCGTGCTATTCAGGGACCGATGCGGCAGCTCAACGACACGCTGGTCAACCTCGTGCAGGACAAGCTTGACAATCGCATCGTGATCGAGCGCGACGACGAGATCGGCGAGGCGCTGCGCAACCTTCAGACCGTGCAGACCATCGTCCGTTTCAGCCGCGACGAGGTGCAGGCGGTGCAGCGCCGCGCCGAGGCGCAGCGCAAGGCCGACATGACCAAGCTTGCCGACGGTTTCGAGGCGGCGATCGGGGAAATCGTCGAGACCGTATCGGCCGCCGCGACCGAGCTTGAGGCATCGGCCTCGACCCTGTCCTCGACCGCGGGCCGGGCGCAGGAGCTGGCCACGGTAGTTGCGTCCGGCTCGGAGGCCGCCTCCAGCAATGTCCATTCGGTGGCTTCGGCTGCCGAGGAGATGTCGTCCTCGGTGCGCGAGATCGGGCGGCAGGTGCAGGATTCCTCCCGGATCGCGAGCGAGGCGGTCAGCCAGGCGCATGCCACCACCGAGCGTGTCAGCGAGCTGTCGCGGGCTGCGGCGCGGATCGGCGATGTCGTCGAGCTCATCAATGCGATTGCCGGCCAGACCAACCTGCTGGCACTCAACGCTACCATCGAGGCGGCGCGGGCTGGCGAAGCCGGCCGCGGCTTCGCGGTGGTGGCCTCCGAGGTCAAGGCGCTCGCCGAGCAGACGGCCAAGGCCACCGGCGAGATCGGCCAGCAGGTCGGCGGCATCCAGGCGGCGACGCAGGATTCGGTCAGCGCCATCGGGGAGATCAGCGGCACCATCGCGCGTCTGTCGGAGATCGCTTCGGCCATCGCGACGGCCGTGCAGCAGCAGGGCGCAGCGACCCAGGAGATCGCCCGCAACGTGCAGCAGGCCGCCCTGGGCACCCAGCAGGTCTCGTCCAACGTCGGCGACGTGCAGCGCGGCGCCTCGGAGACGGGATCAGCGTCCACGCAGGTGCTGTCGGCGGCCCAGATGCTGTCCCGCGATTCCAACCGCCTCAAGCTCGAGGTCGGCAAGTTCCTGAACTCGGTTCGCGCCGCCTGACTCTCGACCGCGTCGGAAAAACAGGCGCCGAAGGGCTGAGATCTCGTAGGGTGGGCAAAGGCGCTCTTGCGCCGTGCCCACCATTCTTTCCGGATCACACGAAGGCCGTGGGCACGCTTCGCTTTGCCCACCCTACGAGATCACGCCACCCGCCACTCGGGCACGTTATCTTCTGCCATAGCGATTTCGCCGAGCGAGCCGACCGGGGTGCGATCCATGGCGAGCAGATGCGCCAGCGTCGCGCCGTCGCTCGCCGGGACCCGCGCCAGCGTGCGGCGATCGTCCTCTGTCCGCAGCATCACGACGCCATGCTCGATATTGCCGCCGCGGCCGTAAAGCACGGTGAAGCTCTCGACCTTGCCCTTGCCCGTGGTCTCCGTGACGAACTCCGGCACCGCGCGCTTGTTGCGGTCCGCCTCGGCCTGCACGCTCGTTTCCTGCACCAGCGCCTCGCGCGGCGCCGTCTTCGACACCACCAGCGCGTGGTGCTTGGTGACGAAGCCGCCCTGGCCATAGAGCAGGCCGAGCTTGGCGCCGTCGCGCAGTCGTCGCACCATCGCGCAGGCCGCGTGCGTCATATAGGTGTTGAGCGGCGCGCCGAAGAAGGTGAGGCCGCCGGTCACGGTCGGCTGCACGTCGGGGCCCAAGCCCAGCGTCCGCCGCGCCATCTTGGGCACGCAGGGGAAGCAGCTGTAGAGCTCGATCGCGTCGAAGGTCTTGCGGTCGCCGCCGGCGAGGTCCATCACGCTCTTGAGCACGGCATTCTGCGGGTGGCTCTCGTAAAACTGGTCGCGCATCAGATAGTCGCGCGGCTCTTCCGCCGAGGCACCGCCGAGCGGGTAGACCAGTTTGTCTTCGGCGATCCCGGCCGCGCGTGCCTTGGCGAGACTGGTGAGCAGCAGCGCACCGCCCATGTTGACGCTCGGATTGGCCACCATCAGCTTGTTGTAGGGCCAGGCGATCAGCCGGTTGTCTGCGGTCGGCGTCGTGATCTCCTCCGGCGCATAACGCCGCTTCAGCCAGGCGTATGGATTCTCCGCGGCGGCTTCCGAATAGCGCGACCACAGCGTGCCTGATTCCGCCATAGCTTCGCGCGGCGTCTGCCCCCAATGCGCCGAGGAGGCCGCCTCATAGAACGGATAGACGGTCACAGGCCGAAATACGCCGAGCTTCACTGCTAAGGGCTTCTGGAACGCCGCGCCGCGCTTGGGTTCCTCGACGTCATGGGCGAACGGCGTCCACGGCAGCTTGACGCCGGCGCGCTCCGCCTTGGTCGCGCTCGATTGCGCTTCCGCGCCGCACACCGCCGCCACGCTGCACTCGCCGCGCGCGATGCGCTTGGCCGCCTCGTGGATGTAGCGGATCGGGCTCTCGCCGCCGACTGGGCCGTAATAGCAATGCGCGGGCGAGATGCCGAGGCGCTGAGCCAAAAGCTGCTCCGGATCGCGATAGCGCCAGCTCAGGAAATTGACGACGTCGAGCGATTGCACCTCGCCGAGCAGCTTTGCGCCGGCGTCTTGTTCAGCCCGCCGCAGCGCCTGTTCGAGCAGGTCGAGCGGTTCGAGACCCTCGGCGATCTCCTTCGGGCGATCGACGATCTCGCCGATGCCGACGATGACGGGGATGCGGTCTTCGGGGATATTGGTCATTTCTTCTTGCTTCAGTTCACGATGTCAGTTGTTCGTCATTGCGAGCGCAGCGAAGCAATCCAGGATCTTTCCGCGGAGGCAGTCTGGATTGCTTCGCTGCGCTCGCAATGACAAGTGGGATCGTCACTCCGCCACCAGCGCATTCATGTGCTCGACGGCTTCGGCGAAATCCTGCTTGAACTCCTGTACCACCGCACCCGCCGATTTCACGCTGTCGATCAGGCCGACGCCCTGGCCGACGAAATAGCTGACGAGATCGCGCGCCTTGGCGTTGCCGCTTGCGGCGGCTCGGTCGATCGAATGGAAGGCGTCGCGGCTAATGATGCTTTGCAACGGCATCGGAAGCGCGCCCGGGCTATCCGGCGCGCGGTCCCAGGCGTCGGTCCAGACTGAGCGGAGCTGCCGGGCCGGCTTGCCGGTGCGGCCCTTCGAACGCACCGCATCGCGCGAGGATGCCGCGATCATCTTCTCGCGAAAGATCTCGCTTGTCTCGGACTCGACCGTGGCCAGCCACACCGAGCCGGTCCAGGCGCCGGCCGCGCCCATCGCCATGCAGGCCGCCATCTGCTGCCCCGTCATGATGCCGCCGGCCGCCAGCACCGGCACGTCGCGGATCGGCTTGATCGCCTTGATCACCTCCGGCACCAGCACCATGGTCGAAACCTCGCCGCAATGGCCGCCGGCCTCGGTGCCCTGCACCACGAGGATGTCGACGCCGGCGGCGACCTGGCGCAGCGCGTGCTCCTTGGCGCCGACCAGCGCTGCAACCGGCACCCCGTGCTTCTTGCCCATCTCGATCATCGCCTTCGGCGGCACGCCCAGCGCATTGGCGATCAGGCGGATCGGATGATTGAAGGAGACCTCGAGCAGCTGAAGCGCGGTCTTGCCGTCGAACGGCTGCGGCTGGTTGTCCGCGACCTCGGTGGTGGTCAGCTCGATGTCGTACTTCTTCAGGAGATCGCGCGTGTAGTTGCGGTGCTCCTGCGGCACGCGCGCTTCCAGGCTCTTCCAGGTGACGTCCTTCTCGCCGGCTGTCGAGATGTTTTCCGGGATGAGCACGTCGATGCCGTAAGGCTTGCCGTCGACGTGATCATCGATCCACGTCAGCTCACGCTCGAGCGTGTCCGGCGTATGCACGGTCGCGCCCAGCACGCCGAAGCCGCCGGCGCGGCTGACGGCGGCAACGACGTCGCGACAATGGCTGAAGGCGAGCAGCGGGAATTCGATCCCCAGCATGTCGCAGATCGGCGATTTCATGGCTCTCTCCCGGCGGCAGGCTTCGCATTCTCGTTGCTTTCGCTGGCAAAGCAAAGTGACGCTAGCCGATCGATGACATGCCGGATCTGGGGAGGCATCTTGTGTGCAGACGTCGCGCTCTATCCGCGGGCCGCAGGCCCTGCGGGCACCCGGGAATGACGGAGGGGAGGGGCTGCCATGACAAAACGCAGAGTTGTCCCATCCGGCAATGCATTGCGGCGCCCTTGTCATCGGCCGTTTGCGGGCTAATTAATGCAGACGCATCCTTTTTGCCCGGAGCCCCGCATGACCGACGCCCCTTACGTGCCGCCCAAAGTCTGGACCTGGAACAAGGAGAACGGCGGGCAATTCGCCAACATCAACCGCCCGATTGCCGGGCCCACCCACGACAAGGAGCTGCCAGTCGGCAAGCATCCGCTTCAGCTCTACTCGCTGGCGACGCCGAACGGGGTCAAGGTCACCGTGATGCTGGAGGAGCTCCTGGCGCTCGGCCACAAGGGCGCCGAATATGACGCCTGGCTGATCAAGATTGGCAATGGCGATCAGTTCGGCAGCGGCTTCGTCGACATCAATCCAAATTCCAAGATCCCGGCGCTGATGGATCGCTCCGGCCCCGAGCCTGTCCGGGTGTTCGAGTCAGGCTCGATCCTGTTCTACCTCGCCGAGAAGTTCGGCGCCTTCCTGCCGAAGGACGTCAAGGCCCGCACCGAGGCGATGTCCTGGCTGTTCTGGCAAATGGGCAGTGCGCCCTATCTCGGCGGCGGCTTCGGCCACTTCTACGCCTATGCGCCGACCAAGATCGAATACGCCATCGACCGTTTCGCAATGGAGACCAAGCGCCAGCTCGACGTGCTCGACCGGCGTCTCGCTGACAACGAATATCTCGCGGGCAAGGACTACACCATCGCCGACATGGCGGTGTGGCCCTGGTATGGCGCGCTCGCCAAGGGGCTCGTATATGGCGCCGGCGAATTTCTGTCGGTGCAGGACTACAAGAACGTGCAGCGCTGGACCGACCAGATTGCGCAGCGCCCCGCCGTGAAGCGCGGCCGCATGGTCAACCGGGTCTCCGGCGATCCCGCCAGCCAGCTCCACGAGCGCCACGACGCGAGCGACTTCGAGACCAAGACCCAGGACAAGCTCGTGCCCGCGACGTAGCTAACGGGTTCATCACCTCTCCCCGCAAGTGGGGAGAAGTCGAATTCGATCGCAGATCGAATTCGGGTGAGGGGGTACAGGTCCCTCGACAGTCTCGCGCGTGGAGAAAGGCCCCTCACCCCAACCCTCTCAGCGCGAGCCAAGCTCGTCGCGGCCCCGTAGGAATGGGGCGAGGGAGCGCACCGTTGCTGCGGCCTATTTCTTCATGCCCTCCGCCGCCGGAAACACCACGCGGTCATCGGTGCGGCAGTAACGGTCGGCGAACATGCGGCCGATCGGGTGATAGCGGTCCATGTGCACCCGCATCGCCTTGTCGTCCCAGAGCTCGTCGCGGATGTGGAAGTGGAGGCCTTCGCCCATGATCAGCCGGCGATCGTCGTTGACGTCGATCAGCTTCCAGAGCTTGCACTCCATCGCCCAGGGCGTGTCAGCTAGCCGTGGCACCCCGATCTTCGTCGAGGGCGCAAGCTTCAGCCCGAGATAATCGGGCTCGCTGATCTCAGGCGGAAAATCGCCGCTGCTCTCGTGCATCGCCCGCGCCAGCGGCTCGTCCGTGAGGTTGACCACGAATTCACCGGTGCGCTGGATGTTGAGAAACGTGTCCTTGTCCTCGCCGTTCGGCTTGCGGTTGGCCGCGAACATGCAGAGCGGCGGATCCTCGCAGAAGGCGTTGAAGAAGCTGAACGGGGCGGCGTTGACCACGCCGGTCGGCCCGAGCGTGGTCACCCACGCGATCGGCCGCGGCAGAATGAAGGACGTCAGCACCTTGTAGCGCTCGCGTGGCGTCAGCTCGCTGGCGGCGTAGTCCATGGTGGCTCCTCGGCTTTCTTCGCCTCTCCCCGCCTGCGGGAAGAGGCCGATGCGCGGAATGCGCGGCGGGTGAGGGGGCTCTCCGCGAGTCCGACTGTCACCGTCCTCGCGGAGAATCCCCCTCACCCTCTCCCCGCAAGCGGGGAGAGGGGAAAGAGATAAGGCGCCTTACGCCATGCTCAGCTCGTGGCGGCCCACCACCATCCAGTGCACCTCGTCCGGACCGTCGGCGAAGCGCAGGTGCCGCACGTCCTGATACATCTCGGCGAGCGGGGTCCAGTGCGAGATGCCGGTGGCGCCGTGCATCTGGATGGCCTGATCGATGATCTTGCAGGCGCGCTCGGGCACCATGGCCTTGACCATGGAGACCCAGACGCGGGCCTCCTTGTTGCCGAGCACGTCCATTGCCTTCGCCGCTTTCAGCACCATCAGCCGCATCGCCTCGATCTCGCAGCGCGCCTGCGCGATGATCTGCATGTTGCCGCCGAGATGGGCGATCTTCTTGCCAAAGGCCTCACGGGTGAGGCCACGCTGCACCATCAGGTCGAGCGCCTTCTCGGCCTTGCCGATGGTGCGCATGCAGTGATGGATGCGGCCGGGGCCGAGGCGGAGCTGCGAGATCTCGAAGCCACGGCCTTCGCCGAGCAGGATGTTCTCCTTCGGCACGCGCACATTGTTGAAGCGCATGTGCATGTGGCCGCGCGGGGCGTGGTCCTGGCCGAACACGTACATGGGACCGAGCACCTCGACGCCGGGCGTGTCGCGCGGCACCAGGATCTGCGACTGCTGCTTGCTCGGCGCCGCGTCCGGGTTGGTCTTCACCATCACGATGAGGATCTTGCAGCGGGGATCGCCGAGGCCCGAGATGTAGTACTTCTCGCCGTTGATCACCCATTCGTCGCCGACGAGCTTTGCGGTGGTCGAGATGTTCTTGGCGTCGGAGGAGGCGACGTTCGGCTCGGTCATGACATAGGCCGAACGGATCTCGCCGTTGAGCAGCGGCTTCAGCCATTTCTCCTTCTGCTCCTTGGTGCCGACCCGTTCCAGCACTTCCATGTTGCCGGTGTCGGGCGCCGAGCAGTTCATGGTCTCCGAGGCCAGCGGACTCTTGCCGAGCTCTGCCGCGATATAGGCGTAGTCGAGATTTTTCAGGCCCTGGCCGGTCTCGTCATCGGGCAGGAAGAAGTTCCAGAGGCCTTCCTGCTTGGCCTTGTTCTTGGCCTTCTCCAGCACCTCGAGCTGCTTCGGCGTAAAACTCCAGCGATCTTCCTTGCCCTCGCCGGCCTTGGCGAACTCGATCGACATCGGCTCGACGGTATCGCGGATGAACTTCTTGACGTGATCGTAAAGCGGCCGGACCTGGTCCGACATCCGCAAGTCGTTGAGCTCGTCGCCGGGATTGAGCGTGTAGTTGGTGGTGCGGGGAATGTAGGTGTGTTTTGTCATTGGTCCTCCCGGGATCGCTAGAATGTGTTGTGCGCAAGAATAGTCGCAGCGCCGGCAAAGTGCGAGGGCGCATTTTCACGCGTGAGGCCATGCCATGCGATGGAATATCGCAAGGCCGTTTGAAATGTTGTTTGAATGGGCGCGGCGCGCTGGGCACGCCCGCCACGCTCTCCGCCGTCATCGCCCGCCTTGTGCGCACTTGCGCACTGGGGCGGGCGATCCAGTACTCCGAGACGGCAGTGATTGAACAGAGTAGCTGCGGCGTACTGGATTCCCCGCCTGCCGCCTACGCTAAAGCTTCGGCGCCCCTGGACCTCAACCCTGGCGAAGCCTTGGCGTAGCCGGGTCGCGGGGAATGACAGCAGTGGATGTGGCTAGTTCGCCATCCGATGCATCGCGCAGATCTTGTTGCCATCGAGATCGCGCAGGTAGGCCAGATAGAGCTTGCCGCCCGGGCCCTGGCGAATGCCGGGCGGATCCTCGATCGATTTTGCGCCGGCTGCAACGCCCGCCGCGTGCCACGCATCGACCTGTTCCGGCGAATTGGCGGCAAAGCCGATCGTGCCGCCGTTGGCGCAGGTCGCCGGCTCCCCGTTGATCGGCTTCGATACCGAGAACACTCCGGTCTTGGTGATGTAGAAGATGCGGTGGCCGTCGACCCTGGCCGGCCGCACCTCGAGCGTGCCGAGCAGTTGGTCGTAGAACGCCTTGGCCTTGTCCAGGTCGTTGGTACCGATCATGACGTGTGAAAACATTTGCCCGTTCCCTCAGTGTTGTAGCCCGGATGGAGCAGAGCGAAATCCGGGTCTTGCTTGCTTTTGGCCGTCCCGGATTCGCTGCGCTCCATCCGGGCTACGAGAATCAAAACGCGGTATAGCCGCCGTCGATCACGAACGTATCCGCGGTGTGATACGACGATGCCTTGCTCATCAGATACACCGCGATGCCGCCGAAATCGGAGGCTTCGCCGAAGCGCCGCATCGGAATCCGCGGCATCACGTTGGCTACGAACTTGTCGTTCGCCATGAGCCCTGCGGTCATGTCGCTCTTGATCCAGCCCGGCAGGATCGCATTGGCGGTGACGCCGTGACGTGCCAGCTCGACGCCGAGCGCGCGCACCAGCGCGTTGATGGCGGCCTTGGTCGCGGCATAATGCTCGTTGCGCGCCGTGCCGAAGATCGAGGCGAGGCTCGAGGTCGCGACCAGCCGGCCAAAGGGATCGCCGGCATTGGCGCGATCCGTCATGTGCTTGGCGGCGGCCTGGAACGCGTGGAACACGCCGTCGAGATTGGTCGCGAACATCGTGCGCCATTCCTCCTCGGTGCGCTCGATGAAGGCGCGCCGGCCACCGCCGCCGATGCCCGCATTGGCGAAGCAGCCATCGACCCGGCCGAAGGTGTCGAGCGTCGCCTTCATCGCTGAAGCGACCGAGGCCGGATCGGTGACGTCGCAGACGCGGCTGTCGACCTTGCCGGACAGGCCCTCCATGCTCGCGGCAGCGGCCTTGTTCTTGTCAGCATTGCGGCCCCAGATCGAGACGTTGCAGCCCTGGCCCGCGAGCGC
The DNA here is from genome assembly GCF_020193625.1 of Bradyrhizobium sp. IC3123. Lineage (NCBI taxonomy): Bacteria > Pseudomonadati > Pseudomonadota > Alphaproteobacteria > Hyphomicrobiales > Nitrobacteraceae > Bradyrhizobium > Bradyrhizobium sp. IC3123. Next base: position 246,993 of record NZ_JADYVF010000005.1, on the reverse strand, counting down.
CTGCGCGATACCGAGCCCGATGCCGCCATTGCCACCGGTGATCACGGCCACGCGGCCGGAAAGGTCGAAGAGGTTCATGGCGCGTTTCCTGTTTTTTGACTGCGGCGCATCAGCCGCTGCGCACAAGATTGCTTGCTATGCTCCGATCACCATGGACAAGACCGCGCCAAAAATCAAATATGCGCCCCGGCAAAACGAATTCCGGCCTGCGAAACTGGTGCGGGCCGCAACTGATGAGGAAACCATGCAGTTCAAACACGTCGCGCTCGACTTCGATGGCTCGGTCGCGATCCTCAAGCTCGACCATCAGGAGGTGATGAACGCGGTCTCCGTCGACATGCTGGGCGGTCTTTCCGAGGCGCTCGATGCGATCGAGGAGAAGAAGGACGAGGTGCGCTGCGTGGTGCTGACCGGTGCGGGGCGGGCGTTCTGCACGGGCGCCAATCTGCAAGGCCGCAACAACCAGGCGAAGAAGACCAAGGCCGGCCTTACGCTGGAGACCGGCTTTCATCCCTTCCTGCGCCGCATCCGCAACCTGCACTGCCCGATCGTCACCGCGGTCAATGGCCCGGCCGCCGGCGCCGGCATGAGCTTCGCGCTGCTCGGCGACATGATCCTATGCGCGCGCTCGTCCTATTTCCTGCAGGCCTTCCGCCGCATCGGCCTCGTGCCGGATTGCGGCTCGACCTGGCTGTTGCCGCGCCTCGTCGGCCGCGCGCGCTCGATCGAATTGTCGTTGATGGGCGAGCGCCTGCCGGCCGAGAAGGCGCTGGAATGGGGCCTTGTCAACCGCGTCTATGATGACGGCGTCTTGATGGAGGAAGCGATGAAGCTGGCGCGCGATCTCGCCAGCGGGCCGACCGTGGCGCTGTCGCTGATCCGCAAGCTCTATTGGGACAGCCCGGAAAATTCCTTCGAGGATCAGCTCAATCTGGAATTCCAGTGCCAGCTCCGCGCCGGCGACACCGAGGATTTCCGCGAGGGCGTCGGCGCCTTCCTCGAGAAGCGGCCCGCGCAGTTCAAGGGCAAATGATCGAGGCGGCGCTTTCACGCAGCGTCCAGCGCTGGTGCAAAGGGGCGACCGGCGCGACCTGTGCGGCAAAGCTCTCCGGCGGCGCCAGCCAGGAAACCTGGCGCTTCGACATCTCCCATCCCGACGGGCCGATCGGCGCGATCCTGCGGCGCTCACCAAAGGGCTATGGCGCCGCGCCGACCCGCGCGGCCGGTCTTGCCGCGGAAGCGCAGTTGATGCAGCTCGCCTATGAGGCCGGCGTGCCGTCGCCCCGCGTCCTGCATGTGCTGGTGCCGGAGGACGATCTCGGCACCGGCTTCATCATGCAGCGCGTCGAGGGCGAGACCATCGCGCGCAAGATTCTTCGCGATCAAGAGTATGCGGCGGCGCGGCCGCATCTGGCGTGGCAGATCGGTGGCATCCTCGCGGGCCTGCACAGGCTGCCGCTGGACAGACTGCCCGAGCTGCGCAGCCGCGGCGCAACCCAGGAGATCGCCGAGTTCGAGCGCGACTATCGCAGTCTGAACTGGCCCAAGCCGGTATTCGAGCTGGCGCTGCGCTGGCTGCACGATCACGATCCCGGTCCCGCGGCCGAGACCACGCTGGTGCACGGCGATTTCCGCAACGGCAATCTCATCATCGGCGCCGACGGCGTTCGCGCGGTACTGGACTGGGAGCTCGCCCATCTCGGCGATCCCATGGAGGACCTCGGCTGGGTCTGCGTGAACTCCTGGCGCTTCGGCGAGATCGACAAGCCCGTCGGCGGCTTTGGCTCGCGCGAGGAATTGTTCGCCGGTTACGAGGCTTCGGGCCGCAAGGTCGACCCTGAGCGCGTCAAGTTCTGGGAAGTGATGGGCACGCTGCGCTGGGGCATCATGTGCGGCGGCATGATGCAGCGCTTTCGCGAGGGGCCCGACCATTCCATGGAGCGCGCCATGATCGGCCGCCGCGCCAGCGAGACCGAGATCGATCTGTTGCGGCTTCTGGCGCCGCGCGGGAGCTGACACATGCAGGACGAGCCGACCCCGATCGAGCTGACCAAGGCAGTCGCCGATTTCCTCCGCAGCGACATCACGCCGCTGATCTCCGGCCACCAAGCCTTCAAGCTGCGCGTCGCCATCAACATCCTCGACCTCGTCACGCGGCAGCTGACGCGGGAGGAGGGAAGCGATGCGAAGGAGGTGGAGCGCCTGCGCGCGCTGCTCGGCATCGACGGCTCGGTCATGGAGCTCAACCGTGTTCTCGCACATCGCATCGCGAGCGGGGAGATGGATCTCGCGACCCCAGGCCTCGCCGAGCACCTGTGGGCAACCACGATGGACAAGCTGGCGGTCGATCAGCCGAATTATGCCTCGTACAAGCGCGAACTAGGACGAAGCGGGTAGGTCTCTCCCCGTCATTGCGAGGAGCCCTTGCGACGAAGCAATCCAGACTGTCTCTGCTGGGCAGCCTGGATTGCTTCGCTACGCTCGCAATGACAGTGTTGAGAGAGGGGGCGCTCCTCTCTCCGCCGTCATTCCGGGGCGTCGCGAAGCGACGAACCCGGAATCCATTCATCCGCACGTTCTGTCGCTCAATGGATTCCGGGCTCGCGCCTGTCGGCGCGCTCCGGAATGACGAGTGGGGAGACCCGTTTCCTACTTCCCCACCCATTTCGGCGGCCGCTTCTCGGAAAATGCCTTCGGGCCCTCGATATAATCCTGCGAGGCGACCATCGCCTGCACGGCCGGATAGTCCCGTTGCTCCGCGATCGCCTGCTCCAGCGACACGCCAAGCCCCTTCTGAATCGCCTGCTTCGAGGCCCGGATCGACATCGGCGAATTCTTGGCGATCATCTCGGCCCAGCGCAGCGCGGCCGCGAGCGCCTCGCCCTGCGGCACCACCTCGTTGACGAAACCGAGCTCGAGCCCTTCCTTGGCGCTGACATGGCGCGCGGTGAGGATCATGCCCATGGCGCGCTTCAGCCCGATCTGGCGCGGCAGCCGGTGCAAGCCGCCGGCGAGCGCGGCAAGGCCGACGCGCGGTTCGGGCAGGGCGAAGGTCGCGTTCTCCGCGGCGATGATGAGGTCGCAGGCGAGCGCGATCTCGAAGCCGCCGCCCATGGCAACGCCGTTCACCGCGGCGATGATCGGCTTGTCGCAGTCGAAGCGTGAGGTGAGGCCGGCGAAGCCGCCCTTGTCCCAGCCGCGTTTTCCCCCCGCTGCCTGCCACTTCAGATCGTTGCCGGCGCAGAACGCCTTATCGCCGCTGCCCGTGACGATCGCGATCCACTGCTCGGGATCGGCGGAGAAATCGTCAAACACCTTCTGAAGCTCGAAGTGCGCATCGGTGTGCAGCGCGTTGTAGACCTCGGGCCGCGACAGCGTCACGATCGTGATCGGCCCCTTGCGTTCCACCTTTGAGAATTTCAGCTCCATCGCGCGCTCCCGGATTTTCTTTCGAAGGAATATTGGCCCCATACTACCGTGCGGGTGCGCCAGAGCACCATCGAATTGCGCGGGCGCGCCTTGCGCTCCTCACATCTCGGCTTGCTTGACTTGCACGCGCTCTTCTCACCTTAATCGCACCAAGCAAGAATGCGCCCAGCGCCTTAACGCAAAACGATAAAATCAATCCGGGAGAGAACCTGTGGATTTCTCATTGCCTGCCGATCTCGTCGCCTATCTCGGAGAGCTCGACCGTTTCATCGAACGCGAGATCAAGCCGCTGGAACGGGCCGACGACAACATCCGCTTCTTCGACCATCGCCGCGAATGGGCGCGGACCGATTTCGAGAATGGCGGCCTGCCGCGCCACGAATGGGAGGCGCTGTTGCGCAAGGCCAAGGACCTCGCGGATGCCGCCGGGCATTTGCGCTTTCCTGTGCCGAAGCAATACGGCGGCAAGGACGGCTCCAACCTCTGGATGGCCGTGATCCGCGAGCATTTTGCCGCAAGGGGTCTCGGCCTGCACAACGACCTCCAGAACGAGCATTCGATCGTCGGCAACTTCCCCGTCGTCACCATGCTCGACCGCTACGGCCGCGACGACCAGAAGGCGATGATCGACGGCTCCATTAAGGGCAAGTACCGCATCACCTTTGGCCTGACCGAGCCGCATCACGGTTCGGATGCCACCCACATGGAGACGCGCGCGGTGGCAGCCACCCGCGACAACGTCAAGGGCTGGATCATCAACGGCGAGAAGATGTGGACGACCGGCATGCACGTCGCCACGCACTGCGCGCTGTTCGCGCGCACCAGCGGCAACGATGGCGACGCCCGCGGCATCACCTGCTTCCTGGTGCCGGCGAAGACCCATGGTGTGAAGGTCGAGGAGTACATGTGGACCTTCAACATGCCGACCGACCATCCGCGCGTCAGCTTCACCGACGTGTTCGTGCCGGAGGATGCGCTGTTTGGCGAGGTCGGCCGCGGCCTGTCGCTGGCGCAATGCTTCGTCCACCAGAACCGCATTCGCCAGGCGGCAAGCTCGCTCGGCGCCGCGGTCTACTGCATCAACGAGAGTGTGAAATACGCGCGTGAGCGCAAACCGTTCGGCAAGGCGCTGGCCGAGAACCAGGCGATCCAGTTCCCGCTGGTCGAGCTTGCGACCCAAGCCGAGATGCTGCGCCTCTTGATCCGCAAGACCGCCTGGGAGATGGACCAGCTCAATGAGGAGCAAATCGAGCGCACCCTGTCCGACCGGGTCTCGATGTGCAACTACTGGGCAAACCGCCTCTGCTGCGAGGCCGCCGACCGCGCCATGCAGGTCCATGGCGGCATGGGCTATTCACGCCACAAGCCGTTCGAGCACATCTACCGCCACCACCGGAGATATCGCATCACCGAAGGCAGCGAGGAGATCCAGATGCGGAAAGTGGCGGGATTCCTGTTCGGGTATATGGGGCCGGGGAAGCATTAGACGCTCGCACCGCTATCGTAGGGTGGGTTAGCGCTGCGATTGCGCGAAGCGCGATCGCAGGGCGTAACCCACCAGCGCCATCCGCGTGGATTGCAAAGAGGTGGGTTACGCCTACGGCTAACCCACCCTACGGCACCGCGGATCAATTCACCCGCCGATCCTTCCCCGCCCAATACGGCTCGCGCAGCTGCCGCCGCAGGATCTTGCCTGACGGATTCCTCGGCAGCGCAGGCAGGAATTCCACGCTCTTCGGCGTCTTGTAGCCGGCGATGCGCGTCCGGGTGAAGTTGATGATCTCGGTGGCAGTCGCCTGCTTGCCCGGCTTCATCACCACGATCGCCTTCACGGCTTCGCCCCATTTGTCGTCAGGCACGCCGATCACGGCGGCTTCCGCGACATCGGGGTGGTCGCACAGAGCGCTCTCGACCTCGGCCGGATAGATGTTCTCGCCGCCCGAGATGATCATGTCCTTGATGCGGTCGTGGATGTAGAGATAGCCGTCCTCGTCCATGTAGCCGGCATCGCCGGTGCGCAGCCAGCCGTCGCTGCGCAGCGTGGATGCGGTCGCCTCCGGCAGGTTCCAGTAGCCGGCCATGTTGGAGCCCGAGCGCGTTGCGATTTCGCCGACCTGCCGCGGCGGCAGCGGCTTGCCGTCCGGATCCAGGATCGCGATCTCGACGCCCGGCAGCGCCTTGCCGGCCGAGCGCATCCGCTCCAGCCCCTCGACGTGATCCTCCGGCGGCAGCGCGACGATGGTGCCGGTGGTCTCGGTCATGCCGTAGAGCTGCACGAAGCCGCATTTGAAGACCTCGATGCATTCCTTCAGCAGCGCTGCGGGAATCGGCGAGGCGCCGTACAGCATGTATTTCAGCCGCGAGAAGTCGACCGTCCTGGCGCGTGGCTGCCGCACCACGAACTGCATCGCCGCCGGCACCATGAACAGTTTTGTGATGGCGGACTGCTCGAAGAAATCCAAAACCTTGGTCGGGTCGAACTCGCGTGCGATCACCCCGCGGGCGCCGTGATAGAGCCCCATGACGCCCCACCCCGAACCGCCGATGTGAAAGATCGGCATCGCCACCAGCGAGACATCGTCGGTCGACCACCGGTTCCACTCCGGCTTGTCCTCGGCATTGCCGGATTGCACCAGGTTGAGGAAGTTGGCATGCGACAACATCGCGCCCTTCGGCTTGCCCGTCGTGCCCGACGTGTAGAGCTGGATCGCGATGTCCGTGGTGTCGATCGGCACCTTCGGATCATCGCCGCTCTGCGCATCGCGCCATTCCGTAAAATCCGGCCATTCCGGCGCGCCGCCCTCGGTGGTGATGACGGTGCGCACGCTTGGTATCTGCTCCCGGATCTGGCGCACTTGAGTGATGAACTCCGGCCCGACGAACAGCACCGGCGCCCTGCAATCCGAGACGATGAAGGCGACCTCGGGCCCTGCCAGCCGCCAGTTCACCGGCGCCATCACGACGCCAGCCTTCATCGCACCCATCAGGAGCTCGAAATAGATGTCGCTGTTCTTGCCGAGATAGGCGATGCGGTCGCCCTTCTTCACGCCCATTGCGAGGAGCGCGTTCGCGACCTTGTTGGTCTTGATGTCGAACTCGGCGAAGCTCGTGGTGCGGCCCTCGAATTCATAGGCGATGGCGCTGTCGCGGCTCTTCGCACGCTCGCGCACCATGTCGGCGAGGTTCGCCAGTTTCTGTGTGGACATGTTTCTCCCGGAGGCGTTTGTTTTTATGCCCGGGAGTGTGGCGTCATCCGCCGGTGAAGACAAGATGGGCTCCGCTGTCGTCCCGGACAAGCGCGCGCCTCAAGCGCGCGCAGATCCGGACCCATAGCCACAGGAAGTTGTTTGGCGAAGACACGCAGTTACCTGTCTCGCGCCACGACTGCTCCCTGTAGTTATGGGTCCCCGCCCCCTTGCGCTTTGCGCACTAGGCGGGGACGACAACTGGGGGCGTGGTGAAAACGTCAGCCCCTTACACGTCCGCGCATTTGCAATGCGCCGTCACCCCCGCTTCGCGCGGTCCTTCTCGTTCTGAGCCATGATGCTCTCGCGCGCGGTCTTCCAGTCGTCGTCGCTCCAGTCGCGGAGCTGGTAGAAGTTGCCGCCCATGGCGAGCGCCTGGGCGCCGTCCATGGCGATGGTCTCGCCGTTGATCCAGTCGCAGCCGCCGGAGATCAGGAACACGGCCACGTTCTGCAGTTCCTCCATGGTGCCGACGCGGCCCATCGGGTTCATCGCCTTGGTGCGCGCGCCGGCTTCGTCACCGGGCTTGATGCGCTTGCTCATGCCCTCGGTCGGGATCTCGCCCGGGGCGATGGTGTTGAGGCGGATGCCGTGTCGTCCCCATTCGGTGGCAAGCGACATCGTCATGGCGTGGATCGCCGACTTGCTCATCGCCGAGGGCACCACGTAAGGCGAGCCGTTGCGCACCCAGGTCGTGGTGATCGAGACGACGTTGCCGGGCTGCTTCAAGGCGATCCAGCGCTTGCCGACCGCATGTGTCACGTAGAACGTGCCATGCATGACGATGTTGGCGACCGCATCGAAGCCGCGCGGCGAGAGCTCCTCGGTCCGCGAGATGAAATTGCCGGCCGCATTGTTGATGAGATCGGTGAGGGGGCCATCGCGGAAGATGCTCTCGATCATCTCCTCGACTGCGAGCGCGTTGCGGATGTCGACGCCGTGGCTGGTGACGCGGCCGCCGTAGAGATCCATCAGCTCGGTTGCGGTCTCGTCGCACACGATCTTGCGCCGACCGCAAATGTGCACCTCGGCGCCGAGCTGGAGAAAGCGCGCCGCCATCGATTTGCCGAGACCGGTGCCGCCGCCGGTCACGAGAATGCGTCGGCCCGCCAGAAGATTTTCCTTGAACATGGCTGTTTCCTCTGTCGCGATTGTCAGTTAATTGGTCGATTGACTAAATCCGGCCGCCGGCGGCCTGTAAAGCGGCACTGAACAAGAACAGGCAAGAACTAGGGGAGAATTCGTCCATGGACGATCGCGTCTCGATCTCGATCTCGGAAGGCGTTGCCGACGTGCGCCTGGTGCGCGCCGACAAGATGAACGCGCTGGATCAGCCCATGTTCGAGGCCCTCGTCGCCGCAACCGACCGGCTGTCGAAGGAGAAGGGCGTGCGCGCCGTCGTGCTCTCGGGCGAAGGCCGCGCCTTCTGCGCCGGGCTGGACATGGGGCGTTTTGCCGCCATGAAGGAGAAGGGGGGCAACGGAATTCCGGGTGGCGAAAATCGGGATCTCACGGTGCGCACATATGGCAAGGCCAACTTCGCGCAACAAGCAGTGTGGGGCTGGCGCCAGCTACCGATGCCTGTGATCGCGGCCGTGCACGGCGTCGCCTTCGGCGGCGGCTTCCAGCTCTCGCTCGGCGCCGACATGCGCTTTCTCAGCTCGGATGCGCGCATGTCGATCATGGAGATCAAATGGGGCCTCGTGCCCGACATGGCTGGCACGCCGATCCTGGCCTCGCTGGTGCGCGATGACATCCTGCGCGATCTCACCTACACCGGGCGGATCTTCTCGGCGCAGGAGGCGCTGGCTTACGGCCTCGCCACGCGCATCTGCGACGATCCGCGCGCTGCGGCGCTTGATGTCGCGCGCGAGATCGCAGGGAAAAGCCCCGATGCGATCCGCGCGGCCAAGCGGATGCTGAACAATCTCTCGGTCGATCCGGGCCCGGCGCTGCTCGCTGAATCCGTCGAGCAGCAGAAGCTGATCGGCAGCCCCAACCAGACCGAGGCGGTACGCGCCAATCTGGAGAAGCGCGCGCCGAATTTTGCGGATTAGCTTTGGGTCATTCCGGGATGCGCCGTAGGCGCAGGCCCGGAATCCATCGAGCCGCATCGTTCGCTGTGAAATGGATTCCGGGTTCGATGCTGCGCATCGACCCGGAATGACGGCACAAACAACAACAAAGAAAAACAACAATGAGCCAAACGCCCCCCTTCCTCGGCATCGTCTCCGGCGAGCGCCGCCGCTCTCACGCCGAGGTCACTGAGCGCGCCGACCGCATCGCCTCCGGCCTCGCCAAGATCGGCGTCCGCCAAGGCGATTGCGTCTGCATGCTGATGCGCAACGACATCGCCTTCCTGGAAGCCGCCTACGCGGCGATGCGGCTGGGTGCCTATGGCGTGCCGATCAACTGGCACTTCAAACCGGAGGAGATCACCTACATCCTGAAGGATTCCGGCGCCGCCGTGCTGATCGCTCATGCCGACATGCTGCACGGTTTGCGCGATGCGATTCCTGAGGGAGTCACCGTGCTCAGCGTGCCGACGCCGCCGGAAATCCGCTCCAACTACAAGATCGATCCCGATCATCTGAAGACGCCGGACTTCGCGATCGATTTCGAAGCCTGGCTCGCGCAACACCCGCCCTATGACGGCCCGATCGTGCCGCAGCCCATGAACATGATCTACACGTCGGGCACGACAGGCCATCCCAAGGGCGTCCGCCGTAACGCGCCGACGCCGGAGCAGCAGGCTGCCGGTGAGCGCATGCGTGCGATGATCTATGGGCTCAAGGCCGGCGCCCGCGCATTGCTGCCGGGGCCGCTCTATCATTCCGCGCCGAACTCGTTCGGCATCCGCGCCGGCAAGCTCGGCGGGGTGCTGGTGCTGATGCCGCGCTTCGAGGCGGAGGAATTCCTGCAGGCGATCGAGCACTACAAGATCGACACCATCTTCATGGTGCCGACCATGTTCATCCGCCTGATGAAGCTGCCCGAGGAGGTGCGCAGGACGTACGACGTCTCCTCGCTCCGCCACGTCATCCACGCCGCCGCGCCGTGCCCGGCCGACGTCAAGCGCGCCATGATCGAATGGTGGGGGCCGGTGATCTACGAGTTCTACGGCTCGACCGAATCCAGCGCCGTGACCTTCGCAACCTCCGAGGATGCGCTGAAGAAGCCCGGCACCGTCGGCAGGATCTCGCCGGGCGCCGAGCTGCGCTTCGTCGGCGACGACGGACGCGTGCTCGGGGTCGGCGAGATCGGCGAGATCTATTCGCGCATGGCCGAGATGGCCGATTTCACCTATCACAACAAGCCGGAGAAGCGCGCCGAGATCGACCGCGACGGCTTCATCACCTCCGGCGACGTCGGCTATATCGATGAAGACGGCTACGTCTTCATCTGCGACCGCAAGCGCGACATGGTGATATCAGGCGGCGTCAACATCTACCCGGCCGAGATCGAATCCGTGCTGCATGCGGTGCCCGGCGTGCATGATTGCGCCGTGTTCGGCATCCCCGACGCCGAGTTCGGCGAGGCGCTGATGGCGGTGGTGGAGCCGCAACCCGGGGTCACGCTCGCTGCTTCCGATGTCCGCGCCGCGCTGAAGGCGCATCTGGCCGACTACAAGGTGCCCAAGCACATCGAGATCCGCACCGGCCTGCCGCGCGAAGATTCCGGAAAAATCTTCAAGCGCCGCCTGCGCGATCCCTATTGGGAGCAGGCGGGCCGGAAGATCTAGCTACTTCGTAGCCCGGATGGAGCGAAGCGTAATCCGGGATCTCTCGCCGTGGAAAGATCATCCCGGATTACGCTTCGCTCCATCCGGGCTACGCCCCGCGCGCTGGAAGCGTCCTGGCACGAACAAATTCCGAGCCTATATGGATGGGATCATCCACCTCCGGATCGTCCCATGGCCCCCGTTTCCATCCTGCTCAACATCCTCTGGATCCTCATCGGCGGCGCCTGGATGGCGTTCGGCTGGCTGATCGCCGCGATCGTCATGGCGATCACCATCATCGGCCTGCCCTGGGCGCGGGCGGCGTTCAACATCGCCGTCTACACGCTGCTGCCGTTCGGCTCCCGGGCGGTCAACCGCTACGATGTCACCGGCGTCGAGGATATCGGCACCGGCCCGCTCGGGGTGATCGGCAATATCATCTGGTTCGTGCTCGCCGGCTGGTGGCTGGCGCTCGGTCACCTCCTGACCGCGCTGGTCCTCGCCGTCACCATCATCGGCATCCCCTTCGCCTGGGCCCATCTGAAGCTCGCCCGCATCGCGCTCTGGCCGATCGGCAAGGTGATCGTGCCGGCTTAGGACGTTGCCTCAACGTCGGCGTTCGGCGGCAGAGCGGAGCCGTGCGGCGCCGTCGCGGATTCAATCACGCGGGCTACTTCTTTTTTGGTGTCAACCAGTCCTCGTCTTCCAGGGACGGTGCTTGTTTCTGCTGTTCCAGGATTTTTCTGTACTCCTCCGGGATCACCTGGCTGCGAGATGCTTCATGCAGCGTGTGTGGGAACCAGGTCGCAATGCCGGGGAAGGCAATCATCAGGCCAACGCAGATCACCTGCAGCACCATGAACTGGAACATGCCAGCGTAGATCGTTCCGAGGCTCCAGCCCTTGACCACCTGCTTGAGATAGTACGCTGACATGGCGACGGGCGGCGACAGGAAAGCGGTCTGCAGCACCACCGCAACCAACGCTCCGAACCATATGAGGTCGATGCCCATGCCTTTCACGACAGGATAGAAGATCGGCAGAAACACCAGGATGATGGCCGGCCACTCAAACGGCCACCCCAGCAGGAAAATGAGAAGGAGCACGACAATCAGCATGAGGCTCGGCGGCAACTGCAGGCCGAGCATCGTCTCGGTGATCCAGTTCGCTGAGCCAAGGCGGGCGAACACCGCACCGAAAATGTTCGACGTGACCGCCAGCAGGAGGACCATGCTCGACGTCGCCATCGTCGAGATCAGCGCCCGTTGCAGTCCGCTGAGCGAGAACCTGCGATATGCGATGGCCAGGATCAGCGCGCCGACGCTGCCGATGCCAGCGGCCTCCGTCGGCGTCGCAAGCCCCCCGATGATCGAGCCGAGCGTCGCCGTGATAAGCCCGAGCAGCGGCAGCGTTCCGACGGCCACCTCGCGTGCAATGTATCCAGCGGAGTAGATCCGCTCATCCTTTGGCACTGGCGGCCCGAGCTTGGGATTGATGAAGGAGCGGCCCATCAGATAGATGATGTAGACGCCGGCCAGCAGAAAGCCCGGTCCGAAGGCTGCAGCATAGAGATCGGCGACCGAAACCCCGAGCACCGGCCCCATCACGATCAGCATGACCGACGGGGGAATGAGAATACCGAGCGTGCCGCCCGCCGTGATGGTGCCCGCTGAAAGCTTGGCATCATAGCCCGCCTTCGTCATGATCGGCGATGCCATGATGCCAAGAACGGTGACGGCTGCGCCGACGATGCCTGTCGCCATCGCGAACACGGTCGAGGTCAGGATGACGACGAGGAAGAGTGCGCCGCGCACCGGCGCAAGCAGCATGCGGAACGCCGTAAAAAGGCGCTCCATCAGTCCCGCCTGCTCGGTGATGAAGCCCATGAAGATGAACAGCGGTACGGCGGCGAGAAGTTCTTCCTTCATCATGCCGATGGTCTGGAAGTAACCAAGCTCGAAGACCGTCCCGCCCATGCCCCAGTAGCCGAACGAGAAGGCGAGAAACAGCAACGTGAACGAGATCGGCACACCGATGAAGATCGCGCCCAGCAGCACCAGCAGCATGATGAGGCCGATGAGCGCTTCTGCGGTCATATCTCGACTTTCTCCTTATGCTCCAGCTCGACGCCGGTGCGCGCCATGTAGATGCTCTTGATCAACTCGGACACGCCCTGGACCAGCAGCAGGAGGCAGGCGAGCGGCACGACGAATTTGAACGGCCACAGCACGGGCCGCCAGGGAGTCTGGTCCGAAGTCTCGTTGATCAGCCAGGCGTAGTGAAATTCGTTCCAGCTGATCAGGAACAGCATGATCAGGCTCGGGAAGAAGAAGACGACATAGGAGATCGTATCGATCCAGCCCTTCCTACGGATCGAGAACTTCTCCCAGAAGAAGTCGGTACGGATATGAGCACCCTTGTGCAGCGCGTAAGCGGCGCCAAGCATGAAGAGCGAGCCGTACAGCATGTAGGTTGCGTCGTAGGCCCATATGGTCGGCGCGTTGAACAGGTAACGCGCCCCAACCTCATAGGCGACGGCGAGAACCAGCGGCACCGAGAGCCATGAGATGATCGTGCCGGTCCGGTCGGTGAAGCCGTCGATCATCCTGATGATAGCCAGAAGCGCCGGTGGCTGCCCGCCTGTTATCTCAGCCATGCCTCGCCCCTTTCGCCGATCATTCGTGCGGCGCAAAGCAGGCCGCCTGCGTGCGAATTGAGGGCGGTCAAATCGGCCGCCCTCGGAGGAAGTCCTATTTCTCGGTTGGGAAGTAGTAGTTCGCCATGAAGGAGTATGGCGGGAAGTAAGACCTCTTGTACGGGACCACAGCGCTGGCATACGCCTTCTGCGAGTCGTGCACCTTCTTGAAGAACGGGTTCCTGGCGCCCTCGGCGGCCGCGATCTCGTCCCATTTCTTGATGAAGGCCAGCAGGATCTCCGTCGGCGTGCGGAGAATCTGTACGCCGTGCTTCTGCTGCATCTCAATCAGCGCATCGGCGTTCTGGCGCTGCCACTTGGTCCACCAGACGAGGAATGTCTCGTTGGCCGCCGACTTGATGATCTCCTGATGTTGCGGGCTGAGCTCCTTCCACACATCGCCGTTGATGACGAGCTCGCCGACCGTCACGTTCTCATGCAAGCCGGGTGAATAGTGATACTTCCAGACGTTGTGGAAGCCGAGCTGCATGTCCTCGATGCCGCCGACCCATTCGGCGCAATCGATCACGCCGCGTTGCGCGGAGGGAATGATTTCTCCGCCCGGCATGTTGACCACCGTGAAGCCGAGCGCCTGCCACACTTCGCCGGCCATGCCGGTCTGGCGGCATTTCATGCCCTTCATGTCCTCGACCGTCTGGATCGGCTTCTTGAACCAGCCGAACGCCTGCGGCCCTGCAGGCAGGATTGGAAACACGACGAGGTTGAGCTTGAGCTCCTTCTGATAAAACTCGTTGTAAAGCTCGAGGCCGCCGCCGTGATAGAGCCAACCCATCACGTCCATGAAGTCCATGCCGAAGGTGCCGCCGGGACCGCCGGTGAACAGGATCGCGGTCTTGTTCTTGCCGGTCCAGTAGCCGGCCCACGCATGCGCTCCGTCGAGCACCTTCTTGTTGGTTGCGTCCAGCACCTCGAACGCCGGCACGACCTGGCCGGCGGGCATCGCCTCGATCTTCAGCGCGCCGGCTGACAGCTTGTTCACTCGATCGACGAAATAGGTGAAGTTGTCATAGAGCGTGAGCGACGCCGGCCATGTGGCCTGCATCTTCAACACCTTCGTCTGCGCCATGACTGTTGTGGTGGATACGACAAACGCCGAAGCGATCAGGGCAACGGCGACCAGTCCCAGAAACATGCGTTTCATGAGCCATCTCCTCCCTTGGACAACGTGACCGCGGCGAACTATTCTCTTCGTTGTTCTTGGTCGCCAAGTCTTCAAACCACGTCTGTCATCATTCTGCCACCATCGCCGCAAGTTGTCATCTTGCTTTCTGGCCGTAGCAAGCGCTGGAATTGGACATGGTCGACTCAGCTCTTGGCCACGAACCTCATTCGTTTGTTGCGCTGGCTGTCGGTGGCAAACCAGACGCCGGGGGCAGCCTTTGGCTGCGGCGGGACGGGGCCAGGCGATGCGGCGCACACCATGCTCGCGTTGCCCGACGGGCAAAACACGCCAATGCAGGTCAAGTGGCGGGAGTGCAAATATTCTGATTGACCGAATTCGCTGTTTCGGGTAAACCGCAGCACATCCCGGCTCGTCAAAGGGACGTTTCGCGATCGTCACGATACGTAGGCCGGGATGCGATGGACGCGGCAGCGCCGCGCGCGTGACGGGATGGCAGGGCGGGCAAACCCGTGAGCCATCGCGATCCGCGGCACGACACGGTGTGGTCACAGCGTTGCTTTTCGGCACTGGGGGCGAGCACGCGCGAGCTTCCGACTGTCCGGGGAGGGACGTCCGCGGACGGCAAAAGCGTGTGGTCCTGACGCCCGGGGTCTGTGCGTCAAGGCTTGCGGTGGTGAAGCGGCCCGACCGGGTGCGCGCATCAGTGATCCGCAAGGCGACGGGGGCAATAGTGCATCGCTCCCCGGGGAGAGCGCGCCATAAGCCGTAAAACCATTGCGCAGGGAAGGCCGGGATGTTCCGGCATCACCTGTGGTCACCCCGCGTGCGTCTTGTCGCGTGCGGACCTTGGGTGCCGGCTGGCGCCCGGCCTTCCCTGCGCCCTTGCTTCTCGATGAGGGCGAAACGGACAGCAAAACTTCGGGCGCCTGCGCCGCGAGACCGCGAAGGCATGTTCTATGAAAGACAAAGAGAAAGCTTCCGTGCCCCGGACGCAGCGCAGCGCGACGCGTCTTCGCGGCGTGGTGCGCTGCTGAGCCGGGGCCCATATTGCGGGCGTTGTGCTCTGTGGCTTCTGGATCCCGGCTCGGCGCAGCAACGCTTGCGGCGTTGCTGCTTGGGGACACGCGATCATGAGCCCGGCCCTGCCGCGCCGCCACCAAGTTCATCTTGCACTGCGCTAGCTCGTAGGATGGGTAGAGCGCAGCGAAACCCATCATCTGTTCGCCGATTGCCATGCTCAGGCTATTCGCCTTCTCTTCAAGAAAAGCATCAAGGCAAAGATTGAGTATGCAAGGCCACACCCCACCATCACAATGAGGTAATGCAGCGCCGTGAATGCGTTTGTCGGCTCACCCGCGGCGTCCGGATCTATTGTGCTCCATAGACCAATGAACGCTGGCAACGCTGCGAGCAAACATCCAAAGACGCACAGGTGGATGATCCATGGTGGGCCTTGCGTCCGCAGAGCAGATACTCCGCCCACCATTGTCACGAAAATGGGGGCGAGCCAAATCCAATCGAAGACGATCAAGAAGGGGCGCGCCATTTAGTCGAACTGCTCCGAATATGAACGACCTTGCCGTTTTGCTTGTTTCGCGGCAGTTCAATCTACAGTTCTGGTGCCATTCAGCCAAGTGCGCGGCGTCCGCTTGTAGCCCGAGCAAGCTCGTGGAATGGGTAGAGCGTCTGCGAAACCCATCAACCTGTCCGCCGATGACGCAACGTGATGGGTTTCGCAGCGCTCTACCCATCCTACGCATTTCGAGATAGCGGAGCCTATTTTTCAGCGCCATGGCTCGTGGTCTGCGCCCCAATCCCTCGCGCTGCCCGTCGGGCAAAACACGCCAAATGCAGGTCAAGGGGCGGGAGTGCAAAATATTCTGATTGACCGAATTCGTTGTTTCGGTTAAACCGTAGCGCATCCCAGCCCGTCAAAGGGACGTTTCGCGATCGTCACGATACGTAGGCCGGGATGCGATGGACGCGGCAGCGCCGGCGCGTGACGGGGTGGCAGGGCGGGCTGAGGCCCGTGAGCCGTCGCGATCCGCGGTACGACACGGCGCGGTCACAGCGTTTCTTTTCGGCATTGGGGCGAGCACGCGCGAGCTTCCGACTGTCTGGGGAGGGACGTCCGCGGACGGCAAAAGCGTGTGGTCCTGACGCCCGGGGTCTGTGCGTCAAGGCTTGCGGTGGTGAAGCGGCCCGACCGGGTGCGCGCATCGATTATCCGCAAGGCGACGGGGGCAATAGTGCATCGCTCCCCGGGGAGAGCGCGCCATAAGCCGTAAAACCATTGCGCAGGGAAGGCCGGGATGTCCGGCATCACCTGTGGTCACCCCGCGTGCGTTTTTCGCGTGCGGACCTGGGTGCCAGCCGGCGCCCGGCCTTCCCTGCGCCCTTGCTTCTCGCTGAGGGCGAAACGGACAGCAAAACTTCGGGCGGACCACGCCGCGAGACCGCGGAGGCGTTTTTATTTCCAGAACTAGCTCATCTCGTGCCCCGGACGCAGCGCAGCGCTTCTTCAGCGATGCGCTGCAGAGCCGGGGCCCATATTGCAGCAATGTGCCCTGCGGCTCTTGGATCCCGGCTCGGCGCAACAACGCTTGCGGCGTTGCTGCTTGTCCGGGACACGCGATCATCACCCCGGCCCTGCCGCGCCGCCATCAAGTTCATCTTGCACTGCGGTAGAAAAATATCGCACACTCCGCCGGACCGGGCCGCCAAGGGCGCGAGCAGGGGAGCGAGCCATGTCCCTCCAGACCGTACCATCCGACAGCACTGAGCAGCGCCCCAACCGCCCTGAGGATGTCCAGGCGATGGAGGCCGATGCCCGGCTGCGGGACGATATCCGCCTGCTCGGGCGCATTCTGGGCGACACCGTGCGCGACCAGGAGGGCGCCGACGTGTTCGACCTGGTCGAGCGCATCAGGCAGACCTCGATCAGGTTCCACCGCGACGAGGACCGGCTCGCCCGCCGCGAGCTCGAGCAGATCCTCGACAGCATGTCGACCTCCGAGACGGTGCGGATCGTCCGCGCCTTCAGCTATTTCTCGCACCTCGCCAACATCGCCGAGGACCAGAACAATATTCGACAGATGCGCGCACGCGCGGCGGCCAAGAATGGCAGCTCCGGCGTGCTGGCGGAGACACTGGCGCACGCCAAGGCGGCGGGCATTGGTCCCGATCAGCTCCGCACCTTCTTCAAGACCGCGCTGGTCAGCCCGGTGTTGACCGCGCATCCGACCGAGGTCCGCCGCAAGAGCACCATGGACCGCGAGATGGAGATCGCAGCCCTGCTCGATCGCCGCGAGCGTGTCGCCATGACCGCGGAGGAGGCCGATGCCGGCGACGAGCAGCTCCGCCGCGAGGTGCTGACGCTGTGGCAGACCAATCTGCTCCGCCGGACCAAGCTCACCGTGCTGGACGAGGTCGCCAACGGGCTGTCGTTCTACGACTACACCTTCCTGCGCGAGGTGCCGCGGCTCATCAACGCGCTGGAGGATCGGCTGGAGGAGGGCGGCGAGCAGGCGGCCGGCGAGCTCGCCTCGTTCCTGCGCATGGGCAGCTGGATCGGCGGCGACCGCGACGGCAATCCCTTCGTCACCGCCGACGTGATGCGCGGCACGCTGCGGCTGCAGTCGAGCCGGGTGATGCAGTTCTATCTCAACGAGCTGCACGTGCTCGGCGCGGAGTTGTCGATCGCAGCCCATCTCGCCGACGTCTCCGAGGAGCTGCGCACCCTGGCGGAGCGCTCGCCGGACACCTCGCCGCACCGGAGCGGCGAGCCCTATCGCCTGGCAGTCTCAGGCATCTATGCCCGCCTCACCGCGACGGCCGAAAAGCTCGAAGTCGAGATCACGCGCCGGCCTGTCGGCAAAGCGGCGCCTTACGAGAGCGTCAGGGAGCTGCTGGCCGATCTCGACGTGCTGCATCGCTCGCTGATCTCCAACAACGCCCGCGTCATCGCCCGCGGCCGGCTGCGGCTCTTGCGCCGCGCGGTGGATTGCTTCGGCTTTCACCTGGCCCGGCTCGACATTCGCCAGAACTCGGCCGTCCACGAGCGCACCATCGCCGAGTTGATCGACGCCGCCAATCCCGGCATGTCCTATCTCGCGCTTGGCGAGGACGCCCGCATCTCGCTGCTGACGAACGAGCTGCGCTCGACGCGCGCGCTGGTCTCGCCCTTCGTCAAATACAGCGACGAGACCATGGGCGAGCTCAACGTGTTCCATGCCGCCGCGGAAGCGCATGCGAAATTCGGCTCGGACGCCATTCCCCAATGCATCATCTCGATGTGCAAGGGCATGTCCGACATGCTCGAGGTCGCCGTGCTCCTGAAGGAGGTCGGCCTCGTCCATCCCTCCGGCCGTAGCGCCATCAACATCGTGCCGCTGTTCGAGACCATCGAGGATTTGCAGGCTTCCAGCGGCATCATGGACCGCATGCTGTCGTTGCACGATTACCGCCGGCTCGTCGACAGCCGCGGCAGCGTGCAGGAGGTCATGCTTGGGTACTCCGACAGCAACAAGGACGGCGGCTTCGTCACCTCGGGCTGGGAGCTCTACAAGGCCGAGATCGGCCTCGTCGAAGTGTTCGAGCGGCACCACGTGCGCTTACGTCTGTTCCACGGCCGCGGCGGCTCCGTGGGGCGCGGCGGCGGGCCGAGCTATGACGCCATCATCGCGCAGCCCGGCGGCGCGGTGAACGGCCAGATCCGCATCACCGAGCAGGGCGAGATCATCTCGTCGAAATATTCCAACACCGAGGTCGGCCGCAACAATCTGGAAATCCTCGCCGCGGCGACGCTGGAGGCAAGTCTGCTGCATCCGCGCCAGAGCGCGCCGCGCCGCGAATATCTGACCGCGATGGACGAACTCTCGAACCTCGCCTTCAAGGCCTATCGCGGCCTCGTCTACGAGACCGAAGGCTTCGTCGAGTACTTCTGGTCGTCCACCGTCATCAACGAGATCGCCACGCTCAACATCGGCAGCCGTCCGGCCTCGCGCAAGAAGACCCGCGCGATCGAGGACCTCCGCGCGATTCCCTGGGTGTTCTCCTGGGCGCAATGCCGACTGATGCTGCCGGGCTGGTACGGCTTCGGCAGCGCGGTCGAACAGTGGATCGCGGAGCATCCAGAGCAGGGCATGCCGTTCCTGAAAGAGCTCTACCAGGAATGGCCGTTCTTCCGCATGCTGCTGTCGAACATGGACATGGTGCTAGCCAAGAGCTCGATCGCGATCGCCTCGCGCTATGCCGAGCTGGTGCCGGACGAGGCCTTGCGCGAAAAAATCTTTGGCCGCATCCGCCGCGAATGGCATTCCTGCATCGAGACGCTGCTCGACATCATGGGTCAGGACCGTCTGCTCCAGGGCAACCCGCTGCTGGAGCGCTCCGTGCGCCACCGCTTCCCCTATCTCGATCCGCTCAACCACGTGCAGGTCGAGCTCTTGAGAGAGCACCGCGCGCAGAACCCCGACGAGCAGGTGCTGCGCGGGATCCAGCTGACCATCAACGGCATCTCGGCGGGCTTGCGGAATACGGGGTAGGGCGAATTGCGAATGGCGAGTAGCGAATAGAAACCCTATTCGCCATTCGCCACCCCCTATTCGCGCAATCTCACACCGGATCCCAGGTGAAGATGTCGGCCGAACGATCGAGCTTGTAGAACGAGCCCTTCAGCGCCGGCATGCCGTGGTCCGCGATCGACTGCGGAGTCCAGCCTTCGTTCCGCTGCACCGAGCGGATCGGACGGTTCTGGCTGAACAGGAAGATCTCGTTCATGCGCACGCCAAAGATCTGGCCGGTGACGTCCTTGGCGGAATCGCCGAGCAGGTAGCCGCAGAGCGGCGCGATCTTCTCCGGGCCCATCTGCTTGATCTTCTCGACACGCGCCTTCTCGGCGTCGGTCTCGGTCGGGATGGTGCCGATCATGCGGGTCCAGGCGAACGGCGAGACGCAGTTGGAGCGGACGTTGAAGCGGCCCATGTCGAGCGCGATCGACTTCGACAGCCCGACGATGCCGAGCTTGGCCGCCGCGTAATTGGCTTGTCCGAAATTGCCGATCAGGCCGGAGGTCGAGGTGAAGTGCACGAACGAGCCCGACTCCTGCTCGCGGAAGATGCGCGCCGCGGCGTGGCTGACGTAGAACGAGCCCATCAGATGCACCTTGATGACGGCTTCGAACGCTTCCACGCTCATCTTGTGGAAGATCATGTCGCGCAGGATGCCGGCATTGTTGACGACGCCGTCGAGCCGGCCGAAATGATCGGTCGCGGTCTTCACGATCTTGCTGGCGGGGATCGCTTCCGCGACGCTCTCGAAATTGGCGACCGCCGTGCCGCCGCGCTTCTTGATCTCCTCGACCACCTCCTCGGCGGGCGCCGCGTTCGCGCCGGCGCCGTCGGCGGCTCCGCCGGGATCGTTGACGACGACCTTGGCGCCCTCGGCGGCGCACAGAAGCGCAATCTCGCGCCCGATGCCACGGCCTGCGCCGGTGACGATGATGACCTTGTCTTGCAGTGATTTGCTCATGTGGGTTCTCCGCTATGCGTTCCGGCGTTTCTTACCTCGCCCCGCTTGCGGGGAGAGGTCGGATCGCATCGAAGATGCGATCCGGGTGAGGGGGTACAGGTCTCGCGGCCATCTCATCCGTGGAGAGAGGCCCCTCACCCCAACCCTCTCCCCGTAAGAACGGGGAGAGGGAGAGGCGAGCGGCGCATTACCTCTCGTTCGTAAACACGATCGTGCCACTCGCGGCGAACATGCCGCCGACACCATGGCACACCGAAATCTTCGCGTTCGGCACCTGTGCCGGCGCGATGCCGCGCATCTGGCGCACGCTCTCCTGCAGCGCGTACATGCCGTACATGCCCGAATGCATGTAGGACAGGCCGCCGCCATTGGTGTTGAGCGGCAGTTTCCCGCCGGGACGCGTGTTGCCGTCGGCGATGAACTGGCCGGTCTCCTCATAGGGCATGAAGCCGAGATCGCCGAGGCCGAACAGCGGCAGATGCGCGAACGCGTCGTAGATCATGAGATGGTCGACGTCGCCGTGGGCGATGCCGGCTTCCTTGAACGCCAGCGGCCCGGCGGTCTTGAACGCACGCGAGGAGTTGAACGTCTCCATCTGGCTGACCATCGGCGTCTCGACGCTCTCGCCGGTGCCCATGATGTAGACCGGCTTGCGCGGAAAATCCCTGGCGCGGTCGGCCGAGGTCAGGATCAGCGCGCCGCCGCCGTCGGTGACGAGGCAGCACTGCAGAAGCCGGAAAGGATAGGCGATCATGCGCGAGTTGAGGACATCGGCGACCGTGATCGGCTCCTTCATCATCGCGCGCGGATTCTTCGCCGCCCATTCCCGCTGCACCACCGCCACTGAGGCAAGCTGCTCGTGGGTGATGCCGTAGGTCTTCATGAAGCGCAGCACGGGAATCGGGAACATGCTTGGCGGGCCGTAGACGCCGTAGGGCGCCTCGAACTGGCCGTTGAGGCTGTCGGCTGGCGTCGAGCGCGGCAGTTTGCCGATCATCGACTTGCCGCTCTCGGCATGGGTGATCAGCACGGTCTTGCACAGACCCGCCTCGATCGCCGCCGCGGCGTGGCGGACATGCAGCATGAAGGAGCAGCCGCCGACCGAGGTGCCGTCCACCCAGGTCGGCTTGATGCCGAGATAGTGGCAGACCTGCTGCGGCGTTTCGACGGCGGTGGCAAAGCCGTCGATGTCGGACAGCTTCAGCCCGGCGTCGGCAATGGCGTTGAGCGCGGCATCCGCGTGCAGCTGGAGCTGCGAGGCGGTCGGGATGACACCGAGCTCGGTGGTCTCGGCTGCGCCGACGACGGCAACCTGGTTCTTGCGCATGGCCTTACCCCTTCGCCGGGCGGAAGACGGGGAGGGTGATCTTGTCGTCGAGCTCCTGGAACGCGACCTCGAGCTTCATGTCGAGTTCGAGCGCCTCGGGGGTCTGCGGGCAGTCGATGATGTTGCTCATCATCCGCGGGCCCTCGTCGAGCTCGACCACCGCGATGGCGTAAGGCGGCGTGAAGCCCGGCGCGGCCGGACGATGGTTGATCACGTAGCTGTAGAGAAAGCCCTTGCCGCTGGCCTTGAAGATGCTGACCTTGCGCGAGGCGCAGGAGGGGCAGAACGGGCGCGGCGGGAAGTAGACATGGGCGCAGGCATCGCAGCGCTGCAGGCGCAATTCGCCGGCCTTGGTGCCGTCCCAGAAATGCTGGGTCTCCGGCGTCGGTTTCGGTCGCGCGCGCTGCGGTTCGGCCATGTGGGCGGCTCCTCCCAAAGACAGGCCTCGCGCCCGCCGGTTTCGAACTTGATGCGACAATCGACCATGGCGCGTCAACGGTCCAGCAATGCGCATGCATGCCATCATGCGCACAATGCTTGTGTCGAGCTGAGCCAGCGCTATAGATTGCGCGCGAAATATTCCGTGAGACAGACATGCCTGATTTTCCGACACTGGCGCAGCTTGCCGAAGGCCTCGAAAGCGGCCGCATCACCTCCCGCAAATTGGTCGAGGCCTGCCTCGCCAGGATCGCCGACCCCGCGGGCGAGGGCCAGCGCGCCTTCATCCATGTCGACAAGGACGCCGCGCTCGCCGCCGCCGATGCGATGGATGCCTTGCGCAAGGCCAAGGCGGCGCCGTCGCGCTATGCGGGTATCCCGGTCTCGATCAAGGATCTGTTCGACATCAAGGGCCAGGTGACGCGCGCCGGCTCGCGCGCGCTGGATGACTCAGCCCCTGCCGAGCACGATGCCGCGACGGTGGCGCGGCTGCGCAAGGCCGGCTTCGTCGTGATTGGCCGCACCAACATGACCGAGTTCGCCTATTCCGGCATCGGCATCAATCCGCATTTTGGCACGCCGAAGGGGGTCTGGAACCGGTCCGAAGGCCACGTGCCGGGCGGCTCGTCCGCCGGCGCAGCGGTGTCCGTGCTCGACGGCATGGCGCATGGCGCGCTCGGCACCGACACCGGCGGCTCCTGCCGGATTCCGGCCGCCTTCAACGGCATCGTCGGCTACAAGCCGACGCAGCGGCGCGTGCCGCTCGACGGCTCGGTGCCGCTGTCGTTCTCGCTCGACAGCATCGGGCCGCTGGCGCGATCGGTCAGCTGCTGTGCCATACTCGATGCCGTGCTCGCGGGCGAGCCGATCGTCGCCTTGAGGCCGCGGCCGATCCAGGGCATGCGCCTCGCGGTGCCCACCACGATCGCGCTCGACGACCTCGACGCCGAGGTGGCCAAGACCTTCGAGCGCGCGCTGAAGACGCTGTCCGATCACGGCGCCATCGTCGAGCGTATCGAGATGGCGGAGTTCCATGACGTCGGTCCGATGAACGCGAAGGGCGGTTTCGCGGCGTCCGAGAGCTATGCCTGGCACCGCTATCTGATCACGGCCAAGGGCGACGTCTACGATCCCAGGGTCGCGGTGCGCATCATGCGCGGCGAGGCGCAGAGCGCGGCCGACTACATCGACCTGCTCAACGAACGCCGCTCGCTGATCGCGCGCGTCAATGCGCGCATCGCGCCCTATGACGCGCTGGTGCTGCCGACCACGCCCAACACACCGCCGAAGATCGCCGACCTCGCCGACGATCAGGCGTTCACCCGCGAGAACATCCGCGCCTTGCGCAATTGCAGCCTGATCAACCTGATCGACGGTTGCGCCATCTCGCTGCCCTGTCATCGCGAGGGCGAGGTTCCCGTCGGCCTGATGCTGGCGGGCGCAGGCGGCTCGGACCGCCGTATCTTCGAGCTTGCTGCCGGCATGGAGGCCGTCATTCGTGTTTGATCTGACTTTCACCGTCGATGCCCAGGACACCACCACGCCGCTGACGCTGGCGATCGACCAGCTGGTCATCGCCGGCTGGACCGGCCGCGACGCGGTCGCGCGCGACAAGCACATCGCCGAGCTGGAGGAGATGGGCATCGCCCGCCCGGCCTCGACGCCGATCTACTACCGCGCCTCGGCGCGGCGGCTGACCCAGGAAGACAGCATCGAATGCACCGGTGGCGATTCCTCCGGCGAGGTCGAATTCGTGCTGATCGGCTGGCAGGGCCGCATCTTCGTCGGCTGCGGCTCCGATCACACGGACCGCAAGGTCGAGGCCTACAACGTCACGGTGTCCAAGCAGATGTGCGACAAGCCGATCGCCTCGACGCTGTGGGAGCTCGAGGACGTCATCGGCCATTGGGACAAGATGATCCTGCGCTCCTACGCCACCATCAAAGGCGAGCGCGTGCTCTACCAGGAGGGCACGTTGGATGCGATGCTGCCGGTCGCCGACCTCATCGCGCGCGGCTTTGACGGTGGCAAGTTCCCAGACGGCTGCGCCATGTTCGGCGGCACGTTCGCCGCCAAGGGCGGCATCCGCCCGGCCGACCGCTTCGACTTCGAGCTGGAAGACCCGGTGCTGAAGCGGACCATCAGGCACGGCTATGACGTGGTGACGCTGCCGGTGCGGGGGTAACTCGCGCCACAAGCGACGGCCTTGTAGGGTGGGCAAAGCGAAGCGTGCCCACGTATTGCGAAGACGTGGGCACGGCGCAAGAGCGCCTTTGCCCACCCTACGAAACTGCCGGTGAGGGGCTGATCTCTCTCCGCGGAACCAGTCTGGATTGCTTCGTCGCAAGGGCTCCTCGCAATGACGGGAGAGATACGGAAATCGGGTGGCCGTGGCGGTCGCCGTCTGCCACACCTCGTCATTTCGGGGCGCGCCCACTTGGGCGCGAGCCCGGAATCCATACTCCCGATCGTGGTTATGGATTCCGGGCTCGCGACTTCGTCGCGCCCCGGAATGACGGATGTGAATGGGATGATTGCTATGGCCATCGCGAAACGCGTTTCCGCACCAGACTCCGTTCCCAACCTCGCCGCCCATGTCGACGCCCTCGACTGGCCGCAGATCACCGCCGAGCTCGACACCCAGGGCTGCGCCGTCCTGAAGAACCTGCTGACGCCGGACCAATGCCGCGCCATCGCCGCGCTCTACCCGGACGATGCGTACTTCCGCAGCCGCATCGTCATGGGCCGCCACGGCTTCGGCCGCGGCGAGTACAAGTACTTCGCCTATCCGCTGCCCGATCTGATCGCGCAGCTCCGCCCGGCGCTCTACGCGCACCTTCAAGCCGTCGCCAATCGCTGGAACGAGGCGATGGGGATCGATATCCGCTATCCCGCCGCACACGCGGCGTTCCTGAAGCGCTGCCACGATGCCGGGCAGGCGCGGCCGACGCCCCTGCTGCTGCAATATGAGGCCGGTGATTACAATTGCCTGCACCAGGACCTCTATGGCGAGCACGTGTTCCCGCTCCAGGTCGCGATCCTGCTCTCCGAGCCCGGACGCGATTTCACCGGTGGCGAGTTCGTGCTGACCGAGCAGCGCCCGCGCATGCAGTCCCGCGCCGAGGTGGTGCCGCTGGCACAGGGCGATGCGGTCGCCTTCGCTGTGCATCATCGGCCGGTGCAGGGGACACGCGGCACCTACCGCGTTAATCTCCGCCACGGCGTCAGCCGGATCAGGTCCGGCCAGCGCCACACGTTGGGTGTGATTTTTCACGATGCCAAATGAGCGGAGCCGTTGACGGCTGATTTGTTCGATAGCGTCGCCGAAGCCCAACCGTCGCGCGAAAACATCGCCGACGGCGCCGTGCTGCTGCGCGGCTTCGTCAAGCCGATCGAGAGCGGACTGATCGACGCCGTGCGCGCCATCGTGGCGCAGTCGCCGTTCCGGCGGATGACGACGCCGGGCGGCCATCTGATGTCGGTGGCGATGACCAATTGCGGCGAGCGCGGCTGGATCACCGATCACACCGGCTATCGCTACGACCCCATCGATCCGCGCACCGGTGCGCCATGGCCGGCGATGCCGCCGCTGCTCTGCGATCTCGCCCGCCGCGCCGCGGAGCAGGGCGGCTTTGAAGGCTTTGCCCCCGATGCCTGCCTCGTCAACCGTTACGAGCCGGGCACGCGGCTGTCGCTCCATCAGGACAAGGACGAGCTGGACTATTCCGCGCCGATCGTCTCGGTCTCGCTCGGCCTGCCTGCGACCTTCCTGTTCGGCGGCCTTGCGCGCGCCGACAAGCCGCGCCGCTTCCGCCTCGTCCATGGCGACGTCGTGGTCTGGGGCGGGGCCAGCAGGCTCGCCTATCACGGCGTCGCGCCGCTCGCCGACGGCGAGCATCCGCTGCTCGGCCGGACGCGGATCAATCTGACCTTCCGCAGGACGCGCTGACGCGTTTCCTCGCCGCCTTCGCTCGTCTAAGCTTCGGGCGGGGAGGCGGCGACATGACCACCACACAGAGCTCGGCCGGCACGGGCACGGCGAACCGCACGGGGCTTTATCTCGCAGGCTTGCAATTGGTGTTCACGCTGGGCTGGACGACCTATGTCGTCTACCTGCCAAAGCTGGCCGCCGAGGTCGGCATCGCGCCGTCCGCCGTGATCCTGATCCTGATGCTGGATCAGGCGATCTTCACCATTGCCGACACCGCGATGGGAGTAGCCGCCGACAGGCTCGCGCCCCATGTCGGCAGGCTCGGCCTGTTCGTCGCCGTCGTGGCCGCGGTCTCCTGCGGCGCCTTCGTCGCGCTGCCGTTCGTTGCCGGAGCCGGTGCGGCGGCGCAGGGCTGGTTCATCGCGCTGATCGTGGTCTGGTCGATCACGTCCTCCGCGTTGCGGGCGCCGCCGCTGACCTTGCTCGGCAAGTACCGCGCCAAGCCGCAGGTGCCGTTCCTCGCCGCGCTGACCATGCTCGGCTACGGCGTCGCCGGCGCGGTCTCGCCCTATCTCGGCGTGGTGCTGCGCGAGCACGATGCGCGGTTGCCGTTCGTGATCTCCAGCGTGGTGCTGCTCCTGACCGCGCTCGGGCTGTCCAGGATCGAGCACGACGTGGCGCGCGACACCGTGCCGCCCACACCGGACGAAGCGGCAGCACCGCTCGGTCTCGTCCCGATCACCTTCATCGTCGCGATGGTCGCGCTCGCACTCGGCTACCAGCTGCACTTTGCCATGAACAGCGCGCCGTTCTATCTGCGCTTTGCAGCTCCCGGCGACCTGCAATGGCTGATGCCGGTGTTCTGGATCGGCTTCAACATCGCGATGTTTCCGGCAAGCCTCGTCGTCAAGCATCGTGGCGGCCTCGTCGTGATGGGTGCCGCGGGCTTGTTCGGTGCGGTGGCGATTGCGGCGGCCGAATTCGCCGGCAATCTCAACATGCTGATCGCCGCGCAATTTCTCGCCGGAGCCGCGTGGGGTTGCATGCTGATGAGCGCGGTCTCGGCTGCGCTCGCGATCGGCTCGACCGGCGCTGAAGGCAAGGTCACGGGCCTCGTCTTCTCCGCGCTCGCCCTCGGCACCTTCGCGCGGATGGCGGCGGTTGCCGGCGGCCTGCAGAAGATGCCGGAATACGCGCCGCTGCTGCACTGGGCGCCGGTCGCCTGCTGGTCGGTCGCAGGCGCCGGTCTGCTGGTGATTGCAGCCGCGCGGCTACAGGGAGCGTCCGGCCTCAAGGCTTCGGCGGGTGAATGAAAGCCCACGGGCTGACTTCGGAATCCCTGGGCACCTCGACTGAAATCAGCACCGGCCCGCCGTGGCCGAGCGCCTTCTCCATCGCCGCCTTGAACTGCTCCGGCGCGGTGACGCGCGCCGCGGCGACGCCAAAGGATTCCGCGAGCTTGACGAAATCCGGATTGATGAGGTCGGACGCCACCACGCGGCCATCGAAATGCTGGCGCTGGTCGCGGCGGACATTGCCATAGGCGTTGTTGTTGAACACCAGCGTCACCACACCGATGTTGAACTGCACGGCGGTGGCGAGCTCCTGCACGCCGAACATGAAGCCGCCGTCCCCGGTGATGGCCACCACCGGCTTGTCGGGATTGGCGACCTTGGCGCCGAGCGCGGTCGGAAAGCCCGAGCCGAGCGTGCCCTGGTAGCCCGAGGTGATGAAGGTGCGCGGCTGGTACACCGGAAAGCCGTACCAGGAGGCGAAGCCGACCTGCGATAGTTCGTCGGTGACGATCGCGTTCGCCGGCAGTACCTCGCGCAGGATGTTGAGATAGGCCATCTGCGGCTGGACCCGCTGGATCTCAGCTTGCGCGGCCGCGGTTGCTTCGCGGATCGCGCCGCGCCGTCCGGAGGTCTTGCTGTAGCCGGCCTTGCCCACGGCGGCAGCGAGATCGCGGGTCGCGGTCTTGGCATCGGCGACGATCTCAGTGTCGGACGAGAACCGCCGCATCTCGACCGGATCGATGTCGATGCGGATGCTCTTCAGGCCAGCGGGCCGATACGGCCAGCGCGACATGGTCGGCAGCTCCAGCCGCGTGCCGATGCCGATCATGAGATCGGTATTCGGCCACAGCCTGTAGGCCGCGGCCATGGTGAGCCCGAGCTCGTGTGCATTGGAGACGATGCCGCGGCCGCTGCGGAAGGCGACCACGGGCGCATCGATCATCTCGGCGAGTTCGAGGATCTCCTCACCCGCTTCGATCGCGCCGCTGCCGACGAAAATCATCGGCGCCTTGCTGGTCCTGATGAGCGCGGCGGCCTGCTTGATCATATCAGGATCAGGCTGCGGCGCCGGCAGCGGCTCCAGCACCTTCGTCACGGGCGCGTCGGCACGCTGGGTGAAGACGTCCCAGGGCATCTCGACCGACGCGGGGCCGCGCCGTCCCGACATCATCTCCTGGAACGCGCGCGCGACGATCGTAGGCGCATTGCCCGGATATTCGATGCGCTCGGCCCATTTCACATAGGTGCGCAAGGTCGCGAGCTGGTCCGGCATCTCATGCAGATGGCCCCGACCTTTGCCGAGAAACTGCGTCGGCACCTGCCCGGTGACGCACAGCACCGGCTCGTTGCAGCCGAAGGCGGTGAGCAGCGCGGCGCTGGCATTGAGCACGCCCGGGCCGGGTACCACGCTGAACACGCCGGGCCGGCCGCTGGAGCGCGCATAGCCGAATGCCATGTAGCCGCAGGCTTGCTCGTGCCGCGCGCCGATCACCTTGAGCTGGGCTTGGTGGAAGGCGTCGAACAGGCCGTAGACCTGCGCGCCGGGCAGGCCGAACACGGTGTCGACGCCGTGGGCGACAAGCCCGCTTACGATCGCTTCGCCGCCGGTGAGGCTGGTCATTTGGCTCTTCCACTTCGCTTGTTGTTCAGGCTTCGTCGATCACGCCGTTGCGCAAGCGTCCGATCCCCTCGGCCTCGACCTCGACGATGTCGCCGGGCTTCAGATATCGCGGCGGATCGAACCGCGCACCCGCGCCGGTCGGCGTGCCCGTGACGATGATATCGCCGGGGACGAGGCTTGCGAAGGTCGAGATATAGTTCAGGAGATAGCGGAACGAAAACATCAGCCGGCTGGTGCGATCATCCTGTCTGAGCTCGCCGTTGACATGCGTGGTGAGCCTGATGTCGGCGACCTGCGATTCCCGCGTGTAGGGCACGAGCCACGGGCCGAGGCTGCCGCTGGAATCGAAGTTCTTGCCTTGCGTCACGTTGAACTTGGCGTGGCGCAGCCAGTCGCGCACCGAGCCCTCGTTGCACAGTGTCAGCGCCGCGATGTGATCGAGCGCTGTGCTTTCGGGGATATGCCGGCCTGGCTTGCCGATCACCAGCACGATCTCGCCCTCATAGTCGAGCTGCGCGGAGGCGCGCGGGCGCACCAGCGGCGTGTCGTGGCCGACGAAGGAGCGGGGCGAGCGCATGAACATGCTCGGATATTTCGGCGCCTCCTGGCCGTCCTTGTACTCGGCATTGCGGTCGGGATAGTTGACGCCGATGCAGATGATCTTCTCCGGCGCCGGGACCGGCGGCAGCCAGGTGATCTCAGTGAGCGCGTGATCCGGTTTGCGGCCGGCGGCCTCTTCGGCAAAGCTGATCAGCTTGCCCGCAGCGATCACCTCGCGCAGCGTGGGATAGTCTCTGGCGTGACGCGCGGAGAGATTGACGATGCCGCCCTCCAGGACGGCGCCATAGCTGACATCACCCTTGACGGAATAGGTGGCGAGACGAGGCAGCTTCATCAATCCGCCACCAGCACATCGGCCACGAATTTCGGCTCGCGCACGGCCTGCCCCGTGAACGGCGAGCCCTGCTCGAACCAGGAACGCGGGGCAGGGGCGCCCCACAGCGTCTGACGGCGCGGATCGCGCAGCGACCAGCGCAGCGGCTCGTGGTCGTGGTCCCCGGTGAAATAATCGCTGGTGTAGAGCTCGAGGCGGTGTCCGTCGGGATCGCGCACATAGAGGAAGAACGCGTTCGAGATGCCATGGCGTCCGGGCCCGCGTTCGATGCTCTTCACGAAGCCCTGCGAAGCCATGACGTCGCAGAGATGGATGATGTTCATCGCCGTTGGCGTCCAATAGGCGAAGTGGTGCAGGCGCGGGCCCTTGCCGTTGGTGATGGCGAAATCGTGGACATTGCCCTTGCGATGCATCCAGGCCGCGGCGATGCGCCCGTCCGGCCCGTCTTCCTCGGCATATTCGGTGAGGCGAAAGCCGAGCCGGGCGTAGAATTCCATGGTGTCCTGCACTTCGGCGGCGAAGACGTTGAAATGGTCGAGCCGCTGCGGGTGGCAGCCCCGATAGAGGTCGTAGCGGCGCAAGAGATGCGGCCGCCGCTCCATCGCCGCGTAGAGCTCGATTCTAAAGCCAAAGGGATCGGTGAATTGCAGCGTGCGGCCCTGGAACGGCTGGTCGACGAAGGCGTAGGCGAGGCCGTTCTCGGACAGGAACGCGGCGGCCTTGTCGAGATCTTTGTCGTTGCCGACCTTGAAGCCGAGCCGGGCGCAAGCCGGCGCGGCGGCTTTCCGTAGCACCAGGGAGTGATGCTGGTGCTCCTCGGCCGCGCGCAGGTACACGACCTCGTCGTCCGCGTCCTCGACATGCAGGCCGACCATGCTTTCGTAGAACTCGCGGCTCAGCTTCAAATCGGTGACGTCGAGCACGGCGTGGCTCGAGCGAATGATGTTGAACGGCGGCTCGAAGACGTGTTGCGGTACCGGCATGTGCGTTTCCCCTCTCTCGGCTTCGTCATTCCGGGGCGTGCGAAGCACGAACCCGGAATCCATTCATCCACCAACTCTGCTGCTCGATGGATTCCGGGTTCGGCTCTTCGAGCCGCCCCGGAATGACACCGCCGCTAAATTCCCAGCTTCTGAATCTTGTGCGTGCCCCGCGCCAGCGAGACGTGCTTGGTTTCCATGTAGAAGTCGAACGAATAATCGCCGCCGTCGCGCCCGATGCCTGAAGCCTTCATGCCGCCGAACGGCGTCGGCAGGTGGCGGACATTCTCCGAGTTCAGCCAGATCATGCCGGCCTCCAGCGCATCGGCAACGCGCAGCGCGCGTCCCATGTCATTGGTCCAGACATAGCCGGTCAGACCGTAACGGATGTCGTTGGCGATCTCGACCGCGTCCGCCTCGTCGCGGAACGGCAGCACGGTGAGGAACGGCCCGAACACCTCCTCCTGCGCCACCCGCATCTTGCCGTGCGCCCCGGTCACCAGTGTCGGCTCGACATAATGCCCGCCGCCGGGCCCGTCATAGGCCTTGCCGCCGACCGCGATCGTCGCGCCGTCCTGGCGCGCCACGTCGAAATACGAGCAGACCTTTGCCAAGTGCCGCTCGTGGATCAGCGGGCCGATCTCGGTGGCGGGATCGAGGGGATGGCCGACCTTGAGCGCCTTCACCCGCGCCGTCAGCTTCTCCACGAATTCTTTCGCGATGCTCTGCTGGATCAGCAGGCGGCTGGAAGAGGTGCAGCGCTCGCCGTTGAGCGAGTAGATCATGAACACGACGGCATCGAGCGCGCGGTCGAGATCGGCATCGTCGAACACGATCACCGGATTCTTGCCGCCGAGTTCGAAATGCACGCGTTTCAGCGTGGGCGCGCCCTGCATCATGATGGCCGAGCCGGTCGCGCTCTCGCCGACGAAGCCGATTGCCTTGATGGCGGGATGCTCGGTCAGCGCCTTGCCCGCTTCCTCGCCGAAACCGTGCACGGTGTTGAGCACGCCGTCGGGGACGCCGGCTTCCTTGACGAGCCTGGCGAGAATGGAGGCCGTCACCGGCGACCATTCGGCCGGCTTGTGCACGACCGTGCAGCCGGCCGCAAGCGCCGGGGCGATTTTCCAGGTCGAGAGCATGAATGGCGTATTCCATGGCGTGATCACGCCGACCGGGCCGATCGGCACCCGCGTGGAGACGTTCCAATGCTCATCGCTCGGCGTGTTGAGGCCGTCGCGCGCCTCAGCGCATTTGTCGGCGAAGAAGCGGAAATTCTCGGCGGCGCGGATCGCGGCCTTGGCCATGAAGCGATAGGCCTGGCCGGTGTCGATGCATTCGAGCACGGCGATGTCGTCGGCGTTGTCCTCGATGGCGTCGGCCACCCGATGCAGCAGCTTCTTCCGCATGGCCGGACCCATGTCGCGCCAGGACTTGAAGGCGAGCGCAGCCGCAGTCGCCGCCGCGTCGATATCCTCGGCCTTGCCCCGCGCGACACTGGCGAGCACGGCACCATCGACCGGCGACCTGGTCTCGAACGTCTCGCCGGAGATCGAGGCGACGGTCTTTCCGTCGATCATGTGACCGATGCCGTCCGCGCGCAGAGTCTTCAAAAGCGGCGCGAGGCGGTCACGGTTGGCCTGGAACAGATCGGCTTTCGGCGTGGGCTTATCCATGAGCGGCCTCCGCTTTCAGGGCGTCGTGAATGTTGTTGCGCTTCCAGCTGGTGTCCTTGTCGTTGATCTGCATGTCGAACGACAGGGCGAACTTGCTGGCGGCGAAGACGGGATCGAGATGTCTTGAGAGCGCCTGGAAGACGTGCTCGCCGGCCTTCTGGCGGGTAGGCAGGTCGCGGCCCTCGCCGATGCGCAGCACCATGTCGAGAAAGCCGTAATCCTGCTTTGCGTCCGCAATCGCATAGTGCTCGCAGCGGATGGCACGAACGCGGATGCCGCCGAGCGGGAAGATACCGGTCTCGCTAGCTGCCTTGCGCACGACCTCGCACACCGCGGCGATGTCGAGGCGGCCGTCGAGATTGGCCGAATATTCGATGGTGAAATGCGGCATCGCGGTTTCACTCCCTGTCGTCAGGCGAAGTAGCAGCTGACCGAGCCATAGGCGCCATAATCGGCCTGGATTGTGTCGCCCTTGCGGGTCTCGATCGGACGGATGAACGAGCCGGCGAGCACGACCTGGCCCGGCTCGAGCGCCAGCCCAAGCGGGGCGATCTTGTTGGCGAGCCAGGCGACGGCAGTCGCGGGATGGTTGAGCACGCCGGCGGCAAGGCCGGTCTCTTCCAGCTGGCCGTTCTTGAAGCACAGCGCTCCGATCCAGCGCAGGTCAGCATCCAGCGGGCGGATCGGCCGCCCCCCGAGCACGATGCCGGCATTCGCCGCATTGTCGGCGATGGTGTCGAAGATCTTTCGCGTCGCCTTGGTCTTGGGATCGACGCGCTCGATCCGTGTATCCAAAATCTCCAGCGCCGGCACCACGAAGTCGGTGGCGTTGAGCACGTCGAATAGCGTGCAGTCGGGCCCAGAAAGGCGCTTGCTCATGACGAAGGCGAGCTCGGCCTCGACGCGCGTCGCGATGAAGTGCTCGGTCGGCACCAATCCGCCATCGGCGAAGAACATGTCGTCGAGCAGCACGCCGGAATCCGGCTCGTCGATGCCAAGCGCGCTCTGCATCGCCTTCGAGGTCAGGCCGATCTTGTGGCCTTTGACCACGCGCCCCTCGGCGATCTTGACGTCGACCCAGGCCTTCTGAATCGCGTAGGCCTCCGCGATGCTGATGTCCGGGAAGTCCTGCGAGAGCTGCCGGATCTGCGTGCGGGTCTTCTCCGCCTGGTGCAGACGCCTCGCACAAGCTTGGATATCGTCGTTGGAAAGCGCCATTTGTGATCTTACAAATCGTGGTGCCGCGAGATACTTAACATGTTAAGTGAATGCGTCAAACACAAATTCGGCTTGCTGCACTGCAAACGTTTTGCGGCTTGAAAGGGCGTCATGACGAAGAAATCCGCCGATCCCGTCAACGGTCACCCGCCTGCTACGCGCCAGGTGCCGATGCGCGATTTCTCGCGTTCGCTGCCGATGTCGCTGCTGCGGGCCCGGGAAGCTGTGATGCGGCAGTTTCGTCCCTCGCTGCGCGAGCACGGCCTGACCGAGCAGCAATGGCGCATCCTGCGCGCACTGGCGGCGATTGAGGTGGTCGAGGTCACGGAACTCGCGCGCACCGCGTTCCTGCTCGGGCCGAGCCTGTCGCGCATCCTGCGAGACCTCGAGGCGCGCAACCTGATCGAGCGCAAGACGGCGAAAGCCGACCAGCGCCGCAGCATGGTCTCGATCTCGAAGGAGGGGCTCAAGCTGATGGCGTCGGTCGCGCCGACGTCGGAAGCGATCTATGCCGAAATCACGCGGCGCTTCGGCGCCCGCAAGCTCGCCGAATTGCAGGAGATGCTCGGCGAACTCGAACGGAGCCTTGCGGGGCTCGGCAGCACCGATGATACCCTCGCGGAGGGATGAACCCTGATATGCGTGCGTGCGCGGCGAGAGCCATGGACATTGACGCTTTTTTTCGCTCAAAGTGCGGCCCAACCCGATCCGCGGCGAAGTGAGAGCAACAGGGAAGGAAAGGCAACGTGGCCAATAAAGTCAAAGAGATCTGGAAGTCGGGCAAGGCGGTCGTCAACGCGTGGCTTGCCATTCCCTCCGGCTTCTCGGCCGAGATGGTTGCGCAATGCGGCTTCGACAGCGTCACGGTCGACATGCAGCATGGCGTGCAGGACTATCTCTCGATGGTGCAGTGCTTCCAGGCCATGGACAAGCATCCGGTCACCCCGATGGTCCGCGTGCCCTGGAATGAGCCCGGCATCATCGGCAAGGTGCTCGATGGCGGCGCCTATGGCGTGATCTGCCCGATGGTCAACACGCCGCAGGAAGCCCGGAACCTGGTCTCCTATTCGAAATATCCGCCCAAGGGCGTGCGCTCCAACGGCCCGATCCGCGCCGGCATGTACGGCACCGCCGGCTCCTATCAGAAGACGGCCAACGACGAGATCGTGCTGCTGCCGATGATGGAGACGCGGACCGCCGTCGAGAACATGGAAGCGATCCTCGACGTCGAAGGCATCGACGGCGTCTATATCGGCCCGTCCGATCTCGGCTTTTCCTATGGCCTCGAGCCCAAGCTCGACCGCAGCGAGCCCGAGATTCTCGCGATCTACGAGAAGATCATCAAGGAGTGCGGCAAGCGCGGCCTCAACCCGGGCATCCATTGCAGCGGCGCCGAAGGCGCGGCGCGCGCGATCAACATGGGCTTCAAGCTGGTGACGCTGTCCAATGAAGTCGGCCTGATGACGACCTACGCCAAGATGCAGGTGAACGCCACCCGCAAGGATTCGGGCGGCAAGGCCTGATAAACTCGCGAACGGCGAATGGGGAGTAGCGAATAGGGCTACTCCCTTTTCCATTCGCCACTCGCCATTCGCTATTCGCCTCCGAAGGAGACTCCCATGACCATCAGTCCCGTCATCCGCCTGCATCCCGATGATGGCGTGGTGATCGCGCGCGCCAGCCTGCCGCCGGGGACATTGGTGGCAGAGGGCGTGACCACGGTCGATCGCATCCCCTCCGGCCACAAGGTCGCGATCAAGCCGATCGCGGTGGGCGAGCCGGTCAAGCGCTACGGCCAGATCATCGGCTTTGCCACCCAGGCGATCGCGCCGGGCCAGCACGTGCACACGCAGAACTGCGGCATGGGCGATTTCGCCAAGGACTACGCCTATTGCGCCGACGTCAAGCCAACGCCGAATTTCGACCTGCCGGCGACCTTCGAAGGCATCCGCCGCCCGGACGGCCGCGTTGCCACGCGCAACTATATCGGCATCCTCACCTCGGTGAATTGCAGCGCCCATGTCGCCAGCCTCGTCGCCGACGTCTTCAAGAAGAACCCCTTCACCGGCGACAATCCGCTGGCCGACTTCCCCAATGTCGACGGCGTGGTCGCACTGACCCACAAGACCGGCTGCGGCATGACGCAGAACGAGCCGCTGGCGCTGCTTCGCCGCACGCTTGGCGGCTATGCACGGCACGTCAATTTCTCGCACGTCATCGTGCTCGGCCTCGGCTGCGAAGTGAACCAGATCGGCGGCCTGATGGAAGAGCAGAAGCTCGCGGGACGCCTGCGCGCGATGGATATCCAGGAGGTCGGCGGCACCCGCAAGACGGTGGAGGCGGGCATCGCCTTCGTGCGCGAGGCGCTCGCCGATGCCGACAAGGTCAAGCGTGAGACGGTGCCGGCAAGCGAGCTCACCGTGGCGCTGCAATGCGGCGGCTCCGACGGCTATTCCGGCGTGTCAGCCAATCCGGCGCTCGGCGCTGCCAGCGATCTCATCGTCCGTCATGGCGGCACCGTGATCCTGTCGGAGACGCCGGAGACCTACGGCGCCGAGCACCTGCTAACGCGCCGCGCCGTCAGCCGCGAGGTCGGCGAGAAGCTGGTCGACCTGATGCGCTGGTGGGACGAGTACACCGCACGTGAAGGCGCCGAGATGAACGCCAATCCGAGCCCCGGCAACAAGGCCGGCGGCCTCACCACCATCCTGGAGAAGTCGCTCGGCGCGATGGCCAAGGCCGGCACCACCAACCTCGTCGAGGTGCTGCGCTACGCCGAGCCCGTCACCAAGAAGGGGTTCGTGTTCATGGACACGCCCGGCTACGACCCCGTGGCCGCGACCGGGCAGGTCGCAGGAGGTGCCAACCTCGTCTGCTTCACCACGGGCCGCGGCAGTGTGTTCGGCTGCAAGCCGGCGCCGTCGATCAAGCTCGCCACCAACACGCCCATGTACAGGCGCATGGAAGAGGACATGGACGTCAATTGCGGCACCATCCTCGAAGGCGAGGAGAGCGTCGAACAATGCGGCCAGCGCATCTTCGATCTCATCCTCAAGACCGCCTCGGGCCAGCCGACCAAGAGCGAGAGCTTCGATTTCGGCGGCGCCGAGTTCGCGCCCTGGGTGCTCGGCGCGACGATGTAGTCGCGCGAGCATCGCCGCGCAACCCATCAAGCGCCGCCGGTATCCGATGATCGCAACCGGAATCGGAGCGCGTGTGGCGATCCGAAATGCAACGGCCGTTCGCTAAGTAATGATACGGAGGTGGGCGCCTCCCGTGAGAAGTTCCCGGCTTACACCTGGTTAACACTGTTGCCGTAGACAGGAGGCGATGCGGCTTCACAGCGTGGTGGGGCCGGCGTGATTTGAGGATCGAGCCGATGCAAGCGATACGTCCCACTGGGGTGGAAAATCTCCTCGGTGAGGAGGAGCTGATCGTATCGAAGACCGATCTCAAAGGCCGCATCACCTACGCCAACGACGTCTTCATCCGCATGGCGAAGTACTCGTGGAAGGAGCTGATGGGCGCGCCCCACAGCCTGATCCGCCATCCCGACATGCCGCGCGCCGTCTTCAAGCTGCTCTGGGACACGCTGCAGTCCAAGCAGGAGATCTTCGCCTACGTCGTCAACCTGGCGAAGGACGGCAGTCACTATTGGGTATTCGCCCACGTCACGCCGACATTCGACGAGCGCGGCAACATCGTCGGCTATCACTCCAACCGTCGCAAGCCGGATCCCGCGCAGATCGAGCGCATCAAGCCGATCTACAAGACGCTGTGCACTGAGGAGGCGCGGCATGCCAACGCCAAGGAGGGCATGCAGGCGAGCTTCGAGGCGATGGTCGGGCTGCTCAAGCAACAGGGTGTCGGTTACGATGAATTTGTGCTCTCTCTCTAAGGCGCAGGGAGCAACCGCGCTCGCGTGTGGTCTTGCCGTCCTTGCGTTCGTTCTCTCGCTTCTCGGCATGACCGGGATCGCGAGTGCCGCTTCTCTCGGCGCGACGATCGCGCTCTCCGGCTATGCCGTCTGGTGCCAGCACCGCACCGCGGTTGCCGTCGACGAGGTCGCCGCTGTGTGCCGCAAGGCGGCGGGCGGCGATCTCGAGGCGCGCATCCTCAGTGAGCGGCAGGCCGGGCGGATCGGCGCCATCCAGAGATCGGTCAACGACATGCTCGACATTACCGATGCGTTCCAGCGCGAAGCTTCGGCGTCGATGGAGTATGCCAGCCGCGGCAAGTATTTCCGCAAGATCCTGGCGCGCGGATTGCCCGGCTCGTTCCGCCGCTCGGCGACCGTCATCAATGCCGGCACCGACAGTCTCGGCCGCCGCGTCGTCGAGATCGCGGACCTCGCCAGGCGGTTCGGCACGCATCTCGATCAGGTTGCGGGCACGCTGATGGGCGCCGCGACCGATCTCGAATCCGATGCCGGCCAGATGGCGGCGGCGGCGGAGAAGACCAGCCTGCAAACCTCCGGCGTGCTCTCCGCGTCCGACCAGGCCTCGCGCAACGTCGCCACTGTCGCCAGCGCCGCCGAGCAGCTCGCATCGTCGATCGCCGAGATCAATCGCCAAGTGGCCGGCTCGACCGCGAGCACGGGACGGGCGGTGAACGAAGCCAATCGCGCCGGCAGCGAGATCCGGAGCCTTGCGGACGCCGCGATGCAGATCGGCGACGTCGTCAAGCTTATCAGCGAGATCGCCTCGCAGACCAACCTGCTCGCGCTCAACGCCACCATCGAGGCGGCGCGGGCAGGGGACGCCGGCCGCGGCTTCGCGGTGGTGGCCTCCGAGGTCAAGAGCCTCGCCAACCAGACCGCCAAGGCGACCGAAGAGATCAGCGCCAAGGTTGGCGAGATGCAGCAATCGACCACCAATTCGGTCGCGGCCGTCGAGGCGATCGCGCAGACCATCGCCGAGATCAACGGCATCACTGCCTCGATTGCCGCCTCGATCGAGCAGCAGGGCGCGGCGAGGCGAGATCGCCCGCAACGTTCACGAAGCCTCCGCCGGCACCTCGCAGGTCTCCTCCAACGTGACGGGCATCAGCGAGGCCGCCGCCGACACCGGCCGCGTCGCTGCACGCGTCAACCACGCCTCCGAACGCGTCCACGGCGAAGTCGAGACGCTCCGCCGCGAAGTGACCCAATTCCTGCAAAGGCTGACCTCGGCGGCGTAGGGCTTTCAAACCCTCTCCCCTTGTGGGAGAGGGTGGCTTCGCTGAAAGCGAAGCCGGGTGAGGGGTCTCTATCCTCACGAGCGGTTTTGCGGGTTGAGAGAGACCCCTCATCCGGCGCTTCGCGCCACCTTTTCACAAGGGGAGAAGGGAAGAGCCTCGCCGGCGCGGCCCAATAACAATCACCATCACCCGCCCCGCACCTTACCTAGGCACCCCGTGCCCGTTGTTAGTGCTTGATCGCGTTCACCTCAGGTGTTCTGCTCAAAAAAGCTGCTGGAGCACCGCAACCCGTGTCGATCTACGTCGCGCTACACCATGTCACGCATTACAAATACGACCGCCCGATCGACCTTGGCCCGCAGACCATCCGGCTGCGACCGGCGCCGCATACGCGCACGCCGATCCTGAGCTATTCGCTCAAGGTCACGCCTTCCAATCATTTCGTGAACTGGCAGCAGGACCCGCAGGGCAACTGGCTGGCGCGCTACGTCTTTCCGGAGAAGACCACCGAGCTGAAATTCGAGGTCGACTTCACGGCGCAGATGACGGTGGTCAACCCGTTCGACTTCTTCGTCGAGCCCTATGCCGACAGCTTCCCGTTCGACTATCCCAAGGATCTGAAGACGGAGCTCGCGCCGTATCTCGAGACCATCAAGCCCGATCGCCTGTTCGCCAAGTTCCTCGATTCGATCCCGCACGAAGCCCCGAACACGGTCAATTTCCTGGTCGACCTCAATCGCGAGATCCAGAAGAAGGTCCGCTACATCATCCGCATGGAGCCGGGCGTGCAGACGCCGGAGGAGACGCTTGTCTCCGGCGCAGGCTCATGCCGCGACTCCGCCTGGCTCTTGATCCAGACCTTGCGCCATCTCGGGCTCGCCGCCCGCTTCGTCTCGGGCTATCTGGTCCAGATCCGTCCCGACATCGATCCGATCGAGGGGCCGCCGGAAGTCGAGAACGATTTTACCGATCTGCACGCCTGGGCCGAGGTCTATCTGCCCGGCGCGGGGTGGATCGGATTCGACGCGACCTCGGGCATGCTCGCAGGCGAGGGGCACATCCCGGTCGCAGCCACGCCGCACTACCGTTCGGCGGCGCCGATCTCTGGTGGGGCCGGCTTTGCCGAGGTCGAGTTTTCCTTCGACATGAGCGTGAGGCGCATCCGCGAGGCGCCGCGCATCACAAAGCCGTTCTCCGACGAATCCTGGGCGCGCCTCGACGATCTCGGCGAGCAGGTCGATGGCGATCTCGCCAGCGCGGACGTGCGCCTCACCATGGGCGGCGAGCCGACCTTCGTCTCGGTCGACGATCTCGAGGCCGGCGAGTGGAACACGGAGGCCGTCGGTCCGACCAAGCGCACGCTCGGCGACGATCTGATCCGCCGCCTGCGCACGCGCTTCGCGCCGGGCGGGCTGCTGCATTACGGCCAGGGCAAATGGTATCCGGGCGAGAGCCTGCCGCGCTGGGCCTTCGGCCTCTATTGGCGCAAGGACGGCGTGCCGATCTGGAAGAACGCCGACCTCATCGCCAGAATCGAGAAGCCCAGGAGACCGGAGGTCAAGGATGCCGAGGCCTTCATGGAAGGCACGGCGGCGCGGCTCGGCGTCGACCTCGGCTACATCATGCCGGCCTATGAGGATCCCGCCTATTGGCTGCAGAAGGAAGCGGAGCTTCCGGTCAACGTCGATCCCACCGATTCAAAGCTGTCCGATCCCGAAGCGCGCGCACGGATGGCGCGGGTGTTCGATCAGGGTCTGAATACGCCGCGCGGCTTCGTGCTGCCGATCCAGCGCTGGAATGCGCCGCCGCGCTGGCGCAGCGAACGCTGGCCGCTGCGGCGCAATCATCTGTTCCTGACGCCGGGCGATTCACCGCTCGGCCTGCGCCTGCCGATCGGCTCGCTCGGTCACGTCCCGCCCAACCAATATCCCTACATCGTCGAGCAGGACCCGATGGAGCCGCGGGGCAGGCTGCCGGTGTTCACCCGCATGGCGCGTCCGCCATCGCCGCCGCGTACGGCCCCCGAGCATCTCAACACCGCTATACCCGTGCGCACGGCGATGGCCGTGGAGATCCGCGACGGCGTAATCTGCGCCTTCATGCCGCCGGTCGAGCGCATCGAGGATTATCTCGAGCTGATCTCGGCGCTCGAGGACACCGCCGAGGAGATGCAGCTTCCGGTCCATGTCGAGGGTTATCCGCCGCCGTTCGATCCGCGGATCGAGATGATCAAGGTGACGCCCGACCCCGGTGTCATCGAGATCAACATCCAGCCGGCCAAGAGCTGGCGCGATGCGGTCGAGATCACCACCGGCCTCTACGAGGATGCGGCCAAGGTCCGCCTCGGCGCCAACCGTTTCCTGGTCGACGGCCGTCACACCGGCACCGGGGGCGGCAATCACGTCGTGGTCGGCGGCTCCTCACCGCAGGACTCGCCGTTCCTGCGCCGGCCCGATCTTCTGAAGAGCCTGGTGCTGTATTGGCAGCGCCATCCGGCGCTGTCCTATTTCTTCTCCGGTCTTTTTATCGGCCCGACCAGCCAGGCGCCGCGCATCGACGAGGCGCGCCACGACAGCATCTACGAGCTCGAGATCGCGCTCTCGCACGTGCCGCCGCCCAGCTACCAGACGCCGCTCTGGCTGGTGGACCGGCTGTTCCGGCATCTATTGGTCGACATCACCGGTAACACCCACCGCGCCGAGATCTGCATCGACAAGCTCTATTCGCCGGAAGGACCCACGGGCCGGCTCGGCCTCGTCGAATTCCGC
Source organism: Bradyrhizobium sp. IC3123 (assembly GCF_020193625.1). NCBI lineage: Bacteria > Pseudomonadati > Pseudomonadota > Alphaproteobacteria > Hyphomicrobiales > Nitrobacteraceae > Bradyrhizobium > Bradyrhizobium sp. IC3123. The sequence continues at coordinate 204,902 of NZ_JADYVF010000005.1, read as the reverse complement.
GCGCTCGAAATGCCGCCGGATCCACGCATGTCGCTGGCGCAGCAGCTCCTGATCCGTGCGCTGATCGCAAAGTTCTGGCGTGAGCCGCTGAGCGGCAAGTTCGTGCGCTGGGGCACCGCGCTGCACGACCGCTTCATGCTGCCGCATTTCATCTGGGAAGATTTTCTCGATGTGCTCGGCGAGCTCAAGCAATCGGGCTATCCGTTCGAGCCGGAATGGTATCTGGCCCAGCTCGAATTCCGCTTTCCCGCTTTCGGCCGCATCCACCATGGCGGCGTGACGCTGGAGCTGCGGCAGGCGCTGGAGCCCTGGCACGTGCTCGGTGAGGAGGGCTCGGCCGGCGGCACCGTGCGCTATGTCGATAGCTCGGTCGAGCGGCTCCAGGTCAAGGCCGAAGGCTTCGTCGAGGGCCGCCATGTCGTCACCTGCAACGGCCGCCGCCTGCCGATGACCCCGACCGGCCGCTCCGGCGAGGCTGTGGCTGCCGTCCGCTTCAAGGCCTGGCAGCCGGCCTCCGGCCTGCACCCGACCATCCCCGTGCACGCGCCGCTGACCTTTGACCTGATCGATACCTGGAACGGCCGCTCGCTCGGCGGCTGCGTCTACCACGTCGCCCATCCTGGCGGGCGCAACTACGACACCAAGCCGGTCAATACCTACGAGGCCGAGGCCCGGCGGCTGGCGCGCTTCCAGGACCACGGCCACACCCCGGGTCCGATGCAGCCGCCGCCCGAGGAACGCACAAATGAATTTCCGCTGACCCTCGACTTGCGGACCCCGCTCCTGCAATGAGTATGATGGTGGGGGAGGGAAAGGCCCATGGGCGAGGGCGCAGCCGAAGACAACGACCAGGCGGGCAGGGCAAATGCCCAGCAGCGGATTGCGCAGTGGGTCCGCGACTATAGCCGCCTGCCCGGCATCCCCGACGAGTTCCTGGGGCCCGACGGTGCGCCGCGCGCGGTCTGGAGCCGCTTCTTCGACGCCTTCGGCGCGCTGGCGCCCGACGAGATCGAGCGCCGCTTCGGCATGGCCGATCGCCATCTCCGCGAGGCCGGCGTCACCTACCGCGCGCCCGGCGATAGCGCCGACCGGCCCTGGTCGATCAGCCATCTGCCGCTTTTGATCGACGAGGCCGACTGGCAGCAGCTTTGCGCCGGCATCACCCAGCGCGCCGAGCTGCTCGAGCGCGTGCTGCGCGACATTTATGGCGAGGGGCGCCTCGTGGCCGAAGGCGCGCTCCCGGCCGCGGCGATCGCCGGCAGTCCCGAATATCTCCGTCCGGTCTGCGGCGTGCCGCCGCCCGGCGGACGTTATCTCTCGATCTATGCCGCCGATGTCGGCCGCGGGCCCGACGGCCGCTGGTGGGTGCTCGGCGACCGCACCCAGGCGCCATCGGGTGCGGGCTACGCGCTGGAGAACCGCCTGGTGCTGTCGCGCGCCTTCTCCGATCTCTACAAGTCGATGAACGTGCCGCGCGTCGCGCCGTTCTTCGAGGCGTTCCGCGACAGCTTGCGCGCGCGCGCCGATCGCGACGAGCCCAGGATCGGCGTGCTCACCCCCGGCAGCTTCAGCGAGACCTATTTCGAGCACGCGACGCTGGCGCGCTATCTCGGCTTCCTGCTGGTCGAGGGCGACGATCTCGCGGTCAGCGACGACCGCGTCCACATCCGCACCGTCGCCGGCCTGAAGCGGCTGGATGTGCTCTTGCGCCGGGTCGATTCCAACTCGCTCGACCCGCTCGAGCTCGATGCCTCCTCCCGGCTCGGTGTGCCCGGCCTGATCGACGTGCTGCGCAAGGACGGCGTCGTCGTCGCCAACATGCCGGGCTCGGGCGTTTTGGAGGCGCGGGCGCTGCTCGGCTTCCTGCCGGCCCTGAGCCGCCGCCTGCTCGGCGAAGACCTGAAGATGCCGCACATCGCGACCTGGTGGTGCGGCCAGCGCGTGGCGCGCGACGAGGTGCTGGCGCGGCTCGACGAGGTCGCGATCGAAGGCGCCTATCGGCGCGGCGTTCCCGGTTTCGACAGCAATGGTCCGGTGCTCGCGAGCGAGCTCGACGCCAGCGGACGGCAGCGCCTGATCGATGCGATCAGCGCGCGCGGCATGGACTATGTCGGCCAGGAGGTGGTGCGGCTCTCGACCATGCCGGTGTGGGAGCACGGGCAGCTCACGCCGCGCCCCTTCGTGCTGCGCGTGTTCGCCGCCGCCACGCCGGACGGCTGGGCCATCATGCCCGGCGGCTTCTGCCGCATCGCCGAGCAGCCGGACGCGCGCGCGGTGTCGATGGGCGACGGCGCGCGCGCCGCCGACGTCTGGGTCGTCTCCGACAAGCAGGTCGCGACCGCGACGCTCCTGCCGGCGACCGACAAGGTGCGCATCCGCCGCATCGCTGGCGTGCTGCCGAGCCGCGCCGCCGACAATCTGTTCTGGCTCGGCCGCTATCTCGAGCGCGCCGAGGCGACGCTGCGGCTGGTGCGCGCTTTGGGCTCGCCGAGCGGGCCGAACAAGGGCACGGCGGCCTCGGTGCAATCGGCCGAACGCATCCAGCGCCTCCTTGTCGCCTGGGGCGCGGTCTCGCAATCCTCGCGCACGGCCGCGGGGCGTATCGTCGCCGAAGCGCTGCAGGGCGCGGAGCGTTTCGGCTCGGCCCTGTCGCTGGTGAGGGCGGCGCAGCGCACGGCGACCTCCTTGCGCGAGCGGCTGTCGCCCGATGCCTGGCAGGTGATCACCGAGATGGCCGAGCGCCTCGCCATCGAGGTGGAGGACGACGACAGCGTGCTGAGCGCCGCCGAGCTGACCTTGCAGGAGCTGGCGAGCTTCGCAGGGCTCGCGCAGGAGAATATGAATCGCGCCGCGGGCTGGCGCTTCCTCGACATCGGCCGCCGCATCGAGCGCGCCATCAACACCACGCGCTTCACCCGCCAGTTCGCCTATGACGAGGCCGGCGACGAGGATCTCGACATCCTGCTGACGCTCGTGGATTGCCAGATCACCTACCGCTCGCGTTATCTGCTGGCGCCCATTCTGGCCCCGGTGCGCGACCTCGCGGTGCTCGACGGCTACAATCCGCGTTCGGTGGCGTTTCAGGTGACGACGCTGAACGAGCACATTGCGGCGCTGCCGAGCCTGAAGGAGCATGGCCTGATCGAGAAACCGCAGCGTCTCGCCGTGGCGATGCAGGCGATGCTCGCGACCGCCGAGGCCGAGAAGCTCGAGGTCAAGACGCTGTTCGCCCTGGAGCAGGATCTGCTCAGCCTCGGCGAGGCGATCGGGCAGCACTACTTCCCGCACGGTCCCAATGCCAGCCGGCCGGAAAAGTTGACGGGGCTGGCGTGATCTACGACATCCGTCACGTCACCACCTACGAGTACGAGAATCCCGTCAGCTTCGCCCGCTGCACGCTGCGGCTGGAGCCCAGAATCGGCGTCGGCCAGGAGCTGATCTCGCACGAGGTCGAGATCCAACCGCGCCCGGCCGAGCGCAATGTGCGGCGCGACTTCTTCGGCACGCTGACCGAGAGCGTGACGATCGAAGCCGCGCATCGCAATCTGCGCATCGACTCGCGCTCGCGGGTTTCGATCTCGCGCCGACCGCCGGCGCGCGATGCGGTCAGCCCGCCCTGGGAGAGCGTCCGCGACATCGCGTTCGAAGCCACCAGCCTCGGGCCGTCCTCGCCGGTCGGTTATGTCTTTGCCAGCCCCCTGGTGCCGGTGCTGCGCCCGGTCAGCGCCTATGCCGGGGTGAGCTTTCCGCCCGGCGTGGGCATCCTCACCGGCGCCGTCGACCTGATGCGACGCATCCGCGGCGAATTCCGCTACGATCCGAAGGCGACCGTGATCTCGACGCCGCTCGACGAAGTCTTCGACAAGCGTCACGGCGTCTGCCAGGACTTTGCGCATGTCATGATTGCCGGGCTGCGCGGGCTCGGCCTGCCGGCGGCCTATGTCAGCGGCTATCTGCGCACCATTCCGCCGCCGGGCCAGCCGCGGCTGCAAGGGGCCGACGCCACCCATGCCTGGGTGTCTCTCTGGTGCGGGGCCGAGCTTGGCTGGGTCGATCTCGATCCGACCAACGATCTCCTCATCGGCAACGATCACATCGTGCTCGCAATGGGGCGCGATTTTTCCGACGTCTCGCCGGTCGACGGCATCATCGTCGGCTCGCCCAAGCAGAAGCTCGGCGTCGCCGTCGACGTGCTGCTGGTGGAGTAGGGTGGGTACGTCAGCCTCTTCGATGCAGCACAACCACATGCCCAGGAGTGGCGTATGCCGCCCTCTTTACAGCGCTAAGCGGTCAGCACGTCTTCGATCCGGATCGGCAGGGTGCGGACGCGCTTGCCGGTCGCATGAAAGACGGCGTTTGCGATCGCGGGGGCGATACCGACCAGGGCGATTTCGCCGAGACCCTTGACCCCGAGTTCATTGACGTGCGGATCAGCCTCCTCGACGAAGTGCGCTTCGATCTGGGGAATGTCCAGGTTGACGGGCATCAGGTAGTCGGCCATGTGAGCGTTGACCGGCCGGCCGTCGCGCGCGTCGAGAACGGTGCGCTCCATCAGCGCCATACCGATGCCGCCGACCATGCCGCCGGTGCATTGGCTGTGGGCGAGACGCGGGTTGACGACGCGGCCGATGCCATAGGCGCCGACCGCGCGGCGGACGCGGATCGTGCCGACGTCGGGATCGACGGCGACCTCGACGAAGACGGCGCCGAATGAATGCATCGAGAACCTGGCAGCGGCCTCGGGGTCGCGCTGAGACGATGCCGTGGCTTCGATCGGTCGATCGTTCCGGCCCTTCGCGGCCTGTTCCCGCACGGCGATGCAGGCGGCGCGGATCGCGGAGCCCACCGAGGCCATGGTCCAAGAGCCGCCGTGGGATGGGGCAGGCGGATAATCCGAGCGACCAAGGCTGAAGCGCACCTTTTCGACAGGGAGCCCGAGAGTCTCGGCGGCGACCTGCGTCATCGACGTATAGGTGCCCGGACCCATGTCGCTGGCCGCGATCTCGACCTCGGCTGTCCCGTCGCGAAGCAGCCGCGCCCGCGCAGTGGCCGGTGCGTGAAAGGCGGGATAGCTTGCCGAGGCTACTCCCATCCCGATCAGCAGGCGGCCGTCGCGCATCGAGCGCGGTTCGGGCGTACGGCGCGACCAGCCGAACCGTTCGGCCCCGAGATCGTAGCATTTCATCAGCGATCGGCTGGAGAAGGGCTTGTTTTCTCCCTCGTCGATCTCCGGCTCGTTCCGGCGCCGCAGATCGATCGGATCCAGGCGGAGCTTATAAGCCAACTCGTCCATGGCGCATTCGAGCGCGAAAACGCCGCTGGCCTCACCGGGACCACGCATGTGGTTTGGCGTTCCGGTATCGAGCGGGACCAGACGGTAGCGCGTCCGCACGTTGGGCGAGGAGTAGAGGAACGTCGTGACCGAGGTCAGAGCTTCCATGAATTCTTCGTAGCGACTGGTCTCGCCCGTGCCTTCGTGCACCACGCTGATGAGCGTTCCGTCCGCCGTGGCGCCGAGAGCGATCCTCTGCACCGTGCGCGGCCGATGTCCGGTGGTGAAGAACATCTGCTTACGCGTTAGGACGAGCTTCACCGGGCGCCCCACGTGCCGGGCGGCCATGGCCGCGAGCGTCACATGGGGCCAGGTTCTGAGCGAGGTCCCGAAGGCCCCGCCGATGAACGGGCAGAAGACCGTCACTTTTTCGGGCGACAGACCGAAGATCGCCGCGATCTCGGCCTGCTCGTTGACGACGAACTGGCTCTTGCTCCAAAGCGTCAGGCGGTCGCCGTTCCAGCTGGCGATCGTCGCATGCGGCTCCATCGGATTGTGGTTCTCGCGCGCGATGTCATAGGTCTCATCGACCTTCACCGGCGCGTCGGCCAGGGCCTTATCCGCACTTCCGCGCGCCTTGTCGGCGGGCAGCCGGGCGTCCGGCTGTTTGCCAGCCTCGGGCACGATGGGACGGGCTTCGGGACCTGCGGAATCGATGATTGGCCGCTCGGCCTTGTAGGTGAGGCGCAGCGCCGCGGCGGCGCGCTCCGCCTGCGCAATGGTTGCGGCAACGACGAGCGCCACCGGCTGTCCGTGGAAGCGCACATGGTCGTCCTGCAGCACATGCAGCCGCTCGCCCGTCGCCGGATCGATGTAGCTCTTGTGCGGGCGGTACGCCAGGCGTGGCGCGTTGAGATGCGAGAGGACGGCGAGAACGCCCGGCATCTTCTCGACCGCCGCGCTGTCCACGCCGGTCACTCGTCCAAGCCCTATTGTGGCGCTGACGATCACGGCATAGGCCTGGCCGGGCTGATTAAAATCGGCCGCGTACCGCGCGGAGCCCGTGACCTTGGCACGGCCATCCACGCGGGGCAGCGGCTGTCCGATGACGCTGATGGTCATGCAATTCCTCCCGTCATTTCGAAGGCGCGGACGATCGTCCGCGGCAGGAGTTCGAGTTTGTAATGATTGCCGGACAGCGGGCGGGCCCCTTCCAACGCCGATCGGGCGGCCGCCTCAAACACCTGCCGGCCCGGTACCTTGCCGATTAGCGCCGCTTCCACCGCGCGCATGCGCCAAGGTCGGGTGCCGACCCCGCCAACCGCGAGCCGCGCGCCGCGGATCACGCCGTCCACAACGTCGAGCGCCGCTGCCGCGGAGACCAGCGCAAATTCGTAGGACGCGCGGTCGCGCACCTTGAGATAGCGCGCCCGGCGGCTATCAGGCCCCTCGGGGACCCGCACTTCAACGATGAGCTCGCCCGGCAGCAGCGTGTGTTCGAGATGGGGAGTGTCGCCGGGCAAGCGAAACAGCTCCTCGACCGGGAAAGTGCGCTCGCCCTTCGGCCCCCTGACCCGCATAGTGGCATCGAGCGCGACCAGCGCGACCGCAACGTCCGAGGGGTGCGTCGCCACGCAGTGATCGCTGGTGCCGAGAATGGCGTGACCGGCATTCAGGCCGTCGCGTGCGGCGCAACCCGAGCCAGGGCTGCGCTTGTTGCAGGATGCGTCGAGCATCCGAAAGTAGGGGCAGCGCACGCGCTGGAGCAGGTTGCCGCCGATCGAGGCCATGTTGCGCAGTTGCGGCGAGGCGCCCTCGATCAGGCTCTCGGAGATCAGCGGGTAAAGACGCTGAACATCGGAATGGGCGGCGATGTCGGCCATCCGCGCGAGCGCGCCGATGACGAGGTCGGACCGGTCGACGCGAATACCGGACAGCGGAAGCGCGTTGATGTCGACGAGCTGCTGTGGCTGCTCCACCTCGTCGCGCATGAGATCGACCAATGTCGTGCCGCCGGCGATGAGGCGGCCTCCGGAGGATGCGGCGGCGACGGCGGCCTCGATGGAGGTCACCTTCTCGATCGTGAACGGGAGCATGGTCAGACCCTCTTGGCGGCGTCGGCAACGGCGGCGACGATCCCGGGATACGCCCCGCAGCGACAGATATTGCCGCTCATCCAGAACCGAATGTCCTCCGGCGAGCCCGCATGGCCTTCGGCGATGCAGCCGACGGCCGACATGATCTGCCCGGGGGTACAGAAGCCGCACTGCAAGCCGTCGTGCTCGACGAATGCGCTCTGGAGCGGATGAAGCTCACCATTCTTCTCGAGGCCCTCGATCGTCTCGACAATGGCCCCGTCATGCATCGCAGCCAGCGTCAGACACGACACGACCCGCCTGCCGTTGAGAAGGATGGTGCAAGCGCCGCAGGCGCCCTGATTGCAGCCCTTCTTCGTACCGGTGAGACCGAGATCTTCGCGCAGAAGGTCGAGCAGGGATTGCCGCGTATCCAAGTCGAGCTCCTGTCTCGTTCCGTTCACGTTCAGACGAACCCGTGCCGTCGATGCAGCGGGCTTGCTTTCGGATGCGGGTTGCGCGGTAACCTGGGGCACCACCGCCATGGAAGCCGCTCCGCCGACAGTCAGCAGGAGCGAACGGCGCGATACTCCGCCCCGCGTGCTTTCGGTCTCAGCAGCGCCGGCGGCGAACGGTTCTTGGTTTGTCATGGTGGTCGGGATCCCCTCGGATGATCCGGCCCAGTAGGCCATGATCCCGACGGACGCACCGTTCCGATATTGCGGCGACTATCGCAATCTTGCGACGAAGTGGCGCCCGCGCCTGTGGACTCTGCTTCTCGCCCATCGCGGCCAAGGCAGCCCAGCTGTGAGTGGTAGACCGGGCGCAATGAGATCAAGCCCAACCCACGTGCCACTTGCCATCGGAGTTGTCTCGATACCGCGAAGTCAATCATGCGCACTATTTGTGCAATCAGCCAGACATTGCGACATTTCGACCGCAGCTTCCATTCCCGCCATGTCGTGAAACATGGTATGTCGATGAAGCGCCTGTCGCGGGTGCGGCCAAATATGACATAACCAAAGCGATGCCTGATCGAAATCCTTTTCAGACGATGGTCCGGCTGCTATCGGAAGCCCCGCCGCCTTTGGCACCCATCCAGTTAAACTGCGGCACACAACTCACTCATCGTTTTGTTCGCGGCACGCGTTATGGCTATGCCCCAGGCATGCCCGGACACCTTGTCGGCACCTACTATGGAGAGCCTCAGCACAGTGCGTGGACGGTTGAGCGACGGCGGCTCTCTGCCCCGCTGCGGCCGAATTCTATCACTGTGATTCCCGACCGGCATGATGGAGATTGGGAAGTTGAAGGACCGCTCCACGTGTCCCATGTCTATCTCACCAACGAACGACTGGAGCATTGCCGAACACTCATCGGTGGGCGAGGCAAGGTAGAGCTGGCGCCACGCGTCGGCAGCGAAGACGCTGTGACCTCACAGCTTCTTGCAATCCTCAGCGACCCCGACGTCATTGTCGATCCTTCGGCAAAGTTGCTGGTCGATCGCGCGGTTGACCTACTCTGCATCCAGCTATTGCGTTCGCACAGCATAGTGCAGATGCCGCAGAGCCTCGCTTATACTCGCGGCGGGCTCGCGCGCTGGCAGCTCAGGCGTGTGACCGAATACATGCTGGCGCATCTCGACAAGCCGATCGGCCTTGACGAACTAGCGTCCCTGGTCGGCCGCAGCCGCTATCATTTTTGCTCGGCGTTCCGTCTCTCGACAGGATTGACGCCGCATGTCTGGCTAACTCGGCAACGCATGTTGCTTGCACAACGCCTGCTGAATGATCCAAATCTATCGATCAGTGAAGTTGCGCTCGCAGTCGGATATTCAACGCCGTCGGCTTTCGCCCAGACTTTCCGCAGAATTGTCGGCACGACGCCGCGAAATTTCCGCCGATCCTTGTAGCCTCACATCGGATGTCAGCTTCTGGCCCATCTCCGACCCGGGCGAGGACGCCAGCGCGCTGCTATCGAGGTGGAGCGGACTCTCCAAGGAGTGCAGCGCGGGCTTATGAATACGCGCCCCTGGAAAGGGTCGGCGCTCGCCGTCACCGCACCATGGTCTCGCGATCCCAGGCCTTGTAGTCGGGCGAACCTTGGATGCGGATCGGACCGTCGTAGCCGTATTCCACCATGTGCACGGTCACATAGTCCTCCCCGAAAAATGCGACGCCGTAGGATTGCGGCAGGTCGCAGGCGCTCAGCAGCTGCGTCTCGGAGAACAGCGGAAAGCTCGCATGGTTGGTGCCGCGCAGCGACGAGACGGGGACGCCTGCAATCGAGCCTGCGAGAGGCAAGTGGCAATGCCCGAAGAAGACGTGGCGGATCTTCGCACGATGACGGCTGACGAGATGGCGGAAAGGAGCTTCGTCGATCAGGCCGATCTGGTCGAACGGGACGAGATGCACAGGCATCGGGTTATGGTGCATGAAAAGCAGGAACGGCCCGTCATGCTCGGTAAGCCGGGCCTCGAGCCAGCCGAGACGATCGTCGCAATAACGGCCGGCGTGCGTTTCCGGATGGGCGGTGTCGAGGAACAGGCAGCGGCCGGCAGCCGTATCGTGGATGCCCTGGACGAAGCCGTTGTCGTCGGCGAGGTCGGGGAACACGCTCAGGAAGGCGGCGCGCCGATCATGGTTGCCGATGCACAGGCGCACCGGCAGCGGATATGCGTCGAGGCGCTGCTTGAGCCATTGATAATCGGCGAGATCGCCCCAATCCGAGAGGTCGCCGGTGATCACCATCAATTCGGCGTCGTGATGATCGTGCAGCGCATGCGCCAGCGCCCGCTCGAAATTGACGCGCGGATCGCGGCCGCCGATGGTCGCACCGGGCGCCGTCAGGTGAATGTCGCTCAGATGCAGCAGTTTCATCGCCAGCTCCGGTCATCGAGGCGGCACGGGGCGCCGAGGACGTCCCGTGCCGGGGGATGTGAGGATGGTCAGCGCGCCGCGCCTGTGGTCTTCGGCAGCAGCTTCTGCACGTCAGCCGTCATGTCGGCGAGGACGGCCTCCGGCTCCTTTGCGCGGGCGCCCGAGATGATCGAATTGAGATGATCCTTGATCACGTCGGTGATCTTCAGGCCGTTGTCGCCGGGGAAGGCGTACCATTTGGTGAGCAGCGCGAGCTGGCTGACCGCGGTGTAGTTGTTGGGGTTCTTGACGTAGAAGTCCTTCAGATAGACCTCGTTGGCGACCTTGTTCGGCGGCATGTAACCGGTGGTCTCCGCCATGATCGCGGCGCCCTTGGGGCCGGTCCAGAATTTCACCGCTTCCCAGGCGGCATCGCGCTTGGCCTTGTCCTTGGCGAGGATCAGCACGACGTTGCCGCCGGCCGGCAGCCTGCCCTTGGTGGAGGCGACGTCCGGGAACGGAATCGTCTTCAGCGCGAACTTGCCGCCGGTCATCTGCGTGACCTTGTTGAGGTCCGAGGTCGAGGTGACGTGGAAGCCGGTCTTGCCGGCCGCGAACGCCGCGCGCATCGACGGCTGGTCGAGATTGGGCATGCCGGCCTCGTTGACGAGCCGCGCGATCGTATTGATGGCGAACTTGCCTTCCGCTCCGTCGAACGCGACCTTGGTCTCGTCGGCATTGAGCATGGTGCCGCCGCGCGCGAACACCGGCGCCTGCCACAGCCAGTTGCCGGTGATGTCCCAGGCATAGGTGACGCCGTTGGTGTCGTTGCCGAGCGCCTTGATCTTCTTGGCCAGCGCGATCAGCTCGTCCCAGCTCTTCGGCAGATTGTTCACGTCGCCGCCGGCCTGCTTGACCAGGTCGAGGTTGACGTAGACGATCGGCAGCGAGATCGCGAAGGGCAGGGCGTAGACCTTGCCGCTGGCGGTGCCGATGTCGAACATCGCCTGGTGGAAGCCCTGCTTGTCGAAATCCTTCTCCGCGGCGATGTAGCCGTCGAGCTCGGCCGGGATGTTCTTGTCGACCAGGACGCGGATGCGGTTCAAGCCCTGGAACGAGACGTCAGGCGTCTGATTGGTCACGGCCTCGCGCAGCACCTTCTGGGTGCCGTCCTCGTAGGATTCGTAAGGCGCCCGCATCGTGACCTTGATCTCCGGGCGCACCTTGGTGAATTCCTCGGCGATGCGCTTGTGCGTCTCGGTGAACAGCTCCGGATAGGGATATTGCATCACGATCTCGGTCTTTGTCTGCGCGAGCGCAGATCCGGCCGCAAGCGACAGAGCCGCCGCGGCGATGATGGTCTTCAGCATGATAGACTCCTTGTTTGAGGTGACGTGGCTACTTGATCCCGGTGAGGGTGATGCCCTCGATGAAACGGCGCTGGGCAAAGAGGAAAGCGATGACGAGCGGCGCGATGATCACCATCGCCGCCGCCATCAGCGGGCCGTAGCTGGTGCCGGCCTCGCTGTTGCGGAAATGGGCGACCGCGAGCGGCGGCGTGCGCAAATGCTCGCTGTTGAGCACGATCAGCGGCCAGAAATAGTCGTTCCAATGCGCGACCACGGAGAAGATGCCGAAGGCGGTCACTGCGGGAATCGCGGCCGGCAGCATCACCCGCCAGACGATGCCGAATTCGGAGATGCCGTCCATGCGCGCGGCGTCGACGAGATCGTCGGGCACGGTCTTGAAGAACTGGCGCATCAGGAAGATGCCGAACACCGAGATCGTGAAGGGCAGCACCAGCGCGGCATAGCTGTCGAGCAGGCCGATCTTGTGCAGCAGCAGGAAGACCGGGATCGCGGTCGCCTGCGGCGGGATCAGGATCCCGAACAGCACGAGCGCGAACAGCGTCTCGCGGCCGAGGAAGCGGAGTTTTGCGAGCGCGTAGGCCGCCGGCAGCGCCACCATCACCTGCAGCACGAAGATCGAGGCCGTGACGATGATTCCGTTGAGCAGGAAGCGCAGCAGATTGGCCTTGGCGAAGGCCTCGCGCAGGTTTTCCATCAGCGCGAACCGGTAGGGGATCAGGTGCAATTCGCTGGAGAAGATCTCGGTCTGCGGCTTGGACGCGGTCGAGATCATCCAGATGAAGGGGGCCAGCATGAGCGCGGCGCCCGCGATCAGCAGCACGTGACGGAGGATCGCCCGGAACGGGATGGGATGCGCGTTGCTCATGTGTAGTGCACGCCGCGATCGGCGAGCCTCGATTTGATCAGCGTGAGCAGGAGGACGAAGACCAGGAAGACCACGGTGATCGCCGCGGCGTAGCCCGAGCGGAAGAACTCGAAGCCTTCCGTGTACATGCTGTGGATCAGCACCTCCGTGGACTTCGACGGGCCGCCCTTGGTCAAGACGTGCACGGTGTCGAACACCTGGAACGAGCGGATGCCCGAGATCACGACGACGAAGGTCGTGACCGGCCCCAGCATCGGCCAGGTCACGAGGCGGAAGCGTGCCCAGCCGCTCGAGGCACCGTCGATTTCCGCCGCTTCGTAAAGCTGCTTGGGAATGGAGACGAGGCCGGCGAGAAACAGCACCATGTTGAAGCCGACGGCCTGCCAGATGCCGATCGCGCACAGCGCATAGAGCGCGGTGTTGCGGTCCTGCAGCCAGGCGAAGGCCGGCAGGCCTGCGCCGCGGAGCAGCCCGTTCACCAGGCCGAATTGTGGATGCAGCATGAATTCCCACACCACCGCCATCGCGATCAGGGTCGCCATCACGGGGAGGAAATAGATCGTCCGGTAGAGACTGCGCAGACTGGTGCCGCTCTGGATCAGAAGCGCGATCGCAAGGCCGGCGATCACGGCGCCGGGCACCACGATCACGACGTAAGTCAGCGTGTTGCGCAGTGCGGTCCAGAACACCTTGTCGGCGAACAGGTCCTGGTAGTTGGCGAGCCCGATCCAGGAGAAATGCGGCGCGCCGAGCTGATAATCGGTGAAGGAGAGAGCGATCACGCCGGCGAGCGGACCGAGCAGCATGACCAGCATGAGCGCGGCGGCCGGGGTCACCAGCGCGTAGGCGGTATGGGTCCGTCGGCTGCCATGGGCCGGCAGCCTGCGCCTCGTCGTGCCCGTGGGAGCGATGGTCGCCCCGATCGTCATGGAGCCGTCAGACATGGGCGGGCTCACGGATGCGCTCGGCCTGCTCCACTCTGAGCTCGATCCGTTTCCCGGCCGGATCGAACATCCGCACCGCGTCTGGTGCGAAGCCGAAGGCGACGGAGCTTGCCAACGCCGGCAAATGCTTGAGGTCCGCGAGCCGCGCGATCAGGCGCGACCCGGTGCCTTCGACCGCGAGATGCACGAAGGCCTCGGCGCCGAGATTCTCCAGATGGACGACGGTTCCGGAGAACGGCCCGGTGCCGAGCTCGACCCGCTCCGGGCGGACCCCGATGCGGCAATCGCCGGCCGCCGCATTGCACGTAAGTTTCAAGGCGGTCCCCAGCACATCGACGCCGCCGTCCTTGCGGATCCGGCCGGGGAGGACGTTGATCTTGGGGCTGCCGATGAATTCGGCAACGCGGATGTCGCCGGGCTCGTTGTAGATCTCGGCCGGCGTGCCGGCCTGGATCAGCTCACCGCCCATCATGACGGCGATCCGGCTCGACATCGTCATCGCCTCGGCCTGGTCGTGCGTGACGTAGACGAACGTTGCCTTGAGGCGGCGATGCAGCTCGGCGAGCTCTGCGCGCATGTGGACGCGCAGCTTGGCGTCGAGATTGGAGAGCGGTTCGTCGAACAGGAAGGCCACCGGCTCGCGCACCATGGCGCGTCCGACCGCGACGCGTTGCCGCTGTCCGCCGGACAATTGTCCGGGCTTGCGCCGCAGCAATGGGCTGATGTCGAGCTGCTCGGCGATGCCTTCGATGTCGGCGCGAATGTGCCGTTCCTTGGCGCGCCGGCCCGGCAGCAGCGCACCCAGCAGTGGCAGTCGCTCGATCGCGGAGAGGCGCCGCATCCGCAGCGGCACCGCGATATTGTCGAAGGCGCTCAAATGCGGATAAAGCGCATAGGATTGGAACACCATCGCGAGGTTTCGCGCGCTCGGGCGAATGCCGTCCACGGGGCGGCCGTCGATGTGGACCTCGCCGGAATCTTGCGGCTCGAGCCCGGCAATGATGCGAAGCAGGGTCGACTTGCCGCAGCCGGACGGGCCGACCAGCGAGATGAACTCGCCGTCGGCGATGCGGAAATCGATGCCTTTCAGGACGTCGGTGCCGTCAAAGGACTTGCGGATTGCGGAAAGTTCGATTTGCGCCATGCGCGCTGATCCCCTGCTGGCCCGTTTGCGGCGCATGAGGAGTAGGAAGCGCGTCTGACATTCACATAACGGTCAATGGCCTTCCTTATGGTCATCCCAGGTTTTGCTTTCGCCCGGTCCGACGGGGAATATCATCTTGGGGTTGTTGTCGTGGCGTTGACGTCGTCGCGTGTCCGGGCGGTCAATGCGGTGTTCGAGACCGGCAGCTTTGCCGCTGCGGCAAGGCGGCTCGGGGTGTCGCAGCCGGCCGTTGCGCAGCTGGTGCGGGATCTGGAGGCCGAGTTCGGGGTGGCGCTGTTCGACCGGCACGGCCAGACCCTGATCGCGACGTCGCTGTGCCGGCGGCTCTATGCCGCAACGAGCCGCATGCAGGCGGTCGAGGCGGATGCGCTCGCCATCCTGCAGCAGCGCGACGAGCTCACGGGGGGTGAGCTTCGCATCGGGCTCGGCAACGCCATGCCCGGCATGGCGTTGATCGCGGCGTTCCGCAATCTCTATCCGAAGATCCAGATCAACATCGAGATCGGCAGCTGGTCGGCGATCATGGCCGCGGTGGTCGACCAGCGCGTCGACGTCGCCGTACTGCCGGAGGTGCCGCAGGACAACCGCTTCCGGCGCGAGCCCTGCGTGCAGCAACGCGTCGTTGCGATCTGCCATCCCGTTCACGACCTCAGCCGCCAGTCGCGCGTGTCCATCGCCGGCCTCGTGCAATATCCGCTGGTGTTCCGGACCCGGGATTCCGCGACCCAGCGCGCCGTCGACCGGGCGTTTCGCGCCCTCAACCTGCGCGCCAGTCCGGCGATCATCGTCAATACGCGCGAGGGGATGCTGGAGGCGGTCGCCAACCGGCTTGGCGTCGGCTTCGTCTGGGAGCACGGCTCGAGCCGCATCGACCGGATCGCGAAGGTGGCGATCGCGGAAATCGAGGCGGAGTCGCCCGAATACATCTTCTCGCTGGCGGGCAAGCGCGGCAAGCTGGTCGAGCTGTTCTACCTGGCCCGAAGCCTTTCGCGCCCGGCCGACGGCGCCGATATCCTGGCTGCGCCCTGAGCGGCGGCCGCCTTCCCGCCGCTTTGGGTTGTGCTGAACTGTGACGGCAGCCGTGATGTTGCGCAGCGGGACGGTAAGGTATTTGCGTATTTTCCGTCCCCGAAGTTTGGTTACCCGGCCCAAGATGGGCTATGCTCCCCGCTGCGTCGACGACAAGAATGAGACGTCGGGAGATGGCATGGGATACCAGCGGCGGACGGGGCTGCGTCCATGATAACCTTACCCAGACTGGCAGCTGAATCGCTGGAGCAGTTCCTCGGCAACTTCATGCGCCGCCGGTACGATGAGACTTCCGCAAGCATCGTTGCCAGCGCAACCCGTACCGCGATGGAATGCATCGGCAACAGCGATGCGCTCTACCACAATATCGAGCATACGATGCTGGTGACCCTGGCCGCCCAGGCGATCCTCCGCGGCCGAAGCCTTCATACCCATCTTTCGGCGGAAGATTACGTTCATGTCCTGATCGCCTGCCTCGCCCACGACATCGGCTATGTCCGCGGGCTGTTCGAGGAGGACGACGCCGACGGTTTCGTCATCGATGCGGCCGAAACCAAAATCTCGTTGCCGCGCGGCGCGTCGGACGCGAGCCTGATGATGTATCATGTCGATCGTTCGAAGCTGTACGTGACGCGGAGGCTGCGGCATATCCCGGGAGTCGATCCGGAGCGCGTTGCCCGCGCCATCGAGGGGACGCGCTTTCCCGCCCGTGAAGGCCAGGAATACGACGACGAAGCCTCGATCCTGCGTGCGGCCGACTTCATCGGCCAGCTCGGCGATCCCAACTATCTGCGCAAGGCCAACGCGCTCTATTACGAGTTCGAGGAGGTCGGCATCAACCGCCAGCTCGGCTACGACTCGCCCGCCGACATCGTGAACCGCTACCCGCAATTCTATTGGAACAGCGTTGCTCCGCACATCCAGACCGAGATCGGTTATCTCAACAAGACCGAGATCGGCCGCCAATGGATCGCCAACCTCTACAGCAACGTGTTCCGCGCCGAACGTGACATCTCGCTGTCCGGTCCGCAGAAATAGGCGCCTTGTAGCCTCGTAGCCCGGACGGAGCGTAAGCGAAATCCGGGATTCGCGGATACAGGCGTCCCCGCATTGCGCTTCGCTCCATGCGGGCTACAAGAGCTCTGCGCAACGAAATCATCCGTGAGCAAATCATGCAACAAAAAACCATCACCACTGATATCCTCGACATCGCTTATCGCGAATACGGTGCGCCGGACGGCTGGCCCTGCGTCATGGGGCATGGCTTTCCCTATGACGCGAACGCCTATGCCGAGACCGCGCCGATCCTCGCCGAGGCCGGCGCACGCGTGCTGGTGCCCTGGCTGCGCGGGTACGGGCCGACGCGGTTTCGCTTCGCTGAGACGCTGCGCTCCGGCGAGCAGGCGGCGTTAGGTGCCGATCTCCTGGCCTTCATGGATGCGCTCGGTATCAGGCGCGCCGTCGTCGGCGGCTACGATTGGGGCGGGCGTGCCGCCTGTGTGGTCTCGGCGCTCTATCCGGAGCGCGTGGTCGGTCTCGTCTCCGGCAATTCCTACAATATCCAGAACATCGCCCTCGCCATGGAGCCGGCTTCGCCGCCGGAGGAGGCGGCGTTCTGGTATCAATATTTATTCCACAACGAGCGCGGCCGCCGCGCGCTGCAGCGCAACCGCCGCGGCTTTGCCCGTCAGCTCTGGACGATGTGGTCGCCGAAATGGGCCTTCGAGGACGCGACGTTCGAGACAAGCGCCGTGTCCTTCGACAATCCCGATTTCGTCGATGTCGTGATCCATTCCTACCGCCATCGCTACGCGCTCGTGGCCGGCGATCCCGCCTATGCGGGGATCGAGGCAAAGCTCGCCGCGCAGCCGCCGATCCGTGTCCCGACGATCGCGGTCGACGGCGACAGCGACGGCGTCAATTCCGGCACCGCCCACCACGCGCGCAAGTTCGAGGCATTTTTCGAGCGGCGCGTCTTCATCGATGCCGGTCATAATCTGCCGCAGGAGCGGCCGGCCGAATGGGCTCAGGCCGTGATCGACGTGCGGAAAGCGGCTGCGTCATAGGCGGCCCCGAGGCGCCCTCGGCGCACCTCATCATGAGGGGATTGGCGGGTCGGCACTAGGCCATCCATCCGTTCCCCAAATTTCCCCGACTTTCGGGAACCTTTTCCGATTGCGGCCGTCCAAGCTGTGGGCCCGCTTCCATATGCGGGCTCGTTGCAGGGGAGAAGCTTGATGAAGTCACAAGTGCGCAAGCTGGAACGTGTCGCCGTGGCGCAGACGCCGACCGATCGGCCTGACAGGGCGGAGGTCGAACAGGCGATCCGGACCATGATCCGCTGGGCCGGCGATGATCCCGCGCGCGACGGTTTGCGCGAGACACCTGCTCGCGTTGCACGCGCGTTCGCAGAGTATTTTTCCGGATACGCGCAGGATCCGACCGAGATCCTGCAAAAGACCTTCGAGGAGATCGAGGGCTATGACGAGATGATCGTCCTGCGCGGCGTTCGCTTCGAGAGTCATTGCGAGCACCACATGGCGCCGATCGTCGGTCGCGCCTGGGTCGCCTATATTCCGCAGGGGCGCGTCGTCGGCATCTCCAAGCTCGCACGCGTGGTGGACGTCTACGCAAAACGGCTCCAGATCCAGGAGAAGATGACCGCACAGATCGCCAACACCATCAACGACGTGCTCAAGCCCGAAGGCGTCGGCGTCATCATCAAGGCGACGCATCACTGCATGACCACGCGCGGCGCGCACAAGCCCGGGACCGATCTCGTCACCAGCCGTATGCTGGGTGTGTTCCGCGACAATGCGCTGACGCGCCAGGAACTGCTGGGGCTCGCCAGTTCGGACGATTGACCTGCGCTCGGCGCTGACCCGCCGCATTCGATCTTGATTTGCGTCAAGGTTGCGGCAGGCGAGGTCTGCTCTGCTGGGTGTTGTCTCGGTCGGGTGCGTGCTATCATGGCGTGTGCCCGGGGGCTTCGCATGCAGGAGTGGCCCATGACAACTGCGTCAGATACGTCTCATCCGTCCGGTCTCGGCTCGGGAATGGCTGCGCTACACGCCAAATGGGGCTGGATCGTCGCGCTCGGCGTCGTCTACCTGATTGCCGGCTTCGTCGCGCTCGGCAGCATGGTGATGGCAACGGTGGCGAGCGTGATCGTGGTCGGCGCAATGATGATCGTCGCCGGCGTCACCGAGGTGATCGGCGCATTCCAGATGAAGAGCTGGGGAAAGTTCCTGATCTGGGCCTTGCTCGGCGTGCTCTACATCGTTGCCGGCTTCCTCACCTTCGCGAACCCGCTCTTCGCCGCGGTTCTGCTCACGCTGTTCCTCGGCGCCTCGCTGCTGGCCTCCGGCGCGGTCAGGCTGTTTCTCGCCTTCAGCATGAAGCGCGAAAGCCCGTGGGGCTGGGTGGCGGTGTCGGCCGTCGTCACGCTGCTGCTCGGGCTGCTGATCCTGGTGCGCTGGCCGGTGAACAGCGTCTACATCCTCGGCCTGTTCCTCGGCATCGACCTGATCATGGCCGGTGCCGGATGGGTCAGCTTGGGCTTCGCCTTGAAGCGGCGCGGCTAAAGCATGATCCGGAAAAGTGCCGAAGCGGTTTTCCGGAAAGCTCATGCGTCAAGAACAACCTGACGCACGATGACGATTCATCAAAATCTCGTCGCGCTTCAGGCGATGCCATCAGCAACTCGACGCAAGACCATCTTGATGAACTCCGCTGATCTGACGCGCTGACAAGAAGCAGCGCGCCGCGCGGTCGTTTCGCCGCGGCGACAATCATTGGGGAGAAACCATGAAAGCCGCTTTGGCCCTGGCCGCAGCGCTGGCTGCCGCCTGCTTGTCCGCTCCTGTCTCCGCGCAAAAATCCTACGGTCCTGGAGTTAGCGACACCGAGATCAAGATCGGCAACACTATGCCCTATAGCGGCCCGGCATCGCCGCTCAGCATCACGGGACGGGTGATCTCCGCCTATTTCGACGAGATCAACGAGAAGGGCGGCGTTGGCGGCCGCAAGCTCAACCTGATCTCGCTCGACGATGCCTTCTCGCCGCCCAAGACCATGGAAGCCGCGCGGCGCCTCGTCGAAGGCGACGGCGTCGCCTTCATCTTCGCCACCATGGGCACGGCGCCGAGCTCGGCGATCGCAAAATATCTCAACAGCAACAAGGTGCCGCAGATCTTCCTGATCAGCTCGGCCTCGAAGTGGAACGATCCCGCCAACATGCCTTGGTCGATCGCGCTGCCCTGGGCGCCGAACTACACCAGCGAGGCTGCGATCGACGTCGCCTATGCCCGCGCCAGGAACCCGAATGCGCGCTTTGCGGTGCTCTACCAGAACGACGACGCCGGCAAGGAATATCTTCGCGGCGTCAAGGAGGCGCTCGGTGCCGACGCCGACAAGGCGATCGCGATGGCCTCGAGCTTCGAGGTCGCCGATCCCACCGTCGATTCCCAGGTCCTGACGCTCGCCAATACCAAGGCCGACGTCTTCATGATCTATTCGGTGACGCCGCGCGCCTGCGCGCAGGCGATCCGCAAGGCGCACGAGGTCGGCTGGCAGCCGACGCGCTTTCTGGCCTCCGGCTGCGCCAACAAGGCTACCGTGATGGCGCCCGCTGGCCTGGAGGCCGGCAAGGGTGTGCTGTCGCTCGGCGCGCTCAAGCCGTTCGTCGAGGCGCCGAAGGACGATCCGGCGATGACGGCCTATATCGACTTCATGAAGAAGCGCCTGCCCAATGCCGACATCAACAACGTCGCCGGCCTCTATGGCTACACCGTCGCCGAGGCGCTGGTGGCGCTGCTGAAGCAGTGCAAGGACAATCTGACGCGCGAGAACATCATGGCGCAGGCCGCGAATCTGAAGAACGTGCCGCTGTCGCTCCTGATGCCGGGCATCACCCTCAACACCACGCCGCAGGATTTCCGCCCGATCAAGGACGGCTACATGCTCCAGTTCGACGGCAACGACTGGGTGGTGGCAAGCGAGCTGTTGCGCGGGACGTGAGAGGCGGGTTCTCGCGGCGGATGCGAAATCGTAGGGTGGGCAAAGGCGCACTTGCGCCGTGCCCACGATCTATCAATGATGACCGAGAAAGAGCGTGGGCACGCTTCGCTTTGCCCAGCCTACGAGACTGATGTCTCCATCACGTCATGGCCGGGCTTGTCCCGGCCATCCACGCATTTCCCCGCGGCACGAAGAACGTGGATGCCCGGGCCTTCGCCTCGCCGAAGCGGCTTCGGCCGCGCAGGCGGGATAAGCCCGGCATGACGACCTCAAATGTAGCGAACAGGAGACCACCATGGACTTTCACCACTCCGCCCGTTCGCTGGAGCTCCAGGACCGCGTTCGCCAGTTCATGCAGGCCCATGTCGAGCCGGTCGAGGAGCTCTACTACGAGCAGGTCAAGCCGGAAGCTTCACGCTACATGACTCCGCAAATCCTTCAGGATCTGAAGCGGCGGGCGCGCGAGCAGGGGCTCTGGAACCTGTTCCTGTCCGGCGAGCACGGGCCGGGTCTGACCAATCTCGAATACGCGCCGGTGAAGGAGATCATGGGCCGCATCCTCTGGGCGCCCGAGGTCTTCAACTGCTCCGCGCCCGATGTCGGCAACATGGAGGTGCTCGCAAACTACGGCACCAAGGCGCAGCAGGAGCGCTGGCTGAAGCCGCTCCTGGAGGGGCGCATCCGCTCCGGCTTCTCGATGACGGAGCCGCAGGTCGCCTCCAGCGACGCCACCAACATCCAGTGCGAGATCCGGCGTGACGGCGACGACTACGTGATCAACGGCCGCAAATGGTTCACCTCGGGCGCGATGAACGAGGATTGCGAGATCCTGATCGTGATGGGCAAGACCGCACCCGACCATCCCGACCGCCATCGCCAGCAATCCATGATCCTGGTGCCGAAGAATACGCGTGGGGTGCGCATCGTCCGCGACATGCTCACCTACGGCTATGACGATGCGCCGGTCGGCCATCCCGAGATCGTCTATGACAACGTCCGCGTGCCCGCCGAGAACGTTTTGCTCGGCGAGGGCCGCGGCTTCGAGATCGCGCAAGGCCGGCTCGGCCCCGGCCGCATCCACCATTGCATGCGCCTGATCGGCTGCGCCCAGCGTGCGCTCGAACTGATGTGCCAGCGCGCGGTCTCGCGCGTCGCCTTCGGTAAGCCGCTCGCAGAGCAGGGCTCGGTGCGCGAGGACATCGCGCATTCCTTCTGCGAGATCGCGCAAGCCCGCCTGCTTACCTTGCAGGCCGCCGACAAGATGGACCGCGAGGGCAACAAGGCCGCGCGCGACCTGATCGCCGCGGCCAAGATCGTGGTCCCCAGCATGGCCGCCCGCGTCATCGACCGCGCCATCCAGATCCACGGCGCCGCCGGCGTCTCGCAGGACACGTTCCTCGCGCGGGCTTACGTCTACGCCCGCTTCATCCGCATCGGCGACGGGCCGGACCAAGTGCATCTCGCGGCCGTCGGCAAGGAGCTGATCAGGCGCGGCGGGGTGATGGGGTAGCGCCGTGGCCCTTGGCCGGATTGCGCATCGGCGGCGCTTCGAAGCGCCGCGACGGGCAAGTCTTTTGGCCGCGATGCAGTATGGCCTCAGATCAGTGTAGTACGATAGTAACTGCTGACCGAGAGTGACCCTGCACGCCATGGCGGGTTCACCCAGGTGAAAGAGCACAGATCGCTTTTGCGCGAGAAAACGTCCGATGCCGAAGGCGAGCGCGCAAGACTGGACAGCATCATCGATTTCGAGCGGCGGCACTTGCTCGCGGACCTGCGCGCCGGTCGTCCGGATGTGATCCTCGTGGATACCCGGCTGCTCAGCGCGGTCCCGTTCGACTGGCTGGCCTGGGCAAGGTCCGATCCGGAGCTCCAGGCCGAACTAAGTCGTTACCGCGAGCTCGAGGATGCCGGCGGCCGCGTCCGGATCTTGGTCGCTCGATCGGGTTCGGAGCGGTAACCCCGTTCGGTTGCCAGCCGCGGCACAGGCGCCACGCTCGGCATGCTGACATCATGCCCCTGTTTTGCCCGACGAGTCAAAATCGGTCCGTAAAAACAGCAGGGCTTCGCGCCGGGCCGCCAAGCCATTGAAAAAGCTGACCCCCGTCTACTGTGCATGGGGTTGTTTTTCCGTTTTTGCTGGAGCGACCGTTTTCGCGGCGCCAGGCGGGCCGCTACCCCGCCTTGGCGATGCGACCGTCCGCCGACCCCGCGCGCAGATTCTGGAAGAACGTCTCCACCTCCCGCGACAGCGTCTGCGCCGTCTCGGTCAGGCTGCTGGCTGCGGTGAACACCGAAGCCGCCGCGGTATCGGTCTCGCCGATGGCATCGCGCAACGAGGTGATGTTCGCCACCAGCGTCTCGTTGCCTTGGGCAGCGCTTTGCGCGTTGGAGGAGATCTCGCGCGTGGCCTGGTCCTGCTGACTGACGGCGCCGGCAATCGCGGACGTGACCTCGTTGATCTCGCGCACCGCCCCGCCGATCTCGCGCACGGCGTCGACGGCGTTCCGCGTCGAGGCCTGGATCATCGCGACGTTCTCGCTGATCTCGGCCGTGGCCTTGGCGGTCTGGCCCGCGAGCGCCTTCACCTCGTGGGCGACGACGGCAAAGCCGCGGCCGGCATCGCCGGCGCGCGCCGCCTCGATGGTGGCGTTCAACGCGAGCAGGTTGGTCTGCTCGGCGATCGCCTGGATCAGGTTGAGCACGCCGTCGATGCGTTGCGTGGCTGCAGCGAGGCTCTCGATCTCGGAGATCGACTTCTCGGTGCGCTGGCCGGTCTGCTCGACCGCGCCGGCGCTCTGTCGCACCTGGCGGCCGATCTCCACCACCGAGGCCGAAAGCTCCTCGGCCGCGCCCGCCACCGCGGTGACGTTGTGCGAGGCCTGCTCGGTGGCGTTCGCCGCGGTGCCGGCGCGGCTGCTCGCATCCGCAGTGACACGCGTGATGGTCTGCGCGGTCTCGCGCATGACGGAGGCGTTGTCGCTGAGGCCGCGCATGATCGCGCCGATCGCCTCGCGAAATTGCTCGACGGACCGCTCGACGTGACGGGCGCGCTCCTCGCGCGCGGCGGCGTCTTGCGACACTTGCGAGGCGAGGTTGCGGTTGCGCCCCATCGAGTCCTGGAACACCTGGATGGCGCGGGCCAGCGCGCCTATCTCGTCGGCGCGGTCGGAGTGCGGCACCACGACATCGGCGGCGCCGTCGGCGACCTGCTTGATGGTTGCGGTGATCGCGGCGAGCGGCCGGGCGATCGAGCGGGCAATGATGACGATGCCAGCGACGACGAGGGCCAGCGCCACGCCGCCGAGGCAGGTGAGGATGAACGACAATGTGCGGGCGGTCTCGGTCTGCTGCGCGATCTGCCTGCCGCGCTCGGCATAGACCTTGGACAGCGCCTCGAGGTCCTTGTTCAGCGCCGAGCGGACGCTGCGGTTGGCGTCGTTGTCGCCCCATTCGCGGCCCGCTGCCGCGTTGATCTCGACGCCGCGCCGCACCAGCTCCTTGCGGAACTCGACGAACTGCTCGATGCGCTTCTTGAAGGTCGCGAACTGCTCGGCATCGTCGGCCTTGACGATGGTCTCCCAGCGCTTCACGACGTCGAGGATCTGGGCGTTGAACTTGAGCAGGCCGTCGCCGTATTTCTTCACCACGGCCGGCTCGGTCGACATGTAGATGCCGCGCGATTCCATCACCACCGCATAGACGAGGGAGTTGACCCGCTCGACGTTCAGCGCGGCGGCATTGGCCGTCTCAATGGCGACTGCGAGGTCCGCGCTGCGGCGGCTGTTGTAGTCGGACAAGATCGCGATCGCTGCCGTGAGCAGCGCGAACAGCGCGAAGATCGCATAGAGCTTGCTGGCAAGCGTGAAGCGGCCTGCCGGCTTGGCGGCATTCCCAGATCGGTCGGATGTCATGATGTTCAAGGAGCCCGGATTGGCCTGACCGGCCGGTGAACGGGGTCAGGCAAATTGTTGCAAAACTATGCAGAACGAAGATGGACGCCTCGTTAACGCGCGGCCTGGCCGCCTCCGTCCTTGGTCGAAGGAAAGGCAAGTCATTTCAGCGTCTTGATCCGAAGGTTTAGTTTCAGGATAGTCTTTTGGGATAGTCTTGGAGTCGGCCGTTGGCCGAGCAACCCCGGAGAGACCCTTGGTCTACCGCCACAGCATCGACGCCACGACCTACAGCTTCCCTGACCTGCGCGACCTGCTCGCCAAGGCGACACCCCCGCGCTCCGGCGACCGGCTGGCCGGCATTGCCGCTGCCAGCTCCGAGCAGATGATCGCCGCGCGGATGGCGCTCGCCGATGTGCCGCTCGGCCAGTTCCTGCAGGAAGCCGTCGTTCCCTACGAGGCCGACGAGGTCACCCGCCTCGTCATCGACAGCCATGACGCCAGGGCGTTCGCGCCGGTGGCATCGCTGACGGTCGGCGCCTTCCGCGACTGGCTGCTGTCGGACGCCGCAACGCCCGAGATCCTGCGCAAGCTGGCGCCCGGCATCACGCCGGAGATGGCGGCCGCGGTGTCGAAGCTGATGCGCAACCAGGATCTGATCCTGGCGGCGCGGAAATGCGAGGTCACCACCGCCTTTCGCAACACTATCGGCCTGAGGGGGCGGATGAGCACACGCCTGCAGCCGAACCATCCCTTCGACGATGCAAGGGGCATCACCGCCTCAATCCTCGACGGCATCCTGCTGGGGGCGGGCGATGCCTGCATCGGCATCAATCCCGCCAGCGACGACCCCGCCGTCATCGCGCAATTGCTGCGGCTGCTCGACGAGATCATCGCGCGGCTGCAGATCCCGACGCAAGGCTGCGTCCTGACCCATGTCACGACGACGCTGTCGCTGATCGGGCAAAGCGTGCCGGTCGACCTCGTCTTCCAGTCGGTCGCGGGCACCGAGGCCGCCAACCGCAGCTTCGGCATCGACCTCGCACTGTTGAAGGAGGCGCAAGAGGCCGGGCTGTCGCAGTCGCGCGGCACGGTCGGGCGGAACCTGATGTATTTCGAGACCGGCCAGGGCTCGGCGCTGTCGGCGGGCGCCCATCACGGCGTCGACCAGCAGACCTGCGAGGCGCGCGCCTATGCGGTCGCCCGCGCCTTCGCTCCGCTGCTGGTCAACAGCGTGGTCGGCTTCATCGGCCCGGAATATCTCTATGACGGCAAGGAAATCATCCGCGCGGGGCTGGAGGATCATTTCTGTGGCAAGCTGCTCGGCCTGCCGCTCGGGGTCGACATCTGCTACACCAACCACGCCGAGGCAGATCAGGACGACATGGACAATCTCCTGACGCTGCTCGCCGCCGCCGGCGTCACCTTCATCATGGGTGTTCCCGGTGCCGACGACGTCATGCTGAACTACCAGTCGACGTCTTTTCACGACGCGCTCTATGTCAGGGACGTCTTCGCGCTGCGCCGCGCGCCGGAATTCGACGACTGGCTGGCGCGCTCGGGCATTGCAGGTGCCGATTTCCGGATTGCCGGCGATGCAGGCCTGCTGCCCGATTTTGCCGCGCGGCTGATCGCATGAGGCGGAAGGTCAACTCGGTTGGGAAACCATCGGCGCCTCTCGGAATTATGCTTACGCCACAATATTGAGAAATTCCGGCGACAGCATTACGCTATGTGTCGGGCTGGCAATTTCCGCACCATCGGTTGAGTGTGGCGGGGGAGCTTTGATGCGAGCTGAAAGTAACGGAACGTCCCGGCGGATTCTCTGCGTGTTTCCGCGCTACACCTCGTCCTTCGGCACGTTCGAGCATTCCTATCCCCTGACCGATGGCGTCCGCGCCTTCATGCCGCCGCAGGGCCTGCTGCTGATCTCCGCCTATCTCCCGAAGGAATGGCAGGTCAAATTCGTCGACGAGAACCTGCGCCGCACGACGAGGGAGGAGTTCGAATGGGCGGAAGCGGTCTTCGTCAGCGGCATGCACATCCAGCGCCAGCAGATGAACGACATCTGCCGCCGCGCTCATGAGTTCGATCTGCCGGTCGCGCTCGGCGGGCCTTCCGTCAGCGCCTGTCCCGACTATTACCCGTCCTTCGATTATCTGCATGTCGGCGAGCTCGGCGACGCCACCAACCAGCTGATCGAGATCTTGTCGCGCGACACCTCGCGTCCGGAGAGCCAAGTCGTGCTCACGACCAAGGACCGCGTGCCGATGACGGAGTTTCCGATCCCGGCCTACGAGCTCGCCGACGTGAAGAAGTACTTCCTCGGCAGCATCCAATATTCCAGCGGCTGTCCCTACCAGTGCGAGTTCTGCGACATCCCCGGCCTTTACGGCCGCAATCCGCGCATCAAGACGCCGCAGCAGATCATCGCCGAGCTCGACCGCCTGCGCGAATGCGGCATGACCGACACGGTCTATTTCGTCGACGACAATTTCATCGGCAACCGCAAGGCGGCCATGGACCTGCTGCCGCACCTGATCGAGTGGCAGAAGCGGACCGGCTACGTGGTGCGGCTCGCTTGCGAGGCCACGCTCAACATCGCCAAGCGCCCCGAGATCCTCGAGAAGATGCGCGAGGCCTATTTCATCACCATCTTCTGCGGCATCGAGACGCCGGATCCCGACGCGTTGAAGGCGATGCAGAAGGACCACAACATGATGGTCCCGATCCTGGAGGGCGTGCGCACCATTAACTCCTACGGCATGGAGGTGGTCTCGGGCATCATCATGGGGCTCGACACCGACAAGCCGAACACCTCGGAGGCGCTGCTCGCCTTCGTCGAGGAGTCCCGGATTCCGCTGCTCACCATCAATCTGCTGCAGGCGCTGCCGAAGACGCCGCTATGGGACCGGCTTGAGCGCGAGGGGCGGCTGGTCGAGGACGATGGCCGCGATTCCAACGTCGACTTCCTGCTGCCCTATGACGAGGTCGTCGCGTCCTGGAAGCACGCCATGGCAGTCGCTTACGCGCCCGACAAGGTCTACGCGCGCTATCAGCACCAATGCGACCACGTCTATGTGAACCGGCTCAAGGTACCGGTGCCGGACGAGATGAAGACCTGGCGCAGCATCCGGCGCGGCCTCGTCATACTGCGCAACATCTTCTGGAAGGTCGGCGTGCTCGGCGACTATAGGCGCGTGTTCTGGAAGTTCGCGCTGGGCCGCATCAAGCGCGGCGACATCGAAGGCCTGATCGGCTGCACGCTGGTCGCGCACCATCTCATCACCTTTGCGCGCGCGGCCTCCAGCGGCAAGCAGAACGCCTCGAACTATTCGATCCGGCTGCGCGAGGCCGCCGTGCCCGCCGAATGATGCCACATGTCTGACCCGGCCCTGCCGCGCCGTCCGACCCTCGATTTGCGCTCGTTTACGCCTGCGCGCGTCGCGCTGGGGCGCAGCGGCGCGAGCCTGCCGACGAGAGCGTTGCTCGATTTCACGCTGGACCATGCCCGCGCGCGCGATGCTGTGCATGCGGCCTTCGACACGCCGCGTCTCATCGCCGATCTCGACGCACTCGGTGTTGCGGTGACCGAGGTCAGGAGCCGGGCGGTCGATCGCGGCGACTATCTGCGGCGGCCGGATCTGGGACGACAGCTCGACCCCGGCTCGGCTCAGCGTCTGGCACGAAGCATCTCGGCGCCGTGCCAGCTCGCGGTCGTGATCGGAGACGGCCTGTCCGCGGCGGCGGTCCATAGCCATGCGGCGATCGTGGTAAGGCGCCTGTTGCAATCGCTTGCGCAGGGGGATGCTGTCGCGGTTCGCCGTGTCGTCGTCGCATCGGGCGCGCGCGTCGCGCTCGGCGACGAGATCGGCGCTATTCTCGGTGCACGCATGGTCGTGATGCTGATCGGCGAGCGGCCCGGCCTGTCCGCGCCCGACAGCCTCGGCGCCTATCTGACCTTTGCGCCGAGGCCCGGCCGCACCGATGCCGAGCGCAATTGCGTCTCCAACATCCACCACGCCGGGTTGAGCCACGAGGAAGCGGCGTTCAAGATCGCCTGGCTGGTCCGCGAGGGGCTGGCCCGGGAGATCACCGGCGTGGCGCTGAAGGACGAGAGTGCGGACCGCGCGCCGCGCCAGATTGGCACATCCTCGCCGGGATGACGGTCATTCCAGGCCCGGATCGCCGCTTTTCGATCGATTCGGCCGGGCTTGGCCTGCTTGCGAAAAGACCTGTTGACCTGCTAAACCGCTGCCGGCGATTTTCCGCGCATTTTCAAAGGGCAAGCCTCCCATTGGTATGGCGTTTTCAAGCCGGTCGCGCGGCGCGATAAGCTCACAGCCCGAGCCGATTTAGGAACTGGACAAGGCATGCTCGAAAAGCACAGCGAGAGTGAGGTTCATGTCGACAAGGTCGAGCAGGGATCTACGTCCTCCATCGCCTTCGGGCTGGAGCGTCTCGGGCTGATCGCCGTTCGGGCCCCGATCGTCTCCTGCATCATCCTGCTCGCGCTGATCGTCGGCGCGGTGTTTGGCATCTACCGGATCAAGATCGACGATTCGCTGTCGCAGCTGTTCCGCTCCGACACCCGCGAGTTCCGCCAGTACGAAGAGGTCACCAAGAAATTCCCGGCGGAGGAGTTCGACGTCCTCGTCGTGGTCGAGGGCAAGACCCTCCTGGAACGCAGCAACCTCGAGAAGCTGCGCGACTTCGTCACCGACCTGCAGCTGGTCGAAGGCACGCGCGGGCTGGTCTCGCTGTTCTCGGCGCGCCAGGCGCCGGCCCCCGGCAAGCTGCCGGCGGCCCTGTTCCCGCCCGAGCTACCGGAGGGCGCGGCCTATGACAAGTTCATCGAGACCGTCAAGAACAACGAGATCATCCGCGGCAAGCTGCTGTCGGAGGACGGCACATTGGCGCTGGTCGTGCTGTCGCTCGATCCGGAGGTGGTCGCTTCCAACAAGTTGACCAAGACCGTCGCCGACATCCGTGCGCTGATGAAGGAGACGCTCGGGGACACCGGCCTCAACGTGCAGCTCTCCGGCGTCCCGGTGATGCAGCTCGAGATCCGCAACGCGGTTGAGCGCGACGGGCTGACCTACAACATCCTCGGCATCCTCGCCGGCTGCATCATCGCCATCATCTTCTTCCGCAAGATCTCCTTCATGATCGCGGCGGCATTCCCGCCGATGATCGCTATCCTGCTGGCGCTAGGCGCGCTCGGCTGGGCCAATTTCAACCTCAACATGTTCCTGAACGTGATGACGCCGCTCATCATGGTGATCAGCTTCTCCGACTCGATGCAGCTGACCTTCGCCGCGCGCGATAGGCTGATCGCGGGCCAGGACAAGTTCACCGCGTTCAAGAACGCGGTGCTGGTGGTGGGCCCGGCCTGCGTGCTGACGCATGGCACCGCCGGCATCTCCTTCATCGCGCTGCAATTCTCCGACTCCGATCTGATCCGCAAGTTCGGCGAGGCGGGCCTTGCCGCCACCATCATCGCGCTGGTCGCGGTGCTGTCGCTGGTGCCTGTCTTCGGCGTGCTGTTCGTGCGCAACGAGAAGGTCTTTGCAGTCAAGTTCCAGGGCGCTGATGCCGGCGTACAGGCGCTGCGCAATTTCTGCTACTGGATTGCGGTGCGCATGGTCGGCCGGCCCGGCCTGTTCAGCCTGCTGGCGGTGCTGTTCGTCGGCGGCCTCGGCGTCATCTATGCCAATCTGGAGCCGCGCTACCGGCTCGCCGACCAGGTGCCGGACAAGCGCCAGGCGGTTGCCGCCAGCGACCGGTTAGACGCCAAGCTGACCGGCGCCAATCCCGTCAACGTGCTGATCGCGTTCCCGAAGGGTGAATCGCTTTATTCGCCGCAGACGCTCCAGACCATCGCCGAGGTGCACGCGACAGTCGAGAAATCCGCAGGGGTCGGCAACGTGTGGTCGCTGGAGACGCTGCGCCGCTGGCTGGCGGAGAAGGCCGGCAGTGCCGACGTCGCGACGCTGAAGGAATATGTCAGCGTCATCCCCGAGCACCTGGTGCGCCGCTTCATCGACGCCGAGCAGGACGCTGTCGTGGTGGCCGGCCGCGTGCCGGACAAGGATTCCAGCCAGCTCCTGCCGATCGTCGACAAGCTCGATTCGGAGCTCGACGCCGTCCGCAAGAAGCATCCGGGCTATGAGATCGCCGTGACGGGTCTCGCCGCTATCGCCGCGCGTAACTCGGCCAACATGATCGAGAAGCTGAACCACGGCCTCACGATCGAATTCGCGCTGGTCGCGATCTTCATCGGCCTCGCCTTCCGCTCCTGGGTGGTGACACTCGCCTGCATCCTGCCGGGCATCTTCCCGGTGGTGATGTCGGGCACGGTGCTGTGGGCGATGGGCGAGGGGCTGCAATTCGCCAGCGTCGTTGCGCTCACGGTCTCGTTCGGCCTCGGCCTTTCCGCTACCATCCACTTCCTCAACCGCCTGCGGCTGGAGAACAAGCCGGGTGTCGGCTCGGCGCTCGCGGTGGAGCGGGCCACCGTGCTGGTGGGACCTGCGCTGATCCTGACCACGGTGGTGCTCGCCTGCGGCCTCGTCGTCACCGTGTTCTCCGACCTGCCATCGCTGCGTCTGTTCGGCTGGCTCAGCGCCTTCTCGATGGTGATGGCATTGGTCGCTGATCTCTTCATCCTCCGGCCGACGGCGATGTGGCTGATCAATCTGCACGCCAAGCTGCATGGCGCGGACAAGCAGGCGATCTGAGGGGCTTCATCCACCGGACATGGAATCGGCGCAGTCTGAATGACTGCGCCGGAGTTCCGGTCGGGGACGAATCATGCAGCACGACGGCGCGATCGTGGCGTTTCAGCAGAAGCGAGGCGGCGATTCAGCCGCCTTTTTCGTCCCGTTCCTGACATCGGGTATGACCCTGCTCGACGCCGGCTGCGGGCCCGGCACCATTACGGCAGCGCTGGCGGGGCACGTCGAAAGGGCCGTCGGCCTCGATATCGAGCCGACGGCCATTACCGCCGCCAATCGGCTCGTGTCGGCGGCGGGCTCGACCAATCTGGCCTTTGTCGGAGCCGACATGACGGCGCTGCCGTTCGACGATGGAACGTTCGATGCCGTGTTCTTTCACGCGGTGCTCTACCATCAGAGCCGAGAGATATTGGCGCGAACGCTGGCCGAAGCGCGACGTGTGCTGAAGCCGGGCGGCCTCGTCGCAACGCGCGATGCCGACGTCGGCGGCAACGTTCTTCACCCTGAAATCGACGGCGTGCGGCTCGCGCTCGATCTTTGGCAACGCTGGTACCAGCACGACGATCCGGAGGCGCTTCGCTTCGGGCGCCGGCAGGGCTCCATCCTCCGAGCCCACGGCTTCGCGCCGGTCTGGGCCGGTGCGAGCTACGTCAACCACAGTGCCGATGCGCAGAGCCGCAGCGAGGCCGTTGCCGATGCGCAGCGGAGCCTGCTGGGGCTCGGACCGCAACTCGTGGCCAGGCGGCTCGCGACAGACGATGAGATCCGGGCCGCGCTTGCCGGCTGGAAGGCCTGGGAACGCGATCCGGACGCGGTCTATTTCCGATGCCGCTGCGAATGCATCGCGCGAAAGGACTGATCCGGCGCGGTTCGGCTCACGCCTCGACGCGGACGATTCCATAGGGATTGAACTTGAAGTCGCCCTCGGCGTAGTCCTGCTCCCGCGACAGCGCGAGCTTGCGGTCGCGCAGCGTTGCCTCGATGCCGCGCTCGGCCATTGCGTCCGCGATTTCGTCCATCAGATTCGCTGCGTTCCGGTCGCTGCCGCGCGATCGCGCGACATAGATTTCCGGCAGTCCGACGAGGTGGAAGCCGACGCTTTCGTTGTAGGTGTCGCCGGCAAGCGGACGCTTGGCGAAGGCGAGGCGACAGGATCGGCCCATCGCTGGCGTGACGGTAAGGCCCTGGTTCGTGTTTGCGGCGGCCTTGCACTCGCGGGCCAGTTGCCGCCATCGCGCCAGGCCGTGGGCAACGCCCGCGCTTTCTCCTTTCACGGCCGTGGCGCCGGCCTCGATCATCTCCTCGACAATTCGCAAGGCGGCAGCTGAATAGGCGACCGTCTTGTGCTGCTCCATCGGCGGGCTCAGCACGTAGAGGACCGCTTTGTGATTGAGTACGGCCATTTCGTCCGCCTCGGACCACGCTTTCGGAAAGACGCGGTCCCAGCACACACCGAAAGAGCGCTCCATGTGCGGATCGGGTTTGGCTTGCGAATAGGTGCGGTCGATCTCGAAGCCGAAATCGGCGATCGTCTTCGCCACCGCCTTGGGCGGATGCAGCAGGCTTTCATTCTTGCCGAGGAAGCAGAGTACGTGACGCGGCTTCACGGACGAAGGCTGCATGTTCGCTCCCTGCTGATCGCTGGCGAAGGCGCGGCTGGCCACGAAGAGCCCGGCGGCCTTCAGCAGATGTCTGCGGATCGGGTCCATCTCAGCAAATCCAGCCGGTCAGTTCGTGTCAGCAAAAAGCCCCCGGCTCGCGAGAACCGGGGGCATGTTCCTCATTGCGTGCGAAAGGCCTTCAGCCCTTCGTCATCGTGATGTTGACGCCACGGATCTCGCCCTTGGACGAGATCTGCACCGTCTGCTTGGTGCCGTTGGTGCGCAGCGACAGGTTGGCGGCAAAGCCGTTGGCCTCGACGAAGACCTCGATCTGGCCGCCGCCGGCGGTGCCCTGGAGATTGCCGAAGATGTTGCGGCTGGACTCGCTCCAGTTGCCGGAGATGCGGTCGCCCTGGCTCGTCACGTCGCTGGTGAGGTTGAACTTGTAGCTGTCGGAGGCGCAGCTCAGCGCCTGCTTCAAGTTGAGGCCGCTGCCGGCGACCTTATAGTCCGCTTTGCAGCGAATGCGCTCGGTGGAGCCGTCGGACAGCGACACCGTGCCGGTTCCGGTCCAGGCGCCGTCGAAGCCGGCAAACGGTCCGGACGACTGTGCGTGGCTTGCCGATGCCGAGAAGAGCAGCGCCACCCCGATGCCGGCCGCCCTGATTGCCAGTCCAGATCGCCAAAAGAATGTCATCTCGAATATCCCGCTTTGGAACGACGTTCGCTTCGATCGAGAACGTCTCGCCACATCGAAAGTTTAGTGCTCCGAGCAAGTCGCAGGTTCAAAGCCCGGCGGCCAGAGACGGCGGTTCACGCGGCCGCGCCGTGCTTCCAGGGGCCGCGATTTGCCGCGCTTCGTCATGTTTCCGGCAGCCGAGGACGGGCGAAGAGATGCAGCGCGGCAACAGGTCTGCATTAAAACGCAATGCTCCCGAATTATGATGTAGTATCAATCCCTTACATCTGTCAATGAAGGCGCGGGGAAGACCTGATTCGGCGGGGGCGGCGCCAATTTGGCCGCATTTGCCAGTGCTTGTGCCTTCCCTGAGGCCGCTACAAGCGGCGACTTGCCATCAGAACCAATCCGTTCCGGCCATCCGCCCTGCGCAGTCCGGGATCGGTGCGATTCTGCCGTCAGAATGAAGGAATACAATGCGCAATCTTCTCGTCGCTCTCACCCTGCTGTCGGCCTCCCTTTCGACGGCAGCGTTCGCCCAACAAGGGCGTGGCACGGACGCCGAGCAGAAGGCCTGCACCCGCGATGTGCAGAAGTTCTGCCGCCCGGTCATCGACCAGGGCGATTTCACCATCCTGGCCTGCCTCAAGGAGAACCGGGCCAAGATCTCGCAGGCCTGCGACCAGGTGCTGAAGAACCACAATCAATAAACTCGGCCATTGGCCTAGAAAGGCGGCCCTCGGCCGCTTTTCCGGGCCCAATTCGAAGGGGCAGCCATCGACGGACAGGATTGGTTTTGCGGCCGTATTCCCCTATATGGGGGCCGCGGCGGCGTCGCCGGCGTGAGCCCGCCCGAGCGAAAAAGCCCTTCCTGTCCAAACGATTGTAAACCAGCCCTCGATGACCTCTGCGAGCGAATTGCGATCCGGCAAGGGTGACCGCGACGAGAATTTTCCCGTCGCGTCCTGGATCATTCATCCGCGTCATCGCGCCCTGATCCTGGCCTATTACAATTTCGTCCGCACCGCGGACGACATCGCCGATCACGCCACGCTCCCCCCCGACCAGAAGCTCGCTTATCTCGATCTGCTCGAGGCGGAACTGCTCGGCAAGGGTGACACCCAGCCTGAGGCCGTCAGCTTGCGCCGCGCGCTGGCCGAGCGCGGCATGGCGCCACGTCATGCGCTCGACGTGCTGATCGCCTTCCGCATGGACGTGACCAAGCTGCGCTATGAGACCTGGGACGAGGTCATCCATTATTGCCGCTACTCGGCGATGCCGGTCGGCCGCTTCATGCTCGACGTTCACGGCGAGAGCACCTCGACATGGGCCGCCTCGGACGCGCTCTGCGCGGGCCTTCAGATCAACAATCACCTGCAGGATTGCGGCAAGGATTATCGCGAGCTCAACCGCGTCTATCTGCCGCGCGATGCGCTGGCAGCACACGGCGCCACCGTCGAGCAGCTCGGTCTCGCGCAGTCGCCGCCGGCGATGCTGGCCTGCCTGCAGTCCCTCGCCGCACGCAACGAGGCGCTGCTCGGAGAGGGCAGGTCGCTCGCAGCCGAGATCCGGGATTTCCGTCTCGGCGTCGACGTCTCCGTCATCCAGGCCTATGCCGACCGCATCGTGCGCTTGCTCAAGGTACGCGATCCCTTGCGGGAGCGCGTGCATCTGAACAAATTCGAGCTGCTCGCCTTCAGCCTCGCCGGGATCATCGGCGAAGTTGGCCGCCGTGCGATCCGTCGCAAGGCCATTTCCAGACCGGGGACTGCCCATGACGCTTGAGGCGACCACGCCCGGCGCCAATTACGGCTCGACCGCATCCGGCAGCTCGTTCTATGCCGCGATGCGCATCCTGCCGCGTGATCAGCGCGAAGCGATGTTTCAGATCTACAGCTTCTGCCGCCAGGTCGACGACATCGCCGATTCCGACGGCCCGCGCGACGAGCGGCTCGCCGCACTTCAGGAATGGCGCAACGATATCGACGCGCTCTATCAGGGCCATCCGCCGCCGCGGCTGAAGGACTATGTCGTCTCGGTGAAGACCTTCGGGCTCAAGCGCGAGGATTTCCTCGCCATCGTCGACGGCATGGAGATGGACGTGCCGCAGGACATCCGTGCGCCCGACATGGCGACGCTGGATCTGTATTGCGACCGTGTCGCCAGCGCCGTGGGGCGGCTGTCGGTGCGCGTGTTCGGCATGCCCGAGGAAGACGGCATCCTGCTCGCGCACCACCTCGGCCGCGCGCTGCAGCTCACCAACATCCTGCGCGACATCGACGAGGACGCCGGCCTTGGCCGGCTCTATCTGCCGCGCGAGGCGCTGCTGCATGCCGGCATCACCTCTGATGATCCGAACCGCGTGATCGCCGAGCGCGCGCTGCCGAAGGTCTGCATGCCGCTGGCGCAGCGCGCCAAGGTGCACTTCGAGAAGTCGGACGAGATCATGAACCGCAACAGGCGCCGCGCCGTGCGCGCGCCGCGGATCATGTCAAAATACTACCATTCCATTCTGGACCTCCTGATCGCGCGCGGCTTCTCCGCGCCGCGCGAGCCGGTGCGTGTGTCGAAGATCACGCGCATCCTGATCCTGCTCCGTTACGCTTTCATCTGATGCAAAACACAGCTCACATCATCGGCGCTGGAATTTCCGGCCTCTCCGCCGCCGTGCGGCTCGCCAATGCCGGCTTCAAGGTCGCCGTGCACGAGGCGACGCACCAGGCCGGCGGCCGCTGCCGGTCCTATTTCGACGGCGCCACCAATCTCACCATCGACAACGGCAATCATCTGCTGCTGTCGGGCAACAGCCATGCGCGCGCCTATGCGCGCGCGATCGGCACCGAGGCGGGCCTGGTCGGCCCCGAGCGGGCGCAATTTCCGTTTGTCGATGTCAAGACCGGGCAGCGCTGGCAGATCGATCTCGGCGATGGCCGGTGGCCGACCTGGGTGCTCGACGAAAGCCGCCGCGTGCCCGACACCGGCCTTTCCGATTATCTCAAGCTGGCGCCGCTGATCTGGGCGTCGGAGGAGACGCTGGTCGGCAAGTCGATTCCGACCGAGGGCATCCTCTATCAGCGCCTGGTGCAGCCGCTGCTGCTGGCAGCTCTCAACGTCGATCCGCCCGAGGGCTCGGCCGGGCTCGCCGGCGCGATCGTGCGGGAGACGCTGCTTGCGGGCGGGCAGGCCTGCCGTCCGCTGATTGCGCGCGATGGTCTCAGCGCGGTTCTGATCGAGCCCGCCGTGAAGTTTCTGCAAGAGCGTGGCCACACCGTTCAGCTCGGCCATGAGCTGCGCTCGTTCGTCAGCACGGACGGCAAGGTGACCGCACTGAATTTCGGCAGCGAGGATTTGATCCAGCTCGGCGCGGGCGATGTCGTCGTGATGGCGGTGCCGCCGCGCGCGGCAGCCAACCTGCTGCCGGGGCTGAAGACGCCGACCGAATTCCGCGCCATTGTGAACGCGCATTTTCGCTTTGAGCCGCCGCCGGGCTCGGCGCCCATCCTCGGCGTGATCGGCGGCGTGGTGGAATGGCTGTTCGCGTTCCCGAACCGGCTCTCGGTGACCATCAGCAATGGCGACCGCCTGGTCGACATGCCGCGCGAGGAACTGGCGCAGACGATCTGGAACGAGGTCTGCGGGGCGGGCGGTGTCTCCGGTGAGCTGCCTCCTTGGCAGATCGTGCGCGAGCGCCGCGCCACATTTGCGGCGACGCCGGCCCAGAACGCCCTGCGTCCCGGGCCGGTCACTGCGCTGAAAAACCTGTTCCTCGCCGGCGACTGGACTGCTACGGGATTGCCAGCAACCATCGAGGGATCGGTCCGGTCGGGTGACCGCGCCGCCGATCTGGTTCTGGCCGCCAAAGGATCCTGAAAGGCGGCCCGACGGGCAAATGTCCCGGTCAACTTTCAACCGACTATCGGAGCAATCGAGCGACATGGATTCCGTGACCGCGACCAGCCGCGAAGCTTTGGAATCGAGCATTGCGTCGGCGACCCAGGGCCTCCTCGGCTTCCAGCAAGCCGACGGCCATTGGGTGTTCGAGCTCGAGGCCGACTGCACGATTCCGGCCGAATACGTTCTGCTGCGCCATTATCTCGCCGAGCCCGTCGACACCGTGCTCGAGGCCAAGATCGGCAACTATCTGCGCCGCATCCAGGGTACCCATGGCGGCTGGCCGCTGGTGCATGACGGCGAGTTCGACATGAGCGCCAGCGTGAAGGCGTACTTCGCGCTGAAGATGATCGGCGACTCCATCGACGCGCCGCATATGGTGCGGGCGCGCGAGGCAATCCATGCCCGCGGCGGCGCGATCAACAGCAACGTCTTCACCCGCTTCCTTCTCGCGACCTTCGGTGTCGTGACCTGGCGCGCGGTGCCGGTGCTGCCGATCGAGATCGTATTGCTGCCGTTCTGGTCGCCGTTCCACCTCAACAAGATCTCCTACTGGGCGCGCACCACGATGGTGCCGCTGATGGTGATCGCCGCGCTGAAGCCGCGCGCGAGGAATCCGAAGGGCGTCGGCATCGACGAATTGTTCCTGCAGGATCCGCGCTCGATCGGCATGACCGCCAAGGCGCCGCATCAGAGCATGGCCTGGTTTCTGTTGTTTCGTTCGCTCGATGCGATCCTGCGCGTGATCGAGCCGCTGTTTCCGAAGAGTCTGCGCAAGCGCGCGATCGACGCCGCGCTCGCCTTCACCGAGGAACGGCTCAACGGCGAGGACGGCATGGGCGCGATCTACCCGCCCATGGCCAACATCGTCATGATGTACGACGCCCTCGGCAAGGACGAGAACTTCCCGCCACGCGCGATCACGCGCCGGGGCATCGACAAGTTGCTCGTCATCAAGGACGACGAAGCTTATTGCCAGCCCTGCGTCTCTCCGGTGTGGGACACGACGCTCACCGCGCATGCGCTGCTGGAGGCCGGCGGTGACAAGGCGGTGCCGGCCGCCAAGCAGGGCCTCGACTGGCTGATTCCGAGGCAGGAGCTCGAGGTGAAGGGCGACTGGGCGGTGAAGCGGCCCGACGTGCGCCCCGGCGGCTGGGCCTTCCAGTACAACAATGCCCATTACCCCGATCTCGACGACACCGCCGTCGTGGTGATGTCGATGGACCGCATGCGCCGGGAGCACGGTGCGGCCGGCTATGACGACGCGATCGCCCGCGGCCGGGAGTGGATCGAGGGCATGCAGAGCGACGACGGTGGCTGGGCCGCCTTCGACGTCAACAACCTCGAATATTACCTCAACAACATCCCGTTCTCGGACCATGGCGCGCTGCTCGATCCGCCGACTGAGGACGTCACGGCGCGATGCATCTCGATGCTGGCCCAGCTCGGTGAGACCGCCAAGACCAGCAAGCAGGTGGCCGCCGGGGTCGCCTATTTGCGGAAGACCCAGCACCCGGAGGGGTCCTGGTACGGCCGCTGGGGTATGAACTTCATCTATGGAACCTGGTCGGTGCTGTGCGCCCTCAACATGGCCGGCGTCGACCACAAGGACCCCATGATCCGCAAGGCGGCGGCCTGGCTGACCTCGATCCAGAACGACGACGGCGGCTGGGGCGAGGACGCCGTCAGCTACCGGCTCGACTACAAGGGCTGGGAGGCCGCCCCCTCGACCGCCTCGCAAACGGCATGGGCCTTGCTTGCCCTGATGGCGGCAGGCGAGGTTGATCACCCGGCCGTTGCCCGCGGGGTGGAGTACCTGATTGCAACACAAGACAGAAAAGGACTGTGGGACGAGCAGCGGTACACCGCCACAGGCTTCCCCCGCGTGTTCTATCTACGTTATCATGGTTACCCAAAGTTCTTTCCGCTGTGGGCGTTGGCGCGGTATCGGAACTTGCGGAACACCAACAGCAGGGTGGTAGGGGTCGGAATGTGACTTTGGGGACGGGGGACTATGTTACCGCGGGTCAGGCCATCGACCCGCGGCCGATACTGATCGTGACCGGATTGGTTCAGGAGGCCCGCATCGCGGCCGGGCCCGGAATGGCGGTCATCTGTTCATCCAGCAGCCCGACCCAGTTGCGGGCGCTTCTGACGGTGGTGGATCCTGAGACGATTCGCGGTGTGATTTCGTTCGGCGTGGCCGGCGGGCTCGACCCGAGCTTGCGCTCCGGCGACGTCGTGCTGGCGACCGAGGTGCTCTCCGGCGACACCCGCTGGGCCGCCGGCCTGTCGCTCGGCGACGATCTGATCGATCGCCTGACGTCCGGCCGCCGCCGCGTCGTGCGCGGTAGTCTCGCCGGTGCCGAGGAAGTGGTCACGAAGCGCTCCTGTAAGGCGGCCCTGCACTCCGAGACGGGGGCCGCCGCGGTCGACATGGAAAGCCACATCGCCGCGGCCTACGCCGCCGACGCCGGGCTGCCCTTCGCCGCCGTCCGCGTCATCAGCGACCCCGCCCAC
Organism: Bradyrhizobium sp. IC3123; assembly: GCF_020193625.1. Lineage (NCBI taxonomy): Bacteria > Pseudomonadati > Pseudomonadota > Alphaproteobacteria > Hyphomicrobiales > Nitrobacteraceae > Bradyrhizobium > Bradyrhizobium sp. IC3123. The sequence goes on along the minus strand of NZ_JADYVF010000005.1, from coordinate 164,984 downwards.
CGCGCGCTGCCGGCGCTGGCCCGCGCCGCGATCAAGCCGAACGGCCAGATCGACCTCGGAGCCGTGCTGCGCGGCATCGTGCGCAATCCGGCAACGCTGCATGCCCTGGTCTCGACCGGCATCGACTTCAACCGCGCGCTGCGGAGCTTGCGGGGTTGCCGGGACTATCTGATCGGGACGGAGATCATCGAGAGCGAGGTCATGGTGTCGAAGGCGGCGTGAGCGGGGGCTTCGATCTGAGAATAAAGAAAGGGCCCGGTCGCCATTGGCGTCCGGGCCTTTTTGTTTCGACGTTCGTAGCCCGGACGGAGCGAAGCGTAATCCGGGGCCTTGGAGAGACCATCCCGGATTTCGCTTGCGCTCCATCCGGGCTACGGGCTCTGCGCTTTACGCCGCCGTCGAAGCCTTTTGCGCGGCCTTTGCCTGCGCAGCCGCGGCTTCGTCCTTGCGGATCTCCGACAGCTTCTTCTGGACCTGCTCGGAGAAGATGTATTGCGCCGGGCGCTGCTTGGAGAGATCGATCTCCGGCGCCATCGGGCCGCTCGTCCGCACGCCGCGCAGCGCCACCCACATCGCCTTCAGCGGGTTGTTGAGCGCTGCGGTCGCAGCCGTGGGCTCGTAGCCGCAATGGGCCATGCAGTCGGCACACTTCTCGTACTTGCCGGTGCCGTAGGAATCCCAGTCGGTGGTCTCCATCAGCTCCTTGAAGGTTTTCGCGTAGCCTTCACCGAGCAGGTAGCAGGGCTTCTGCCAACCGAAGATGTTGCGCGCGGGCATGCCCCACGGGGTGCATTCGTATTCCTGGTTGCCGGCGAGGAAGTCCAGGAACAGTCCGGAATGCATGAAATTCCACTTCTTGCCCTTGCCCATCGCAAAGACGTCGCGGAATAGCTTCTTGGTCTTGGTGCGGTTGAGGAAGTGCTCCTGGTCCGGCGCGCGCTCATAGGCGTAGCCCGGGGACATCGAGACGCCGACGCCGAGCTCGGTGGTGAGGTCGAGGAATTTGGCGATCTCCTCGGCCGGGTGGCCGTCGAAGATGGTGGCGTTGACGTTGACGGTGAAGCCGCGCGCCTTGGCCGCCTTGATCGCCGACACCGCGCGGTCGAACACGCCCTTCTGCGACACGGCCTTGTCGTGGTGGTCGCGCAGGCCGTCGAGATGCACCGAGAAGAACAGATAGGGCGAGGGCTCGAACAGATCGAGCTTCTTCTCCAGCAGCAGCGCGTTGGTGCAGAGCGAGACGAACTTCTTGCGCGCGACGAGGCCGCGCACGATCTCGCCGATCTCCTTGTGGATCAGCGGCTCGCCGCCGGGAATGGCGACCATCGGCGCGCCGCACTCGTCGGCGGCGTCCCAGCACTCCTGCGCCGTCATGCGGCGGTTGAGGATCGCATCGGGATAATCGATCTTGCCGCAGCCGACGCAGGCGAGGTTGCAGCGGAACAGCGGCTCCAGCATCAGCACGAGCGGATAGCGCTTGCGGCCAAGCAGTTTCTGCTTGAGCAAATAGCCGCCGATACGCATTTCCTTGAAGAACGGGATAGCCATTACAGGTTTCTTTCTGGGCTTTTCAATTCGGGTGGGTCAGCTCGCGGCCAGTTGGGCCGGAAGCCGGAATTCGATGTTTTCCTCGCGGCCCGGCAACACCGAGACCTTTACCGGTCCGATCCGCCGCATCGCTTCGATCACGTCATCCACGAGTACCTCGGGCGCCGAAGCGCCGGCCGTGACGCCGACGGTCCTGGCATCCTTCAACCACTCCGGATTGAGCTCGCTGCCGTCGGCAATCAAATAACTCGCGACGCCGGCCTCAGTGCCGATTTCGCGGAGCCGGTTCGAGTTCGAGCTGTTGGCAGCGCCCACCACCAAGATCACGTCGACCAGCTTGCTCAAGTCCCTTACCGCAGATTGGCGGTTCTGTGTCGCATAGCAGATATCCCGGATATCCGGACCTTGAATGTCTGTAAAGCGGGCCTGAAGGGCCGCGATGATGTCCTTGGTGTCGTCGACCGACAGGGTGGTCTGGGTGATGTAGGCCACTGGCGTATCCGCCGGCAGGGTCAGCGCCTTAACCTCTTCAACGCTCTGGACAAGCTGCACCGGCCCCGGGACCTGGCCCATCGTGCCCTCGACCTCGGGATGGCCGGCGTGGCCGATCAGGATCAGGGTGCGGCCCTTGCCGATGTAGCGCTTCCCCTGATTGTGAACTTTCGTGACCAGCGGGCAGGTGGCATTGAGCACCGGAAGGTCGCGCGCGACGGCCTCTTCCTCGACGCTGCGGGCGACGCCATGCGCGCTGAACACCGTCACCGCCTTCGGCGGTACCTCGGAGAGTTCCTCGACGAAGATGGCTCCTTTGGCCTTCAGGCTCTCGACGACGTATTTGTTGTGCACGATCTCATGGCGCACGTAGACGGGCGGGCCGTACTTCTCCAGCGCCCGCTCCACGATTTCGATTGCTCGTACCACCCCCGCGCAGAAGCCGCGCGGTTGCGCCAGATAAACTTCCATTGGACGCCCATCACGCAAGTTGCACCAATCCGCTCTTTGCAGTCCCCAAGCGGCACTCCGATACTGACCAATGAGTTGCAATATCCGCACCATTGGTTCGCGCCTGCGGTAGCCACCCACCCCTGTGGACGGCTCCGGCGCATGGAGGCGCAATACTTTGTGTCAAAAAATCGGCGGTAGGGGAAGGTGGAACCGCTGAGGGAGGCGTCTGTGAGGTACTTTAGTAGGGATTGCGGTGTGCCTGCGTGCGCGACATTCCTGCATAGTCCTTCGTCACGTTCCCGCCTCAACTCCCTGCCTATACCGGCCGCCCCGCATGATTTTGCCACGGTCTCCCGCCGTTTACCTCGAACCTTCTGGCGGCGAGAACCACCCAAAACAGCAATAGGTTTCGGCCGGGAACTCCGATAAACAGCGGGCGTTTCCGGCAAGCTGTTAACCGCAGAAAGAAAAGAAGTGCTGCAAAGCGTCGTCGTTGCCATCGTCAGGGCCTGCACCCGGTTTGCCTCCCTCGTCGTCGTTCTCGGGCTCCTGCTGTCGGTGGGGGCGGGCTATTACGCTGCGCGCCACTTTGCCATCAACACCGATATCAACTCGCTGATTGCCCAGAATCTGGACTGGCGGCAGCGTGACCAGCAATTCGACAAGGCGTTCGATCAGAACGAAATGATCCTCGCTGTGGTCGAGGCCAGGACGCCGGAAATGGCGAGCGCCGCGGCAGACGCGCTCTATGCCAGGCTGAAGGACGACAGGACCAACTTCCACTCGATGCAGCAGCTCGGCAGCGGCGCGTTCTTCGAGCGGAACGGCCTGTTGTTCCTGCCGACCGAGGAGGTCGGCAAGATCACCGGCCAGTTCGAAGCCGCCGCGCCGCTGATCGAGATCATGGCCGGCGATCCCTCGATCCGCGGCCTGACCGGGGCGCTGGAGACCGGCCTTGCCGGCGTCAAGCGGGGCCAGGTCAAGCTCGACAGCACCGAGCGGCCCTTCAACCTGATCGCGCAGACAGTCGAGACCGTGCTCAACAAGGGCAACGCCAGCTTCTCCTGGCGCGAACTCGTCAGCGACGAGCCGCTCAAGGATTCCGACAAGCGCACCTTCATCGAGTTCAAGCCGATTCTCGACTACAACGCGCTGGAGCCCGGCAAGGATGCGACCGACGCGATCCGGAAAGCGGCGGCGGATCTGGATTTTGCTGGCAAATACCAGGCGCGGGTGCGGCTGACCGGTCCGGTGCCGATCGCCAATGAGGAATACGCCACCGTTCAGGAGGGCGCGGTCGTCAACGCCGTCGGCACGATTCTCGTCGTGCTGGTCATCCTGTGGCTCGCACTGCATTCGTCGAAGATCATCTTCGCGGTGTTCGTCAATCTGTTCGTCGGTCTGGCGATCACGACAGCGGCCGGCCTGATGATGGTCGGATCGTTCAACCTGCTGTCGATCGCGTTCGCGGTGCTGTTCGTCGGCTTAGGGGTCGACTTCGGCATCCAGTACAGCGTCCGCTATCGCTCGGAGCGCTACAAGCACGATGATCTCGCGGGCGCGCTGGTGCTGGCAGCCAAGCGCTCGGCGGTGCCGCTGTCGCTGGCGGCGATGGCGACGGCCGCGGGCTTCCTCTGCTTCATGCCGACCGACTACAAGGGCATCGCCGAGCTCGGCCAGATCGCCGGCGTCGGCATGCTGGTGGCGTTCATCTCGTCGATCACCGTTCTGCCGGCGCTGCTCAAGCTTCTGAACCCGCCCGGCGAGCCGGAGCCGGTCGGCTACGCCTTCCTGGCGCCGCTCGACCACTTCCTCGAGAAGCACCGCGTGCTGATCGTCGGCGGCACGCTGCTGCTCGCGCTCGGCGGCCTGCCGCTGCTCTACTTCATGAAGTTCGACTTCAACCCGATGAACCTGCGCAATCCGCACGCCGAGTCGATCGCCACCTTCCTCGATCTGCGCAAGGACCCCAATACTGGTGCCAATGCCATCAACGTGATGACCACGTCGGAGGAGCAGGCAAGGCAGGTCGAGGCGAAGCTGGAGAAGGTGCCCGAGGTGCTCAGGGTGATGTCGCTCGACAGCTTTGTGCCGCAGGACCAGCCGCCGAAGCTGAAGCTCATCGCGCAGGGCGCCAAAGTGCTGAATCCCGCGCTCAACCCCGATCAGATCGATGCGGCACCGACAGACCAGGAGAATGTCGAATCGCTGAAATCGTCGGTCGACAATCTGCGCCGGACCGCGGGCGACGCGAAGGGCCCGGGCGCTGTTGCCTCGCGCCGTCTTGCCGACGCGCTCGAGAAGCTCGCCAACGGCGACGAGGCCACGCGCAACAAGGCGCAGGACGTGTTCGTCGCGCCATTGAAGATCGTGTTCGACCAGCTCAGGAACGCGATGCAGGCAGGTCCCGTCACCCTGAGCTCGCTGCCGCCCGATCTCGTCAGCGCCTGGAAGAGCAAGGACGGCATCATCCGCGTCGAGGCGCTGCCCAAGGGCGATCCCAACGACAACGATACGCTGCGCAAATTCGCGGCGGCGGTTCTCCAGGCCGAGCCGACTGCGATCGGCGGTCCGGTCTCGATCCTGAAATCCGGTGACACCGTTGTGAAGGCGTTCATCCACGCCGGCATCTATGCGCTGCTAGTGATCGGGCTGCTGCTGTGGATCACGCTGCGCCGCTTCGTCGACGTGCTGATGACGCTGGTGCCGCTGCTGGTTGCCGGCGCGGTGACGCTCGAGATCTGCGTGTTGATCGGCCTGCCGCTCAACTTCGCCAACATCGTCGCGCTTCCGCTGCTGCTCGGCGTCGGCGTCGCCTTCAAGATCTATTATGTCGTGGCCTGGCGCTCGGGCAGGACGAACCTGCTCCAGACCAGCCTGACGCGCGCGATCTTTTTCAGCGCGCTGACGACCGCGACCGCGTTCGGCAGCCTGTGGCTGTCGAGCCATCCCGGCACGTCCAGCATGGGCAAGCTGCTGGCACTGTCGCTGGTGACGACGCTCGCCGCCGTGCTGCTGTTCCAGCCGGCCCTAATGGGCAAACCCCGCAATCTCAGCGAGTAGGCAGATGTCGCCGACCGGGTCGGCGGCGCCCTTCTGACCGGGCTTGGCTGCGCCGGCGGCCTTGGGAGCTGCGGGCGCAGGCGTGGTGGTGCCGCTCCCGGCTTGGGCTGCTTGGGCCCCTTGCCCCGCTTGCCCCCCTTGGGGCTTCGGCGCAGTGCCGCTGGATTTCGCTGCGCCCTTGGCCATTGCGTTGGCAGGGCTCGAAGGGATCGGCGGGCCGACCCGGGTCCAGGTTTCGCCGCCGCAGAGGAAGCCCATGACGCAGCCCTTGATCTCGAGCTGGTCGGGACCGGCCGGCGTGATGGTCGCGCTGTAGAGCTGGCCGTCCTTGGCGTTGTAGACCTGTCCTTCCCACTGATCGACGCCGGGCTTCTTCTTCATGTCGATCAGGGTTGCCATGCCGAGCGTCGGCCTGTTCTTTTTCGAGGCGTCCGGATTGTTCTCGTCGCGTCCGCCGGGCTGTTTTTCCCAGGAAACCGCGCCCCACATGCTGCCATAGCATTGGGCGACGCGAATGTTGGCAACGCCGTCGGCGACCCGCCAGTCGCCGGTCGGATCCGCGGCCAGCGCGGGCGTCAGGCCGGCGTAACCGCCAGCCAGTATTAGTCCGGTGTAAAGGGCCAAACGCATGTGTGTTCCTTGGCAGTGCAACATGGTCTAAAGCTGTGCTTGCGAAGATGGTCCGAAAAAGGGCAAAAGGCCGCACAGACCGTTTTCAGTAACGGTCCGTTTTCAGTTGACGAGACGGCCCTCAACCGAAGTATGTAGCGGATGCACAGCCCAAATCCAGACATGTCTCAGCTATTCGCGGACCGTCAGGCCCAGCGCAGCACCCTGCATAACCGGTATCTGAACGAGCAGTTCGTCCGGGTTCTCAAGACCATCGGCTACGATGTCGGCTTTCAGAAGGGGCATGGGCAGTATCTCTACGACCGTGAGGGCGCGCGCTATCTCGACCTGTTGTCCGGCTTCGGCGTGTTTGCGATCGGGCGCAATCATCCGGTCATGCGCGAGGCGCTCAAGAGCGTGCTCGATGCCGACCTGCCCAACCTCGTCCAATTCGACGTCTCGACGCTCGCAGGTGTGCTGGCTGAGCGCCTCCTGAAATACGTTCCCTATCTCGACAAGGCGTTCTTCGCCAATTCAGGCGCCGAATGCGTCGAGGCCGCGATCAAGTTCGCGCGCGGCGCGACGGGGCGTCCCGGCATCGTCTATTGCGCGCACGGCTATCACGGACTGACCTACGGCGCGCTGTCGCTGACCGGCGATGCCAATTTCCGCACCGGCTTCGAGCCGCTGCTGCCGGGCTGCACCGCGATCCCGTTCAACGACCTGGCGGCGCTGGAAAAGGCGCTGGCCTCGCGCGAGGTCGCAGCCTTCGTGGTCGAGCCGATCCAGGGCAAGGGCGTCAACATGCCCACTGACGATTTCCTGCCCGGCGCGGCCGCGCTCTGCAAGAAATACGGCACGCTGTTCGTCGCCGACGAGATCCAGACCGGCATGGGCCGCACCGGCCGCTTCCTCGCGGTCGAGCACTGGAACGTCGAGCCCGACATGGTGCTGCTGTCGAAGTCGCTGTCGGGCGGCCACGTGCCGGTCGGCGCCGTGCTGACGCGCAAGAGCATCTTCGACAAGATCTTCAACCAGATGGACCGCGCGGTGGTGCACGGCTCCACCTTCTCCAAGAACGACCTCGCGATGGCCGCGGGCATAGCCACGCTCGACGTCATGGAATCGGAGAAGCTGATCGATGCGGCCGCCAAGCGCGGCGCCGAGCTGCGCCTCGCGCTGACGCGCATGGTGCCAGGCTACGAGCTGCTCAAGGAAGTCCGCGGCAAGGGCTTGATGATCGGTATCGAATTCGGCCCCCCGAAGTCGCTGCGCCTGCGGGCCTCCTGGAACGTGCTGGAGACCGCCAACAAGGGCTTGTTCTGCCAGCTCATCACCGTGCCGCTGTTCAAGGATCACAAGATCCTCACGCAAGTCGCCGGCCACGGCAGCCACACCATCAAGCTCTTGCCGCCGCTCACGATCACCGAGGAAGACTGCGCCTGGATCGAGCGCGCCTTCGACGACGTCATCGCCGGCAGCCACAAGGTCCCCGGTGCGATCTGGTCGCTCGGCAAGACGCTGGTGGACAACGCGGTGCGCAGGTCGGCTTAGAGACGTTCGCTCAGGCCGCCTCGGTCCGCGGCCGAACCTTATTTGGCAAACTCGCGCACGGCTTCCACCACGTGCTCCGGCACTTCCTGCGCGACGCAGTGGCCGGCATTCTCGAAAACCCGTGTGGTCACACCCGGGATCAGCGACACAGCGCGTCGCGCCATCTCCTTGTAGATTGGACCCGACTTCGCCGCTGTCGTGACGCGCACCGGGCAGTCGATCTCGCTGAGCATCGCGAACGGATTGCCGCGGGCATCCCCAATGTAGACCTGCTCCATCGCCTCGTAGATGGGAAGCAAGATCGCGGCTTCGATTTTGGGCGTGCAGCAGAGCCGGACGCGGCCGTCATCCAGGGGCGCGAAGCCGTGGCGCACATACGTCCGTAGCGAGGTTTCGGTCCAATCCGCAAACGCCGGTGCTGCGCGGTAACGTTCGAACACTGCGTCGGGACTGTCGAACTCGGCGCGTCGGCGTAGCGTGCCCTGCACGCGGGCGAGCGATTCTTCGCTCAATCCTCCGGAGCGCGCCGCGCGCGGGTCCATGACGGTCGGCTCCATCACGAACAGGCGTGCGAAGCGACCGGGCAGGAGTTTCGCCGCGAGAAGGAGATCGGTCGCACCCGCGCTGTGGCCGATCCCGTAGATGTCGCGGAGATCGAGCGTATCGACCACCCGGCAGATGTCGTCGGCGTAATCAAGGAAGTGATAGGCGCCGGGTTTGTGGCTTGCGCCATGACCGCGTCGGTCGAGGGCATAGACGGTGTAGGTCGATGCGAGCTCGCGCGCGACCTCGTGCCAGACGTCGGCGACGAAGCCGGTGCCGTGTACGAGCAGGGCAGGCGGCTTGCCGCTGTCGCCCCATTGCAGCATGGCGATCTCTGCGTCGGCGGGACCGATTGAGAAACGGTGCGGATCGATCATGAGCGATGGGATGCTACTTCGCATCCTCCAGAATCATCGTGGCGCCCTTCTCAGCGATCATCGCGGTCGGCGTGTTGGTGTTGCCCGAGGTGATCGTCGGCATGATCGAGGCATCGACGATGCGCAGGCCGTCGAGGCCGTAGAATCGCAACCGCTCGTCCACGACCGCCATTGGATCGTTCGCCGTGCCCATCTTCGCGGTGCCGACGGGATGGAAGATGGTGGTGCCGATGTCGCCGGCGGCTTTTGCGAGGGAGGCATCGTCGTCGCCGACGGAGGGGCCGGGCAGATATTCGCTGGGGCGATATTTGGCCAGCGCTTTCTGCTGCATCAGGCGCCGCGTGGTGCGAATGGCGTCGGCGGCGACCTGGCGGTCGTCGTCGGTCGACAGGTAATTTGGCGCGATGATCGGCTTCTCGTCAGGCGCTGTCGCGCGCAACCGCACGGTGCCGCGCGAGGTCGGCTGCAGATTGCACGCGCTCACCGTGATCGCAGGGAAACGGTGCAGGGGATCGCCGAACTTGTCGAGCGAGAGCGGCTGCACGTGGAATTGGATGTTGGCGCGGGCGCGCGTCGCATCGGAGCGCGTGAAGATGCCGAGCTGCGACGGCGCCATGGTGAGAGGGCCGCGGCGGCGGAAAGCGTAGTCGAGCCCCATCAGGCCGCGGCGCAACAGATTGTAATAGGTCTCGTTCAGCGTGCGCACGCCCTCGACCTTGTAGATCGCGCGCTGCTGCAGGTGATCCTGCAGATTGCGCCCGACGCCGGGCTTGTCCATGACGATGTCGATGCCGAGCGGCGACAGCCAGTCGGCCGGTCCAATGCCGGAGCGATGCAGCACCTGCACCGAGCCGATCGAGCCTGCCGAGAGCACCACCTCGCGCTTTGCGCGCGCCTCGATGATCTCGCCGTTCAGGATGAAGCGCACGCCGACGGCGCGGCCCTGCTCGATGATGAGGCGGTCGACCAGCACGTGCTTCTCGAGCCGCAGATTGGGGCGCCTCAAGGCCGGCTTGAGGAAGCCGCGCGCCGAGGACCAGCGCCGGCCGCGCTTCTGGTTGACGTGGAAATAGCTGGTGCCTTCGTTGTCGCCGGTGTTGAAATCCGGGATGCGCTTGATGCCCATCTCCTCGGCGGCGTCACCGACCGCGTCGAGAATGGCCCATGACAGCCGCGGCGCTTCGATACGCCAGCCACCGCCGGCGCCGTGATGCTCGCTGGCGCCGAGGAAGTGGTCCTCGAGGCGCTTGAACAACGGCAGCACGTCGTCATAGCCCCAGCCGGTCAGGCCAAGCTGGCGCCAATGATCGTAGTCGGCAGCCTGTCCGCGCATCGAGATCATGGCGTTGATCGCCGAGCAGCCGCCGATCACCTTGCCGCGCGGATAGGCCAGCGAGCGGCCGTTCAGGCCGGGCTCGGCCTCGGTCTTGAACATCCAGTCCGAACGCGGATTGCCGATGGCGAAGAGATAGCCGACCGGGATATGGAACCAGATCCAGTTGTCGTCGCCACCAGCTTCAAGGATGAGAACGCGGTTGCCTGGGACAGCCGACAGCCGGTTGGCGACGATGCAGCCCGCGGTGCCGGCTCCGACGACAATGTAGTCAAACTCACCTTCAAGTCGCCTCGGCATTCTGCTTCCACCCGGATGGTCTCTTTGCTTTCCGTTAATAGGCAGACGCAGCCGACCGGGACAAGCCCGGCCATGCCGGGTGAACAGGGCTAGACCCCGATTGCCGGCGGTTGGGTGGACCGACGCTTGCATGGTAGACAGACCTGCATTTCCAACAGTTCGAGACCTTCCATGCCCATCGTGAACCGCGTCGCCGACCTTCAACCCGATATCCAGGCCTGGCGGCGGGACATCCATCAGCACCCCGAGCTGTTGTACGATGTCCACCGCACCGCAGCATTCGTTGCTGACCGGTTGCGGGAGTTCGGCTGCGACGAAGTCGTGACCGGTCTCGGCCAGACCGGCGTCGTCGGCGTAATCAAGGGCAACAAGCCAACCGGCGAGGGGCTCAAGGTGATCGGCATGCGTGCCGACATGGACGCGCTGCCGGTCGAGGAGCAGACCAATCTGCCTTACGCCTCCAAGATCCCCGGCAAGATGCACGCCTGCGGCCATGACGGCCACACCGCGATGCTGCTCGGCGCGGCCCGCTATCTCGCCGAGACGCGCAATTTCGCCGGCGATGCCGTGGTGATCTTCCAGCCCGCCGAGGAGGGTGGCGCCGGCGGCGCGGCCATGGTCAAGGACGGCCTGATGGAGCGGTTCGGCATCGAACAGGTCTATGGCATGCACAACGGCCCGGGCATCCCGGTCGGCTCGTTCGCGATCAGGCCAGGCCCCATCATGGCGGCGACCGACGAGGTCGACATCATGATCGAGGGCGTCGGCGGCCACGCCGCGCGTCCACACAAATGCATCGATTCCGTGCTGGTCGGCGCGCAGGTGATCACGGCCCTGCAGTCGATCGTCTCGCGCAGCGTCGATCCCCTGGAATCGGCGGTCGTATCGATTTGCGAATTCCACGCCGGCAACGCCCGCAACGTCATTCCGCAGACCGCGACCCTGAGAGGCACTATCCGCACGCTGTCGCCTGAGGTGCGCAAGCTGGTCGAGAAGCGCGTGCATGAGGTCGTGGCGGGCATGGCGCAGATCACGGGCGCCAAGATCGACCTGCACTACAAGCGCAATTACCCGGTCGTGAACAATCATGCGGCGGAGACCGAAGTGGCACGGCGCGTCGCCACGCAAGTCGCGGGCGAGGCCCATGTCCACGAGATGGCGCCGCTGATGGGCGGCGAGGATTTCGCCTACATGCTGGAAGCGCGGCCCGGGGCCTTCATCTTCTGCGGCAACGGCGACAGCGCCGGCCTGCATCACCCCGCCTACAATTTCAACGACGAGGCGATCGTCTACGGCACGTCCTATTGGGTGAAGCTGGTCGAGGAGCAGCTCGCGGCGTCGTAGGACCGGGTCCGAAGCACAGATGAAAGGGCCCGTGCATTCCACAGGCACTTGTCTATTTGAGAGATCGGATCGTCAACAACGGCGTGAAGCCATTTCCCGCTGTATTCACGCAGCCCGTGCGGCCTTCTTCTGCAGGCCGGCGGCGATCTTCAGATCCTCGACGAAGCGCCGATATTCCAGAACCTTGGCTTCGGGATCCGGCAGCCGCAGCAGATAGGACGGATGCACCGTCACGAGCGCTTTGCGGCCTTCGGGAAGATCGATCAACCGGCCGCGGTTCTTCCCGATGGGGGTGATCTTGCCGAACACGCTTTGCGCGGCGGTGGCGCCCATCGCCACGATGAGATCCGGTTGGATTGTCGAAACTTCCCGCTCATACCATTGCCGGCACGCCCGGATTTCAGGTGTGTTCGGCTTCTGGTGCAGGCGGATCTTTCCGCGCGGCACGAATTTGAAGTGCTTCACCGCGTTGGTGACATAGACCTTCTTGCGGTCGACGCCGGCCTCCTCCAGTGCGCGATCGAGCATTTGCCCGGCCGGGCCGACGAAGGGATGGCCGGCGAGGTCTTCCTTGTCGCCGGGCTGCTCGCCGACCAGCATGATGTTGGCATTCTCAGGCCCTTCGCCGAACACGGTCTGTGTCGCGTCCTTGTAGAGATGGCAGGCGCGGCAATGCGCGGCCTCCTCGCGGAGCGTTTCGAGATCGTCGGCAGTTGACTTGCGTTTCATCGGAGCCTCCGGCCGCTTCTGAGGCTTGTGCGGGTCGGTTGCGGCATTGGCGATCATGGCGCCGGTCATGCGCTCGGCGTCCTCGATCAAGGGCTTAATGATCGAAGCCTCGGGCAGGTTCCTCCAATACTTCTTCGGCATCTCGGCCTGCATCGCCTTCACCTTGAGCCGGGCCGGATTGAAGATGCTGGCATAGTAGCGCCGCCAGGTTTCCTCCAGCCGGTCTTCGCCCGGCGCCTCGCTCTTGCTGACGCCCGGCGTGAACGAGAGCGCATGGCCGTCCCAATGCGCGCAGAGGTCCGGCGTCAGGATCGACCAGGGCATGTCGGCAAAGCGCTTGGCGAAGAACGGCGCGGCGAGCTCGACGACGTGATGCTCCGGCTCGAACCAGGCGACGTAGTGCGCCTGGCGTTCCCGGCCGATCTCGCGGAAGCGCACGAAGGCATGCATCTTGTGCTCGTCGCGATAGACCGCTTTCGCCATGGCCGTGACAAGCGCGACATCGGGGTCGGTCGCGACCTCGATGAGATCGTGATTTTCCTTCAGCCGGAACAGCAAGCGATAGAGGATCGCAAAGCGCTCGCCGTCGCGATGCAGGATCGCCGCCTTGGCAAGCTCGACGAATTTTGCCGAGACGGTGAACGTGCCGTCGTTCACCTCGAGGATCGGAGACGGCGAGGACGGTGCGAACAGCTCGGCTTCGTGGCCCTGCACGGTCCAGGTGACCGCGCCGGGCGGCACGTGATGGAGCACGAGGCTGCGCGCGGCTTTGCGCCAGCCGTCGAAATCGGTTTCGGTGTCGAGCATGATGTACTGCATCAGAAGCCAAATCCCAGTTGCGTTGCTTTCGGCTTGAACCGTTCGATCAACCCGGCGGCATCGAGACGATGCGGTGAGGGGCGGTGATCGCTGAGGACGATGAACGGCAGCGCCTTGTTGCGGGGCACATGCAGCCGCGCGAGATCGGCGAGGCGGATCGTGGTGGTGCGCCGCGTCGCGATGATGCGTTCGACCGTCCTGGTGCCGAAGCCCGGAACGCGCAGCAGCTCCTCGCGGCTGGCGCGGTTGACGTCGAGCGGGAAGCGGTCGCGGTGGCGCAGCGCCCAGGCCAGCTTGGGATCGATGTCGAGCGGCAGCATCGCGCTGTCGTCGACGATTTCGCCAACGTCGAAGCCGTAGAACCGCATCAGCCAGTCGGCCTGGTAGAGCCGGTGCTCGCGCAGCAGCGGCGGCGCGCGCAGGGGCAGCGCGCGGCTGGCATCGGGGATCGGGCTGAAGGCGGAGTAATAGACGCGCCGCAGCCGGTAGGCGCCGTAGAGATTGGCGCTGGTGTGGAGAATGGTGTGATCGGAGGCGCTATCTGCGCCGACGATCATCTGCGTGCTTTGTCCGGCGGGCGCGAAGCGCTGCGGTTTGGCCTTCGTCTTGGCGCTGCGGCTCTCCTCGGCCTCGTCCAGCTTCAGCCGCAGCCGGCCCATGGTGCGGCGGATCGCGCGCACGTCCTTCTCCGGCGCGAATTGCTGCAGGCTCGTCTCCTCAGGCATCTCGATGTTGATCGAAAGGCGGTCGGCATATTTGCCGGCCTCGGCGATCAGCGCGTCGTCGGCCTCGGGAATGGTCTTCAGATGGATGTAGCCGCGGAAATGATGCTCCTCGCGCAGCTTTCGCGCGACGCTCACCACTTGCTCCATCGTGTAATCAGGGCTGCGGATGATGCCGGAGGAGAGGAACAGGCCCTCGATGTAATTGCGCCGGTAGAAGTCGAGCGTGAGCTTGACCAATTCGTCGATGGTGAAGCGGGCGCGTGGGACGTTCGAGGAGGCGCGGTTGACGCAATAGAGGCAATCGTAATTGCAGGCGTTGGTCAGCAGCACCTTGAGCAGGGAGATGCAGCGTCCGTCCGGCGCGTAGGAATGGCAGATGCCCATGCCCGGCGCGGTCGAGCCCATGCCCTTGCCGTCGGTGGAATCCCGCTTCTCGGTGCCGCTGGAGGCGCAGGATGCGTCGTATTTGGCGGCGTCCGCCAGAATCTCCAGCTTGCGTTGTACGTCCATGTTTGAATCTCTTTGATTCCACTCATGAATCTTTGGATGCGCCAATTCGATTGACTCTGCCGGCGCCGTTAGCTTTATATTAGAACATATCATGAACAAATGAGCCAGCCGCTGGTTCTCTTTTTGAGAGCCATCGGCAATCACCTCTGAGGAGCGGCGAGCATGAGCGGCGCACGTATGAGCGCGCTTGCGACCTTGCGTAGCCAGATCGAGCGCATCGAGACGGCGGAGGTCGTGCATCCGCGCGATCGCATCGCGCTCGGCCATGGCGCGGCCGACGCCGCGCTGAAGGGCGGGCTCGCGCGCGCGGCGATCCACGAGGTGTTTTGTGAGGGGCGTCAGGGCGCGGCCGCGACGGGCTTTGTCATGGGCCTTGCGCGACGCGTGAGCGCGTGCCGGCCGCTATTGTGGGTGCGGCAGGATTTTTCGGAGTTCGAAACCGGTGCGTTGTCGATGAGTGGGCTTGCCGAGCTCGGCCTCGATCCGCGCCCTGTGGTGATGGTGCGCGCCGCCGATGTCGAGAGCGCGTTGCGCACCTCGGCCGATGCGCTCGCCTGCGATGCGCTCGGCGCCGTCGTGCTTGAGCTCTGGGGCGAGACCAGGCAGTTCGATCTGGTGGCGAGCCGCAAGCTGACGCTGGCCGCGCAAGGCTCCGGTGTCACCGGCCTCTTGCTGCGGATGGCCGCGCAGCCGCTGCCTTCGACCGCGGAGACACGATGGATGCTGCGTGCGGCGCATTCGCCGCCGGACTCGGTGTGGAGTGCCTGGGGCGCGCCGGTGTTCGATGCCGAGCTCTTGCGCAATCGTCATGGCCCCTGCGGCCGGTGGATCATGGAATGGAATTGTGATGAGTGCCAGTTCAGTGAACCGTCGACGTATCCTCAGCCTGTGGCTGCCGCGCCTGCCCATCGACAGGATCCAGCGGTTCCTTGGCAGCGCCGGGCTGGGTAAAACCAACCATGAGCCGAGCATTGTCGTCATCAAGGACAACAATGCGCTGGTGATCCATGCGCTGGACGAGGCCGCCGAGCGCCTCGGCCTGTATATCGGCCAACCGCTGGCCAATGCGAGGGCGATGTGCCCGGACTTGCGTGTGTTCGACGCCGATACCGTGGCCGATGCGAAGACGCTCAGCGATATCGCCGATTGGTGTGACCGCTTCACGCCGTTGGTGGCGCTCGATCCGCCGCACGGGCTGTTCCTGGACATCACCGGCTGTGCGCATTTGTTCGGCGGCGAGGCCGCGCTGTTGCGGACATTGGTCCGGGCGCTCGACCGGCAAGGCTTTGCCGTCAGCGCGGCGATCGCGGGCACCTCGGTCTGCGCCCGCACGCTGACGCGGCAGGTATCCGGCACCATTGTGGCCGATGGCGGCGAGGCGGAGGCGATCAGGTCGTTTCCAGTCTCCGCGCTCGGTGCGGGTGAAGCCATCACCACCGGCCTGCGCCGTGCCGGGCTGAAGACCATCGGCGACGTCGCCTCGCGCAGCGCCTCCGAGATCACGGCGCGGTTCGGCGCGCGCTTCTCCACGCTGCTCGCCCATGCGCTGGGGCAGGGTGATGCGCCGATCAGCCCGCGCAAACCGCTGCCCGATTACATCGTCGAGAAGCGCTTTGCCGAGCCGATCGCAACCGACACCATGATCGCGATGACGCTGTCGCGGCTCGCCGACACGTTGATCGCGTCCATGGAGAAGCAGGGCAAAGGCGCGCGGCGGCTTGAAGCGGCGTTCTTCCGCACCGATGGTGTGGTGCGTACGATTACGGTCGAGACCGGGCGTCCGGTGACGCGAAGCGCCGTGGTCGACCGCTTGTTCCGCGAGCGGCTCGATGCCCTCGCCGATCCCCTCGATCCCGGTTTCGGCTTCGACATGGTGCGGTTGTCGGCGAGCCGCACCGAGATCGTGGTGCAGGAGCAGCGCGATCTCGATGCCCATGTCCACGACAATGACGAACTCGCGGCGCTGATCGACCGCATCGCCGCGCGGATCGGCGGTAGGCGTGTCGTCGTGCACCTGCCGCAGGATACCCACATCCCCGAAAGCGCGGTGCTGGCCGCATCGGCGCAGCATCATCTCGCTGCTGCCATGCAGGCCGAATGGCCGGCGCGCGTCGCGAGCGAGCCGCCGCTGCGTCCCTTGCGGCTGTTCGACAAGCCGGAGCCGATCAAGGTGCCGTTCGCGACCGTGCCCGATGGCCCGCCGCATCAATTCACCTGGCGGCGGGCACTGCATGCGGTGGTGCGGGTCGAGGGGCCCGAGCGCATCGCGATGGAATGGTGGCGGCAGGACGGCAAGCAGCTGACACGGGATTATTTCCGCATCGAGGATGCCGAGGGCCTGCGCTTCTGGATCTTTCGCGACGGTCTCTATGAAGGCGAGGTGTTCGACGGTGACGGCAAGCCGGCGTCTCCCGGCTGGTATGTGCATGGTCTCTTCGCATGAACAGCCCCGCTTATGCCGAGATCGGCATCACCACCAATTTCTCCTTCCTGCGCGGCGGCTCGGATCCGCGCGCCTATGTGCATCAGGCGAGCGCTTTAGGAATTCCGGTGATCGGCATTGCCGATCACAACACGCTCGCCGGCGTGGTGCGCGCCTGGAACGAGCTCGACAATGACGAGGTGCTGCACAAGCCGAAACTGTTGATCGGCGCCCGCATCGTCTTCATCGACGGCACGCCCGACATCCTGGTCTATCCACGCGATCGCGCGGCCTATGGCCGGCTGTGCCAGCTCCTGACGAGGGGCAAGCGTGGCGATGACATCACGCGGATCGAAAAGGGCGAGTGTCATCTCAGGCTTGACGATCTCCTGGAATTCTCGGAAGGCCAGCTCCTGGTGTTGACGCTGCCGCATCGTCTCGAGCTGGCGCGGGCGCTGGATGTCCTCGCAAAGCTGAAGGCGAGCCGTGCCGAGGGCGTGTGGCTGGCGGCGAGCCTGCTCTATCGCGGCGACGACAAGCGTCGCCTCTTGCGGCTCGATGATCTCGCCGCAAAGGCAAAGGTGCCGCTGCTCGCAACCAATGAGGTGCTGTATCACGATCCCCGCCGCCATCCGCTCCAGGACGTGCTGACCTGCATCCGGGAAAAGACCACGATCGAGGCGATTGGGCGGAAGTTAGAGGCCAATGCCGAGCGCTTCCTGAAGACGCCGCGTGAAATGGCGCGGCTGTTCCGCGATTTTCCCGAGGCGATTGCGCAGACCATGCGCTTTGCGGACGCAATCGAGTTCTCGCTCGATCAGCTGAAGTATCAATATCCCGACGAGCCGGTACCGCCGGGCAAGACCGCGCAGGGGCATCTGGAGGACCTGACCTGGGCAGGCGTCGACAAATATTTCGGCGGCAAGATCGACGACAAGCTGCGCGCGACCCTGAAGAAGGAGCTCGCGCTGATCGCCGAGCTGAAATACGCGCATTACTTTCTCACCGTGCACGATATCGTCCACTACGCGCGCAGCCAGAACATTTTGTGCCAGGGCCGCGGCTCGGCGGCGAACTCGGCCGTGTGCTACGTGCTCGGTATCACCTCGGTCGACCCGACCAAGGTGGACCTCTTGTTCGAGCGCTTCATCTCCAAGGAGCGGCTGGAGCCGCCCGACATCGACGTCGATTTCGAGCATTCGCGCCGCGAGGAGGTGATGCAATATGTCTATCGCCGCTACGGCCGCCACCGCGCCGCGATCATCGCCACCGTCATTCATTATCGCCCGCGCAGCGCCATCCGCGACGTCGGCAAGGCGCTCGGCCTGACCGAGGACGTCACCGCCGCGCTCGCCGACACCGTTTGGGGCAGCTGGGGCAAGGGCCTCAACGACATGCAGGTCCGGCAGGCCGGGCTCGATCCCAGCAATCCCATGATCAACCTCGCGGTCGAGCTTGCGACCGAGTTGATCGAATTCCCGCGCCATCTGTCCCAGCATGTCGGCGGCTATGTGCTGACCCAGGACCGGCTCGACACCTATGTGCCGATCGGCAATGCCGCGATGGACGACCGCACCTTCATCGAATGGGACAAAGATGACGTCGATGCACTGAGCATGATGAAGGTCGACGTGCTGGCGCTGGGCATGCTGACCTGCATCAGGAAATGTTTCGATCTGATCGACCAGCACAAGGGCGAGCGTTTTATGCTGGCGAGCGTCCCGCAGGACGACCCCAGGGTTTACGACATGCTGTGCCGCGGGGAATCGCTCGGCGTGTTCCAGGTCGAGAGCCGCGCCCAGATGAACATGCTGCCGCGGCTGAAGCCGCGCACCTTCTACGATCTCGTCATCGAGGTCGCGATCGTGCGCCCCGGGCCGATCCAGGGCGACATGGTGCATCCTTATTTGCGGCGGCGGAACGGGCTGGAAAAGGTGAGCTATCCGTCTCCGTCGCCGGAGCATGGCGACAAGGACGAACTCTACAAGGTGCTGCACAAGACGCTCGGTGTCCCGCTGTTCCAGGAGCAGGCGATGCGCATTGCGATCGAGGCCGCGCATTTCACCTCCGAGGAAGCCAACGGCCTGCGCCGCTCGATGGCGACCTTCCGCAATGTCGGCACCATCGGCCAATATGAGGAGAAGCTGATCGGCAACATGGTGGCGCGCGGCTACGATCCCAACTTCGCCAAAAGCTGCTTTGACCAGATCAAGGGATTTGGCTCCTACGGCTTTCCGGAGAGCCATGCCGCGAGCTTTGCACAGCTGGTCTACATTTCGTCGTGGCTGAAACACTACCATCCCGACGCCTTCTGCTGCGGTCTGTTGAATTCGCAACCGATGGGCTTTTATGCGCCGGCGCAGATCGTCAGCGACGCCCGCAAGAACGGCGTCGAGGTGCGCGACATCGACGTGTCCTACAGCTTTGCGCAGAACACACTGGAGGAGGGAAGCGGCAAATTCTGCGCCGTGCGCCTCGGCTTTCGCCAGATCGATGGATTCCACTGGCTGGACGAGGATGAGGAGCGCCTGAAGCGCTCTCAGTCGTCATTCCGGGGCGCGCGTAGCGCGAACCCGGAATCCATCGCGCCGCATACGCCTGGCGGAGGAATGGATTCCGGGCTCGACGCTGACGCGTCGCCCCGGAATGACGGTGTCGAGAAAGCCCAGGACTGGGCCGACCGCATCATTGCCGCGCGCAACCGCCGTCCCTTCACCTCGCTGGAGGATTTCGCCCGCGACACCGGTCTGCCCAAGCGCGCGCTGATCCTCTTGGCGGATGCCGATGCGTTCCGCTCGCTCGGGCTCGACCGCCGCGAAGCGCTGTGGCAGGTGCGGCGGCTGCCCGACGACGTGCCGCTACCGCTGTTCGAGGCGGCGACCGCGCGCGAGCAGCCGGACGAAGGCGCAAAACCGCTGCCGGCGATGCCGCGCGCCGAGCAGGTGGTCGCGGACTACCAGACCATCCGGCTGTCGCTGAAGGGCCATCCGATGGAATTCCTGCGCGAGATGTTTACGCGCGAGCGCATCGTGGCCTGCAAGGAGATCAGCCATGAGAACGAGCGGCGCCGCGTCCGCTGCGCCGGTGTGGTCCTGGTGCGGCAGCGGCCGGGCAGCGCCAGCGGCGTCGTGTTCATGACGCTGGAGGACGAAACCGGCATCGCCAATGTCGTGGTCTGGCCCAAGATCATGGAGCAGTACCGGAAAGAAGTGATGGGCGCGCGCCTCATCCTGGTCGAAGGCTACATCCAGAGCAGCCCGGAGAAGGTGACGCATCTCATCGCCCAGCGCATGATCGACCGCTCGCACGATCTGGTCGGATTGGCCAACGATGCGCTCGGCCGCAAGCATCCGCTGCCCGCAGGCGCCACCGTGGTCGAACCGCTGAACGAAGACCCTCGCGCGCTTACGGACATGCCCGCGCAAAAAATCCGTCACCCCCGCAACGTCCGTATCCTGCCGCCCTCGCGGGATTTTCATTGAGCGAGCGCGGGCTACTGCCGACGTTTGTTGCGATGATTGCGCCTCATTCTCAGTCGTCATGCCCGGGCTTGACCCGGGCATCCACGTCTTTCGGAGTGCGCAGCAGTGCGTGGATGGCCGGTCAAGCCCGGCCATGACGGAGGAGAGAGAGCTCGGCAAGCTGCCCTCAAAAATTCACCCTGTTCGAAATCGCGCCGTCCACGACGAAATTCGAACCCGTCGTGAATCCCGACACCGGGCTGGCCAGAAACACCGCCGCGCTCGCGATGTCCTGCGGCGTTGCCATGCGGCCGGTCGGGTTGCGCTTCATCGCGTCCTGGTACCGCTCCGGCATGTTCTTCTCGATCATCTCCCAGACGCCGCCTTTGGAATAGACGGTGCCGGGCGACACGACATTCACGCGGATCTTCTTCTTCGCGTATTGCCGCGCCAGTCCCTTGGCCATGTGGATCAGCGCGGCCTTGATCGGGCCGTAGGAGCTGGCCGTGTCCGCCTGCGCCGCGGAGATCGACGAGATGATCACGAAGGCCGCATCGCCGCTGCCGGCGCCGCTTGTCTCGAGGAACGGTCGGGCGGCGTCGAAGGCGTGCACGGCGCCGAGCACATCGAGCCGAAAGTTCTGCTCCCAGGATGCGGGATCGTGCCCTTGCGCCATTGCGCCGGCATTGGAGAACAGCATGTTGATGCCGCCGAGCTCTTGCGCAGCCGTCTCGATCCAGCTTTTCAGCGCCGCGCCGTCGGTGACGTCGACGGGGCCGCCGGTGGCGCGGATGCCGCCCGCCTTCAGCTCCGCGACGGTGGCCGCAACCTGATCGGCGTTTCGCGCGCACACCGCGACATTGGCGCCTTCGCCGGCCAGCGTCGCCGCAATCGCCCGCCCGATGCCACGCGTGCCGCCGAGCACGACAGCGTTCTTGCCTTTGAGACCGAGATCCATTGTTGGCTCCTTTTTGTTGGTGCTGCGAGTGTAGCTGTTTCGCGAGGCGCCCAGAAGCCTCCCCGTCGTCATTGCGAGCCACCGGATCCGCGCAAAGCGCGGCCCGATGACAGGCTCCGCGAAGCAATCCAGAAATGCATCCGCGGAAGGATCCTGGATTGCTTCGTCGCAAGGGCTCCTCGCAATGACGCGGAGAGACTTCACTCCGGCGCCGCTCCCACCGGCGGGCCGCCGGGCGGGCGGTGCAGGAAGGTCAACGAGGCATAGGCGCCGGCCCAGGAGCCGATTGCGGCAAAGGCAACGTAGAAGACGTTCTCGGTGTAGCTGATCACGGCGTAAGAGGAGAGCAGGTACCAGACCGCGCTCCAGTTCGCCGCCGGGATGCGCTTGCGCGCGATCACGGCCGAGGTGAACATGACATAGACGGCGTCGGTGGCCGCCGTCGCGATGAACACGGCACCTGCGATGAGGGGATCGATGGCGGCCATTGCAATCCTTTCTGCGATCATGACACGGTCGCGAAAAGTACAGCAAATGAGCGGGGAGAGAAGCAGCCATGCAGAGCCCCGCCGACATTCTGGCTGTGGAATCTCGGCCGGCTCGAGGGCGGATTGAATACCCCGGATGTTACGGGAGAGGCCGTACATGCTGCGTTCATAGAGCACATGCAATTTGGCTTCGGCACGTTGAAGGCGGTGCAGCATTCCGCTCGGCTGTCGAAGACGCCGGCGCAATGGAGCCGTCCGGCGATGCCGCTCGGCAGTCATCCGGCACAATGGCCGGGCCGAAGCTGACATGAAGCTGACATGTCGCAAAATTTTAACGCAGACGGAAAGGGCCGACGCGTTTTTTAGGTTGTTTGAAATCCCAATTCGGCACTATTAGCGCGAGCGATGAGGCAATCATTTGCCGAGATCGTCGCAGACACGACCGGGCCCCATGGCAGTTGAGATTACCAAGCGATTGCACGTGATTGCAAAACAACGGGTGATCGCATCCGTAGTTTTACTAGCCCTCGCCGGCGCCGGTGTCGGAGCGTGCGGCTTGTTCTCTTCGGGCCCGAAGGCAAAGAAGCACTCCGAGATCTCCAGCCAGTCGCGCAGGAATGCGCAGACCTTCACGCCGACACCGTCCGAATGGGCGACCCTGACGATCGAGCCGGTCGCCGCCAGGAGCTTCCGGGCCGAGTATGTCACCGAGGGTAAGGTCGCGGTCGACGAGGATCGTTCGACGCCGGTGTTCTCGCCCTATGCAGGCCGTGTCACCAAGCTGCTCGCCAAGCCCGGCGAGACGCTGAAGCAAGGTCAACCGCTGTTTACGATCGAGGCCGCCGACACCGTGCAGGCCCAGAACGATTTCATCGCGGCGATGACCTCGCAGAACAAGGCGAAGTCGGCGCTCGAGCTTTCCGACATCCAGTTCAAGCGCGCCAAGGACCTCTACGAGGGCCATGCCATTCCGCTCAAGGATTACCAGCAGGCGGAAGCGGCCCAGGTGCAGGCGCGCAATGACATGCGCTCCTCTGTGGCGGCGCTGGAAGCCGCGCGCAACAAGCTGCGCATCCTCGGCTTCACCGACGAGGCCACCAAGACGTTCCAGGAAAAGGGCGTCATCGATCGGGAGATCACGATCTACTCGCCGATCTCCGGCACGGTCGTGCAACGCAAGATCGGCCCGGGCCAATACGTCAATTCCGGCGCCAGCGATCCGGTCTTCGTGGTCGGCGACCTCTCCACGGTCTGGCTCACCGCCTTCGTGCGCGAGAGCGATGCGGCCGCGGTGTGCATCGGGCAGGACATCACCGTCAATGTGATGGCGCTGCCGGGCCGTCCGTTCAGCGCCAAGATCAACTACGTTGCTGCCGCGATCGACCCCGCCACCCGCCGCCTGCAGGTCCGCGCCACGATCGACAACAAGGACGGGCTGCTCAAGCCGGAAATGTTCGCGAACGTCACGATCTATTCGGCCGGCGACCGCGCCGCGCCGGCGGTGCCGAAGCATGCGCTGATCTACGAGGCCGACAAGGTCCGCCTCTGGGTCGCGCGCGAGGACAAGTCGGTCGAGCTGCGCCAGATCAAGATCGGTCTCATCAACGGCAACCTCGTCGAGGTCACCAGCAATCTGAAACCCGGCGAGCAGATCGTCACCAAAGGCAGTTTGTTCATCGACCGCGCGGCGTCCGGCAGCTGATCGACGACCCAAGAAAATTGAAGACCTGAATGGATCGTCTCGTTGCCCTTGCCGTCAACCGGCGTTTCCTGATGGTCGGCATGTTCGTCGCCGTGCTGATCGGCGGCTTGATCGCGTTCAACCGGCTCAACATCGAAGCCTATCCCGATCCGACTCCGCCGATGGTCGACATCGTGACGCAGAGCCCGGGCCTGTCGGCGGAAGAGATCGAGCGCTACATCACGATCCCGATCGAGACCCAGGTTGCCGGTCTGAAGAACGTCACGACCATCCGTACCATCTCGCTCTACGGCCTCTCCGACGTCAAGATCCAGTTCTCCTTCGCCTACACCTATGACGAGGCGTTGCAGCAGGTCTTGAACCGCCTGGCTCAGCTTGCGCCGCTGCCCGGCAACGTGCAGCCGCAGATCTCGCCGCTCAGCCCGATCGGCGAGATATTCCGCTACCGTCTCGTCGGGCCGCCGAACTACAGCGTGCTCGACCTCAAGACCATTCAGGACTGGATCCTGCAGCGCCGCTTCCGCGCCGTGCCGGGAGTCATCGACGTCACCGGCTGGGGCGGCAAGAGCAAGACCTACGAGATCCAGGTCGACTTCAACAAGCTGGTCGCTAACGGGTTGACGTTGCCGCAACTGCTGCAGGCGGTCGGCAATTCCAACGTCAATGTCGGCGGTAACACCGTTGATATCGGCCAGCAATCGGCGGTGGTGCGCGGCGTCGGCCTGATCCGCTCGATCGACGACCTCGCCAACACCATGGTGGCGCAGACCGGCGGCAATCCGGTGCTGGTGAGGGACGTCGCCACCGTCACCGTCGGTCAGAAGCCACGTCTCGGTATTGCGGGCCTCGACGATTCCGACGACATCGTGCAGGGCATCGTCCTGATGCGGCGCGGCGAGCAGAGCTCGCCGACCATCAGGCGCGTCCACGAGCTCGTTCAATCCATCAACAACTCCAGCATCCTGCCGCCCGGCGTGCGCATCGAGCGCATCTACGACCGCGGCGACCTGATCGCGCTCACCACCCACACCGTGCTGCACAACATGGTGGTGGGCATCCTGCTGATCGTACTTTTGCAGTGGATATTCCTCGGCGATCTCCGCAGCGCGCTGATAGTCGGCGCCACCATCCCGTTCGCGCTGTTCTTCGCCGTGATCATCCTGGTGCTGCGCGGGGAATCGGCCAACCTTTTGTCGGTCGGCGCGATCGATTTCGGCCTGATCGTGGATGCAACCGTCATCATGGTGGAGGCGATCTTCCGCCGCCTCACGCAAACGACGCCGATCTCGGAATCCGAGCACAGGTCGCCCGAGACTCTGTTCGGCATGAAGAGCCATGCCATTCTCAGCGCGGCCGCCGACGTCTCGCGATCGATCTTCTTTGCCGCGGCGATCATCATCGCGGCGTTCCTGCCGCTGTTCACGCTTTCAGGCGTCGAGGGCAACATCTTCGGGCCGATGGCGCGCACCTATGCCTATGCGCTGGCCGGAGGCCTGCTTGCCACCCTTACCGTGACTCCGGCGCTGTCCGCCATCATCCTGCCGGTGCACGTCCAGGAGACCGAGACCAAGGTGATGCTGATCCTGCACCGGCTCTACATGCCTGTGCTGAATTGGGCGGTCGCCAACCGTAACATTGTTCTCGGCGCCGCGGTCGGTTTGGTGCTGATGACGGTCGCGCTCGCCCGGCTGCTCGGCCTCGAATTCCTGCCGAAGCTGGAGGAGGGTAACCTCTGGATCCGCGCCACGCTGCCGCCGACCATCTCGCTGCAGGAAGGCAACAGCTACGTCAATGAGATGCGCAAGGTGATCCGCGCCCGGCCCGAGGTGGAGTCGGTCGTGTCGCAGCACGGCCGCCCGGACGACGGCACCGACGCCGCAGGCTTTTTCAACGCCGAGTTCTTTGCGCCGCTCAAGCCCGTGAACCAGTGGCCCGGCACCCGCGACAAGGAAGAGCTGACCGCGCAGCTGCTCAAGCAGCTCGACGATCGCTTTCCCGGCGTCGAGTTCAACTTCTCGCAATATCTTCAGGACAACGTTTCCGAAGCCGTCTCCGGGGTGAAGGGCGAGAATTCGATCAAGCTGTTCGGCAGCGACCTCCAGGCGCTCACCGATACCGCCAACAAGATCAAACAGGTGCTGTCGACCGTGCAAGGCGTCACCGACCTTGCGGTGTTCACCTCGCTGGGCCAGCCGACCGTGCAGATCGACATCGACCGCGCCAAGGCGGCGCGCTACGGCCTCGCGCCGGGCGACATCAACGCCACCATCAAGGTTGCGATCGGCGGCGACACCGCCGGCGACCTCTATGAGCCCGGAAGCGACCGCCACTTCCCGATTATCGTGCGCCTCGCGCCGGAATACCGCCGCAGCGCCGAGGCGATCCAGAATTTGCGGATCGGTGCGCCCGGGCCGAACGGCACCGTCACGCAGATCCCCTTAAGCGAGGTCGCGACCATCAGCCTCGTCTCGGGTGCGGCCTACATCTATCGCGAGCAGCAGGAGCGTTATCTGCCGATCAAGTTCTCGGTGCGCGAACGCGATCTCGGCAGCGCGATCCGCGAGGCGCAGGACAAAATCGCCGCGCAGGTGCAGCTGCCGCCGGGCTCGCACATGGAATGGGTCGGCGAGTTCGGCAACCTCCAGGACGCGATCCGGCGGCTCTCGATCGTGGTGCCGATCTCGCTGGCGCTGATCGGCGTGCTGCTCTGGTTTAATTTCGGCTCGATGACCGACACACTGCTCGCGATGAGCGTGATTCCGATGGCGATCTTCGGCGGCGTGCTCGGCCTCTTGATCTCGGGCACCGCGTTCAGCGTCTCCGCGGCGATCGGCTTCATCGCGCTGTTCGGCATCGCGGTGATGGACGGCATCATCATCCTGTCGCAGTTCAACCAGCTGATCGAAGAGGGCATGGACCGCATGAGCGCGGTGGTGCGCACCGGCGAGCTGCAGCTCCGGCCCGTGCTGATGACCTGTGTGGTCGCGGGCGTCGGCCTCCTGCCGGCAGCGCTGTCCGAAGGCATCGGCTCGCAGGTGCAGAAGCCGCTCGCGGTTGTCGTCGTCACCGGCATGATGCTGGCGCCGGTCGTGATTCTGGTGACCTTGCCGGTGCTGATCTCCTTCTTCTCCCGCCGCGCGCGCTGACCGTCAGAACCCGTAGAGCCGCGCCGGATTGTCGACCAGGATCTTCTTGCGCACCTCGGCATCCGGCGCCCACACCGGAAGCTGGTTGAGCAGGCGGCCGTCGTCGATCTGATAGAGCGGCGCGATGTCGGTGGGCTTGCGGCCCTCGACGCGGCTCGAATCCGGATGCGGCCAGTCGGTGCCCCAGACGATGCGGTCAACATTGGCCGCGATCAGCGCGCGGGCATAGGGCACCATGTCCTGATAGTCGGGCGCCAGCTTCGACGAGCGATAGGCGCCCGAGATCTTCACATAGGCCTTGCCGGACTTCACCAGCGCGACGAGGTCGGAGAAGCCCGGCTGCTCCAGCCCGAGCGAAGCGTGAAGGCCGCCGAAATGGTCGAACACGACCGGCACCGGCGCCGTCTCAACGAGGTCCTTGATCGCAGAGATCATGGCCAACGTGGTGTAGAGCTGCACGTGCCAGCCGCGCGCCTTCATGCGCTCGACGGCGGCGGTGAAGCGCGGCCGGCCGATATTGGGGTCATTGACGCCGCCGGTCGCCAGATTGAGGCGGATGCCGCGGAAGCCGTCCTGGTGCATCGTATCGAGCGCGCTCTCTGGCGTCTTGTCGTCGATCACGGCGACGCCGCGCGCGGTTGCGCCGCGCGCCTTCATGCCGAACAGTGTGGAGGAATTGTCGGTGCCGTAGACGCTCGGCGTCACGATCACCACACGCTCGATATGCAGCGCCTTGTGCAGCGCCGCCATTTCTTCCGGCGAAGCCGGTTCCGGCGTATAGACGCGGCCAGTGAAGAACGGAAATTTTTCGACATCGCCGTGAATGTGGGTGTGGCAGTCACAGGCATGCGCCGGCACATCGAAATTGATCGGCGTCGCAGGCTGCGCCGCGCGGGCATGGGCTTTGCTGGTCATGGCTACTCCGGCCGCAAGGGAGGCAAGCAGGACGCTGCGTCGGCTGAGCACGATTTCTCTCCCGGTCTGTTTTTTTATCGGCGAGTGGGAGGAGAATATCACATCAACCGGGCAACCGCTCCGCTTCGCTGCATAGCTGCTCGACAAGCTCCGCAAGCGGACGTGAGCCGTCCACGCGCACGACCGGGCAGGGCAGGCCCGAGAGCCACGCTTCGTGCTTGGCGAGACTGCGGCCTTCGCGATCGCCGGCTTCGTAATGAGAGGCCCATTCGACGAAGTCTTCGGTCTCGCCATGGCGCCAGCCGTCCGGCGCGACGGCATCAGCGCCGAAATGGGCGGCCTCGCGGGCGCGCAGTCGCATCATCCGGATCTCGCGCGGCACGCTCACGAAGACGACCAGGTCGAAGTACGAAACGAGCTCTTCGCCCCAGCCGGTGACGGACCCGCTCAGCACCCAGTCGAGACGTGGCAAGAACATCTCGTGCATCAGGCGCAGGCGGTCGGCGGCCGGGCGGGTCGTCCGATAGGGCGGCACGGTGGGCAGCCAGAAATAGTCGTCGCTGTCGTGATGCGGCAGCGCAAGCTGCCCGGCGAGCGCACGACCGATCGTGGTCACGCCGCAGCCCGAGGCTCCCATCAGATGGATGCGGCGGCTTTTCATCGGCCTCCACCAGAGAGATTTGAGGCTACTGCCCCGACGGCGTGCGCAGGCCGTGCCAAGCGTCGCGGACCTGGTGGTAGTGCACCTCGGGCAGATAATCCGGCGTGTTCAGGTTAAGCGTCTTGACGTCGAGATGGCCGATGGCGCTGAGCAGCGTGTAGGAGGCGATCACGCGGTCGCGTTGCGCGCCGATCAGGCGGGCCTTGGCCTGGATCAGGTCGGCCTGCGAGTTCAAGACGTCCACCGTCGTGCGCTGGCCGCCGGCGGCCTCGCGCTGCACGCCCTGCAGCGCGACGGTGGCCGCCTTCACCTCGGACTCCGAGGCCGAGACCGTGATCTTGGCGCCTTCGTTGGCAACCCAGGCGCTGACCGCCGCCGTACGCGCTTGATTGCGCACCTGGTCGAGCACGAGCCGGCTCTGCGCCGTGATCTCCTTGGCCTGCCGGGTCTGCGCCGCGGCCTGGCCGCCGTCGTAGATCGGCGCGGTGACATTGGCGACGATCGAAGCCTGGTCCTCGGCGAGGGTGCTGAGCGCCGGGTCGTTGTTGCGGCTTTTGCTGGCGCTGCCCTGGATCGTCGCGCTCGGCAGCAGCGTGCCTTCGGCGATGCGGATGTTGGTGGAGGCGACATCGACGTCGAAGCTGGCGGCCATCACCGCCGGATGCTGGCGGATCGCCATCGTCATGGCATCCTCGCGGCTCTTCGGCAGATAGCGGTCGACGGCCTCGGCAGGCCTGAGCTGCGAGGGCGCATTGCCGATCACCTGCGCATAGGTGGCCTGGCTGACCGCAAGCGCGACCTCGGCCGCGTTGAGATCGGCAAGGCCACGATTGAGGCGGGCCTCGGCCTGCGCGGTGTCGGTCGGCGTGACGTCGCCGGCATTGAGCCTGCGCTGGGTGACGGAGAGCGTCTCGCGCAGGAAGGCGACGTTGGAGCGCTGCGCCTCGACCAGCGACTGGTTGGCGAGAACATTGGTGTAGGCGGTGACCGCATCGAGCAGCACGCCCTGGCCGACGTTGCGGAGCGCTTCGCGGCCCGACTGCACCTGGAGCTCGGCGGCCCGCACGCCGTTGGCGGTGCGGAAGCCGTTGAACAGGCTCTGCGTCACGGTGACGCCGATGATCCAGGGCTTCAGATTGCCGGTCTGGATGGTGTTGTCCGGCAACAGATTGCGCACCGATTGCAGGCCGGCGCTGAGGCTCGCCACGATCTGCGGCCGGTAGCCGGCCAGCGCCTGCGGCACGTTCTCGTCGGTGGCGCGCTGGCGCGCACGCTCGGCATTGAGCTGCGGATTGGTCTGATAGGCTTTTGCCAAGGCGTCCGGCAGGGCTTCGGCCCATGCCGCGGAGGGAAGGGCGCACGAGAACGCCAGCGTGGTCCATGTCGCAAGCGCATGACCCGCGCTCGATCGACGTCGCGTCACCCCGCGACCAGCTCTGGCGGTACGCCCAATCATGTAATCTCGCTTAACCCCGGCTGTCCGCCCCCGCCGACGATGGCCTCTTAACTGTTTAGCCAGCCGAGGTCCCGCAGGCAAACTGCCGCGGGCAAAACTCCCATGTATTCCGTGCTTGTTGCAGGCGCGTCACAGGCTGTGCGCGGGAAAGCGCCAGAGCCTTACACTGGCCTGACCGGCTCGTGCGCTACCGGTTCTTGTTCACAGGCTTGCGCTTCTCGATGAACGCCGCCATGCCCTCCGAGCGGTCCTCGAGCGCGAAGGTCGAATGGAACAGGTTGCGTTCGACGCTCATGCCTTCGGAGAGCGTGGTCTCGAAGGCGCGGTTCACCGCTTCCTTGGCCATCGCGGCCGCAGGGCGCGACATCCCGGCGATCTTCTCGGCGGCCGCCATGACCTCGTCCATCAGCTTGTCGGCGGGTACGATACGGCTGACCAGGCCGGAGCGCTCGGCTTCGGCGGCGTCCATCATCCGGCCGGTGAGGCAGAGGTCCATGGCCTTGGACTTGCCGATCGCGCGCGTCAGCCGCTGGGTGCCGCCGATGCCGGGAATGGTGCCGAGCGTGATCTCGGGCTGGCCGAACTTCGCGGTGTCGGCGGCGATGATGAAATCGCACATCATGGCGAGCTCGCAGCCGCCGCCGAGCGCGTAGCCGGCGACCGCGGCGATGGTTGGCTTGCGACAGCGCGCGATGCGGTCGCCCCCGATCGCGGCGAAATCCTCGGAGAACATGTCGATGAAGCCCTTGGGCTGCATCTCCTTGATGTCGGCGCCGGCGGCAAAGGCCTTCTCGTTGCCGGTCACGACGATGCAGCCGATGGCGTCATCGGCCTCGAGATCGTCGACCGCAGCTGCGATCTCGCGGAAGACGCCGAACGAGAGCGCGTTGAGCATCTTCGGCCGGTTCAGCTTGACGATGCCGACCGCGCCGACGCTCTCGACGATGATGTGTTCGAACGTGCTCATGCTCCACCCACGCTTTCGATTGAGCGGGCAATGTGCCCGCTGGCGCGGATGCCTTCAAGGGGGCCGGACGCTGGATGCGCGCGGGGTCGCGTCCCGGCGGAACCGGCCATCAGGCCATGAACATGCGCGCGGCGGAGGCCAGGGTCAGCAATGTGCCGACGCCGATGAAGATCTTGCCGATCAGGGAGCTCTGGTCCCAGGCCGAGCTCTGCTGGCTGCTGGCCATCACCGGCGCCGGCCGCGGCTGCGCCTCGGTTGCGGCGATCACCGCCTTCTGCGGCGGCGGGGTCTCCTGCAAGGCCCGATCGATGTCGTTGAGTTGATCGGGCGCGACGACCTGGCTTTGAGGGTTCTCGGTGCTGGTATTATCGGCGGCTGCCTGGACGTTGTCGTTGGCGCGGTTCGTCATCGCGGAGGCTGCCGCGGCAGTCGGCGTGTCGGCGGCGAGCTGCGCATTGGCGTTGGCGACCTCCGGGGCCAGCTGGCTTGAGGCCGGGACCTGACTGTCGGTCTTGTCGTTCTTGGCCTCGTCGGGCTTGGCCGCCGTGTCCTTCTTGTCGGCCTTGTCCTCGGATTTCTGCCCCGTCTTCCTGCTGTCGGTGCGGCGCGAGTCTTGGCGCCGGTGCTTGGCCGTATCGGCCCCTTTGTCGGCGCTCTCCGATTTGTTGCCTGCGGCCGAGTTCGGGGCCGCCTGTGCGAGGCCCCCGGATAGCAAGACAAGCCCGGCCAAAACGATCAGGGCCGCGCGCGCGCTGGTTTTCATCATGTCGACGATCTCCCCAATTCCGCCCGTCCCGGCAGCGAACAGAGACCCCGGGGCGTGACGACAGCGGGGCAGAAAATGGGAATCTTCGGGCTACACCGGGCAAAAACGCGGCAGATCCCTCCGGCAGCCGCCCGCCCGATGCAGGACGCACCGATCGGTGTTAAGAGCCGTCGCAGATGTTTGCGGCCGCATCGGTCGCGCGGCCCGGATCTTGATCACGAATTCGTGATAGGTTTGGCGCCCGCGTAACAAATTGAAAGAGCGGCCGAATTGCATGGTGAGGGGCGCGCGTGCGCGGACGTGAGGACGAGTGGACCGGCCTGATGCGGTCGGCCATGGCTGGCGATGATGCGGCGTATCATCGTCTGTTGAAGGCAGTCGCGCCGGTGCTGCGGGCCGCCGCGAGGCGTGGCTTGGCGCGGGCGGGTCAGCCGCCCGACCAGGCCGAGGATATCGTGCAGGAGATTCTGTTGGCGGTACATCTGAAGCGGCATACCTGGGACAGCGAAGCCCCCTTCGCGCCCTGGCTGTTTGCGATCGGCCGCAACAAGCTGATCGATGCGCTCCGGCGGCGCGGCAGGCGCGTGTTCGTCAACATCGACGATTTCGCCGAGACGCTGCCGGGCGAGGCGCCGCAGGACACCGCTTCGGCCGGCGAGGTCGCCGCCCAGCTCGGAACCCTGCCGCAGCGTCAGCGCGACGTGCTGCAATCGATCGCGGTCGAGGCCGCCTCGATCAAGGATACGGCGGCAAGGTTGTCGATGAGCGAGGGTGCGGTCCGGGTCGCGCTGCATCGCGGACTTGCGGCGCTGACCGCCAAATTGCGGGACCATTGATCATGGACACCGATCAACTCATTCGCTCGCTCGCCGCCGACAATCCGCATCGCGCGCCCCGCGTCGGCGCCGTGCTGAGCATGGCGCTGCTGGTGGCTGCGCCGCTGTCGATCCTGATCTTTGTGACGTTCTTCGGCGTGCGCGCCGACGTCATGAGCGCCATGCGCAACCCGTTCTTCGACATGAAGTTCGCGGTGACGTTGTCGCTCGCGATCCCCGCCATCATCGTCAGCCTTCATTTGTCGCGTCCCGAAGCCCTGCTGCGCGGCTGGGGCTGGCTGCTGCTGCTTCCCGTCGGGCTGCTCGCCGTGGCGATTGGCAGCGAGGCGATGATGGCGCCGGCGATGCCGATGACGATGCGCCTGGTGGGTAAGAACTCCAGGGTCTGCATGGTCGCGATCCCCGCAATGGCGCTGCCGCTGCTTGCGGGGGCGCTGTTCGGCCTGCGCCACGGCGCGCCGTCTCGTCCCGCGCTCGCCGGAGCGCTCGCAGGGCTGGTGTCGGCGGGACTTGCGGCGACCCTCTATGCCTCGCACTGCACCGACGATTCCCCGCTGTTCGTCGCGACCTGGTACACGCTCGCGACCGCGCTGGTGACGGCGATCGGCGCGGCGGTGGGATCGAGGGTGTTGCGGTATTAAAGCATGATCCGGAAAAGTGCGAAGCGGTTTTCCGGAAAGATCATGCGCAACCAACAACCTAAAGCGCGATGACGATTCAAAATCTCATCGCGCTTTAGCGCGCACGGCTTCATGCCGCCGGCGTCGCGTGCAACTGCATGCGGTGGAAGCGCAGCACCTGTTGCGCGGTCGATGAGCGCAGCGCCTCATAGGTGTCGCGCAGCTTCAGCATGTCGGTCTGCGACCCGCCGGAGAGCTTCTCGCGCAAGGCGATGATGGCGCGCACGCTCGACCATTGCATGCCCGCGGCCTTGGCGAGGATCATCACGCCTTCGGTGCGGCTCTCGATCATCATGGTCTCCGCCGTCTCGACCGCGATCCCCGCGAGCGCGGCCAGCGCCGCGTTCGTCTCGTCGAACTTGCCCTGCTCGGCGAAGGTGGCGACCTGGAGCTCGTTGAGGCGGCCGTCCTCGTGCAGCGACTTCACCAGCGCGCGAGCCATCTCCGTCTGTTTCGTCCTGGCGACGGCGCGAACCCGTTGGGCCGCTTCCTCGACGGCCCTCGACACCTCGTCCGCGAGCTCGGGATGCGCAGTCGCGAGCTTCCTGCGCACGCTCGAGGATGCCTTGGCGACCAGCCTCAGATAGTGATGGCGCGGCAGGTCGGGCCGCAGGCCGATGCAGCCGGCGAGGTCGTCGTCGCGCTCGGCGCGGATGACGAGGTCGGCGAGACTCTCCTCCGAGAACCGCGCGCCCGGATTGCCGGCCGTCGACTGCACCACGTCCTCATTGCCCCGCGCCACCAGCACGTCGGTCAGCGCTTCCGACAGCGTCCGCCGCAGCGAGATCGCCTTGAGATGCGCCTGGCTCCTGGTGCGCGCAATCTCGACCAATGTTGCCTCATCCAGCCGCTCCGACTTCGACAGCACGGGGCCGGAGACCTCGATCACCTCGTCGAGCGCGAGCGTGCGGATGATCTGCGGCGGCGCAGCTGCGATCGGCGCGAGCCGCTCGGCGAGCAGCGCCTTGGCCGACGTCTCGATCTGCTCGATCAGGCACTGGAACACGTCGTCGAACACGCGGATATGGTCGTCGGAATAGTCGACCGCGTTGCCCACGAAGAGATCGGTGACGCGGCGGAGCGTCTCCAACCGGCGCGCGACGGTGCCGTGCGAGAGGGCGGCCTGCAATTCCTCGAGCAGGCTTTCGGATGGTCTTGCGGAATTGGATCTCATTGCTCTGTCCTGGAGCGTTCGGCCCGGCAGCGGCTTCCGTCGCACCGGAGGAAAATGGATCGGTCAGCTCGTTGCAATGCAGTTGCGCCCTCGCGCCTTGGCGGAATAGAGCGCGCTGTCGGCGCGCGCGAGAAACGTGTCGGCAGTATCGACGTCGCGCAGCGTCACGACGCCCGCGGAAATGGTCACCCGCATGCTGGGGGAGAACGCGCCCCAGTCGAGATCGGCGACGATGCCGCGCAAGCGCTCGAGCGTGCGGAGCGCGACGTCACCCGACGTATCCGGCAGCAGCAGCAGGAATTCCTCGCCGCCGTAGCGGCCGAAACTGTCGGCCGGGCGGATGTTGGCGAAAATGGTGATCGCGAAGGTGCGCAGCACCTCATCGCCAATGGGATGGCCGTAAGCGTCGTTGATGCGCTTGAACCAGTCGAGATCGATCAGCGCGATCGCAAAGGGCGTGGATGCCCGCCGCGACTTTTCGATCTCGGTGTCGAGAAGCCGCATGATGCAGCGGCGGTTGTAGGAGCCGGTGAGCTCGTCGAGCTCGGCCAGTTCCTCGATGCGTCGATAGGCGGCCTTCAATTCGATGCTGCGCTTGTACAGGATCTTGCGTAACGTGGCGCCGAACAGGCCGAGGAAGGCGCACTGCCCGATCACCAGCACGAAGCAGAGCATCGAGGCGGTCCGCTGCAACCGGGTCGCGACCGGCAGTCCGATCGGCAGGTCCGATCCCAGGAAAACCACGGTGAGCCCGCAGGTGGCGAGGCCCCAGGTGAGCATGGCCTGGCTCGACGTCATCCGCAGCGTGCCGAACGCGAAGATCAGAAACAATACGGCAAGGAACGCGACCCCGATGGTGGGCACCGCGAGCAGGAACACCAGTTGCAGCGCCATATGCAGCGAGATCTGATAGACGGTGAGGTAATGATCGTCGAAACGGTCGCCGAAACCTGCCTCCGACAGCACCGTGAAAGTCCCGATGATCAGAAGGCCGCCGAGCCAGAACAGCGTCGGAACGGCCATGGAGACCGCGCCGTCATAGGCGTAGAGCAGCAGGACCGCGCCGCCCAGCGAGTAGCTCGCGACCTGGCCGATATACATCTGGCGACGCTGCCAGACGCGGCGCGCCCTGACCTCGGGCGCCGTCGTCTCGGGCGCAAGGACGAGATCCGCGACCTCTGCGGCATTCCTCTCCGGAAAGGACGTCGCGGCCGTACCCATGGTCCCGCCAATGGTGGATGTCAGCGTAAAAACCTACGTGGCAAGCCTTTAGGTTTGGTATCCTTTGAAATCGAATCCGAACCGTGCAGCAGGGAACAAGGCGATCATCCAGCGTGAGAATTTTACCGATGATCACGCATCGTGTGCGCTGCGGTCGAGCCGAAGCGAGGCTTGGCGCGACAAAGGTGGTGCGGGGCTGCTATGGAACCGGAGCTGCCTATGTCCGGGCAGGCATTCCGCAGGGAATATCGCAGTATTATGGTACCGATTCGGATGAGCGACGCTGACCACCACGGGTGGGACAAGAAAAATGCCCGGATGTGGGGTAGCTCACACAAGCCCCCGTATGACTGCGGTAGGTTCAACAATTTTGCCCCCCACATCGAACCGGCCACCGCATCGACCCGACCAACCTTGCGAGACGGCCATTGAGCGCGACACAGGCGGCT
The DNA here is from genome assembly GCF_020193625.1 of Bradyrhizobium sp. IC3123. Classification (NCBI taxonomy): domain Bacteria; kingdom Pseudomonadati; phylum Pseudomonadota; class Alphaproteobacteria; order Hyphomicrobiales; family Nitrobacteraceae; genus Bradyrhizobium; species Bradyrhizobium sp. IC3123. The sequence goes on along the minus strand of NZ_JADYVF010000005.1, from coordinate 129,283 downwards.
TCAGACGAGATCCTGATCGCCAGGATCGCTCAAGGTGACCGGCTCGCCATGCAGGTGCTGTACGGGCGGCACCATGTCAGGGTTTACCGGTTCGGGCTGAGGCTCGTGCGGGACGAGCAGGCGGCGGAAGACCTCATCAGCGAGGTGTTTCTCGACGTCTGGCGTCAAGCGGGCAAATTCGAGGGCCGATCTGCCGTTTCCACCTGGCTGCTGGCAATCACCCGATTCAAGGCCCTGTCTGCGCTCCGGCGCAGGAAGGATTTCGAGCTGGACGAAGACGCCGCCAACGCGATCGAGGATACGTCCGACGATCCGGAAACGGTGGTGCAGAAGAAGGATACCAGTGAGGCGTTGCGGGAGTGTCTGACGGGCCTCTCGCCGGATCATCGGGAAATCGTCGATCTCGTCTACTACCACGAGAAGTCCGTGGAAGAGGTGGCCGAAATCGTCGGGATACCGGAGAACACTGTGAAGACGCGCTTGTTCTATGCGCGCAAGAAACTGGCCGAACTGCTGAAGGCAGCCGGCGTCGAGCGAGGCTGGCCATGATGGCTTTGAGCAAGAAGATGCTGGAGCAAGAGCCCAGTGAAATTGAACTGCTGCTGCCCTGGCACGCTGCCGGCACGCTGAACGCGCGCGATGCGCGCCGTGTCGAGGAAGCGCTGGCGCGCGATCCGGACCTGGCGAAGCAATATGCGGCGATCCGCGGCGAGTACGAAGAGACCATTCATCTGAACGAGAGCCTGGGCGCTCCGTCGGCGCGCGCGATGCAGAAGCTGTTCGCCGCGATCGATGCCGAGCCGGCGAGGGCGAGCGGCTCGCTGCCGCTGTCGGCGCGTATCTCGACCTTCTTCGCGAGCTTGTCGCCGCGCACGCTGGCGTGGTCGGCGAGCCTCGGTGCCGTCGCGCTCGTGCTGCAGGCCGGCATCATCGGCGCCGTGCTGATGAAGAACCAGCCGGCGACCTTCCAGACCGCTTCGCTCTCGACCAGCGCACCGATCACGCGCGAGCTTGGTAGCGCCGCCGCGCCGGCGCGCGCGCTGGTGCGCTTCACCCCCGAGGCGCGCGTCGCCGACATCACCGCGCTGCTCGACAGCTACCAGGCTTCGATCATCGGCGATGCCAAGGGCGGCATGTTCCGCCTCCAGTTCGACAAGGCGATGAGCCAGGACGAGCTCGCTTCGCTGCTCGGCAGGATGCAGCGCGAGAAGTTCGTCAACCTCGCCGTCGCGGCGCCCTAGGCGCGCCGCCGAGCCGATGACGGGCAAATCCGAGAGCAGGGTGCGCACTGGGGCCCGCGCTTCATCTGTCGGCGTTGCGCTTCTGGTCGCCTTCTGTTTCGGCGTGGAGCTTGCGCAGGCGCAGGCGATCATGCGCACGCCGACGATCAGCGTTCCCTCGCGCACGCCGACCGTCTCTCCAAACATCACCCCGCGGGTCAGCCCGAACATCGCTGCGCGCGCGGTGAGCGTTGGCCGCGGCCCGCGGACGATGGCGAGCATTCCCACGACGTCGCGCATCCGGCCGACGACGCCGGTGCTGCCCCATGCGCGTTACTCGCCGAATCTCTATCCGGCCTGCACCGCAGCCTATCGCAGTGCCGACGGCGAATGTCTGGCGCAGCCGAACGCGGGCGGCGAGGGCAACGGAAAATCCGGCAAGAAGAGCGCCGGCAAAGGGCGTGGGAACAACACGCCGGTGGTGCTGACCTCGCGCAGCTTCGCAGGCGAATTCGTCGCCGAGATCGACGGCGCGCTGTCGACGGCCGAGGCCGACGAGCTGGCGCGTCGCCACGGCCTGACCCGCCTCGCTTCCGAGAATTTCCCGCTGATCGGAGCCACGTTCGGCCTGTTCCGCATCGCCGACGGCCGGCCCTATGAGACCGTGCGGCGCGAATTCGCGGCCGACGGCAGCGTGCGCTCGCTGCAGCCGAACTTCCGCTACGTGCTCCAGGACCAGAAATCGTCGGCCGCCACCGAGGGCGATCCTGCGCAATACGCGCTGGCAAAGCTGCGCCTGCCGCAGGCGCATACGTTGGCGCATGGGGCCAACGTCACGATCGCGGTAATCGATTCCGGCATCGACGCCCGGCATCCCGAGCTCGCCAATTCCGTCGCCGACAATTTCGACGCGCTCGGCAGTGCCGAAGGGCCGCACGTCCATGGCACCGGCATCGCCGGGGCGATCGCGGCCCATGCCCGTCTGATGGGCAGCGCACCCGAGGCCCGCATCATCGCCATCCGCGCCTTCGGCGGTGCCAATGGCGGTGCAGAGAGCTCGTCCTATATCATCCTGCGTTCCCTGAATTACGCCGCCGAGCACGGCGCGCAGATCGTCAACATGAGCTTTGCCGGTCCGAAGGACGCGGTGATCGAGCGCGCGATCGCGGCGACGGCCGCGCGTGGTCTCATTCTGATCGCCGCCGCCGGCAATGCCGGGGCGAAATCGCCGCCGCTCTATCCGGCGGCCAACCCCAACGTGATTGCGGTCAGTGCGACGGATCGGCAGGACAGGCTGTTCGCCGCCTCCAACCGCGGCAACTACATCGCCGTCGCGGCCCCCGGCGTCGACATCTTCCTGCCGGCACCGGACGGCAAATACCAGGTGACGTCGGGAACCTCGTTCTCGGCCGCCTATGTCTCAGGCGTCGCTGCGCTGCTGCTCGAGCGCAACCACGCACTCAAGCCGGAAGCGCTGCGCATGACGCTGGTGAAGACCGCACGCGACCTCGGCTCTCCCGGGCGCGACGACCTCTTCGGCGACGGCCAGGCCGACGCGTTTGCCGCCGTCATGGCTGTTCCTGCCGACAGCGCGACGCCGGTCGCTGCTGCCCCCGGTACAACAAAACGTGAAGATGCTCCGAAGCGTCGCGAGGAGCCCGGCGCACGCGCGATCGAGCAAACCTCGCTGTCGAGCGCGGAGGATAAATCCGCGGTTTCTCAGGCAGATAGGCCGCCGGCGCGATAGTCGCTGCGACAACTTTACGCTCACGCCAAAGGGTAAAAAATCAAACCGCGCATTTGAACGTTCAGCCCGCTGCCCCGACCAACTGATGTGGGAGCGGTCATCCCTCCCCATCAGTCATATCAGGCGCGAGCGCCCATCCACCCCAAGCGCCCATATGGCTCGACCCGTCCGGTTGTCCCCCCGGACGGGTCTCTTCTTTTCAGAGCGTTTTCGAGCGAAGCGGGTGCCGGTTCGCGTGAAGAAAACGCGTCAAGACAAGATTCTGGCGTCCGATTTTTCGAAGCTTCGCATCCGTTCAGCTTGCAGTTGAAGGTCGCCGTGGCCTCGGTCGCCGTCGCGAGCGAGTCCCGCCGCAACTCCGTCATGCTTGTGCGAAGCTTGACTCGAAAACACGGAAAATCACCGCACGACTACGGTGTTTGACGACGAATGCCGCGTCGTTGCTGGACAAGTCAAAACTTTTCCACAAAATATTCATGTCGCGTCTAAATTGATTCGTGTGCGTTGCGTCCCCCGCGTCCGTGTTTTCTCCTGACGGGCTGGTTCATGACACATCGCCAAGAATTTGCTCGCGAAGAGTTCGTTCGCGACGCGGCCGGCAGCCGCCAAATCGCGGCGCGCTGGTGCGCTCTCGCCGAGCAGCGCCTGCAACATCTCTCCGAGATGTTCGAGACCGGCCGCTGGCGCCGCTATCATTCCGAGATCGCCTTCCTCGAAAACATCCAGGAAGCCAAGCGCGCCGTCCAGACTTGGCGCGCCCTTGCGACGGGCGCGGATGTCGCCGAGGCGGCTGCGAGCGTGACGCCGGCATTCGGTTGGTCGCCGGCGACGATGCCTCGCATGGCGCCGCGCGAGCAGCAGGCGCAAACGATGCAGCCCAAGGCCGTTCACATCGCTCCCGAGACCGTCATGCCGGTGAGGCTCGATCCGAAACCCGACGTGCTCGCGGAGATCACCGAAGCCTCGATCGCGCCGCTTGCTATGCCCGTAGCTTGGCCGTCGTTCACCGCGCCTGCCGAGATGCCACCGCTGAGGGCACCCGCTGCGAAGGCACCGTTCACTGCGCCTGCCGTGAGATCGCCGCTCGCGGAGCCGGCCGCCACCGCGCCATTCGCCGCGCCGGAAGTGAGGCCGCCCGTGCCTGCCGCGAAGCCGCCGAAGACCGCGCCCGCAGCGATGGCGGCGCTCCTGCCGCAGTTCGCCCCGCCCGCCGAGGAAATCGTCGCCGCCCCCGAGCGCGTCGTCGAATTCACTTTCAGCCTCGACGGCCTGGAAGCGAAGTACCCGCTGCTGCGGAACGCGTTCTAGCGCCGCACCGCATTGCCGCCGACCACCAGCTGCGCAAAACGTTGTGCGCCTTCGGCCGATAGATCCGACGTCACCGCGCGGGCGTGATCGAGGCCGACCACGGCGCCGCGCGGCGTCTCGGAGATCATGTTGTTGTTGACCAGCGCGGTGCCGGCGCCCGGCACGACGGAGACGCCGACGCCGGCCAGCGCCTTACGGATCACGTTGCCCGTGATCGCGACGTCGCGCAGATATCTGCCCCAGCCGGCGACGATGCCGTAGGACGGCGCGTTCTCGATCACGTTGCCGGTCACCGAAGAATCCGCCTCGATGTAGATGCCGACGCCGGCATCATCGTCGGGCGCGGTGCCGATCGGCCGCTTCGGGATCAGGTTGCGGATGATGTTGCCCTGGACCACCGCGATGCGGCCGCCCTCGTTGAAATTGCAGACCGAGACGCCGACGGCCGCGCCGTCCACGATGTTGTTGGCGATCACCGCGGCCTCGAACGCGAACTCGGAATAGAGCGCGACCTCGCGCACGTCGCTGACGCTGTTGCCACTGATGTGGATGTTCGAGGCCGAGTTGCCGCGCACCGCCGAATAGTCGCAATTCCTGATACGGTTGCCGCGCACGATCACGTTGCTGGCGCGAAAGGCGTTGATGGCATTGCCGAACTGGCCCGAGCCGCCGGGGCCGGCCTTGATGTTCTCGATGCGGTTGTCGGCGACCAGCGTGCCGTCATCGCCGATCGCGGTGCGCAGGATCTCGATCCCGTTGTCGTTGGTGCCGAGAATCGTGTTGCGGCAGACGCTGAGGCCCCTGGCGTCGAACGACACGACCGCTGTCACCGCGATGTCGGTGAAGATATTGCCGGAGATGTCGCCCGCGACCTGCTCGAGCCAGATGCCGCTGCCGCCCGAGCTCGTGATAGCGCATTCGCTGATGCGCACGTCGCGCCCGCCGAGGGCGTGGATCAGGCCGCGCCGTGTCGGCAGCGGGATGCCGCCGCCGTCGAAGGTGATGCCGGTGAGGCCGATCGCATCGGAGCCGTCGCTCTGGATCGCCGAGGCGCCGCCGGTGAAGACGAGCTTGGTCGCGCCGCGCACGCCGATCAGCTGCGCGCCGTTCGGCAGCCGCAACAGACCGGTCCGGTACACGCCGGGTGGTAAGGCGAGTGGCAATTGCGCCCGCGCGGCCTCGTCGATGGCACGCTGCAGCGCGCGGGTCTGGTCCTCGCTGCTGCCGGGCCGCACACCATATTGCGTAGCATCGCGGCCGAGCAGCGACGTCAGCGGCGCGGCGCGCGCGGCATCGGCCGGCATGGCCAGCGCACCGGCAATGCCCGCGGTCGAAGCCCCGATGAGTTGACGGCGATTGAGGTTCATGACGCGTCCTCCGGCGGACGCGGGAGGTGTCCGCAGCGGTTTCGTAGCGCAGCAGGGCGAGGACCGTGAGGATTGTTCGCGGTAGGGTTAAATGTTTGCGCAAAAGACGGTGCGTAGGGTGGGTTAGCCGTAGGCGTAACCCACCATGTCACCGCGTGTACGGAACCGTTGATGGAGATGAGGTGGATTACGCTTTGCTAATCCACCCTACGAAGCGCGCGCCTTGCGTGCCAACTGCACCATCTCCATCAGCATCGCTTCCCCCGCATCCACCAGTTCCTCCAGCGTGATGCGGGCTGCGCCCTTGCGGCGCACGCCGCCGCTGCGCGCGAGCAGCGGAATGTGGATGAACGCCGCAAGCCTGGGTCCCCCCGCCTTCACGCGCTCGATCGCGCGCCAGCTTAAGTAGTTGCAGAGATAGGCGCCGGCGTCGCGCGAGGGACGCGCGTCGATGCCGGTGAGTCGCGCGGCGCGCAGCAGCCTTGCGGTGTGCGGGCCGAACATCATCGCGTCGGCATGGCCGGCGATGCCGCGCTTGGTCGAGCGGGTGTTGGCGGCGTCGGGCCAGAGCATGGTGACGGCGTTGCGCGCCCGCGTCTCGATGCGCAGATAAGGCGTGCGGGCGGCGAGGCCGAACATCAGCAGCGCGTCGGGCTTTTGCCTAGCGAGCACGTCGGGCAATTGGCAGTCGACCGCGGCATAAGTGACCGGGAAGATGTGGCTCGAGAGCACGACATCGTCGAGCGCGGGCCGGCGCAATTGCGCCAGCCGCGCCACCAGCGGCTGGGTCGGATTATAGGGCGCACCGGGAAACGGGCCGAAGCCGGTGAGAAGAATGCGGAGCTTGTCGCTCATTGCAGCAACTCCAGAATCTGATCAGCGGCGAGCGCCGGCGTGAGATGGCCATCGGCGACCTCGGCCTCGATCTTGCGAACCTTGGTCCGCACCGAGGCCTCGCTGCGCAGCCGTGCCAGCATGCGCTGCTCCAGCATCGACCACATCCACTTCACCTGCTGCTCGCGCCGCCGCGCGGCGAAATCGCCGGAGGCGTTCATCGCCTTGCGGTGATCCAGAACCTTCTGCCAGATCTTTGCGATGCCGTCGCCGGTCAGCGCCGAATAGGTCTCGACCGGCGGATGCCAATGCTCGGACCGCGGCGCCAAGATATGCAGCGCGCCGCGATAATCGGCCGCGGTGATCTTGGCGCGCTTCAAATTGTCGCCGTCGGCCTTGTTGATCGCGATCATGTCGGCGAGCTCGACCAGGCCCTTTTTGATGCCCTGCAGCTCGTCGCCGCCGCCCGGCAGCATCAGGGCAAGGAAGAAGTCGGTCATGTCGCAGACGGCGGTCTCGGACTGACCGATGCCGACCGTTTCCACCAGCACGACGCCGAAGCCGGCGGCCTCGCACAGCAGCATCGCCTCGCGCGTCTTCGCCGCGACACCGCCGAGCGTGCCCGAGGACGGCGAGGGACGGATGAAGGCTGCATCGGAAGCTGACAGCCGCGCCATCCGCGTTTTGTCACCGAGGATCGAGCCGCCGCTGCGCGCCGAGGACGGATCGACCGCGAGCACCGCGACCTTGTGGCCCTGCTCGATCAGATACGTACCCAGCGCATCGATCGTGGTCGACTTGCCGACGCCCGGCGATCCCGTGATGCCGACGCGAAACGCCTTGCCGGTGTCCGGCAGCAGCATCTGTACCAGCTCCCGCGCCAGCGCCTGATGGTCGGCGCGCCGGCTCTCCACCAGCGTGATCGCCCGGGCGAGGGCCGCACGACTGCCGGCGCGAAGGTCACGGGCGAGGGATTTGATGTCGGTGGATTTGGGACTGGTCATCGTTGCTTATGGGCGTGCGAGTCCACGTCAACTGGACGGTCGCATGCGCCCTTCGACGAAAGATTTCATTGGAGAGAGATGATCTTGAACGATCGCCCATACAATCCCAACATCCGTTGCATGACAGGCGTGGCGCAAACGATTCCCGAAATTCACCATTGCTTGCCAATCTATGCTCGACGCATCTTTCTTCATCTCGTCGGGCAATCGCCGTGCGGCCTCGCAAATGACTTCCAAATAGCGTTCAGTGGCCATACGGCTGGTCTTGTCGGCGGTGAAGCGCGCGAAGTCATAGCCCGCAAGCAACGCCTCGATCTCGACAATGGCTTCGAGAATGTCTCGCAACCGGTCCTCGACGGTGGGCCGCATTCAGAACACCTCGACCAAATCGTCGGCGATGCGTTCCGCCATGCGGGGCTTTAGTAAGTTTCGCATCGATATTTGAGTTTCGAGGCCGATGTGATCCTCGATCAGTTTCACAGCCTTGAAGTAATCGAAACGTGGCTCTTCCCCATGCGCAGTCGTCTCTACCAAAACATCGAGGTCGCTGTCGGGGCGCGCGTCGCCGCGCGCTCGGGACCCAAACACGGACAGGTGATTGATGCCCGCAGCCCTCAAGGCGGGAGCAAGCTCTCGGAGCTTCCCGACAATCGTCTGGAGTGGAATTTCTGCGACCTCAGTCATGGCCGGACATTAGCACAGGGCGAGGGCCCGGCCCAGCGATAGCGGGCCTGCTCGGCCTGCACCGGCGGGTCAGGCGAGGGCCGCCCGCCCGATATCACCGGGTCGTTGCCGCGGCGGTCTGCGGCTGTTTCACCTTGCGCCAGATCCACACCATGACCGGCCAGAGCAGCGCGCCGATCGCCATCGCGGCGAGGATGGCCGCGACCGGACGCTCGAAGAACGGCAAGATGCTGCCGTCCGACTTGATCAGCGAGGTGACGAAGGCCTGCTCCACCATGGTGCCCATGACGATGCCGAGCACCATGGCGGCGACGGGATAGCCGTTCGTCTCCATGACATAGCCGATCACGCCGAAGGCGGCGACGGTGACGACGCCGAACATGTTGTTGCCGATCGCGAACGAGCCAACCGCGCAGCACAGCATGATGATCGGCATGATCGCCGAGCGCGGTGCCAGCAGGATGTAGGTGGCGACGCGGATCATCGCGATGCCGAGCGGGATCATGAGGATATTCGCGATGATGAACATCAGGTAGATCGCGTACATGCTCGACGCCTTCTCGGTGAACAGCGTCGGGCCGGGATTGAGGCCCTTCATGTAGAGCACGCCGATCGCGATCGCGGCGATGGTGTCGCCGGGGATGCCGAACAGCAGCGAAGGCACCCAGCCGGAGGCGATGCTGGCATTGTTGCTGGCGCCGGCCTCGACCAGGCCCTCGACATGGCCGGTGCCGAACTTTTCCGGCTCCTTGGAGAAGCGCTTCGACATCGCATAGGAGACCCAGGCGGCCATGTCGGCGCCGGCGCCGGGCAGCACACCGATGATGATGCCGACGATGTTCCCGCGCGTCATCTGCCAGCGATAGAGCTTGGTCAGCTTCCATTGGCCGGCCATGATGCTTCCGAATTTGCGCCGCGGCAGCGGCGGCGGTTCGGGCGTCAGCATCGCGCGCATCACCTGCGCCACCGCGAACACGCCGACGAGGGCCGGGATCGGCTCGATGCCGCCGAACAGATCGGTCAGGCCGAAGGTGAAGCGCGGGATGCCGCCGGGATTCTCGATGCCGATGCAGGCGACGAGCAGGCCGATGAACATGCCAGCGATCGCCTTCACGGGCGAGGAACGCGCCACCAGGGTGGCGCACATCAGGCCGAGCAGCGCCAACCAGAAATATTCGAAGGTCGAGAACGACAGCGCGATCTCGGCCAACGGCGGCGCCAGGATCATCAGCGACAGCACGCCGGCGATGCCGCCGACCGCGGAGAACCAGACGCCGGCCCCTAGCGCCAGCTCGGCCTGGCCCTTGCGCGTCATGGCGTAGGCTTCATCCGCGTAAGCCGCGGATGCGGGCGTGCCCGGGATACGCAGCAGCGCGCCGGGAATGTCGCCGGAGAAGATCGCCATCGAGGACGCCGCGACGATAGTCGCGATCGCCGCGATCGGTGACAGATAGAAGGTGACCGGGACGAGCAGGGCGGTCGCCATCGTCGCCGACAGGCCCGGCAGCGAGCCGATCACCAGCCCATACACGGAGGCTGCGAACATGGAGATGATGACCTCCCAGGTGGAGATCAGCGCGAACGCATCAATCAGGGTCTTCAACATCGATCACCAGGGCGTCGGCAGCAGGCCAACCGGTAGCGGCACGCGGAGCAGCTTGCCGAAGATGAGATGGATGGCGAATGGCGAGAGCATCGCGAGCGGCAGCGCCAGCTTCCACTTCGCCCCGAGCGCGGTCGAGGTCACGTAGACCATGATTGCCGCGGTGATGATGAATCCGAGCCGGTCGGCGGCAACAACGTAGAACAGCAGCAGCGCCGGCGGCAGCAGCGCGCGCAGGCCGTAGAGCTTGCCCTGCGGTGGCGGGGCAGCCGCCTGGCCGTCCTCGAACGGGACCAGCTCTTCCTCCTCCTCGAAGGAACGGCCGATACCGAACACGATCGCGAGCCCGCACAGTGCAAGGCCGCAGCCGATCACCAGCGGAAATACATTGGGGCCGACCGGCTGCCCCGGCACCGGCGGCAGAATGTAGCCGCCATAGGCGGCAGCCGCGCCGAGCGCGACGAGAAACGATCCCGTGACGGAGTCGGGAAGACGCATAGGGGGAGTCCTACAGGGGGTGCGCTCCCTCTCCCCGCTTGCGGGGAAAGGGTTGGGGTGAGGGGGAGTCTCCGCGGAGGAGGTGAGAGATGGACTTGCGGAGAGTTCCTCGCACCCCGATCAAGGCGTCGCAGGTGCGGATCACGCCTTGCTCAGGCCCGCGGCCTTCATCGCCTCGCCCATCTGGGCGTCGCCCTTGTCCATGAAGCCCGCGAAATGGGCCGCATCGCCCCACACGGTGCCGAAGCCGCGATTGCTCATGAAGTCCTTGAACTCGGCGGAGTCGTAGACCTTCTTCAGTGCCGCAGTGAGCTTGGTTGCGATCTCCGGCGGCAGATTTTTCGGCCCCGCAATGCCGCGCCAGGCGCCGGTTGCGTAGTCGATGCCCATGGCCTCCTTCAGCGTCGGCACGTCCTTGAACACCGGATTGCGCGCGGGCGCCATGATGGCAAGGCTCCTGGCCTTGCCGGCCTCGATGATGGCGCGCGCTTCCGGCACCGAGCAGGTGGTGAGGTCGACACCGCCGGCCGCGAGATCCTGCATTGCGGGTGCCGCGCCATTCGAGGGCACCCAGGCGACCTGGTTGGCGGGCAGGCCCATCGCCTGCATCCAGCCGACGAGCGCGAGATGCCAGATGCCGCCCTGGCCGGTGCCGGAGGCCTTGAACTTCCCCGGAGGCGCCGCCTTGATCGCATCGGCGAGCTCCTTGACCGTTTTGTAGGGCGAGGAGGAGGAGACCTGGATGCCCGGCGGATCCTCGTTCATCAGCGCCAGCGGCGTGTAGCTCTTCGGCGTCAGGTCGGTGAGGCCCTGCCAGTGCATCATCGAGATTTCCACCGTGAGCATGCCGATGGTGTAGCCGTCGGGCTGCGCGGTCGCGATCGCGCTATGGCCGACCACGCCGGACCCGCCGGTGCGGTTGACCACGTTGAAGGGCTGGCCGAGGTCCTTCTCCAGCAGCGCTGCGACGATGCGCGCAGTGGCATCGGTGCCGCCGCCGGCGCCCCAGGGCACGATCACGGTGACGGGCCGCGCCGGATAGGCTTGTGCGAGCGCGGGCTTGAAGCCGAAAGCGGCGGAGGCCGCGAGAGCGGCGGTGGAAGCCGCAAAGCTGCGGCGCGAAATCTTGGACATTGAATGCCTCCCAGCGGCGCCCGTGATGTCAGGCGCTCTTGTCAACTCCGGCATTCTAGTCGGCTTTACGTCGCCGCCGCAAGGTAGCGCTACCAACTGGAATCGCCATGTTGTGTGAAAGCAGACGGCCCGTCGAATGGGCGGTCGGAAATCGGGTGGGTTTTGTCCGCGCGCCTAGCCAACCTGTGCGCGCAACGAAACCAAAGGCAAGCGACCGATGACCCAAGCCTATTACAGCGCCGTGCTGGACCACCCGCTCGACGACGTCTGGTCCCTGATCCGCGATTTCAACAACTACCCCGCTTATATCGACGGCGTGAGCGAGAGCGAGATCGAAGACAACAGGCGCGGCGATGAAGTCGGCGCCGTCAGGCGCTTCTGCTATCTCGGAAACTGGATCCGCCAGCGCCTGGTCGATCACTCGGACCTGCAGCACAGCCTGACCTATGCCGGTCTCGAAGCGATACCCTATCCGCAAGACGACGACGGCCCGAGTCCGGCGCCGGCGCGATACCAAGGCACCATGCATCTGTGTCCGATCATCGAGGGCAACCGAACCTTCATCGAATGGTCGGTTGCGCTCGAAACTGAACCTGCGGACGCCGAGCGCTGGAAAGCGCTGTTTGCCTCCTGGATTCCCGATTGGACGGATTCCCTCGCGCGGACATTGGCCCGGACCCGTTTGCGATCCCGTTAGCCTCAGCTCACGGCTCGTCCGCGTCGCCCTTGGGCCGCGCGCCGCCGAAGATGCGGGCGCCCTCCGATGTGAGGTAAGGCTTCAGCGTCTCCCACGGCACGAAAGCGACATACTCGCCCTCGGCGTAGGGACCGACGGCATAGGGCGGATAGTGGAAGTTGAGGCCGGAACTCCTGCCGGCCTCGGTGGAGGGCGCGAGCGTCACCGCGCCGATCTTGAGGAGGCGCGGCTCCACGGACTTGAACCACTCGTCGGTCGCGGTCTCTCCGGCGCCGCGCTTTTTTTTCTCGTCCGTCAGCGAAGCGATGATGGCCTTCACCATCGCCTTCATGGTGGGGCCGCCATCGGCGGTTTCGGTGAAGAATGGACGGATCGAGATGCGCTTGTTGGCGGCCTTGTCCCACAGGATCGTGTTCACGTCCGAGTTGGGATGCGCGCCGCCTGTGTTCATGTAGTCGTTGCGCAGGACGCTGACATAGCGGTCGGCAACCACGGAGCGGATTTCATGTTTGCGCTCGAACTCCCAGCCGCCCTCCTTGAAGAACTGCGGGTCCGCTTTGCGCGCGGCAGCGGCTTCCGCGGCATTCTTGTCGAGCCACGTCTTGCCCTCCGCGAGGCAGTCCGCCGCCAGCGCCGCATCCGCCTTGATCCTGTCGCCGAGGAAGACGCGCGCTTCGATGCTCTTGGTCTTGACGATCGCATCGGGTTTGGGATCGGCGGCGTGGGCGGAAAACGCACATGTTGCGCTCAGCGCCAGGGCGACGCTCAAACCGGCGATGAACTTCAAGGTTAGTGCTCCTGCGTGAGCGTCAGAATATTTCGACAATATCGTCTGCGATCCGCTCCGCAAAGCGGGGAGAGATGGAGCGGCGAACAGTTGCCTGTGCTTGCAAGCCGGTCGCATCCTCGATGATGTGCTCGACATCGATCAAGTTGAGCAGGGAAAACGAGGTGCCCGGCTCGATCTCGACGAGCACGTCGATATCGCTATCAGGCCGATAATCGTTGCCGGCTCGCGAGCCGAAGATGGCAAGCTTTGCTACGCCCTTGCCTCTGATGGCATCCGCGTTCTTGCGTATCGCAGCGACGATTTCGTCACGCGTCATGGACACACCTGGCCGTCACACGGCCAGTCTATCATCTACTCCGCCGCCTCGCTATGCCCCAGCCGGGCGTTCAGCTTGCGGATCAGCTCCTCGGCGGCGTCCGCGATCACCGTGCCAGGCGGGAAGATCGCCTCGGCGCCGGCGGCATAGAGCGCATCGTAATCCTGCGGCGGCACCACGCCGCCGACGATGATCATGATGTCGTCGCGGCCCTGCTTCTTCAGTGCGGCTTTCAGCTCCGGCACAGCGGTCAGATGGGCGGCGGCCAGCGAGGAGACGCCGAGAATGTGCACGTCATTCTCGACCGCCTGCCGCGCGGCTTCGTCGGCGGTGGCAAACAGCGGCCCGATGTCGACGTCGAAGCCGATATCGGCGAACGCCGAGGCGATCACCTTCTGGCCGCGGTCATGGCCGTCCTGGCCGATCTTGGCGACCAGGATGCGCGGGCGGCGGCCCTCGGCCTCCTCGAAGGCGTCGATCAGCGCCTGAACCTTTTCGACCTGGGTGCCCATGCTGGACGCCTCCCGCTTATAGACGCCGGTGATGGATTTGATCTCGGCGCGATGTCGGCCGAACACTTTCTCCATTGCGTCAGAAATTTCGCCAACGGTCGCCTTGGCGCGGGCCGCATCGATCGCGAGCGCCAGCAGATTGCCGTTGCCTTCGCCGGCCGAGCGCGTCAGCGCGGCGAGGGCGGCATCGACCTCCTGCTGGTTGCGCTCGGCTTTCAGTCGCTTGAGCTTGTCGATCTGAAGCCGGCGCACATTGGTGTTGTCGACCTTCAGGATCTCGATTTTGTCCTCGTCGGTCGGCTTGTACTTGTTGACGCCGATCACCGCCTGCTTGCCGGCGTCGATCCGCGCCTGCGTTTTGGCTGAGGCCTCCTCGATGCGCAGCTTCGGCACGCCGGCCTCGATCGCCTTCGCCATGCCGCCGAGCTCCTCGATCTCCTGGATATGGCCCCAGGCCTTGGCGGCGAGGTCGCGCGTAAGCCGCTCCACATAATACGAGCCGCCCCAGGGATCGATGATGCGGGTGGTGCCGCTCTCCTGCTGCAGGAACAGCTGGGTGTTGCGGGCGATGCGCGCCGAGAAATCGGTCGGCAGCGCCAGCGCTTCGTCGAGCGCGTTGGTGTGCAGCGATTGGGTGTGGCCTTGGGTGGCCGCCATCGCCTCGACCGTGGTGCGCATCACGTTGTTGAAGACGTCCTGCGCGGTCAGCGACCAGCCGGAGGTCTGGCTGTGCGTGCGCAGCGACAGCGAGCGCGAGTCTTTCGGGTTGAATGGCTTGAGCAGCTTCGCCCAAAGCAGGCGCGCCGCGCGCAGCTTGGCAACCTCCATGAAGAAGTTCATGCCGATCGCCCAGAAGAACGACAGCCGCGGCGCGAAGCGGTCGACGTCGAGTCCTGCGGCAAGGCCGGCGCGTAAGTATTCGACGCCGTCGGCCAGCGTATAGGCGAGCTCGAGATCCTGCGTCGCGCCGGCCTCCTGCATGTGATAGCCGGAGATCGAGATGGAATTGTACTTCGGCATCTTTTGCGAGGTGTAGGCGAAGATGTCCGAGATGATCCGCATCGAGGGCGCCGGCGGATAGATGTAGGTGTTGCGCACCATGAACTCTTTTAAGATGTCGTTCTGAATGGTGCCCGACAGCTTCTCCGGCGGCACGCCCTGTTCCTCGGCGGCGGCGACATAGAGCGCGAGGATCGGCAGCACCGCGCCGTTCATGGTCATGGACACGCTCATCTGGTCGAGCGGAATCCCTGCAAACAGCGTGCGCATGTCGTAGATGGAATCGATGGCAACGCCGGCCATGCCGACATCGCCGCCGACGCGCGGATGATCCGAGTCATAGCCGCGATGGGTGGCAAGATCGAATGCGACCGAGAGGCCCTTTTGCCCCGCCGCGAGATTGCGGCGATAGAACGCGTTGGAATCCTCCGCCGTGGAGAAGCCGGCATATTGCCTGACCGTCCAGGGCTGGTTGACATACATGGTCGGGTAGGGGCCGCGCAGATACGGCGCGATGCCCGGATAGGTCTCGAGGAAATCGAGCCCGGTCAGATCAGCCTCGCCATAAGCGGGCTTCACCAGGATGCCCTCCGGCGTCAGCCACGGCTCGGCGCTGCCAGTGGGCGCGGCGGTTGCGGTCCGCTCGAAGGCGACGCCGGCGAAATTCGGAATGCGGCTCATGGCTTCAACCATTTCATAAGCGCTCAATCATGATCCGGATGCTGATGGCTGACGATGGTCGCCATCTTCTCCGGTCCGTAATTCTGCTGCGTGGTCTGGCTCGGCAAATTGGCGATGCCGACGACCCAGCCGAGGCGGGATTCGATGCCGAACTGACGCGTCGGCACGACCCGGTCAGGGCGATCGAAGGTACCGGTCATGATCTCGATGCGATCGCCGTCGATGCGGCCGAAGCTCAGCGGCGTGCCGCAGGCGGCGCAATAGCCGCGATCGGCGATCGAGGAGGAGCGGAAGAACGACGGCTTGCCCTTGGTCCAGGCGAAATCGGTCTTGTTGATGTCGGCCAAAGAGGCGAACGGCGCGCCGCTCGCCTTCTGGCACATCCGGCAGTGGCAGATCGAAATCCTGGTCGGCGCCGTCATGACCGCAAATCGCACGGCGCCGCATTGGCAGCCGCCGGTGAGAACGGGTTTGCTGGTGTCAGTCATCGCTGTTCCATCCGTCGGTAGGCGTCCTGCAGTGCCGCAAGCGCATCGCCTCCGGCGAAGACAAAGCCCGTGACGCCGGCGGCTCGCAGCGCCGCCTCGGCCTCGGCCGGCCGGCCCGCTAGGTAGATATGTCGCCCGCCGGCCAATTGCAGGGCCTTTGCCGCGGCTTCGGCGTGTTCCGCATAGACCTTGTCGCTGGAACACAGACAGGCCAGCTCGGCGCCGGAGGCCTTGAAGGCCGCAGCCAGCTTGGCCGGATCGGCAAAGCCCTCGCTGCCTGTGGCCTCAATGCCGCCCGCCTCGAAGAAGCTCTTCGCGAACGTCGCGCGCGCGGTGAAATCGGCGGGCGTGCCGAGATTGGCCAGGAACACCTTTGGCCGTGCGCCCCGAGCCTTCAAACTCGCGTCGGATTTGTCGCGCAGAGCCTCGAACGGTTCCGCGAGACGGATCGGAGGCAGCGCCTCGAACTTGTAGGTCTCTCCGCCGTAGGGCGGAAGCGCGATCGGCGCTGCCTTCAGGACAGTGGCTTCGCTCTCGTGCAGGTTCGGAAACTCGCTGGCGCCGGTCAGTATGTCCCGGCGCTTCGCGATATTGGCCTCGCGCGCCTTGCGCGTGGCCGCGACCTTGCTTTGGAACACACCCTGCTGAAGCGCCGCGAACGCGCCACCGGCGCTCTCGCTCTCCTGGAACAGGGCCCACGCGGCATCGCACAGCTGCGCCGTCAGCGTCTCGATGCCGCCAGCCCCCGCCGCGGGATCGCTGACCTTGGCGAGGTTGCATTCTTCCAGCAGCAGAAGCTGCGTGTTGCGCGCCACGCGCCGCGCGAACGGATCGGGCAGGCCGAGCGCCAGCGTATGCGGCAGCACGTTGATGGCGTTGGCACCGGCCAGTCCCGCGGCGAACGCCGCCATGGTCGCGCGCAGCATGTTCACATAGGGATCGCGTTGCGTCAGCATGCGCCAGGCGGTATCGGCCGCGATGAACAGCGGTTTCGGCGTCAGTCCGCAAGCGGTCTCGATGCGCGCCCATAGCAGCCGCAGGGCGCGGAACTTGGCCATGGTCAGGAATTGGTCGGCATCGGCGGCGAGCCGCGCATAGACCATGTCCTGCGCGGCTTCCAGCGGAATGCCCGCGCCTTCGATCGCGCGCAGGTAAGCGACACCGCAGGCGAGCACGAAAGCGAGCTCCTGCACCTCCGAGCCGCCGGCATCATGGACCACGCGGCCGTCGGCGGAGGCGAACGGCCCCTTGAAGCCGAGCCCGGCGAGGCCCTTGATGGCGCCCGTAATCGCGGGAGCAATTTCGTCCCAGGTATAGGGGCTGTGGCCCCACACCGCGCCCGCCGCGAGCGGATCGAGCCCGAAGCGGATTTTGCAGGCGCCGGGATCGAGGCCGTTGCTCTTCACATATTCCGCGACATGGATCGCGGCCATCCGCGATTGCGGTCCGATCTCGAGCTCGATGCCGATGCCGGCGTCGAGGTGAATGTCTTTCAGGATCTTTGCCACCGCCTCGGCCGACGGTTCCAGGCCGAAACCGCGCGCGCCATTGGCGCCGGCGAACACCAGCGCGAGCCCGGTCGCACCGTTCTCCAGATCCTGCAGTGCCTGCGCATTCGCGAGCGCCGCATCGGGATGGTCGATCCGCTGCACGACCTGCCACGGTGCGGCCGGCGGCCGGCCCATCACCGGCGCAACGCCCTTCGCGCGCGGATAGAGCGGTTCGATCTTGATGCCGTCATAGGTCTTGCCGACCAGCTTCTCGAACGGCGCGCCCTTCAGCACGCCGTCGACCAGCTTGCGCCAGTCCTCAGGCGTGGCCTTGGGAAAATCCGCCGCCAGCGGCAGGTCGTCAGTCACGGAGGTCATGCGGCGCGGGGCTCCCGAAACGTCTTGTTATTCGCAGGCGAAATTGCCACGGCGGACCGTTCCTGCAAACGGTTGTTTTTGGTTAACCGGTATCCGGAAGCCGCTCAATGCCTTGCGCCGAGACGCTGGCGAGCCCGTCACGCACACGAATGCCCGAGATCACGCGGTCAGATGCGATTTCGGCCAGCGGCACCAGCACGAAGGCGCGCTCGAACAGGCGCGGATGCGGCAGCGTCAGGTCGGGCTTCTGCAAGGAGACATCGTCATAGGCGATCATGTCGAGATCGAGCGTGCGTGGACCCCAGCGCCGCGCCTTGGTTCGCATGCGGCCGAACTTCTGCTCGACTTTCTGCAGCACGAACAATAGCGCATGCGGATCGAGGCTGGTCTCGATCTCGATGCAGGCATTGATGAAGGGATCCTGGTCCTCGTCGCCCCAGGGCGGGGTCGTATAGTCGGACGAGCGCGCGATCAGCGCCGCCTGTGCCATGCCGCAGATATGAGCGATCGCCTTCTTGAACGTCGCGCGGACATCGCCGACATTGCCGCCGAGTGCGATCAGCACGCTCGCCATGCTAGGGATGCCGCGAGCGCGTCAGCACGATGCCGACATCGTCGAAGATCGCGGCGATCGGCGCGTGCGGCTTGTGCACGGTGACCTTCACGGCGCGGATGCGCGGAAAGTGCGACAGGATGGCATCGGCCACCGCGCCGGCCGCGCGCTCCAGGAGTTTGTAATTGGTGTTCTTGAACGCCGCCGTCGTCGTCGCCACGACATCGGCGTAGGACACCGTGTCCGCGAGCCGGTCGCTGCGCGCAGGCTCGGACAGGTCGGTATAGAGCTCGAGATCGATGACGAAACGCTGGCCGACCTCGGTTTCGTGATCCATCACGCCGTGGCGGGCATGGATCGACAGGCCGGTGACGAAGATCGTGTCGGTCATTGCTTGCTCTCGATGGCCTGCGCCACCCGCAGGGCCTGCAGGGTTTCGGCGACGTCGTGGGTCCGGATGATCTTGGCGCCGCGCTGCGCGGCGATCAGATGCGCGGCGATCGAGCCGGCGAGCCGCTCCGATGGTTCCGACGGCGACACCGAGGCGATGAAGCGTTTTCGCGAGGCGCCGACCAGGATCGGCAGGCCGAACATGTCGAGCTCGCGCAAGCGCGCCAGCGCGGTCATGCTCTGCTCGGCGGTCTTGCCGAAGCCGATCCCGGGATCGAGCACGATTTTTTCGCGCGCGATACCTGCCTTCGCGGCAATATCGAGCGAGCGCAGGAAGAATGTCTTGATGTCAGCGACGATGTCGATGGCGGGATCGACGCTGTCGCGGTTGTGCATGACGATGACGGGCACGCCCCTCGCGGCGATCAGCGGCGCCATGGCGGTGTCGTTTTGCAGGCCCCAGACGTCGTTGGCGATCCCCGCGCCCTGGTCGAGCGCGAAGGCCACCACCTCCGCCTTCATGCTGTCGATCGAGACGGGCACACCGAGCGCCACGACGTCCGAGAGCACCGGCTTCAGCCGCGCGAGCTCTTCCGCCGCCGTGACTGGCCGGGCGCCCTTGTAGGGCCGGGTGGATTCGGCGCCGATATCGATGATGTCGACGCCGGCGGCGATCATCGCCCGCGCCCGCTCCAGCGCGCGCGCTGGCGCGATGAACTCGCCGCCGTCGGAGAAGGAATCCGGGGTGATGTTGAGCACGCCCATCACCGCAGGAAGCCGCCGGCCCACGAGCGTCCGCAGTGCGCCGATCCCGGCCGAGCCGGCCGGCGGGACGGAAGGGGAGGGCGAGGCATTCATGCGCGTGGCATTGCGCTGTCGGGCAGGGGGAGTCAAGACGGGATTGGGGCCATTCGCGGCCATTCCGATGCGTGCAGACGGCCGAGAGGATGCGATGTTCTTGCTCACCCTCCGTCATTGCGAGCGCAGCGAAGCAATCCAGACTGTCACCGCGGCAAGATTCTGGATTGCTTCGCTGTGCTCGCAATGACGATCTGGGAGCAGTGGTACCCCAACCTCTCCAGCTTGGTCCGCAGCGCTAATACGTAATCTTCGGCGGCAGCTTCTTGGCCTTGGCGATGATGTCGCCGACCGACTTCTCGGAAGGCAGGACGCGGACCAGCTTCTTCTTCTCGTTGGCCTCGCGCATGCTCTGCGCCAACCTTGCCGGATTTCGATAGGCGAGCTCCCGCACCGTCGTGACGCCGGCGGCGCGGACGAGCCCGACCTTGGCCCTGCCCATGCCGGGGATGCGCATGTAGTCGGAGACGTTGGCCCATTCCAGCAATTGCTGCTCGCTGATGCCGGTCTTGGCCGAAAGCGCCTTGCGGCCCTTCACGGTGGACGCCGCCTCGAGCAGCGCGTCGGTGGTGCGGATTCCTTGCGCCTTCAACTTGTTGGCGGCAAAGGCCGGCAGGCCCTCAATCTCGGAAATCGGATATGTCATGATGCTCGATATGAAAAGCGTCGCTCAGGCGAACTGGCTGAGGCCCGGCGTCCCCGCGATGATCTTGCCCATCTGATCCGCTCCGATTTTGTCTCGCCCGTAGCGGAAAAGTTCACGGGCGACGTTTTGAATCTCGGACATGCCGAGCCCCAGGCCCATCAGGCGGGTGCCGACGGCCATCAAGCCGCCGCCCATCAGCCGCGACAGGCCGCCACCGCTCCTGGACGCTTCGATCGCAGCTTCCGCTCCGGGGATCTGGTCGATCAGGGCCTGCACACTGTCGGAAGGGCCCTCGTTGCGAAGGAAGGCCAGGATAATGCCGACGGTCTTTTCAGCGACAGCACCATCTATGCTGGCGTTTGTCGCCAGCCGTCCGATCAGCTCGTCCATAAGACCCCGCCCCTCAGCCGGTTTGCATGCCGGAATATTGCTTTCGAAAATGATCTTGAGCCGGTGTGACGTGAAATACAAGCGATGAACGCAGGCGCCGTCGCGAACGCGCGAAAAGTGTTGCCGCCGTGCAAGAGCCTAGAACGAATCGGCAAAAAATTGCCGCTATGCGAACGCCCCATTCCGACTTTCGGCCGATGTTGTCCGTCTGTTTCCGACAATGTCGCATGCGCAGGAGCCGCTGAACCGATTTAATCGGCGCACGAGATGCGTTAAACTACGGAATTGGTGCATTCGGGTTTCGCGACGCGAAACTCGGCAGAAAGATCAGAGAGAATAATGACCGCACAGGACAGCAAGCTCGGCGATACCGACGACAAGATCTTCGTCGGCAAGGGAGACGAGCAGGCTTGGCTGACGCTTGCGCTGGCCAATCGCCACGGCCTCGTCACGGGTGCAACCGGAACCGGCAAGACCGTGTCGCTGCAAGTGATGGCGGAAGGATTTGCGCGCGCCGGTGTTCCGGTCTTCGCGGCCGACATCAAGGGCGACCTCTCCGGAATCTCGGAAGTCGGCGAGGCCAAAGACTTCATTCTCAAGCGCGCCAGCGAAATGGGTCTCAAGTTTCAGCCGGACCAGTTCTCGACCGTGTTCTGGGACGTGTTCGGCGAGCAGGGACATCCGGTCCGCGCCACCGTCACCGAAATGGGGCCGCTATTGCTGGCGCGGATGCTCGACCTGAACGAGGTGCAGGAGGGGGTTCTCAACGTCGCGTTCCGCGTCGCGGACGAGAACGGCCTGCCATTGTTGGACATGAAGGATCTGCGATCGCTGTTGGATGCGATCGTGCCCGCCAGCGGCAAGAAGGGACCGGATGCTGAGGAAGATCCTTTAGCCGAGATCCGGAAGGCCGCGCAGAGCTTCGGTAATGTGAGCAAGGCGACGGTTGGAACCATTCAACGCCAGCTGCTGGTGCTGGAAAACCAGGGCGGAACGAAATTCTTCGGTGAGCCTGCACTGGAGCTGAAGGATTTCATGAAGACCGATAGCGACGGTCGCGGCATCGTCAACATCCTGGTTGCCGACAAGCTGATGGAGAGCCCCAGGCTTTACGCTACCTTTCTGTTGTGGTTGCTGTCGGAGTTGTTTGAGGAATTGCCGGAAGCCGGCGACCTGCCGAAGCCAAAACTGGTGTTCTTTTTCGACGAGGCGCATCTGCTGTTCAACGATGCGCCGAAGGCGTTGATGGACAAGATCGAGCAGGTGGTTCGTCTGATCCGCTCCAAGGGCGTCGGTGTCTATTTCGTCACCCAGAATCCGATCGACGTGCCGGACAAGGTGTTGGCCCAATTGGGCGGTCGCGTGCAGCATGCGCTGCGCGCCTTCACGCCGCGCGACCAGAAGGCGGTCGCCGCTGCGGCGCAGACCTTCCGGCCCAACCCGAAGCTCGACACCGCCAAGGTGATCACGGAGCTCGGCAAGGGCGAGGCGCTGGTGTCCTTCCTCGAGGGCAACGGCACGCCTTCGATGGTGGAGCGGGTGATGATCCGGCCGCCGACGGCGCGGATCGGGCCGATCACGCCCGAGGAGCGCAAGGCGATCATGAGCAGGAGCCCGGTGAAGGGCAAATACGATACCGCGGTGGATCGTGAGTCCGCCAATGAGATGCTGCAGAAGCGCGTAGCCGGCACGGCTGCGCCTGCCGACGCACAAGATGGTGGAGCCGGCGCAGGCGGCGGCGTTCTCGGCCAGATCGGCTCGATCGTCGGCACCATCTTCGGCACCAACGTCAAGCGAGGTCGTCTGTCGACCGGCCAGGTCATTGCCCGCGACGTGACGCGATCGGTCACCAACCAGGTGATCGGCGGGATGGCCGCCAATATCGGCAAGTCGCTCGGCGGCCAGCTCGGCGGCTCGATCGGCCGTACGCTGGTCCGCGGCGCGCTCGGCGGATTGCTACGGCGTTAGGCAGAGCGCCCGGTTTGAGGCAGTCGTCGTATGCGGTGAAGCTCTAGAACGTTGACCGTCGCCTGATATCTGCTCGTCCGAGCTACCACGGCGCACAAATTCAGGTGAAGGGCTCTGCAAGCCTTCGCCGGTCTGCTAGGTCCTGTGTCGTCGCCGCTCAGGACTACATCGTGACCCCGCCCGCCCCGTTGGCCAAGCCTGACGCACCCAGACGCCCGTCGCTGGTTGCGCCGCTGGATCTGCTTTTTCTGCTCTGCTGCGTCCTCCTGATCGCCGACGTGCTTGTCCCCGAGATTTTCGGCCGCGGCAAGACCAAGGACTACTCGCTCTGGTACTGGGCCGGACAGCAGGTCCTGGAGGGTGGGCCGCTGTATCCTGCCACGGCCGTCGAGCATTTCGATTTCATCTATCCACCGCTGCCGGCAATCCTGCTGGCGATCCCGAGCTGGTTCGGCAAGATCCCGCTCTATGTCGTCCTGTCGATCTTGAACGCCGTGGCGTGGTGGTACACCGCGGCGTTCTCCCAGGTCATGACCGGCTCGGACCGCGCGCCGGGTCGTTGGCTCGAGGCGCTGCCGGTCGTCGCCACCGTGACCTTCGTGTTCGACATGTTCGACCTCGGCCAGCCGAACCTCCTCCTTCTGGCGATGATGCTCTACGGCTTCTGGAGCTTGCGGCATCAGCGATCGTGGCTGGCCGGCTTCATGTTCGCGCTCGCCGCCGCCATCAAGGTGTTCCCGATCGCCGTGCTGCCCTATCTGGCCTGGCGGCGCAAATGGGCGGCCCTGGTCAGCGCGATCGTCTTCACCGGCATTCTTCTCTATGTCGTGCCGGCACCGATCCGCGGCTTCGAGCGCAACGCGGCCGAGCTGGCGACCTGGTACCAGGGCATGGTCGGGACCAGCTCGGAAAAGGGCTTTGGCCAGCGTGACGAGCAGAACTGGTCGTGGGTCAACCAGTCCCTCATTGCCGTCACGCATCGGCTGGTCCGGCCGATCAACTACAATCAGGACGATCCCAGCAAGCCGCCGCGCACCATGAATCTGATCGAGGTCGACTACAGGACGGCGAACTGGATCGTGCTCGCGCTGTCGGCGCTGCTCGGGCTCGGCTTCGTTGCGGTCATGCCGCGGCAAGCGCGGCGGACGGCGCGCTCGGATGCCGAAGAGCTCGGCATCTTGTTCTGTCTCATGACGGTCGCCTCGCCTCTGGCCCGGCAATACTATTTCATGTGGCTGTACTTCCCGGTGACGGTGTTGATGCATCGGGCCGCCTTCGAAGAGCGAGCGCATGTGCGCCTGGGAACCTGGCTTGCCCTCAGTGCGGCCGGCATCCTCATGGTGTTGTCGCTGCCGTGGTTTCCGCTCGCCTTCCAGGCTTGGGGCAACAACCTCGCTGCGACCGCCATCCTCGCAGGGTGTCTCGCCTGGCACATCCGGCATCCGCCGCTTGCGGCTAGCCCTAACGCCGCACCGGCGCTAAAACCCGGACCTCTTGAGACTCAACAATCAGGATAGCAATCATGGCCAACGCGCAGCTCCAATCCGTGCTCGACCACATCGACAAGGATTTCGATAACAGCCTGGAGCGCCTGTTCTCGTTGCTGCGGATCAAGTCGATCTCGGCCGATCCCGCCTTCGCCGATGATTGCAAGGCTGCCGCCGAGCATCTCGCCAGGGACATCGCCAGCCTCGGTGTTGCCACCGAGGTGAGGCCGACCGCGGGTCATCCCGCCGTCGTCGGCAAGACCGGCGCGGGCGGCCGGCCGCACGTGCTGTTCTACGGCCATTACGATGTGCAGCCGGTCGACCCGCTCGATCTCTGGCACCGTCCGCCGTTCGAGCCCGTCGTCACCGATCATGCCGACGGCCGCAAGATCATCGTCGCGCGCGGCGCCGAGGACGACAAAGGGCAGGTGATGACGTTCGTCGAGGCCTGCCGCGCCTGGAAGAAGGTGACGGGCTCGCTGCCGGTCGACGTCACCTTCCTGATCGAGGGCGAGGAGGAGGTCGGCTCGAAGAACTTCGTGCCCTTCATCGAGGCCAACAAGGACGAGTTCAAGGCCGATTACGTGCTGGTGTGCGACACCAGCATGTGGGACCGCAACACGCCGGCGATCACGACCTCGCTGCGCGGCCTGCTCTATGAAGAGCTCAAGATCACCGCCGCCAATCGCGATCTGCATTCCGGCGTGTTCGGCGGCACCGCGATGAACCCGATCCGCCTGCTCACGAAGATCCTGGGTGGCCTGTTCGACGACGACAACCGCATCACCATCCCCGGCTTCTATGACGGCGTGAAGGACACGCCGCCCGATATCCTGGAGCAGTGGAAGAAGCTCGATTTCACGCCCGAGACCTTTCTCAAGCCGGTCGGGCTGTCGCTCCCGGCTGGCGAGAAGGGCAGGCTGTTGGTCGAGCAGGCCTCGACGCGCCCGACCTGCGATGTCAACGGCATCTGGGGCGGCTATATCGGCGAGGGCTCCAAGACCGTGATCCCCTCGCATGCCTCGGCCAAGGTCTCGTTCCGCCTGGTTCAGGGCCAGGACCCGCAAAAGATCCGCAAGGCCTTCCGTGATTACGTGACGGCGCGCATTCCCGGCGACTGCAAGGTCGAGTTCGGCGACCATTCCGCCGCGCCCGCAGTCGCGCTCGACTGGACCATGAAGCCGCTCGCCGCCGCCAGCAAGGCGCTCGCGGAGGAATGGGGCAAGGAGACCGTGCTGATGGGCTCGGGCGCCTCGATCCCGATCGTCGCCGACTTCAAGCGCACGCTCGGCCTCGACTCGCTGCTGGTGGGGTTTGGCCTCGACGACGACAACATCCACTCGCCGAACGAGAAATACGACCTGCAGAGCTTCCAGAAGGGCATCCGCTCCTGGGCAAGGATCCTCGCCGCGCTGGCGGAGGTGAAATAGGCGCGGTGCGGTAGGGTGGATTAGCCGAAGGCGTAATCCACCAACTCTTGCGGGCTGCACCAAGAGAAGAGGTGGATTACGCTTCGCTAATCCACCCTACGAAGTTCACGAAACAAAAACGCCGCCCGGAATTGGGCGGCGTTTCATTCCAATACGTGCAGAGGTAGTTCGACGGAAACACTACCTCAATTTCGTGAATATCTCAAGACCGGTAGCCGGGATTGACGCGGTCGAGCTTGCGCAGCAAGGGCGGCCACACGAGGTTGTTTGCGCGCAGCTCGGCGCGGTCGCGGTTGGCGAGCAGCTCGGTGTTCTTCTCGATCGCGATCTCCTCGACCGGATAGACCGGCGTGCCGAGCGCGCGCGTGCGCACCTGCATCGAGCAGGCGCGCTCGAGATGGTACATGCGCTCGAACGCGGAGGCGACCGAGCGGCCGACCGTCAGCGTGCCGTGATTGCGCAGGAGCATGTGGTTGTGGTCGCCGAGATCCTTCTGCAGCCGTGGCCGCTCCTCGTGGTCGAGCGCGATGCCTTCATAGTCGTGATAGGCGAGGTCGTGGGTGACGAGCTGGGCGGTCTGGTTCAGGGGCAAGAGCCCTTCCGCGCTGCTCGACACCGCGGTTCCGTCGAGGGTGTGGAGATGCAGCACGCAGATCGCGTCCTCGCGCACCTCGTGGATCGCCGAATGGATGGTGAAGCCGGCAGGATTGATGCTGTACTCGCTCTCGGAGAGCTGATTGCCGTGCAGGTCGACCTTGACGAGGCTGGAGGCCGTGATTTCCTCGAACATCAGCCCGTAGGGATTGATCAGGAAGTGATGGTCGGGACCGGGCACGCGCGCGGAGATGTGGGTGTCGACCAGATCGTCCCAGCCGTACAGCGCGACCAGGCGATAGCATGCGGCGAGATTGACCCGTTGCTGCCACTCCGCCTCCGTCATGTTGGAGGGGACTTCCCTCAGGCGGGCTTCTGCTGGCGACATGGCTGATCTCTCCGAACCTCGTTGTTGCGGAGGAGGAGCGTAGTACCGCTCGCCGCTGGCAGCAAGGCGCGTCGGGAGCGCGGCAGTTCAGCGTAGCCCGCATGGAGCGAAGCGAATGCGGGGCCGCTCGCGCGACACGGCAGGTCCCGGATTACGCTTCGCTCCATGCGGGCTACGGGGAGATGACTACGGTGCCGGGATCGACAGCAGGCTGGAAATGCCGCGCCCCCGGATGTCGTAGACGCGGGCGAACACCACGTCGTCGCGCTTGATCTCGACCATGACCGGGGCGGTGAGGCCCTTGCAGTAGAACTCGCCGAGCGTCATGGCGAAATCGGCCGCGTTGGAATCCCAGCCGATGGTGAAGTCGGGCCCGAGCGCCACCTGGGCCGGGCGCTGCGGACCGCACACCGCCACCTTCCATTTGCGGTTGCCGGGCGGCACTTCCTGGCGCTCGACGAGCTGCTCGCGCAATCCGTCGGAGGCCTGCTTCAAGGCGAGGCCCCAATAGTCCAGCATGAAGCGGTCGTCGGCGCCGCGCACGGTGCCGGCAATGTGGTTGAAGTGCGTGTATTGATAGGGGTGCAGCCGGATCATCTCGGCGAGCGACAGCGCAAGGCCGAAGCAGAAGGTGGCGAGCACGACCGGCTGCCAGGTGCGGTGATTGGCCCGCAGGCGCTCCATGGTCCAGGCGAAGGCGACGCCGCCGAGCACCGCCATCGGCGGGATCACGAAGACGAAATGGCGGATGCCGTTGTAGAGCGCCGGGCGCTTCACCATCGCGATCGCGAGCGGCAGGGTAGCAGCCAGCGTCAGCATCAGGAGGATGGTCTTGCGGCGTGCCGGAACCTCGCGCCGCGGCAGCATGGCGAAGGTGCTGACGATCGCACCGCCCATCAGAACCAGCATCACCTCGGGCAGCTGCAGGGCGAACAGCGTCGGCAGATACGACCAGGGCATGTCGGGCACCGATACGATCGCACCGTCGAACATCTCCTTCCACGGCTTCTCGAAGAAATGCGAGAAGTAGGTCAGCGCCGCCAAGGGATTGCCTGGCTCCATGATCGACCACGGCCAGATCAGGCCCATCACGAGGTAGCCGAGCACGAGGCCTGGCAGCAACACATAGACGACATGGGCGAAGCGGCGAACGGATTCGCGCGGACCTTCGGTGCGCAATTCCTCCAGGAACAGCGGCACGAAGCCGACCACGGCGTAGACGAGCGCGAGTCCGCCGAGAACACGGCAGCCGAGCGAAAGGCCGGCCCCCAAGCCGACGATCAGGATCGTGCGCGGCGATGGCTGCGGATATTCCTCGGCGAGGCGGACGAGGCCGAGCATCAGGACGACCATGGCGACCGCGAAGGGTGCATCCTTCGGGTTCATGAACATGTGGCCGTAAAAGGTCGGGCAGAGCGCAAGCAGGAGGAGGGAAGCCAGACCGGCAAGCGGTCCGCCGATGCGGCGGCCGAGCCGCCATGTCACGGCAAGCCCGATTACGCCGACGATGGCGCCGACCAGACGGCGGGTCTCGAACAGCTCGAGCGGAATGACCTTGTGCAGCAGGGCCGCGACCATGTCGAAGCCGCCGCCATACATGTAGAGATTGGCGAAGGAGAGCGCCGCGGTGTCCTTGAAGCCGGAACCGAACATGCGCAGCAGCAGGTCGGCATATTCGGCGTGGGTGTAGTCGTCCCAGCCGAGCCCGTAGTCGCGGAAGGTCAAGCCTGCAATGACGGCGACCGCGGCCAGCACCAGCATGGCGAGATCGTCGCAAGTCCGTTCGATCGAGCGCCGCTGAGGCGTGTCGATCGCCGAAGTCGTGATGGATGTCATGGCTATCGGTGCCCCGGAATCCCCTTTTGGCCCTGCTGGCGCGCGCGGGCCTCAACCCCGGACTCCCTATAGCGCAGTTCCATTACCAAGTAATTGGGCATTATGGCTAAATTCCTGATGCGACGCAGCAATTCCGGTTGGCACCCATTCAGATGAGGTTGCGAGCAGCTTTAGCAGTAGCGAGCCCCGGCTGAAGGGAATGTGAATAAGTCCCTGATTTCCTTCCCTTTAGGAACACCGCCCAGAATTGGCCGTTGGCGTGGAACAGCGTATGACGGTATCGTGGCGTAGCGGTTCTCGCGCGTGATGCGCGGCCGGGGGTGAGTTCGATGAATTTGGCATTGCTGATCGTGGGGATTTGCGCCGTGCTGGCGGGTCTCCTCGCGGTGATTTTCGGCATGACGATCAGGGAATTCAGCCTCGGTGGGACTCTCATAGTCTCCGGCACCATTGGCGTCTGCTCCGGAATGTTACTGGTCGGCCTGCATCTGGTGCTGCTCGAGCTCAGGGGCATCGCACGCCGGCTGGCCGGTGCGGTCGCGCCATCCGAGGTTCGGGTCAGGCCCGCGCTGCCGGGCCTCGCTGTGCCTGGCGTAGTCGCGCCCGAGCCGGTGCCCGCTGCGGCGGTGAGAGCCGAGCCGGCGCCGCCGCCACCGCCCGCAAGTCCGCCGCCGTGGCAGAGCGAAGCTGCAGCGCGCGAGCGGCCGCGTGCCGAGGCACCGCAGCAGGAGCCGGAAGCCCCGACACCGCCTCCCGCTCCGGAAGCGTCGCGCCGGCGCAACCTGCTGTTCGCCTCGACCTCGCGCAAGGAGCGCGAGCGCGCGGAAGCAAAATCCACTGAAACTGCCCCGCCGTCCAAGGAGCCCAGCGAGGCCCCGAACCTTTCGCCCCCTGCGAGCTTTGACGTCGCCTGGCCGAAGCCGGACCGTGCGCGCCCGCCGGAGCCGCCGGCCGCCCAACGCCGTCCGCCGCCGCCGCGCTCGCCGTCGACCTTGGCGGAGACCGCTCCTGAGCCGGCGCCCGAGCCGCCGCCGCCCGTGGAGCCCCCGCCGGTGACGGTGCTCAAGTCCGGCGTCGTCGATGGCATGGCGTATTCGCTCTATTCCGATGGCTCCATCGAGGCGCAGATGCCGGAGGGCATGATGCGCTTTGCCTCGATCGACGAGCTCCGTGCCCATCTCGACCAGCGCGGTTGAAGCGACCGCGCGCTCAAGTAGACGGGCGCTTTTCACCAGTAATCAGTGCCTCGCCGTCAGTCATCGTGTTTCAGCCGAATGTATTCTTGACAGGGAATACTTCGGTGTCGTCAATCCTGTAAGCCACAAGCGGACAAGGGAGGGCGCATGTCGGATGCGGGGGCGAAGAATTTCATCGAGCTGACCGCGAGCATCGTGTCGGCCTATCTCAGCAACAATCCGACGCCGGCGGCCGAGATTCCGAACCTGATCAGTCAGGTGCATGGCGCCTTGGTGCGGGTTTCGTCAGGCCGCACCGAGACTGCGCCGCTGGAGCCGGCCAAGCCCGCCGTCTCGCTCAAGAAGTCGATCGCGCCCGATTATCTCGTGTGCCTCGAAGACGGCAAGCGCTTCAAGTCGCTGAAGCGCCATCTGCGCACGCAGTACAACATGACGCCGGAGCAGTACCGCGAGAAGTGGGGCTTGCCGGCCGACTATCCCATGGTCGCCCCGAACTATGCGGTGGCGCGCTCGCAACTGGCCAAGCAGATGGGCCTCGGGCAGCAGCAGCGGAAGCGGAAGTAGTCGGGGTCTTGTAGGGTGGGCAAAGGCGCAAAGCGCCGTGCCCACGAGTTTTCATTATACACAGGAGGTGGGCACGCTCCGCTTTGCCCACCCTAGGAGAGCATCTTACGACGCTTCCGCGAGCGCCTCTCTCGCATCGGTCTTGATGCGCTCGACCATCGAGCGCAGGCCATTGGAGCGCTGCGGCGTCAGATGATCGCGAAAGCCGAACTCGTTGAACACGGCGATCGCGTCGGTATTGAGGATCTCCCGCGGCGCGCGGCCCGAATACAGCGCGAGCACGATCGCGACCAGCCCGCGCACGATATGGGCGTCACTGTCGCCGCGATATTTCAGGACCGGCTCGCCATTGCTGCGATCGACCGTCTTCTGCAGCCAGACCTGGCTGACGCAGCCCTGCACCTTGTTCTCGGCCGAGTGTTCCGCCTCCGGCATCGGTTCCAGAGTGCGGCCGAGCTCGATGACGTACCGGTAGCGGTCGTCCCACTCGTCCAGAAGTTCGAAATTGTCCCTGATGTCGTCAATCGTCGTCATATCGGCCCGCAGTTCCCGCCTACCGCCTATATAGAGACGCGAAGTCCTGAAATCGATAGGGCCTGGACGCTTAATTCGCCGGCCCCGGTCCGCGCCATTCGAGCGCAAGGTCGTCCTGGGTCAGGGTATCGCGCGGCGCCTCGCTCGCTGCAAGATCGCCTTCGCCGGCCAGCGCGATCGAGCCGGTATGGTCGGGCGCCTTCTTGCTGTCGGTCTTGCTGCCGTCGTTCCTGCCGCCGTCGTTCTTGTCGTTGGTGATCTGCTCTTTCTTGTCGTTGATGATCTGATAGAGCTTCTTCGCGCCGTCCTGGGCGCGCTGGCCGATGATGGTCGCGGCCTGGCCGCCGACCTCGCAGGCCGCCGGCTGGCGCTTGCAGAACTGGGTCACGTCGGAAACGGCCGCGGTCGCGGCCTGCACCGCATCGGCGGCGCCGATCTGCGGCAGCTTGTCCGATTCGGGCGTCTTGTCCCGCGGCAGGAGCACCAGCACCAGCCCGAGCCAGAATGTGATGCGGAGCAGAAAGCGCATCTTATCGACCTGTCCGTTAGACTCCGCCGCGGCGATCTCCCGCGGATGTCGGACCTAGCGATCCTCGATAAATCGCAAGTGATTGCCTTGAGCTTAATTCGCGGAAAATTGACGCAAGATTCTTCGGGAGCGACGTTCCGGTAAATTTTCGATTGACGCCCGTACCCATGGTTCTGCCGGCCGCCCGCATCCACCAATTCGAAACCATGCGGAGCAGGGTGAAACCCTGCGTTCACCATTCGCAGCGAAGACGTCGCCAAATCGTCTAAAAAGCTCCGCGATAACGCGGTGTCCGGCCACACGCTGTGCCGCCTTAGCACTCGTTTAAGGTCGCTCTGACACGGTGGCTCAACGACAAGGAGGCGTTCCGGCGCGTCTTCCAAGAGACGATTGAGCCGAAGCGCGAGACCCGTGACAGTTTTGAGTATCATCCGCGATTGTCTCGATGCACTGCTGCATCCCTCCGCGCGCTACGATGCGCTGATGCGCGCGCGCCATCGCGCCTTCATGGCACCGCGGCTGCTCGGCAGCCTTGCCGCCTTCGCTGCATTTCCGGTCTATCTCGCCATGCGCGGCGCCCCGAGCGCGATCGAGGTCGCGGCCTTTGCCTGGCTGATCGCGCCGATCATGTTGTCCTGGTTCCTGTCGCGCACCGGCCGTTACGAGGGCGCACACGTGCTGTCGTCGCTGGCGCTCGCCGGCCTGATCATGGCTGTCGCGATCACGACAGGCGGCATCGAATCCTTCGCCGCGGTCTGGCTGATCGTGGTTCCGCTCGAAGCTGCGCTGTCGGCCTCGCGCCGCGTCGCGGCGTTTGCCTCGCTGCTTGCGCTGTCCTGCGCCGGAATGCTGATTCTGGTCAGCCAGCTCGGCTGGCTGCCGGTGGTTGAGCCGAGTGCCGCCGAGCGCGGCGTGCTGATGGCTTTCGGGGTCACGTCTGCCACTCTTTATGCCGCCGGCCTCGCCTTCGGCGCGGAATCGCTCGCGCGCACCAGCGTCGCGCTGTTGTCGCGCGAGGAGGAGCGTTACCGCCTGCTGGCGCGCAACATGAGCGATGTCATCTCGCGGCATCAGCGCAACGGTGCGGTGCAATTCATCTCGCCGGCGGTGGAGGCCATGCTCGGAGCGCAGGTGGCGCAACTGCTCGGCCACGGCCTGTTCGACCGTGTCCATGTCGCCGATCGGCCGGCCTATCTCACGGCACTGTCCGACGCGGCGCGCGGCGAGGTGCGCAGCGTCGAGTTCAGGCTGCGGCGCGAGCCCGCCGCCGAGCGCGGCCAGGTCGATTTCATCTGGGTCGAGATGCGCTGCCGTCCGCTCGATCAGGACAGCGCGCGTGACGTCACGTGCGAAGCCGAAGTCGTCGCGGTGATGCGCGACGTCACCGACCGCAAGCTTTTCGAGCAGGCGCTGGACCAGGCGCGCAGCGCCGCCGAGGCGGCCGATGCCGCCAAGACGCGCTTCCTCGCCACCATGAGCCACGAGCTGCGCACGCCGCTCAACGCCATCATCGGCTTCTCCGAGATGATCGCGCAGGAGCAGGCCTTGATGCTGGGTGCTGCGCAGCGCAAGGAATACGCCCAGCTGATCAACGATTCCGGCCAGCACCTGCTGTCGGTCGTCAACGGCATCCTGGACATGTCGAAGATGGAATCGGGCAATTTCGAGATCGCGTCCGAGCCGTTCGCGCCGCGCGCTTCGCTATTGCATTGCTGCAATTTGCTGGCGCTGAAGGCGCGGGAGAACGGCATCGACCTGATCACCGACGCGCCGCAGGACCTGCCCGTCATGACCGGCGATCCCAGGGCCTTCAAGCAGATCGTGCTCAACCTCGTCGCCAACGCCATCAAGTTCACAGAGCGCGGCGGTCAGGTCTGCGTATCGGCCGCGGTGTCCGGCTCGCAGCTGACGCTGCGCATCAGCGACACCGGCGTCGGCATCGCGCCCGACGATCTCAAGCGCATCGGCGCGCCGTTCTTCCAGGCCGGCACGACCTATCAGCGCCGTCACGAGGGCACCGGCCTTGGACTCTCGATCGTGAAGAGTCTCGTGGCGTTGCATCTCGGCGAATTGACGGTACAAAGCAGGTTGGGCGAGGGCACGGCGGTCACCGTCAAGCTGCCGCTCGTCTACACGCCGCCGCAAGCCAAGCCGGCCGAGCGCAAGATTGCGACGCTGACGCCTGTGCTGCGCCAAGAACTTCAAGGTCAGGATCTTCAAGACCAAGCTCACGACCAGTCTCAGGACCAACCCGCTCTGGTGAAGAAAAGTGCCTAAGAAGTCTGCCAAGGACGAAGCCGCTCCGCGCCGCCGTGGCGCCAAAGCTGCGGTTGTCGACGTCGAGAC
This sequence comes from Bradyrhizobium sp. IC3123, assembly GCF_020193625.1. Classification (NCBI taxonomy): domain Bacteria; kingdom Pseudomonadati; phylum Pseudomonadota; class Alphaproteobacteria; order Hyphomicrobiales; family Nitrobacteraceae; genus Bradyrhizobium; species Bradyrhizobium sp. IC3123. The sequence goes on along the minus strand of NZ_JADYVF010000005.1, from coordinate 95,824 downwards.
CGAGCGCAACCTCGTGATGCGCGTGCTGCTGCACAGCCCCAAGGACACGCTGGCCGGCCTCGTCGCCGTCGCCGCGATCGCCGCGATCGTTGCCAATGCGCTGTTCCTCCAGACCGGCCGGCATCCCGCGCCGATGTTCGGCACGGTGATCAATCTTCCCGCGCCGTCGTCCGTGCCGCTGTCGAATCCCATGCCGCGTCCGCGCCCCGTCGGCGCCGATACCTCGCCGCTCGAGCCGCGCGCGACCGAGTTCCGTGTCGAGCCTAAGCCTGCCGAGCCCAAGCCCGCCGAGCGTGCTGCCGAAAAGCCGGTCGAGGCGACCGCCTCGACGCGCTCGAATGATCCGATGACCAATCTGGTCAAGGCGACCACCTCGACGCCGCCCGCGGCCCTGCGTCCGCCGGCGCCGATCCCGGCGCAAAGCCCGGCCGCACGCCGCATCGCCGGCGTGCAGCGCGCGCTGTCCGAATACGGCTACGGCAATCTGAAAATCACGGGCACCATGAGCGGCGAGACCCAGGCCGCGATCCAGAAGTTCGAGCGCGAGCACAAGATGCAGGTCACCGGCCAGGTCTCGGACCGGCTGCTGCGCGAGCTCGCCGCTGCGATCGGCCGCCCGGTCGAATAGCCGCACGTCGAGTGTCGTTGACGCAGGTCAATTGCTGGCGCCGGCACGATGGACCGGATCCGATACGATTGCGATTTGAGTGGGATCAATGACGGCCGGCGGCCGCAGGAACAAGATGGCTCATCTCATCAAGGAAGAGAGGTCGTCATGTTCAAGGTCTCGATTCTCGTCTGGATCATGCTCGGCACGACGCTGGCGGGCATCAGCCTCATCGTGGTGCTCATGGTCCCGAGTTTTGCCGCCGACGCCATCAGGAACATCCCCTATGCCGTGGCGGTAGGATTTGCACTCGCTATGCCGCTGTCATACTTCATCGCAACGCAGATTCGCGGTGGTCAGGACGGCACGCGCAAGGCGTGAGACGTAAAGCTGGCGTGAGGCCTCGCACTGGCCTATCGTCGAATTCATGCGTTTGAAATCCAATATTTGGGTGGCGGCTTACTTGCGCCGGTGCCAGACCGAGGGCGTGTTCGGCGCCGTGCGGCGCCGCGGTGCCGAGGAGGCGGGCGCGGTGTTCGTGAAGGTGTCGATGCTCGACGGCAACGCGATGCTGTATGCGCCGGCGCCGCAGACCGTCTATGACGACGGCCGGCCGGTCGATCGCTTCTTCGTCCCTGTCGCGCCGCAGCCTCTGCCGGATCACACGATCGAGGAGCGGCTGATCAAGGAAATCCGCTTCGATCCGGATGCCTGGATCGTCGAGACCGAGGATCGCGCGGGCCGGCATTTTCTGGAATTGGCCAAGGCGTAGCTTCAACCGTCATTGCTCGCAATGACGGGGTTGGAGTTCGTTGCGTGCCTCACCGCTGCCGCACGCTGAGGCGGCGTAAGCAAATCAGCGATCCGACGGATTAGTCCCCGTCCGCACCGCCGGGCTCGAGCCGGGCTGCACGCCCGGCCGCGTCTGGCTCGCGCCGGCGCGTGCGCGCTGGCGCTCCCCGTCATGCAGCGAGGACTGATACTTCGCGCGGGTGACCGCGAGCGTCGAGCCGCGCCAGGCCGCCAGCATCACCAGCGCCGATCGCTCGGCGAGACGGTCATAGAGCCGCGACAGGCGGTACACGGCGTTCACGGACGTTCCGATCTCCGGCTTGAAGAACAAGAGAATGCGCTGGAACACCGGGCTCGGCATGTCGAGCGCGCGTGCGGCAACGGCAAGCGCCTCGCCGCCGGCATCGTCGACGATCTGGGCTGCGACGCGCGAGGGCAGGATCAGGCTGTCGCCGAGCTCGAAGGTGAAGCTTTCGATATCGCCCGCGATCGCCGCCATCTCCAGGATCTGGATCGCGCGCTTGGCGCGCACGGTCGGAATACGGGGGGCGGCTTTCAGCGGGGTCTGCGCCAGATTATGCAGGATCAGCGCGCGCTCGGAGGCGCCGGCGCGGAAGAACATGTCGTGGATCTCGGCCGCCTCTTTCGGCTGCATCGCCAAGTTGGCGGCCATGCGTTGCTCGGCCTCGGTCGGCACGCGCGCCGGAGCAGACGCGCGCGGCGGGGCGGGGATCTCCCGGGCCAGTGGAACCCTGCGGCCCTCCTGGGTGGCGACCAGGCCGAGCTTCTGCAGGATCGGGACGGGCGTCTGCGGATAGACCGCGAGGCGGGCCTTGACGGCCGCGCGCGTCGCATCGTCGACTTGGTCGATCAGCCGCGTGGCGAGCTCGACGAATTGCCGCTGCTCGTCGTCGCTGTGGGTGCTCGTCTGGACATAGAGGTCGGTCAGCACGCGCAGCAGCGTCGGACGGACATCGACACCTTCGCGACGGGACAGGGTCATCAGCCCGTCGAATCCGGGAAACAGCGACTTGGTCATGGAGGCGTACGCAACTCGGGAAAGATACTTGGGGGCGAGCCTAGCGCAGCTTCGTTTAAAGCCTCGTTAAGGAAAACGAGGCGTGAAGCCGGCCCTGCAATTTGAGGCGTTGTCGTGCCGCAACGGGACGGCGCGGCGCGGTCCGTGCGGCTACGGTTGAAGCGGCCCGTTTACACCCCGTTAACCATGAGCTGATCTTAATGAATGCATGTTGCTGGGGCGCGTTCGGTCGCGCGGCAATTGAAGAGAGCTGACATGGGGACCATCATCGAATTTCCGGCCGGTCGCCGGGTGGGCTCGTCCGGGGATGTCGCTCCGCGCGCGGACATGGGAACGGTTCTGATCCTTCCCGTGATTCGAATCGAGCGCGAGGCGGACGAAACCAGCGGCGATCGCGGACCGGAGCAGGGCACAGCGCCGGGGCGCCGTCGTCGCCGCCGCTGACATTCGGCTTCATGCAATGCCGGACGTCATCCGCCAGATCCGGCCTGTCCTATCGGCCGTCCTGCTCACGCTGCTAGGCGCGTTGCTCGCGGCGTGTAGCGGCGGCGACTTCGGCCGCACCCGCGAGAGCATGCGCAGCGACGACATGCATCGCTGGCTCGGTGCGGAGGTCACCTCCAGCGTCGGCCTGAGACCATCGCAATTCCAGCTCACCGACGAAGAGCGCCAGCTTCGCGATCTCGCCTATCCCATGATCGAGCCGCCGCTGTCGCGCCCCGCATGGAAGAGCGTGTTCGGCGACTACAAGGCGCTGCCCTCGCCGTGGCGGCAGAAGGTCGTGTTCGACCGCACCATGTACGGGCGCACCCTGATCGACGAGCCGCACCGCTCGCATTCCTCGCGCTATGCGCAGCTGATCGAGGACGTGCGCAACGACATCACCCGCTTCGAGCCGTTCTTCGCATCCGCGATCCGCGTCATCGATCTCGACAGGAAGCGCGATGCCAGCATGGCGCGTGTCTCCGCGCTGTCGCCGAGGGAGAGGGACGACGCGGTCGCGCGCATGCAGGAGAACTCGCTGATCATCCAGTGGGTGCAGCAATGCCTGGAGCAGCGCATCTCGTCCTATCGCTGGGCGCTGGAGCGCCTGGTGATCCAGGCCCCCGACGGCATGGCCGCCGATGCCGACCGCCTGATCGGCGAGCTCGCCGCCCAGACCGCCAATCCGCCGGTCCAGGGGCAACCGCCCTATGGTCGCGCGGTGGTCTCGAAGGGCTAAGCACGGGTCCTCAGCCCTTTGAGCGCGGCCGCCCCGCGGCCGATCGGCCCGATTCCCCGGGCCGCCTGACCGGTTCCACGGGAGTGCGCCGCCTGCCGCCGCCCACCTGGTTGAGGTTCTCCGGGAACCGCATTGATGGCCCTTGTCCTTCCGCGCCGGCCGGATAGGATCGCATCGTTTCTTCGAATTCATTTTATCCAAAGGTCCTTCGAGATGAGCTTAAACGCCGCGCATCCGCGCAAGAGCCGTCTGGACATTTCCTCGGGCCGCCTGTTGGCAGTTGCCATTCTGCTCGGATCGACTGGCTCCGCGGCCGCGCTGACCAAGGAAGCAGCGCTCGAGAATTGCCGGATGAGGGTCGGCAAGCCGATCGTGCAGGCCTGCATGCGCGCCGGCGGCGGACCTGCCGGAGGCGCAAATCTCGAAGCCTGCCGGGCAAAAGCAACGCCGCAGGTCAGGGCCTGTGTCATGGCGGCGCTCAATGCCGCCAATGGCCGCGCCAATGTCGCCGTCGAGCTTCCCAAGGAAACGGCGCCCAAGCTCGAGGCAGGCACGGCACTGCCGAAGGATTTCGTCGCCCCGCCGCGCAGCATCTCCGACATCACGGCGATCCTCGACGGCGACAAGCCCAACGAGAAGATGATCGCGGAATTGAAGTCGGAGGCCGACGCCGTGCCCACGGGCAAGGAGTCCCGCCAGGACCTCGCGCAGCTCTATTTCGATCGCGCCAATGCACGCGCGCAGCTCGGCCGGCTCGCCGAAGCGATGGCTGACGCCGACAAGGCCGTGGAGGTCGGGCGCGGCGCAGTCGGCCCGAATTTGCTGGGGCGCATGTTGCAGCTCCAGTCCCTGCAACACTCGCTCGCGGGCGATCCGAAGCGCGCGCTCGAGATCATGCAGAGACTTTTGCGCGAATCGGCCAGCATGCCGGGCGCCAAGGGATTTCAGTTCGTGACGAACCGTGGGATCGCGGTCGTTCTCATCCAGATGGGCGACCTCGCACAGGCCGAAGCCTATCTCCGCCGCACCCAGACCGCGATCCAGGAGGCCCGCACCAGCGGCCATCCCAATTGGCGTGCGGCCTATGCGAAGTTCGGCCAGAGCTGGGAAGGCGAGCTGGAGCTCACTCGCGCCGCGATCTTCGAGGCACGCGGACAGTTCGCCGATGCCGAGGCCGCCTATCGCACCGCCGAGCTGCGCAAGCGCGCAAGCACGAAGGCCATCATGGCGTCGGACAGTGCGCCGGCCGAGACCCTTCTGCTGCAGGCGATCGATGGCACCGTGTTGAGCCAGGCGCGCATGAAGGCGAAGCAGGGCAAGCTGGCCGAGGCCGAGGTGGATGCGCGCCGCGCGCTGCTGTCGCGCCTGAAGGATACCGGCAAGTACAATCCGGTCACGCCGCGCTTCGTCATGGGGATGGCGGGCATTTTGGTCGACCAGGGCCGCTACGAGGAGGCCGAGAAGCTCGGCCGTGTCGCCCTCGACATCAACAAGACGGTGGGTGTGCCCGAGGATTCGCAGGCGACGGTGCAGTTGCTGTCGCAGCTTGCGGGCATCCTGACGCTTCGCCGCCAGAACGCCGAAGCGGGCGAAATGTTTGCGAGGATAGAAAAGGCCGTCGCCGGCTGGGACCCGCAGCGCCGCCAGGTGTTCGAGCTCAATCCCTCTCGCATCCTGTCCCTCTATGATTCCGGGCAGCTGGACGCCGGCATTGCCGCCGCGGAGCAGCTCGTGAAGAGGCAGATCGCGCGGGTGGGGGAGAATCATTTCGACGCCGCCTCGGCACGCGGCACGCTGGCGGTCGGATTGATGCGCGCCCGCCGCGATGCCGACGCGATCAGGGAGTTCAAGGCCGCCATTCCGGTGATGATGGCGAGCGCCAACGATAACGCCGACGACGAGAACACGACCGTGGTGGCCGCGCGCAGCCAGCGGCTGCAGACCATCGTCGAGAGCTATCTGCTGCTGCTCGGCAGGGTGGAAGGAGGCGGCACCAATGTCGGCGAAGAGACATTCAGCCTGGCCGATGCCGTCCGCGGCCGCTCGGTGCAGCAGGCGCTGGCTGCCTCGAGTGCGCGTGCGGCGGCAAAGGATCCCGCGCTGGCCGAGCTCGTGCGCAAGGAGCAGGATCTGAGCAAGCAGGTCAACGCCCAGCTCGGTACGCTCAACAACGTGCTCGCGCTTCCCGCAGCGGAACGCGACGAGAAAGGCGTGCAGCAGATACAGGCCTCGATCGCGGCGTTGCGCGGCCAGCGCGACAAGGCGCGCCAGGAGATCAAGCAGAAATTCCCGATCTATGCCGATCTCGTCTCGCCCAGGCCGCCGAGCGTCGCCGAGATCCGCGCGACGCTGACCGACGGCGAGGCCATGCTGTCGTTCTATTTCGGCCAGAACGGCAGCTTCGTCTGGGCCGTGCCGAAGTCGGGGCCGGTGGCATTCGCCGCCGTCCAGGCCAGGATCGGCGACATCGAGAGCAAGATCCGCAAGCTGCGCGAGGCGCTCGAGCCGCAGGCGGCGATGATCTCGGACATTCCACCGTTCGATCTCAAGCTCGGCCATGAGTTGTACGAGCTGCTGCTCAAGCCGGTCGAGAGCGGCTGGAAGCCGGCCAAGAACCTGATCGTTGTCACCAACGGTGCGCTGGGCCTGCTGCCGCTCGCCTTGTTGCCGACGGCACCGGCGGAGGTGGCCGCCGACGAAGACCCGCTCTTCGTCGGTTATCGCAACGTGCCGTGGCTGGCGCGAACCCATGCCGTGTCGACGGTGCCGTCGGCGGCGGCGCTGCGCACGCTGCGGCAGTTGCCGCCGGGCAAGCCCGGCCGCGGCGACCTCGTCGCGTTCGGCGATCCCTATTTCAACAGCGATCAGCACGCCGAGGCGGAAGGCACGGGTGAGAAGATTCAGCTGGCCGATGCCGGCGGCAACATCACGCGCGGCGGGCCGCTGAAGCGGCGCAACAGTCCCAAGCTCGACGGCGTCGATAGCGCCGAACTCGGTCTGCTGCCTCGGCTTCCCGATACCGCCGATGAGTTGAAGTCGATCGCGCTGGCCTTGCAGGCGGATCCCTCGAAGGTGCTGTTCCTCGGCAAGAGCGCGACCGAGAGCGCGGTGAAGACGATGAATCTCTCCGGCTTCAGGATCCTGGCCTTTGCGACCCACGGTCTGGTCCCGGGCGAACTCAACGGGCTGACGCAGCCGGCGCTCGCTCTGTCGTCGCCGGTGGTGACGGGCGAGGGCGGCGACGGACTGCTGACGATGGAAGAGATTCTCGGTCTCAAGCTCGATGCGGACTGGGTCGTCCTGTCGGCCTGCAATACCGGCGCCGGCGCAGGCGCAGGGGCCGAGGCGGCCTCCGGGTTGGGCCGCGCGTTCTTCTACGCCGGCACGCGCGCCCTGCTGGTGACGAACTGGTCGGTGCACTCCCAGTCGGCGCGGCAATTGGTGACGGACCTGTTCAAGCGGCAGGCCGACGATCCCAAGCTGTCGCGCAGCGAAGCGCTGCGCCAGGCGACGATGGCTCTTGTCGATGGTCCCGGCTATCTCAACAGCGAGGGCAAGACCGAGTTTGCCTATGCGCATCCGCTGTTCTGGGCGCCTTACACGATCATCGGCGATGGCGGCTTGCGTTGACGAATGGGAAAGGGGGCAAGGAAAATGAAGCGGAATGCTCTACTGGCTCTGGTGGTTGCGGGTCTGTTGGCCGCGGGATCCTCGCTCGCCGCGCCATTGATCACGGAAGAGGAGGCCAAGCTGCCGCCTCCCAAAGGCGCGGTCGCCGTCGATCAGCGCGGCATCATGCGCGGCCCGAAAATTGAGTTCGTCTCGCCGGGCGCTCCCGCGAATTCTCCTCTGCGGCTGGTGTTGAAATTCCAGTCCTATGGCGGGGCCAAGATCGATCCGGAATCGGTCAAGGTGATCTTCCTCCGAACGCCGAACGTCGACCTGACGCCTCGGGTCAGGCCCTTCGTGCAGCCAGATGGCATCAACATGCAGGATGCGGAGTTGCCGCCGGGGGAGTACACGATGCGTGTCGACATCAAGGACAGCGATGGCCGGCCGGGCACGACCGTCTTCACCCTGAAGGTTGCGCCCAAGTGAGCTCGCAGGTGAACTCGCAAGTGGCGTGCCTCTACTGCCGGTCGGAAAATGCCGAGGGTGCGCTGGTCTGCGCCTCGTGCGGGCGCGACATCGCCGTTCCCGCCACGTTGCTTGCCGAGCGCGACGATCTCTTGCGCAAGCGCGAGGATCTGCGCGATGAACTGAAGCGGGCCAGAGGCGAGATCGAAGCCATTATGAGGCGAGGGAAGTCGCGCTAGCGATGGAATGTCCGTTCTGCGCCGAGACGATCAAGGACGAAGCCATCGCGTGCAAGCATTGTTCGCGCGACTTGCGCGTCGTGCGACCGACGCTCCTCGAGATCGACGAGATCGTTGCCGAGCTGGACAAGCTCAGGCGGGATCTCGATCGCGTCAACGTCCGTCTCGAGCGCTACAACAATCCGCTGCGCTATTACGGAACGCATGCGGTGCTCTATGTGGTCATTCCAGCCCTGCTGCTGGTGATCGCGCACGTGCTCGTGACCATCACCTTCAACGTGTCCCCCATCCCGCTCCGGATTGCATCGATCGCCATACCGCTGCTGTTCGGCTTCGTGGCCTATCCGTTGCACCGGGTGTCCGCCCTGACGGCGTTCGTGCTGGCGTTCCTGGCAGCGGCCGTCAGCGTCCTATCGATGCTGACGGTTACGGGGATCCATGACCATGTTCCGATCCTTCCGACGATCTGGATCGAATGGCGTGAAGTGTTCGAATATGGCGCGAGCATCCTGCTCGCCTTCGTCTCCGGCAACATTCTCAGCGTCGTGATCTTCCAGATCCTGCCGCGTGTGCTGACGCAGGGAGGCAAGCCGAACGCTTTCGCATTCAGGGTGGCGCGGCTGCTCGGGCAGCATGTCGGCGAGGAACAGCTGCGCCGTCGTGCCCGCTTGATTCAGGATCTCATGCAGACCGTCGGGCCGCTCGCGGGCGTTGCTGCGACCGGTATCGGCTCGATCTATGCGGGGTTGAAGGGCTTGCTGGGCTAGCTCGACTGCATCTGTCTCACGGCGCGCCTTCAGGCCTAGCGCGCTTCCACCACCTCGCCGTCCTCTTTCACGAACCGGCCAACCGGATTGTCCAGGAGATCGACCACGGCTTCCGACGGCCGGCACAAGCGCGTGCCCTTTGGCGTCACCACGATCGGCCGGTTGATGAGGATAGGGTGGGCGATCATGACATCGAGGAGCTGCTCATCGCTCCATTTGGGGTCGTCCAGGCCGAGCTCCTTGTAAGGCGTTCCCTTCTCGCGCAGCAGCGCGCGGACCGGAATGCCCATGGTCGCGATCAGTTCCTTGAGCTTGTCCCGCGAGGGTGGAGTCTTCAGATATTCGATGACATCAGGCTCGACGCCGCTCTGCCGGATCATCGCCAGCGTGTTGCGCGAGGTGCCACAGGCGGGATTGTGATAGATCGTGACGGTCATCGAACTGTCTCCGTGATTGCGACCGAGGCGGACGCGCGTGAGCGGCCGAGCAACCAGTTCATCAGCAGCATGCCCGCGAAGGCGCCGCAGAGTTCCGCGAGGATGAATCCGGGCAGGTCAGCGGGGCGAATGCCGGCGAACGTGTTCGTCAGCGACCTTGCGATGGCCACCGCAGGGTTGGCAAACGACGTGGAAGCCGTGAACCAATAGGCGGCCGTGATGTAAAGGCCGACCAGCCAGGGGATGGCCGTCCGCTGAAACCGGATGCCGGCCAGGATCGTCGCGACCAGCCCGAACGCAGCGACCGCTTCGGCGAACCATTGCGGCCCTCCGGTTCGGACCTTCGTCGAGAGGTCGAGCAGCGGCAGGCCGAACATCAGATGCGCCGCCAGCGTTCCCGCGATGCCGCCAGCGATCTGCGCGATCACGTAAAGCGCGGCCTCGTTGACCGGCAGCTCGCGCTTGCCGGTGAAGACGAGCGTCACTGCGGGATTGAAATGTGCGCCGGAGATCGGACCGAGCACCGTGATCAGGACAACCAGAATGGCCCCGGTCGGCAAGGTGTTGCAGAGCAGCGCAAGGGCGACGTCCTTGGTCAGCGTTTCCGCCATGATGCCGGAGCCGACCACGGTGGCGACCAGAATACCCGTGCCGAGCGCTTCAGCCGCGAGGCGCCGCGGGAGATCGAAACTGTCCATCAGCCGGCCTTCGGCGCCAAATCGGTTGCACCTTCGGAGCGGCCGATTTCGCGCAGCTTGATGCCGAGCGAAAGCTTGTCGATGCTCCTCAGCGGGAGGTTCACGAATGTAGCGATGCGGTTTCTCAGATAGCGAAACGCGGTGACGAATGCCGCCTGTTTCTCCAGTTCTGAACCCTCTGCCGCGGCAGGATCCTCGATGCCCCAATGTGCCGTCATCGGCTGGCCCGGCCAGATCGGACAGGACTCGCCCGCTGCGTTGTCGCAGACGGTGAAGACGAAATCCATCACCGGTGCATCCGGAGCGGCAAACTCCAGCCAGCTTTTCGAGCGCATTCCGTCGGTGGGATAGCCCGTCTGTTCCAGCGTGCGCAACGCCAGCGGATGAACTGCGCCTTTCGGGGCGCTGCCGGCGGAGAAGGACTGAAAGCGGCCGCCGCCGTCCTTGCGCAGGATCGACTCAGCCAAGATCGATCGCGCCGAGTTGCCGGTGCATAGGAACAAGACGTTAAACCTGTGATCAGACACGGCTTCGCTCCTTTCGTTTTGGCGAGCAGCACGATTGCAAGGTCTCGACGACGGGCTCGCAAACCTCCGGCCGTCCGCCGCAGCAATCGCGCAGCAGGAAGAGCGCGACGTCGCGGAATTCGCCGAGATTGGCGCGGTAGACGATCGAGCGACTGTGCCGCTCGGAGGACACGAGGCGGGCGCGGCTCAGAATCGACAGATGCGCCGACAGCGTGTTTTGCGGGACTTCCAACAGGCGGGCGAGATCGCCGGCCGCAAGACCGTCAGGCTCGTGCCTGACCAGCGTCCGGAACGCCTCCAGACGGGTCGGTTGAGACAGCGCGGCGAGCGCCAGGACGGCTTGCTCTGTTTCCATATATCCAGATTTATGGAAATTTCCGGCAACATGTCAACCCGAAATCCAGGCGACCTCGTATTTCCAATATTCTAGAATTATCGTTTGACAGCGGGGCTGCACAGGCGCATCATGTCGCGCATGAAGATCGACGACGCAGCAGCACGCTTGGAAGCCCTGGGGAATCGGACCCGCCTGCAGATTTACCGGGCGCTGGTCCGGGCCGGGCACGCGGGCATGCCGGTCGGCCGCCTGCAGGACAAGCTGAAGATTCCGGCGTCGACCTTGTCGCACCACATCAAGACGCTGGTCTCGGTCGGATTGGTCAGTCAGATCAGGGAATCGACGACCCTGATCTGCCGCGCCAATTTTGACGCCATGCGCGGGCTGGTCGATTTCCTGGCCGCGGAGTGCTGTGCGGAAGAAGCGGGATGCAAGGCTGCGCAGACCGCAGCCTGATTGATTTGGCCAGTTATTCCATAATTCTAGAAAGATGGAGGATTCGGAATGGACAAGACGGTAGCCATCATCGGGGCGGGGCCAGTCGGCCTCGCGGCCGCCGCTCATGTGCGCGAACGCGGCATGTCCCCTGTCGTGCTCGAAGCCGGGCCCGAGGCCGGGCATGCCGTGCGGCAATGGCAGCACGTCCAGCTCTTCTCGCCGTGGGAATACAATGTCGACAAGGCCGCAGCGCGCCTGCTTGCGCCGACGGGATGGAATTCGCCGGACCCAAGCTCCTATCCCACCGGCGGCGAGCTGATCGAGCGCTATCTCGCGCCGCTGGCCACGCGAACGCCGCTGCGCGAGACGATCCGGACCTCGAGCCGCGTCACGGCGATCAGCCGCGCCGGCTTCGACAAGGCGAAGACGAAGGGGCGGGACCAGGCGCCGTTCGAAATCCGCTACCAGAACGGCAAAGGCGACGAAGTGCTGCGCGCCGATGCCGTCATCGACGTCTCCGGCACGTGGTTCTCGCCCAATCCCGCCGGCAGCAACGGTCTGCCGGCGCTCGGCGAACGCGAATGCGCCGGCCGCATCGCCTATGGCATGCCGGCTGTGCGCGGCTCCGCTCGCAGCAGATACGCCGGTAAGACCGTCGCCGTGCTCGGTGCGGGCCATTCCGCGCTGGGCACGCTGATTGATCTCGCGCAGCTCGCCGAGTGGGCGCCCGGCACCAGGCCCGTTTGGCTGTTGCGCGGGGACGATCCGGCAAAGGCCTTTGGCGGCGGCCGCAACGACAAGCTTGCCGCGCGCGGCGAGCTGGGCTCAGCCTTCGCCGCGCTCGTGACTGCCGGAAAGATCGCGGTCGAGACCGGCTTCGCTGTCACTCACATTTCGGAGATCGAAGGCCGCCTCAGGATTTCGGCAGGCGCCGGCTCGGCTGCGCGGAGTGTGATTGCGGATGAGCTGGTGGTGTCGACCGGCTTCCGGCCTGATCTCTCGTTTCTGTCCGAGCTGCGGCTGCGGCTCGATCCGGCGATCGAGGCGCCCCTCGCGCTCGCGCCGCTCATCGACCCCAACGAGCATAGCTGCGGAACGGTGCGGCCTCACGGCGCGCGCGAGCTGGCGCATGATGAGCCGGGCTTTTATCTGGCCGGCATGAAATCCTACGGCCGGGCGCCGACCTTCCTGATGTTGACCGGATACGAGCAGGTCCGCTCGATCGTCGCCGACATTGCCGGCGACAAGAAGGCCGCGGCACGGGTCGAGCTCGTGCTGCCGGAGACCGGCGTCTGCACACGCGGCAGCGTGGCGTCCGCCGCCGCGGCGGGATGCTGCGGCGGTCCGGCCAAGGCCGAACCTTCGGCCTGCTGTGCCGCCGATGAATCCGCGAAGAAGGCAGGCGGTGCGGGGTGCGGCTGCTCATGAGTCGAGGCACTGCAGGCCCGCTCACCGTCGTCATCGCCCTCGGCACCGCGCAGACCATCGCGTGGGCGTCGAGCTACTATCTTCCTGCGATCCTGGCCGCGCCGATCGCGGGCGATCTCGGTCTTGCGCCGACTTACGTGTTCGGCGCGCTGTCGGGAGCGCTCGTCATCTCCGGCCTGCTTGGTCCGCGCGTTGGGCACGCCATCGATACGTTCGGTGGGCGCGGCCTGCTTGCCGTCTCGAACCTCGTTTTCGCGGCGGGCTTGCTGCTGCTGTCCGTGGCCTATGGCATAGCGGTGCTGATCGCAGCCTGGATCCTGCTCGGCATCGGCATGGGCATGGGCCTCTATGAAGCCGCGTTCGCGACGCTTGCGCGCATTTACGGCGCCGATGCGCGACGAACGATCACCGGCATCACCCTGATCGCCGGTTTCGCCAGCACGCTCGGCTGGCCGCTCACGACTTGGCTCGCCACGGAGTACGGCTGGCGCGCGGCCTGCCAGCTTTGGGCGGTGATCCACATCAGCCTTGCCTTGCCGCTCAACCTTGCGCTGCCCCGTGCCGCTCCGTTGCATCAGGAGGCTGGACCGAGCACGGGCGCAAGCCAGCAATCCGGCGGTCAGAGCGAAACCTTCGCAATGATATTGCTGGCGTACATGTTTGCGGCCGCGAGTTTTGTCAGCTCCGGCGTCTCGGCCATCCTGCCCACCATGCTGGTTGCGTTCGGCGCCACGCCGGCACAGGCGTTGCTGGCGGGAGCACTGGTCGGACCGGCGCAAGTCGGCGCCCGCCTTCTGGAAGCAGGATGGCTTGGCCGGTTTCATCCGCTGCTGTCGGCGCGGCTCGCCATGCTCATGAATCCGATCGGGGTGCTTGCGCTGGTCGCGGGCGGTCCTTTGCTCGCACCGCTCTTCACGGTGCTGTATGGCGCGGGCAACGGCATCATCACCATTGCCCGTGGTACGCTGCCGTTGGCGCTGTTTGGGCCGGTCGGGTTCGGTAGACGGGTCGGGATGATTTCGCTGCCTTCGAGGGCAACGGGCGCCTTCGCGCCGCTTGCGCTGGGACTGATGGTGGAGCATCTCGGCAGCAGCGCGCTCTGGATCGGCGCGCTGGCCTCGGTCTCTGCATTCTTCGCGCTTCTGCTGCTTCGTGGGGATCAGACGACATGAGTCGCTGTCCGACGGGAGGAGAACATTCGTAGCTTGCGCGGCTGGCCGTTGATTGCGGTGATGTGTATCGGCCAGCTCGGCAATCTGCTGCCGCACGTGACCTTGTCCGCGAACCTCGCCCAGCATCTGATGCCGGTGTGGGGATTGTCCGCCGCCGAAGGCGGGATGATGGCGAGCGGCTACGCGTTTGGCTACATGCTGGCGGTGCCCGTGCTGACGACGCTGACCGATCGCATCGACGCTCGGCTCGTGCTTCTCGGCGGCTCTGTCGTCAGCGGACTTGCGACCGTCGCCTTTGGCATCTTCGCGCAAGGCTTCTGGTCGGGGACCATCATCTGGTCGCTGGCCGGCCTTGGTTTTGCCGGTGCCTACATGCCGGGGCTCAAGGCACTGACCGACCGGTTGCCCACCGGCGACACCTCGCGGGCGGTCACGCTCTACACGTCGAGCTTCTCGGTGGGCGTCGGCCTGTCGTTCCTGATCGCCCAAGTCCTCGCCGACGGCTGGGGATGGCGGACCGCCTTCTACGTGACCGGCATCGGTCCCATCGCGATGGTGGGCGCGTGTCTCTTGATCGAGAGCCGCCGTCCCGCTCCAAGAGCAGGACGCCTTTTGAACTTTGCGCCCGTCTTCGCCAACCGCGAGGCGCTCGGTTACATCTTCGGCTACGGCGCGCACTGCTTCGAGCTCTACGGCATTCGCACCTGGCTGGTCGGGTTCTGGACCTACGTCGTCGCGCATCAGGGTGCGCCCTCATGGCTGAGCCCGGTCCTGATGAGCTTCTGCTTTGCAGTGATCTCCATGCCGGCCAGCATCCTCGGCAACGAGGCCGCACTGAAATTCGGGCGACATCGGGCGATCACGGTGGTGATGATCGCCTCGGCTTGCGTTGCCCTCGTCATCGGCCTGAATGCGACGGCTCCGGCATGGGTGTTGGCGCTGCTGCTGATGATCTATGGCCTGACAGTGCCGGCGGATTCCGGTGCGTTGACGGCCGGGATGTCGGCCGCGGCTGTCTCCGAGCATCGCGGGGCGACTCTGGCCCTGCATTCGACCGCCGGGTTCGGCCTATCGGCGATCGGAGCCTGGGGAACCGGGGTTGCCCTCGATGCCGCTGGCGGCCCCCAGAGTGCAGAGGGCTGGCTGCTGGCCTTCATCGTGCTCGCGGCCGGGATCGCGCTCGGCCCGCTCGCGCTGCTATGGTCGCGGACGGCGCGGTCCGACGAGCTGGTATCGAAGTCGCGATAGGCGAGGCAGGATGCGGGCGGTCGGCCTGACAGGCCTCGGAGCCTCGGTCACGAATGCTTGACTTTGATCAAAGAATGCATTCGGCCGCAGACTATGGTACTCAGGCAACGTTGCGGTTCCCAAAGGTATCCAAAAGGTTAAAAGCACGTTTCATGCGGATCGTTCGGACCATCCTGGCATTCGCCATCGCCATCTCCCTGGCGATGCTGCCGGCTGGCGTGTCCGCTTCCGGCGTCGCGATGTCATCGGGTGACATGCAGGCGGCCATGCAGGTGGGCGGCGACGACGATATGTCGGTGCACGATTGTTGTCCCGACATGAAGGGAACGGGCTCCGACACCGGCTACCAATGCGGGATGGGCTTCTGCTGTGTCGGCGGCACCGTCGCACTGGCGGACATTCGTCCCCTGGCGTTCGAATTCCTTGCCGTCGCGGCAGCGGAAACCGCTATTCCTGCCGATCAAGTCGTCGACTCGCGCGGCGGCAGTCCTCCCTTCCGGCCTCCTCGAATCTGATCTCTCAAGACGCGCGCGGGCACGCCCCGCGCGGCGATGACTGATGTGCGCATTCAAGCGTCGCGGTCGAGATCAATTCATGAGGACAGGACAATGCTTTCCAAGTTCAGCACCGCGGCTGTTGCCGCCACCCTTTCGCTCGCCGCTTCAGTCGCCTTGGCGGGTGCCGGCGATTACGCTTTCGAGCCGGTCAATCCCGAGAT
Source organism: Bradyrhizobium sp. IC3123 (assembly GCF_020193625.1). Taxonomy (NCBI): domain Bacteria; kingdom Pseudomonadati; phylum Pseudomonadota; class Alphaproteobacteria; order Hyphomicrobiales; family Nitrobacteraceae; genus Bradyrhizobium; species Bradyrhizobium sp. IC3123. The sequence continues at coordinate 80,078 of NZ_JADYVF010000005.1, read as the reverse complement.
GAAGAAGGGCGACGACGTCACGCTCGCCGTTCGCCTGACCAACAAGCAGACCGGCAAGCCGGTGCCCGACGCCGTCATCTTCAAGACGCGCGTCGACATGGCTCCGGACGGCATGGCCGAGATGGAATCGGCGGTCGCGCCACTGCCCTCCAAGGAGCCGGGCGTCTACGCCTTCAGGACGGACCTGCCGATGGCCGGCCGCTATCAGGTCACGCTCTCGGCGAAGGTGCAGGGCGAGCCTGAGACGGTCACCGGCAAGGTCATCGTCAAGGCGATCAAGTGAGCTTTCGGGCGCCGTCGGACGGCGCCCGAACTTCTCTTTCCCATTCACATGGACGCGCGCTCCGAGCGCGCGAAACAACCATGAAGACGTTGCGTCTCTTGACGACTCTCGCTCTCGGCAGTGGCCTCGCCCTTGGCGCGTACTGGTTCTCGAACGAGGGGCGCTGGTCGGTCCATGCCGAGGTGACCCCGGCTGCGGCGCCAGCGGACCGGACTCCGCTCTACTATCGCGATCCGAGCGGCGCGCCGCTTTGGTCCGCCGGGCCAAAGAAGGACGACCGCGGGCGGGACTATCTGCCGGTCTACGATGACGACAAGGCCGCCCAGGCAGAGCCGAAGCCACCGCAGGCGGCTTCATCGCGAAAAATCCTCTACTACCGCAATCCGATGGGGTTGCCCGACACCTCGCCGGTGCCGAAGAAGGATCCGATGGGGATGAACTATGTCCCCGTCTACGAAGGCGACGACGCCGATGACGGCACGGTGAAACTGTCGCCCGGCAAGATCCAGCGCAGCGGCGTGAAGTCCGAGCCGGTGGCGCGGCGATCGGTCCAAGTCCTGGTCAAGGCGCCCGGTACGATCCAATTGGACGAGCGCCGCGTCTCGGTGATCGCGATGCGGGCCGAGAGCTTCGTGCAGAAGATCGCGGACGTCACCACCGGCTCCCGCGTCAAGGCGGGCCAGCCGCTGATGGAGATCTACAGCTCGGCGGTCGCCTCCGCGGCGGCCGACTATCTCGCGACCATCACCTCCAAGACCGTCGGCGGGGTCGAGATCTACGGCCGCGGCTCGCGGCAACGGCTGATCAATCTCGACGTTCCCGAGCGGGTGATCGCCGAGATGGAGAGAACGCGTGTCGCGCCCGTCACCATCCATTGGTCGGCGCCGCGCGACGGGATCGTGCTCGAGCGCAACGCGATCGAAGGCATGCGCGCCAATCCCGGCGACGTGCTGTTCCGCATCGCCGACACCTCGCTGGTCTGGGCGCTGGTCGACGTCGCCGAGCGCGATCTCGGCAACATCGCGGTCGGGCAGTCCGTCGCGGTGCGCGTGCGCAGCTTCCCCGGCCGAAGCTTCACCGGCAAGATCGCGGTGATCTATCCGCAGGTGAACCGCGAAACCCGGACGGTTCGCGTCCGCATCGAGCTCGCCAATCCCGAAGCGTTGCTGCTGCCGGACATGTATGTCGATGCCGACGTCGACACGGCCGATAGCGCGCTTGTCCTGACGATCCAGGACAGCGCGGTGCTCGACACCGGCACGCGGCAGGCCGTCCTCGTCGACAAGGGGGACGGGCGCTTCGAGCCGCGGGAAGTGAAGCTCGGCCGGCGCGGCGGCGGCTTTATCGAGGTGCGCGACGGCCTTGCCGAAGGCGAAGCGGTGGTCACATCAGCCAACTTCCTGATCGATGCGGAAAGCAATTTGAAGGCCGCGCTCAAAGGCTTTGCCGAGGCTGCGCCTCAAGCCTCCGACGCCGGCCATGCGACGGGAGAGCACAAATGATCGCCCGCATCATCGCCTGGTCGGCGCGCAACCTGCTGCTGGTGCTGTTCGGCACCGGCTTTGCGGCGGCCGCCGGCTTCTACGCGCTGCTGCATCTGCCGCTGGATGCGATCCCCGACCTCTCGGACACCCAGGTCATCGTCTACACCGAATATCCTGGCCAGGCGCCGCAGGTGATCGAGGACCAGGTCACCTATCCCTTGACGACGGCGATGCTGACCGTGCCGAAATCGAAGGTGGTGCGCGGCTTCTCCTTCTTCGGCGTGTCGTTCGTCTACGTGATCTTCGAGGACGGCACCGACATCTATTGGGCGCGCTCGCGCGTGATGGAGTTCCTGAACGGCGCCACGTCGCGGCTTCCCGTCGGCGTCACCCCCACCATCGGGCCCGATGCGACCGGCGTCGGCTGGGTCTACCAATACGCCGTGATGTCGAAAGAATTGAACCTCGCCGACACGCGCACGATCCAGGACTGGAATCTGAAATTCGCGCTCGCCAAGGCCGAAGGCGTGGCCGAGGTCGCCAGCATCGGCGGCTTCGTCAAGCAGTACAACGTGGTGCTCGACCCGCAGCGCATGCGCGACCGCGGCATCAGCATGCAGAAGATCCGGGAGGCGATCCGTGCCAGCAATGCCGACGTCGGCGGCCGCACGGTCGAGCTGTCGGAGTTCGAATACGTCATTCGTGGCAAGGGCTACATCAAGAGCATCAACGATCTCGGCAACATCGTCCTGAAAACGAGCAACGGCACGCCGGTGCTGCTGCGGGACGTCGCCAATGTCGAGCTCGGACCCGACGAGCGGCGCGGCATTGCGGAGCTGAACGGCGAGGGCGAGGTCGCAAGCGGCATCGTGCTGCAGCGCTTCGGCGTCAACGCGCTCGACGTCATCGAAAACGTCAGGAAGCGTTTCAAGGAGATTGCGAGCAGCCTGCCGAAATCGGTCGAGATCGTCCCGGTCTACGACCGCTCGGGCCTGATCTATTCGGCGATCGACACGCTCAAGCACACGCTGTTCGAGGAGAGTATCGTCGTCGCGCTCGTCTGCATCGTGTTCCTGCTCCATGTCCGCAGCGCGCTGGTCGCGATCTTGATGCTGCCGGTCGGCGTGCTGATGGCGTTCGGCGCCATGAAGCTGCTGGGCCTGGGATCCAACATCATGAGCCTCGGCGGCATCGCGATCGCGATCGGCGCCATGGTGGATGCCGCGATCGTCATGATCGAGAACGCGCACAAGCACCTTGAGCGCGCCGAGCCCGGTCAGTCGCGTGTCCAGATCCTGATCGACGCGGCATCCGAAGTCGGCCCGGCGCTGTTCTTCAGCCTTCTCATCATCACCGTGTCGTTCATGCCGATCTTCACGCTGGAATCGCAGGAGGGGCGGCTGTTTAGCCCGCTGGCGTTCACGAAGACCTTCGCGATGGCGGCCGCGGCCCTGTTGTCCGTCACGCTGGTGCCGGCGCTGATGGTGATCTTCGTCCGCGGCAGGATCGTGCCGGAGAGGAAAAACGTCATCAACCGCTTCCTGATCTTTATCTACCGCCCGGTCATTAAGGGCGTGCTGCGTGCCAAGACGCCGGTGATCCTGGCTTCGCTGGTCGTGCTCGCCGTTACGATCTGGCCGGCGCGGCAGCTCGGCACCGAGTTCATGCCGACGCTGAACGAGGGCACGCTGCTCTACATGCCGACGACGCTGCCCGGCATCTCCGTGACCAAGGCGGCCGAGCTGATGCAGACGCAGGACCGCATCATCAAGTCGTTCCCGGAGGTCGAATCGGTCTACGGCAAGGCGGGGCGGGCGGCGACCGCGACCGATCCGGCGCCGACCGAGATGTTCGAGACGGTGGTCAGTCTGAAGCCGAAGGAGCTTTGGCGGGAAGGCGTCACCATCGACGGCCTGATCGCGGAGATGGACAAGGCGCTGCAGTTTCCGGGCGTCTCCAACGCCTGGACCATGCCGATCAAGGCGCGCATCGACATGCTGTCCACCGGCATCCGCACCCCCGTTGGCGTCAAGGTGATGGGCACCGACCTCGTCGAGATCGACCGGCTGGCGAAGCAGGTCGAACGGGTGATCAAGACGGTGCCGGGCACCTCATCGGCCTATGCCGAGCGCGGCATCGGCGGCTACTATCTCGAGATCGTCCCGGATCGCGAGGCGCTCGCCCGCTATGGCATCCTGATCCAGGACGTTCAGGACACCATCGCGGCGGCGCTCGGCGGCCAGACCGTCACGACGACGGTGGAGGGGCGGCAGCGGTTCACGGTGAACATGCGCTATCCGCGCGACCTGCGCGACAATCCCAAGGCGATCGCCAGCGATATCCTGGTGCCGATGCCCGCAGGCGGCGCGGTGCCGCTCGGCGAGGTCGCGAAGGTCGAGCCGGCGCGCGGGCCGACCTCGATCCGGACCGAGAACGGCCAGCTCGCGACCTACGTCTACGTCGACATCCGCGATCGCGACATCGGCAGCTACGTCGCCGATGCGCAACGCGCCGTGACTGACAGCATCCAGTTCCCATCAGGATATTACGTGGTCTGGAGCGGTCAGTACGAATATCTCCAGCGCGCCGCGGCGCGCCTGAAGATCGTGGTGCCGGTGACGCTGACGATCATTTTCCTGCTGCTGTACCTGAATTTCAGGGCCATGACCGAAACCCTGATCGTGATGCTGTCGCTGCCCTTCGCGCTGGTCGGCGGCATCTGGATGATGTGGTGGCTCGGCTTCAACATGTCGGTCGCCGTCGCCGTCGGCTTCATCGCGCTTGCCGGCGTCGCCGCCGAGACCGGCGTCGTGATGCTGATCTATCTCGAGCATGCACTGGCCGAGATCAAGGCGACGTGCAGCGCCGAGGGCAGGGGCCTCACCCGGCAGGATCTCCACGAGGCGATCATGGTGGGCGCGGTCGAGCGCGTCCGTCCCAAGATGATGACGGTCGTCGCCATCATGGCGGGCCTGCTGCCGATCATGTGGAGCACCGGAACCGGGTCGGAGATCATGCAACGAATTGCGGTGCCGATGATTGGCGGCATGATATCGTCGACGCTGCTGACGCTGATCGTGATCCCGGCGATCTTCGGGTTGGTGAAGGGTGTCCGCCTGCCGCCCACGCGCGAGGACAGAGAACAACCGGCTGAGATGCCCAAGCCGATCGGCGCCAGATTGCGCGTCGTGGAGCCGGCCGGATGAGGCGAGCCGTGACGCACGATCATATGTCAGGGCGACGGAGTGACAGAAGAGGAAGCCGAAGATGAAGCAACGCGCATATCTGATGACCCGCCGGTCCCTTGTCGGGCTGATGGCCGCGGCAGCTTTTGCAAGGCCCGCCGCGGCAGCATCCGACGCAGCCGCGCTCACGGTGCACCGGGATCCGAGCTGCGGCTGCTGCGCCGGCTGGGTGCAGCATCTGCGGGACGCAGGATTTACCGCCCAGGTGGAGGAGACTCCCGACCTCGAGCCGATCCGGGCGCGTCTCGGCGTCCCCTCGAACCTGGTCGCGTGTCACACGGCAGAGGTCGCCGGTTATGTCGTCGAGGGGCACGTGCCGGCCGCGGCCGTGCGACGCCTCCTCGCGGAGCGTCCAAACGCGAAGGGAATAGCCGTGCCGGGCATGCCGGTCGGATCGCCGGGCATGGAAGGCGGCAAGCCGCAGCGTTACGAGGTCGTGCTGTTCGGTGCCGACGGTCAGAAGCCGTTCATGCGCTTCATCGGCGCGCAGGAAATTGATTGAGAGTGCTGCGCGAGGCTAGAGTGCGATGACATGAGCCCTGATCGCGCAACGACGGAGGTGCGCTCCCTCTCCCGCTCGCGGGAGAGGGTTGGGGAGAGGTGCTTCCGCAATGGGACAATCCCCAAGAGGAGAAAGCCCTCACCCGGCGCTTCGCGCCGACCTCTCCCGCAAGCGGGAGAGGTTGCACCGAGCCCGTGGCAATCGATTCAACCTAAGGTCATTCCGCCTAGCCATCACTACGGCTGCGGCGGATAGCGCTCGAAGGCCGGCAGTTCGTGCGCATGCTCCATCCAGCGCAGGCGCTCGGCGACCTGGATCTGCATCGTGGCAGGCACGACCTCAGGGTCGTCGTAGGTCGCGCTCTGGATGTCGATGACCCCCGGCAGCATGTTGGCATTGACGTAGAACAGCCCGGTTCCGCACGCGCTGCAAAAGTGCCGCCGCCCGTGTTCCGAGGAGCGGTAAACCTTCGGCTCGCCCTTGGTCACCTTGACCGCGCCCTCGGGGTACATCGTCCAGCCGACGAGCGGAGCCCCGGCGTGAAGCCGGCAATCGCGGCAGTGGCAAAGCGCGTGCACGATCGCCTCGCCCTCGACCTCGTAGCGGATTGCACCGCAGTGACAGCCGCCCGTGATTTTGCTCATGCGTTCCTCCGATCGAAGATGAATTCAGATCGATAGCTCTCGAGCCTTTTGGCTTCAACAACGCAACCAATTCGAGATTGCGTCCTACTGTCGCCTGACAGCTGCTGCCATTTCCGACGAGCGCGACCAGGCTAAGTTCGCGCCCGTGTACGTTCGGTCCGCATCAGCCGTTGCTTCACCGTCCGGGCGATCGCAGCCGGCGCCTCCTCGGGGATCGCAAAGCACGAGCTCGCGTTGATCTCGCAGAGCACGTAGGTGTCTGCGCCGGCCGCATCTTTCGGCCCGTACAGGAAGTCCGCATCCCAGATCACCGGCAATGACGACTCATCGATGCCGAGCGTTGCCATCATCTGCGGCGTCCATTCGTCCTCCATCGCTCCTCGCAGCGCCTGGAATGGCGGAGCATCAGGCCCGTGCATGATCCGCGGCCCGGGCTGCGCCTCAGGCGCCTCCGGTCCCTCCGGCGGCGGCGGGATCAGCGCCTTGATCTTCTGGTGTCCGAAGCCTGCGACTTTGGCGCCGCTCATGTAGCAGCGGATCATGCCGTCGGGCAGGCGCGGTTGAAACGCCTGGTCGATGATGCAGCCGCCCCAACCGAAATAGGGCTCGCACCGTGCGAGCAGCGCATCGATCGGCATGTCCTCCGGCGTGCTGCCGCGCTGCGCGTGCAGCACGCGAACCATGCCTTCGGTATCGGGCAGGGCCTCAACCTTCCAGACCCCCTGGCCGCCATTGCCGCGGTTCTGCTTCAGCACGCGCTGGCCGCTGGCACGAAGGCGCGCCGGAAACTGGCTGCGGAAGCTTATGGCGGTGTCATAGCGGTGCGTGTCGGCGCCCCAGCCCAGATGCCGTGTCCGATAGAGCACCTCCTTGACGCCCATCTTCAGAATGATGTCCGGATGCGCGCTCACCCATGGCCCTTGCGCCGCGACGTCGCGCAGCAGGGCGTCGAGCTCGGCGCGGGTCTTGCCCTGGTGGATCGGATCGACCCAGACCAGCACGCCGTCGGCTGCAAGCAATTGGTCGCGGACCGCGCCCGCAAAGCTCTCGTCATAGATCACTGGGAAGGCGTCGATGCCCGCGGCGGCGAGCGCTTCGAAGACGCGGACGAAGCGGCTGTTCTGCGCCGTCGCCTCGCGCCGCGCGACAATGTCGCCGCGCGAGAGGATGGCGATGGTTCGGAGGGGAGAGGAGTGACGTTCGGTGTCCATGCGCAAGCTCCACGGAATTGCGTGCTGCGCAGAGCTTGGACCTGGGTCTCACGGGGAGTCTGCATCGTCCCCACGCCGACAATGTATGTGAAACCGCCTCGTCGTTTCAAGATGGCGGCTGGCGGGTTCCTTCAAAGGGTGAACTCTTCGTGACGTGACGCGGCCGTGCGCCGGTTGACAGTTCTGCCCTGCGGGTTTTTAGTCAGCGCGACGGGGATGTGCGATCTCCCCGCGAGGCGACATGCCCAAGCATCGCGTCCTGATCACCAAGGGCGCAGCATGTTCACACACCGCAACTCCATTCCACGACCCTCTCGGCTTGCCGGCATCCGAACCGCCATGGCATGCGCCTCCGCGGCGAGTCCGCTGTGTGTGGCGGAACGGCCGGAGCGGCCTCACTTATCCGATTGGGGCAGGGACACACCCAGAGCTCAAGGGAGCTGATCCATGCATAAGACGGTTTCGGCACTGATCGGCGTCGCTGCCTGCTTCATCACGAACGCTCACGCGCAGGGCATCGACTGGCAAAAGGTCGATGAGGCACTGGGCCGCAAGCCAACCGTTGCGGACGATGTCCATCGCTACGGCTTCCCGCGCACCGATCTCACCGTGACGTTGGATGGCGTCACGATCAAGCCGGCGCTGGCGCTTGGCGGCTGGCTGGCGTTCAAGCCTGCGCATGGCGGAACCATGGTCATGGGTGACCTCGTGCTGCTTGAGACCGAGATCAATCCAGTGATGGCTAAGATGATGGCGAGCGGTCTCGAGATTACCGCCGTGCACAACCATCTGCTGCGCGCAAGCCCGGCGACATTCTACATGCACGTCGCCGGACACGGCGACCCTATCAAGCTGGCGTCGGCAATCCGTGATGCGCTCGCCGAAAGCAAGACGCCCCTGACGGTCGCCGCAGCCGGGAATCCGCCCTCTATCGATCTCGACACCGCAAAGCTCGATCAGATCATCGGCGTCAAGGGGCAGGGCAATGGCGGCGTCTACCAGTTCAATGTGAAACGGCGCGACCCGATCACGGAGAACGGCATGCTGCTAACCCCCGTCGGTCCAATGGGCGTCGCGACCGCCATCAATTTCCAGCCGACCGGCGGCGGCAAGGCCGCCATCACCGGCGATTTCGTGCTGACCAGCGACGAGGTGAATCCAGTCATCGCGGCGCTGCGGACGCATGGCATCGAGGTGACGGCGCTGCACAGCCATATGCTGAACGAACAGCCGCGACTCTTCTTCATGCACTTCTGGGCCAATGACGACGCGATCAAGCTTGCTGAAGGCTTGCGCGCGGCGATCGACAAGACCGCCAGCACCAAGAGCTGATCCAAGGCACAGAAAATGCACCGTGAGGCGTTTCAATGATTGAATGTCTGACGTGTTGGGGCAGCCGACGATGCGCGCCGCTTTGGCCTTTGCGTCGCGGGCGTCGGCACGGGCCGGTCTCGTCCTGGCCGCCTATGCTGGCTGTGCTGATGGGAGGAAACGCCATGGCCGAGAGCCTGAATTTTGACGACGCTCCTGCAGGAACAGCGCCGGCAGGGTCCGAAATTTCCGGCCTTCTGTCGATGGCGGGACCCATGGAGAGCCAGCCGGCGATACAGAAGCTGCGCGCCATCCTGCCGCCGCAAGAGCCCATCGCACATGCCCGCGAGTGGGCGAAGTCGCACCGCCCGAGATATTGACCAAGGCCTGATCCGGCTTGCAGGGCGAGGACAATCTCGGTGACTGTGGACGACGTTCGAGCAGCATCAGCTTGCCGACACGGCTTCGCTTACGCCGTCCTCATTGTCCGCGAGGATCGTCTCCGATAGCAGCGCAGCGGCCTTCTGCAGGGGAGCTATGAACCGATCCAGCTCGGTGAAGCTCACCCGTGCCACGGGAACAGACACACCCAGGCACGCGATCAGCTCGCGATCCGGTGAGAGGATGGGAACGGCACAGCCGACCACGCCTCGCACATATTCTTCATTGGTCTTGGCCCAGCCGCGCTTGCGGGTCTCATCGAGCACCTTCATCAGGTGCTCGACGTCCACGATCGTGGTTTCGGTGTATCGCGTCAGCGTGAGCGCGTGGCACAGCTTCTCGCGCGCGCGTTCCGGCAGCCGGCTCATGTAGATCTTGCCGGTCGACGTGCAGTGGAGCGGGGCCGCTTCGCCGGGATTGAATTGCAGGCCTTGAGGTTGCGATACGCGGACGCTGTCGACGTAAGCAACGACGTTGTCCCGCACGACGCCGATCTCGCATTGCTCGCCGATTTCGGCGGCGACGGCGCGGAGCACCGCGTGCCGGCGGGCGGTACGGAAAGCTGCGCCGATGACGCGGGCCGACAGCGTGACCATTTGATTGCCGACCACGTACCGCTTCGTTCCCACGGCTTTCTGAAGCAGCCCGCGCTGTTCCAGATTTCCGATGAGCCGATGCGCAGTCGGCAGCGGCAGGGACAGCGCAGCGGCGATGTCCGCGACCGAGGCTGCTCTGGTCTGGCTGGCGACATAGCCAATGATCGCGAAGGCGCGGTCCAATGGCCCGTCGGTACTCGGCTGCTGCATTTCGCCAGTCTCCACCCGAAGTACAAATTATCATTTTTCGGAATGAAATATACTGGAATATGAAAATTTGTATAGGCACTTTTGTGTCGTGCCCATATCGTTGGCGCTGCTCGGTGGTGAACAGGATTTGTGCAGTGCGAGCCACCGGGGAAGTGCTTCAGGAGATCGGGATGTCAGGCCATTACGACGTCGATGCCGTGCGGAGGGAGTTTCCGGCTGCCGAGCGGATCACCTATCTCGATTCCGGCTTCCAGACGCCGCTTGCGCGCCCCGTCAAAGCGGCGATCGATCGTTTTCTGAGCGAAGGTCTCGAGACCGCCGGCCCGAAGAGCGTCTGGCTCGATCGCGTCGAGCAGACGCGCGAAAAGCTGGCGCGGTTTCTCGGCGTATCGGGCGACGGGATCGCCTTCACCAAGAACACCTCGGAAAGCATGAACATCGCCGCGAATGCGCTGCCGCTGCGCGCCGGTGACAAGGTCCTGATGATCCACGGCGATCATCCGAACAACGCCTACGCGTTCCTCAATCTGCGGCGCAAGGGTGTGACCGTCGCATTCGTGCCGATGACGGAGATCGTGAACGCCGACAGTCTTCGTCCCTACATCGATGCGAGCACGAGGGCGATCTCGATCTCGCAGGTGACATTCCATGCCGGCCATCGTTTCGACATCGAAAGCATCGGCGCCCTCTGCGCGGAGAAGGGGCTCCATTTCGTCGTCGACGTGATGCAGGCGATCGGTGTCGTGCCAATCGATGCGAAAGCCATGCGCGCGACCTTCATCGGTTCGGGCAGCCATAAGGGGCTGCTCGTGCCGCAAGGGCTGGGCCTGCTCTATTGGGACAAGTCGAGGGCTGAGCTCGAGCCGACCTATCTTGCGGCCGCGAGCCTCGCTGAAGTCCCGGCCGATCTGATCGCCCGGCCTGACAGGCTCGATCCGGCCCCGAGCGCGCGCCGCTTCGAGCTCGGCAATTTCAATCTTCCGGCGATCCATGCCCTCGATGCCTCGCTCGACATGATCGAAGCGCTGGGCGTCGAGAACATCCAGAACCATTGTTTCGATCTCGGCGATCATCTCATCGCCCGGCTCGATGTGCTGGGCGTTCGCCTGGTCGGCCCTCGCACGCGGCAGCATCGCGCGCCGCACATCTACGTCATTGCGCTGCCCGCGGCCGAATGGCTCGGCCATTTCGAGGAGAATAACGTCCGCGTGTCGCCGGAGCGAGACGGCATTCGCGTGTCGTTCGGGATGTTCAACACGATTGCCGACGTCGACCGCCTGATCGAGGTCATCCAGCGGCGCGGCGTGAAGCCATCATCGAGAGCCGCATAGGCTGTCCAGCAAGGAGACGTACATGACGAAGTTTGCATGTGTCTTGAGCATTCTGTCGGTCATTGGCGGCCTCGGCAGCGCCGCTTCTGCCGCCGACAGCCCCACGCTGGCCAGGATCAAGTCGAACGGCGCCATCACCATCGGTCATCGCGAGGCCTCGATCCCGTTCTCCTATCTCGGTCCCGACCAGAAGCCGATCGGGTTCTCGCTCGACCTCTGCGCGGCCATCGTCGAGCGCATCAAGGCGGAGACCGCCTTACCCAATCTCAAAGTCAATTACGTTCCGGTGAACTCGTCCAATCGCATCCCGCTGATCCAGAGCGGCACCGTCGACATCGAGTGCGGCGGCACGGCCAACGACAGGAAGCGGCAGGAGCAGGTCTCGTTTTCCGTCGCCACCTTCGTCAGTCAGCCGCGCTGGCTGGTCAAAGCGGACAGCGGCCTGAAGACGGCCGGCGATCTCAAGGGCAAAACCATCGTCGTCACCCAGGGCTCGAATGCCGTCGGCTTCGCGCAAGGCGTGAATGCGAAGGAGCAGCTCGGCTTCAACATCGTCCAGGCAAAGGACCATGCCGAATCCTTCCTGATGCTGAACACCGGCCGCGCGGCCGCGTTCATGGAGGACGACATTCTGCTCGCCGGCCTCAAGGCCGCAGCTCCGAAGCCGGATGCGCTGATATTTCTCCCCGAGGGTTACGCCAAGATCTATTATGGCCTGATGTTCACGAAGGGCGATACCGGCTTCAAGGCGCTGGTCGACGACGTTCTGTCGAAGCAGATGGCATCGGGCCAGTTCGAAAAGACCTACGCCAAATGGTTCACCAGGCCAATTCCGCCCAAGAACGAGAACCTGGCGTTTCCGCTGACGGTCGATCTCACGGAACGGATCGCGCGTCCCAGCGACGCGGTGGACTAATTGCGACGTCGGCGGAGAGTGTCCCGCAAACCGAGCCCTGAGGTTCGCCATGTTTGCAGTGCTTCTTGAACAGACCGCAGACGGCCAGCGCTATATCGACTGGCTCGTGTCGGGCCTCGGCTGGACCCTCGCGCTGGCGTTCTTCGGCTGGTGGATTGCCTTCGCGGTCGGGATCGTCGTCGGCATCGGCCGCACTGTGCAGAACCGAGCCGTCGCGGCACTTGCCCGCCTCTATGTGGAGATCTTCCGCAACATCCCCGTGCTGGTGCAGATGTTTCTCTGGTACTTCGTCCTGCCGGAGATTCTTCCCGCCTCGCTCGGGAACGCCATCAAGCAGATTCCGCCGCCCTGGGGATCGTTCTTTCCGGCACTGGTGTGCCTCGGTCTCTACACCGCCGCCCGGATCGCCGAACAGGTGCGTGCCGGGATCGAGGCCCTGCCGAAAGGTCAGGTCGAAGCGGCAAGCGCGCTCGGGCTCAGCGGGTATCCGACCTATCGCTACGTCATCGTGCCGCAGGCGCTGCGCCTGATCATTCCGAGCCTGACCAGCGAGGTGATGGGCATCTACAAGAACACCTCGGTCGCGCTCACGATCGGGCTGATGGAGCTGACGGCGCAGGCCCGCCAGATCAGCGAAGCGACATTCCAGACCTTCACCGCTTTCGGCGCCGCGACGCTTGTCTACCTCGCGCTGGCGCTCATCGCCTATCAGGGGATGGCGTTGATCGACAGGGCCGTGCGCATTCCGGGGACGAGCCCTGCGGACGATGCAGTCAAGCCGGGCGCGACGCACGCCATCCAACCGCTTGATTCCCTGCCTGACGCGATGGAGGTCGTGAAGTGACCAGCCTCGATTTCTCCGTTGTGCTTCAGGCGTGGCCTTACCTCTGGTCGGGCCTGCTGTTTTCCCTGGCGCTGACCGCCGTTGCTTTCGTGGTCGGCCTGGTCCTCGGCACCTGCCTGGCCCTCGTGCAGCACTTCGAAGTGCCCGTGCTCGGCAAGCTCGTGCGCGGCTATGTCGCCCTGATGCGCTCGATCCCGCTGATCCTGGTCCTGTTCTGGTTCTTCTTCCTGGTGCCGATCGTGCTCGGTCATCTCGGCGGAAGCGGGCGACCGGTCCCGATCGGCGCCACCTGGACCGCCTTCATCACCTTCGGCCTTTTCGAGGCGGCCTATTACTCGGAGATCATCCGCGTCGGATTGCGCGCCGTGAACCGGGGTCAGTTCGAGGCCTGTCAGGCCCTCGCATTGTCGACCTTCGATACCTATCGCGCCGTGATCCTGCCGCAGGTGCTTCGCGTCGCCAGCCCGATCATCCTGAGCCAGACCATCATCCTGTTCCAGGATACCTCGCTGGTTTACGTGCTCTCGCTCACCGATCTGCTTGGCGCAGCCTCGAAGCTGGCGCAGCTCAATGGCCGTCTGGTCGAGATGTATCTGGTGATTGCGGTGGTCTACCTCGCGATCAGTTCGGCGGCATCGCAATGCGTGGCGTCCTTGCGCAAGCGATATGCGATCGCGGGACTACGCCGCTAGCGCTGCGCACGGTCATCCCAGTCTTTGGAGAGGAAAAATGCTTGAGTTCGCTGAGGGGAATCGGGCGTCCATCGTCACCGTTGAAAATTTGGTGAAGCGGTTCGGCCATTTCACGGCCCTGAACGACGTCAATCTCACGGTCGCGGTCGGCGAGAAGATCGTGCTGTGCGGCCCCTCCGGCTCGGGCAAGTCGACCTTGATCCGCTGCATCAACCACATCGAAAAGCACGATGCGGGGCGCATCGTCGTCGACGGCATCGAGCTGTCGGACCGGATGACCGACGTCAACGGCGTTCGTCGCGAGGTCGGCATGGTGTTCCAGAGCTTCAACCTGTTTCCGCACCTCTCGGTCGTCGAGAATTGCATGCTGGCGCCGATGAAGGTGCGGGGCCTGTCCCGCACTGATGCGCATGAGCGCGCGATCGGTCTGCTCCGCAAGGTGCGCATCCACGACCAGGCGAACAAATATCCGGGGCAGCTCTCCGGCGGCCAGCAGCAGCGCGTCGCCATCGCGCGGGCGCTGTGCATGCAGCCGAAGATCATGCTGTTCGACGAGCCGACCTCGGCGCTCGACCCGGAGATGGTCAAGGAGGTGCTCGACACCATGGTGGAGCTCGCGAAAGACGGCATGACCATGGTCTGCGTGACGCACGAGATGGGCTTTGCCCGCGAGATCGCGGACCGGGTGGTGTTCATGGATCGCGGCTCGATCGTCGAGGAAGCCGATCCCGAAACCTTCTTCCGCGCGCCGAGGACGGAGCGGGCGAGGGATTTCCTCGGCCAGATCATCCATTAAAGCGCGATGCGATTAGGATGAATCGTCATCGCGCATTAGGTTATTGTTTGAAGCATGATCTTTTCGGAAAACCGCTTCACACTTTTCCGGATCATGCTCTAGCGATCCGTCTCGATCTGCGAACCGATCGAGGGCGCATCGCCGGTTGCGGCATTGTTTCGAACCAGCCTACTCATGCCGCCAGATTCTCACCGCCGAAATGACCAGGATCACGGCCAATCCCGGCAGAAGAATCGAATTCGGGACGACGCCGAGAAGCAGGCCGCCTATGAATGTCCCGACGACCGACCCGATGGCCATTGCAAGCATGAACTGCCAATTCGCGCGGAGCACCGAAAAGCTCTGGTCGCGACTATAGCGCGCAAATCCCACCAGCATGGTCGGCAGGCTCACCGCGAGCGAGAGGCTGCCCGCGAGCTTCACGTCCGCGCCGAACAACAAGATCAGGGTGGGGATCAGGAATTCCCCTCCGGCAACGCCGAGCAACGATGCCACGATCCCGATCGCAAAGCCCGCTGCTATGCCCGCGACGATCAGGCTCACGCCTGTCAGCGCCGGTGGGGTTGCCGCCTCGTTGCCATGTGCGAACAGAAGCATGCCGGCGATCAGGAGCAGCAGGACGGCAATGATCCTGTAGAGCGTCCCGGACTCCAGACGCGTCGCCCAGGATGCCCCCGCATAGGCGCCGACGAGGCTGCCCGCCAGCAGGTTCAGGATGATCGGCCAATGGGCATGTATCTCCGCGAACGGAACGGCGCGTGCGCGAAACGGCAGTGCGCTCGCCACCACGATCAGGCTCGTCGCCTTGTTCAGAATCACGGCCTCGAGGCCGCGAAATCCGAACAGGCTGATGAGCAGGGGCAGCCGAAATTCTGCACCGCCGAGACCGATCAAGCCGCCCAGAGTGCCGATGATTGTGCCCGAGCCGAACGCGGCAGGATTGTTTCGCATGGACACGGAAAGATGCGCCAAAGACAACACCCGCGACGGACGGCTCCGTGCGGGTGTGATCAACTCTCGATGATGCCAGTATGCCCCTGTTTTGCCCGACGAGTCAAAGGTACGCAGGCGTCCCCGGCGGTATCGTTGCGGTCGGCGGAAGAGCGTAATGATTTCAACGCCCAGCTACTGTGCATGGGGTTGTTTTCGCACTTTTTGTTGGCGGCCGCGCTCACCGCCGGCTGCGCGGTGCCTCGGCCTTGGCCGGCGGCTCGGTCTGCGGGGCGCAGGTCGCAGCCTGGAGCGAGCCTTGCGCCTGCTGCATCAAGCCGGGCTCGGGCGCGAGCGCCTTCATCAGGATCAGGCCGGTCGTGGTCGGGGAATCGATGATCAGTCGGTCGGCCGCGGTGACCTCTTCGTCCTCCGGCAGCTCGCTATGCTGCGCTTCCGTCATCAGATCGAGCTCGATCACCTTGCGGCCCGCGGAGCGGTCGTTGATGGCGTAATAGGCGATCTCGTTGCGGGTGTAGAACGACACCGAGGTGTAGGCCTGGCTCACCGGCACGGTGAGCTTGATCGGCCCGCCAGACAGATCATAACGACAGATCGCCAGCGCGAAGGCCGGATCCATGAACGGCATCGGCGAATTGTTGGGATCGGCGAGGGGAAGCTGGGTGACGGCGTTCACCCTGGTCATCGGCGTCAGCCGCGAATAGGCATCCTGTGTGGCAATCCGCGGCAGCGCCAGCACGCTGACGAGATGGACCACGAGGCCCAGCACCACGCCGGCGACGACGGTGAAGACGAGCCGGATCATGAGCAGCCCACCGTGGTGATGCTCGGCATCGGCGCATCGCGCTGGGTGCGCGTTCCAACGCCGACCGGCGTGTCGTAGAGACGCAGCATCAAGGCGTAGCGCTCGATGCCGCCGGTCGGCAGCCAATTGCCGGCGCGCGAGCGCGAGGCGATCCGGATCTCGAACGAGCCGTCGGAGGAGCGCACGATCTCCTGGCTGGTGAAGCCGTAGCGCTGCAGCGAATTGGCGACGAGATGGCCTTTGCGGTCGTAGAGCGTCAGCGTCCAGAACCGCGCCGGCGGCGTCACGCCGGAGACGACCACGTCGCAGCGGCCGTCGAGCGCCTTCTTCCTGTCGTCGGTGGTGGCGGTGAAGGCGACACCGTCGCCGGTGCCGATCGGCAGCTCGCCGTTGCGGACGATGGTGGCGCGCGAATAGGGATCGACGTCGGCGGTGCCGGTGCGCGGCCGTGCCGTCCAGGGGCCGATGGTCAGCGCGCCGATCTCGGTGCCGCGCGTCGTGGTCATCCACGTCGCGCCGACGCCGACGACCGTCGCGAGAAGAAGCGCCGTCAATGTGGTCAGGATCAGCCGCACTTGCTTTCGATCAGTTCTTGCGCGGGGCAGAGGTGTTGGCGTTGTCTTCCGCATAGTTCTGCGGGAAGGCGAGCGCGCTCGTCGACGAGGACGGCCTGGCCGGCTTGCTGTCATTCGCCGTCGATTTGTTCGCGGCCTTTGCCGCATCATCCAGCAGCTTCTCGACCCGCACCAGGATGTCCGCGCCGCGCTTGGTCAGCACCGGCGGCGGACCGGGCTTGGTCTCCAGCACCTTCGGCGCCGCGTTGGCCTGCGCGTTGCTCACATGCTGCGGCGGCAGCTTCTGGCCCATGCCGATGCCGGGAATCTCCCGGACCTCCACGCCCTGATGCGCCACGAGCATGATGTCGTGCCAGGTCTGCGCCGGCAGCGAGCCGCCGGTCATGCGGTTGGTCGGCGAGTAATCGTCGTTGCCGTACCACACCGCGCAGGTGAAATTGCCGGTGAAGCCGACGAACCAGGCGTCGCGATAGGCATTGGTCGTGCCGGTCTTGCCCGCGGTCGGAATGCCGTCCAGCGCGGCGCGGCGCGCGGTGCCCTCGCTGACGACGTGGCTCATCATGCCCGCCATGTCGGCAGCGACGGAAGCCGGGATCGCCTGCCGCGGCTTCGGGCCGTCGCGGTCCCAGCGCCAGACCAGGTCGCCCGCGCCGGTGCGCACTTCCAGCACCGCATGCGGCGTCACCGCCTTGCCGCGATTGGGGAAGGTCGCGTATGCGACCGCGTGCTCGAGCACGTTGACCTCGTCCGAGCCGATCGGCAGCGACGGCGTGTCGGGCAGCGGCGCCTTGATGCCGAAGCGGCGCGCGACCTCGACGATCTTGGCGCGGCCGACCTTGGCGGGGTTCTGCGTCTTGGGCTCGTTCTTCCGGCCGATCTCGATCGACAGCTTCACCGGCACGACGTTGATCGAACGGGTGATCGCCTGCGTCAGCGTCACCGAGCCGGAATAGGAATGGCCATAATTCTGCGGGCACCAATTGCCGATGCAGACCGGGCCGTCGACCACGATCGAGTTGGGCGTGTAGCCGTTCAGCAGCGCGGTGGTGTAGACGTAGGGCTTGAACGAGGAGCCGGGCTGGCGATAGGCGTCGGTGGCGCGGTTGAACTGGCTGGCGCCGTAGTCGCGGCCGCCGACCATGGCGCGGATGCCGCCGTCGAGATCGGCGACGACGGTCGCGGCCTGCGTCGCGTGATAGTCGCGGCCGAACTGGCGCAGCTGGTTCTCGACAGCGTCTTCGGCCGCCTTCTGCACGTTGGCATCGATCGCGGTGCGCACCACGAAGACGCGCTCGGTGTAGGACTTCGGGAAGGTATCGACCAGCTTGCGCATCTCGTCGAAGGCGTAGTCGAGATAATAGTTCGGCGAGGCCTCGTCGCGGCGGTCGACCGCGAAGGCCGGGTTGCGGCGGGCGCCGAACACCTGGCCCTCGGTCATGAAGCCGGCATCGACGAGGTTGTCCAGCACGACGTTGGCGCGCGCGCGGGCGGCGGGCAGGTTGATGTGCGGGGCGTACTTGGTCGGCGCCTTGAACAGGCCGGCGAGCATCGCCGCTTCCGCCAGCGTCACGTCGCGCGCGGACTTGTTGAAGTAGAAATGCGCCGCGCCGTCGACGCCGAAGGTGCCGCCGCCCATATAGGCGCGGTCGAGATAGAGCTTGAGGATCTCGTTCTTGGTCAGGCGCCATTCCAGCCAGATCGCGAGGAAGGCCTCGTTGACCTTGCGTTCGATGGTGCGCTCGTTGCTCAGGAACAGGTTCTTGGCGAGCTGCTGGGTGATCGAGGAGCCGCCCTGGCGCACGCCGCCGGCTTGCGCGTTGGTGACGAGCGCGCGCGCGGTGCCGGCGATGTCGATGCCGAAATGCTCGTAGAAGCGGCGGTCCTCGGTCGCCAGCGTCGCCTTGATCAGCACGTCCGGAAAGTCTTCCAGCGGAATGGAGTCGTTGTGCTTGATGCCGCGGCTGCCGATCGGGTTGCCGTAGCGGTCGAGGAAGCTCACCGCGAGGTCGGACTTCTTCAGCCAGTCCTCGTCCGCGGTCTCGCGGAAGGCCGGAATGGCGAGGGCGAGCATCACGACGAGGCCGCCAAGCCCGAGGGTTGCGGCCTCCGAGAATGGCTCGATGAACACCCAGCGCTTCCACCGCCCGACATAGAAGCGGTCCATGAAGGTCGAGTAGCGCTCGTAGAGCTCGCGGATGCCCTTGGCCGAGGAGAACAGCGAGGAGTCGATGCGCGCATCGAGATCCAGGAAGAAATTCCGGATCCTCTGCTTCCAATGCGGTGGTATGATCTGGCGCACCTAGAACCCTTGCGGCTTGCTTCGAAACCGTTCAAGCACCCGGCCGGGGCGGCATCGAGACGTCTTGCGGGTATGTTGCGGCAAACCCAAGGCGCCCGGCCAGCATCCGAGGGACTTGCTGTTCCTTCTAGCCGAGCGGGGCTCATAAACCAATGGCCACGCTCGCTATTTTGAACAACAGGCCTAATTGACCCCCGGTTCATTACGGGCCTCAAAGGGGCCTCGCTTGCACCATTGCCGCCGCGCGCCCTAGATGGCGTTGCCGTAGCTCTTTCGAACTGTTGTTGAGGCGCATGACCGCAGCTCCCAAACGATCTCAAGGCCAGGAAGGATTCTTCTGGAAAACCAAGACGTTGGAACAGATGTCGGAGCGCGAGTGGGAAAGCCTGTGCGACGGCTGCGGCCGCTGCTGTCTGAACAAGCTCGAAGACGAGGATACCGGGCAGATCTACTTCACCCATATCGGCTGCAAGCTGCTCGACGGGACGAGCTGCGCCTGCAAGGACTATCCGAATCGTTCCGACAAGGTTCCGGACTGCGTCCGCCTGACCCCGGCCAATGTCCGCACCCTGAACTGGCTGCCGCCGAGCTGCGGCTACAAGCTCGTCGCCGAAGGGCGCGACCTCTATTGGTGGCATCCGCTGGTTTCGGGTGACCCCAACACCGTGCACGAAGCCGGCGTCTCCGTGCGCGGCCGCGTGGAGGGCAGCGAGGAGGAGGTCCCGGACGAGGAGCTCGAGGACCACATCGTGCAATGGCCGGCGACCTTGCCGAAGCGGGCGCGTCTGAAGAAGCGACCTTGAACAGCTGTGCGCAGCGGTCGCATGCAGATGCGCTTCACATTCAGGGGTTGAGGTGCTAAGCTGGTTGTAGATTCTGCTATGGCTATATTCAGGTTGTTTTGAATTGCTGAAGGTACCCTAGGATTTTTGGGGGCCCCATGATTTCCGATCCGGTTCACCCGATACCGACCGACGACGAGAACAAGCCGCTGGAACCAACCACTGCGCTCTGCCTTTCCGGCGGAGGATATCGCGCGATGGTGTTTCATGTCGGCGTCCTGTGGCGCCTATATGAAACAGGACTGCTGAAGAACGTCAGGCGCATATCGAGCGTTTCCGGCGGGTCGATCACTGCCGGCATGTTGGCGCTGGCGTGGCCGGGCCTCAGCTTCACACCCGACAGCGTCGACAGCGATTTCATTCCGAAATTCGTCGCGCCGTTGCGCGCCTTCGCCGGCATCACAATCGATGCCGAGTCGGTCATCCTGGGCGCGCTGTTACCAGGCAGCATCGGCGATCGGATTGCCGAGGCGTATGACGATCACCTGTTTCGCGGCAAAACTCTGCAGGATATGCCTGACGAGCCGCGCTTCGTGATCAATGCGACGAACGTGCAGTCAGGCGCGCTCTGGCGCTTCATGAAGCCCTATATGCGCGACTACCGCGTCGGCGAGGTGAAGAATCCAGAAATTCTGCTGGCGCAAGCCGTGGCGGCGTCCTCAGCTTTTCCTCCGGTCCTCTCTCCCTTCGAATTGCGCCTCAAGGACAGCGATTTCGTGCCCGGTACCGGGCTCGACCTGCAGCGGCCTCCATTTACAACGCGCGTCGTTCTCAGCGATGGCGGCGCCTACGACAATCTCGGCCTTGAGACCGCATGGAAGCGCCACCAGACCGTTCTGGTCAGCGACGCCGGCGGCAAGATCGAGGCTGAGGAGGAGCCGGAGACGGACTGGCCGCGGCATTCCTACCGGATCCTCAATCTGATCGACAATCAGGTGCGTTCGCTGCGCAAGCGCCAGGTCATCGACTCCTTCAAATCGGGAACGCGCAAGGGCGCCTATTGGGGCATCCGCACCGACATCGCGAATTACGGGCTGGCCGATGCTCTGCCGTGTCCTTTCGAGCGTACATTGCAACTTGCGGAAGTGCCGACACGTCTGAAGCGGTTGGACGCGACGACGCAGGAAAGACTGATCAACTGGGGCTACGCCGTGTGTGATGCAGCCCTGCGCAAGCATCTCGCGGCGGTCGGGCCGCCGCCCACCTTTCCCTATCCGGAGTCTGGTGTCTGAGGAAGACGACAATGGCGGACGACAAGGGGCGTAAGCGGCGTGCAAAACCGCAAAGCGGCACACCCAAGAGCCGCGGGCCGACTTGGCCGGTCTCGGCCGACGGAAGACCCAAGCAGTTCTCCGTTCCGCCCGAAGTGGTCGAACATATCCTCCTGGGTCCCCGCGACGACAGGCGCGTGCTGCAGGACTCGCCGCTGCTCGGCGATGTCTGGGCGGCTTACGCTCTCGATCCGGGCATCGCCCAGGACGTTCTGATTACGCCGCACAAGAATGCGACCGCGGTGAGCGTGGCCCGTACCATCGCAGGCGCGCTGAAAGTGCCGGTCGAATCTGCGCCGCCTGGCCGGCCTCCAACAAAGGCCAAGGTCGCCTATTTGCAGGGGCTCGTCGGTGCGCGGCTCTATTTCGACCAAGTGCTGCGCATCCTGGTGCCGCGGACACAATGGTGGCGCGAGCCGAAGGTGGCCGAAAGGATCGAAGGCGTGGATGCCGGCGATAATCAGGGGACGATCAAAAAGCTGCTCCAGCAAGGGCCGAAGAGATCCAACGCGCTGCGCGAACGCACATTGGACAATGCCACGTCGCTCCAAAGGTATATCGCGCTCGCCGGATTGATCTACTGGATTTGCAAGCTGGAACGTCCCGTCGGTTGGGACGAACCACTGGAGCCACTGACCTTTGAGCAGGCATTGGAACGATACCGGGACTATGCTGACGAGATTCTCTCCGGCATGTTCGCACTTTATGAAGTAGTCAAAGCGGACGAGAATGCTCGGCAGCAGAACGACGGCGTCGATACCAGGAGCGAGCCGGCGGAAGAGAGACCAACTTGTATTTTCCAGGTATCGCTCAACCGATCGGCCGTTCCCGCGCTCGATCGGTCGGTGCCAGCGGTCAAGGCCGACGCTGCGAGGTCGCTGTTCAACGTCCAGTGCAAGAACATCGTTTGGGCAGTTCTTGATTCCGGTATTCAAAACAATCACGACGCGTTCATGACGTCCGGCGAGAAGCCGACGTCGCGTGTCAGGAAAATCTTCGACTTCACGAATATTCGCGAGATCGTTAGCAGTGAGACGGGTGACGTCGATGCTCAAACCCGCGAAAAGCTGATCCGAACGTCCGGGCTCGCTGAAGCCGAGGTGGACGTCAATCTAGAGAAGATTGCCGAAGACTTCGAGAAGGAGCGCCCCATCAACTGGGCGACCGTCGAAAGGCTAATCACGGTCAAGAGGCCGGATCCAAACGACAAGTCTGAAAAGCTGCCCAGTTCGCACGGGACCCACGTTGCCGGAATCATCGGAGCGGACCAGAAGGACGGCAAATACGCTGGCGGCATGTGCCCGGACATCGGACTCTACGATTTCCGCGTGCTGGGTGCGAGCCTGGAGGAGACCGAGTTCGCCGTTATCGCTGCCATGCAGTACATCCGTTACGTCAACGAGCGGCACAACTACATCATGATTCACGGCGCGAATCTCAGCCTCTCAATTCCCCATAACGTGCGCAATTTTGCATGTGGGCGGACGCCGATTTGCAACGAATGCGAGCGTTTGGTCGAAAGCGGAGTGGTGGTCGTGGCCGCAGCGGGCAATCGCGGCTTTCAGAAATTCGAAACGAAGGACGGTCCGTTCGAAAATTACGCCGCCTTCAGTATCACCGATCCAGGAAACGCCGAGGGCGTCATCACGGTTGGATCGACCCACGGGAATTGGCCGCATACATACGGAATCAGCTTCTTCTCGAGCCGCGGTCCAACCGGCGACGGCCGCGCGAAGCCGGATCTCGTCGCGCCCGGTGAGCGAATTCTATCGACCGTTCCGAATGATGATTGGGCTCCGGAATCGGGCACCAGCATGGCGGCTCCCATGGTCAGTGGAGCCGCGGCGATGCTGCTCGCCCGATACGAAGAGCTGATCGGGCAGCCGCGTCGGGTCAAACGCATCCTGTGCGAGAGCGCGACGGATCTTGGCCGCGAGCGCAGCTTTCAGGGGCACGGCATGCTCGACGTGTTGCGGGCTCTTCAATCGATCTGAGGAGGAATGCGATGCATTTTAGCCTTGACGTCTTGCGTGCCCGCAAGGGCGATTGCCTGATCCTTCATTTCGGAACAGCTGACGATCCGCATCTGATGCTGATCGATGGAGGACCTGCCAAGGTCTATAAGCCACATCTGGCGCCGAGAATCGCGCAGATTCACCGTTCGCGCGAATTGGAGCCGAATGATCCCTTGCCGATAGACGTTGTGATGATCAGTCATATCGACGACGATCACATCAGGGGCATTCTCGAACTAACGGCGGATCAGCTGGGCAACAGTCCCGATCTCCGTCTGAAGGTCGCCAGCCTGTGGCACAACAGCTTTGACGATCTGCTTACGACTGCGCCTGAAGAACTGTTGTCCGGATTTGGGCCGGCGTCATTCGAGGCAGGCACTGCGCGCAGGCCGGATTTTGACGCAATCGAGCCCGACGAAGAATCCGACGAGGAAGAGGTGCATCAGACGGTGGATGTTCTCGCCGGCATTTCGCAAGGCCGTCAATTGCGTGATGATCGGGAAGTCTTGCAACGTCGGTCGCCGGCACGTCGGCAATGGAAACTGAACCACAAATTCGACGGCGAGCTGATCGTCGCAACCGAGGATACGGAAGCGGTGACGTTGGATGGCGGCCTCAAGATGACCGTGGCCGGACCGATGCAGCCGGAATTGATGGCCCTTCAGGAGGCCCACGATAAATGGCTGCGGGAGCAAAAGCAGGGGAAGAAAAGCCCGGAAGCAATGCTGGCGGCATTCGTCGACAAGTCGGTGCCCAATCTCTCCAGCATCGTCGTTTTGGCTGAAATGGGCGGCAAGAGCATGCTGCTGACCGGCGACGCGCGTGGCGACAAGGTCTTGGAGGGACTTGAGCTAGCCAGGTTGCTCGCCCCCGGAAAGACGCGCCACGTCAATCTTCTCAAGGTGCCGCACCACGGCAGCGACAACAATATGGAGACGATCTTCTTCGAACGTCTGCCTGCCGATCACTACGTCTTCTCAGGCGATGGCGAGCACGGTAACCCCGAACGAGCGACCCTGGAAATGCTGCTGAAAGCACGGGGCGTCGACGCCGAATACACAATCCACCTGACCTATCCGATTGACGAGATCGATATCGAGCGCCAAGCCGACTGGGAAAAGGAGCAGGCGAAGGAAAAGGCGCGCAAGAAGAAGAATCCGGCAACCAAGAAGCCGGTTCGAGAAAATTGGTCGCCGGAAAAGCACAGCCTCGGCGCTCTGTTCCGGAGCAATCCCAAGTTCGGCAAGAAAGTGGTCATCGTTGATCCCGGCAAACCGCATCTGATCAACTTGCTGGACCCGATCGAGCTTTAGTGGGCTGGGGGGCGCTCAGGCTCCAAGTAGTACCTCAATACGGCGCCGCTCCGCCTGTCGATCACGGAGCCGCGAGGATGCGTCGGCGGGATGCACCCATGCGTCGCGGTGCCTGCCTGGGAAGAAATTTCCCCTCTACATTGGGCTGCATAGTACGAATCCTTCGCGGTGTTGCACCGCGTCACGACGCCCGATCGAGATGAACAAGTTCGACCGGCAGAGCGATTCTGCCGACATCCAGGCCTTGCCCGACGACATTGCCGAAGAGCTGTCCCGCCTGCCGAGCGAGGTCATCAGCGTCGACGACGCGCCCTCGATCGCCCCGCCGGTGCCGCTGAGCTCCGACGAGGTCCGCACCATCGTCATCAGCCTGATGCTGACGATGTTCCTGGCCGCGCTCGACCAGACCATCGTGGCGACGGCGCTGCCGACCATCGGACGCCAGTTCCAGGACGTCTCCAATCTGTCCTGGGTGATCACCGCCTATCTGCTCGCCTCGACTGCGGTTGCGCCGGTGTTCGGCACGCTCAGCGACATCTACGGCCGCCGCGTCATGATCATCATCTCGCTCAGCCTGTTCGTCGCGGGCTCGGTGCTGTGCGCGATCGCGCCGAACATGCCGATGCTGATCCTGGCACGCGGGCTTCAGGGCCTCGGCGGCGGCGGCATCATGCCGGTGGTGCAGACCGTGATCTCCGACGTGGTGAGCCCGCGCGAGCGCGGGCAGTACCAGGCCTATTTCTCGAGCGTCTGGATGGTCGGCGGCATCCTCGGCCCGGTCATCGGCGGCGTGTTCGCGGAGCATCTGCACTGGTCGATGATCTTCTGGATCAACCTGCCGCTTGCGGCCGCAGCACTCGCATTGCTGCTGCCAAAGATGAAGAAGATCCCGGTGTTCCACCGCAAGCGCAAGGTCGACTGGCTCGGCGGCCTCTTGCTGATGGCGTCCGCCGTGGTCTTCATGCTGGTGCTGACCTGGGGCGGGACGCGCTATGCTTGGCTTTCGCCGACGGTGCTGGCGATGGTGGGCGGTGCCGTCGCGCTCGCGGTGACCTTCGTGTGGCACGCCCGGCGGGCCGACGAGCCGTTCTTGCCGCTGCCCTTGTTGACGGGATCGGTGGCGCCGTTCGCGCTGACCGCGGGCGGCTGCGGCCTCGGGGCGATCACCGGCCTGACCGTGCAGCTGCCGCTCTATTACGAGCAGGTCTATCATCTCACCGCCAGCGAGGCGGGGCTTGCGCTGATCCCGCTCGCGGCGGTCTCGACCGTCGGCGCGGCCGTCGCCGGCCGCACCATGGCTCGGGCCAAGCACTACAAGCGCGTCGCCATCGTCGGCACGTCATGGGCCGCGCTGTGCGGTCTCGTTCTCACGGTCACCACCTTGCCGCTCTGGGGCCTGCTGCTGCTGATGGCCGCATTCGCGCTGGGACTCGGCACGACTTTTCCGGTGTGCGTGGTCTCGCTGCAGAATTCGGTGGCGCGTCCGCAAGTCGGCACCATCACCGGCGCGATGAACTTCTTCCGCTCGCTGATGTCCTCGTTCACGGTGGCGGCCTTCGCCGCGATCCTGCTCATCGCGCTCGGCACCGACGTCCCGCTCGCCGGCGAGCATCACGCCGCGGGCGCCGTCGCGATACCCGCCGACGACATGCGGCACGCCTTCCGCTACGTGTTCGGCGCCGCCACCGCGCTGATGACGATCGCTGCGCTGTGCCTGATCGCGATGGAGGAGCGGCCGCTGGCTGGACCGTCGGCCAAGCAGCCCGTGGAGATGGCCGAGTAGGCTAGCCGCCTCGATCGGCGTAAGGCTCGTTTGCGACATTGCCCTCGGCGGCCTTTCGCGCCGCCGCTGCAAGATGGGTCTTGAGCTGCGCCAGCGCGTCGGGGGACCAATCATGGACATCGGTGACGGCGACCCAGGCATCGACGTAATGTTCGGGCGCATAGACATGGCCAAAGCCCATCGGCGTATTGGTCGCGACCGCCATGTCGAGGGCGAGCTGCAGCATCGTCACGACTGGATACCATCGCAGCTCCGGTGACACATCCGGCCCGCGCGGCGCCGTCATCCAGTCAGGGGCCCGATAGGCGTCGTGATAGGCGAAGAAGGTGATCGCGTCGCTCGCATATTGCAGATAGACGACGCGCATCGGACCCCAGGGCGCATCTGCCGGCACCGTCGGTCCATTCTGGTTCATGAAGCGCACGAAGCGGCCGTCGCGGAATTCCGGCAGCCAGGCCGGCGTGCCCGGATTGCGGTTTGCCGTGATCGAGCGCCAGATGCGACTTTCGAACGGCGCGCCGCTCAAAAGTGCGCCCGCAATCGGATCGCCGATCATCTCAAACAGCTCTGCGGATTTTTCCGAGTTCATCGCGCCGAGGCTCAGTCCGTGCAGGTACAGCTTCGGCCGCCGGTTCTTCGGCAGCGTCGCCCAGTAGCCGTAGATTTCCGAAAACAGGGCGCGCGCCGCCTCTGCACCGGATTCGGGCTGAAACAGCAGCGTCAGCGGACTGTTGAGATAGGAATACTGCATCGCGACACTGGCGACGTCGCCATGGTGGAGATATTCGACGGTGTCCATCGCGGCAGGGTCGATCCAGCCGGTTCCGGTCGGCGTAACGACGATGAGTGTGTCGCGTTCAAACCCGTGCTGCCGCTTGAGCTCGTCGAGCGCAAGCCGGGCGCGCGCTTGCGCCGTCTCGGCGCCGCCAAGGCCGACATAGACCCGCACGGGCTCCAGCGCGGGCCTTCCTGTAATGGCGCTGATCTCCGTTGCGGTCGGCCCCGAGGCAATAAATCTGCGCCCCATGCGTCCAAGCTGCGTCCACTTCACCAGCGAGGCGGCACTTCCCGTTCGTTCGGGCGCGGTCGGCTGCGGCCGCTCGGGCTCGAGCAAGGCGTCGACTTCGCGAAAGGACACATCGAGCGCGTTGAACGCCGTGCGGATCAGGACATTGCTGGCGATTGACCAAAACAACAGGCCCGCGGCGAGCACGCCGATGACGTTCGCGATCCTCCGCGGAATGACGCGCCTCGCACGCGCGGCGATGAGGCGCACGGCAAGCGCGAACAGCCGCGCCAGCACCAGCAGCACGACGAACGTCATCACGGCGATGGCGCAGACCTTGAGCGGATGGGCGGTCTCGACTGGCGCCATCTTCATCACGGTGCGGATCGAGTTCTGCCATCCGGCCGCCCGCCACAGAAAAACAATGACGACGAGCAGGCAGGCGGCCGCCACCAGCGCGTTTGCGGTCGATCTCAGGCGCGCCGGCGGCTCGGGCAATTCCAGATAGTGCCACAGCCAGCGCCAGACGTTGCCGGCGAGATAGCCGATCCCGAAGCAGGCGCCGGCGATGGCGCCCTGCGTGAGATAGCTCCGCGGGATCAGCGTCGGCGTCAGCGCGGCTGCGAAGAACAGGGCACCGAGCATGAGGCCGACGCCGGAGAACGACAGCAATTGCCGCTGAATGAGCCACGCCAGTTTGCCGAAAGCACCCACCGCGCGATTCAACCTCAGCTATTGCCTGACAGACCACTCTTGCGCGGCAGCACGATCGTGAATTCAGTAAACTTGCCCGGCTCGGTCGCGACGTCGATCGTGCCGCCGTGCTGCTTCACGACGATGTCGTGGGTCATCGACAGCCCGAGGCCGGTGCCTTCGCCGGCTGGCTTGGTGGTGAAGAACGGATTGAACATTTTCTCCTTCACATCGTCGGCAATGCCGGTGCCGTTGTCGCGGATCGTGATCTCGACGTCATCGCCGCGATCGCGCGTCGCGGCGGTCACAATCGGCTCGTAACCGGCGGCACCGTCGGCCTTGCGCCTGATGACCGCGTGGAAGCCGTTCGAGATCAGGTTCAGGAGCACGCGGGTGATTTCCTGCGGAAACACTTCGGCCTGTCCGGCCGCTGGATCGAGCGCGCGCTTCAGCGTCACGTGGAATCCGGGCTTCTCGGCGCGTGCGCCGTGATAGGCGAGATTCAGGCTCTCCTCGACCAATGCATTGATGTCGCTCAGCCCATGCTCGCCGCCGCCTTCGCGCGAATGCAGCAGCATGTTCTTGACGATGGAATCGGCGCGGCGGCCGTGCTGCACGATCTTGCCGAGGTTGTCCTGCAGAAGCCCCGTCAGCTCGTCGACCTCGCCGCGGACGTTCTCGGGGAGCGGGACTGGCGCGAGCACCCCGTTCAGCTCCTCGGTCAGCTCGGCAGACAGCGAGGCGAAATTGTTGACGAAGTTGAGCGGGTTCTTGATCTCGTGCGCGATGCCGGCCGTGAGCTGGCCCAGTGACGCCAGCTTCTCGGTCTGGATCAGGCGGTCCTGCGCGGCGCGGAGATCATCGAGCGATCTGGCGAGCTCGCTGGTGCGGTCCTGAACCTCGTTGAACAGGCGCGTGTTCTCGACCGCGATCACGGCCTGGTCGGCAAAGGTCTTGAGCAGGTTGATGGCTTTGTCCGGAAAATAACCGGGCTCCCGCCGCGTGACGGCGATGGTGCCGATCGCAAGGCCATCGCGCAGCATCGGCACCACGAGGATGCTGCGATAACCGCGTGTTCGCGCCAGCTCCTTCATGGCCTCGGTAAGATCAGGCTCGTTCTGCATGTCGCTGCGGAAGGCATACTCGCCGCTGCTCGCCACCCGGCTGTGAATGCCCGATGAGGACAGCGGCGTCGGAAATGAGTTCAGCAGATCCGCATTGCCGGCCTCATTGTCGGTCGTGAAGGCGGCCAGATGCAGCATGCCGTCGACGACGCGGGTGACGGTGGAGGAGTGCGCTCCGATCAGCGCCTTGGCGCTGTCGGAAATGGCCTGGAACACCGGCGTGACATCGGACGGTGAAGCCGCGATCACCTTGAGAATGTCGGCAGTCGCAGTCTGACGTTCCAGTGCTTCCTTGGTCGCGTTGAACAGGCTGACATTCTTGATCGCGATCACGGCCTGGTCGGCGAAGGTCTGCAGCAGGCGCACATGATGCTCGGCGAAGTTGCCGGTCGCGCGTCGCGTCGCGGTGATGATGCCGATGGCTTCGCCTTCGCTCATCAGAGGCGCGAACAGCATGCTGCGATAGCCGCGGGCCCGCGCGATGTCGCGCGCGGCCGGCTCGACCTCGGTGTCGGGCAATTGCGCCGCGGTACCATTGGCCACGAGCTGATAGGGCGGGAATTGTGCGAACGGCACCGGGAACGAGGCCTGGAGCACGCGGTCGCCCGCGGGATCCGTCGGGGTGAATGCCGCAAGGTGCACGGCGCCGTCGACATAACGCAGCACCGCGGTGGAGAAGCCGCCGATCAGCCGGTTGGCGTTGGTGGCGATGGCCTCGAATACCGGCTGCACGTCGGACGGGGAGGCCGCCATCACCTTCAGGATATCGGCCGTCGCGGTCTGGCGTTCCAGCGCCTCCTTCGTCTCGTTGAAAAGGCGCGCGTTCTCGATCGCGATCACGGCCTGGTCGGCGAAAGTCTGCAGCAGCTGGACGAGGTCGGGCGCGAATGATCCTGGCTCGGCGCGGGTGACGCTGATCATGCCGACCGGCGCGCCCCGGTTCATCAGCGGCATGAATAGCACACTGCGGAAGCCGCGCAGCCGCGCCAGCTCCCGGTTCAGTTCAGGGACGTCGGCCGCCTCGCTGTCGGGAAACTGGATCGTCTGGCCCTCCCGCACGAGGCCAAAAGTCGGGAAGTCCGCGATCTTGCGCGGGAACGACGCCTTGAGCCCCGCGTCCGCCTCCGGATTGGTCGGCGTGAACGCCACGAGGTGAAGCTCGTCGCCGATGAACTGAAGCACGGTGGCGGAGAAGCCGCCGAGCAGGCGCTTTGCGCTGGCGGCGACCGCCGTAAAGACCGGCCGCGCATCGGACGGCGAGGCCGCGATGGTACGCAGGATCTCGGCGCTGGCGCTCTGGCGATCCCGAGCCGTCGCAAGCTCGGCCCGCAGCTGCGCAATCTCGGCGGCGGCCGACCGCAATCGGCGCTCGAGTTCCTCGATTTCCTGCAAAACGGTCGTCATTCCCGGTCCAGCTTGATGCCGCGGCGTGCGCGGCACCGGGCCGGATTATCACAACTTCTGCGGCCGGAGCCAGCGCCTTGCAGCCGTGCCCGCACCGGCTCCGCTCACGTGCCGGGCCGCGACACCTCGGTCTCCTTGGCTGTGATGAACTCCAGCAGCACCGGCACGCCTTCCCTCGTCTTCGCGATGCCGCGCTTGATCGCGGGCACGATGTCCTCCGGCCGCGTCACCCGCTCTCCGTAGCCGCCGAAGGCGCGGGCCATCGCGGCGTAGTCGCCGGAAATGTCGGTCGAACGATATTTTTCGGTCGAGATCGGCATCACCTTCAGCTCGATCGCCATCGAGAAATTGTTGAGCAGGATCGACATGATCGGGATGCGCTCGCGCACCGCGGTCTCGAAATCCATGCCGGTGAAGCCGATCGCAGCATCGCCCCAGACGTTGATGCAGAGCTTGTCGGGCTTTGCCAGCTTGGCGCCCATCGCAAGACCGAGGCCGTAACCAAGCTGCGTGGTTTTGCCCCAGCCGAGATAGGTGAGGGGCTCGACCGATCGCCAGAACGGCGAGAGCTGGTCGCGCGGGCTGCCGGCATCGTGGGTGATGATCGTATTCTCGATGTCCACGGTGTGCTGGAGATCCCACAGCACGCGGTAGGGGCTGAGCGGCGCGTCATTGCTGGTCAGCTTCGGCATCCATTTCGCCAGCCATTCCTTGTGCGAGGCTGCGATCTCGGCCGCGACGGCGGATGCATCGCGATCCGCGGTGACGGTCTTGCTGATCTCCTCCAGCAGCGCGTCGAGCACGAGGCCGGCATCGCCGACCAGGCCGATCTTCGCTTCGACGTCCTTGTTGAGATGATTGGGATCGAGCGTCGAATGAATGATGGTCTTTCCCTTCGGCATCGCGATGCCGAAATTGGTCTCGGTGAAGGAGCAGCCGATGCCGAAAATGACGTCGGCCTCGGCCAGAAACTTCGGCACCGCGCGCGGCACTGCAAGGCCGCCGGAGCCGAGCGACAGCGGATGCGTCTCCGGAAACGATGATTTGCCGCCCAAGCTGGTGGTGACGGGTATCGCCAATCGCTCGGCGAGCCGTTTCAGCTGCGGCCAGGCCTGCGCGTAATGCACGCCCTGGCCGGCATAGATCACCGGCCGTTTTGCGTTCACCAGCAGACTGGCGGCTTCCGTGACGTGAACGGGGTCGGCGCCGTAGCGGGTGCGCAACACCGGCGTGTAGTTCAGCGGCTCCGCCACTTCCTCGTTCCACATGTCCGAGGGGATCTCGACGATGACGGGCCCGCCGCGGCCGTTCTTCAGCTTGGTGAAGGCGCGGCGGAAGATGTTGACGACTTCGCTCGCGAGGATGATCGGCTCGGACGATTTCGCGAACGGCTTCGTCGCCTCGCTGGAATTGAAGTTCGGCTCGATATGCGCCAGCCTTCGCTGATAGCCCATCGGCAGCACCAGCACGGGAACGGATTCGCCGAAGCACTGCGCCACGCCGCCCATCGCATTCTCCGCGCCCGGCCCGTGCTGCATGCAGAAGGCGCCGATGCTGCGCCCCGACGTCACCCGCGAGATGGCGTCCGCCATGTGGATGCCGACGCGCTCCTGCCGCACCATCACGGGGCGGATCTCGGCCTTGGCTGCGTGCTCGATGAGATGGTTGACCGGATAGCCGCAAAGGATCTCGATCCCCTCGCGCCTCATGATTTCCGCAATGGCGGTGCCGAGCTTCATGGCGTCTCTCTCCCTGGCAAGGCCGGTTGATCCGGCTTGTTGGGAGGAGAGGATCAGGAATTTCCGGGAGCGTAAAGCGCGGGCAGCGAGCGCGGCGGTAGGCCAGCTATGCGTCGCCAGCGTGTACCGGCTCCATCCTGCGATGGTCGCTGCAGCCGCTCGCGGTCGGCTGCAGCAGGCGCTGGGCCGCAAGCAGATCCGGTGTCCCGAACCCCTCGGTGAACTCGTGATAGATCGGCGAGAGCAGCCGGACAGCCTTGGATCTGCGGTCGGTGGCGATCCAATGTGCCGCGAGATCGGTCGCGATCCGCAATTGGAACGTCAGCGCGCCTATCCTGCGCGCTTCCGCGAGCGCTTGCTGAAACCGCTTTTCGGCGCGCAGCGGCTCGCCGGTGTGGAGAAGGATCGCGGCGTCAACTCTCTGGAGCTCCGGACGGCACCAGCGCTCGCCTTGGCGTTCCTGATGCTCGATCGCCCGCGTGATGGCTTCTTGCGCCTCCGCGATCCGCCCTTGCCTCAGATAGGCGCGGGCGAGGACCGCGAGATAGCTGCCGATCCGCATCAAGAACCGGCATTCTGTCAGTTCGTCGATCGCGGCTCGAATATCCTCCACCGCGCGTGGATCGCCCCGCAGGTCGCGAAGGCATGCGGAGAAATAGCGCTCGACCGGAACCCAGCGTGAGATGCGCTCGCGTTCAAGGTTGCGACGCAATCGCTCAGTGTAGCTCGCGAGCGCGTCAAGATTGCCGGTTTCGAGCGCAACGGGAAGGGCGGCGAGCCCAAATGCGTTCGACTGTGACACCCAATGGCCGCTGCGGTCCGCGGCATCGATGGCGTCCTTGGCGAGCCTCGCCGCGTAGTCCGCTTGCCCTTGCATCCACGCGACGAAGGGCAGATTGAAGCGGACGGTGATGAACCGATAGACTTCGTTCGCGTCCTTGCGCGAACGCCCTTCGGCCAGCGAGTAGGTCGCTGCAAGACGGTCGAGAACAGGGCGGCTCCTGCTCAATTCGCCGGCAAAAGCGCGAGCCCAGGCCAGCGCGCGATCGGCTTCGGACGTCGCCGTCAGATCGCGATCGCGGTCGGCGAGCTCAGTGGCCTCTTCAAGATAAGATATGGCGCGCTCGACCTGGCCGATCTGCAGCAGGTAGAAGCCGAACCCGACCAGCGCCCGCTGCTGATATTCGATGTTGCCGGCCCGCTTTGCAAAGAGGATGGCATCGAGCCAGGCAATCTCGTTCTCATTCGACATCTTGCGGGCGTAGAAGAGGCTCCACCCAAGGGCGCAGGCGAGTTTTGTCTTCGACAGATCGTCGCACGGGACGGTCTTGGCCAATGCGAGCGCGTCCGCATACCGCGCCTGCGCTTCCGACAGGATCGACGTCTCCGACCACAAGGTGATCGCCGCAACCGTGAGCCTGATCCCGAGTACGGCATCGCCGTGCTCGCCGAACGCCCATGAAAGAGCGGCGCGCAAGTCGGCGATGCGGCCAAGGTAACGCTGGGTCCAATCGGCCGGCTCGCGCCAGTTCCACTCCTCCTCGGACTGCTCGAACAGCGTGAGGACACGTTGCGCATGACGGCGCAGCGCCTGGTCGCAGGCAGGATCGGCCCGGCGCCGCTCGCTCGCATAGCGGCATGTGCTGTCGAGCAGGCGATAGCGCAGGCTCGCGCCATGTGCCTGCGCGCTCAGGAGCGATTTGGCAACGAGACTGCCGAGGCCGGTGACGACGTCGACCGGCGTGAGCCCTGCCGCTTCGGCGACGAAGACCGCGTCCTCGACCTCGAATGCGTCGCTGAACACCGAGAGCAGGCCGAACAGTCTGGCTTCCCGCTGCGACAGCAGTCTGAAGCTCCAGTCGATCGTCGCCATCAGCGTTTCATGACGCGGCGGCGCGCCATCGGCGGCGGGGGCACGAAAACCCAAATTCTGGTCGAGCAACTCCACCAATTGGTGAGGATTGAACCTGCCGATCTGGGCTGCCGCCAATTCGATGGCCAGCGGGAGGCCGTCGAGCGAGTGGCAGATTGCGGCAACGGCCTCGCAATCATCATCGACGAATTGGTAGTCCGCCCATTCGGCGGCGCGGCTGACGAACAATTGCACTGCCGGAAACCTGACGGCTTGATCTGGGGTCAGGGCGTGGCCGGGTTTGGGTGAGACCAGGGAGCCGAGCCGGACGACGTGCTCGGTGGCGGTGCCGAGCGGTTCGCGGCTCGTCGCAAGCAGCTTGGACGGCGATGCCTCCGCCATGAACCTGCCGGCGAAGATCGTTGCGGCTGGCAGGACGTGCTCGCAATTGTCCAGAATGACCAGCATCTGCCGCGGTTTCAGATAGTCGATGGCCGCAGCCAGGCTGTTGTCCGGATTGCCCCTGATGCCCAATGCCGTCACCAGTGCGGCGCCGAACAGCGTCGGGTCGGAGATCGTTGCGAGATCGACGAAGCACACGCCGTCGCGGCACTGTGGCGCAAACGCCTGGGCTACAGCCAAGGCAACCGTCGTCTTGCCGATTCCTCCGGCGCCCGCCAGGGTCACGTGCCTGTTGCCGGTCAACAGACCGGTAATTTCGTCGATTTCCGCTTCACGACCAACGATGCCGCGCAGCAATGGCGGACTGGACGAGGGGAGCGGTTCGGCGAGCGCAAGATCGTCGTCGATCTCGCCGATGCTGATCTGCACCTGCGCGATGAACTTGTATCCACGGCGCGCCACGGTCGCGATGTAGAGGGGCTCGATCTGGGTGTCTCCCAGCGAACGCCGCAAGCTCCACATGTTGACCTTGAGATTGCTGTCGTGGAGGAAGGTGCCGGGCCAGGCGGCCGCCATCAGCTCAGTCTTGCTGACCAGCTCGCCGCAGCGCTGCACCAGCAGCTGCAAAAGCTCGAATGCACGTCCACCCAGCTTGACGGGGCGCCCTTTGAGAAGGAGCAACTGGCGGCTGGGGATCAGTCGAAATGGGCCGAAGCAGTAGGTGAGCTCCCGCCGGCCGGTGCCCCGTTGTCGTGTCTCCGTGGCAGCCCGCATTGATCATTGCCAATCGATCGAATAGATCGACTGGTATTATCATGCACTGCAATATTTTTGAAGGGAACCCTTCCGGGTCGTACGATTTGCCGCAGGACAATTGACACACGCGCGCGCCGGACGGCTCGGCTATTTTTTGGGCTTGCCAAGAACGGCCATGCGCATGACTTCGACGCCGCCGTCGGCAAGTTCCGGAAGCTTGGCGAACCAATCCTTCACATAAGGCATCGCGTTGTGTGCGTCGAAATCGGCCTGGCTGGCGAACACTTCGTAGAAGATGAAGTGGCCCGGCTTGGCGCGGTCTTCCTGAAGGAAATAGATCAGGTTCTTGGGATCGCCGCGGACCAAGTCGATCAGCGGCAAGGTGACGGCACGCAGCATGTCTTCCTTTCCAGGCTTGGCGCGCACCTGGGCCACCACGGAATATGCCCCCTCCGGGATCTCCCCATAGTGCATGCGCGGCGCCTCCTGAGCCATGGCCGGAAGCGTCGCCGGCGCCACGGAGGCGATCAGCAGGGCGGCAAGCGAGTTGCGGACGAGAGTTTGCATGGTGAAGTCCTCGACATGTGATTGGATCGCAGAGTGACCAGCCAGGACACCTGACAGCCGCCCCGCACGAGAATCTAGCGCAGGATCTTCTGTTGCCGTTTTGCCAAGGCCTCGCTGAAGCGCTTCTTGACCGGACCGAGCGCCTTGACGAATTCGAGCTGCTCGCCTTCGGGTCCTTTGCAATAGATCAACTCCCAGCCGTTCGAGGGTTCGGCGGTCACCCGGTTCGTGTTGGTGCTGCGGGGCGCGGCCTTGCGATCCGCTTCCGTCATGACGCGGATGGTGCGGTTCGCCCTCACCTGCGTCATGCCGCGGCGCGCCGATTCCGCTTCGAGATCCGCAATGAACTTGTTGAAGTCGACATCGTCGCGAACATAGAAACAGATGTGCATCATGCGCGGAAAGGCCGGGCTCATGTGCTCCAGCGGTTCGGCGAAACTCTTGGCGCTGCCCATGGGCTGATCAGCCTCGCGATATTGCAGCAGCTCCAGCACCATGTTGTCGAACTGGATGAACCGGACATCGAGCCGCTGTGCCCCGCTTCGCAAGTCGGGCACGCCAATTGTTCGCGGATTGATCCCGCGTGCGTTCGCCTCGATCTCCTGGTCGGCCAGCAGCGTATTCTGCACCCCGTCCCCCTGGAAGTCGCCGTGCCGGAACACCTCGGTGCCGCCAAGCACCTCCGTGTAGAACTGGTACGCCCGCTCCATGTTCTGGACCGTCAGCCCGAAATGCTGGACGCCCTGGAGCCGCGCGCCGAGCGGTGCCTCGTCGCGCTCCGCATCCTGTGTCGCGGCCCGTGCGTCGATTGCCGTGCCGGCTATGATGCCGGTGACGACGGCGGCGCCGGCGGTTTGAAGCAGGGCGCGGCGACCCATCTCGGTGGTGTTGTCGGTTTCATCTGTCATGTTGCTCTCCTTGGTCGTTCGGTGGATTGGTTAATCAGCGGCGGGAAGCGGAGCTGCGGGGCTGACCAGCCCCTCGGAGCGCAGCTCGCGCCAGAACTCCGCCGGGATGGCTTCCTCGAGCGCCGCGCGATCCTCGGCGATGCGGCTTGGGCGGCTCGCACCGGGAATGACGGCGGCAACCACGGGATTGGCGAGCGCGAACTGCAGGCCGGCCGCCTTCATGCTGATCCGATAGCGGTCTGCGATCGCCTTGATCCGCGCCACCTTCTTGAGGATTTCGGGAGGCGCCGGCGCATACTCGAAGTTCGGGCCGCCGACGAGCGCGCCGGAACTGTAGGGGCCGCCGATCACGATCGCGAGCTCGTGCTCGGCGGCCATCGGCATCACCCGCTGCAGCGCCCTTGCATGGTCGAGCAGCGTGTATCGGCCCGCGAGCAGGAAGCCGTCGGGGCGCGGCTCTTCGAGCGCGAGCAGCAGCTCGATCGGCTCGACCCGGTTGACACCTAGTCCCCACGCCTTGACCACGCCTTCGTCGCGCAGCCGGTCGAGCGCCCTGAAGGCGCCCTTGCGGGCGCTTTCGAACACCGAGAGCCACTCGTCGCCGTAGAAATCCTGCGCAACGTCGTGCACGAAAGCGACGTCGATGTGGGAAGTCGCGAGCCGCTTCAGGCTGTCCTCGATCGAGCGCAACGTTCCGTCCCGGGAATAATCGTTCACGATCCGGTTCGGGCGGCCGTACCTGAATACGCCGCCCTTCTCACCGAGGTCGCGGGCATCGACGTCCTCGATCTCGTCCAGGATCAGGCGGCCCACCTTGGTGCTGAGCACGTAGTCGCTCCGCGGCCGGCCGGCGAGTGCGGCGCCGATGCGGATCTCCGCAAGCCCCGCGCCGTAGAACGGCGCGGTGTCGAAATAGCGAATGCCGTCGTCCCAGGCTGCGTTCACCGTCGCGAGCGCTTCCCGCTCCGGGATGTCGCGGAACATGTTGCCGAGCGGCGCCGCGCCGAACCCTAGTCGTCCCGGCAGAATATCCTTGAGGGCCATGTTGCTAGTCCTTGTCTGCGAGGGCCAAGTCCGCCCGTGTGCGGCACAGCCGATCTCAGTCGGTCGCTGACGTGTCTGCGCTTCTGATGAACGCCGCGACCTCGCGCGGATGCGACAGCATGACGGCGTGGCTGCTCTTCATCTCCGTCACCTTCGCGCCGGAACGCTTGGCCATGGTGCGCTGTGCCGTCGGCGGGATCATGTGATCCTCGCTCGTCACCATGTAATAGGTCGGCTTCGTCTTCCACGCCACGCGATCGACCTTGGTCTGCACCGCCTGCAATCCCCAGGGCAGCTGCGCGGCGCCCATGAAGCGGGTCGTGGCCGGGTCGACATCGGCCGCGAAAGAGGTGGGGAATTTTGCGCGGTCGACGAGCAGATAATTGCCCTCGGTGACCAGCGGAGCTTTGTGCTCGCCGGCGGGCACCGGTGCTTCCGCCAGCGTGCTGACGGACTCTCCGGCGTCAGGAGCAAAGGCGGCGAGATAGACCAGGCTGCGAACCTTGGGATTGTCGCCGGCTTCCGTGATGACCATCCCACCATAGGAATGCCCGACCAGAATGACGGGATGCCGCGCCTTGGCGATCACGCGCTCGGTCTCGGCGACATCGTCGCGAAGCGTGATCGTCGGCTGCTGAACGACGAGCACCTCATAGCCCGCCTCCGAGAGGATGCCGTAGGTGTCCTTCCAGCCCGAGCCATCGACGAAGGCGCCGTGCACGAGAACAATCGAAACATTCCTGTCGGCCGCGGCCGCGGGGGCGGCGGTTGCGATCGACAACGCGGCAAGCGCGGAGGTAAGCGGCTTCATGTCAGGCTCCTGTCATCTATACGGCGACATTGCCGTTGGTGCGCCATCTATAGGGCGCGCCCGCTTTGCGGTATTTCCGATTCCTGCGCGATGACGCACGCATCTTGCTGAGGTGCGAGGAGATTGGCCTTGAAAGCCGAACGCGCGCCGCTCCAAGCCTTTGCGCTGCCTGGCTTTTACCTCTTTTAACCGTGCCGCCTCTGGACTTCGCTGGCGCAGCTTGTGAGTAATTCGCGATCGGCGTGGCAGTGACCGGGCTGCAACTCACCACCGGATGGAATGATCGCTCGCGCGATACGGGGCCGGGAATCGCCGCAACGAAGCGGAGGTCGTAATGGCGCTCGTGACGCATGGAGATCACAAGTACAAGAACAGCGAGAAGCTCGCGGCGGTCAATGATTGGCCGGGGCTGAGCATCGAGCATCGCAAGTTCGAGGCGGGCTGTCAGGCAACGCCCGTTCCCATCTGCACCGAGCTCGTCATGCTGCTGTCGGGCGGAGGGATGGTGTCCCGCGCCGGCAACGGCGAAATCCAGAAAAGCCTCGCGCGTCCGGGCATGAGTTATCTCGTGCCTGTGGGCACGCAGGAGAGCCACCTCGAGCTTTCCGACCGGATGGAATGTCTTCATCTCTATCTGCCGCCCGCGCTGCTCGACCACAGTGCACTTGCGGATTTCGACATCGATCCGGCCAAAATCGAGATCGCCTATGCGCACGGTCTGGCGGACCAGGTGCTCTTCCACATCTGTTCGCCGCTTCGCGATCTGCTCCATCGCCCGCGCCAGCCGACCGACGCGCTGTTCGTGGAGGGGATCCAGGTCGCGCTTGCTGCGCATCTTTTGGGCAATTACACCATCGACCGTTGGCGCGCACCCGACAAATCGCCGGCGCTCGACCCAAGGCGCCTCCAGCGCGTGCTGGACTATATCGAGGCGTCTCTCGGCAGCGATGTCAGGCTCGAGGATCTGGCGGCCCAGGCCTGCCTCAGCCCCTATCATTTTTCCCGGCTGTTTCGCGAAGCGACCGGATTGTCACCGCACCGTTACGTCACCGATCGCCGCGTCCACGCCGCGCGACAGGAGCTCGCGCGCGACCACCTGTCGCTGGTCGAGATTGCCCTGGAGTTCGGCTTCGGCTCGCAGGCCAATTTCACGCGCGTGTTCAGGAAGGCCGCAAATCTCACCCCGGGCCAGTACCGCGAATTGTGCTGCGGCGGGACCGAGATGGAGACCGACCCCGACGATGCCGCATCGCGCAGGAATTGCGCATGATCCCGCAGGATTCGGAAATATTCATCAACGTGCATCGGGCAGTGCTGTTGCAGCGACCAGGTAGGCGAGAGGACATATCGGCATGATCGAGCTCAAGGTGAACGGGATCAAGCGCCAGGTCGACGTCGTGCCCGAGATGCCCCTGTTGTGGGTGCTGCGTGACGAACTGGGCATCACCAGCGCCAAATACGGCTGCGGGGTCGCGCAATGCGGGGCCTGCACCGTTCACATCGACGGCAAGGCGGTGCGGTCCTGCCAGGCCCATATCGGCGAGGTCGCGGGCAAATCGGTCGTCACGCTCGAAGGCCTGCACAACAAGGACCAAAATCCGGTCTTGCAGGCCTGGATCGCGCATCAGGTGCCGCAATGCGGCTACTGCCAGACCGGTCAGATCATGCAGGCCATCTCGCTTCTTGCATCGATCCCAAAACCGACTGACGAGCAGATCAACCAGGTGATGTCCGGCAATCTCTGCCGCTGCGGCACCTATCCGCGCATTCGTGCGGCGATCCATGCGGCCGCCGCAAACAAGATGGCGGAGAAGTGAGATGGGCGACATGCAAACCCTTTCGCGTCGGGCTTTCGTGTTCGGCTCTGCCGCGGTCGCCGGTGGCATCGTTTTCGGTGCCTATGGTCCGGCCGAAGCGGCCGCGCCGAGTGCCGATGGCAATCCGCTGGCCGCCGGACTCGGCCCGAATTCCGTCACCTTCAATCCATGGGTCGAGATCAGCCCCGACAAGATCACGCTGATCGCGCAACACGCCGACATCGGTCAGGGTGTCGGCTCGGTGCAGCCGATCATGATCGCCGAGGAGATGGACCTCGACCCCGGCCAGTTCGAAGTCCGCTTCGCCGGCCCGAGTCCCGCTTACTTCAACACCGGATTCAAGGAGGAGCTGGCGCCGTTCCTGGCCGCGGACCAGAGCCCTGCGGCCGAAGCAGCACGTGCTGCGGCGCTGGAAAGTCTTCGCAAATCCGGCCTGCAGATGACGGGCGGCTCGAGCACGATCCCGGACACCTATGAGAAGCTGCGCGTGGCAGGGGCAGTTGCGCGCGAGACGTTGAAGGCAGCTGCGGCCAAACGTTCGGGCGTCGCAATCGCCGACATCCGCACGCAATCCGGCCACGTGATCCTGCCCGACGGAAGCAAAATTCCGTACGTCTCACTGGCGGCCGAGGCCGCAAGAATTCCGCCGGTGCTCGATGCGCAGCCGCGCGATCCCTCGACCTGGCGCATGCTGGGCAAGCCGATGACGCGCCTCGACGTGCGCGCCAAAGTTATGGGCGAATTGCAATTCGGCATCGATCAGAAGATGGAGGGCATGCTCTACGCCTCAGTCAAGCTGAACCCCGGCAAGGGCCAGCCGCTGAAATCCTACGACGCCAGCAAGGCGCGCGCGATGCCGGGCGTGAAGAAGATCCTCGAGATCAAGAACGGCGTTGCGGTGATCGCCACCAACAGCTGGTACGCCATGAAGGCGGTCGACGCGATCGCTTGCGAGTGGGCGCCGTCGGCCTATCCCGCCGAGCAGGCCGATCACTGGAAGGTGCTGGAATCCTCGTTCAAGCCCGAATTCCTCGGCAAGGAGTGGCGGACGATCGGCGACGTCGAAGCGGGCCTGAAGAGGGGCAAGCTCGTCGAAGCCGAATATCGCGCTCCTTACGTGGCACATCAGCCGCTCGAGCCCTTGAACGGGGTCGGTCTCGTCACCGACAAGGGCCTGGAAATCTGGGTTGGTCATCAGAGCCCGCAGGCGGTGCAAGCGATTGCGGCGAACGCTATCGGCCTCAAGCCGGAGCAGGTCATCTTCCACAATCAATGGACCGGCGGAAGCTTCGGCCATCGTCTCGAGTTCGAGAACGTCCGCGTGCTCGCGGAGATCGCCGACCAGATGCGCGGGACGCCGATCAAGCTCGTCTTCTCGCGCGAGGAGGACTTTCTCCAGGATATTCCGCGGCAGATTGCGATCGCGCGTCACAGGGGGAGCGTCGCCAACGGCAAGATCGTTGCGACCGACCTGCAATTGGCATCGACGGCGCCGTTCAAGGGACTGCTCGAGCGCATGGGTGCACCCTCGAAGGATCCCGATCCTCAATTGGCCGCCGGCACGTGGAACGTCTATTACGACATCCCCAACTTCCGCGCCATCAGCTACGAGGCGCAAGGGCTGTCGCCGTGCACCACCTGGCGCTCCGTGGGAGCGTCCACAGCCGGCTTCTTCACCGAAAGCTTCATTGACGAATTGATCCACGCAGCCGGCCTCGATCCCATGAAGGCGCGCATCGCGATGTGCAATGTGCCGCATTATCGCAAGCTGCTGGAGACGGTCGCGGAGATGTCGACCTGGAAGGGGCCGCTCGGCAACGGCAGGGGCCGCGGCGTCGCCTTCGTCGAGTCGTTCGGGACACCGGTTGCCGAGGTCGTCGAGGTGACGGCGACGGACCGTGGCATCCGGATCGACAAGGTCTGGGTCGCGGTCGACGTCGGCAAGGTGATCGATCCCGTCAATTTCGAGAACCAGGTCCAGGGCGGCGTCGTCTGGGGCCTAGGCCACGCGATCAATTGCGAAATCACCTACTCAAAAGGCGCGGCGCAGCAGACCAATTACAATCACCATGAGGCGATGCGGATCCACCAATGCCCGGTCATCGAAGTTCGCGGGCTCGAGAACGATCCGAAGGTGAGGGGCCTCGGAGAGCCGCCGGTGCCACCCGCCGCGCCTGCGCTTGCCAATGCGATCTTCGCGGCGACCGGAAAGCGCATCCGCGAAATGCCCTTCAACAAGTTCATCGATTTCGTGTGAGACACGCCATGCAGAGATCTCTGATCGCGTTGGTCTTGGCAGCGTCGGCCGTCGCCGGCCTGACCGGGATCGTCGCCGCGAAGGACGAGGCCGCCAAGGACCTGCTGCCGCCCGGTAGCGTCAGCCGCGCCGAGGGGCTGGAGGCGTGGAAGCGGATCGAAGCCGTCGTGACCCATCCACGGTGTGCCAACTGCCATGTCGATGCCAAGGCGATACCGATCTGGACGCCGGCCGGCGAAACCAAGCCTCGCCCGCATGGCATGAACATCCATGGCGGCGAGAGCCGCATCGGAGCAGAAGCGATCCCGTGCTCGACCTGCCACATGACCTCGACCCAGGCGAACGAGCCGGCGCCCTCGCCGCCGCGCGCCGGCATCGATTGGCAACTCGCCCCGGTGGCTTTCATCTGGTTCGGCAAGAGCGGCGCCGAGATCTGTGCCCAGATGAAAGATCCCAAGCGCAACGGCGGTCGCGACGCCGCTGGTCTCGTCGGGCATTTGCGGCACGATGCCTCGCTGAGCGGCTTCATCCCGCGCGGCTGGGCGCCTGGCGCCGGCCGCTCAACGCCGCCCGGCACCTTCGAGGATCACGTCAAGGACATGGCGATGTGGGGCGCGGCCGGACAGCCCTGTCCGAATTGAGGCGGTCTCCGCACCGCGGCAAGGCGATCCCAGATAGCATTATCGAAAGGAGAAAACCATGACCCAACACGTCCTCTTCATTGTCACCAACGCAGCCGTGATCGGACCGCATAGTCGCAAGACCGGCTTCTTTTTCGCCGAGGTTGCCCATCCTTTCGAGGTGCTCGACAAGGCTGGGATCGCGGTGGAGTTCGCGTCGCCGGCCGGGGGGTGGACGCCTTACGATGCATATGACGAGAAAGATCCTGCTCAGAAGGATTTCCTCGCCAGCAAAGCCTTTCGCCGCCTGAATCACAGCCGTAAATTATCCGAGGTGGATGCCGCCGACTACGACTCCATCCTGATACCCGGCGGTCTTGGTCCCATGGTGGACATCCAGCGCAATGCGGCGGTCCAAAGTGCCGTTGTGCGAGCCTGGAGCACCGGCAAGCTCGTCGCCGCTGTCTGTCACGGGCCGTGCGCGCTGCTTGGCGTCGACCTCGGCGATGGCGTCCCGTTCGTGCGCGGCAAGAAGCTGACATCCTTTTCGAAGAAGGAAGAGTACGACTATGCGCGCGATGACGTACCTTACGAGCTCGAGGATGCGTTGAGGGCAGAGGGTGCCGAGTACTCGTCCGCGGCCAATTGGCAACCTCACGTCGTCGTCGATGGCCGGCTCATCACGGGCCAGAACCCCGCCTCTGCCGGAGCGCTCGGAAAAGAGTTGCTGGCCGCCCTCAAGGATAGGAGCAGCGGCGCGAAAACCTGAAGATTCGCAAGGACGAATTCGAGCGGGATGGGCGCGGCATCTGAAGCTGTGCTTACATCCCTCTTTGCAGCAGGGCTATCGCATTTGGGAGTTTCCCCGGCGGCCATCCTTCGAGACGCCCGCTATGGGCGGGCTCCTCAGGATGAGGGCGGAGTGCGCGGCAGCCATTTCAACGAGCACTGATGCTGACTAGCCTCATCCTGAGGAGGCGCGTCAGCGCCGTCTCGAAGGACGAGGCGTGCGCGCAGGCCGCCGCCACAAGTCATATCCGATTGCTCTGCTATTTGCAGCTCTGGCAGATCATCAGCTTTCGCTTCAACGCCTCATCTTCTTGATCGAGACCATCCGGATTGGACCTGGCGTCCCTTGCTGCGCGCGAACGC
The DNA here is from genome assembly GCF_020193625.1 of Bradyrhizobium sp. IC3123. Taxonomy (NCBI): domain Bacteria; kingdom Pseudomonadati; phylum Pseudomonadota; class Alphaproteobacteria; order Hyphomicrobiales; family Nitrobacteraceae; genus Bradyrhizobium; species Bradyrhizobium sp. IC3123. The sequence continues at coordinate 35,566 of NZ_JADYVF010000005.1, read as the reverse complement.
GCAGGCGGCGTCACGCGGCTCGGAGTGCCAACGTCATCGACGGTGCCGACGCTGAAGCCATCGTAGTCGGCGGCCGGATTCGGTTGAGGCCGGCCAATCACGGAAGGCTCCCTGCTGGACGTCGCTGCTGGAGTTCCGTTCGTCGTTACCCGGGCGGGCTTGGTGGCACCCGGGCGTGGCGGCGATGCATCGGGCGGAGCAAGCGAAACCGGCGGCGCGGCCGAAGTTTGGCCTCTCGCGCTGTCGTGCGACCAGGCGACGATGAATGTAAGGCCGAGAGCCAGGAGCATCACGCGTCTCATCAGCATCCTCTCGGCAGCGCTGGTTGATCGATTGACAACATGGCTCGTCGAGCCCGTTCCGCCGGAGAATATCAGCACCCAGAGGGCCGTCAAAGCGCCGTAGCCTGGATGGAGCGAAGCGCAATCCGGATTATTGTTTCCGCGAGCGCTACGCCGTCTCCTGCAGCGCCCGCCGCAGCTTTCGGATGATGACGCCGCGGGCGCGGTCGTCGGCGGCGGCTGCGACGCGATCGTTGATGTCGAGCATCAGCTCGGACATCTCGTTGTGCCAGTCGAGACGCGTCACGGCCTCCGGCGACAGTCGCCGGCGACGATCGGCGTCGAGCACGCGCGGTTCGGGTGCCGCGAGCTCGAAAGTGTCGTCCAGCATCGGCTGGTAGATCCTGGCCGCGGGAATGATGCGCTCGGCGACGCGCTCGGCCAGGCCCGCAACCGCCGCTTCCTCGCCGTGGACCAGGAACAGCCCGCGCGCGATGGGACGACGCGCCGCGATCCAGCTGGCCATGCCGGCTCCGTCGGCATGGCCCGAATATTCGTCGATCATGCGGATGCGGGCAGCGACCTTGATCTCGTCGCCCTGGATGCGGACGGCCTTGGCCCCGTTCTGAAGGAAGCGGCCGAGCGTGCCGTTGGCCTGGAAGCCGGCCAGAAGCACGGTCGCGCGCTCGTTCCACAGCCAGCGCTTCAGATGATGGCGGATCCGGCCCGCATCGCACATGCCGCTCGCGGCGATGATGATGTGAAATCCGGACAGACGCATGATCGCCTTGCTCTCGTCCGCGGTCTCGGTGAATTTCAGATGCGGCGAGTTGAGCAGGCGCGTGGCGTCGACCGACGGATCGAGGCTCTCGGAATGGCGGCGGAACACTTCGGTCGCGCGGATCGCGAGCGGTGAATCGAGGAAAATCGGCGCCGTCGGAATCTCGCGGTGCTCCATCAGGTCGACGAGATCGACGATCAGCTCCTGGGTGCGCTCCACCGCGAAGGCGGGCAGCAGCAGCGCGCCGCCGGCCGCCGCGGCATCGCGCACCTCGGCCGCGAGGTGCTTGCGGCGAAGCGCAGGTGTCGTGGCCTCGCGCACGCGGTCGCCATAGGTCGATTCCGAGATGACGTAGTCGAAATCGCTCGGCGCTTCGGGATCGGGCTGGAGCAGCTTGGCCTCCGGCCCGACGTCGCCGGAGACGAGCACGCGCAGCGGCCGCGCCGCGCCTTGCTCGGCGATTTCCAGCTCGATCGAGGCGGAGCCGAGCAAATGGCCGGCGTTCCAGTAGCGTGCGCGGACGCCGGGGATCACGTCGGTCCAGCGTTCGTAGTCGACGGCGCGGAACGATCGCAGCGATGCGATCGCATCGGCCTGCGTGTAGATCGGCTCGACCTCCTTGCGCCCGCGCGAAGCATTGCGCCGGTTGAGCTGCTTGACCTCCGATTCCTGGATGTTGCCGGCATCGGGCAGCATGTAGGAGCAGAGGTCGATCGTGCCGCGCGTCGCCAGGATCGGCCCCTCGAAGCCCGCGCGCACGAGCTTCGGCAAGAGACCGCTATGGTCGATGTGAGCGTGCGTGAGCAGCACCGCATCGATGTCGGCGGGGCGAAACGGAAAGGCGCGATAATTGAGCTCCTTCAGCGTCTTCTGGCCCTGGAACAATCCGCAATCGACCAGGAAACAGCCGCTTGCGGTCTGGAACAGATAGCTCGAGCCGGTCACGGTGCGGGTGGCACCGCAGAATCGAACGGTGATGCTCATCTGTCATTCTCCGAGGGGCTTGCCGTTGATCGCATAGCCGTCGTCGGCCGCAGTCGCGCTGGCCGCCAAATCGTGCTCCGACCGGCCGAACGTGTAGACGCGATAGAGTGGCTCGCCCTGCTCGACGCGGTCGCCGATCTTCTTGAACAGGCGGATGCCGGCGCCCTTGTCGAGCGGCGCGCCGGCGGTGCGGGCGAGGCGGTTCAGACGCAGGCAGTCGATTGCGGACACGATGCCGTCATGCCTCGCCTCGACGTCGAAGCTGAGCGGTCCGAGCTCGTTGCTGCATGTCGAGGGGCCCTGTGCGTCGATGATCTTCTGCATCTGCTGCAGTGCCGCGCCGCTATCCAGCAGTTCGCGCGCCCGGGCATAGCCGGCCCCGCCGCGCAGCTTGGGATCGTATTCCAGCAGATGGGCGGCGAGCCGGAGCGACTTCTCGCGCAGATCGCGCGGCGCATCCTTGTCATTGCCGAGCACCGCCATGACGTCGTTGGCCTCCAGCACCGGCCCAATGCCGTTGCCGATCGGCTGGCTGCCGTCGGTCGTGATCACCTCGACCGTCCGGCCGAAGCGGTCGCCGACGAATTCGAACAGCTTTCGCAGCCGCATGGCCTCGACGCCGCCGGTGACCTTCGCGGTCGGCCCGACCGGAATGTCGATCAGCAGATGGGTCGAGCCTGCCGCGATCTTCTTGGACATGATGGACGCGACCATCTGCTCGCGAGTATCCAGGCTCAGCGGGCGCTCGACCGAGATCAGGACGTCGTCGGCCGGCGACAGGTTCACGTGCCCGCCCCAGATCAGGCAGCCGTTGCAGGAGGAGACGATCGCCTTCATCTCCTCGACGGAGATATTCACCCGCGCCAGCACCTCCATCGTGTCGGCGGTGCCGGCCGGCGAGGTGATCGCGCGCGAGGAGGTCTTCGGGATCGGCAGGCCATGCGCGGCGACGATCGGCACCACCACCATCGAGGTGCGGTTGCCGGGGATGCCGCCGATGCAATGCTTGTCGACGACGACAGGGGTCGGCCAGACCAATTGCGTGCCGGCCTGCGCCATGGCCCCCGTGAGGGCGAGCAGCTCGTCGCTGGTGATGAAGCTCGCCGACCCGATCAGGAAGGCGGCGATCTCCATGTCGGAGTAGCGATAATGGGCAAGGTCGCTGATGATCGCGCCGATCTCGGCCTGGCTCAGAGTTCGTCCGCGGATCTTCGCACGCACCGCTTCCAGGCTCTCCGGAGGCGAGGCGGGCCTGACCGTGACCTCCGTTCCGACCGCTTCGGCGAAGCGCCGGAACGCAGGCTCGGAGAGGCCGATCTCGTCGGGAGCCGCGAGCGTATCGTCGTCCGTGATCAGCAGGGTCGCCAGCAGAACCTTGCCGCCCTGACGAAGCTCGACGCGGCTGAAACCGCGGAAGATCTCCGCGCGCAGCGCCTTGGAGCGCCTCGAGACGACGACGACGTTCTCACGGCCGGTGTCGAGGCGGACGCGGCGGATCTTCAGTTGGGAATGCGGAAGGTCTGGATGCATGGACGGGCCGGCAGCAGGGAGTCGGACCTCCATGCTTAGACGTCGCCGTCCCGATGCTGTTGACCCAGATCATGGCCCGCCGCTCCGGCGGGCAGCCGCTGCGCAGGCCGTTGGCCGGCGGTTACTTCATCGCCGTGCTGACCGAGTTGAACTTGTTGTTGAGCAGCGCAGCGCCCGTGCTGTTGACGATGGTCACGATTGCCAGAGCGATCCCTGCGGCGATCAGGCCGTACTCGATTGCGGTTGCGCCATTCTCATCGGCAAGGAAGGACCTAAGCAGACGCATTGCCAACTCCTGTTCATCCGATCCGATGGATGGTCGCGTCGTTATCGGACTTGCAAATCGATCGAATAAATCTTCGAGCGCGCCAAAACACGGCGATCGCACCTTACCTCGTACGACGGCATTCATTAAATTAGGGTTCCGTCGATCCGTTCAAATGAAGTCAAACCGACAGCCTGTTGCATTGCCCCCATTGGCTTGGCCGCTTAACCGATTGTTGAGCCTGTTCGTCAACGAATAGGCAAGGATGTCTCGATCGCGCTCATCCGCGCCGGCCGTCCGCATTCAGCGCCCGCAACATCGCGATGCGGGCGAACATCACCCAGCCGCCGCCGGTCTCGGCCGCATTGATCAAGGTCTCGATCGCCGTCTGCCAATGCGCCTCGTGCTGGGCGTCCTCGGGCAGCTCCATGATGTAGTCGGCGGCTTCTTGAAGCGTGAACAACTTGCGCTTGTTGCTCACGCGGACGGGATCGTCGAACGTCGTCGACCAGGGCATGTCAGGCCGGCCGATCGGCGAGGAGAGACATCACGGCGTGATCGCGGGGCGTGGTGCTGTCAGCCGACCTTCTTTGCCCGCGCCGGCGCGCGCACCGGCTTGTCGGCGGCCTTCTTCGGCGTGGTCGCAGCCTTCGCCGCAGCGTCCTTGCCGCCCTTGCCTGATATCGGCAGCAGCATCTCGCGCTGGCCCTCGACGCGCTTCTTCGGCTTCTTGGCCTTGGTGTCCTTGGCGGTCTCCTTGTCCGTGTCCCTGGCGACCTTCGCCGCGGGGGCCGCGTCCTTCTCGTTCGCGATGCTCTTCTTCAGCGCGTCCATCAAGCTGATGACGTTGCCGCCGGTCTTCGGTGCGGCCTTGGCGGTGATCGGCATGCCGCTGCGCTTCTTGTTGATGAGATCGATCAGAGCGGTCTCGTAATGATCCTCGAACAGCTCGGGCTCGAACGCGCCGGACTTCTTCTCGACGATGTGCTTGGCGAGGTCGAGCATGTCCCTCGTCAGCTTCACGTCCTGGATGTCGTCGAAATATTCCTTCTCGCTGCGGACCTCGTAGGGGTAGCGCAGCAGCGTGCCCATCAGCCCGTTCTCGAGCGGCTCCAGCGCGATGATGTGCTCGCGGTTGGTCAGCACCACGCGGCCGATCGCGACCTTGTCCATGCTGCGGATGGTCTCGCGGATCACCGCATAGGCGTCGTGGCCGACCTTGCCGTCCGGCACGAGGTAGTAGGGGCGGATCAGATAGCGGTTGTCGATGTCGGCCTTGGGCACGAACTCGTCGATCTCGATCGTGTGGGTGGAATCGAGCGCGATGTCGTCCAGCTCGTCCTTGGTGACCTCGATATAAGTGTCGGTGTCGACCTTGTAGCCCTTGACGATGTCCTCGGACGTCACCTCGTCGCCGGTCTCGGCATCGACCTTGAGATACTTGATGCGGTGGCCGGTCTTGCGGTTGATCTGGTTGAACGAAACCTTCTCCGTATCCGAAGTGGCCGGATAGAGCGCGACCGGGCAGGTCACGAGCGACAGACGCAGAAAACCCTTCCAATTGGCGCGGGGGGCCATGGGCTACTCCAGACGCAACAGCGGACAAGCTTTGAGGATACCATCGCCCAGTTGCGAATCATAGCAACCGCCGGCGCGGAATCTTGCAACGGCGTTAATCGCCGCCTGCGCCGTGTTTGCTGGACCGGAACATCGCCCGAGATGACGCGTTGCCCCGGCAATTCATCGCCGAGGAGGTCGCGGCCATCCGACGCGACAGCCACAGATCGAGGTCACCATGGCAACCAGGCGAGAGCAGAACCGGATCGTCGAAACTCCGACCGAGGCACGCCAGGGCGAGCCCGGACCATCGGTGGCGGCGCTGCTCGCCATCTCGACCGGGCTTGCGATCCTGATCCTCGCCGTCGTCTGGTTCGTGTTCTTCCGGACCTGACGGCCGGATCAGCACGCCGGCACCTTCCGGCTCGCCGCGCGATGCGGCACGTTGCGCCCACCATGCCACCGGCTCCTCCGGCGGCATGGTGGGCGCAGTCGCATTTGCGCGCGCCGGGTCGTATATGACCAAAAAGTAACGTAGCCCGGTTCCCTGCGTTCATATTCAGTTCACGCCGGAATTGCTCATCTGTGGCGGTGTTCATGTCGCCTGTTCTTGCAGCCTATTCTTGGAGAGAAGCGTGCGCCTGCTCGTTGTTGAGGACGACCCCGATCTCAATCGCCAGCTCACCAAGGCGCTGACCGACGCCGGCTATGTCGTCGATCGGGCTTTCGACGGGGAGGAGGGGCACTATCTCGGCGACAACGAGCCGTATGACGCCGTGGTGCTCGATATCGGCCTGCCGAAGAAGGACGGCATCTCGGTGCTGGAAGCCTGGCGCCGCAACGGCCGCACCATGCCGGTCCTGATCCTCACTGCACGCGACCGCTGGAGCGACAAGGTGCAGGGCTTCGATGCCGGCGCCGACGACTACGTCGCAAAGCCGTTCCACCTGGAGGAGGTGCTGGCGCGCATCCGCGCCCTGCTGCGCCGCTCGACCGGCCATGCCCAGAGCGAATTGACCTGCGGCCCGGTGACGCTCGACACCCGAACTGGCCGGGTCAGCGTGTCGGGCAATCCCATCAAGATGACCTCGCACGAATATCGGCTTCTGGCCTACTTGATGCACCATTCCGGGCGGGTGGTCTCGCGCACCGAGCTGGTCGAGCATCTCTACGACCAGGATTTCGACCGCGACTCCAACACCATCGAGGTCTTCGTCGGCCGCATCCGCAAGAAGCTCGACGTCGACATCATCCAGACCGTCCGCGGCCTGGGCTATCTCCTGACCCCGCCGCCGGCCCCGGGCGCCTGAGGCGTTCCGGCCTTTGAAGTATCTTGGCTTGACGGGAGGCCGAACAGGGCCCTTGGTCCGGTCATGACGTCCGACCACCTGCCATCCTGCGCCGCCCGGGATCATTCCGATGGCCGCTAGCTCGCTTGCGAACCGACTGTTCCTGTCGGCGACCGCCTGGCTCGTGGTGATCCTGGCCATCACAGGCGTGGTGCTGTCGTCGGTCTACAAGAACGCCACCGAGCGCGCCTTCGACCGCCGGCTCAATCTCTATCTGCGCACCCTCATCGCCGAGGTCGCAACGCCCGACGAGCCGCCGGACCGTCAGTTCCAGTCGCTTGGCGAGCCCCTGTTCGACCTGCCGCTGTCCGGCTGGTACTGGCAGATCACGCGGACCGACACCGAAAAGCCGGAAGTGCGCTCCTCGCGCTCGCTTTGGGACAAGAAGCTACCGAAGCTCGAAGAGCAGGGTGCCGAGCTCACCGCCGCCGGCATCCGCCTCGCCTATGTCGACGGGCCGGAAGGGCAGAATCTGCGCATGGTGGAACGGCCGGTCGATCTCGGTGCCGACGGCAAATTTCTGGTCAGCGTCGCCGGGGACGATACCGAGATTTTCGACGAGACACGCAGCTTCGACTACTATCTCGGCGGCACCTTCACGGCGCTCGGCATCGTGCTGCTGCTGACGACCGTGTTTCAGGTCCGTTTCGGCCTTGCACCGCTCAAGCGCATCTCGGACGCGATCGCCGACATCCGCTCCGGGCGGGCGGAACGGCTCGAGGGTGAATTCCCGGTCGAGATCGCGCCGCTGGCGCGCGAGACCAACGCGCTGATCGACGCCAATCGCGAGATCGTCGAGCGGGCGCGCACCCATGTCGGCAATCTCGCTCATGCGATCAAGACGCCGCTTTCGGTCATCGTCAACGAAGCCAGCGCGCATGCCGCCGATCCGTTCGCGGAGAAGGTGATGGAGCAGGCGGATGTGATGCGTGATCAGGTCGCCCATCATCTGGAGCGCGCCCGCATCGCGGCACGGGTCTCGGTGGTCGCGACCGTGACGGAGGTGGCGCCTGCCATCGAGGGACTGCGGCGGACCATGGAGAAGATCCATCGCGACCGCGGCATCGTGGTCGAGGCCAAGGCCGATCCATCCGCCAAGTTCCGGGGCGAGCGGCAGGATCTTGAGGAGATGGTCGGCAATCTCGTCGACAATGCCTGCAAATGGGCGGCCTCCCGCGTCCTCATTGAGGTCCTGGTCGAGCCGCAACAGCGGGCCGGCGCCGGCCCGCGTTTGCGGGTCATCGTCGACGACGACGGCCGTGGTCTGTCGGAAGCCGAGCGCGCCCAGGTCGCCCGGCGCGGCAAGCGCCTCGACGAGTCCAAGCCCGGGTCGGGACTGGGGCTGTCGATCGTGACCGACCTCGCGGCCCTCTATGGCGGCAGCCTTTCGCTCGGCAGCGCTCCGACTGGGGGTCTGCGCGCCGAGCTGGTTCTTCCCGGACTATAATCCCTTGTTTCGACGACAATTTTCGGCGCGGCCGAGGCTCCTCCAGCGAAGCATGGGAGGCATTCGAGGCAGCTTCCTAAACGGCTTCTTAAGTGGGGACCCCCTATGATCGCGCCGGACCCATCCCATGTCCGCCATTTTACCGTGCATTACCCGGGCGCATGAGCCAGACATCGATCGAGCGGCTGAGGGAATATCTCGCGCAGCTCCCGCCGCAGTCGCAGGCACTGCTGATGCGGGAGTTCGAGCGTGCGCTGGAGCGCGGCCAGGACACGGCGGTGGCCACCCTCGTGCTCGAGCAGCTGCGCAAGATCGTCCGCAAGAGCGAGGCCGACGAGGCTTTGCCGCCGCGCACGGACGATCTGTCGCGGCTCCTATTCCAGGTGTTGGAACCGTTCCTCGTCGAAGCGGGCACTCCTGTCAGGGCCGGCCAGATTCGCCGCTCCTCGCTGCAGCCGATCTGGCAGTGGCTTGGCCGTGACGGCGCACCGGACAAGGTGAACGAATTCGAGGCGGCGCTGGCGCGCATGCCGGCGGACAGTGCTGGGCAGGTCGAAGCCCTGGCGCAGAAGCTTCAGGCGGTGGCCGCGGACGCCATCTTCGAGCTGACGGGGCCGGGCGGCGGCGACAAGTCGCGGGCGCTGGCCCGGGTCGGACCGCCCAACGTGATCGAGGATCTCTATTCGATCGGTGCGGTGCTCCAGGTCCGGGACGCCATTGCGACATTGAACGAGAAATTACCGCGCACCTTGCGGGCCTTCGGGGATTCCCAGATCGCCTCGGTGACGTCGGCGCTCAACATTCCGGCGCTTCAGACGCCGCAGATGCTGCCTTTCGCCTTGTCGATCGTCGTGCAGCGGATGACCGCGCCCTGGCAGATCATCCGCCTTGCGGTCAAGATAGCGGCGTCCGATGACGAGATCCGCGTCGCGGCGACGCCCTACGGTATGGCCGTCACGATGGCCCTGCACGATTTGTCCTGCGTCGCCGCGGTCCTGCGCATGGACATCAAGCGCGGCCATTTCGACAATGTCGCCGGCAACCTCAAGACGCTGCACGACGGCGTGCGCGGACTGCGCACCGAGCTCGACCTGCGCAACGATTCGACCTGGGGCAAGCAACTGACGTCGATCCGGGCCGACATCTCCAATGCGCTGCAGTCCGAGATCGACAGCGTTCCCGGCCGCGTCCGCCGCATCCTGCGCCAGCGCCCCGAAAAGGACATTCCGCCGGGCGCGCGGATCGACAGCACCGAAGTCGAGGAAACGGTGGCACTGATCGACTTCGTCGCGACGTGCCGCAACTATGCGAGCGAGCTTGCGATCAACGAGGTGACGCTGCGTACCTTCTCCGATCTCCAGCAATATGTGGAACGGTCGACCGAGCAGCTGGTGCAGTCGCTGCGTGCCGCCGATCACAAGGTCCGCACCTATCGGCAGCAGCAGGTGCAGGCCGCGATCCGCTTCTGCCAGGTGCTGTTCGGCGACGATTACGCCTCATTGATGAGCCGGGCCGCCGAAAATGCACTCACGGGCGAGCGCAAATCGTCGCGCGCAGGCTGATCGGCGCGCATTTTTCCTGATCACAATTTTAAGTTGACGACGCCGATGGCGCACCGTACTTTCCCGGTGCAAGTCTGGAAATTTCCATCTGTAGGCGCATGAAACCGGTCATCAGCTCGATTGAAATTGAGAACCGCGTCATCGTTGCCAAGTATCAACGGCTGATGGTTGGAGCCAAGGTGGTGCTGGTCGAGAAGGCCAGCGATCGGCAGCTGCCCGAGACCGCCACCAGGGTTGCATCTCGGGTTCCGGTCGGAGCGCTGCGCATCAGATTGCCGGATGCAATCAAGCCCGGAACATACTTCCTGAAGGCCTTCGACGGGCACGGCGAGCAGGCCGCGCAAAGTATCGACTTCGAGATCGGCTAAGCCGTTGGATTTTCACCTTTTCGGCACTACATGCGGTTGCGCCCGCCTTGACAATTGTCAATTGCCGCATCGTCCGGCCGTGGTGTAAAGGCACCTACAGGCGCGGTTCGGGCGCCGCCGGAAGCTTGCCAGATGACGCTATGGTTCGTGTTCGCGCTGATGACGGTCGCGGCGATTTTCGCCGTGCTGTTGCCGCTTGGCCGCACCAGTCGCGCGCAGGATCAGGGCAGCGAGGTCGCGGTCTACAAGGACCAGCTCGCCGAAATTGAGCGTGATCTCGCCGCAGGGTTGATCTTGGCGCCGGAGGCGGAGGCTGCGCGCGTCGAGGTCAGCCGCAGGCTGCTCGCGGCGGCGGCCAGCGAGCCGGCGATGGCGCCGAAGTCGAACCTCAAATGGCGCCGTGCGGCGGCCGTGCTGGCGCTTGCCGGACTGCCGCTCATCGCGGCCGGCGTCTACATGCCACTCGGCTCGCCCCGGCTGCAGGACTTTCCCCTTGCGCAGCGGGAGCGCGGGGGTGGCATGGCGCAGTCGCTCGAGAACCTCGTCGTGCAGGTCGAGCAGCATCTTGAGAAGAATCCGACGGACGGGCGCGGCTGGAACGTGCTCGCGCCGGTTCTGGAGCGGCTCGGCCGCTTCGACGACGCGGTGCGCGCCTATCGCAACTCGCTCACCTACAATGGCGAAAGCGCGGAGCGCAGGTCCGATCTCGGCGAAGCGATCTCGGCTGCCGCCGGCGGCGTGGTGACCGCCGAGGCCAAGGCCGAATTCGAGCGCGCACACGCCTTGAACGCCGACGATCCCAAGGCGAATTACTTTCTGGGCCTTGCCGCCGAGCAGGACGGCCGCAAGGACGACGCGGCCAATATCTGGCGCGCGCTGCTTGCGAAAGCGCCTGCGGATGCGCCGTGGCGTGCCCTGGTGCAGTCCTCGCTGGCGCGGGTCGGTGGGGGCGGCACGCTGCCGGCGCTGTCCGACGAGACGATTGCTGCCTCCAAGGACATGGCCGAAACCGATCGCAACGCCATGGTGCGCGGCATGGTCGATCGTCTCGCGACGCGGCTGAAACAGAACGGCGACGATGTCGAGGGCTGGCTGCGTCTGGTGCGCGCCTATCTGGTGATGGGCGAGCGGGACAAGGCAATGGGCGCTTCGGCCGATGCCCGGCAGGCGGTTGCCAGCAACGCCGAGCGGCTGCGCCAGCTCAACGAAGGCCTGAAGACTCTCGGGATCGGCGGATGATTTCGGGACGACAGATGCGGAGAACGGATACGCCATGACGCGCAAGCAGCGACGTATGACCATCATCGGCGGATCGCTCGCCGTGCTCGCGCTCGCGGCCGCGCTGGTGCTCAACGCGCTGCGCGACTCCATCGTGTTCTTCTCGACCCCGACCATGGTCGCCGAGAAGCATGTCGAGCCCGGCAAGCGGTTTCGCCTCGGCGGCCTGGTGCAGCCCGGCTCGCTCCAGCGCGGCGACAATCTTGCGGTGACGTTCGAGGTCGCCGACGGCAACGCCAAGCTGCCGGTCGCCTTCAAAGGCATTCTGCCCGATCTGTTCCGCGAAGGGCAGGGCGTCGTCGCGGAAGGCGCACTCGATGCCAACGGCGTGTTCAAGGCCGATACCGTCCTTGCCAAGCACGACGAGACCTACATGCCCAAGGACGTCGCCGATGCCCTGAAGAAGCAGGGGCACTGGAAGGACGATTACGGTCCCCAAGGTTCCGGCACCCAAGCTTCTGGCGCTGCCACCCCCGCGGCGACGACCGCGCAGGGCAATCCGCAGGGAGCGGTGCGGTGATCGCGGAATCAGGACATTACGCGCTGGTGCTGGCGCTCGCCCTCGCACTGATCCAGTCCGTCGTGCCGCTGATCGGCGCGCGCCTTGGCGACGCCGCCCTGATGAACGTGGCGCGCTCGACCGCACTGGCTCAGCTGCTGTTCGTCGGCGCCTCGTTCACGGCGCTGGTGATGCTGCACGTGAACTCGGATTTCTCCGTCGCCAACGTCTACGAGAATTCCCACTCGATGAAGCCGCTGCTCTACAAGATTACCGGCGTGTGGGGAAACCATGAAGGCTCGATGCTGCTGTGGGTGTTGATCCTCGCGCTGTTCGGCGGCTTGGTCGCCAGCTTCGGCAATAATCTGCCGCTCTCGCTGCGCGCGCATGTGCTGGCTGTGCAGGCCTGGGTCGCCAGCGCGTTCTACCTCTTCATCCTGATGACATCGAACCCTTTCCTGCGCATCGCCAGCCCGCCGATCGAAGGACGCGATCTCAATCCCGTGCTTCAGGACATCGGTCTCGCCGTGCATCCCCCGATGCTCTATCTCGGCTATGTCGGCTTCTCGATCTCGTTCTCCTTCGCGATCGCGGCGCTGATGGAGGGACGGATCGATGCGGCCTGGGCGCGCTGGGTGCGGCCCTGGACGCTGGTCGCCTGGATCTTCCTGACCCTCGGCATCGCCATGGGCTCGTACTGGGCCTATTACGAGCTCGGTTGGGGCGGCTGGTGGTTCTGGGATCCGGTGGAGAACGCTTCGCTGATGCCCTGGCTCGCCGGCACCGCGCTCTTGCATTCGGCGCTGGTGATGGAGAAGCGCAACGCGCTGAAGGTCTGGACCATCCTGCTCTCGATCCTGACCTTCTCGCTGTCGCTGCTCGGCACCTTTCTGGTGCGCTCGGGCGTCATCACCTCGGTGCACGCCTTCGCCACCGATCCGACCCGCGGCGTGTTCATCCTCTTGATCCTGTGCCTGTTCATCGGCGGCAGCCTCTCGCTGTTCGCGGGCCGCGCCACCTCGCTGAAGCAGGGCGGCCTGTTCGCACCGATCTCGCGCGAGGGCGCGCTGGTGCTGAACAATCTGCTGCTCACGGTGGCTTGCGCCGTGGTGCTGTTCGGCACGCTTTATCCGCTCGCGATGGAGATGCTCGCCGATTTCAAGATGTCGGTCGGCGCACCCTTCTACAATCTCAGCTTCGCGCCGCTGTTCGCGCTGCTGCTGCTCGCGGTGCCGTTCGGGCCGATGCTGGCGTGGAAGCGCGGCGACCTGCTCGGCGTGATGCAGCGCCTGCTCGCGGCCGGCGTTGCCGGGCTGGTCGTGGTCGCCATCGTCTGGGCCTGGGTGCGGGGCGGCAGCGCGCTGGCACCGCTCGCGATCGGGCTCGGCGTCTTCGTCATCGCCGGCGCGGTCACCGACCTCGTCGAACGGACGGGCCTGGTGCGCCTGCCGTTCGCAACGGTGCTGCACCGGGCGCGCGGCCTGCCGCGCTCGGCCTGGGGCACCGCGTTCGCGCATGCCGGCCTCGGCGTTGCGCTGATCGGGATCGTCTGCGAGACCACCTGGAACAGCGAATACATCGCGACCATGAAGCCGAACGAGACTGCCCATGTCGCCGGCTACGATCTGAAGCTCGACGGGCTGTTTCAACGCCAGGGCCCGAACTACCGCGAGATGATCGCAGAGTTCAAGATCAGCCGCGATGGCGAGGCGGTCACGGTGATGACGCCGTCCAAGCGCAGCTTCACCACGCGCGGCTCGTCGACCACCGAAGCGGCGCTGCTGACGCGCGGGGCGAGCCAGCTCTACGTCTCGCTCGGCGACGCCACCGCCGAAGGCGCCATCGCCGTGCGCATCTATCACAAGCCGCTGGTTCTCCTGATCTGGTGGGGGCCGGTGCTGATGGCGTTCGGCGGCGTGCTCTCGCTCTCCGACCGCCGCCTGCGGGTCGGCGCGCCGAAGCCGGCGCGGGCCAAGCAGCGCCTCCAGCCCGCGGAATGACCCGATGCGCCGGATGATGGCCGCGTTCATCGCGTTGGTGCTGCTGGCTTTGCCGGCGGCCCACGCCGTGCAGCCCGACGAGATCATGCCGGATCCGGTGAAGGAATCGCGCGCGCGCGAATTGTCGCGCGAGCTTCGCTGCATGGTTTGCCAGAATCAGTCGATCGACGATTCCGATGCGCCGCTGGCACGCGATCTCAGGCTGCTGGTGCGCGAGCGCATCGCGGCCGGCGACAGCAACTCGCAGGTGCTCGATTTCCTGGTGGCGCGCTACGGCGAGTTCGTGCTGCTCAAGCCGCGCTTCGAGCTGCAAACCCTGCTGCTGTGGCTGCTCGGGCCGGTGCTGCTGATCGGCGGCGGCCTGGCGCTGTGGCTGCAAATCCGCCGCCGCTCGCGAACTGGTGTGGACGTACCGGCACCGCCGCTCACGCCCGACGAGAAGGCACGGCTCGCGGCCTTGATGTCGGACGAACCCAAATCGCCCTGAAGCCGTCGACGTCGTGCCACGCAGTGCGCGGCAACGGCTGCATGGTTCATGCTAAATTGACCTTTGTCTGGAAGCTTGTCGCGAGATTTGATTCCAGCTCCTGAGTCCCCCGATGTTCGCGAACAGCAATCTGACGATCCGCTTCCTGGTCGGCGCCGTCGTCGCTGCGTTATTGTTCCTGCTTGGCATCGGCGGCGGCACCGGCTTCATCGCGGTCCTCTATCTCAACAACGAGATCACCAGCCTGTCCTCGAACTTCGCCGCGCTGAGCGGCCCGGCGCGCGACCATGCCATGCAGATCTACCAGCAGGCGCAGACCGCGTTTTCTTATTTCCTGGTCGCCTGCGGCGTGATCGCCGTCGTCGCTTTCGCGATCTGCTTCACCACCTGGTTCGCCGTGCGCAACGGCATCCTCAATCCCCTCGCGGCCATCGTGCATGCCATGCGCGAGGTTGCCGACCAGAAGTTCGAGACATCAGTTCCGGGGCTCGGCCGCACCAACGAGATCGGCCTGCTCGCCGGTGCGCTGGAGGTGTTCAAGACCAACGGCATCGAGCGGCGCCGCCTCTCCGAGCAGCAGCTGCATGAAGCGCAGCATCAGGCCGAGCGGTCGAAATTCCTCGATAACAGGATCAAGCGCTTCAACGATCTCGTCGCCAGTGTCGTCGCCAGCGTGGCGTCATCGGCCGTGCATCTGAAGACCAACGCGGAGACGCTGTCGCGGACCGCCAACGACACCAGCACCAAGGCCAATGCGGTCGCGAGCGCGGCGAGCCAGGCCAGCGCCAGCGTGCAGACGGTTGCAGGGTCCGCCGAGGCGATGACGAACTCGATCGGCACGATCAGCCGCCGCGTCACGGACGCGACCCAGCGCGCCGAGGGCGCTGCAAGCCAGGCGGAGAAGAGCCGCGATACCATTCACACGCTGTCGGATGCCGCCGAAAAGATCGGCGAGGTCGTCCAGCTCGTCCAGGCGATCGCATCGCAGACCAATCTCCTGGCGCTCAACGCCACCATCGAGGCGGCACGGGCCGGCGAAGCGGGCAAGGGGTTTGCGGTGGTCGCCTCGGAAGTGAAGAACCTGGCGCATCAGACCAGCAAGGCGACGGAGGAGATCACCTCGCAGGTCGCCAGCATTCAGGGCATCACCGCGGAGACCCGCGGCGCGATCGACGGCATTTCCAGGACGCTGTCGGAGATCTCGTCGATCATGTCAGGCATCGAGGTCGACACAGCCCAGCAGCGCAACGCCACACAGGAGATCACGCGCAGCGCCCAGGACGCCGCGCGCGGAACCCTCGACGTCTCCAACCATATCGTCCAGATCACCTCCACCTCGGCCGAGACCGGCCGCATGGCGGCCGAAGCCAGGGATTCGGCCGTCGATCTGTCGCGGCAGGCCGAGACCTTGAAGCGCGAAGTCGACGAGTTCATCGTCAGTGTCAGGGCGAGCTGAGGGGCCAGAATTCGCGCCTGCCGCCTTGTCGGGGAACTCGATTAAGTTCCTGTAAGGCCACGATTTTTGGCCTGTGCTGAACTGCCGCATCCGCCTCGACACATCATTACGAAAGTTTAACCCCGCCGCCAGCGCGCGGTAAGGCGGGAGTCCCCATCTTCAGGTCCGCAAGGTGCCGGCATCTGGCACCAACAGGAATTCAGGGCTCTGGAGATTTCCGCATGAACGATCGTATCGACCTTTCGAACCTCCCGTCCTACCGGCAGCCGCGCCGGTCGGTGTTTTCCGCGCGCAAGCTCGCGTTGATGGCTTCCGTCGTCGCCGGTCTCGGCGCGGCCGTCTATGGCTTCAGCCCGTCGACCTCGCCGGCCGACCTGTTCTCCAGCCCGGCGCATGCGCAGGTCAACAACGAGGTCCGCAAGGTCGAGCGTCCGGTCGGATTCGCCGACGTCGTCGAGCGCGTGAAGCCTTCGGTGATCTCGGTCAAGGTCAACATGAAGGAGAAGACCGCCAGCAATGACGACGGCGACGATTCCTCCTCGCCGTTCCAGCCGGGCTCGCCGATGGAGCGCTTCTTCCGCCGCTTCGGTGGTCCGGATGGTTTGCCCCCCGGCCTGAAGGGCGGCCGTGGCCGCGTCGTGCAGGGGCAGGGCTCCGGCTTCTTCATCTCGGCTGACGGCTATGCCGTGACCAACAACCACGTGGTCGATGGCGCCGACAAGGTCGAGGTTACCACCGACGACGGCAAGACCTACACCGCCAAGGTGATCGGCACCGACCAGCGCACCGACCTCGCGCTGATCAAGGTCGAAGGCAGCACGAACTTCCCGTTCGCCAAGCTCGCCGACAGCAAACCGCGGATCGGCGACTGGGTGCTCGCGGTCGGCAATCCCTTCGGTCTCGGCGGCACCGTGACCGCGGGCATCGTCTCGGCGAGCGGCCGCGACATCGGCAACGGCCCGTATGACGATTTCATCCAGATCGACGCGCCCGTGAACAAGGGTAATTCCGGCGGTCCGGCCTTCGATACCAACGGCGAGGTGATGGGCGTCAATACCGCGATCTACTCGCCCTCCGGCGGCAGCGTCGGCATCGCGTTCTCGATCCCGGCCAACACCGTCAAGAGCGTGGTTGCGCAGCTCAAGGACAAGGGCTCGGTCAGCCGCGGCTGGATCGGCGTCCAGATCCAGCCCGTCACCTCCGACATCGCCGACAGCCTCGGCATGAAGAAGGCCGAAGGCGCGCTGGTGGCGGAGCCGCAGGCCAACGGTCCGGCCGCGAAGGCCGGCATCGAGTCCGGCGACGTGATCACCGCGGTCAACGGCGAGTCCGTCAAGGATGCCCGCGAGCTCGCCCGCACGATCGGCGGCATGGCGCCCGGCGCGTCCGTGAAGCTCAACGTGCTGCACAAGGGCCAGGACAAGATCGTCAATCTCACCCTCGGCCAGTTGCCGAATACGGTCGAGGCCAAGGCCGATACCGACAAGGACAGCGGCAAGGGCGCCAGCAAGGGCACCGACGTGCCGAAGCTCGGCATGACCGTTGCGCCGGCCAATTCCGTGGCCGGTGCCGGCAAGGAAGGCGTCGTGGTCACCGAGGTCGATCCGAAGAGCGCGGCGGCCGAACGCGGCTTCAAGGAAGGCGACGTGATCCTCGAGGTCGGCGGCAAGAGCGTGGCGACCGCCGGCGAAGTCCGCGACGCCATCAATGCGGCGCGGACCGACAACAAGAACAGCGTCCTGATGCGCGTGAAGAGCGGCGGCCAGTCGCGCTTCGTCGCGGTGCCCATCGCCAAGGGCTGAGGCCTTCAGGAGGCCCACGAGATGAAGGGTACCGCCGGCATCAATCGCCCCCGCCGCCGGTGCCCTTCGGGGAAGCAGCGCAACGCTGGCTTCCCTCATCTACCTTCCGGTGGAATTACGCCCCCCTCCGTCGGAAGGCCTAGGGCGGTGAGGTCCCCCCAGCTTCACCGCCCGCCTTTTTCCCCGCTTCGAGCCTCTCCTGCTCGGCTTGCATGCGGTCGCCGCTCGCGCCATGTTTAGAGAAGGTTGACCTCCTTGACCGCCGCCGAACGCACGATGCGCCTCCTCATCATCGAAGACGACCGCGAATCCGCCGACTACCTCGCCAAGGCGTTTCGCGAAGTCGGACACATCGCCGACCACGCCGCCGACGGCGAGGAAGGCCTCGCCATGGCCGAGAACGGCGAATACGACGTGCTGGTGGTCGACCGCATGCTGCCCAAGCGCGACGGCCTGTCGCTGATCGGCGCATTGCGCGACAAGGGCAATACGACGCCGGTGCTGATTCTCTCCGCGCTCGGGCAGGTCGATGACCGCATCAAGGGTCTGCGCGCCGGCGGCGACGATTATCTGCCGAAACCCTATTCCTTCGCCGAGCTGCTGGCCCGCGTCGAAGTGCTGTCGCGCCGCCGCGGCGGTCCCGCCGAGGAGACGCTTTATCGCGTCGGCGATCTCGAGCTCGACCGGCTCTCGCATCGCGTCGCCCGCGGCAAGGACGAGCTGACGCTGCAGCCGCGCGAATTTCGCTTGCTCGAATACCTCATGAAGCACGCCGGCCAGGTGGTGACGCGGACCATGCTGCTGGAGAATGTCTGGGACTATCATTTCGATCCGCAGACCAACGTCATCGACGTGCACATCTCGCGGCTGCGCTCCAAGATCGACAAGGGCTTCGAGCGCCCGCTGCTGCACACGATCCGCGGCGCCGGATACATGATCCGTGACGGCATGAGATAGGGCGTTCGGCGTCGATCTACGGCGCGCCTGCAATCATCGGCTGCGTCTTCATTTGCACCGCCGTCCGAGGGTTGCGGGCGATACTGGCCTAACGCCTCGTCCGATGGCAAGAATATCCGACGTGTGGTAGTGGACGTTTCACCGGGGTGAATCCGTCCACGATCAGGAAGGATATTCAAGCTTGCAAGTCGCCGCCTTCCCGTCCGACCGAGCTGAAGAGATCCTCGTGTCGGCTTCCAAGCTGTTTGCCCGCCATAGCTATGCGAATGTGACGATGGAGCAGGTCGCAGCATCGGTTCGATCGGTGCCGGGAGCGCTGTACCACCACTTCCGCGACAAGGAAGACCTGATCTTTCACTGCTACCTGCGCGGTCTTGCGATCTACAGGCACGAAATCGAGACGGCGGCCGAACCCGGGATAGACGGGCTCGAAATCGTCAGGCGCTTCATAAGAGCCCGGCTGCGGCCTGAAGGCCAGCGCATGATCCTGTTCTCCGACATCGATGCACTGGCTGCGTCTTACAGCAAAGACGTGCATGCCAGGCGCTGGCAGAATGCCGCGCTGCTCGCCGACTTTCTGAAGCGTGGCATTGCCGACGGCTCGATTGCCTGCGAGGAGCCGCTCCTTACGGCCGTCGCCCTCATCTCCATCCTGGATTGGGTTCCGTTCTGGTTCTCCGAGCGCGACTATTATTCGCGCCAGCAGGCGATTGATGCCATTGACGACATCATCACGCATGGGGTGTATCGGCGTGAGATTGCCTTACCGGACATGCCTGAAGCGCCGAGCCTGGCACCATTTCTCCAGTCCCGCTCGAAATTGAACAAGCGCGCCGCGAAGCTGGACAGGATGCTCTCGATTGCTTCGGACAGTTTCAATCGAAGGGGCGCGTCCGGTACGTCGCTCGAGAGCATCGCGGCGGAGGCAGGCATGACCCGCGCCGGCATCTATTATCATTTCAGCGAGAAGGAGCGCCTCTTGCTGGCTTGCCTGCGAAGAGGTCTGGCCGGTGAGATCGGGATTCGAGAATATTTGCAGGACCTGAGGCTCGGGGCGTTCGATTACGTCGTCCAGAGAGTCCGCCTGTTGTTGATGCTGCACGATACCCCTTGCGGCCCGAAGGCGACCTACCACAACATCAACTATCTCAACGACGTTGACCGCAAGCACTATGTCAGGCAGGTGCTCGCAACGATCCAGCAGGACCAGAGAAACCACCAGTGTTGGATCGACGAGGGATACTTCCGCAGCGTCGACACTTACTTCGCCGAACGCGTTCTGACTGGAATGGGCCACTGGTACCCGATCTGGTTCAGGGACGAGCGGAGCTGGTCTCCGATGCAGATTGCCGATTATTTTTCGCGGCTGTTCCTTTTGGGGCTCAAGCCCCGTCGGGGAGTGGTATAAAGCAACCGATCTGAGACCCTGATCGCGCTCTTCATCCTTTCCCGTTCGGACTTGATGTCAGCCGCAGATTGAGCGCGGCTTTGATCCCAAAAGTTGCCTGTGAATTCAATATTCCGGACGGCGCGCGGCAATCTTCACGTTGAGGCCGCAATTATTTCTTGCACCAAAACTTTACACAGTATTCAATATTGGAGTAGCGAAGAGTGGGCGCGACCGACGTTGTGAGTCAGCTTCGATCGCCAAGGACAAGAACATACAAAAGGGAGAAGGCCAGGATGCACAAGCTCGCAATTGCTGCGGCGGCAGCGCTGACGATGCTCGGAGGAGCGGCATTCGCGCAGGAAACAATCAAGTTCGGCTACATCGATCCGCTGTCCGGCGGTGGCGCCAGCATCGGTGAAGGCGGCTTGAAGACGTTCCAGTATCTGGCTGACGAGATCAACGCCAAGGGCGGCATATTGGGCCGCAAGATCGAGATTCTGCCTCTCGACAACAAGACCAACCCGCAGGAAAGCCTGGTGCAGGCGCAGAAGGCCATCGATGCCGGCGCCCGCTTCATCACGCAAGGCAACGGCTCGTCGGTCGCCGCAGCGCTGTCCGACTTCGTTACCAAGAACAACACGCGCAATCCCGGCAAGGAAGTGCTCTACTTCAACTATGCCGCCGTAGATCCGAGCCTGACCAACGAAAAGTGCAGCTACTGGCATTTTCGCTGGGATGCGAGCTCCGACATCAAGATGGAAGCGCTCACCAGCTACATGAAGGATGTCCCCGCGATCAAGAAGGTGTACCTGATCAACCAGGACTACTCCTTCGGCCAGTCGGTGCGTGCGGATGCGCGCAAGATGCTGGGCGCCAAGCGGCCCGACATCCAAATCGTCGGTGACGAACTGCATCCGCTGTTGAAGATCACCGACTTCTCGCCTTATATCGCCAAGATCAAGGCTTCGGGCGCCGATAGCGTCGTGACCGGCAACTGGGGCCAGGACATCGCACTGCTGCTCAAAGCAGCGGCGGACGCCGGCCTGAAGGTCAATTGGTACACCTACTATGCCGGCGGCGCTGGTGGTCCGACCGCAATCAAGCAGACCGGTCTCGACCATCAGGTCTTCCAGATCACCGAGGGCTTTGCCAATTCCGGCCACCAGCCGGCGATGGACTTCGAAAAGACCTTCCGTGCCAAGGTCAACATGTCGCTTTGGTATCCGCGCGCCGTCAACGAGATGCGCATGTTCAAGGCCGCGGCCGAGAAGGCCAACTCGCTCGACCCGGTGAAGGTCGCGGCTGCCCTCGAGGATCTCAAGTTCGAGGTGCTGGATGGCGGTGAGGGCGTCATGCGCAAGGACGATCACCAGTTCTTCCAGCCGATCTACATCTCCTCCTTCGGCAAGCTCGCTGCAGACGAGCCGTTCGACGAGGAAGGCACCGGCTGGGGATGGCATCTGGTTTCCAAGATCGACACATCCAAGACGATGGTTCCCACAACCTGCAAGATGACCCGGCCGTAAGCCTGGAATAGCTTTGCCTTCCCGCAGCCGACAGCGGCTCGCGGGAAGGTTGCTGCTCGCATCCGGACCGACTTCGCCGGGGCCGTTTCTGTCCCGGCCAGAGGTGTGATTACTGTGCTTGAACTGATCGTTATATCGACGCTGAACGGTCTGTTGTTCGGCATGCTGCTGTTCCTGCTGTCGAGCGGCCTGACCGTCATCTTCAGCATGATGGGCGTGCTCAACTTCGCCCATGCCAGCTTTTACATGCTCGGCGCCTTCTTCGGTTTCCAGCTCACCAAATGGATTGGCTTCTGGCCGGCCCTGCTGCTGGCTCCGCTGCTGGTCGGCGCGATCGGCATGGCGGTCGAGCGCTACGGCCTGCGCAATACGCACAAGCACGGCCATGTGGCGGAGTTGCTCCTGACCTTCGGTCTTGCGTTCGCGATCGAAGAAATCGTGGCGATGATGTGGGGCAGGAGCCCCGTCGATTACCGCGTGCCGGCGCTGCTCGACTTTCCGGCCTTCACGATCTTCTCGACGAATTATCCCGCCTACAAGATTTTCATGCTGGCTGTGTCGATCCTGATATTCATCGTGTTGCTGATGGTGCTCAAGCGCACGAGGGTGGGCCTGATCGTTCAGGCCGCGCTGACGCATCCCCATATGGTGGGGCATCTCGGTCACAATGTCGGACGCATATTCATGCTGGTGTTCGGCGTCGGCAGCGCGCTGGCGGGAATTGCCGGCGTGATCGCCGGTCCGGCGCTGGTGACGCAGTCCGACATGGCCGCGGCGCTGGGACCGATCCTGTTCGTCGTCATCGTGTTTGGCGGCCTCGGCTCCTTGCCGGGCGCCTTCATCGCCTCGCTGGTGATCGGCCTGATACAGACCTTCGCGGTGGCGCTGAACGGTTCGTTGGCGAGCGCCTTCGGTCCGCTCGATCCGTCGGCAGGGCCGTCCGTGCTCACCGACATCTGGAACGTCACCATTGCCCAGGTGGCGCCGATCGTACCCTACCTGCTGCTGGTGATCATTCTGATCGTACGCCCCATGGGCCTGATGGGGACGCGCGAGACATGAACGCCAAAACGACATCGACGCCGACATCGACAATCGCAGGGAAGCCGGCCGGCGACGGCCTGCGCTTCTACGGCATATGGCTTGCCGGCATCGCCGTGCTGATCGTGCTGCCGCTGATCTTCTCCTCCGGCGGCTCGCTGACGTCCTTCAGCCTGATCGGCATCGCGATCGTGTTCGCGCTGTCCTACAACATCCTGCTCGGCCAGACCGGCCTCTTGTCGTTCGGCCATGCGGTGCATTACGGCCTCGGCGGCTTCGCAGCGTGCCACATGATGAATGCAGCGGTCTCGCACGGCTGGCCAATCCCGCTGCCGTTCATACCGCTGTTCGGTGGACTCGGCGGCCTCGTTTTCGCGATCATCATCGGCTGGCTGATGACCAAGCGGGCTGGTACCGTGTTCTCGATGATCTCGCTCGGCATTGCCGAACTGGTGGCGTCGTCCTCGCTGATCCTGCGTTCGGTGTTCGGCGGCGAGTCCGGAATATCGACCGACCGCACGGCTTTGCCGAAGATCTTCGGCTTGAGTTTCGGCCCGCAGCTTCAGGTCTATTACCTCATCGCGTTCTGGCTGGTGATCTCGGCCGTCGCGATGTATGCGCTGACGCGGACCCCGCTGGGGCGAATCAGCAATGCGGTGCGGGACAACCCCGAGCGCGTCCAGTTCATCGGTTATGATCCGCACGTGGTGCGCTACATCGCCTTCTGTTTTGCCGGCTTCTTCGCTGGCGTGGCAGGGGGCCTGGCCGCGATCAACTTCGAGATCGCCAACGCCGCCTATCTCGGCGCGATCCAATCCGGCCTCGTGCTGTTCTCGACCTTCATTGGCGGCGTCGCGTACTTCTTCGGACCCATCCTGGGTGCAATCCTCGTGACCTATCTTCAGCTCGGGCTGACCAGCGTCACCGGCGTGTGGCAGCTCTATTTCGGCATTATCTTCATCGGCATCGTGATGCTGTCCCCCGGCGGCATCGCCGGGCTGGTCATGATGCACCGGCCGCTGGTTCGCGCCGGAACTCTGCCGACGGTGATCCCTTCCTATCTGATCGCGGCGGTGCCGACCTTGGCACTGGCTTGCGGTGTGATCCTGACGATCGAATCGATCTCGCGCACGCATAGCGGTCAGGGCAATCCGATCAACCTGTTCGGCGTTGCCTTCAGTCCGGCGTCGCCGCTGACGTGGGCGAGCGCGGCGGTCCTCCTCATCGGCGGCTTCTTCGTCGCGCGCCTGAGCTGGCGGCGCGTCGCCGAGGCATGGGACCGCGCGGCGACGGTCGCGCGCGATCGGGGGTACTTGGCATGACGGCAGCGATCGAAGTCCGCGCCGTTGAGAAGCGCTTTGGCAATGTCGGCATCATCCGCGATCTCAATCTCAGCGTCGCGCAAGGTGAGCGTCACGCCATCATCGGTCCGAACGGTGCCGGGAAATCGACGACGTTCAATCTCATCAGTGGCCACATCAAGCCGACCTCGGGCGAGGTGAGACTGAACGGCGATGTGATCTCCGGCCTCAGGCCGTTCGAGATCAACCGGCGCGGCCTGTCGCGGTCGTTCCAGGTCACCAACGTATTCGCGCGCATGTCGGTCTGGGAGAACGTCCGCTGTGCCGTGCTGTGGGCGACGGGGCACCGTTACGCCTTCTGGAAGAACGTCGATAGCCTGCCGGAGGTGCGCGAGCGCACGGCGCAAATCCTCGACGACATCCATCTGACGCATCGGCGCGATGTTCCGGCCGGCTTGTTGACCTACGCGGAGCAGCGCGAACTCGAGATCGGCATCACCATCGCCAGCGGCGCGACCGTCGTGCTACTGGACGAACCGACGGCGGGCATGAGCCACGCCGAGACCGACCGCGCGGTGTCGCTGATCCGGCGCCTGACCGAGGGCAAGACCCTGGTCATCGTCGAACACGACATGAGCGTTGTGTTCGGCCTGGCCGACCGCATTTCCGTGCTGGTCTACGGCCACATCATTGCTTCCGGCACGCCGGAGGAGATCAGGCGGGACCCGAAAGTTAAGGAAGCCTATCTCGGCGAGGAGGCGCACTGATGCTGGAGGTCAGGGACCTGCACGCCTATTACGGCAAGAGCCACATTCTCCAGGGCGTCGATCTCGACGTTGCGGCAGGCGAGGTCGTCAGCCTGCTCGGCCGCAACGGCGTCGGACGTTCGACCACTGTCAAGGCGATCATGGGCGAGGTTGCGCCGCAAGGCACGATCCGCTTCAAAGGCAAGGACATCGCGGGGCTGCCGAGCTACAGGATCGCGCGCCTCGGTCTCGGCTATGTGCCGGAGCATCGGGACATCTTTCCGGGGCTGACGGTCCGCCAGAATCTGCTCCTCGGCATCAAGGATACGCGGCGTCCCGGCAAATGGCAGCTTCAGGACATGCTCGACATGTTTCCGAATCTTGCCGCGCGGGCAGATACGCCTGCGGGGGTGCTGTCAGGCGGCGAGAAGCAGATGCTCACGACGTGCCGGACCCTGATGGGCGACCCCGATCTCATCATGATCGACGAGCCGACCGAAGGTCTTGCGCCCTTGATCGTGCAGCAGGTCGGCGATCTCATCGCCCGCATTGCGCAGGCCGGCGTCGCAATTTTGCTCGTCGAGCAGAAGCTGTCGATTGCGATGAAGATCTCCAACCGCGTCTACGTCATGGGGCACGGTCGTGTGGTCTTCGAAGGTACGCCCGAGCAACTGAAATCAAACAGCGACGTTCGCGCGCAATGGCTGGAAGTGTGAGGGAAGCCGGCGGGTTTGACCGCAATGGCGCGATGCCCTCGACAAGGACGTCCGCCCGTAACGGCTGATGTTCCTCAGCGTGGTCGGAAGGGGAGGCCCACAGCGGATCACTGCTCCCGCAGGCTCCGTCCGGTGTCCGCATGGCCCGAGCTTGCGGGGATTTAACTTGGTTCCGATCGAGTGCCCCTTTAACGTTCCGCGTGCGCCTATCACGTGTGGTCACGAATGCCTTTCGCGTTGCTCGTTCCACAAGGGACCTAGGCGCAGGTGCGACAATCTATAGGCTATGTTATTGTAACAAAGCGAAATACGTGAGTGTCGATGCTCGTGATGCAGGCGCGTGGTTGAAACTGGGTACATGATCCGTGACGGCATTCGGTAAACTCGTCCGCACCACGGCGTTCCGGCTGACGCTGGTCTATCTGCTGCTGTTCGCGATGTTCGCGGCCTCGCTGCTGGCCTATTTCGCCTGGAATACGCGGCGGCTGATCACCGAGGAGATCACGCAGACCGTCAATGCCGAGACCTCGGAGATCAACGAGATCTACGACCGCCGCGGCCTAGTCGGTCTCGTGCGCACGATCGAGTATCGGGCGCTGCGGCCAGGCGCCAATCTCTATCTCGTGACCACGCCGACGGGCCAGGCGATCGCCGGCAATGTCGGCTCGCTGGCGCCGGGCGTTATGGCGACGCGCGGCTGGTCGGAGACAGCCTACCGGCGGATCGAGGACAGCGATGACCGCGATCATCGCGCGCTCGTTCGCGTCACCGAATTGGAGAACGGCTTCCGGCTTCTGATCGGCCGCGACTTGGCCGAGCGGCGGCGCCTGTTCGGCATCGTCGCCAAGGCGGCGCAGTTTTCGGTCTTGATCGTCGTCGTGCTCGGCCTCGGCGGCGGCATCTTCGTCGCGCGGCGGGTGCTGAGGCGCATCGACGCGATGACCGGCACGGCGCAGCGGATCATGACCGGCGATCTCAGCGAGCGCCTGCCCGTGGGGCGCAGCGGCGACGAGATCGATCGCCTCGCCGAGAACCTGAACGCCATGCTGGAGCGGATCGAGGCGCTGATGGCGGGGCTGAAGGAGGTTTCCGACAACATCGCCCACGACCTCAAGACGCCGCTGACGCGGCTGCGCAATCGCGCCGAGGAGGCGCTGGCGAAATCGGGCTGCGAGGCGGATTATCGCGCCGCGCTGGAGCGGACCATCGAGGAGTCCGACGGGCTGATCCGGACCTTCAATGCGCTTCTGATGATCGCGCGCGCGGAATCCGGACAGGCGCGCGGCAACATGGACGACTTCGATGCCGCGGAGGTCGCGGAGGGCATCCACGAGCTCTACGAGCCGCTCGCCGAGGACGACGGCATGACCCTGAAGGTCAAGTGCGAGCCGACGCCGGTTCATGCCAATCGCGAGCTGATCAGCCAGGCGCTCGCCAATCTTGTCGAGAACGCGATCAAATACGGCCAGCCCGCGGCACAGCCGGCGGGAACCGTGGTCAGCATGGACGTGAGGCAAATCACGATCGAGGCGAGGCGCGAGGGCGACCAGGTGCTGCTCAGCGTCACCGATCGCGGCCCCGGCATCCCCGAAGCCGACCGCAAGCACGTCATCGAGCGATTCGTGCGGCTGGAGGCCAGTCGCACGCTGCCGGGCTCGGGCCTCGGCCTCAGCCTCGCCTCGGCGGTGGCGACGTTGCACGGCGGCGAATTGCGCTTGGGCGATGCCCATCCCGGCCTCGTCGCCACGCTCGTGCTGCCGGCGCGCGCGGGCGCCGGCGACAGGGTTGCTCCGCCAACACCGGATGTGCCACAGAAGGTGGCATGAACCACTCCGCGCCGGAAAACGCGGACAAGCATGGTGAGAGGCTGGCCGCACGCTTCGCGGAGGCTCCCCATATTGCCGCTTCCACAACTGACGAACGCCGTTTCGAAAGCTGGCTGGCCGAGCTCGAGCCGGCGCAATCGGCCCGTCTCGAAACGCATCTCGGCCATCCCTTCGCCCGCGAGATCCTGACCGGGATTGCGGAATTCTCGCCCTATCTGTTCGAACTGGTGCGCGCCGATGCCTTGCGCCTGATCCGGCTGCTCGAATGCGATCCGGATGCGCATCTGACGGCGCTGATCGCGGAGGCGCGCAGCGCGGTGCTCGCGGCTTCGGAGGAGGCCGAGGTGATGCGGCTGCTCCGCCGCATGAAGGCTGAGGCTGCGCTCCTGATCGCGCTGTGCGATATCGGCGGTGTCTGGCCGGTGATGCGGGTGACGGCGGCGCTGACCGATGTCGCGGTGTCCTCGGTGCAGGCGGCACTGCAATATCTGCTGCGGCAGGAAGCCGCACGCGGCAAGCTCTCACCGCCCAATCCCGAGGCACCCGAAGAGGGCTGCGGGCTGATCGTGCTCGCGATGGGCAAGATGGGTGCGGGCGAGCTGAACTATTCCAGCGATATCGATCTCATCGTGTTCTTCGATCCCGATGCGACGACCCTCGCACCCGATATCGAGCCGCAGCCGTTCTTCGTCCGCGTGACGCAAGGCATGGCGCGCATCCTGCAGCAGCGCACCTATGATGGTTACGTCTTCCGCGTCGATTTGCGACTGCGGCCCGATCCGTCCTCGACGCAGGTGGCGATCTCGCGGGACGCCGCGCTGAACTATTACGAGCGGGAAGGGCGCACCTGGGAGCGCGCCGCGATGATCAAGGCGCGGACCTGTGCCGGCGATTCAAAAGCGGGCGAGGCATTGCTCGCCGAGATCGCGCCGTTCGTCTGGCGCAAGCATCTCGACTTTGCCGCACTTGCCGACGTACACGACATGAAGCGGCAGATGCAGACCTATCGCGGCCAGAGCGAGGTTGCGGTCGAGGGCCACAACGTCAAGGTCGGACGCGGCGGCATTCGCGAGATCGAATTCTTCGCGCAGACCCAGCAATTGATTGCCGGCGGCCGCCATCCGGAATTGCGGGTGCGGCCGACACTGCGGGCGCTTGACGTGCTCGCCGCCAGCAACTGGATCACTGTGGCGGCGCGTGACGAGCTGGCGACCGCCTACGAATTCCTGCGCCGTGTCGAGCATCGCCTGCAGATGATCGCCGACGAGCAAACCCACACGCTGCCGGAGGACAAGCAAGCGGTCGAGCGCTTTGCGTGGTTCTTCGGCTATCGGACTCGGGAGGCCTTTGCGCGCGACCTCTTGCGCCAGCTCCAGATCGTCCAGGGCCATTACGAAAAACTGTTCGAGGGCGATGACCCCACCGGCACGGCGAGGCTGCCGGCGCTCGACTACGGTGCGGGCCCCGATGATCCGCGCCTGCTGCAGCACCTCGCGACGCTCGGCTTCAAGAAGCCCGCCGCGGTCGCGCAGACGGTGCGCGACTGGATCACCGGCGACTATCGCGTCTTCCGCGTTGAGGCGACGCGAAGCGCCTTCGTCGAGTTCGTGCCGGCCTTGATCGACGGCCTTGCCCATGCCGAAGAGCCGGATCGCGCCGTCGTTTCGTTCGATCATTTCCTCGGCGCGCTGCAGCGCGGCGGCCGCCTGATCACGCTGCTCGGCCAGAACCGCGATCTCGTCGCGCTGGTGGCGCTGGTGCTGGGAGCCGCGCCGCGGCTCGGCGACATGCTGGCGCGGCAGCCTCAGCTGATGGACGGCCTGATCGATCCGCGCTTCTTCGGCGCCATGCCCGACAGGCAGGAATTGTCGGGGCGGCTCGCGACCACCGTGCAGGACGCCGGCTCATACGAGGAGTTCCTCGATCGCCTGCGCCTGTTCGGGCAGGAGAGCCTGTTCCTGATCGGCACACGCATCCTCTCCGGCACCGTCTCGGCGCAGCAGGCGAGCACGGCCTTCGCCGACGTCGCGGAGGGAATCGTCCACACCGTGCACGGTCTCGTCGCCGATCGCTTCGCCGCCCAGCACGGCCGCATCAAGGGTCAGGAGACCGCGATCGTCGCGATGGGCCGGCTCGGCAGCCGCGAGATGACGGCCTCGTCCGATCTCGACCTGATCCTGCTCTATGATTTCGACGGCGACCATCCGGACTCCGACGGGGTGAAATCGCTTCACGGCGCACACTATTTCGCCCGTTTCACCCAGCGCCTGATCAGCGCCTTCACGACCCGCACCAATTACGGCGTGCTCTACGAGATCGACATGCGGCTGCGGCCCTCGGGACGCGCAGGTCCGGTGGCTTCGAGCCTCGTCTCGTTCGCGGACTACCAGGCGAACGAAGCCTGGACCTGGGAGCACATGGCATTGACGCGTGCGCGCGTGGTCTCGGCTTCGCCCGAATTCCGGGAACGGATCGAGCGCGTCATCCGCGATGTCCTGACCCGCCGCCGCGATCCTGCCATCACCGCCAACGACGTCGCCGACATGCGGCGTGCGATCGCGCAGGAGAAGGGCGAGGCCGATTGCTGGGATCTCAAGCATGCCGCCGGCGGCATGGTCGACATCGACTTCATCGCGCAATATCTCCAGCTCGTGCACGCGCACGACAAGCCCGAGATTCTCGACGTCAGCACCATGCAGGTGCTGGAAAATGCCTGCAGGATCGGCGTGCTCGCGCAATCGGAGACGGAGATCCTACGCGCCGCGGCGCGGCTCTATCACGACCTCACGCAGATCCTGCGTCTCTGCGTCAGCGAGCGCTTCAAGCCTGATACCGCCGGCACCGACCTGCAGCGCGTCATGGCGCGCGCCGGCGACGCGCCGGATTTCTCCTCGCTGGAGGCGCGGGTGAAGGAGACCCAGAGCGAGGTGCGGCGCGTGTTCAGGGCGCTGCTGGAAGAGTCATAGCCTGCTTCAGCGCGGTGACCGAGCTCATCGCTCAGAAGCTGCGATTGCGGATTCCGATCGATTTGCAACCGCAATCGATCGATACGGATTGGTCATGAAAGTTGGGTCGGCTGCGGGTTTTTGCGTGTTGGTGCAGGCCCGGCGTGCTAGCTTGCGTGCCACGATGGAATCCGAGGGGACGGCCGGTTGATCGACAAGCTTGAACTATTGCTGGCGCTGGCGAAGGAGCGTCATTTCGGACGCGCGGCCGAGGCCTGCGGCGTGACGCAACCGACGATGTCGACCGGGCTCAAGCAGCTCGAGGAAATTCTCGGCGTGATGCTGGTCCAGCGCGGCTCGCGCTTTCAGGGATTTACGCCGGAAGGCGAGCGGGCGCTCGACTGGGCGCGGCGGATCGTGGGCGATGCCCGGGCGATGCGCGACGAGATCAACGGGCTGAAGCATCAGCTCTCCGGCGAGATCCGGATCGCGGCGGTCCCGACCGTGCTCGGCATGGTCGCCGCGCTGACGACGCCGTTCCGTGCCAAGCATCCGGAGGTGCGCTTCCGCATCCAGTCCACCACCTCGTCCGAGGTGCTGGGCCTGCTCGAAAATCTCGAGGTGGATGCGGGGCTGACCTATATCGAGAACGAGCCGATCGGCAAGGTGCGCACCATCCCGCTCTACAACGAGAGCTATCGCCTGCTCACCGCGCCGGACGCGATGTTCGGCGATCGCGAGACGGTGACCTGGACCGAGGTCGGGCAAGTGCCGCTGTGCCTCTTGACGCCAGACATGCAGAACCGCCGCATCATCGACCGCGCATTGCGATCGGTCGGCGCGGAGGCGACACCGACGCTGACGTCGAACTCGCTGCTGGTGCTGTTCACGCACGTCAAGACCGGGCGCTGGGCCAGCGTGATGCCGGCCAAGCTCGCCGAGACGCTCGGCCTGTCGGACACCGTCCGCTCGATCCCGATCGTCGACCCCGAGGTCAATTACAGCATCGGCCTGGTGATCCCGCAACGCGATCCCATGACGCCGCTGATTGCAGCGCTGGTCAACGTCGCGCGCGAAGTCGCGCCGACACTGCAATCGTAAGCGGAAGGTCTTTTGGCTGAGCCGAGTGAACCGAGAGCTCTTCTTCCCCTCTCCCCTTGTGGGAGAGGGTGGCTCGCCGCGTAGCGGCGAGACGGGTGAGGGGTATCTCTCCTCCCGAAAGTATTGCGCGTGGATAGACACCCCTCATCCGGCGCTTCGCGCCACCTTCTCCCACAAGGGGAGAAGGGCATCCCAGATCGAAACTGACTCGATCGTTGCTCGCGGTTTTAAGCCGCAGCCGATATCCCGGCCGCCTTCACCGCATCCCGCGGCAGGGTCACGCGGACGACGGTGCCGACCTCGATCTTCGAGCGCAGGCGCATCGAGCCGCCGTGGAGCTGCGCCAGTGAGCGGGCGATGGCAAGGCCGAGGCCCGAGCCGTGATAGGTCTTGGTGAGCTGGCTCTCGACCTGCTCGAAGGGACGCCCGAGCCGCGCCAGCGAATGCGGTGCGATGCCGATGCCGGTGTCGGCGATCATCAGCACGATCCTGTCGTCGAGCTGCCGGCTGCGCACCACGACCCGTCCGCCGTCGGGCGTGAACTTCACGGCGTTGGAGAGCAGGTTGACGATGATCTGCTTGGTGGCGCGGCGGTCGGCGACGACCGAGATGGATTTTGCGATGTCGGCATCGAGCGTCAGGTGCTTGTCCTGCGCACGGCCGGTGACGACCCTCAACGATTCGGCGAGCGTCTGCGCGAGGTCGAGCTCTTCCATGTCGAGCTTCATGCGGCCGGCCTCGATCTTGGACATGTCGAGGATGTCGTTGATGACCTCGAGCAGATAATGGCCGCTGGTCAGGATGTCCTGGCAGTATTCCTGGTACTTCTCGCTGCCGAGCTCGCCGAACATGCCCGACCCCATGATCTCGGAGAAGCCGATGATGGCATTGAGCGGCGTGCGCAGCTCGTGGCTCATATTGGCGAGGAATTTCGACTTGGTCTGGTTGGCTTCCTCGGCGCGGGTCTTCTCGCGCTGGTACTTCTCGGCGAGGTCGGCGAGCTCGACCGCCTGGCGCTCCAGCGCGGCCTGCGAGCGCTTGAGGTCGATGACGGTGGCGCGCAGGCGCAGATCGTTGTCGACCAGCTTCTGCTCGTGCTCCTTGATGCGGGTGATGTCGGTGCCGACCGAGACGTAGCCGCCGTCCTTGGTGCGGCGCTCGCTGATGTGCAGCCAGCTGCCGTCATCGAGCTGCGCCTCGAAGGTGCGCGCCCCCGGGCCTTGGGCCGCGGTCTCGTTGTGGCGGGTGCGCACCTCCGGCATGCGGCCGACCTCGAGCACGGTCTCGTAGGAGGTGCCGGGGATGACGGCGCTGTCGGGCAGCTTGTGCAGGCGCTGGAAGTGCGAGTTGCAGAGCACCAGGCGGTCGCTCGCATCCCACAGCACGAAGGCCTCCGGAATGGTCTCGATCGCGTCGCGCAGGCGGAGGTCGGCTTCCACGGTCTTTTCGGCGAGGCTCTTCTGCTCGGTGATGTCGACGGCGATTCCGATCAGGTGCACGCTGGAATCGGTCGCGCCGCGCGTCTTCTCGCAGCGGACGCGGAGCCAGATCCAGTGGCCGTCGACATGCTGCATGCGGAAGGTCTGGTCGATATGGTCGATCTTCTCGGAGATGAGCTGGTCGGCGATCGCGAACAGGTCGATGTCATCGGACTTCACCAGCGCATTGACCTCTCCGAAGGTGAGGAGTTCGTGACGGCCGTCGAGACCGAGGATCGAGAACATCGACTGCGACCAGAAGATCCGGCCGCGCGACAGGTCCCAGTCCCACAGCCCGCAGCGGCCGCGGTTGAGCGCCGTGTCGATGCGGCCGCGCACCGCGTCGTTGATGAGGTCGCCTTCGCGGGCGCGGGTCGACTGCCAGTGGAAGGCGAAGCCCAGGATCAGGACGACGAAGCCCGTGGTCGCCGACAGCGTCACTGAAAGCGCGGCGTCCGAGCCCCAGATCGGCTCGTTGCGCTCCTGGATCACGGTGACGAAGCCGGGCAGTGACTTGATCTGCCGCGAGGTCGCCATCGCCGCGTTGCCGCTCGGCAGCGTCAGGTCGGAGACGTTGGCGTCGCGTGGCGGCGCCGCGACCAGCTGCGCGGTCGTGATCGCATCGAGCAGGCGGTCGTTGCCCGAGGGGTCGCTGTCGGCCGGGATGCGCGCGAGGATGCGGCGGTCGATGCCGGCGGAGGTGACGATGACGTGCCGGCCCGAGGCCGTGGCCCAGGACGGAATGAGATCAGGCAGCAGCGTCGGCAGGCCCTCGATGGTCTTGAGCCGCTCCTGGCGAACCGAAGTGAGGCGGTCGATGCGCTCGGCGAGCAGGTCGCCGAGCGCCGAAATGTCGTGTCGGATCACCAGCCGCTTCTGGCGCGTTTGATCGACCACCTGCACGAAGGCACCGAGGCAGATCGTGATCAGGAAGGCGATGATGAGCGTCGGCACGGCGCGACGCAGCGCCGGCTCCGCGATCAACAGCCGATGATAGGCAGGTTTCGCGATCGATTGCGCCAATCCCTTGATGGAATCGGATTGGACGCACGCGTTCGCGGCGTCTGCACGCGACATGCCTTCGGCCCCCTGAAAAACGAGTTCCGGAAGCAGCCCCACGTCACTTCCGAATCACACCGATTTGAATCCAGTTTTCGCGGGCTGTCGAGAGTCAACGAATCGTTAACACGAAATTATTCTTATCCAACACGCAGTTTGTGCGTCGCGCGTCCGCAAAGGCACGGGTGCAACGAGTCCGAAACGAGAACGTGTGACTCGTCGCGCATTCTTCATCACGCCCGCGGCGGCTCGGCGTGGCTGATGACGCGCTTCACGCTCGGGAACGCGCGCCGCAACGCACGCTCGATCGCGTCGACATGCTCGTGCACCTTGATCACGCTCATCGACGGTGTTGCGCGGCAGTGGAAGTTGACGATCTCGCCGGCGTCGGTGTTGCGGACCCGCACATTGTGGATGTCGTGGATCTCGCTGCCGGCGGCATATTCCGTCAGCGCGGCGGCGATGGTCCGCACCCGGTCCGGCGTGGCATCGACCCCGAACGGAAGTTCCGGTTCCAGCGGCTCGATGTGAACGTCGACCTCGACGTCCTCGCCGAACTCCTCCTGGATGTTGCGCTCCAGCGTGTTGGCGATGTCGTGCGCGGCCTCGAGCTGCATGTTGGCATCGACCTCGAGGTCGATGCTGACGATCAGCTTGACGCCGAGATCGTGCACCGTGACGTGGTGGACGGCGAGGGCGGAATTGCGCGCGATCACCATGATGCGGTCGCGCACGGTCTCGTTGTCGCGCGCGACGGGCACTGCGGCGAAGGTAAGGTCGGCATCGCCGAAAGCCTTGGCGACGGCGGCCTGCGCGTTGCGCTTGATGTCCTCGACCCGGTCGATCGGATAGGTCCGCGGCACCTTCGCGATAGTGTCGATGAACGTGGTCGCTCCGACCATGCGCACGCGCAAGCGTTCGACGTCGATCACGCCGGGCACGCTGCGGATCGCCGCTTTGGCCTTCTCCTGCGCGCCTTCGGGAGCGCGATCGACCAGCGTCTGCACGGTCGAGCCGGCCATGCGCAGGCCGAGCGCTGCGATCATCACCGCAACCGCTGCGGCCGCCGCGGTGTCGCCCCACCAGAAGCCGAGCCCAGCCAGGATCAGGCCCACGATCACGGCGCAGGAGCCCATCACGTCCGAGGCGAAATGCAGCGCGTCGGCCGCCAAGGCCTGGCTTCTGGTCTCCCGCGCGGCACGGTGCAGGGCGCGGGCGCGCCAGAGATTGACGGCGATATCGATCACCAGCACCACGAACGGCACGGCAGAGATGGTCGGCGGCGGGGTTCCCTCGCGCAGCCGGCTATAGGCCTCAACCAGGATGCCCCCGGCCAGCACGTAGAGCAGGGCGGTGACGCCGAGCGCGGAGATGCTTTCCAGCTTGCCGTGGCCGTAATGGTGCTCCTCGTCGGCGGGCTTGTCGGACACCCGCACCACCGCCCAGGTGATGATGGTCGCAACCAGGTCGATCAGGGAATGCAGGGCTTCCGAGATCAGCGCCAGCGAGCCGATCGCGATCCCGACCGCGAACTTGGCCGCCGCCATGCCGCCGCTGGCGAAGATCGAGATGGCCGCGACCGAGGTTTTGTCGTGCTGGGAGGTCATGGGCGGGGATTTAGCAGCCCCGTGTGGGACATCAAGCGATGATCCACAGGATGTAGTCGCTAGTGAGTTGCAGGAGCGGTCTACGCCTTGCTCCGGCCCCGTAGCAACCATTAAGTTGCGGCGGTATTTTCACGCCAGGGCGTACCTCGGGCAACAACGGTGTTGGCGTAGATAAGGAGCTTCCTGGCGCAAGCGATCAGGGCGACGCTGTGCGCTTTTCCTGCGGC
>NZ_JADYVF010000059.1:0-514 GCF_020193625.1 Bradyrhizobium sp. IC3123 | reverse complement strand
AGACCTTCAAGCCTGAGGTGACCTGAGCTTGCCGTGGGCATCAGGAGGTCGCTCCCGTGCGACAGCGGCCCATCAACGGCGTCGAGCCGGAAAGAACCGAGGATGACATTACGCGTGAGCTGCTCGGCCCCAGGGGCGTTCCGGGCGGTCCCGATCCCGCCCGCATGGTCCCGCAGGTCGAGAAGAACACGCCAAAGCACATAAGGTGGAGAACCCCGAGCTCCCGCGATGAACCGAGCGCCAGAAACCGGAACCTTGTTGATCTGGTCAAGGGCAGAGAGGCGGAACGGGTAGTGACAAATCAACGTTGCTCCGAATTGCGGGGCGCCTTTGATTGCGGTGCAATGATGCAGGACGCTCAGAAGTACATCAACATTGCCGCTCTAATCGCGCTCGCTGGTTGGCTTGGTCTCTGTTTCAAGATGGGCTGGTACTGATGGGGCGGCTTACGCCCGGAGTAGACCACATCGGCCCCAGCCTGGAGGTTTTTCCGGATCGAAAAACGAGCTGGGAC
>NZ_JADYVF010000058.1:0-595 GCF_020193625.1 Bradyrhizobium sp. IC3123 | reverse complement strand
GGAGCGAGTCTCCGCCAAGGCTTATGAATTGGTCATTTACACCTATGTTCTCGATACGCAAAATGCCGGACCAGATTTGACGTAGCCGGACTTCGAGGTCTGATTGCGGCTCCGCGAAGGGCGTTGATAATAACGGCCGAACACTGGCCGGGTCAGGCAACGCTGCAAAATCGACCTTTCCGTTCCTGGTCAGTGGAATATCGTCCACATGGATGATTCTTTCCGGAAGCATGTAGCTGGGGAGTGCCTCAGCAAGAAACTTCTGAAGATCGCTTTCCGCCAGTTCAGCTGGAGCCGACACATACGCGACCAGACGCCGCGATTCGGCTTGCGCCTCCGACCCAGCTATATCTCGCGCCGTAAGCTTTACACCTGCGCAGACAGAGGCGAGTGCGACGGCGCCATGCACCGAAGGATGAGCGGACAAACGAGCTTCGATTTCTCCCAGCTCGATTCTGTGCCCGCGACTTTTAACCTGACGATCCCGTCGACCGAGACATTCCAGAAGCCCGTCGGAACGAACGCGCCCAAGATCACCTGTCCGGTATAGGCGCCCGAACGACGGGTCGTTTGAGAACGGGTTCGGCCCAAACGC
>NZ_JADYVF010000057.1:0-603 GCF_020193625.1 Bradyrhizobium sp. IC3123 | reverse complement strand
TGGTCTGCTCGCCACTTCCGATGTGATGGCCGGCCGCTTCGTCACCCATGCCATGGGCCGAGGAGCCGGCGGCGCCGAGCGCCTTGGCGATGCCGTTGGGATCGATGATCATGATGACCGCGCCATCACCCAGAATGGTGTTGCCGGAGAACATGTCGATGTGACGCAGTTTTGTCGACATCGGCTTGACCACGATTTCTTCGGTGTGGAACACGCCATCGACGACGATGCCAAAGGTCTGGCTGCCGACTTGCGTCACCACGATGAAGCCGTTCTCGGGATCGGAGGCCGCGCCGTCGTCGATCTTCAGGAGCTTCTTCAGATGGATCAGCGGCAGGAGCTTGTTGCGCAACCTGAGCACCGCGGTGTCCTTGATGCGCTCGATGCGGTGCTCGGAGTTGGCGCGGGCGCGGACCAATTCCACGACCGAGAGCTGCGGGATCGCAAAGCGGTCGCCGGCGGCTTCGACGATCAGGGCCGAGACGATGGCGAGCGTCAGCGGGATCTTGATGGTGACGGAGCTTCCTTCGCCGGCCACGCTCTTGATGTCGATGGTGCCGCCGATCTGGTCGATATTGGTGCGGACCACGTCCATGCCGACGC
>NZ_JADYVF010000056.1:0-627 GCF_020193625.1 Bradyrhizobium sp. IC3123 | reverse complement strand
GCGAAGACAGCCGACCTGGCTCGCAAGCACGGTGTTTCCGAGGCGACGATCTACAATTGGAAGGCCAAATTCGGCGGCATGGACGTTTCCGAAGCGAAGCGGCTGAGGGCCTTGGAAGAGGAGAACGGGAAGCTGAAGAAGCTTCTGGCCGAGCAGATGCTCGATGCGGCCGCACTTCGCGAGCTCCTTTCAAAAAAATGGTAGGGCCCGCCGCCAAGCGCGCTGCGATCGCGCATCTGCAGGCCGTCATGAGCCTGTCGGAACGGCGGGCCTGCTCGATCGTGGGGGCGGATCGGAAGATGATTCGCTATCGCTCCAGCCGCCCGCCGGACGCAGTTCTGCATGGCCGATTGCGCGATCTTGCCAACGAGCGGCGGCGTTTCGGCTATCGCCGGTTGTTCGTCTTACTGCGGCGGGAGGGCGAGCCATCGGGGATCAACCGGATCTACCGGCTTTACCGCGAGGAAGGGCTCACCGTCCGCAAACGGCGGGCTCGCCGCAAGGCCGTGGGGACCCGTGCCCCGATCCTGGTCGAGGCGAGGCCGAACGCGCGCTGGTCGCTGGACTTCGTCCACGACCAGTTCGCCAATGGCCGACGCTTCCGCATCCTCAACATCGTCGACGACG
>NZ_JADYVF010000055.1:0-651 GCF_020193625.1 Bradyrhizobium sp. IC3123 | reverse complement strand
GCGAGACCCTGATGGGCAAATTCCGTGACGGCATGCCTGTGACTGCCGAGGCGGTGACGGTGATCCTGTCCTCGATCGACCGCATCAAGGAGATTTTGGCTGGCTTGGAGGCGACCGAGGCCGAGCCGGAAGGCAACGACCGCGATCTCATCGACAAGCTGGAAGCAATGGTCGAGCAGGGCATGGCGGCCATGTCAGGCTCGGCGGAGCCGATGCCGACAGCCGGCACTGCTGCTCCCGTTGCCGATGCGCCGCCGCTGGTGCCGGAAGCACCCGCCGCTCCAGCCGCCCCCGCCAAGGAGATGACCATGGGCACGCTGGTCGATCAGACCCTGGAGCGTCCGCTGCGTCCGGGCGAGGTCTCGCTCGACGAGCTCGAGCGCGCCTTCCGCGAGACCGCGATCGAAGCGCCGGTGCCCGCGCCCGTGGCCAAGGCTGAGGTTAAGGCCGAGCCGGCTGCTGAAGCCGCAAAGCCCGCCAAGGAGAAGGCCGCGCCGAAGAAGTCGATGGCCGACGAGATGGCGGGCGAGGGCGACCGCATCGCCAACCAGTCGATCCGCGTCAACGTGGATACGCTGGAGCACCTGATGACCATGGTCTCCGAGCTGGTCCTGACCCGCAACCAGCTCTTGGAGATCTCCCGCCGCAACG
>NZ_JADYVF010000054.1:0-703 GCF_020193625.1 Bradyrhizobium sp. IC3123 | reverse complement strand
GCGACCTATGCCTCCTGGTGGATCAAGGCCTCGGTTCAGGAATACATCCTGCGATCATGGTCGCTCGTCAAGCTGGGCACCACTGCTGCGCAGAAGAAGCTGTTCTTCAACCTGCGCAAGCTGAAGAACAAGCTTGGCGTTGCGGAGGATGGCGAGCTCCGGACGGATCAGCTGACATCTATCGCGAGGCATCTCGACGTCAGGGAAGCCGACGTCGCCGAGATGAACGGCCGGCTGCGCGGCGACATCTCACTCAACGCGCCGATCAGCGTCGAGACGGAAGGCGACCAATGGCAGGACCGGCTGGTGGATCCCTCTCCCGATCCGGAGAGTCTGCTGCTGGACGCGGCCGACCGTGAACGCACCAAGGCTGCCCTCGCCGATGCACTCGCTGCGCTGACACCGCGGGAGCGCAGCATCGTCGAGGCGCGATATCTCGGCGAGCCGCAGCAGACGCTGGATGCGCTCGCCGGCAAGTTCGGCATCTCGCGCGAGCGCGTCCGACAGATCGAGCAGCGCGCGTTGCAGCGGATCAAGGCGAAGATGTTCGCGCGCCTCGATGAGGCGCGCCTTGCGACGTCGCGTTAGGCGAGCGAAGAAGAATGCTGATCGGCCAAGGCCGATCAGCATCCTCTGCAGATATCGGGGACAAGACGTTCGGGCGAAAACTCCCGGCTCCTGCGCTCGGTCTGGCCGGACTGCT
>NZ_JADYVF010000053.1:0-703 GCF_020193625.1 Bradyrhizobium sp. IC3123 | reverse complement strand
GCGACCTATGCCTCCTGGTGGATCAAGGCCTCGGTTCAGGAATACATCCTGCGATCATGGTCGCTCGTCAAGCTGGGCACCACTGCTGCGCAGAAGAAGCTGTTCTTCAACCTGCGCAAGCTGAAGAGCAGACTTGGCGTCGCGGAGGATGGCGATCTCCGGACGGATCAGCTGACATCTATCGCCAAACATCTCGACGTCAGGGAAGCCGACGTCGCCGAGATGAACGGCCGGCTGCGCGGCGACATCTCGCTCAACGCGCCGATCAGCGTCGAGACGGAAGGCGACCAATGGCAGGACCGGCTCGTGGATCCCTCTCCCGATCCG
Source organism: Bradyrhizobium sp. IC3123 (assembly GCF_020193625.1). Classification (NCBI taxonomy): domain Bacteria; kingdom Pseudomonadati; phylum Pseudomonadota; class Alphaproteobacteria; order Hyphomicrobiales; family Nitrobacteraceae; genus Bradyrhizobium; species Bradyrhizobium sp. IC3123. Next base: position 376 of record NZ_JADYVF010000053.1, on the reverse strand, counting down.
GAAAGTCTGCTCCTGGACGCGGCCGACCGTGAACGCACCAAGGCTGCCCTCGCCGATGCACTCGCTGCGCTGTCACCGCGGGAGCGCAGCATCGTCGAGGCGCGATATCTCGGCGAGCCGCAGCAGACGCTGGATGCGCTCGCCGGCAAGTTCGCCATCTCGCGCGAGCGCGTCCGGCAGATCGAGCAGCGCGCGTTGCAGCGGATCAAGGCGAAGATGTCCGCGCGCCTCGATGAGGCGCGCCTTGCAACGTCGCGTTAGGCGAGCGAAGAAGAATGCTGATCGGCCAAGGCCGATCAGCATCCTCTGCAGATATCGGGGACGAGACGTTCGGGCGAAAACTCCCGGCTCTGGCGCTCAGCCTGGCCGGACTGCT
>NZ_JADYVF010000052.1:0-717 GCF_020193625.1 Bradyrhizobium sp. IC3123 | reverse complement strand
CACTTCGATAAAGCACATCGTATTGTCCGCCATCATACGGATTCGGCAGGAAACAGCGGTCAGTCCGATCTTGATCCTGCCAATACCCAGCGCTCAGACAGCGGCCCGCGATGCACAGTTCGCCGGACGCTCCAACAGGCACTCTCTTCAATCGTGCATCGAGCACGTAGAGTTTGACGTTGTCGATCGTGCAGCTGTTGCGGCGCGCAAATTCTCTTACACGACTGGAAAGATCGCCGCCAAGCAGCACTGGATGCGAGGCGCCGCGGTATGAATTTGTCTGCGGGCGCGCTCGTCCCGTTCCAAGCGAAAGCACCGGCGGATCATCACCAATCTGACGACGCCAATAGTGACGTTGGCTCTCCAGCGCCTCTGGAGAAACGTGTCGTTTTTCCCACGCCGCGTAGCCCGAGAGTGACGCACGGTTCTCTGGGCAAAACGCCACGGCATCTACGTACCTTTGCTGAAGATCTCTGAGCAGCACAGAGATGGACCAGGCATCGACGATGATTTCATGAGCGGTGATCAATATGAGATGATTGTCAGGACCAAGCCGGACCATGCGCGCGCGAAACAAGTGGTCCTGTCCAAGATCGAAATTGTCTTTCAGCTCCGTTCGCCGAAACTGTGCGATGAGCTCCTCAGCCTCGGAGGAGGTGAGATGAGATACATCGATCAATTCAAGATTGGTGCATGGCGGAGCATCAAAGCATTGAA
>NZ_JADYVF010000051.1:0-777 GCF_020193625.1 Bradyrhizobium sp. IC3123 | reverse complement strand
AAAGATAGACCGTGCTCGCCTTTCCTCCGTTCCTTACCGCGAGATAGAAACTAGTCCATCTGCTGAGCCCCGCACCAGGAACGAGCGGGTTCTTGCTCGGATCTGGGAGGATCTATTAGGCGCCGAGCGGGTGGGAATCGACAGCAGTTTCTTTGATATCGGCGGCGATTCTCTTCTCAGCGTACGTTGCGTCACGCTGGCGCGCTCACCGTCAACCAGCTTTATCGAACACCGACCATCAGGGAGTTGGCGGCCGGGGAAGCGGAGGCGGCACCCCACAACGTGGCTTCCGCGGACGGCTTACTGCCTGTGCCCCCCGTAATATCGTTTTGGAATTCTCTTGTCGGCTTTGACGAGCATTTTAACCTCGGCGATCTGTTCTTCTTGCGCAGCGGCATCCTGGACATCAATATCCTGGACCGCGCTCTCGCCCATGTCATCGAGAGGCACGAAGGCCTCAGGCTCCGCGTTGCCCGAACCCAAGATGGACTACGGCTGGGGATTGGCGCTTGTCCGGCCGAGCGCATCGTGGAGGAGATCGATCTCGTCCGGATGACCGGCCCAGACCAGCGCAGGACAATCGAGAGCGTCTCGGCAAGACGTCAACACATGTTTCGGTTTGACGGCCACACGCCTCTCGTTCACGTCGTGGCCTTCCGTGCTTCGGAAAGCGGCGATTATTATCTGCTGGTACTGGTGCATCATTTCGTAGTGGATGGGATGGGCTATCGGCTATTCCTGGAAGCATTGGAGGACGCATACAACGCTCTTGCTGCA
>NZ_JADYVF010000050.1:0-935 GCF_020193625.1 Bradyrhizobium sp. IC3123 | reverse complement strand
ATCTCATCATGGCCTGGCTGCAACAGCAGTCCGCTCGCGAGAGGCCGGATACATTTATGCAACTGGAAGCGTCATTTTCGCTGTTACGACCCTTGCACGGACGGTGCGGACCATACATTCTTTCTCAGCAAGTCCTTCAGCGCGACATTGTCGAGCATGGCAGCCGCCCCAGCCGCGTGTTCTCATCCTCCAGCGCCTTCAGCCGCTTGGCCTCCGACACCTCCATACCACCGAACTTCGCCTTCCATTTGTAGATGCTCGCGTCGCTGACGCCGTGCTTGCGGCGCCGGCCTCGTGCTCCTTCAAATCCCGATGTTCTGCTCTTCCGAAAAGCGGCTGCCTTCATGCTCTGGTCCTTCTCGTGGGCCAGAACCAACTTCAAACTGGATTAAGCCCGTGGGGCAAGGTCGGCGGCTCGGTTACATGCGTCGTCGACGAACTGTGCTGCCGGATTCAGTGCTTGGAGAGGTCGAGGCTGGAGCCCGTGTCGCGCAATGCGGCGTCCCACAACTCAGTGCGCTCCTTCGGCACGTTAATAGAACCTGGTCTTTCGGCGATCTAACGGTCGATGCCGGTGGGCCGATCGGCCCACCGCCCCAAGTCGCCCAAGTTTGCTCTTAATACAGCTTTGATCGAAGGAAGGAACGGTAGACTCGCTCCGACGAAGCTATTGACGCACGCGTTAAGTTGAGGGCTAAAAGCAACCCGTGACCTGCCACTGCGTATTTCCTCCAGAAGGAGTTAGAGTCCGGCCGAAGAAGGACGGACAGATGAAGCGAGCAAGGTTCACGGAAGAGCAGATTATCGCGGTATTGAAGGAGCATGAGGCTGGGGCGAAGACAGCCGACCTGGCTCGCAAGCACGGTGTTTCCGAGGCGACGATCTACAATTGGAAGGCCAAATTCGGCGGCATGGACGTTTCCGAAGCGAAGCGG